>NZ_JBNWEM010000004.1:0-317519 GCF_051162505.1 Luteimonas campi
TCCCGAATCCCGAATCCCGAATCCCGAATCCCGAATCCCGAATCCCGAATCCCGAATCCCGGCCCCTATGCGCATCGACCTGATCAGCCTGTTCCCCGAATTCGTCGCGCAATGCGCGGGGTTCGGTGTGGTCGGCCGGGCGCAGGAGCGAGGCCTGGTGTCGATCCACGGCTGGAATCCGCGCGGCTATGCCGAGGGCAACTACCGCCGGGTCGATGACCGCCCCTTCGGCGGCGGGCCGGGCATGGTGATGCTGATCGATCCGCTGCGCGCCGCGATCCGCGCCGCGCGCGCGGCCGATCCGGCGCCGGCGCGGCTGATCTACCTCAGCCCGCAGGGCCGCCAGCTGACCCAGGCGCTGGTGCGCGAGCTGGCCGGCCGCGAGCGCCTGATGCTGCTGTGCGGGCGCTACGAGGGCGTGGACGAGCGGCTGGTGGCGGCGGAGGTCGACGAGGAACTGTCGATCGGCGACTACGTCCTGTCCGGCGGCGAACTGGCCGCGGCCGTGGTCATCGACGCGGTGGCCCGGCTGCAGGACGGCGCGCTGAACGACGCCGGATCCGCCGCCCAGGACAGTTTCGAGGCCGACGGGTTGCTGGACTGTCCGCACTACACCCGTCCGGTCGAGCACGCGCTGGGCACCGTGCCGGAGGTGCTGCTGTCGGGCAACCATGCCGAAATCGCGCGCTGGCGCCGGCGCCAATCGCTGCTGCGCACCCGCGCCCGCCGCCCGGACCTGCTGGAGGCCGCCGGGCTGGATGCCGCCGAACGCCGCTGGCTGGACAGCCAGCCGCCCGACTGACCGGGTGCTGGCCTGGGCCGGCTGATGCGGCTATAATGCGCGGCTGACCCGCCAGAGCGGGCAGCCAGCCAAGAGCGCGCGTCCACGTGCACCGCGCCTACAACGACTCCAACAGGCTCCACCGAGATCCCGCCATGACCACCAAGCCGTCCCTGAACACCCTGCTGCAGCAGTTCGAAACCGAACAGGTGCAGCGCCAGCTGCCCGACTTCGGCCCCGGCGACACCGTCGTCGTCAACGTGAAGGTGAAGGAAGGCAACCGCGAGCGCGTCCAGGCCTACGAAGGCGTGGTCATCGGCAAGAAGAACGCCGGCCTCAACTCCTCGTTCACCGTGCGCAAGATCTCGCACGGCTACGGCGTGGAGCGCGTGTTCCAGACCCACAGCGCCACCATCGACTCGGTCGAGGTGAAGCGCCGCGGCAAGGTCCGCGCCGGCAAGCTGTACTACCTGCGTGGCCTGGAAGGCAAGAAGGCGCGCATCAAGGAAGACCTGTCCGCGCACGCCAAGGCCAAGGCTGCGGCCGCGGCTGCCGCTGCCGAGTAAGGCAGGGCCTCCGGGTCACCGCAACGGCCGCCGCAGGGCGGCCGTTCGCGTTTCAGGCCCGTGTTGCGGGCCCCCGGGCGTTGGCCAGCCTTTGCCGGCGGGTGCGCATTGGCGCCAGCCGAAGACCGGAGCCGGCCGCCACGGGGCCCCGATGTCGACGCCACCGGCACGTCCCCGGCCCCAGGATCGATCTCCATGACAGAAGCAGCATCCGCGATGCATGCCGTGCGGCTCGATGTGTGGCTCTGGGCCGCGCGGTTCTACCGCACGCGCGCGCTGGCCAAGCAGGCGGTCGAAACCGGCAAGGTGGAGGTCGGCGGCCAGCGCGCCAAGCCCTCGCGCGCCGTGCGGCCGGGCGATGCGATGCGCATCGAGCGCAGCGGCGAGACCTTCGTGATCGAGGTCCGTCGGCTGTCGGACATGCGCGGGCCGGCGACGCGGGCGCAGGCGCTGTACGCGGAGACGGAAGCGTCGCGGACGGCGCGCGAAGCCGCCCGCGAACTCGCCCGGGCCGAGCGGACCGGCTATCGCGCCCCCGAGACGCGGCCCGACAAGCGGGCGCGCCGCCTGATCCGCGCGCTGGGCGACATCGACGCGAGCTGACAATTCGCGTCCGGCCCGCGCCGGCGCCACCGTCCAGGAGGGGCGCTTCTCCGGTCTGTGGGCAGCCTGATCGAGCTGTCACGAAGGGCCAGAAAAAAAGCCCGCGCATCCTGCGATGCGCGGGCTTTCCGACCGGCGGCCGGCTCAGTAACGAACGCGGAGCGTCACGCCGTACATCCGCGGTGCGGCGGGGAAGGCGTTGAAGGTGTTGAGCGGGTTGCCCGGATCCGGGAACAGCCCCTGCAGCGGCGCATCGAATCCGACCTGCAGATACTCGGTGTCGGTGATGTTGGTGCCCCACAGCTCCACCATCCAGCGGCTGTCTTCGGCACCGATGCCGAACCGGGCGTTGACCACGGTGTAGGACGACTGGTGCTTCTCGACGTCCAGGTCCGAACCAGTGTTGTAGTCGCCCATGTACTTCGCGCCGATGTTGAAGCGGCCGACCATTGCGTTGCTGAAATCCCACTCGTAGGTCACCGCCATCGAACCCGACCACTCGGGTGCGAATGGCATCGTCGCGCCGGGCAGCTTGTACAGCGCGCCCGATGCGCTGAGCGGCGTACGCTGCTGGAAGTCGACGCCCGGGATGTCGTCGCCGAACTCGGTATCGGCGTACATCAGGCCACCCTGCAGCATCAGGCCGGGCACCGCCTGAGGCTGCCACAGCATCTCCGCATCCAGGCCCTTGGAGGTCACCTTCGGGATCGAGCGCACCACGAAGCTGGTGCCCAGGAAGCTGTTGAGCTGGAAGTCCTCGTATTCCTGGTGGAAGACGGTGGCGTTGAGCAGCAGCGAGCCGTCCATCCAGGTGGTCTTGGCGCCCAGTTCGTAGCTGTCGACGAACTCGCCGTCGAAGGAGGTGTCCAGCACCGGCGTGATGCCCGCGCCGCTGGCCGAATCGCCGTCGGCCGACTGCACCCGGTCGAGGTTGAAGCCGCCGCCCTTGTAGCCGCGCGCCGCCGACAGGTAGGTCATGACGCTGTCGTTCCAGCGGTAGGCCGCCTTCAGCGTGCCCGACCACTCCTTCTCCTCGCTTTCCTGGAAGGTGTCGCGGCCGGGCGCGTTGTGCAACGCGTTGGCCCAGGGCAGGCACATGTAGCCGGCGATCTGGGCGCCGACGCCCGGGTTGCCGGGCGTCCCGGCCATGATCGCGTTCTGCACCGCCGTGGGTAGGCCGGCGAATGCGCTGCTGCGCGAGCTGAGCGCCGCGCGCAGCCGGGCATAGCGCGCCGGGTGGAGCGGATTCTGGTCGGTGAGCGCACCGGTACAGGCCAGGCTGCCGTTCGGATTGCTGTAATCGGAGGTCAGCTCCTTGTCCTCACGCGTGTAGCGAAGGCCGAGGGTGATGTCGAGCGCATCGGTGGCGCGCCAGGTGTTGTTGGTGAACAGCGCCAGGCTCTTGGCGTTCTGCTGGTAGCGGTCGAGCGCGCCGAGGCCGGTGAATCCGGTGCCGTAGGGCGTGCCGCCCACCTGCGACAGGAACGCGGCCGGCGGGATGTTCATCGGGTTGTCGAGCGGGATGCCGGCCGCGGCCAGGCCCTGTCCCACCAGCGTGTAGACCAGCGTCGAGACGTAGGGCTCATAGTGCGGGCCGACGCGGTAGCTCTCGTTGCGCGTCAGGTCCTCGTCGGAATAGAACATGCCGACCATCCAGTCCACGCGCTCGGTCGAGCCGGTCAGGCGCAGCTCCTGGCTGAAGGTCTCGAAGCCGGTATACGACTCGTCTTCCGTCGGGTTGCGGTACAGGAGGTCCGCGGTACTGAAGTCGTAATCGAGGCCGTTGATCGCCTCCCACTCGCGCGAAGCGGTGATCGAGGTGAGGGTGGCGCCGCCCAGGCCGCCAATATCCCAGTTGACCTCGGCCGAGACGCCGCTTTCCTTGATGTCCTGGGTGGTGGGGCGGTTGCTGTAGGCGACCCGGTCGAACGGGTCGTCGCCCGGTGCCGCCACGGCCTGGCCGCCGGCCAGCGCGTTGAGGATCGGGGCGGTGCCGCCGACCGTGGTCTGCACGGCGGTGCAGCAGTTCTCCTCGCGGCTGGTGAAGTCGCCCGAGAGCAGGATTTCCAGGTTCTCGGACGGTTCGAACAGCAGCTTGCCGCGTACGGTGTGGAAGTTCTGGTCGTAGTCCTCGTCCTCGACACGCGGGCCGTTGCCACGCTCCACATCCATCCAGCCGTCGCGCTTGCGCTTGGCGGCGTAGATGCTGAAGGCGGCCTGGTCGCTGAAGCTGTCGTTGTAGCTGCCCGCCACGCCCACCGCGCCGTAGTTGCCGGCGGTGATCTCGGCCTCGGCACTCTGCGTGTAGCTGGGTCGGCGGGTGACCACGTTGATCACGCCGGCCGACGTGTTCTTGCCGAACACGGTGCCCTGCGGACCCTTGAGCACCTCGATGCGCTCCAGCTGGCCGAGATCGCCGAAGCCGACGCTGTTGCGCGGCCGGTAGACGCCGTCGATCACCACGCCGACCGAGGACTCCAGGCCGACGTTGTCGCCGACCGTGCCGATGCCGCGGATGCGGGCGGTGGTGATCGCCTCGTTCTGGGTACTGGTGACGGTCAGGCCGGGCACGAGGATCTGCATGTCCTTGATGTCGCGGACGCTGGAGTCCTGCAGCAACTGTTCGTCCAGCGCGGTGACCGAGATCGGCACATCCTGCAGCGCTTCCTCGCGCTTCTGCGCGGTGACGGTGAGGGTCGCCAGGGTCCTGGTCTCCTCCGTCGGCGCAGGTTCCTGGGCGACCGCCGGGGCGGCCATGGAAACGATCGCTGTGAAAAGTGCGATGGCGAGTGTGCTGCGCTGCGGACGGCCTGGTGCCATGAGACTCCCCCAAAGTGATGAATGGCGATGCGGTGACGCGAAGCGGGTGCTGCGACAACGATGCGCGTCCGCCCGTAGCCGCGGGGCGGACCTCGGGCGACCGGCCTGCGTGGGGGACCGGCCGGTGCCCGGAAAAGCCTGGAGCGAACAAAAACCTAACATAACTGGCGAATTTGGGAAGCAGCCCATCCCATTCCGTATGGCGGGCCATCGCAGGGGCCTGTTCCCAGCGGCTCAGGGCCGGTGGAAGCGGCTGTTGGCCGTCTCGGGTTGTGCACTGCCGCAGGCCGGACACCCGCGCACGCGAAAGCGGGCGATGACGAAACCCTTGCGCGCACGCCGAACCGCAATGGGCGGCAGGGGGATGCACGCTGCAGCGCGGCGCACCGGTCGCCACGCGGCCGCCCTAATGGCCGGCCCATTCACCGGTCCACAGGCGCCCAGCTGCGGCGCAGGTTGAAGATGCACGCGAGGCCACATGCGCGCCAGCGACCTGGGGCCTGTGCCCGCACCGCGCAGGCCGGTGGACCCGGGCACGTGCGCTGCGCGGGAACGCCCGCGCCCCGGGCGGTGCCGGGGATGGAGCGCGTCGCCCGGGCGGCTACAATCCCGGGCCGACGCGCCGTCGCGCGTCCCGCCCCGGATCGAATGACGCTGGACAAGTCCCCCGAACACACCCCGCTCATGAAACAGTACTTCGCCGCCAAGGCGGAGCATCCGGACGTGCTGCTGTTCTTCCGGATGGGGGATTTCTACGAACTGTTCCACGACGACGCACGCAAGGCCGCGCGTCTTCTGGACATCACCCTGACCCAGCGCGGCAGCTCGGGCGGGCAGCCGATTCCGATGGCCGGCGTGCCGCATCATTCCGCGGAAGGCTACCTGGCACGGCTGGTGGCGCTGGGCGAATCGGTGGCGATCTGCGAGCAGATCGGCGATCCGGCCGCCAGCAAGGGTCTGGTCGAGCGCAAGGTGGTGCGCATCGTCACCCCGGGCACGGTCACCGACGAGGCTCTGCTCAACGAGCGACGCGACACCCTGCTGCTGGCGCTGGTACGCGGCAAGTCGGGCTACGGGCTGGCCTGGGCGGACCTGTCGGCGGGCCGGTTCCTGGTCAACGAGGTGGCCAACCAGGACCAGCTTGAAGCCGAACTCGCGCGGCTGGATCCGGCCGAACTGCTGTTGCCCGACGAGGACGGCTGGCCGGCCTCGCTGCACGAGCGCAGCGGCCTGCGTCGGCGTCCGCCGTGGCTGTTCGATGCCGAGAGCGGGCGTCGCCAGCTGCTGCGCTTCTTCGGCCTGCACGATCTCACCGGCTTCGGCATCGAGGATCGGCCGCTGGCGATCGCCGCGGCCGGCGCGCTGCTGGGCTACGTGGAGGAGACCCAGAAGCAGCGCCTGCCGCACCTGACCTCGATCGCGGTGGAGAGCGGCGATGGCGCGATCGCGATGAACGCCGCCACGCGCCGCCACCTCGAACTGGACACGCGCGTCGACGGCGACACCCGCCACACCCTGCTCGGCGTGCTCGACAGCACGGTGTCGCCGATGGGCGGTCGCCTGCTGCGGCGCTGGCTGCACCGGCCGTTGCGCGAGCAGGACACCGTGCGCCTGCGCCACGATGCCGTCGCCACCCTCATCCACCATCGCTGCGAGGACGCGCTGCGCGAGCGCTTCCGCGCGCTGGGCGACCTGGAGCGCATCCTGTCGCGGATCGCGCTGCGCTCGGCGCGCCCGCGCGACCTGTCGACGCTGCGCGATGGCCTGGCGATGCTGCCCGCGCTGCGCGAACTGCTGGCGCCGCTGGATGCGCCGCGCCTGCGCGCGCTGTCCGACCAGCTCGGCGAACACGATGCGGAGGCGACGCTGCTGGCGCAGGCACTGGTCGAACAGCCGCCGGTGCTGGCGCGCGATGGCGGCGTGTTCGCCGAAGGGTACGACGCCGAGCTCGACGAGCTGCGCCGGCTCAGTACCCACGCCGACCAGTTCCTGGTCGACCTCGAGGCGCGCGAGAAGGACGCCACCGGGATCGCCACGCTCAAGGTGGGCTACAACCGCGTGCACGGCTATTACATCGAGGTCAGCAAGGCGCAGGCGGGCAGGGCGCCGGGGCACTACACCCGCCGGCAGACGCTGACTAACGCCGAGCGCTACATCACCGAGGAACTGAAGGCGTTCGAGGACAAGGTGCTGTCGGCGCGGGAACGCGCGCTGGCGCGCGAGCGCCTGCTGTACGAACAACTGCTCGACGCGCTGGGCGCGCGGCTCGAGCCGCTGCGCCAGTGCGCGGCCGCGCTCAGCGAGCTCGACGTGCTGGCCGCCTTCGCCGAACGCGCGCAGGCGCTGGACTGGTCGCGGCCGCTGCTGCGATCGGAGCCGGGCCTGTGCATCGAGCGCGGTCGCCATCCGGTGGTGGAAGCGGTACGCGACGCGCCCTTCGAGCCCAACGACCTCATGCTCGAGTGCGATCCGGACGGGAACGGCCGCCGCATGCTGGTGATCACCGGCCCGAACATGGGCGGCAAGAGCACCTACATGCGGCAGAACGCGCTGATCGTGCTGCTGGCGCACATCGGCAGCTTCGTGCCCGCCTCGCGCGCGGAGATCGGCCCGATCGACCGCATCCTCACCCGCATCGGCGCAGGCGACGACCTGGCCAAGGGCCAGTCGACCTTCATGGTCGAGATGGCCGAGACCAGCTACATCCTGCACCACGCCACCGCGCAGTCGCTGGTGCTGATGGACGAGATCGGCCGCGGCACCTCCACCTACGACGGTCTGGCCCTGGCCGAGGCCTGCGCGCGCCACCTGGCCGCGATCAACCGCAGCTACACGTTGTTCGCCACGCATTATTTCGAGCTGACCGCGCTGGCCACGCCGGGCAGCGGGATCGCCAACGTGCACCTGGACGCGGTGGAACACCACGACGGCCGCGGCAACGAGACCCTGGTGTTCATGCATGCGGTCAAGGACGGCCCGGCCAACCGCAGCTTCGGCCTGCAGGTGGCCGCGCTGGCCGGCCTGCCGAAGGGCGTGATCCGCGATGCCCGTGCGCGCCTGGCCGAACTCGAGCAGCGTGGACACGACGCGGGCGCGGCGGCGCCGATGTCGGCGGCGCGCATCGACCAGCCGCAGCAGTTCGGGCTGTTCTCGCCATCTTCCGCGGCGCTCGAGGCGCTGGCCTCGATCGACCCGGACGAGCTGACCCCGAAGCAGGCGCTGGAAGCGCTGTATCGGCTCAAGGCGCTACAGTAACCATCCGCGCGTCGTGCGCGATCGCAGGAGGCCTGCCGTGTCCAGTTCCTTGACCGACCAGTTGTTCCAGCAACTCCAGGGCGCGCCGCTGCAGCAGATCGCGCAGCAGCTGGGGGTGGGGCAGGCGCAGACCGCCGGCGCGGTCAGCGCCGCGCTGCCGCTGCTGCTTGGCGCCCTGGGACGCAACGCCAGCCAGCCGCAGGGCGCCGACGCCCTGTTCGGCGCGCTGCAGAAGGACTTTTCCGGCGCTGGCGACCTGGGCGGGCTGCTGGGCGCGGTGCTCGGTGGCGCGCAGTCGCGCCAGACCAACGGGTCCGGCATCCTCGGCCACGTGCTCGGCGGCCAGCTTCCGCGTGCGGAAGCGGGCCTGGGACAGGCAACCGGTCTGGGCAACGACAAGGCCGGCCAGCTGATGAAGATGCTGGCGCCCATCGTACTCGCGTTCCTGGCGCGACAGCTGTTCCAGAACAGGGGAGAGGGTGCGCTGGCGCAGGGCGATGCGAGTGCGCAGTTGCTCGGCTCGATCCTCGGCCAGGAGCAGCAGCAGGTGCGCCAGCAGGGAGGCCTGGGCGGCGGTCTGCTCGGCGCGGTGCTCGACCAGGACGGCGACGGCCAGCTCGGCCTGGGCGACCTGCTGAAGATCGGCGGCGGCCTGCTGGGCGGCAAGCGCTGATTGCTGGCGTGGTGGCGTCGCGCCGGGCCGCAGCGGCCTGCAACCGGTGTCACGTCCGGCGCCTGATGGCGTGAGCGCATCGCTGCCCGCCGATGCCGATGTGGTGGTGATCGGCGCCGGCGCCGCCGGCCTGATGTGCGCGATCGCCGCCGGCGCGCGCGGTCGCCGCGTGCTGGTGCTCGACCACGCCAACAAGGTCGGCAAGAAGATCCTGATGTCCGGCGGCGGCCGCTGCAACTTCACCAACACCGGCACCACGCCGCAGAACTATCTCTCGGCCAATCCGCATTTCTGCAAGTCCGCGCTGGCGCGCTACACGCCGGCCGAATTCATCGCCATGGTCGATGCCCACGGCATCGCCTGGCACGAGAAGGAACTCGGGCAGCTGTTCTGCGACGAGTCCTCGAAACTGATCGTGCGCATGCTGCTCGACGAGGCCGCCGCCGTCGACGCACAGGTGCGGACGCATTGCGCCGTCGAACGCATCGAACGCGCCGGCGAGCGCCACTTCCGTCTGCGCACCGTACTCGGGACGGTGGAGTGCGAGTCGCTGGTCGTGGCGACCGGGGGGCTGTCGATCCCGAGCATGGGCGCGAGCGGCTTCGGCTACCAGGTCGCGCGACAGTTCGGCCACGAGGTCCTCGCCACCCGCGCCGGGCTGGTGCCGCTGACGCTCAGCGGCAAGCCGCTGGAGCGGCTGCAGGATCTGTCGGGCCTGTCGTTCGAGGTCGAGGCCCACTGCGGGGGCGCGGCTTTCCGCAACCAGATGCTGATCACCCACCGCGGGCTCAGCGGACCGGCCATCCTGCAGATCTCGTCCTACTGGCAGCCGGGGGAGGCGCTCAGCCTCGACCTGCTGCCCGGTCGCGATGCGGCCGCCTGGCTGGCGCAGCAGCAGCGCGAACGCGGCGCCGCCGAACTGCGGACCGTGCTGGGCGAGGTGCTGCCGCGGCGGTTCGCGCAGCGCCTGTGCGAGCACTGGCTGCCGAGCCGGCCGATGAAGCAGTACACCGCCCGGGAGCTGCAGCAGGTGGCCGCCGCGCTGGCCGACTGGCGGATCGCCGCCAGCGGCACCGAGGGCTATCGTACGGCGGAGGTGACGCTGGGCGGCGTCGCGACCGATGGCCTCTCTTCGGCCACCATGATGTCGCGCCACGTGCCGGGCCTGTTCTTCATCGGCGAGGTGGTGGACGTGACCGGCTGGCTGGGCGGGTACAACTTCCAGTGGGCCTGGGCGTCGGGCCAGGCGGCCGGCGGCGCGTGCTGAGCCACGATTGACGCGATGCATCAGAAGGCATGGCGATAGGTTCTGACTATCGCCTCCTTCACATCATTCGATTTCCTCAAGTGTCAGCGGCCCACTATCTTGACCGCTCACCGCCACACCAGCCCGGGGAGACGCCCAGCATGTCCGAGTCCAAGTGTCCGTTCCATTCCGCCGCGACCGGCGGCACCGGCAATCGCGACTGGTGGCCCCAGCAGCTGCGCCTGGACCTGCTCAACCAGCACTCCGAGCGCTCCAACCCGCTGGCCCCGGCGTTCGATTACGCCACCGAGTTCGGCAAGCTCGATTTCCACGCCCTCAAGGCCGACCTGCGCAAGCTGATGACCGACTCGCAGGACTGGTGGCCGGCCGACTTCGGCCACTACGGCGGCCTGTTCATCCGCATGGCCTGGCATAGCGCCGGCACCTATCGCGTCCAGGACGGCCGCGGCGGCGGCGGGCGCGGGCAGCAGCGCTTCGCGCCGCTCAACAGCTGGCCGGACAACGTCAACCTGGACAAGGCGCGGCGCCTGCTGTGGCCGATCAAGCAGAAGTACGGCCAGAAGATCTCCTGGGCCGACCTGATGATCCTCACCGGCAACGTCGCGCTGGAGACGATGGGCTTCCGTACCTTCGGCTTCGGCGCGGGCCGCGAGGACACCTGGGAACCCGACCAGGACGTGTACTGGGGCCGCGAGACCACGTGGCTGGGCGGCGACGAGCGCTATGCACGCGGGTCGGAAGGCGTCGAGAAGCCGGCCGACGAAGGCGTGCTGGTGTCCGACGACGATGCCGACGGCAAGGTGCACACGCGCCGGCTGGAGAACCCGCTGGCCGCGGTGCAGATGGGCCTGATCTACGTGAACCCGGAAGGCCCGGACGGCAACCCCGATCCGCTGCTGGCCGCGCTCGACATCCGCGACACCTTCGCGCGCATGGCGATGGACGACGAGGAGACCGTGGCGCTGATCGCCGGCGGCCACACCTTCGGCAAGACCCACGGCGCCGGCCCGGCCGACAATGTCGGTCCCGAGCCCGAGGCGACCGACCTGGACGCGCACGGGCTGGGCTGGCACAACCGTTACGGCACCGGCAAGGCGGGCGACACCATCACCTCCGGCCTGGAGGTCACCTGGACCCAGACGCCGGCGCAGTGGAGCAACCATTTCTTCGAGAACCTGTTCGGCTTCGAATGGGAACTCGAGAAGTCGCCGGCGGGCGCCCACCAGTGGGTGGCCAAGGATGCGGGCGAGGTGATCCCCGACGCGCACGACCCCTCGAAGAAGCATCGCCCGCGCATGCTCACCACCGACCTGGCGCTGCGCTTCGACCCGATCTACGGCCCGATTTCGAAGCGTTTCCTCGAAAATCCGCAGGCCTTCGCCGAAGCGTTCGCCCGCGCCTGGTTCAAGCTCACCCACCGCGACATGGGACCGCGCTCGCGCTACCTCGGTCCGGAAGTGCCGAAGGAGGAGCTGGTGTGGCAGGACCCGGTGCCCGCGGTCGACCATCCCCTGGTCGAGGCGGCCGACATCGCGACGCTGCAGCAGAAGATCGCCGCGACCGGACTGTCGGTGGCCGAACTCGTCTCCACCGCCTGGGCCTCGGCCTCGACCTTCCGTGGCGGCGACAAGCGTGGCGGCGCCAACGGTGCGCGCATCCGCTTCGCGCCGCAGAAGGACTGGGCGGTCAACCAGCCCGAGCAGCTGGACAAGGTGCTCAAGGCGCTGCAGCGCGTGCAGATGGAGTTCAATCTCGACGCCGCGGGTGGCAAGCAGGTGTCGTTGGCCGATCTGATCGTGCTGGCCGGCGGGGTGGGCATCGAGCAGGCCGCGAAGGCGGCGGGCATCGAACTCAGCGTGCCGTTCTCGCCGGGCCGCACCGATGCGCGCCAGGACCAGACGGATGTCGAGTCGTTCTCGGTGATGGAACCTTTCGCCGATGGCTTCCGCAACTACGTCAAGGGCGCCTCGTCGGTACCGGCCGAACACCTGCTGATCGACAAGGCGCAGCAGCTCACCCTGACCGCACCGGAGATGACCGCGCTGGTGGGTGGCCTGCGTGTGCTGGGCGCCAACCATGGCGGCAGCGCGCATGGCGTCCTCACCGACCGCCCCGGCGTGCTCGGCAACGACTTCTTCCGCAACCTGCTGGACATGCGCAACGAGTGGAAGGCGACCTCGAAGGCCGCCGACCTGTTTGAAGCGCGCGACCGCGCCAGCGGCGAGAAGACCTGGACCGGTACCCGCATCGACCTCGTGTTCGGCTCCCATTCGGTGCTGCGCGCGCTGGCCGAGGTCTATGCCAGCGAGGACGGCCAGGAGAAGTTCGTCAATGACTTCGTCGCGGCCTGGCACAAGGTGATGGAACTCGACCGGTTCGATCTCGGGCGCTGATGTCTGCACAATGAGGCGAGCAAAGCCCCGCGCATGCGGGGCTTTGATTTTGGGGCAGGCTGGCGCGTGCGCGGGCCCCGCGATCATGTGGATCGCAAATTTGGCAGGTGGCGTGCATAGAAGGGCGCGCCCGGCCTGGGGGGACAGCTGCGGCCGGCAGCCGCGTTCGCGGCTCGCGGCGCGCGGTCGGCTGCGATCCACAGCAGGCGCATGCCGCCTGCGGTCGCGCGCGGATTGGAGTAAAAAGGCAGCCCGATCCTGCAGTCTGTGCCGATGTCCGACCAAGCCTGTTCCGACGACGACCTGCGCCAGCTCGCCACCGGCGTCGGCGAACGCCTGCGCGACGCCCACCACATGCTGGTGACCGCGGAGAGCTGCACCGGCGGCTGGATCGCCAAGGTGGTGACCGACATCGCCGGCTCCTCGGACTGGTTCGATTGCGGCATGGCCGCCTACAGCTACGAGGCCAAGCAGGCGCTGCTGGGCGTGTCGCCGCAGACGCTGGAAGTGCATGGTGCGGTCAGCCGCGAGACTGCGATCGAGATGGTGTCCGGCGCGCTGGTGCATTCGGGGGCGTCGGTCGCGGTGGCGGTGACCGGCATCGCGGGCCCCGGCGGCGGCAGTGCCGACAAGCCCGTGGGCACGGTCTGGATCGCATGGAAGCGGCGCGGCGGCTATGCGCGCGCGCTGCTGTTCCAGTTCGACGGCGACCGCGAGTCGGTACGCAGGCAGACGGTCGCCGCCGCGCTCCGCGGCATCGAGGGCGTGCTGGCGTGATGTGCCGGTCACGCGAGGGAAGGGCGCGGTGATGTGGGAGGCGCTGGGCACGGTCCGCGACCTCGGTCGCCTGCAGGAAATCGCCCGGGTCCTGGTGCGCTACGGCTTCGGCGACATGGTGCGGCGCGTCGGCCTGGCGGGGGCGCTCGAGCGGGCAGGGCGCCTGGTGCACTGGCAGGCGGCGGAGGAAGGCCTGCTGCAGCTGGAGGCGCCGGCCCGTGTGCGCGCCGCGCTGCAGGAACTGGGGCCCACCTTCGTCAAGTTGGGCCAGGTGCTGGCCACGCGCGTGGACCTGCTGCCGCCGCGCTGGATCGAAGAACTGGCGGAGCTGCAGAACGCGGTGCCGCCGGTGGATTTCGAACGCGTGCGCCCGCAGCTCACCGAGGATCTCGGTGCCGATCCCGATGCGGTGTTCGCCAGCCTCGAGCACACGCCGATGGCGGCGGCTTCGCTGGCGCAGGCGCATCGCGCCACCCTGGCCGACGGCACGCCGGTGATCCTCAAGGTGCGCCGGCCGGGAATCCGCGATGTGGTCGAGGCCGACCTGCGCCTGCTCGCGCACCTGGCCGCGATCGTCGAGAAGCAGATGCCGGAACTGCGCCGCTTCCATCCGGCCGATACGTTGCGCCAGTTCGCGGCCTCGCTGCGCAACGAGCTGGACTTCGCCGCCGAGTGCCGCAACGCCGAGCGCATCGCGCGCAATTTCGAGGGTCACGCGGGGATCGTGGTCCCGACGGTGTACTGGCAATGGACCTGCGAGCGGCTCAACGTGCAGCAGCGTCTGGAGGGCATCCCCGGCAGGAACCTGGCCGCGGTCGATGCGGCCGGACTCGATCGGCGCGCGCTGGCGCGCAACGGCGCCGCGCTGGTGCTCAAGATGGTGCTGGAAGACGGCTTTTTCCACGCCGATCCGCATCCGGGCAACATCTTCTACCTGCCGGGCGGGGCGATCGGGGTGATCGACTTCGGCATGGTCGGGCACGTGTCCGAGCAGCGGCGCTTCGAGATCGTGCGCCTGTTGCACGGCCTGGTCGGGCAGGATGCGGCCGCGGTGTCGGAAGTGCTGGTGGACTGGACCGGCGACAACCCCGACATCGACGAGAGCCGGCTGCAGGCATCGGTGGAGCGCTTCGTCGACCAGTACCGGGGCGTCCCGCTCAAGGACCTGCGCATGGGGCGGATGCTGGGCGACGTGGCCGCGATCCTGCGCGGGCATGGCCTGACGCTGCCGCCGGACCTGGCGCTGATGATCAAGACCTTCCTGACCCTGGAGGGCATGGGGCGCCAGCTCGACCCGGACTTCGACATGGCCAGCGCCGCGCAGCCGTTCCTGGAACGCGCGATGCTGCGGCGCTACGCGCCCGCAGTGCTGGCCCGGCGTGGACGCCGCGCGCTGGCCGGGCTGTTCGACCTGCTGCGCGACATGCCCCAGGACGTGCACCGGCTGCTGCGCGCGGCACGGCGCGGCAAGCTGCGCGTGCACGTCGACGTCGACTCGCTCAAGGGCTTCGGCGACCAGGTCGACCGCGCGGTGAGCCGCCTGACCCTGGGCGTGATCACCGCCGCGCTGATCGTCGGCTCGTCGATCGTGCTCAACAGCGCCGGCGGCGTGTCGAGCGCCGGCCTGCGGGTGCTGGGCACGGTCGGCTTCGTCGGGGCCGCGCTGGGCGGCGTGTACATCGTGTTCTCGATCTGGCGCGGGGGGCGCTAGCCGGGAGGAGTTGCCGGCGCCGGGGTTTAGTAGTATTACTACTAACCATGAAGCTCACCGACACCCAGCAGGGCATCCTCGCGCTGATCGCCGAGCGGATCGAGGCCGAGGGCGTTCCGCCCTCGCAGACCGAGATCGCCCGCGCCTTCGGCTTCAGCAGTGTGCGCGCGGCGCAGTACCACCTCGAGGCACTGGAGGCGGCCGGCGCCATCGGTCGCGTGCCGGGCCGCGCGCGCGGCATCCGCGTGCTAGTGCCGGTCGGTGAGCCGGCGCCCGTTCCGCCGGCGGCCGGCGACGACGCGCTGCATCTGCCCGTGCTCGGCCAGGTGGCCGCAGGCCTGCCGATCGGGTCCGACATCGGCAGCGAGCAGATGGTGCTGATGGACCGCGCGCTGTTCTCGCCCGCCCCGGACTACCTGCTCAAGGTCAAGGGCGACTCGATGATCGACGAGGGCATCTTCGAAGGCGACCTGATCGGCGTGCACCGCACTTCCGACGCGCGCAGCGGGCAGATCGTGGTGGCGCGGGTGGACGACGCGATCACCGTGAAGCTGCTCAAGATCGGCCGCGACCGCATCCGCCTGCTGCCGCGCAACCCCGACTACGCCCCGATCGAGGTGCAGCCCGACCAGGACTTCGCCATCGAGGGCCTGTACTGCGGCCTGGTCAGGCCGAACCGCTGATGCCGGGCGCGGAGTTTTCCCACCGCCGCCAGGGGCGCGGCCCGGCATCCGGGGCTGGATCGGGCGGCTAGTGTCGATCCCGGTGCCGTCGTCGCAGCTTCTGCGATGGGCACCTGCAAGGATGCCCTCAACAAGAATTCAACATGACAAGGACCACCACGATGGACGAGAACAAGAAGCGCGCCCTTTCCGCCGCCCTGAGCCAGATCGAGAAGCAGTTCGGCAAGGGCTCGGTGATGCGCATGGGCGACGGCAGCGTCGAGCCGGCGGAGGTGGTCGGCACCGGCTCGCTGATGCTGGATATGGCGCTGGGGATCGGCGGCCTGCCGAAGGGGCGCGTGGTCGAGATCTACGGCCCGGAATCCTCGGGCAAGACCACGCTCACCCTGCAGACGATCGCCGAATGCCAGAAGGCCGGCGGCACCGCCGCGTTCATCGATGCCGAGCACGCGCTCGACCCGACCTATGCGCAGAAGCTGGGCGTCAACATCGACGACCTGCTGGTCTCGCAGCCCGACACGGGCGAGCAGGCACTCGAGATCGCCGACATGCTGGTGCGTTCCAACGCGGTCGACGTGGTGGTGGTCGACTCGGTGGCCGCGCTCACGCCGCGCGCCGAGATCGAGGGCGAGATGGGCGACCAGCTCCCCGGCCTGCAGGCGCGCCTGATGAGCCAGGCGCTGCGCAAGCTCACCGGCAACATCAAGCGCAGCAACTGCATGGTGATCTTCATCAACCAGCTGCGCATGAAGATCGGCGTGATGATGCCGGGCCAGAGCCCGGAAACCACCACCGGCGGCAACGCGCTCAAGTTCTATGCCTCGGTGCGCCTGGACATCCGCCGCATCGGCGCGATCAAGAAGGGCGACGAGATCATCGGCAACCAGACCCGCATCAAGGTGGTCAAGAACAAGATGGCGCCCCCGTTCAAGCAGGTCATCACCGAGATCCTGTACGGCGAGGGCATCAGCCGCGAGGGCGAGCTGATCGACATGGGCGTGGACGCCAAGCTCGTGGACAAGGCCGGTGCCTGGTACAGCTACGGCAGCGAGCGCATCGGCCAGGGCAAGGAGAACGCGCGCAACTACCTCAAGGAGAACCCCGAGGTGGCGAAGCGGCTGGAAGCCGAACTGCGCGAGAAGTTCCAGCCCGCGGACGCCAAGCGCGACGAGGACGATGCGGGTGCCGATGCCTGAGCGGATGATCTTCGCGGCCAGGGACGGCCATTTCTTGTGGCCCGCCCCCCGACGGGGGCGGGTTTCCGGCGTGGCCGGCGGCGGAGCCGGCGCCATGATCCGGGCGGGGCTCGTGCGATGCTGACCCGGCGTGGCGTACTGGCTTCGTCCGCCACCCTGCTGGCGGCTGCTGCCTGTCCGGGACTGGTGAGCCGGGATGCCAGGGCCGGGATGGCCCATGGAGGCGGAATGTACGGTCTGATCGGGAATGTCAGGGCGCAATCGGGCCAGCGCGACGCGCTGCTGGCGATCCTGCTGGAGGGCGTGGACGCACTGCCCGGATGCCGCAGCTACGTGGTCGCCGAGGACCCTGCCGACCCAGACGGCATCTGGATCACCGAGGTCTGGGACAGCGCCGACAGCCACCGCGCGTCGCTGGCGCTGCCCGCCGTCCAGGACGCCATCGCGCGCGCCAGGCCGTTGCTGGCCGGCTTCGGCCAACGCACCGAAACCAGGCCGCTCGGCGGGCATGGGCTTGCCCACGCGACATGAGCGACCACGCACCCAGGCCCCGCAGGCCGCGACAGCCGCCAACGCCCGTGCAGCGGGCGCTGGGGCTGCTGACCCGGCGTGAGCATTCGCGCAAGGAACTGGCCCGCAAGCTCGCCGCCCGCGGCGTGGAGCGGGACGAGGCACAGGCCGCGATCGTCAAGCTGGCCGACGCCGGCTGGCAGGACGATGCGCGTTTCGGCGCGTCGCTGGTGCGCAGCCGTGCCGGGAGCGGCTACGGGCCGTTGCACATCCGCGCCGAGCTGGGCCTGCACGGGCTCGACCGCGAGGCGGTCGACGTGGCCATGGCCAGTTTCGAGGGCGACTGGGACGAGGTGGCCCGCGACCTGGTGCGGCGGCGCTTCGGCGAGGCCGGTCCGCAGGACCCCGCGCAGCGGCGCAAGGCTGCTGAACTTCTGATGCGGCGCGGCTTCGACAGCGGCCGCATCCGGACGGCCACCCGGTTCGATCCCGACGATCCGGACCAGTAGCGGTCCGAGGGACCCGGCCGGGATGCCGTGCTGCCCCGGGAACGGGGAGCAACTGGCGAAGTGCCGCGCCGGCGGCGACTTGTACCGGCCGGTTTGCTAATCTGGCGTCTTTGCTGGGTTGTCTGCGCTGGCCAAGTGCCTCTTCGAGGTGTCGCGGGCGGGTTCAGGCCGCCGCCCGTCCCCAAGTACGCCATGACCACGTCCAGCCCCTACACCACCGCGCGCATCCGCAGCGACTTCCTCGACTTCTTCCGCGGCAAGGGTCACGAGATCGTGCCCTCGGCACCGCTGGTGCCGGCCAACGACCCGACCCTGCTGTTCACCAACTCGGGCATGGTCCAGTTCAAGGACGTGTTCCTGGGCGCGGAGAAGCGCGCCAATCCGCGCGCGGCCGACGTGCAGCGCTGCCTGCGCGCCGGCGGCAAGCACAACGACCTCGATTCGGTGGGCTACACCGCGCGCCACCACACCTTCTTCGAGATGCTGGGCAACTGGTCGTTCGGCGACTACTTCAAGAAGGAAGCGATCGCCTGGGCCTGGGAACTGCTGACCCAGGTGTGGAAGCTGCCGGCCGATCGCCTGCTGGTCACCGTCTACCACACCGACGACGAGGCCTACGCGCTGTGGCATGAGGTGATCGGCGTGCCGGCCGAGCGCATCGTCCGCATCGGCGACAACAAGGGCGCGCCCTACGCCTCCGACAATTTCTGGCAGATGGCCGACACCGGCCCCTGCGGCCCCTGCACCGAGATCTTCTACGACCACGGCCCCTCGCACTTCGGTGGCCCGCCGGGTTCGCCCGACGAGGATGGCGACCGCTACATCGAGATCTGGAACCTGGTGTTCATGCAGTTCGACAAGCAGGCCGACGGCACCCTGGTGCCGCTGCCCGCGCCCTGCGTGGACACCGGCATGGGCCTGGAACGCCTGGCCGCGGTGCTGCAGCACGTGCACAGCAATTACGAGATCGACCTGTTTCAGGCGCTGATCCGCGAGGCTTCCGCGCTGACCGGCACGCCCGATCTCGAGAACAAGTCGCTGCGCGTGATCGCCGACCACATCCGCGCCTGCTCGTTCCTGATCGTCGACGGGGTACTGCCGTCCAACGAAGGACGCGGCTACGTGCTGCGCCGGATCATCCGGCGCGCGCTGCGCCATGGCTGGATGCTGGGCACGCGAGGTCCGTTCTTCCACCGTCTCGTCGGCACCCTGGTGGGGCAGATGGGCGAGGCCTATCCCGAGCTCGAGGCCCGGCGCGAGCTGGTCGAGAAGGCGCTGCTCGCCGAAGAGGAGCGCTTCGCCGAGACGCTCGACGCGGGTATGAAGATCTTCGACGAGGTCGCGGCCAAATCCGGCGGCAGCATTCCCGGCGCCGATGCCTTCCGCCTGTACGACACCTACGGCTTTCCGCTCGACCTTACCCAGGACATCGCACGCGAGCGCGGCCTGGCCGTCGACGTCGCCGGCTTCGACGCCGCGATGGAGAGGCAGCGCGAGACCGCGCGCGCGGCTGGCAAGTTCGGCGGTGGCGTGCAGCTGCCGGCCGACCTGGTGGCGCAACTGCAGCCGACCCGTTTCCTGGGCTACGACCGCCTGCAGGCCGAGGGCCTGGCGGTGCTGGCCCTGCTCAAGGGCGGACGCCCGGTCGATGTGGTCGAGGCCGGCGACGAGGCCATCGTGATCCTCGACGCCACGCCGTTCTACGGCGAGTCCGGCGGCCAGGTGGGCGACACCGGCGAGCTGCACGGCCTGGACACGCGCTTCGCGGTGGCCGACACGCAGAAGCTGGCCGGCCAGTTTTTCGGCCACGTCGGTCGCCTCCAGGCGGGCATCCTGCGCCGTGGCGACGTGCTGTCGGGCAGCGTCGACGAGGCGCGCCGCGGCAGCATCGTGCTCAACCACAGCGCCACGCATCTGCTGCATGGCGCGCTGCGCGGGCTGCTCGGCACGCACGTGGCGCAAAAGGGCTCGCTGGTCGCGCCCGACCGCCTGCGCTTCGACTTCTCGCATTTCCAGCCGGTCGACGGCGAGGCGTTGGCGGAGATCGAGCGCCGGGTCAATCTCGAGGTGCGCGCCAACCATGCGGTCGTCATCGACGAGATGGGCATGCAGGAGGCGATGGACGCCGGAGCGATCGCGCTGTTCGGCGAGAAGTACGGCGAGCGCGTGCGCGTGGTGAAGATGGGCGAGTCGGTCGAGCTGTGCGGCGGCACCCATGTGGGTCGCACCGGCGAGATCGGCCTGTTCAAGCTCGTGTCCGAAGGTGGCGTCTCGGCTGGCGTGCGCCGGATCGAGGCGTTGACCGGTCAGGCGGCGCTGGATCACGTGCTGGCCGAGGAGCGTCGCCTGCGCGAGGCGGCAGGCCTGCTGGGCGGCACCACGGGCGAGATCGCCGACAAGCTGCGCGGCCTGCTCGAGCGCCAGAAGAGGCTCGAGCGCGAGGTCGAGGCGTACAAGGCCAAGGCGGCCAGCGGCGCGACTGCCGATCTGGGCGCGCAGGCGGCCGACGTCGGCGGCATCAAGGTGCTCGCCGCGCGTATCGAAGGTTTGGATGCCAAGGCGCTGCGCGACGCGCTGGACCGCTTGCGCCAGCAGCTGGGCGACACGGTGATCCTGCTCGCCGGTACCAGCGAGGGCAGGGCGGCGCTGGTCGCGGGCGTGGCCGGTGCGGCGGCCGGGCGGATCAAGGCCGGGGAACTCGTCGCATTCGTCGCGGGTCGCACTGGCGGCAAGGGTGGTGGCCGTCCGGACATGGCGCAGGGCGGTGGTGTCGATGGTCCGGAACTGACTGCCGCGTTGGCTGAGGTGCCGGGTTGGGTTGCGACCAGGCTGGGCCTGGGCTGATGTTGAGTATTTGCTCCATGACCTCTGTCGGTTGACCGGACGTCCAGTCCCCGACATCCTTCTCGTTTGTTCAGTTTGAAACGTGTGTTGGCAGCAGGCGCGTGCGCCCGGGCCGGGGGCGTTTCGGCACAGGCCAACGGCCTACGGAGATTTCCAAGATGTTGATTCTGACCCGCCGCGTCGGCGAGACCCTGATGATCGGCGATTCGGTCACCGTCACCGTGCTCGGGGTGAAAGGCAACCAGGTGCGCATCGGCATCACCGCACCGAAGGACGTTGCCGTCCATCGCGAGGAGATCTACCAGCGCATCCGCCGCGGCGACGAGCCCGATTCGCCGCGTGAGGCCGACGCCGACGGCAACTGATTTGCGGCGGCGACCGGGACTCCGGTATCCTTCGCGGCCTGTCGTGCGCGACCTGGTCGTCGCACGCGATCTACCCGGAGACTTGCCCGAGAGGCCGAAGGGGCTCCCCTGCTAAGGGAGTATGGGGTCAAAAGCTCCATCGAGGGTTCGAATCCCTCAGTCTCCGCCAGTTACATCGGAATGTTGACGGACCTGCATCGTCTCTTCATAATTCCGCTTCTGCGCAACGCGCCCGTAGCTCAGCTGGATAGAGCACCAGGCTACGAACTTGGGGGTCGGAGGTTCGAATCCTTCCGGGCGCGCCAAAACAACCGGCCAATGGCCGGTTTTTTTGTGCCCGGGCGACGGCCGGCACGGCTGCGCAATGGATCGCGCCGTGTCACGGCCCGGGACGCCGGATTGATCATCGGCAAGCGGTGTCCGCGCTGCCGGGTTGTGTGAACGATGGTGTCGAACGCCGGCGCACGGGCCGCGTGGCGCCGGCCTGGGACCGGCCGTGTGCCGCAGCAGCTCCATTCGCATCGGGATGCGCGTCCGACCGCGACTGCGAGGCACTGCCCGTTTCGGCGCGCGTTCATCGGACGGAAGGATTCGCCCCCTGGGCCGGGGGGTAAGATGCGCGCACTGTGGCCGTCACGCGGCCCGGGACAGGGGGTCCCGTTCCACACCGGAGTTCTCACGCATGCCTCGTCCCCTGTGCCGCGCCGCCCTTGCCTGTGCCTGCCTGGCGATGCCTTCCTTCGCCCTGGCCGCGACCTACACCGTCGGGCCCTCGGGGCGCCAGTACACCCAGCTTTCGACCCTGGTCGACAGCGTCGACCTGGGCCCCGGCGATATCGTCCTCGTGGATGGCGGAGCCACCTACAACGGCAACATCGTGGTGCGCAGCGCCGATCGCGGTGCGGCAGGCAACCCGGTGACGTTCCGCTGGAACCGTTCGGTCGGATCGACGCGGCCGGTGCTGAGCGGCGGCTCGCACACGATCAAGTTCCAGCAATCCAACCACGTGGTGTTCGAGGGGTTCGACGTGCGTGGCGGCACCTCGTCCTGCATCTTCAGCGAGGCGCACGACGTGACCGTGCGCGACACCATCGTGCGCGATTGCCCCTCGCACGGCATTCTCGGCGCGGACACCAACTCCGGTTCGTTCACGCTCGAGTACAGCGAGGTGTACAACTCCGGCTCGGGCACGCACCGCCATCCGATCTACATGCAGTCCGACCAGGTGGCGTATCCGGGTTCGGTGTTCCTGATGCGCTACAACTACGTGCACGACGGCAACGGCGGCAGCCTGCTCAAGAACCGGCACGAGCGCGCGCTGATCTATTACAACTGGTTCGAGAATTCGGCCTACCAGGAACTCGAACTGATCGGTCCGGACTGCGAAACCCAGCAGTCGGGCTGGACCCCGAACCTGCGGCGCGAGGACGTCGACCTGGTCGGCAACGTCATCGTGCACAGCTCCTCGTGGCGCAATGCGATCCGCACTGGTGGCGACCTCAACGGGCGCAGCCAGGGGCGCCTGCGCATGGTCAACAACACCATCCTGTTCAACCGCTCCGGGGTCGCCAACGCGGTGCTCGTCCAGCTGGGCCAGGAATCGCTGGAGATGCACAACAACGTGGTCTTCCAGACCGGCTCCGGCGCCGCACCCAACATCCTGCGCGTGCATGAAGCCTCCGAGGTCGAGACCCCGTATTGCGCACCGACCAGCCGCGAGCCCTGGACCAGCGGGCGCAAGGTCGCCGGCTCGAACAACTGGGTCCAGTCCTCGGCTGCGCTGGTGCCGGCCGAGTTGACCGGCACCTTGCGCGGAACGGATCCAGGGCTGGTCAACATCGGCCAACTGCAGTTGCGCCCGACGGCCAACAGCCCGCTGGTGTCGGCCGGTAATCCGCAGCCGCCGTCGCCCTCGGCGTTCCCGTTCCCATCTCCGCTGCTGCTGCCGCAGTTCGATCCGCCGCAGCGCGCCAGGCTGGCGATCGGTGCGCAGGTGGCGCGCGTGCCAGGTGCCCGCATCGACATCGGTGCCATGGAAGCTGCTGGCGGCGGCGGTGCGCGCCTGCGCCGCAGCGGCGCGCAGCCCCTGACCCCGGCCCGCGCTTCGCCGGCGCAGCCGGCGGCCGGCGCCGCGCCTCAGGCCGCCGCGGCGTCCCGTCCGTCGATGGAAGCGTCCACACCGGCGATGCCTGCCGCATCCGCGGCCGCGCTGCGCGCGCAGCCCGCGGAAGTCCGGATCACGCCGCCGGTGGTGGCGCTCTGGCAGCGCTGGGTGCGTTGGTTGGGCCGCGACCCGTTCGCCACCCAGCGCGCGCGGAACTGACGCGGCACCTGCGGCGCGGCCCGTCCGCTGCCGCGCCGCTCAGTCTTCGCGTCGTGCGAGGAACAGGGGATAGGGCGCCGGATCGATCAACCCGAGCGCGTTTCCTGCGACCTCGAACACGCCATTGACCAGATCCACCGCGTTGCGGCGCGCCTCGAAAGGCGGGTCGTAGAACGCTTCGCGCCGCAGGATGGTGAAACCATGGCGGCCGAGCAGGGCGGCCGCGTCCGCCGCGTCGTGATGGCGGATGCCCGGCGTCGGATGGCGGTCGCGCTCGCGCTGCCCGCTCAGGCGCCGCCAGACGCGCGGCAGGAACTGCGAGGTCTTGGTGGCGATGATCAGGTGGCCGCCGGGCTTGAGCACGCGGCGCAGTTCGGCCACGTAGGCCTCGTCGTCCGGCACGAAGGGCAGCACCACGATCGACAGCACGATGTCGAAACTGGCATCGTCGAAATCGACGCCGTCCGGCCGGCACCGGTCGAACGGGATCGGTGCGTACTGCTGGCGGGCGAACTCGACCCGGCGCTGCTCGACATCCACGGCATGGATGTCGGGATGGGTCCTGGACGCCGCCCAGGCGATGTCGCCCCAGCCGAAGCCGTAGTCGAGCACGCGCCCCTGCGGCAGCTCGCGCAGCAGCGAAAGCACCGCGCGATGGCGCCTGCGCTGGTGCGGATCCTGCGGCGCATCGCGGTAGAAATGCCGCGGAATGTCGCTGCTCGCGCGGGAATGTTCGATCACTGCATCCATCGGGCTCGATTCGATCCTGTTTGCGTGCCGGCAACGGCCGCAGCGGCGGCGGTACTGGCGAAGAAGGTCCCGGGCTGATACGGCATGAGCGCCCGGAATCGGCCAGCGAGGCTGCGGGATCGCCGGCACGCGATGCGAGCGCACGCAGGCGCTCGCCCGGCGGACCGTGAACCCGGCATCGCGCGGCATGGCCGATCGCAGGCCCGTCCAGCGTTTCTGTCTCTGTTCGCAGCGCCTGCACGGAACCCCCCGCCCGCAGGCCGACGGCGTCCAGCACTGGATCCACTGAATGAGCGTTGCTGCAGCTTTTTCCGGTTCGCCGCCGGACCCGACGATGTTGATGGTCGATGGACTGGACCGGTCGTGACGCCGGCGTGGCGGCATGCGAGAACGGGGCGCCGGCCCCGGGGACGGATGCCGATCGCCCGTCGGTCCGCGTCGCGCGGCGTCCCGGCCTGCGCCGCGTCGGCAAGGCCGCGTGGCATCCGGCCACTGGGCAGCGCGATGCCGGGGCCCGCATGAAGGTCCTGCACCTCACCCTGTCCTACAGCCATGGCGGACGCCGCGAGGCGATCGCCGCACTGGCATCGGGCTTGCGGGAATTCGGCGTGGGCAGTCACCTGGGCTGTCTGGATGCGTTTGGATCGGACGCGGCCGAACGGGCGCTGTTCGACGGCACCTTCAACCTCGACCGCCACGGCCTCTTCGACTTCGCCGCGCTGCGCCAGCTGCGCGAATACTGCCGCGCGCACGCGATCGACGTGGTGCATGCGCACGATGCCGCCAGCGAGGCGACCGCCGCCCTGGCGATGGGTCACGGAGGGCCGGCACTGCTGATGAGCTTCCACCGCACCCGCGGACTGGAAACCGCGCGCTTCCGCGACCGCCTGCGCAACGCGCTGGTCGGCCTGCGGGTCGGCGCGGTGGTCACCGCCTCGCAGGAGCGGCTGAGACACTACATCGGCCACAACTACGTGCGCGCCTCCAAGGTCTCGTGCATCCCGCTGGGCATCGATCTGGAGCGGTTCAAGCCCGACCCCGCGATGCGCGCGCGGACGCGGCGCCAGATCGGCGCGGGCGACGACACCCTCGTGATCGGGACCGTCGGTCACTTCGGGCCCGAGAAGGGCGTGGACCTGGCCATCGGCGCCTTCCAGGATTTCATGCGCCGCCAGCCCACGCGCGATGCGCGGCTGCTGCTACTGGGGCGCGGCGATCCGGAGCAGGAAGCGCGGATGCGGACGCTGGCCAACGGCGAGTTCGGCGACCGCATCCACTTCTGCGGTTTCCAGCCGCAGCCCGAGTACTGGTTTCCCGGCTTCGACGTACTGCTGCACGGTGCGCGCGACGAGGCCTTCGGCCTGGTGCTGGCCGAGGCCCAGGCCTGCGGCGTGCCCGTGGTTGCGGCACGCGTGGGCGGCATCCCGGAAGTGGTGTTGGATCGCCGTACCGGCCGCCTGGCGCCGGTGCCCGAGGCCGACGCACTGGCCGATGTCCTGCAGCAACTGAGCGCCAGCACCGCCTATCGTGGGGAACTGTCGCGGCAGGCCGTCGAACACGCGCGCCACCAGTTCAGCCGGCAGCGCTACGCCGGCGAGTATCTGGCCATCTACCGTCGTCTGCTGGGATAGTCCCGGGTCCGCCTAGACCAGCGCCTCGGCCACGTCCGGATGCCCGAGGAACTGCCGCGGGCTGGCCGAACGGCCGTAGGCGCCGGACTGGAACACCACCACCAGGTCGCCGGGTTCGGCATGGTCGAGCTCGACATCGTCGCCAAGCAGGTCGAGCGGCGTACACAGCGGGCCGACCACGCTGGCCTTTTCCCGCAGCCCGCCGGCGCCGTTGATCGCGATCGGATAGTTGCGGCGCATCACCTGCCCGAAGTTGCCCGACGCGGCCAGGTGCTGGTGCATGCCGCCGTCGGTGACCAGGAACACCTTGCCCCGCGACTGCTTGCGGTCCAGCACGCGGCAGACGTACAGGCCCGCCTCGCCGACGAGGTAGCGGCCGAGTTCGACCACCAGCCGCGCCTGCGGCCCGAAATCGCCGCCGGCGCGCGCGGCGAGCGCGTGCAGCGACTCGGCAACGGGCCCCAGGTCGAGCGGCCGGTCGCGGTCGCTGTACGGAATGCCGAAGCCGCCGCCGAGGTTGAGCGAGCGCAGCGGCGCGGGAAACCGGTCCTGCCAGGTCCGGACCAGTTCGTAGCTGCCCTGCTGCGCCTCGACGATCGCTTCGGCACGCAGGTTCTGCGAACCGGCGAAACAGTGGAATCCCTCGAACGCCAGCCCGGCGGCCGCGATCCGCTGCAGCAGCGCCGGCACCTGGTCGTCATCGACGCCGAACTGCTTGGCGCCGCCGCTCATCTTCATGCCCGATGCCTTGAGCTCGAAGGGCAGGTTGACGCGGATCGCCACCCGCGCAGGCGTGCCGTTGCGTTCGGACGCGCGCGCGAGGATGTCGATCTCGCGGAACGACTCGAGATTGACCAGGATGCCCGCCGCCTGCGCGCGCTGCAGCTCCGCTTCCTGCTTGCCGGGACCGGCGAAGCTCACGTGCTCGCGGTCGATGCCTGCGTCCAGGGCGACGCGCAGTTCGCCCGCCGAGGCGACATCGAAGCCGTCGACATGCGCGCGCATGAAGCCGGCCAGTGCCGGCATCGGGTTGGCCTTGATCGCGTAGTGCAGCAGCACCTCGCGCGGCAGCGCCGCGCGCAGGCTGCCCGCGCGTTCGGCCAGGCGGCTGCGGTCGTAGAGATAGCAGGGCGTTCCGCCGACTTCGTCGACCACGTTCGACAGCGGCCGGCCGGCCACCAGAAACTCGCCGTCCCGCGCCCGGGGCCAGCGCCATCCCGGACCTGCGTCACTGTTTGCCGTTTTTGGCGCCTGTACGTCCGGATTTGCCATGTATTCAACAAGCCATTGATTTGAAATAGGATACGCCGATTCCGGAGTGGTCAGACCGCGATCGGCACGCGTCACCCTGTCAGATTTCTGACCACAGGCTGTGACGTGTTGCCCACTGCTGTCGCCTGCCACAGGGGGCCGGGAACCCAACCCTATACTCCAGCCGGCCAAAAACGGGCCTAGCCCGTGGCTGGACGTCAGGGGTGCCTGCCAATGCCTGCCGGAGACATGACCCATGCTGCCCATCGCTGCTGCCAGACGCTGTGTGCCGCTGCTGCAGGTGCTCCTGCTGTGCGCCTTGCCTGTCCTGGCCGCGTGCTCGGAGCGCGCGGCGGCCAGAACGTCGGCGGCGAGCCAGGTTGCCGATGCGGTACCTGCCGGACCGTCCACCGTCATCACCCTGACGCCGAATGGTCCGGTCGAGGATCGTGAACTGGTCAGCCTGGGCATTCCCTTCGCCCAGGGCACGCTGACCGACGCCGGCCGCGTGCGCATTCTGGATGCCGAAGGTGCCGAAGTGCCGGCCTTCGTGCGGCCGACCCTGCGCTGGCACTGGAAGGACGACAGCATCCGCGCGGTCAAGGTGCAGTTCGTTGCCGACCCGCGCGCCCGCTATCGTTTCGACATCACCCAGCCGCGCACGGGTTCGATCGACGAGGTGCCTTACGACGAGGGCACGCGCCCGGGCAAGATGGATGCGCCGGTGCCGCGCGTGATCGCCACGCTCGATGCGGAATGGCTGGTGCAGTCGCAGATCGCAGGCCCGCAGCTGGCCTACGACCGGGGGCGCGACTACGACCGCTATGTCGACGGGCAGTGGGCCTGGGCGAAGGATGCGCCGTATTCGGGCGCGCACGCCTTCCTGTTCGACCGCGCCTCGGTGATCGGGCTGCAGTACCTGCGCAGCGGTCGCGCCGACCGCTTCGCCGAGTTCTACAACTCGGCCACCTTCTACCTCTCGAAGATCAAGCGCGAGGGCAATGGCGGCGGCTGGCCGGACTGCACCGGCGGCTGGGAGTTCGACGGCGTCAACGCCTGCGACCCCAAGTACAGCTACGTCACCCCGCACCTGCTGCTGGTCGCACTGGCCGGAGACGACACCCGGCTGGACGCGGCGACCGTGGTGCAGATGGCGGCCAACCAGTTCAAGGGCGGCTGGAGCACGCCGATGGGGCCGTACGCGGGCGCCGGGCAAGCCTGGACCGAACGCCAGGTCGGGCTGGCGCTCGAGCACCTGGTCGCGTCCTACGAGCTGACCGGCTCGCTGCAGACTCGCGGCCAGGTGCTGGACATCGTCGGCTGGCTCCACGACCACCAGCAGTCGCCGCCCGGCGGCGATCCCGTCACCGGTGCGTGGACCCATTCCTGGCAGGCCCACGAAGGCGCCGACTACGACGCGGCCACCGACGTGCGCGGCGCATCGCCGTGGATGACGGCCAACATCGCCGGCGGTTTGTGGCGCGCATGGCTGGTCACCGGGGACGAGCGCATCCCGGTGATGCTGCGCGATGCCGGCCGCTATCTCGAACAGCATGGATTCGTGCCTGACGAACTCGCCGGCAAGTGGCGCTCGACCTGCAACGCAGGCGGCACGATCGGCTGGTATTTCTCGTCGGCCACCGCGCCGCGCGAGCGGATCGTGGAGATCCAGGAAAGCGAAGGCTGGGGTTCGGACGCCCACAACCCGGAACTGCTGATGGTGGTCGCCGCCGCGCGCCACTTCGAAACGGATCCGGACTGGCGGGAGAAATTCTCGCGGCGGGCCGAACGCCTCGCCAACTACTTCAATCGCGAATGCGCCGCGGTCTCGCATACCCCGCGCGCATTCAACTGGCAACACCGCAACCCGGAGATGACATGGCTGCTCGCGCAATGACCCGTCCCCGCGCCCTGGCGCTGGCCCTGCTGTGCGCCTGTGCGGGCGCCTGCTTCGCCGACCAGGGCGGCGCCCCCGCGCCGCGCATGTCGGCCGCATCGGCGCCCGTAAAGGCGGCCGGCCCGCTGACTTTCGTCAACGAGGCCGCGCAGCGCGTGGATTCCATTCCCGATTCGCAGTACCGATTCGACGCGCTGTTCGTGGACTTCAACAGTGACGGCTGTCCCGACGCCTTCATCGTCTCGCACAGCGACTGGGGCGCGACCTCGCGCCTGTGGAACAACCGCTGCGACGGCAGCGGTACGTTCCAGCATGCGCCCAGCAGTCAGACCAATCATTACGTCTCGGGTAACCCACTCATCAGCGGCTGGGTCACGCGGCTGGATTTCAACGGTGACGGCAAGCAGGACTTCTGGGGCCGCCAAGGCAATGCGATGGGCGCGCGCTACCGCAACGGCTCCAGCGACGGCGCGCGTATGCCGCGCTTCGCCGGCAAGGAGAATGGCTGCGAGGGCTACTGCGCCTTCGGCGACATCACAGGCAGCGGCAACCTGGAAGTGGTGACCGACACGCGGCTGGTATCGAACATGTCTGGGCAGCAGTTGCGTCCGGCCTCGGGTGGCGCTGCGTACCAGGTCGTGGGCGACGTGACCGGCGATGGCTGGCCAGACATCGTCCAGCCCGCCCGCGGCGGCTACTGGCGCAACGATCGCGGCACACTGACCTGGGTTGCGGTGCCGGCCTTCAACGGCGGCAGCTTCATGCAGATGCTGCTGGCCGACTTCGACAACGATGGCGACCTCGATCTGTTCTACCTCGATGGCGCCCAGTTCAGCGCCAGCAACCGCGGCCTGCTCTACCGCAACAACGGCTCCGGTGGCTTCACCGACGTGTCTTCCTCGTCGGGGCTGGCCAGCATCGCCGTCAGCGACTACGGCAACATCATCGCGGCCGATTTCGACAACGACGGCTGGCAGGACCTGATGGCGGCAGGCGTCGGCGACTCGGTGCGGATCTACCGCAACAACGGCAACATGACCTTCACCGCGTCGACGACCACCAACTTCGGCCCGGCGTCCGGGACGGGTTCCAACGGCTGGGAGTCGGGCAAGCCGCGCGCGGACGTGGCCGATTTCGACAACGACGGCCGCCTGGACATCGTCAAGACCCAGTTCCAGAGCAACCTGGGCCTGTGGCGCAATACCACCAATACCGACGGCAACCGCTGGATGAAGGTGCGCGTGCGCGGCACCGCGGGCAACAGCGACGGCGTGGGCGCCAGCGTGCGCTGGTACAGGCCGGGCACCAGCCAACTGATCGCGCACATGCCGGTGCTGGTGGGCGAGCAGCATCCGCAGACGCATCTGCACACCGGGCTGGGCAACAATGCGACAGTCGATGTGGAGGTGCGTTTCCCCAACGGCGGGCCGACGCACCGCTTCGCCAACGTCGCCAGCAACCAGGAAATCATCGTCTACCGCAACGGCTGCAAGCTCGACAACTGGCGGCCCGGCAACGGCTGGCCGCTGGCCGCGCCGAGCAGCTGCTCGTTCGCCAGCGCGCCCATGCGGCGCAATGGCGGCGCGCCCCTGGCTCCGCCCAACGGCGCCTCCGCCGGGCGGGCGGCGGTCACCGCAGCGCCGGCGCCGGCGCGCAGCGTGGAGGCTGCCGGCAGCGCGGGCGAGCAGACGCCGGCCGCTGCGGTCGCCCCGGCTTCGCAGGCGCGGCAACTGCGCATCACTCCTGCCGCGCTGGTGCTGTGGCGCAGGTTCCAGGGCTGGATCAGGGCGGCACTGGCTGCCCTCGAATAAAGCGCCGGAGGGCGCCAGCCGGACGCAATACCGCGGCGGTGACATCGCGCGGCAGTGCCAAGCGCCTGCACGCCCCGTCCGCCCCGCGGTCCTGCCTCGAGGTGACAACGCTGCGCGGCGCCACGACGTGCCCGCGCAACTTCGCGGCCGCCTTCGTATTCTGCGCAGGGGCCACAGCGATCGCCGTGCAGCGTGGGCCATCCCCTGAGTGGGCGTGGCGATCCGCGCCCGACGGTGCCGGCCCCGCTGGCACTCCACGGGATGCGACCGCTCGGACAGGTGTACAGATAGCGGGCGTACCGGCTCGCACCGCACCGCAGCAGCGAAGCGCGGACTTCGCTCCCGTGACCGGATTCGCTACGCCGCTGCGTTTGCAGTCATAAGGCAGGCGGATGCACCCGCATCCACATGCCCCAGCGTACCGCCGGCTCGGTCCTCCAGGGACCGCGCCGCATGCCGGCGGGGCGCGTTCTACGGACACGGTGTCCGGCAAGTGCAGGGGGTGGCAGTGGCGGTTGCAGTCGTTGTGGAGGCATGTCCCGTTTGCGAGAGCGGCCGGTTCCGGAAGCTGCCCACGCCGGGGCGCTGGATCGGTACCGAGGTCTTCGATCCGTTGCGCGGCAAGCTGGGCCTGGTCGACTGTCGCGACTGCGGCCTGGCCTTCGTCAATCCCAGGCCGGCAAGCCAGCAGCTCGCCAGTTTCTACAACGGGAATACCTACGACTGTCACGAGACCGCGGGTTCGGCCTCGAGCGGGCAGGTGGCCGAGTTCCTGATGTCCCGCATCGAGCCGCAGCTGCCCGCCGATGCGCCGAGGACGTTGCTGGACTATGGCGCCGGCGGTGGCGGATTCCTGCTGGACATGCGCGCGCGCGGCTGGGACGTGCGCGGCTTCGAGCCGGGGCTGCGCGGCCGCGCCGCCTGCGAGGCCGCCGGTCTCGATGTCACCGGCGATGCCGGGACGCTGCCCTCGGCCGCGTTCGGCCTGGTGACGATGCACCACGTGTTCGAGCACCTGGAAGATCCCGGCGACGCGCTGTCCATCGTGCGCCGCGTGCTGGCGCCGGACGGGCGCCTGTTCATCGAGGTGCCGAACCTGCGTTCGCTGCGCGCTCGCCTGGCCTTGCCGGCGCTTTCGCGGCGGCTGCAGGTGGACGAGCGCTTCCGTGCCTTCCCGATCCACCTGGCCTACTACAGCGTCGACACGCTCACCCGGCTGCTGGCCCGCCATGGCTGGATCGTCCAGACCAGTTTCACCGTCGGGATGGGCCTGGACGAGTACCTGGTCGCGCCGCCACGCGCCGCGCCGGCTGCGCAGGCGACTGCGACCGACACGTCGCGCCGCCGCGCCGCCTCCCCGGATGGTTGGTCGCGCCGCCTGCGCAGACGGGTGCGGGATGCGTACCTCGGGATGGGAATCGGCGAGAATCTGGCGGTGATCGCGCGGCCGGCCTGAAGCCAGTCCGGCGCCGCGTCCGGCAGTGATGATCCGCTCCACTTCAGCGTGGCCATTCCGCCACGGAGGCCTATGTTCGCCATCGTCGTGTTCTGGATCGCCGCCGGGCTGCTGACCTATACGTATGCGGGCTATCCACTGCTCGTAATGGCGCAGGCGCGCCTGCGTCCCCGCCCGGTCCGGCGTGACGGCGACAGCCTTCCGGCCGTCACCGCGGTGATGACCGTCTACAACGGCGCGGCGGACCTCGCCGCCAAGCTCGACAACCTGTGCGCGCTCGACTATCCGCCGGGACTCCTCGACATCGTCGTGGTCTGCGACGGCTGCGGCGATGCATCGGGAGAGATCGCGCGCGCGCATCGCGGGCGGCCGGTTACCGTGATCGCGCACGCGCAACGCCGCGGCAAGGCCGCCTGCCTCAACGATGCGGTGGCGGCGGCCACGGGCGAGGTGCTGCTGATGCTGGATGTGCGCCAGCGCCTCGAACCCGATGCGCTGCGTCGCCTGGTCGCCTGCCTGGACGATCCTGCGGTGGGCGTGGCGGCGGGCGAACTGCGCTTCGAGGATCCCGACACCGGATTCGCGGCCAGCGTGGACGCGTACTGGCGCTACGAGAAGGCGATCCGCCTGGCCGAGAGCGCCAGCGGCTCGGCGATCGGCGTCAGCGGCGCGATCTACGCGGTGCGCCGCGCGCTGTTTCCCGTCGTGCCTGCGGGCACCGTGCTCGACGACGTGTACGTGCCGATGCAGGTGCTGCGCGCGGGGCACCGCGTGGTGCTGGAGGAGGGCGCGGTGGCCTGGGACCGGCCTTCGAGCAGCAGTACGCAGGAGCGCGGCCGCAAACTGCGCACTCTGGCCGGAAACTTCCAACTGGTGTCGCTGGCGCCCTGGCTGCTGCTGCCGGGCGTCAATCCTGCGTGGCTGCGCTTCGTCAGCCACAAGCTGCTGCGCCTGCTCTCGCCCTGGCTGTTGCTGCTGCTGGCCGGTGCCAGCCTGGCCCTGGCGGGGCGGCACTGGTTCTATCTGCTGGCGGCCGCGGGGCTGGCCGCATTCGTGCTGCTGGTGATCGTCGCCGGGGCGGTGCCGTCGCTGGCGCGGCTGCTGCCGGTGCGCATCGCGGCGGCGTTCGCGCACATGAACCTGTTCGCCGCGCAGGCGCTGTTCGCCTGGCTGGGCAACCGTCGCCTGCATCTGTGGTGAGCAGGCGCGGCCGGCGGCCGCGCGGCGTTTCAGCGCAGTTCGTGGCTCAGCTGCGGCGGCACGCCACCGGCGAGCAGCGGACGCGAGGCGCCGTCCGGATCGGGCAGCGGATCCCAGTCGCGGCAGAACAGCTTCTTCGCCACCTGGGTGGCGCGGTTGGCGATGCCGATCGGCGCGCCGAACCAGCGCGAGACGAGGAAGGCCTTGCGTCGCACCACCCAGTTGTACATCGACTGCTCGGAATAGAACTTGTAGCCCCAGCGCCGCTCGAACAGCCGCGACGACGGGCCGGTCAGCTTCGGTCCCCAGCGGAAGAAGAAGAAGCGCATGTCCGCCAGCGCCATGCGCGTGCCGAGGTTGTCGAAGTGGATCACCGAGGTCGGCTCGACCACCATCGTCCGGCCCATGGCCGCGATCTGCAGCGAGATGTCCAGGTGCTCGCGGATCACCATCGACGGCAACTCGATGCGCCTGAACACTTCGCCGTCGAACAGTACGCAGTGCAGTTCGAAGGTGCCCGTCTGCGTGCGTTCGCGCGGCAGGTCCGGCACCTCGGTGCGGCGGAAATGCTTGTGCTCGATGAGGTAGGGCGTGCCTTCCACGTCGACCACGCGGATCTCGCCGGTGTAGAGGTGGTTGCGCAGCGGCGCGCCGCGATCGACGCCCTCGCGCTCGAGGATCAGCGGCGTGACCACGGCGTTGCCGTCGCCCAGGGCCGCGAGCAGCGGCGCCAGCCAGCCCTCGGTCACGCGCGAGTCGTTGTCCAGCAGCACCACGGCCGGCGTGTCGACCAGCGGCTGCGCTTCGCGCAGCGCGTCCATCGGCGTGCGCAGGCCGAGCTCGAAGAAACGCACTTCGGCACGCCCCTGCAGCTGCTTGCGCACCGGCCCGATCACCGCATCGGGGTAGTCCAGGTCCATGATCCACAGCCGGAAAGGCTGCGGGGTGTGGCGGTAGACCGCCTCGACGCATTCGTCGAGCCCCGTGTAGCGGTCGCGGGGCGTGATGATGATCGTGACGACGGGATCCATCGGGGCTTCCTGTTTCTTGTTGTCGCTCAGCTGCCGCCGAAACTGCGGCGCCTGAGCCAGCGGTACGCGGGGCCGGCCCAGCGCTTGGCCGGTTTCTTGAGGTTCCACAGCAGCCACTGCCGCTGTCGCGCGGTGCCGGTGCCCTGGGCGAAGGCGGCAGCCGCCTCCGCGCCCATTCCGCGCTGCAGCGCGTAGCGCCCGATCAGCCAGGCCTCGCCACGGCGGACCACGCGGGTGGTGGGTTCCGACGTGAACAGGTAACGGATACCGCTGTCGAAGGCGGACGCGGCGACCGCGGGCGAATAGAAGCCGCCCGGAATCGAGGCCACGTCCACGCGCGCGCCGAGCACATCGGACAGGCGCGCGACGCTGTCGCGCCATTCGGCGTCGAGCGCCGCGGCGGGCAGCTGCGAGATGTCGGCCGGATGCGTCTGCGAATGGCTGCCGACGACATGGCCGGCGGCGGCGAGGGCGCGCAGGTCGGCCTCGCTGCAGAATCCCGAGGTGCCGATACGAGAACCGGTGATGAGGAAGTGGCCGCGCATGCCGAGCGCGTCGAGCAGGCGGGCGGCGGGCAGGGCGCTGACGCCGCCGTCGTCGAAGGTGAGCAGGCAGGCATCCGGCGCGAAGGCGTCGTCGGCGTCCACGCGCGTGAAGCGCAGCCCGGTGGCGGCCAGCCGCGCGAGCTGGGCCTCGTATTCGGGCCAGCGCAGCTTGTACGAGGCGGCGGACGGGCCCGGGAATCCGCTGGCGTCGTCCTCGCCGGCCGCCACCACGTCGTGGTACATCAGGCTGGCCACATTCATGGCGTGCGTCCCGCGCTCGCGGACGTTCGTGGCGTGCGCGTCCATGTTCATGCCGCGGTGGCCGCGGCGCGGTTGGGCGGCGGCGGCAGGATGAAGTCGCGCCAGTCGTTGGGATCGCCGCCATGGCCGGCCTCGGCCGCCTTGACGATGTTGTATACCTCGCGCGCGTTGACGTAATGCAGCACGTAGCGCTCGCCGTCGTTGTAGCGGGTCTCGAGGTGGCTGAACATCGCGTCCACGTCGGGGCCGAGCACCACGTCGGCTTCCTTCTCCGGCGCGCCATGGGTATGGATCTTGATGAAGATCCATTCCGGCCGGCCTTCGACATGGATGCCGGTTTCGACCCAGCCATCCACCCGGCCGGGCGTGGGCGGGTAGTTGGCGCGGATGTCGGCGTTCTCCACCCGCGGCACGAAGCCGTGGCGGCGGTCGCGCCAGTTCAGGCCCACAGGGCCCTGCACCAGCAGCAGGTCGCCGCTGGGCGTGCCACCGGCGCGCACCGGCACGCCGCGGTCGTGCGACTTGGGCCTGAGCGGATCGTCGGTGGCGTAGTAGATCGAGTTGACGGTGCTGGTCTGGGTATCGCTGGGTGCCGAGGGCATGGTGAAGTCGGCATAGCAGCCCAGCTCGCGCAGCAGGATCAGCTCGTTGTCCAGGCCGCACCAGCGTCCGTCCGGACGCGAGTTGTCCAGGCACCAGTTGCCGTGGATGAAGCCGAACATCACCTCGCCGGTTTCAGGATGGCGCGGCAGCGCGCCATGGCGTTCGTGCAGCAGCCGCTTGAAGCGCGTGATCGACTCGCGGAAGTTGGCTTCGGTGTCGTTGTCGTGGTGCAGGTGGACTTCCAGCTCGCCGTAGCCGTCGCGGCACAGTGCCTCGATCTTCTCCAGGTGCTCCTCGAGGTACTCCTCCTCGGGGTAGAAGAACCCGTGCTGCGGCTTGCGGCCATCGGCATCGCGATGACGGTCGGCCAGCGTCCGATAGTCGCGGCACCAGCGGTCCACGCGCGCGCGCTGCGTCTCCAGGTCCGGACGGCCGTGCATCGGTTCGTAATGGTCGACGAAGCAGAACATGATGTGGGTCGGGCCGGCATGCGGGGCGCGCGTCGGTCGGCGCAGCCAGGCCGGCAGCCAGATCTGCATGTTGCGCGCCCGGATGAAACGCGCCACCACGAGTGCGGCCGCCGCGGCCCCGGCCAGCGCCAGCAGGGCGATCCAGGCGAGCGCGCTCATGCCGTCGCCTCCCGTCCGCCCGGCACCAGCGACAGCAGCTGCTGGGCGTTGTTGCGCCAGCGGCGTTCGCGCTCGATATAGGTCCGGGCCGCGGCACCGACGCGGTCGCGCTCGTCGCCGCGGTCGCACAGCGCGATCACCTGATCGACGCAGGCACGGATGTCCTTGCGCGGGAACAGCCATCCGGTGGTCCCCGACTCGATCACCTCGGCCACCGGATCGTAGTCCGGCGCGACCACCGCCACGCCCATGGCCATCAGCTCGAACAGTTTCATCGGCGAACCGTACTCGTTGGAATCGGGCAGGAAGGCATAGTCCATGCACGCCACCCACTGCGGGATCTCGTGGTGCGGCACGCGGCCGGGCAGGCGGACGCGGTCGCCGAGGCCGCGCGCTTCCACCTCGCGGCGCACGGCCGGCAGGTCCTCGCCGTCGCCGACGATGAGCAGGGTGAGTTCCGGCGCTTCGTCCAGCCGGTCGATGATCGCTTCGACGAAGCCAGGCACGCCGTGCCAGCGCGCGAACACGCCCATGTGCCCGCAGACCACGCGCCCTTCCAGGCCCTGCGCGCGGCGCAGCGCATCGCGGTTGACGCGGCCGGGATCGAAGCGCGCGTCCACCGCGTTGGGCGAGACCACGCAGGGCGGCAGCTGGCCGTAATGGTCGGCCAGCAGGTCGCGGAAATAGGTCGAGATGAACACGATCCCGGTGGCGCGGGTCATGCACCAGCCTTCGATGCGGCGTGCGAGCGACTTCAGCCACAGCGGGCGCAGGCGCTGCACCACGGCCGAGTCGTTGATCTCCAGCACGATCGGAATGCCCTCGCGGCGCGCGATCCAGATCGTCATGAACAGGAACAGCGAATAGCGTTCGTAGATGAAATCGGGCCGGTGACGGCGGATCTCGGCGCGGATGCGCCACCAGGTGACCAGGTTGTAGCCCAGTTCGGCGAACTCGAACAGCACGCCCGGCAGCTTGCTGACCAGGGTGGCCAGATGGCCCTTGCGATCGGCGGCCGGCTGCGCGGATGCGGCAGGCGCGGCGCCCGAGCCGGCGTCCTTCTCCGGATCGGCACCCGGGAACGACAGCACGCGCACCTCGCAGCCCAGCTCGCGCAGCGCATTGGCCACGCCGCGGATATGCACGCCCTCGACCCGCTTGCCCTGGGTCCGGTGGTGGTACAGTACCTTCATCCGCGGCCCTCCGGCATCGCGCGGACCTCGAAGCCCTGCGCGCGCCATTGCGGCAGCAGACTGGCCAGGAGTTCGACGGTGGCGGCGGTGTCGTCGTGCATCAGGATGGTGTCCCCGGTGCGCGGCGGGTCGGCTTCGATCTGCGGAAGCAGGACCGGCGTCGGCAGCAGTTCGTAGTCGTGGCTGTCGTAGGACCAGAAGGCGATGTTGCGGCCGATGCGCGCGAAGTGCAGCAGCAGGTTGGCCGGCAGTTCGCCGCAGGGCGGCCGGAAGGGATGGGTGGCGCGTCCGCTGTAGGCCGACAGCGCGCTGTCGGTGCGCGCGATCTCCTCGACCTGCGCCGGCAGCGGCAGCGCGCCCATGCGCGGATGGCTCCAGGAATGGTTGCCCAGCGCATGGCCCTCGTCGACGATCCGGCGCGTGATCTGCGGATACTCGTCGATGCGGCTGCCGATCAGGAAGAACGTGGCGGTGGCGCCATGCGCGGCCAGCAGGTCCAGCACCGGTGGGGTGAACTCCGGATGCGGGCCGTCGTCGAAACTCAGGTACAGCACCTTGTCGCGCGTGGGCACGCGGGTGGTCACCAGCCGGGACGGCAGCAGCCCGAGCAGGCGGCCCTTGCGGGAACGCGGTTGGATGGGCCGGGTCATGGACATGCTCATGGCGTGGCGGCATCGCGGAGGATGCGGTCGAGGTGTCGGACATTGTCGTCCCAGCGGAAGCCCGCGGCGTGTTCGAGGATGGCCTCGCGCGACCAGTGGCGCTGCAGCGCGTCCGACAGCGCGCGCCCCAGGGCCTCGTGGTCATGCGGCGGCACCAGGATGCCCGCCTGCTCCGGCAGCACCTCCGGGATCCCGCCGACCCGCGTCGCCACCACCGGCAGGCCGCAGGCCATGGCTTCGAGCACCACGTTGGGCACACCCTCGTTGTGGCTGGGCAGGCTCAGCAGGTCGGCCGCCTGCATCCACACCGGCAGCTGGTCGTGGGGCCGGGCTCCGGCCAGCAGCACGCGGTCGGCAATCCCCAGCTGCTGTGCGCGCCGCGACAGCGTGCCGTCGGCCGCGCCACTGCCGACGAAGGCGAGCCGCGCACGCGGATGGTGGGCCAGCACGGCGGGAAAGGCTTCGAGCAGGTCAACGCAACCCTTGGCCGGCTTGAGGTTGCCGACGTAGAGCAGCAGCGGGCCGTCGTCCGGCAGCTCCAGCACGCGGCGCGCGGCGGCGCGGTCGCCGGGCCGGAAGCGCGCGGCATCGACGCCGTTGTAGAGCAGGTGCACGCGGTCGGCATCCACGCCCAGGGCGCGGGCCTTGCCGGCCAGCGCGTCGCTGACGGCGATCACCGCGCGCGCGCCGCGCAGGGCCGAGGCGATCTGCGGACGATGCAGCGGCTGCTCGGCCTGCACGTTGAGGTCGCTGCCATGCACCTTCACCACATAGGGCAGACCCAGCCTGCGCGCCAGCCGCGACGTGCCCACCGCGTCGGGATAGCCCCAGCTCGCCAGCAGCAGGTCGTAGCGCCCGCGCCGCAGCTGCGCGCCGCGCTGCGCCATCAGCGAGGCGTACCAGGCCAGCCCGTGCAGGCTGCGGCCGATGCGCGGCGGGTACCAGAAGGTGAAGTCGGCGCAGCGCGCATGCTGCAGCACCGGCGCCTCGCCGCGCGGGCCGCGGCGGCGGTCGCGGAAGTCGACCGCCACCATCACATCCAGCTCGTGGTACTGCCCCAGCCGATCGAACTGCTGGCGGTTGAAGCTCGCACGCAGCGGGTCCCAGGCGGTCGGGAACAGGTTGGTCAGCGCCAGCACCTTCATGCCTGCGCGCCCGCGTAGGCCTCGAGGTAACGGTTGGACATCACCTCGAAGGTGCCGTTGGACAGCAGCCACTCGCGGCCGGCCTGGCCCATCCGCGCCGCCAGCGCGGGATCGGACAGCAGCCGTTCCAGCGCGTCGGCGAAGGCCTCGGGCGCGCGGGCGGGCACCACCAGCCCGGTCACCCCGTCGCGCACGATCTCGGCGTTGCCGCCCACGTCGGTGGCCACGATCGGCAGGGCGCTCGCGCAGGCCTCGAGCAGGGCGATCGAATAGCCCTCCGACACCGAGGACATCGCGAAGATCGACAACGCCGGCAGCAGTTGCGGCACGTCGCTGCGGTCGCCGAGCAGGAACACACGGCCGCCAAGGCCCGCATTCGCGATGGCCGCTTCCACGGCGCCGCGTTCGGCGCCTTCGCCGGCGATCACCAGGGCGGCGTCGTCGCGCCGCGCACAGACCCGGGCGAAGGCCGCGACCATGGTCGGCAGGTCCTTGGCCCAGTTCAGCCGGCCGATGAAGCCCACCAGCTGCGTCTCCGGCGGCAGGCCCAGGCTGGTCGCCATCTGCGCACGCAGCTGCGCGTCGCGTTCGCGGAAGGGCTCGGGATGGATGCCGTTGGGCACCACCCGCAGCCGCCGGGTGGGCACCAGGCCGGCTTCGGCCAGGCGCCGGCCCGCGGCCTCGGACACCGCCACGGCGACATCGGCGAAATGCATCGACTGGCGGAACAACCATTCGCGACGGCTGGAGGGGGTGACATCGCCCATGCCATGGCGGGTGTTGACGATGCGGCGCAGGCCCAGCCCCATCGCGGCGGCCATGGCGTAGTAGTGCGGCAGCCCGTTATGGCTGTGCAGCACCTCGGTGCGCTGGCTGGACAGTGCCCGGCGCAGGCGCAGCAGGGCCCGCATGTCCGCGCCGTCGCGCTTGTCGCAGGCCACCACCGGGATGCCCTGTGAGGTCAGCTCGTGCGCCAGCGAACCGGCCTCGAACAGGCAAACCACCTGGCAGTCGTGGCCTGCCGCGGCCTGGGCCTTGGCGAGGTCGATGACCACGCGTTCCAGGCCGCCACGGTTGAGGTTCTCGACGATGTGGCTGATCCTCACTGCAGCCTCGACACGGTCACGCGCAGCTTGCCGCTGGCGGTCAGCGGAATGTCGTCGACGCGCTGCAGGTCGAGGTTGGCGTCGCTCCCCAGCACCTTGGCGAGCTCGCGGCGCACGTAGGCTTCCTGTTCGGCGCCGAACTCGGGGCCAGGCACCACCTTCAGGGTGAAGCGCTCGAGGCTGTCCTGCACCACCTGGAAGCGGCGCACGCCGGCCACGTCCTTGAGCATGTGCGGGAAGAACTCGCCCGGCAGCACGCGGCCATCGGGCGTGCGGATGGCGTCGAGACGGCGGCCGTCGATGCGGCTCAGCCGCGGCAGCCCGCGGCGACCGTGGGCATGCCACGGGGACTTGCGGCTGGCCACGTCGCCGTTGACATAGCGGATGAAGGGCATGCCCAGGTTGTGCAGGTCGGTAATGGCGAGTTCCCCGGTCTCGTTGCCGTCTCCGGCCTGTGTCGCGTCGGCCAGCTCGACCACCAGGTGGTCGGCGTTGACCAGCAACCCGTCGCGGTCCTCCGCTTCGCAGGCGATCAGCATGAACTCGCGGCACCCGTAGGTGTTGTAGGCCTTCGCCCCCGGGAACGCCGCCTCGATGATCGGCCGCTGGAAATCGTGCAGCGCCTCGGCGGCGCCCAGCACCGATACCACCCCGGGAATGCTGCGACCCCGCGCGAGCAACCATTTCGATAGACGGACAATCGGGTCGACATAGGCCACGATCACCTCGGGCCGGTACGCGGCGATGGTGTCGGCGTAGGCGGCCATGTTGTCGTCGCGCATCAGGAAGCTGTTGAGCATGCGGCGGTGGAAGGCCGCGTGGTACAGGCGCTCCTTGATCTGCGCCACCCGGCCGGGCTCGCCCACCGCGCCGCCCCAGAGGAAGAGGGTGCGCCGTCCCATGCGCGCGCCGGTCCAGCCGTAGCCGCGCCACATCACCGCCGAGCGCCGGTCGTTGCTTTCGCGGGTATAGCCGAAGCGCAGCGGCTCGCCGGTGGAGCCGCCGGTGGCCTTGAACAGCAAGCTGCCGCGCAACGAGTGCGCCTGCAGGTCCTCGAAGTGGCCGCGGATGTCGGCCTTGGTCAGCACCGGCAGGCGCGCGTAGTCGTCCATCGACCTGAGGTCGCCGGGTTCGAAGCCGATCGCCTCCCAGCGGCTGCGATAGAACCGCACCTGGTCCCAGCAGTGCGCCACCAGCGCCTGCAGCTTCGCCCACTGGATCGCCGCGATCTCGTCCGGGGAACGCCACTGGTTGGCTTCGTACTCGGCCAGGTAGCGCAGCATGCCGCGGCCGCGGAGCGCCTCGTAGGCCGGGTACAGCGCACGGCGGAAGGCGGTTTCGTAGAGGCTCATGCGGTGGCTCCGGCGCGACGCGACGCCCAGCCGAGCAGGCGGCCCATGAAGGCCGGCCGCCCCCGGGCGAGGCGCAGATGCAGTTGCTGCAGGTGCTGCAGGTCCGCCACGCTCCAGAAGCCCAGCAGCAGGGTGCCCACGGCATAGGCCGCGGCCAGCAGCACGCCGCCGAGCGCCAGCGACAGCAGCGGCACCGGCGGCAGCAGGGACTTGAGCAGCCAGGCCGCGGCCCCGGCGATGGCGGCCGCGGCCACCACACGGGCGATGCGTCCCCATTCCAGCCGGGCGCCGCTGTAGTGCATCGCCAGGCCGATCAGCAGCACGCTGCTCAGGAGACTGGCCGCGGCGTACGCGGCCACCGCGCCGGCCAGGCCCATGCGCTGGATCAGCACCACGTCCAGCAGCATCTTGACCGCCGCGCAGGCGAGGACGACGGTCATCAGGATGCGTTGCCGGTCCGCGCCCAGCAGGTAGCTCGATGCGCCCTGGCAGACCGTGGCCACGGCGCCCGCCGCCAGGCAGCCGGCGAACACGAAGGCCGCCGGCGCGAACGCGGCGCCATACAGCAGGCCGATGATCTCGTGCGCGAACAGCACGCCGAAGGCCACCAGCGGCGCGGCCAGCGCGGCCAGGTAGGTGGTCGACATCGCCAGCCGGCGGCTCGCCACCTCGCGTCCCTGCGCCAGGGCGTTGGCCATCATCGGCAGCAGCAGGGCGCCGAAGACGCCCGGCACCAGCAGCAGCGCGCCGCTGGAAAGCTGGTAGGCCACCTTGAAGTGGCCGGCCGAGGCGGAGGTGTCGAACAGGGTCAGGAACAGCACCTCCACCTCGCTGGCGGTGAAGAAGTTCACCGCCACCGTCACCGCCACCAGCGAGGTGTAGCTGCGCAGGCGCCGGCGCGTGTCCGCGTCCAGCGGCTGGCGCCCCTGCGCGGGAGGCAGCAGCGGCTCCACCTGCCGGCGCGAGATCCACCAGAAGATGAGGCTCGATCCGGTGAACGTGCCCAGGAACCATTCCATCGGGCCGTCCAGCCACCACACCAGCAGAATCATCAGCAGGTTGATCGGCGCCACGATCACGGCGATCGCGGCGATGGCGCGGAAGTTCTCGTAGCCCTTGGCGATGCCGACGTTGAGCATGTACGAGGCGCGCAGCGCGGTGGTGGCCAGCAGGATCACCAGCAGCAGTGTGTGGTTGAAGCCGGGCATGAGCCGCTGGCCATGGGTCAGGAACAGCACCGTGCCGCCCAGCAGCACCGCGGCCAGGAAGCCCGCCTGCACCCGCCAGGCCCAGGCCAGCAGCGAGCGGATTTCGGCATCGCGACCGGCGCCGCGCATCTCGGCGATGAACTTGATCACCGCGCTGGCGACGCCCGAGTTGGTGATCACCACGCCCGTGGCCACCAGCCAGATCACCAGGCCGTAGGTACCGAAATGCGCCGGCCCCAGGTGCCGCGCGATGATGATCGATGTCAGCATGCCCAGGAAATACTCGGTGTAGATGCCCACCGAGGAGAACAGGGTGTTGCGGATCACCTGGCCGCGCGTACTCATCAGCCGGCCATCACGAACAGGACCTTGACCACCAGCCACAGCGCGATCGCACTGCCTACCGCCAGAACGCACCACTTGAACCAGTCGCGCTGCACGCTGAACACGGGCAGGCCGCCCCAGCGCTCCTGCGCGCCGCCGTACCAGCCGGTCACCAGGCCGAGCAGGATGTAGAGCAGGATCACGTAGCTGCGGCTGAGGAAGAAGGCGCAGGCGAAGAAGCCGACCATCGAGATCAGCAGGGTCATCGCCACGCGACGCTCCTCGTCCCAGGCATGCTGGTGCTCCGGATCCTCCATCACCGCGGGCAGGCGCAGCACCATCACCGGCATCAGCGCGCAGTAGCCCACCATCGCCAGCCACACCGTGTAGCCGACGATGCCGGTCTCGGCCAGCACCAGCACGAACGAGTTGTGCGCGGTCAGCCAGGTGTGTTCGGTGAAGTTGCCCACGCCCACGCCGAACACCGGGTTGGCCAGGAACATCTGGATGCCGTCGTACCAGGTCTCGATGCGCCCATAGGCCGAGGCCTCGCCGGCATCGAGTTCCTGCATGCGCGTGGGCAGGGCCATCAGCACCGCCAGCCCGGCCGCGCCCAGGGTGCCGGCCACGATCAGGCCGCGGCGCAGCCACAGCCACACGCCCGCCATCGCCATCACCGCCAGGAACGAGCCGCGCGAGTCGGTCAGGTACACCCCGTAGAGCAGCGCGAGCGCCACCGACCACCAGAACAGTCGCCGCATCCCCATCGCGCCGCCGCGATGGCCCATCAGCAGGGTCATCGGGATCGACATGATGAACAGCATGGCCAGGTCGTTGGGATCGCTGAAGATGCCCACGTACTGGATGCGCCCGTCCTGCACGGTCGGCATGCCGGTCCAGCCCTGGCCCAGCTTCACCTGCTCGATGCCGTGGATGGTCAGCACCAGCGCGCACAGCGCGATCACCCACATCATCCGCAGCAGGTTCTTCGGCGAATGCCCGGCCTGCGCGATCAGCACCAGCGCGATCAGCGCCGGCAGGAAGTGCATGAAGCGCGAGATCGCGCCGCCCGCCCAGCCGTTCACCACCATCGTGAACATGCCGATCACGATGAACACGACCAGCAGCAGGTAGGTGGGCTGCTGGAACGGCCGGCGCTGGGAGCTGAGCATCCACATGCCCAGCGCACCCAGCAGCGCGATCGGCAGGATCGGGATGCCCATGTCGACGAGGGCGGGGTATTCCTGGGGACGGATCAGTACCAGCGCCAGCCAGACAAGCAAAAACACCATCACGATGGATAGACCCTCAGCGTCGAGGCGTGCGAGAACAGTTCCGGCGCGGCGACGATGCCCTGGAACCACGGCTCGCCGACATCCGATTCCACCGGCACGCGCAGCAGGCGGTAGCGGTTGTCCTGGTCGGGAGCGCTGACGCCGCTGACGTAGCTGAAGCCCAGCCGGAAACCCTGCGCGCGCACGGCCTCGATCACCCGCGCGTCGTAGGCGTCGGGACCGCCGACCGGATACGACACCGCGATCGCCGGTGCGCCGAGTTCGGCGGTCAGCCGCGCCTGGCATTCGCCGATCTCGGCGGCCAGCGCGTCGTCGGGCAGCTTGGCCAGCATCCGGTGGTGCACGCCATGGCCGCCGATCTCCATGCCGCCGTCGCGCATCTCGCGCAACTGGTCCCAGGTCATGGGGCGGCAGTCGGCATGCGGCGCCGTGCGCGGGCGGCCGCAGCGCGCCTGCAGCGCGTCGATCACGGCCTGCTGGCCGGCATCGTCGAGGTACTTGAGCCGGTCGAGCACCATCGAGGTGGTCGCATGGCGCGCGTCGCGGCCCGGGGGCAGGAGGACGTCGATCTCCAGTTCCGGGATGCGCAGCCGCGCCTCGTCCATCGTCACCACCAGGTGCGCCAGCCAGTCGTAGGCATAGGGCATGCCGCTGTCGATGTGGCCGGTGGACACGAAGAAGGTCGCCGGCACTCCGGTCTCGCGCAGGATGGGGAAGGCAACGTCGTGGTTGTCGTCGTAGCCGTCGTCGAAGGTGACCAGCACCGCATCGCGTGGCAGCGCGGGGCCGCCGTCGAGCGCGGCCGTCACCTCGCGGCAGGACACGGGGTTGAACCGCTCGGCAAGGTGGCGCATCTGGCTGCGAAACCCCTCGGGCGAGGCGCTGACCAGGGCGCGGTCGAACGCGAAATCCGGCCCGACCTCGCGCACCCGGTGGTAGGCGAGCACCCGCAGGTCGCGCCGGAACAGGCCGCGCACGGTGCGCATCAGCGGCAGCATGCCCCAGGCATGCGCGCGCTCGGCCAGGCGCTGGCGCCGGCTGCCGGGCGCGGGCTGCCGCCCGGATGCAGCGACGATGGCCGACTCAATCGACATGGCGCGCCTGGTCGCGGTCCGTGCGCACCGGCGATCGTTCCCGCCTCGAGCGGCGCATATCGTGTCCCCTGATGACAAGAGCGGCGGCGGATACATCCCTGGTCGGCGCGCCTGCGCCGGGGCCACCACAGGCGCCCCGTGCCGCCCTGGCGCAAGCATAGGCGCTCGCCGCGGGGACCGCCACGGCGCGCGCGTGCGCACGCCACTTCTGGCCGGGCAGGACGCCGTTTCCCGTACGCTGTCTCGAATCGACCGCCCGCTGAACCGCCCCATGTCCGACCAGACCGACTTCATCGCCCTGTACAGCGAGCTCGGGATCGAACCGGACTGCTCGCTGGACGGCCTGCGCATGGCGTACCGGCGACGCGTCGCGGACCTGCACCCCGACCGCGCGGGAGAGTCGGGCGAGGACACCCTCAAGACCCTCAACCTGCGCTACGCGGCGGCGCTGGAATTCCATCGCCATTACGGCCGGCTCCCCGGCGCGCCGGCCGCGCCCGCGCGCCGCGCACGCAGCAACGCCGAACCCCGCCGGGCGGCCCGCGTGGTGGTGGAGCCGGAGATGGAGGACGCGCAGCCCCGCCGGTCGTCGCGATTGATCGTGTATGGCATCTTGCTGCTCGCGGCGCTGCTGGTGTGGTGGCTTTCGCGCACCGGCGGACCGTCGGCCGGATTCAGTGGTGGTGTTGCCGGTAACGAACGTGGAACGGCGCGTCCTGCGGCCATGGCGCTGCGCCAGGGGATGGAGGCGCGCGACGTGGTGTCGATGCTCGGCGAACCGGTCAGTCGCGAACTGGGCGGCACGCACTGGCTGTACGGGCCTTCGTGGGTGCGCTTCGAATGTTCGAAGGTGATCGACTGGTACAGTTCGCCGCTGCAACCCCTGCGCGCATCGCGTCCGCGTCCCGGCGGCGAGCAGGCCGCCGTGCTGGCGCGCGCCGATGCGCGCCCGTGCCCACCGATGGCCGCGTCGGCCAGACAGGTCTGGTAATTCCATGCAGCGCATCAACGCCAAACTCAGGAAGGCCATCCGTCGCACCTGGATGAAGTACGCCATGCGCGGCGTCGGCGGCGCCGACAACTACGAGCGGCTCGACCTGGCCTACAAGCTGGGGGATCCATGGAACATGGAATCGGGGCTCGAGCAGGCGCGGTTCGCCGCCACCAACGCGCTGATCGAGCGCCATATCGGGCGCGTGGGCTCGCTGCTGGAAATCGGCTGCGGCGAAGGCCACCAGACCCGCGCGCTGCGGGCGCTGGCCGACGAGATCTACGGCATCGACGTCAGCCCCACCGCGATCGAGCGCGCGCGGGTGCGCGTGCCCGAGGCGCAGTTCGCCGCCACCGACGTCCACCAGCAGCCCTGGGGCGACGCGCGCGGCCGCTTCGACCTGGTCGTGGCCTGCGAGGTGCTGTACTACATCAAGGACATCCCGGCCACGATCGAGCGCATGCGCCATCTCGGCAAGGCCTGCATGGTCACCTTCTTCGCGCCGGCCCTGGTGCGGGTGGGGCCGCACCTGGAGGGAATCGAGGGCCTGCAGAAGGACTGGATGCAGCACCAGGGAGAAACCTGGCTGGTGTGCTGGTGGCGGAATCCCGAATGAACGCACGCACCGATCCCGCGTCCGCGCACGGGCGGGCCTGAGCCATGTGCGGACTCGCCGGCTACCTCGGCCACCCCGTCGAACAGGCGGGCGCGCGCCCGCTGCTGGAGCGCATGATCCATGCGCTCGCCCACCGCGGCCCGGACGGCTACGGCTTCCATGCCGAACCCGGCGTGGGCCTGGCCCATGCGCGCCTGTCGATCATCGACCTGAGCACCGGCGACCAGCCGATCCACAACCCGGCGCGCACCGTGTGGACGGTGTTCAACGGAGAGATCTTCAACTTCGTCGAGCTGCGCGCCGAGCTCGAGGCGCAGGGCCACGTGTTCTACACGCGCTCGGACACCGAAGTGATCGTGCACCTGTACGACCGCTACGGCGACCGCTTCGTCGAACGCCTCAACGGCCAGTTCGCGATCGCGCTGTGGGACGGTGCACGCCGCCGGCTGCTGCTGGCGCGCGACCGCGCCGGCATCCGCCCGCTGTACTGGACGCAGGCGCGCGATACGCTGTGGTTCGCCTCCGAGCCCAAGGCGCTGTTCGCCGCCGTGCCCGAGCGCGCGCGGCTGTCGCTGCCGGGCCTGCTGCAGGCCTTCAGCTACTGGGCGCCGCTGGATCCCGATACCGTCTACGACGAGGTTCACAGCCTGCCGCCGGGGCACGTGCTGAGCGTCGAGGCCGATGGCCGCCGGAGCCTGACCCGCTACTGGGACTGGACCTTTCCCGACGCCGCGCACACGCGCAGCTCGCACTTCGGCAGCATCGAAAAGGCGGCCGGCGAACTGCGCGAGCGCCTGATCGACGCGGTGCGCCTGCAGCTGCGCGCCGACGTGCCGGTGGGCGCCTACCTCAGCGGCGGGCTCGATTCGTCCGGGATCGTGGCGCTGATCCGTGGCTTCACCGATACGCCGGTGCGCACTTTCTCGGTGGCCTTCGACCAGGCCGAGTTCGACGAGAGCGCGCACCAGATGGCAATGGTGCGCCACCTCGGCACCGATCATTCCACGCTGCGCATCACCCCGGCCGACATCGGCGCGGCGTTCCCGCGCCTGGTCGCGCACACCGAGACCCCGGTCCTGCGCACCGCGGCGGTGCCGATGATGCTGCTGGCCGACTCGGTGCGCGCGCACGGCTATACCGTGGTGCTCACGGGGGAGGGCGCCGACGAGGTGTTCGGCGGCTACGACCTGTTCAAGGAAGCCAAGGTGCGCCGCTTCTGGGCACACCAGCCGGACTCGACGCTGCGTCCGAAACTGCTGTCGCGGCTGTACGGCTACTTGGAGAACTCGCCGGCGGCCAACCCCGCGTTCGCGGCCTCGTTCTTCGGCCAGGGGCGCGAGCACATCGACCGCGCGGTTTTCGCCCACGTGCCGCGCTGGACCACCTCGCAGCGCGCCTTCGCCTTTCTCGCGCCGGAGCTGCGCGCGCAGGCCGCGCGCTGGGATGCGCTGGCCCATGCCGAGGCGGGCCTGCCGGCCGGCATCGGCGACTGGGCGCCGCTGGCGCGCGACCAGTATGTCGAGGCCAAGACCCTGCTGGCGGGCTACCTGCTGGCCGCGCAGGGCGATCGCGCGGCGATGGCGGCTTCGATCGAGGGCCGCTATCCCTACCTCGACCACACGCTGATCGAGTTCGCCAACCGGCTGCCGCCGTCGTGGAAGATCCGCGGCCTCACCGAGAAGCACATCCTGCGCCTGGCCCTGGCCGACCTGTTGCCGGCCGACATCGCAAAGCGCACCAAGCAGCCCTACCGCGCGCCCGACAGCGCCAGTTTCTTCGTCGACGGCAGGCCGCTGGACTACGTGGCCGAGCTGTTCTCGCCGGAGAACCTGCGCGCCGGCGGCGTGTTCGACGTGGACGCGGCCTCGCGGCTGTTCGCAAAGGCGAAGGCGGGGAAGATGATCGGCTTTGCCGACAACCAGGCCTTCGTCGGGCTGTTGTCGACCTTGCTGTTGCTGCGGGAGCGGCCGTTGGCGGGGTGAGTGGGGAACTGCTCCGGCGCGGCGCTTGGCGGGTGGGTAGGGCTGCTTCGGTTACAGCAGTCGGGCGGTCTGAGGCTTCGCTCCGGTGGCCCCCACCCCAGCCCTCCCCCGCGCGCGGGGGAGGGGGGCGAAAGCGCTGACGGACGTTTTTTGCTTCCATCGCGAGCGGAGGGGAGTGGGGTGAGATGGGCTATTTCGGTTATGGCAGTCGGGCGGTTTGAGGCGTCGCTCCGGTGGCCCCACCCCAGCCCTCCCCCGCGCGCGGGGGAGGGGTGAAAGCCGCTGACGGGCGCTCTTCTGCTTCCTCTGCGAGCGTGCAGGAACTGACACCCGCCGGCCGGCGGTCGCTCTTCTCCTTCCCCCGCTTGCGGGGGAAGGCCGGGATGGGGGCCGGCTCCGACGCCACGCACCCCACACGCAGCCGCGCGAAAAACCTCTACCGCGTCTGCTCTGCCACGGGCTTCCCGGCAGGCTCCCTTGTGGGCTCCGCTGCCGGCGCCGTTGCCTGCTCCGTTGTCGACTCCGCTGCCGGCGCCGTTGCCTGCCCTGTTGTGGGTTCCGTTTTTGCCCCCGTTGCCGCCTCCCTGCCATGCCCCCCGGCCGGCTCCAGCCGCAACAGCTTCCCGTCCTTCCCGTCGGTCAGCAGGTAGACCAGCCCGTCCGGCCCGACGCGCACGTCGCGGATGCGGTCGCGCCCCTGCAGCAGGCGCTCCTCGTGCACCACGCGCGTGCCGTCCAGCTCCAGCCGGATCAGCGCCTGTCCCGCCAGCGCGCCGACCAGCAGGTTGCCGCGCCACGGGGCGATCGCGTCGCCGTCGTAGAAGGCCATGCCGCTCACCGCGGGCGACTTCGGCCAGTAGTGCAGCGGGTCCTCCATGCCTTCGGCGCGATCCCCGACCGCGCCGGGCACAGGCTGCCCCGAATAGTCCAGCCCGTGCGTGACCAGCGGCCAGCCGTAGTTGCGCCCGGCCTGCGGCAGGTTGATCTCGTCGCCGCCCATCGGGCCATGCTCGTGGTTCCACGGCACGCGCGTGCGCGGATACAGGGCCATGCCCTGGATGTTGCGGTGGCCGTAGCTCCAGATTTCCGGGCGCGCGCCGTCCTGGCCAACGAAGGGATTGTCGTCCGGCACGCGTCCGTCCGGATGCAGGCGCACCAGCTTGCCCTGCAGGTGGTCGAGCAGCTGCGCCTTGCCCGCGTCGCGGTTGTCGCCCGTGCCGATGTAGAGCATGCCCGCGTCGTCGAACACGATGCGCGCGCCGACATGCGTGCCGCTCGACAGCTTGGGCTCCTGCCGGAACACCACCTCCACGTCCTCCAGCCCGCGCTCGCCCAGCCGCCCGCGCGCCACCGCGGTGCCCGCCTTGTTGCCGCGCCAGTTCGGTTCGCCGTAGGCGATGTAGACCAGCCGGTCCTCGCTGAAGGTGGGCGAGGGCACCACGTCCAGCAGCCCGCTCTGCCCCTGCACGAACACCTCCGGCACGCCGTCCAGCGGCGCCGACACGGTGCCGTCCGCCCCGATCCGCCGCAGCCGGCCGGGCCGTTCGGTCACCAGCATTGTGCCGTCGGGCAGCAGCGCCAGCGCCCACGGATGCACGAATCCATCGGCCAGAACGCGCAAGGCCAGGGCGCCGCGCTCGGTCTCCAGCAACTCCGGCTGCGCGTCCGCGAGGCTGCGCGGCGTGGACTCGATGTCCTGCCCGCTGTCCGGATCGCGTTCTAACCCACAGGCCGAGAGCGCAGCGGCAATGGAGAGGCATCCCGCCGCGAACAGCGCGGCACCTGGTTTGAGTGGGCGCCGCGAAGCGCGCGAGTCATCGGTCACCATCTTTTTTCCACCGTGGGAGCATCGGAGCGACATGAGCCGGCGTCAGCAGATCAGGCAGTTCATCCTCGGCAATTTCCTGTTTACCGACGACGAGTCCGCCATCGCCGATGATACGTCGCTGATCAAGCAGGGCATCGTCGACTCCACGGGGATCCTGGAACTGATCGGCTTCATCGAGGAAACCTGGCCGGTCAACGTGCCGCCGGAGGACATGACCCCGGCCAACTTCGACAGCCTCGAATCGATCGACCGCTACCTCGACGTCCGGCTCGCGGCCTGACGGAACCCGCACGATGGAGACCCTGGTCGCGCGGCTGGAACGCACCGCCGCGGCGATGCCCGACCGCACCGCGCTGCAGCAGGACGGGCGCCGCCTGGACTACCGGGGGCTGCACGCGGCGGCGCTGGACTTCGCGCACAGCCTGCGCGCGCGCGGCATCGCCCCCGGCGACCAGGTGGCCCTGGTCCTGCCCAACTGCATCGAAGCGGTGGTGGCCTGGTACGGCTGCTGGCGCGCCGGCGCCATGGTGGTGCCGCTCAACGCCCAGGCGCGCGAACGCGACTTCCTGCCCTGGCTGGAGCACAGCGGCGCCCGTCTGCTGATCCATGACGGCAGCGGGGACGCGGCGCGTGCCGCAGCCGCGGCCGATGTGCCGGTGCTGCCGGCGCAGCAGTGCCTGGCGGGCGAGGGCGATGGCCTGGGCGACGATGCGGCGGACCTGCTGCCGCCCGATCCGGACGCGCTGGCCGCCATTCTCTACACCTCCGGCACCACCGGCGCGCCCAAGGGCGTGGCGCTGAGTCATCGCAACCTGGCCGCCAACACCGCCTCGATCCTCGATTCGCTGGGCCTGCGCGCCGACGACAGCACGGTCAGCACGCTGCCGTTCTACTACGCCTACGGCGCCTCGGTGCTGCACACCCACCTGGCGGTGGGCGCGCGCATCGTGCTCGAGGACAACCTGGTGTTCCCGCACCTGATCACCGAGGCGCTGGCGCGCGAGCGCGCGACCGGATTCTCGGGGGTGCCGTCCACCTTCGCCCTGCTGCTCGACCGCGGCCAGCTCGATCGCCACGACCTGTCCAGCCTGCGCTACCTCACCCAGGCCGGCGGTGCGATGGCGCCGGCGATGGCACGACGCGTACGCGCCGCGTTCCCGCAGGCGCGGCTGTTCGTGATGTACGGGCAGACCGAGGCCAGCGCCCGCCTGACCTGCCTGCCGCCCGAGCGGTTCGAGGACAAGGCCGGCTCGGTCGGCCTGCCGATCGCCGATGTCGAGATCCAGGTGCGGCGCGAGGACGGCAGCCCGGCCGAAGCCGGCGAACCCGGCGAGGTCTGGGCCCGCGGCCCCAACGTCATGGCCGGCTACTGGCAGGCGCCCGAGGCCACCGCCGCCACCCTGGTCGACGGCTGGCTGCGCACCGGCGACGAGGGCCAACTCGATACCGATGGCTACCTGTGGCTGTCCGGGCGTCGCAGCGACATGATCAAGACCGGCGCCCACCGCGTGCACCCGCAGGACGTGGAAGAAGTGATCGCCGAACTGCCCGGCGTGCGCGAGGTGGCGGTGGCCGGCCTCGACGACAGCCTGCTCGGGCAGGTCGTGGCCGCCTTCCTCGTGCCCGGCGACGATGCGCCGACCGAGATGGCGGTCAAGGCGCATTGCCGCCAGCGTCTGGCAACGTACAAGATTCCAAAGCAGGTCGCCTTCGTGAGCGAACTGCCCAAGACCGCGTCAGGCAAGATCCGCCGCGCCGCATTGACCCAGGGGAACCCATGAGCCGTCTCGATCCGTCCGTGCTTGACCTCGACTACGCCGCCGAAGCCGACCGGATCGCCGCGCGCCTGCGGCAGATCGTCGCCCGCGACCTGCATCGTCGCGGCCTGGTCGTCGCGATCTCCGGCGGCATCGACTCCACCACCTGCGCCGCGCTCGCCGTGCGCGCGCTGGGGCCGGAGCGCGTGTTCTGCCTGATCCTGCCCGAGCGCGATTCCAGCGACGACAGCGCGGTGCGCGCCAACATCCTGGCCGAGCACCTGGGCGTGCGCGTGCAGACCCACGACATCGCCCCGGCCCTGGCCGCCATCGGCTGCTACGAGGCGCGCGACAACGCCGTGCGCAGCGTGCTGCCGGGCTATGGCGATGGCTGGAAGTTCAAGATCGTCATCGCCGGCGGCGCGCAGGGGCTGATCAACCGCTTCCGCATCGTGGCCGAGGATCCGGCCGGCGAGCGCCACGAGAAGGACCTGCCGCTCGAGGCCTACCTGACCATCGTCGCGGCCACCAACTTCAAGCAGCGCATCCGCAAGACGCTGGAGTACTTCCACGCCGACCGCCTCAACTACGCGGTCACCGGCACGCCCAACCGGCTGGAGTACGACCAGGGCTTCTTCGTCAAGAACGGCGACGGCTCCGCGGACGTCAAGCCGATCGCCCACCTGTACAAGAGCCAGGTCTATGCGATGGCGCGCCACCTCGGCGTGCCCGAGCGCGTGAGCTCGGCCACGCCCACCACCGACACCTATTCGCTGGCGCAGGGCCAGGACGAGTTCTACTTCGCCCTGCCGTACGCGCAGATGGACCTGGCGCTGTGGGCGCTCAACCACGGCCATCCGGCATCCGAACTGGCTACAGCGCTGGGCGTGTCCGAAGCGCAGGCGCAGGCGGTATACGACGACATCCAGGCCAAGCGCCGCACCACCGCCTACCTGCATCGCCCGCCGGTGCTGGTCGAGCCGGTGGCCGAACTGCCCGGGCACTGAGCCGATGGTCGCCAATCCGGCCTATACCGTCCACGCCGCCGACGTGGAGCGCGACCGCGAGCTGATCCTCGGCCTGTGGCGCGGCAACCTCGGCGACGAGTCGCGCATGGCGCGCAAGTACGACTGGTTCTACCGCGAGTGCCCCTACGGCGCGCCGCTCACCCTGCTGCTGCGCCACGAGGAAAGCGGCGCCTGGGTGGGCGTTGCCACGGCCGGCCCGCGGCAGATGATGCTGGGCGGCAAACTGGTGCAGGCCGGCGTGCTGGTGGACCTGGCGGTGCTGCCGGCGCACCGTTCGCTGTTTCCGGCGCTGTCGCTGCAGATGGCGCTGATGGAGGCGGGCTCCAGGCGCTTCGAGCTGATGTACGGCTTCCCCAATCCCAAGGCCGCCGCGGTGTTCAAGCGCGTCGGCTACGTGCCGCTGTGCAAGCTGGTGCGGCACGCGCGCGTGGTGCGGCACGTCGGCTACGTACGCCGCCGCCTGCCCGCGCCCTTGGCATGGCCGGCGGGCCTGCTGCTCGACGCGGTCGACCACGTGCGGCTGACGGGCCGGAGCGCAGGCACGCGCGGCGAGTGGCTGGACCAGGCCGACGAGACGCTGTCGGCGCTGTGGTCGCCCGATCGCGCCGGCGACGGCCCGGTGTCGATCCGCGACCTGACCTTCCTGCGCTGGCGCTTCGACCAGTCGCCGCTGGTGGACGTGCGCTACCTGCTGGTGCGCGGGCGCGACGGCACGGCGCTGGCCTGGTTCGCCTGCGAGTCGCGCGAGGGCATCCTGTACGTGCACGATTTCTGGGCGGCCCGCGGCGTGGCGGGACCGTCGAAGGCGGAGGTGGCCACGCTGCTGCGCTGCGCGCGCGAGGGCGGCCATACCGCGGTCTCGATCGAGCTGGGCGCGGCGGCGGCCGGAGTGGGGCTGCTGGGCAACGGCTTCGTGCCGCGCGAGCCGCGCCCGGTGTTCTGGCATCCCTGCGGCGAGACCCTGGAGGCGGTGGCGCCCGCCGACCTGTGGCTGACCGCCGCGGACGAGGACGAATAGCGCACGCGCCTTCCGCGCGGGCGAGGTGGGGCGGCCCCTCCCATGGCCGCGAAGGAGGCTGCATGGACAGGAAGTGGAGTGCGCTGGCGCTGGCCTGGCTGCTGGCATCTGGTGGCGGCTCGGCGGCATCGCCCGCAGCGAGCGAAACGGTCGCGCTGGCGGGGCAGGACAGCGCCGCGCGCGCGCCCGGCATCCATGCCGAACAGGTGGTGCATGACGGGCTGACCTCGCCCACCGCCATCGCCAGCCCGCGCGACGGCAGCGGCCGCATGTTCGTGATCGAGCGCGAAGGCCGCATCCGCGTGCTCGACCGCGACGGCAAGCTGCTGCCCGAGCCGTACTACAGCCGCGACGTCACCACCGCCGACACCGAGCAGGGCCTACTGGGCCTGGCCTTCGACCCGGACTTCCGCAGCAACGGCCGCCTCTACATCGCCTACAGTGGCGCCTCGGAGGGCGAGCGCCACGGCCTGGTGCTGCGCCGCCTGCAGGCCGCCGATCCTGCCGCCAACCGCTTCAGCGGCAAGGACGAGCTGCTGATGCGGGTGAAGGGCCTGGTGGCCAACCACAACGGCGGCGACATCCGCTTCGGCCCCGACGGCCTGCTGTACTGGAGCATCGGCGCCGGCACCGGTGAGCCGCGCGACCACCCCCACGCCACGGCCACCGACAACCTGCTCGGCAAGATCCTGCGCATCGACGTGCGCGACGGCGCCAAGGGCGCGAAGAACCGCTGCGGCGAGACCGGCCGCGCCGCCTACGCCATCCCGGACGGCAACCCCTTCGCCGGCCAGCGCAGCCAGTGCGGCGAGATCTGGCTGCACGGCCTGCGCAATCCCTGGCGCTTCAGCGTGGATGCGGACGGCGCGGTGTGGATCGGCGACGTGGGCAAGGACCGCGAGGAAGTCAGCGTCTGGCGCGACGGTATGCCGCGCGACCTCGGCTACCCGCGCTGCCAGGGCAGCCACGACTATCCCTCCACCGGCGCCATCGACTGCCCGGCCCGCACCGGCACCGCCGGCCCCGTGTTCGAGTACGCCGGTCGCGAGAAGGGCCGCTGCGCGGTGACCGGCGGCATCGTCTATCGCGGCAGCAACGTCGCGCTCAAGGGCGCGTACGTGTTTTCCGATTCCTGCTCCAGCGAACTGCTGGTGGGGCGGATGTCGAGCATCGGGAGGCTGGAAGTGGCCTCATTGATCAGCGGGGTGGCGCCGGGTTACGGGACGATCGCTTCGTTCGGGGAGGACGAGGAGGGCGAGCTGTGGTTTGTGAACCATTTGAATGGTGGGGTTTATCGGGTGAGGTGAAGGGACTGTTCTCGACCCTAAATCGATCACTGGGTCTGGACACAGGCCTCCATGTTGCGGCGACTCCTTGCGACGGATCTCACCCAGTTCCTGGCTGATAACAATTACCGCCGCTAACTAGACGTCTTTCCCAGGTCCCCCGAGCAGTCAGTTTCCTAGCCAAGTCCGATCGACAGATTCCGTGAGGAATTACCAGATTGACGGGACGCATAAGAAGCAACATGCTCCTTTATACACCCCTGATCAGGGGGCTACTACGCATTAGCCGCTTAACAACACGGAGGGGTCATGGCTCATCAAGTCACGCTCGACATCGCGACAAAGTTCGTGTTGCATAAGGACGTCAAGTTCGAAGTCAAGTCCAATAGCAAGAAGCTCGGCACTCTACTGATTAGTAAAGGAAACATCGAGTGGCTTCCCAGTGGCGCATCTGTAAACAAGAAGCGCCTAACCTGGTCTCAGTTCAAGACGCTGATGGAAGGCACAGGCAAGCCGGCAAAGGTCAAGAAGCGCGCTTCGAAGAAGGCCGTCAAGAAGACAAAAGCTGCGCCCAAGGCCTGATTCACGCGGCTAACAGTTAATTCAAGCTGACGCCGCTTCGCGGCGCGGCTTAACTCAAGCGTTAGCGGGCAGGGGGAGTTATGAGTGAGCTCGACAACCGTTTGAAGGAACTCTTGCGGCGCACCAAGATCACGACAAAGTCCAGATACCGAGCTAGCGAACGCCTCGAACGCCACCACAAGCTATCGCAATGGACTGTGTCGCTCATCTCTGCAGCCCTCGTCTTCGTTCCTTTGGTGCAGGCATTCCGGATTTCCGTGGGCATCGACGCAGTCTATCTCAACGCTACCCAAGCGACCTTAGCTGTACTCGTGCTGGTCTACTCTCTCTTGCTCGGGCAGGAGAATTTTGTTTCGCGCGCCCAAGCCATGCACCGAAATGGCATCGAGCTGGGGCGCTTCGCCCGAAAGCTCGCTGGAAAAGGGGATGACGTACCGGATGTCGAGTATTTTCAGCTTGCTGAAGAGTATTACGATATTTTGGACAAGTACGAGAACCACAAGCCCGTAGACTACCTCTACACCAGGCTAACGACGACGCCAATAGGCCGCAGCGAATGGATCATGTACGTCGGCCTATGGGTAAAGGCTCGCGTAACCACCGTATTAATTTTCTCTCATTACATCGTTGCAATCGCGTTCGTTGCGCTCATCTTCTACGCACTCTTCTCAGGCATCGTTAGTGAGGCTCGAGGTGCGCCGACTGCCCGCTAATAAGTCATTCAAGCCGACGCCGCTTGGTGGCCCAACTTAACTCTGGTGTTAGCCCTGCAAGGAAATATATGCGATTTTCCCAAAGGCATGGGTACTCGCCCGTCAAGAGCGCGATCCAAACGGACTCAATGGATGAGGCGTTACGAAATTCACTTTGGAATGTCTTGCAGGCTGTAATTTGGGACTCGCACAAATCACGCTCGTCCTATTCGTACACAATTCACTCAAACTTGTATGACTTGCTTGAACGGTACTGGCGTGATTATTTTAAAGCTCCAGTAGATCAGATGCCGCAGTACATCCAAGAAACGATCAAAGTGGTTCGCGGTTACTTCTTTAGGTGTGAATGGTACGAGGCTTATGACTTCATCGAATTCAGCAGCCACCTTCTTGGGAAAAGCCGGCCAAAGTTCGTAATACATTGCAATGAAGTGTTGGGTAGAGAGGTTTCCGGCTATCGCCTAGTGGATGACAAGATCACACCAATAACCTCCCCAATAGAGCTTGGCGAGATCGAAGACAGTCTTGCCAATACCGCTGGAAACATCGGAGCGAACACGCATCTACGTAGGGCGCTTGAACTTCTGAGCGACAGAAGTAATCCTGACTATCGAAACTCGATTAAGGAATCAATTAGCGCTGTCGAGTCTGTTGTGCAAGCGATAGCGGGAGACTCTTCCGCAACCCTCGGTACAGCGCTTAAGGCTATTTCGGAGCAGGTACCTATGCATCCCGCCCTAAACAGAAGCCTTAGCTCTCTCTATGGCTACACATCAGACTCAGGCGGCATCAGGCACGCCCTTCTCGATGAGTCCAATCTCGACTTCATCGATGCAAAGTTCATGCTCGTAGCTTGCTCGGCGTTTGTGAACTATCTAACAGGCAAGTCGGCGCAGTCGCGGCAGGGCTGACGATTCATTCAAGCCGAACCCGCTTCGCGGGTCGCTTAATTCTGATGATAGCTGCTCATGGGGGAGACATGGCAACTGATAGGGAGAAGTACGAGAACGGGCTGTTCACGGTTCGCTTCATCGGAAGAGACCTAAAGGAGCATGGCGTCAGCATCTATGACCTTGCTCAAACATTGTTGGCTATGCAGCGCATAGTTCATAAGGCCTACTTGGCAAAGAACGAGCGTCTCGAGAAGGGTGCATTTCCCAACAAAGATGAGCGGCCGCTCCTTGCGCTGCAACTGGGTGAAAGGAAGCGCAGCTCAGATGCGTTTGCGCTCATACCAATACTTGCCGACCCCGCCGTACAGACCAGCCTTAGACAACTGGCGGACTACGTTGCTTCCGGACTGATCGGGTACTACACCGAAAAGGTGATTGACTACGCCAACAAAGAAAAAAATCAAGACAAGCAAGTGTTCATTGGGTCCATCTATGCTGAGGTGGTGAACATTGCAAACCGCGTTGATGCATCTGGGGGCGTTGAGTCTATTTCGATTGGCGCGCCGAAACTCGGACACGAGACGATCGCCGCATTCACACCAAAGACCAAAGAGTACCTAAGTAGCCTGAAGGGTGAGGTCTACCTAGGCCGCAGACAGAAGATCAAGGGCAGGGTCTATAAGCTCTACCCCGCATCAAAGATCGTCGCCATTCGTCGAGCCGCAGGCAAGTCTGTCAGCATCTTTCTCAATGAGGACGACTTCGACACCGTCAGATACCATCCGGAGAACAACCCAAAGTTCAACTTCACTGGCAGGCCAAGATTCCAGCTCGGCATCGAGACCAAGGTGATTTCAGAGTTTGAGGCAGAGTCAATCGAGTATATCCACGACTGAGCAGCTAACAGCCATCAAGCCGACACCGCTTCGTAGCGCGGTTAACTCAAGTGTTTGGCCGCCAGTTGCTTCGCCGGCGCCCGGAACAGGTACAGCCCCAGCCAGTCCGCCCGGAACCGCCCCTCGCGGTCCACAATCCCCGACTGCTCGAACCCCAGCCGTCCCAGCAGCCAGCCGGGTCGCGCGTCGACGGGATTCATCACCGGATCGCTGGTGAACGCGAGCTCATAGCCAGCCGCCCTGGTGCGCTCAAGCACCTTCGCGTCATAGCGCCCATGCGGATACGACATCGTCGCCGGCGGCGCGTCGCTGCCCAGGTGCTGTCCGACCAGCTGCCGCGCGGTGGCCAGTTCGGCGTCGAGGTCGTCGGCGCGCGTCATCGGGGTGTGGGTCTTGCCGTGCACGCCGATGGCCATGCCTCCGGCGGCCAGTTCGCGCAGCTCGTCGCGCGTGACCATCAGCCGCACGCCGTCGTCCATGGCGGCTGCGAACGGCGCGAGCAGGCGGTTGCGCGCGTCGGTGTCCAGCGCCTCGATCGCGGCGATCACCTTGCGCAGGCCGTCGATGGTGTCGGCGGGGGCGGGCTGCAGCGGGTGGCCGGCGTCGGCCAGTGCCTGCAGCAGGGCGGGCACGCGCACGGTGTCGCGGCGGAAGGCGGCGATCAGCCGTTCCTGGAAGAAGGGTTCGTTGCGGTCCACCACGTCGGCCACGGTGAACAGCAGGGCGGGCATGCCGGCGGCCTGCAGGCGCGGCAGGGCGTGGGCGTGGTTGTCGGCCCAGCCGTCGTCGAAGGTGATCAGCAGGGCGCGGTCGGGCAGGGGCGTGCCGTCGCGGCGCGCGGCCAGCACCTGGTGGGCGGACACCACGTTGTAGTGGCGGCGGAAGAAGGCCAGGCAGCGTTCCAGCAGGCCGGCCTCGAGCGTGTAGTCGGGATCGCAGGTGGCCCAGCGCGGGTCCTGCTCGGTCAGCACGCGGTGGAACATGATCACGGTGAGCGCGCGGCGGTTGCGCAGGCGGTGGTACAGGCCCAGCAGTCCGCTGCGATAGAGTGCGCGCTTGACCAGATCCGCGATGCCCGACATGCGTCCTGAAACCTCCGTCATCATTCCCACGTGGAACCGGCGCGACATGGTCGCGCGGGCGATCGATTCGGTGCTGGCACAGACGCGGCCCGTGGAGGAGATCATCGTCGTCGACGACGGCTCCACCGATGGCACCGGCGAATTCCTTGCCCAACGGTATGCAGAACGGATCACGCTGCTGGCTCAGGCCAACGCGGGGGTCTCGGCGGCGCGCAACATGGGCCTGGCCGCGGCGCGCGGGCGCTACCTGGCGCTGCTGGACAGCGACGATGTGTGGCTGCCGGAGAAAACCGAGCGGCAGGTGGCCTTCCTGGAGGCCAACCCCGGCATCGGCATGGTGCTGTGCGATGTGTACCGCGTGGGCGCGGATGGCGGGCTGATCGACGTGTTCGAGCGGCGCCGGCAGATCCCCGAGGACGGCCCGGCGCTGCAGTGGGTGCTGCGCGATCCGGCGCTGGCGCCGCTGTCGGCGCTGATGCGGCGCGAGGTGTACGAGGACGTGGGCGGGTTCGACACCGCGCTGCGCACGGCCGAGGACCTGGACTTCCACCTGCGCGTGGCGGCGCGCTGGGGCATCGGCGTGGTGCCCGAGCCGCTGGCGCGGGCGCTGCGCGGGCACGACGGGTTGTCGGCCCTGGCTTCGACCGAGGACGACTACATCGCGGTGATGGAGCGCGCGGCCGAGCGCGCGAAAGGCGCGGTGCCGGAAGATGCGCGCCGCCAGGCGCTGGCGACGGCCTATATCAAGAATGCCGAGAGCTGCGTGTGGCGCCAGCGCTACGGCGAGGCCTGGACGCTGGCGCGCAAGGCGCGGGCGCTGGGGCCGGATGCGACGCTGCAGGCCCGGCTGCGCCGGTTGCCGGTGATGGCGGCGAAGCGGGTGGCACGTTCGCTGCTGCCGGGCGCGTCCCGGGCCTGAGTTCCGGCGTTCCTGCTGCCCCGTTCGGGGCGGCCCTGTACCGCAAGCGCACCTGCGGCGCCAGCGTGCACGCGCTCCGCACATGCCCGCTGGCAGGTTCTGCACGTCCCGGCGAGGCGGCAGCGCCGGGAGATGGATGAAGGCACGGCTCTTGCGAGTGCCCACTGCCGTTTTTTCGTAGCCACAGCCGGCTGATGCAGCCGGCCCGGTGTCAGCCCTTGGACGTCAGCGTCGCGCTGAAGAAGGATCGAACGTGTCAGCGGGACAGCAGACTCCACCCCTCGGCTTCGTGGTCGTGGTCGAAGACGGGCGCCTTCGCGTCAGCCAGCAGGGGCTGCATCAGCAGCTGCATTCCACGCCCGAGGGTGTGGTGTGCTTCCTCGGCCCGAACCCGCTGCCGCCGCTCGAAGCGGTGGCCGGCGCGCTCCTGGCGCGGGGCGTGGACGGCCTGGCCGAGCTTCCCGGCCAGGTGCTGGCCTTCGCCGTCCGCCGCGGCGCCGACGGCGTGGAATGCATCGCCGCCCGCGACGTGGTCGGCTCGCTGCCGGTCTACGTGGTGCCCTCGGCCGGGGGCATGACCGCCCTGTCTTCGCTCGCGCAACTGCGCGAGGCCTGCCCGGGCTTCGCACCGGCGGTCAACCGCGCGGCCGTGCCCGAGTACCTGCTGTTCCGCCATGTGAACGGTCCGGCCACGCTGATCGAAGGGGTCTCGGCGCCGCTGCCGGGCCATGCCATGGTGTGCGGGCGTGGCGAAGCGCGGCACCTGCGCTACTACGCGCTGGAGGCGACGTTCCGGCAGGCCGGCGCTTCGGAGTTCCTGTCCGGGCTGGCGCCGCGCCTGCACCACAGCCTCGAGCGCGAATCCGCCGGCCAGCGGGTGGGGCTGATGTTCTCCGGCGGGCTCGACTCGTCCTGGCTGGCCTATGCGCGGGCCGGTCACGAGCTGGCGCTGTACACCGTGTCCTTCCCCGGCAAGGCGCAGGCCGACCGCGACGCGGCCACGCAGGCGGCGCGCGACCTGGGCCGGCCGCTGCAGGTGATCCATCTCGAGCGCGAGGCCTACGCGGCACGGCTGCCGCAGGCGATCGCCGGGCTGGGCCTGCCGATCGACCACCCCAACTACGTCGGCCGGCACCTGCTGTTCTCGCGCGCCGTGGCCGACGGCATCGACAGGCTGCTGAGCGGCGACGGCGCCGACACCATCTTCGGCGGGTCCTGGCACGCCTCGATCCACAAGTTCCTGGCGGTCAAGCGGCTGCTGCCGGGCTTCGTCGGCCGGCTGCCGCTGCCTGGCGTGGCAGGGCGCAAGGTGGCGCTGGCGCTGGGGAGCGCCATCGACGACCTGATCGGCGACGACGCGCACTATCCCGCCGCCAGCGCCCTGCGCCTGCTGCCGGCCGGTGCCGGCGATCCGCGCGCCTCGTGGCGCGCGATCATCGACACCGCGCAGGCGCTCGAGCCGATGGATCGCGCCTTCCTGATGGGCGCGATGACCGCGCCGTCCGCCGACTGCTCCGCGCAGACCGCGATGGCCTGGGGGGCGGGCGTGGGGATCGGTTACCCGTTCCTGGACAAGGCGGTGGTGGAACTGGCCAACGCCGTGCGCGGCAACCGCAAGCTGGCCGGCTTCAAGTCCAAGTCGCTGTTCCGGCAGGTGGCGCGGCGCACGGTGCCCGAGGCCATCGTGTCGCGGAAGAAGTGCGGGCTGCCGGTGCCGCTGGAGGATTTTGTCGCCGGTCCTGGAGGCCTGCTCGCCTATCGGGACCTGTTCCGCGGCGAGGCCTGCGCCTCGGCCGCGCTGCTCGACCGCGCCGAACTCGATGCCATCCTCGGCCGGCTCGACCAGGGGCTGCACACGGCCGCGGACCTGGAGCTGTACTGGGTGCTGCTCAACCTCGAGTTGTGGCTGCGGCAGGCGATCCGCGGAGAAACCGTGGACCTGTAGGCCGGGCCGAGCGCGGCGCTCAGGCGGCCGTGGTGGTGGCGTCCGCCTCGGCCTGCAGCGTGGCGCGGCGGATCTTGCCGGTATCGGTCTTGGGCAGGGCGTCGCGGAACTCGATCAGGCGCGGCACCATGAAGTCTTCCAGGCGCGCGGCGCAGTGGGCGATGACCTCGCGCGGCGTGATCTGCGCGCCGTCCTCGACCACCAGCAGCGCCTTGAGCGCGCGGCCCAGCACCGGGTCCGGCACGCCGACCAGCGCCGCCTCGCGCACGCCGGGCAGGGCGTACAGCACGTTCTCCACTTCCTTGGGGCTGACCTTCTCGCCGCGCGACTTGATGATGTCGTCCTTGCGGCCGACGAAATAGAGAAAGCCTTCCTCGTCCATGCGGAACAGGTCGCCGGTGTGCAGCACCTTCTCCCAGGGATAGCGGCCGGGCTTGAGCGCCCTGTCGGTGGCCTCGGGGTTGCGCCAGTAGCCCTGCATCACGTGGCCGCCGCGCACCACCAGCTCGCCCACGGTGCCGGGCGGCAGCGGCTGGCCGTCGTCGCCGGCCACCCAGACTTCGGTGAAGGGAATGGCGATGCCGACGCTGTCGGGGCGGCGGTCGAGCTGCTCCGGCGGCAGCCAGGTGCAGCGCTTGGACTCGGTCATGCCGTACATCGAATACACCCGCGCCTGCGGGAACATCTCGCGCAGGCGCGCGATATGCGCCGGCGGCAGGGCGGCGGCGGTATTGGTGAGAAAGCGCACCGAAGCAGCCCACTCGGGCCTGAAGTTTCGCAACTGCACGATCAGCGCGGCCATCGTCGGCACCAGCGGGAAGCCGGTGACGCGCTCGCTCTCCAGCAGCGGCAGGATCTTCTGCGGGAAGGCGAAGGATTTCTCCAGCATCAGGGTGGCGCCCAGCTTCACGCACATCAGCAGCTGGTACAGGCCGTAGTCGAAGGCCAGCGGCAGCACGCTCAGCACCACGTCGTCCGGCGCCATGCGCAGGTAGGTGGTGATCGAGGTGGCGGCGTGCTCGATGTTCTTGTGCGTCATCATGACGCCCTTGGGTTCGCCGGTGGAACCCGAGGTGTAGACCAGCATCGCCAGGTCGATGTCGATGCCGCGCGGGGCGTCGGTCAGCGTCGAAGGCGCGGCGATGAAGGCGTCCCAGTCGATCTCGCTGGCGGCAGGTTCCTCGCCCGCATCGACCACCACCACGCGCGTCACCGACGGCGACTGTGCCAGCGCGGCGCGCGCCACCGCCAGCAGGCTGGCCTGGGTGACCAGCACCGAGGCCTCGCAGTTGTTCAGCACATAGGCCAGCTTGTCGGCCTTGGTGGTGGGGTTGATGACGCTGAAGATGCCGCCCGCGCGCAGCGTGCCGAAGATGCCGGCCGCGGTCTCGACGCGGTTCTCCAGGAACAGCACGCAGCGCTCGCCGTTGCCGAAACCACCGGCGACCAGGGCCGAGGCGAAGCGCTCGGCGCTGCCGGCCAGTTCCGCGTAGGACACGCGGCGGCCGGCGCAGACGATGGCGGTGTGGTCGGGGCGCTCGCCGGCGCGGGCGCGCAGGTGCGCCTCGTAGCGCATCAGCCGGCCGCGGCGTCGAGCTTGGTGCCGACGTAGGCGACCAGGTTTGAGATGCTGTCGAGGTTTTCCGGCAGCACTTCGTCGTCCTCGACCACGAAGCCGAACTCCTGCTCCAGCCAGGTGACCAGGGTCAGCACGCCGATCGAATCGATGATGCCGCCGTCGAGCAGGCTGTCCCCGGCGGGCAGGTCGTCGGGCACCGGAAACTGCTCCTGCAGGAACGCGCGGATGCGGGACTCGATCTCGTCCATTACGTCGGAATACTCCAGGGTCGCGCGTTCAGGTCCCTGCGCGGGCGGGCGCCCTGCGGTCGCGAGGGCAGACGGGATATTTTGCCAGAAGGCCGTTTTTGCAAGCCCGCCGCGCCGGCCTGGCGCGTTCAGGCACCCTGGGTGGCGAGGTGCAGCACCTGCACCGGGACCGGCAGGGGCATCGGCAGCGGGATCGGCAGTTCGGGTTCCGCTGCGGCCGGCGCAGGCCGCACCGCGCGCGGAGCCGGTGCCGCGGGCGCCAGGTGTTCTCGCCCGGCGACCGGGGTGAGCGTGCCGATCCGCCGCGCCGGATTGCCGGCGACGATGGTGTAGGGCGCCACCTGCCCGGAGACCACCGAGTTGGCGGCGACGATGCTGCCCTCGCCGATCTCGGTGCCCGGCATCACCATCACGTGGGTGCCGATCCAGACGTTGTCGTGGACGATGATCGGCTTGACGTCGGCCGGGTCGGGCGGGGCGCCTGCAAGGCGCAGGGTCGGGTCGGCATGGTGGCCGCTGGCGTCGCGGAACGAGACCGAGCGGCCGACCTGCACATGCGCGCCCAGCCTGATCTCGCGGCCGACCACGAAGCTGGCGTCGTGGGCGATGTCGCAGTGGTCGCCGAAGCTGAGCCGAGGTGTGGCGACATAGCGCGCGGCGAAGGTGACGTTGAGCTTGCCGCTGATGCGCACGTGGTCGCCGATCACCAGTTCGCCGCGGCCATGCACCCAGGGCACGAAGATGCCGGTGGTGACGCCGCGGCCGACGCGCGTGCAGTAGGCCTTGAGCAGGGGCTCGGCGATGAAGGCGCGGCGGATGAAGTAGACCACTGCGCGCATCGCCAGGAAGAGCGCCAGGTAGGGCCTGACGATCAACCGCGGTGCGGGCAGGGTGAAGTGCAGCAGCCGGCGACGGACGCCGCGCAGCGTCCGTGCTGCCGGGTGTGCGGAACCCGCGGCCCAGTGCCTCACGGCGGCGGACCGGATCTTGGTGGTTGGCATGGCCGGCGGCTCTCCCTGAGGCGCGGAGCATAGCGTGGAAACTTTCGCGTGCATGACGCGTTCCAGAGGCTTTTTTCGCGCTTTTTTTCCGCGGTTATCCGGCGGTGGGGAAAACGACGGCGCGCGTCACCGTTGCCTGACCGGCAACGTCAGTTTCAGGCGCGCTGCGGCATGGAAGAGGCCGCGAAGGATGCTCCATGTGGGAGCGACCCTGGTCGCGAACGGCTTCGCGCGCAAGCGCGCTCCCACAGACGCGTTGGGATGATCCATGTGGGAGCGACCTTGGTCGCGAACGGCTTCGCGCGCGAGCGCGCTCCCACGGGTGACGGTGCATGTGGGAGCGATCATCCGTGTGGCATCCCGCCACCAAGAAAAACGCCCCACGGCGTGGGGCGTCTATCGCAACCAACCCTGCAGGCGACCGTCCGCTGCAGCTGCGTTCAGCGGACCCCGCGCCCGAACACCACCACCTCGAAGGTCTGGATCAGGATCAGCACGTCGAACATCAGGTTGTGGTTCTTCACGTAGTACAGGTCGTACTTCAGCTTTTCTTCCGCGTCCTGCTTGGAGGCGCCGTACGCGTAGCGCAGCTGCGCCCAGCCGGCCAGGCCCGGACGCACGCAGTGGCGCAGGCTGTAGTAGCGCAGCTCTTCGTCCAGCTCCGCCACGAACTGGGGGCGCTCCGGGCGCGGCCCGACGATGCTCATGTCGCCGCGCAGGATGTTCCACAGCTGCGGCAGCTCGTCCAGGCGCGTGCGGCGGATGATTCGGCCCACGCGGGTGATGCGGTCGTCGTTCTTGCCGGCCCAGCGCGCCTTGCCGTCCTGCTCGGCGTCGGTGCGCATGCTGCGGAACTTGACCAGGGAGAACACCGAGCCCAGCAGGCCCACGCGTTCCTGGCGGTACAGGATCGGCTGCCCGGGACCGGACTCGATGCGAATCGCCAGCGCCACCAGCAGCAGCAGCGGCCAGGTGACCGCCAGCACGGCCAGCGACGCGATCACGTCCATCGCACGCTTGCTGAGCTGGCGGCCCACCGAGCTGTCGAAGCCGCCGGAAAACACCAGCCAGGACGGGTCGGTGAGCGAGATCTTGATCTTGCCCGCCTCGCGCTCGAAGAACGATGCGAGGTCGGTGACCTGCACGCCGATCTGCTTGCACTGCAGCAGGTCGTGCATGGGCAGGCCGCCGCGCCGGTCGTCGGGGCCGAACACGATCTCGTCGATGCGATGCAGCAGGGCCCACTCGGCCAGCGGCGTGTCGATCGACACCAGCTTGTCGGCGCCCACGGTGCTGGCCTCGTTGCCGCAGCGCACATAGCCCACCACGCGGAAGCGGCGGCGGTCGGCCTGGCGGCGCAGGCGCTGCTCGATCAGCGCGGCGCGGTCGCCCGAGCCCAGCACCAGCACGCGCTGCTTGAGCGCTTCCAGGTCGACCAGGCGATCGGAAATCGCGCGCAGTCCGGTCACCAGCACGAAGCCGAAGACCAGGGCCATGGTCAGGATGCCGCGGCCGAGTTCCAGCGGCGGGAAGGCATAGAACAGCACCAGCAGGGCGCAGGTGCCGAACATGAAGCCCACCGCCTGGCGCAGCAGCGAGCCGGACCAGCTCTCGCGCAGGTGCGGCTGGTACAGGCCCATCGTGGTCATGCCCAGCACGATCATGGTCGCGAACAGAAGGGCGCGCACGCTCTGCAGCCACATCGGGGCGTAGGAACCCAGCGGCTCGGGATTGCTGATGAAGCGCACGTAGATCGCCAGGAACACCGCGCCCACCAGCAGCAGGATTTCCAGGGCGACAATCAGTGCCAGCCAGCGTGACGCGGTGCGGCGCATGAAGCGCGGCACGAGGCTGGCGGCGCGGCGCGCGGCAGGCGCCTGCAGGATGTCGTTGAACTCGGCCTTGCTCATTGCGTTGGTCCCCTGGCAGCGCCCGCATGGGTCGTGTGCCGCACCGGTGCGCGCGCGGTCGGCGTTCCGCCTGTCCGTTACGGAGCCGGGGTCGACCAAGGGGCCGTCGCTCGCGACGGCCGCCCCTGTTCCGCCGGCGTGTCCTGAGATAACAGACGCAAGGACCGCCGCGGAAGGGACAGGACACGGCGAGCGCGGCGGGCGGACGCCGGCGCATGCGGCCGGCAGCCGGTCACGCTGGCCCGGGCGCGGGCGAGCGGGCAGGGCGGGATCAGTCGTGGAGCGCGGCCCGTTGCGATCGCGCCGGTACGCCCGGGACAGGCGGTGCGGCGCATGATGGGCCGCATCGGTGCATACGTTTGCGATGTCCGCCGGCCGCGATCGGCCGGCGGAGGGGACGGCGGCTCAGCCCGCCGGCGCCAGCGGGGCCGAACCGTTGCGGCGGCGGGTGCCGCCGGCGCCGGTCTGCTTCCAGTGGCGCATCAGCTCCCGCAGCGCCTGCGGCTGGTTGACCGGCGCCGTCTCGCCGGCCTGGTTGCGCGTGTTCTCGCCGTGGCAGCCGGCGCAGGTGCGGATCTCGCCGGCCTGCAGGGTCACCCAGACGCGTTCGCGCACCACGGGTTCGCCATTGGGATCGACGGTCTGCCAGCTCAGTGCGCGGTTGGCCGGGACGAAGGCGGCGGTGGAGCCGTCGGCGGCGATCTTCACGCTGCCCGCCGGGCCGGCGCTGTTGGGCAGGTTGGCCGCGACGTTCATCGGCTGCGCCACCGGCCGGCGCCCGCGGATGTTGTTGCCGTAGGCCCGCACCAGGGTGGCCTGCACGATCTGGTAGTGGGCGATGTCGTAGACGCGGCCGTTGCCGCGGGTCTTGCGCACGCCGCCGGGCACCTGCAGGTTGAACGGCTGCTGGGTATCGCCGCGGTCGCGGCTGGTCTGGTTGCGGGTGACGATCAGCGCCAGCTCGTTGGCGCGCAGCCAGTTGCGCAGCATGGTCTCGTCCACGCCCTCGCTGGCCAGCACGGCGCGCTCGGGCGAGGGAATGGCCGGGTGCGCGGTGGCCGGCGGTGGCGTGCGCGCCACCACTTCCACGGCCTCGAGTTCCCACAGTTCGCCGCTGAACTCGCGCGGCGAGGCGGCATCGGTCCACCAGGACACGGTCTTGCGGATGCCGGGTGTGAGCGCGCTGCCGGCCACGAACATGCCCGACCCGTCCACGTTCAGCTGGTGCAGGCGCAGCCGCGAATTCGCGCCGAAAGTGGCATCGGCGGTGTAGCTGGCGACCATGTCGCCGGTGCTGAGCGGCAGCGGGTTGCGGAAGCGCCCGCCCGGCAGCCCGTTGCTGCCCGGAGGCGGGCTGGCGTCGGTGATGCGCATCTGCTCGGCGTTGAGCGTGGGCGCGCCGGTGATGCGCACGATCTGGTTGGTGCTGCCCTCGCCGAACTCGCGGGCGCTGATGCCGTAGTAGATGCCCGGCTCGACCCGGCTCTCGCGGATGTGGAAGATGCCGCCGTCCATGCGGATGTGCTTGCGGTTGGCGAAGTTGGACAGGTTGACGTTGTCCGAAAGCGCGTTGTCGTCCATGAAGCTGCGCGGGATGTAGCCGTAGTCGCCCACCAGCTCCTGGCGGCCGATGTGATTGAGGGTGAGCTCGTCGGTGCCGTCCTGGTTCATCTGCCAGGGCGTGAACAGGTTGAAGGTGTGGTTGGTGACGCGGCCGTAGGGCGAGGTGCTCTGCTGGCGGCGCTCGGGGAAGGTGTCGCGCACCAGGCCGACGCGGGTCGCGTTCGCCGCCTCGCTGGAATAGTTGAACGGGTCGAAGGTGTAGCCCAGGTAGATCGAGCCGTCCTGCTGCTGGTCGTGCTGCAGGTGGTCCCAGCGCGTGAAGATCACGCGGCCGTAGCTGTCGATGGTGGGGCTGAACGCGCCGCTGGGCACATGGTTGAGCAGCGAGACCTGGCCGATGCCGACCTGCAGGCGGAAGATGCCGGTGACGGTCGGGGTGCTCTCGTATTCGTCCAGGTTCGGGTAGAGGTGGGATTCGCCGCGACGCGGGCTGTCGGAGGTGAACAGGATGTCGCCGTTGCTGGCGTACAGGGGCGAGACGTTGTTGTAGCTGGCCGGCTGGTGCGGCACCTTGGTGATGCGCGCGGTTTCGCCGCGGCCCAGCCCGGTCACCTCGTACAGCTGCCACTTGGCGTCGCTGCTGCCGTAGCGCGCGGTCGGCGCGCCCACGACCATGCTGAAAATGGCCTTGGTGCCGCTCCAATGCACGGTGGGTTCGCGCACGGCGATGGCATTGGCGCCCTGCAGGCCATCCATGCCGTAGCCCGCCTCGCGGGTGAGGTTGCGCAGGGCGCCATCGGGGTAGCGGATCATCAGGTCGCCACCGCGCAGCGCCGAGCCCATGTTGCCCATGTGGTTGGCGAAGGTGGACAGCCGGCTGGCGAAGGGGTCGCCGCCCTGCGTGGGCACCTGGGTGACGAACAGGATCGGGTTGGAAATGGCCTTGGCCACGCCGCGCGAGGCGCTGGCCTGGCGCGGGGTCGCCGCTGCGGCAATGGCCGGCGATTCGATGGAGGCGCGTTTCTCCTCTTCCGAGGAGGCTTGCTGCGGCAGCTGGGAACAGCCGGCGAGCAGCGCTGCGAGGCCGGCCAGCGCCGGCAGGACGGAAGTCCGGAAGAATCGTCTCATGGGGAACTGCGCCACCTGGCCGAGGGTTTGGGCTGCACGAACGGAAGGGTCTGTGCGGCATCCCTGCACCAGCCGGCAAGGCGCTGCCGGCACGACCCGTCTCCCGACGTGGCCGCTGACCATCTGATCGCTTACGTTCTTCCCCCCTGAGAAGAGCAGCGATCATAGGGGCGCGGTCCGCCGTTCAGCAAAATAAAGGCTGAATGACGAAGACCGTCAAGCGAAAGCGTGCGCAGGCGGCCGGGGGCGGGATTCCGCGCCATTCGATCACGCCCGGAATGCGACGCGGGCCACACCCGCGCGCGAAGGGCCTACCGGTTGCGGTAGGTGACCGTCAGGTACCAGACGTTCTGGCGGCTGTCGCCATACAGGCCGTCGTCGGAGCGGCGGTAGTGCAGGTAGTCGAGCCGGCTGCTCCAGTGCCGCGACCAGGTCTTTTCGAGGCCGGCGCCGAAGCGCTTGTCCTCGGTACGCAGGTCCTGGTCGGCGAAGGTCGAGCGCGACGCATCGGCGAACACGTTCATGTGCAGGGTCGGCCGCAGCTGGTAGCTCAGCTGCAGGACCACGCCGCGGCGGGTTTCGTCGAACGCGCCCGAGTCGATGTAGTCGATGCGCTCGTAGTAGGGGCCTGCGGTGAAGCCGACACGCTCGTGGCGATAGGCCCAGGTCAGGTCGACCCGGTCGTCCTCGTAGATCGACGAATTGACCGCGGCGGACCCGCTCGACAGCCGGTCCGGAACCTCGGCCGCGGCCTGGATGCCCTGCAGCGCCGAATCCGACGAGTCGGTGAGCTGGTGGGCCAGGCCGAGCGAGAACGCGTTGCGCGGGCTCAGCCGCCACTCCGCCGCGCCGCGGATCATCGGGTGCGAGCGCGAGGTGCCGTCGGCGTAGTCGACCCAGGTGTAGCCGGCGTCCAGCGCGAAACTCGTCCGCGCCAGGTCCTTCTGGTAGCGCAGGTAACCGTCGTAGCGGCGGTAGTCGCGGGCGGCGGGGTCGTCGAAATCGACATCCTGGCCGCGCGCGCTCAGGGTCAGGTTGCTGGTGGGGTCGAGCGCGCGGATGGCGTGCAGCGATGCGGCCAGGCGCTCGGATTCGAACTCGTCGGCCTGCTCGGCGCTGCTGTCGATCCAGCGCAGCTCGGCGCGGCCGCGCACGGCCTGGCTCCAGTTGAAGTGCAGGTTGGGACCGAGCGAGAGCACGTTCACCCGCTGGCGGTTGTTGGGCGCGTCCGGGGCGAAGCGGTCGATCGGCCGCATCTCCAGGCTGTCCTCGATGGTGAAGCTCAGCGTTTCCGGCACGAAGAACCAGTTCAGCCGGCCGGCCAGGCTGGCCTCCAGCGCATTGGACTGCGGGCCTTCGAAGTAGTCCCAGTACTCGACGCGGCCGGCCAGGTTGGCCTGCACGGTCGAGGTCTCCTCGGACACCACCAGGCCGAAGCCGGTGCGCACGGCGCTGGAGCTGGCCGGATCGTCGGGGTCCATCAGCACGTTGTCGTTGCGCTCCAGACCCATGTCGACCACGTAGTCGACGCGCACGGCCTGCGCCTGCAGCGACACGGCCGCCAGCGCGGCGACGCAGGCGACGGGAAGGCACTTCCTGCGGATGGTCATGGTGGCGTCCCGGTTCATGCCGCTGTCTTCAGTAGATGTTGTTGAACACGACGCCGGCGAGCTTGTCCGGGTCGAAGCTGGCGGCGGCCTCGTCGATGCGCTCGACCGCGGCCTGGCCGTAGCCGGCGACGACGACGATCAGGTCGGCCAGGTCGGACAGGATCCGCGCGTCGGGCGAGTTCAGGATCGGCGGGCTGTCGATGATCACGTAGCGGCCGGCATCGGTGCCGCGCAGCGAGTCGATCAGCATGCGCATGCGGCTGGAGCTGAAGTACTCGCCGGTGGTCTCGCGCGGCCGTCCGCTCGGCACCAGGGTGAGGCGGGGCAGGCCGGTGTCGTACTGGATGGCGGACAGGTCGCCGACGCTGCCGTCGAGGTAGTCCATGACGCCGCCGCTGGCCACGTCGACGCCGAGCGCGGCGTGCTGCGCCGGATGCAGGGCGTCGCAGTCCACCAGCAGCACGGTCTTGCTCTCGTCGAAGGCGAACGCCGCGGCTAGGTTGCGCGCCACGAAGCTGCCGCCGCAGCCGGACTGCACGGGCGCCACCAGGATCACCAGGTTGCGGTCCTGGCCCAGCGCCAGCAGCTTGGTGCGCAGGCTGCGGAAGGCGTCGGCCTGGACGCGCACCGAATCGTTGCGGTGGATCAGCTTGCGCTCTTCGAGCACGACCGGCGACAGCGGTTGCAGGGAGTCGCCAGCGCGGGCGATGGAGCGCCCTCCCGCCTGGTCCTTGGCGGGGGTCTCGAGCGCATCGGGTCGTGCATTCACTAACGTCTGCTCCATGGGATCGGCGGGGTTCACGGCGGCTCAGCCGTTGGACATCTTGTAGGCGTAGGTCAGTGCGTACAGCAGCATGACCGCCACCACCATGCCGGTGCCCACCGTCATGCGGACCATCTGCCGGCGCCGCTCGCGCGGCGAGGGATAGGCGGGGATCGTGGCCAGCAGCGGATAGCGGCTGCGGGCCTCGATCAGCTGCGGGCTGCGCACGCGCGGGTCGTAGCGCACCAGCAGCCACAGCAGACCGAGCGGGATCGCGATCGCCGCCAGCAGGCCGGCCGAGGCGATGTGCACGAAGCGCAGACCGGTCGGGCGCAGCGGCATGGTGGCCGGGTCCTGCACGCGCAGGGTCAGGCCGCGGTTCTCCTGGTCCAGGCCCATCGACACGCGCGCGTTCTCGCGGCGGCGCAGCAGGTCCTGGTAGATCTCGCGGTTGACCTCGTAGTCGCGGGTGAGTTCGGCCAGCACGCTCTCGGAGGCGGCGATGCGGCGGCTGCGGTCCAGCTCGCCCTGCAGCAGGCTTTCGGCCACGCTCATGCGCGAGCCGGTGGCGGCCACTTCGCGCCGGGTCTGCGCCAGCTGGCTGCGCAGTTCCTGGTAGAGCGGATTAAGCTGCGAATCTTCCGAGCCGGTGCCCGACTGCCCGCTGGCCGCGCGGACGCGCTCCTGCTCGAGCTGCCGCTGCACGTCCTCCATCTGGTGGCGCGTGCGCAGCACGTCCGGATGGCGGTCGGTATACGTCAGCAGCAGGCGGTCGAGCTCGGCCTGCAGCTCGATCAGGCGCGTGCGGTACAGCGTCTCGCGGGTCTGCACCGAAGTCACCGCGGATTCGCCGGACAGCTGCGAGGCGATGGACGCTTCGCGCGACTGCTGTTCGAGCAGCGCCATGCGCGTCTGCTCGACCTGGGTGCGCAGGGCGGAGATGCGCGAGTTCACGTCGGTCGCGCTGCCGGGCTGCGCGTCGGCGTTGCGCGAGCGGTAGTCCTGCAGGTTGTTCTCGGCGTCGGTGAGCTTGCGGTGGTACTCCTGCACCTGCTTCTCGATGAACTCGTAGGCCTCGCGGCTCTCGCGGCTCTTGGTCGCGAGGGTCTCGCTGATGAACAGGTCGCCGAGCATCTCGGTGACGCGATGGGCGCGCTCGGCGTCGCTGTCGCTGTAGGTGATCTGGACCAGGTCCGCGCGCGGGCTGTTGACCAGGGTGCGGCCCTGGATCTCCTCCATCAGGCGGTCCTTCTGCAGCGGACTCATGTTCTCCGCGTCGAAGCCGCCCTGCTCGATGACCTGGGTGAGGACCCGGCGGCCGTAGATGATCTGGCGGGCCATGCCGGCGCGGTCGGTGACGCCGGTCGGGACCGCGCGGCCTTCCAGCAGCGGCTGGATGATGTCGCTTTCCTGGGCCAGGATCGTCACCGAGACCTGGTAGTTGCGGCCGACCAGGAACAGGCCGATCACGAAGGTCAGCAGCGCGATGACGGCGAAGATCGCGCACAGTGCGACGACCCGCCTGCGGCCTTCCTTCAGCACCAGCTTGGCGTATTCGATGGGCGAGACGGCGGGGCCCGCTGGTCGTGCCGCGGAGACCGCGCGCTGCGGCGCGGGCAGGATGTTCGGCTGCATCAGAACGCGCGCTCCGGAACGGTGATCACGTCGCCCGGGGCGACCTTGAAGTTGGTGCTCAGGTCGCCGCGGTTGATGATCTTGTCCAGGCGGACCGCGTAGCTGGTGGTGTCCTCGCCATTGCGGCGGTAGAGGCTGGAGCGGTCGGGCGCGGCGAACTCGTTCACGCCCCCGGCGGCCAGCACCGCGTCGAGCACGGTCATGCCCTGGCGGTAGGGGATCGACACCGGCTGGCGCACCGCGCCGGTCACGCGCACGCGCGAGAGGTACTCATGGCTTCGCAGCTCGGTGAGGATCACCGCCACCTGCGGATCGCGCACGAAGGCCGAGAGCTTGTCCTGGATGTCCGCCGCCACCTGGCTGGGGGTGCGGCCACCGGCGAGCACATCGCCGACCAGCGGAACCGAGATCCTGCCGTCCGGGCGCACCGGGACGGTGATGCCCAGCTCCGGGTTGCGCCACACCGACACCTGCACCACGTCGTCCACGCCGATGGCGTAGTCCTCGACCGGTGCCTGGTCTGGTGCGGGCGGCGCTTCGGCCACACCACCGCCGCTGGCGCAGGCCGCCAGCAGGATGGCCAGCAGCATCACGATGAGTTGCCTGGACATGCGCATCTTGTGAATCCCCGTTCGTTGTTCCGATGCCATCAGTAACGTGGAATCAGGGCAACAACGGTCAAGCTGCGGACGCGCCGTTCAGACTCCGTGGTAGTCGCGATACCACTCCACGAAACGCGCCACGCCAGTCTCGATCGAGGTCGAAGGCGTGTAGCCGGTATCGCGCTGCAGGGCGCTCACATCGGCTTCGGTGTCGGGCACGTCGCCCGGCTGCATCGGCAGCAGGTTCTTCTCGGCCTTGCGGCCAAGACACTGCTCGAGCACCTCGATATAGCGCAGCAGCTGCACCGGCTGGTGGTTGCCGATGTTGTAGACGCGGTACGGTGCGCTGGACGAGCCCGGATTGGGCAGCAGCGGGTCGTAGGTCGGGTCCGGGCCGGGTACACGATCGAGGGTGCGGATCACGCCCTCGACGATGTCGTCGACGTAGGTGAAGTCGCGGGTGTGGTGGCCGTGGTTGAACACGTCGATCGGCCGGCCTTCGAGGATGCTCCTGGTGAACAGGAACAGCGCCATGTCCGGCCGGCCCCAGGGGCCGTACACGGTGAAGAAGCGCAGGCCCGTGGTGGGCAGCCCGAACAGGTGGCTGTAGGTGTGCGCCATCAGCTCGTTGGCCTTCTTGGTCGCCGCGTACAGGCTCACCGGGTGGTCGACGCTGTCCTCGACCGCGAAGGGAAGCTTGCGGTTGGCGCCGTAGACCGAGCTGGACGAGGCGTAGACCAGGTGCTCGACGCCGCCATGGCGGCAGGCTTCGAGGATGTTGGTGAAGCCGACGATGTTGCTGTCGATGTAGGCGTGGGGGTTCTCCAGCGAATAGCGCACGCCGGCCTGCGCGGCGAGGTTGACCACGCGCTGCGGACGGAAGTTGGCGAATGCGCGTTCAAGCGTGCCGCGCTCCTCCAGCGAACCCTGCACGAACGAGAAGCCGGGCCTGGGCAGCAGCCGGTCCAGCCGGGCCTGCTTGAGCGAGGGGTCGTAGTAGTTGTTGAGGTTGTCGTAGCCGAGCACCTCGTCGCCGCGTTCGACCAGGCGGTGGCTCAGGTGGGAGCCGATGAAGCCGGCGGCGCCGGTGACCAGTACGCGCATTCGGGTATCCGTTGTGGAATCAGAGGCAGCCGTCGACGGCATCGCGCGGCAGTGCGCGCTTGACGTCGAACACCACCGCGTCGGGCTTGCCGAAGGCGCGCACGCCGTCGGCGCCGAGCGCGACGAACTCGCGGTGCGAGACCGCCAGGATCACCGCGTCGTAGCGGCCCTGCGCCGGCTCGGCCACCGGCGAGATGCCGTACTCGTGCTGGGCCTGCGCCGGAGAGACCCAGGGATCGTGCACGTCGACCTCGACATTGTAGGTGCGCAGTTCGTCGATGATGTCGGTGACGCGGGTGTTGCGCAGGTCCGGGCAGTTTTCCTTGAACGCCAGGCCAAGGATCAGCACCTTCGCGCCCGCCGTGTGCAGGCCGCGCTGCTGCATCAGCTTGACCACGCGCTGGGCGACGTGGCCGCCCATGCTGTCGTTGATGCGGCGCCCGGCCAGGATCACCTCGGGGTGGTAGCCGATCTGCTGCGCCTTGTGGGTGAGGTAGTAGGGGTCCACGCCGATGCAGTGGCCGCCGACCAGGCCGGGGCGGAAGGGCAGGAAGTTCCACTTGGTGCCGGCGGCCTCGAGCACCTCGTGGGTGTCGATGCCGAGCCGGCCGAAGATCAGCGCCAGCTCGTTGATCAGGGCGATGTTGACGTCGCGCTGGGTGTTCTCGATGACCTTGGCGGCCTCGGCCACGCGGATGCTCGACGCCTTGTGCGTGCCGGCGGTGATCACGCTGCCGTAGAGCGCGTCGATGAAATCGGCCGCCTCCGGGGTGGAGCCCGAGGTCACCTTGAGGATGGTCTCGAGCCGGTGCTCCTTGTCGCCCGGGTTGATGCGCTCGGGGCTGTAGCCGGCATGGAAGTCCTGGTTGAAGACCAGGCCCGATTCGCGCTCGATGATCGGCACGCAGACTTCCTCGGTCGCGCCGGGGTAGACGGTGGATTCGAAGATCGCCACGCCGCCGCGCGAGATCGCCCGGCCGACGGTGCGGCTGGCCGATTCCAGCGGACGCAGGTCGGGACGCTTGTACTCGTCGATGGGGGTGGGCACGGTGACGATGAACACGTTGCAGCGGCGCAGCGCCTCGGCATCGTCCGTGCACTCGAGGTGGGTGGAGGCGCGCAGCTCTTCCTCCGACATCTCCAGGGTCTGGTCGTGGTGGCGGCGCAGCTGTTCGACGCGCGCGGCATCGATGTCGAAGCCCACCGTCGGGTAGCTGCGGCCGAAGGCGGCGGCGAGCGGCAGGCCGACGTAGCCCAGCCCGATCACGGCGATGCGGATGTCGTTGCGTTCGGGAAGCGGAGCGGTCATCAGTCGGGCCGTGGGTCCAGTGGAGGGGGCATTCTAGGCACGGCCGGGCGGCCGGGCGCAGTGGGCGCGACTTGGCAGAACGTCGAATGCAGCCGCATGCGGCCAGTGCGCGCGGGCCGCGATCGTGGCCGATAATGGCCGCGCCTTCTCCCGGACCCTGCGATATGCGCATCCTCGTTTTCGGCGGTACCGGCTACATCGGCAGCCACACCTGCGTCGAACTCGCCGCGCGCGGGCACGACCTGGTCATCGCCGACAACCTCAGCAACAGCTCCGAACGGGTGCTCGCGCGGCTGCAGACGATCACGGGGCAGGCCTTCGACTTCCGCCGCGTCGATCTGCGCGACCGGGCGGCCACCGTCGAGCTGCTCGCCGGCGGCGGCTTCGAGGCGGTGGTGCACTTCGCCGCGCTCAAGGCGGTGGGCGAGTCCTGCGAGCGGCCGCTGGACTACTTCGACAACAACATCACCGGCACCCTCAACCTGCTGCAGGCGATGCGCCAGGCCGGGGTGCAGAAGCTGGTGTTCAGCTCGTCGGCCACGGTGTACGGCGATCCCGAGCGGGTGCCGGTCGATGAGGACGCGCCACTGCGCGTGACCAATCCCTACGGCCGCACCAAGCTGGTGATGGAACAGCTGATCGGCGACCTGTGCGCGGCGGAGCCGGATTTCCATGCCGGGATCCTGCGCTACTTCAACCCGGTCGGCGCGCATGCCTCGGGGCTGATCGGCGAGGATCCGTCTGGCGTGCCCAGCAACCTGATGCCCTACATCTGCCAGGTGGCGGTGGGACGGCGCGAGCGGCTGAGCGTGTTCGGCGGCGACTGGCCGACCGTCGACGGCAGCGGCGTGCGCGACTATATCCACGTGGTCGACCTGGCCCGCGCCCATGCCGACGCGCTGGATACGCTGGCGCGCACCGGCAGCGGCTTCACGGTCAATCTCGGCACCGGATCCGGGGTGAGCGTGCTGCAGCTGGTGCGGGCGTTCGAGCGCGCCTCGGGCCGCGATGTGCCGCATGCCATCGTCGCGCGCCGGGCCGGCGACGTGGCCGAGGTGTACGCCGATCCCGCACGCGCGCAGTCGCTGCTGGGCTGGCGCGCGGAGCTGGATGTGGACGCGATGTGCCGCGACGCCTGGCGCTGGCAGTCGATGAATCCGGACGGCTACCGCAGCTGAGCGCAGAGGCGGTCGGCCACGGCGGCCGGTTGCCGCATCCAGGCGTAGTGGTCAGGACGGGTACCGGCTCCGGCCGCGTCGAGGCATTCCACGCGTGCGGGCGCCCGCGGCATCTTGTCCAGCAGGAACTGCAGCGAACTGCGCGGCGCCAGCCAGTCCTGCGACAGCAGCAGCGCATGGATCGGCCGCTCGAGGCCGGCCAGGCCCGCTTCCAGGTCCGCGGGCACGCCGGCGGCGGCATAGCGGCCGCTGATGGCGGTGCGCGCCCAGTCGGCGATGAGGCCCGCGGCCTCGTTGCCGCCGAATCCGATCCGGCGGCCCGGCAGGGCGCCATTGGTTGCGGCCAGCCAGGGCAGGAAGCGGTAGGCCAGCGGCAGCCAGGCCCGATGCGGCATCGGGAACGCGCGCCAGTACGGTGCACCGCTGGCGACCAGCCAGATCGCGTCCGCCGCGTCGGGCGCGAGTGCGAGCCGGCAGCAGGCCAACTGGCCGCCCAGGCTGTGGCCGCCGACGATCCGCGGCAGGCCGTCGCCGAGTTCGCGCGCTGCCGTCGCCTGGCTTGCGGGAATGTCGTGCAACAGCAGCTCGCGATAACCCCAGTCGTTGTGGCGGCTTGCGCGCAGGCTGCTGCTGCCATGGCCGCGCCACTCGTGCAGGAACACTGCCACGCCGCGCGCGGCCAAGGCCTCGGCGAAGGGCAGGTAGTGGCGGGCGGCCACGCCCAGCGCGGGCAGCCAGAGCAGGCTGGCGCGGGGCGCTGCCGGCACGCGCCCGAGCAGCCGCCAGCCGTGGCCATCGCCTGCGCTGACTTCGTACTCCGGGGTCGCGATCACCGGAGTCACGGCTGCGGCTGGGCCGCCCCCAGATGATCGAGCACCCGCACCTCGCCGCGCCCGGGCCGGTAGCCCTGGCGCAGGGCGCGCCCGACATAGGCGACGGCCGCGGCGGTCGCCTGCGGTACCGGCAGCCCCAGGCACAGGTTGGCAGCGACGGCCGACGCCAGGGTGCAGCCGGTGCCGTGGCCTTCGATCGGCAGCCGTGGATGGCTGAAGACGCTGTTCGTGGCGGCATCCCGGTAGCGGTCGATCACCTGCGCGCCCTCGTCCAGGTGCGCGCCCTTGAGCAACACCGCCTGCGCGCCCATCTGCCGCAGCCGCTCCAGCGCCCGTTCGGCCTCATCCGGGCCGGCGATCGTCATGCCCGCGAGCAGTTCGGCTTCGGGCATGTTGGGAGTCAGCAGGCTGGCCTGCGGCAGCAGCCGCGTCCGCAGTGCCTCGAGCGCGTCCTCGGCCAGCAGGCGCGCGCCGGAGGTGGCCACCATCACGGGATCCACGACCAGTGGGACCGGGCCGTGTGCCTCCAGGGCATCGGCCACGGCGTGGATCACCTCGGCGGTGGCGAGCATGCCGAGCTTGACCGCGCCGATCCTGAAATCGTCGAAGCAGGCATCGATCTGCGCGCGCAGGAATGCGACCGGCGGCACGTGCACCGCGGTCACCCCGCGCGTGTGCTGCGCGGTGAGGGCGGAAATCGCCGACAGGCCATGCACGCCGTGCGCGGCGAAAGCCTTGAGGTCGGCCTGGATGCCGGCGCCGCCGCCCGAGTCGGAACCGGCGATGGTGAGTGCGGAAACTGAAAGGCTGGACATCGCGCCATTGTGCCGCGTCCAGCACGACGGTGCTCCCGCCTGTCCGTGGCGAATGCACGCATCCGGTCGTGTCGAAGAGCGCGGCTCCTGGATGACGTCGGGGCGCCGGCTCCGGACCGGAGCGATGCCGCGTCGCCGCCGGTGGGCCTGCGCAGCGAAATCAAGGGGGAGGCCGGTGCCTTGGGCGCCGGCCGGAGGACATTCGCGGAGCAGGCCCACCGGTGGCGGCGCGGCGGATCAGGTCGCAACGAAAGCCCGCCGGTGGCGGCGCGGCCGATCACGTCGCAACGAAAGCCTGCCGGTGGCCGCGCGGCGGATCAGGTCGCTAGGAAGGCCTGCCGGTGGCGGCTCGACGGATCAGGTCGCCGGTAAGGCCTGCCGGTGGCGGTGCGACGGATCAGGTGGCCCGGGAGGCTAACCGGTGGCGCGGCCGATCAGGTCGCAACGAAGGCCCACCGGTAGCCGCGCGGCGGATCAGGTGGCCAGGAAAGCCCGCCGTGGCCGAGTGGCTGACCAGGTCACTAGAAGTCCACCGATGGCGGCGTGGCCGATCAGGTCACCAAGAAGGTGCTCCTGCTCGCATCCTTCGCCTACGCCGCGACAACGCCCGCGGCGAACACATACAAGAAGGCCGCCCGTAGGCGGCCTTCTGGACGGCGAACAACGCAGCCTCAGCTTTCCGTTCCCAAGCCCGCCACGCGGCGGGCCTGCAGGAACTTGCCGCTCCAGTAGCCGGTGTCGAGCTGCGAGACGGTCACGTCGCGACCGCTGCGCGGCGCATGCAGGAAACGGCCCTCGCCGATGTAGATGCCCACATGGTCCACGCGCTTGCCGCGACGGCCGAAGAACACCAGGTCGCCGGGAACCAGGGCAGCACGCTCGACCTTCTCACCGTCGCGAGCCATGTCGCGCGAGACGCGGGGCAGGTCGATGCCCAGCGCGGTGCGGAATACGTAGCCGACCAGGCCGCTGCAGTCGAAGCCGCCCTCCGGCGAATTGCCGCCCCAGCGGTACGGGGTGCCGAGCAGGGCGAGGCCGCGCTTGACCAGCGTCTGGACCCGGCCTTCTTCCTTCGGAGCGGACTGCGCCAGCGCCGCCTGCGCGGCGATCATCTGGTTGACGTCGCTGGCGAACAGCACGTCGGAGCTGGCGGAGCGCAGCGGGCTGGCGACCAGGGCGCTGGTGACCGAGGACGCGGGCGCCGCGGGCGCATCGGCCGAATCGCCGGCCAGGCCCGGACCGGCAAAGGCGGGCAGGGTGGCCAAGGCGAACAGGCAGCCGCAGAGGGCGACGAACTTGCCCTGTCTGGCCGGAGTGGAGCGATGTCGGGTTCGGCCGGACGGGGCGTTGGCTGTCGTCACGCGGGCTTCACTTGGAGCGGATCAGCGGCGGAGTTTGCCGGAGTGAAGCTGGCGTGATGTTAAATCAGGGTTATACAAACCTGTCCAAGTAAGTGATTCTGCTCACAAATCAAAACGGACCATTCACTGCAGGACGCGCTTGGCGCCGCTGTAGTGGCGTTGCCAGTAGCTTCCGTCCAGATGATCCAGGCGCACCGTTCCGCCGGTGCTGGGAGCGTGGACAAATCGTCCCTCTCCCACGTAGATGCCCACATGTGTGACCTGGGATCCGCTTCCGAAGAACACCAGGTCGGCGGCAGCCAGGCGCCTGGGGTCGATCCTGGGGCCCTGTACGCCGGCGAGTTCACGCGATGTGCGCGGCAGGCGCAGGTCGAGCATGTCGCGGAACACGTAGTTCACCAGGCCGCTGCAGTCGAAGCCGCCCTCCGGAGTGTTGCCGCCGTAACGGTAGGGGGTGCCCACCAGGCTGATCGCCCGCATCAGCACGGCGTTGGCGGCGGCGGGGTTGGCGGGCGTGGTGGCCGGCCAGTCGCGCGTGGGGACGGTCGTGGCCGCGCGCGGGGCGAGCCGGACGTCCTGGCCGCCGCCGCAACCGCCCAGCAGCAGGGCGATGAGCGCGAGGGCGAGTGCGGCCCGGATTGGCGTTGCCGTGCCCGAGTCCGGATAATGCCCGGCTCCGTCGCCCGACGGCAGGAAGCGTTCGCGTGGCGGTGTCATGCGCGGCATCCTGCCCGGGTGGTTTCCTCCAGACAAGCCGCGGCCACCGCCGCGCCCCCGCAGCGAGCCGCCATGAAGATCGAGAAAGACCGCGTCGTCCGTTTCCACTACACCGTCTCTGAAGTCGGCCAGCCGGCCCTGGAGTCGTCGAAGGAGCGCGGCGAGCCGCTGGCGATCCTCATCGGCCACGGCAACATCATTCCTGGCCTCGAGAAGGCGCTGGACGGCCGCGAGGCCGGCGAGAATTTCGGCGTCGACGTGCCTGCGGCCGAGGCCTACGGCGATCGCCGCGACGGCCTGACCCAGCGCGTGCCCAGGAAGCACTTCGGCGCGCAGAAGCTGGCCCCGGGCCAGCAGGTGGTGCTCAACACCAATTTCGGCCCGCGCGCGGTGACCGTGGAAAAGGTGGGCATGAGCGTGGTCGACGTCGACCTCAACCACCCGATGGCGGGCAAGGACCTGCACTTCGACATCGAGATCGTCGAGGTGCGCGAGGCGCAGCAGGTCGAGATCGAGCACGGCCACGTGCACGGCGAAGGCGGCCACCAGCACTAAGAGGGCAGGTCCGGCGCGCGCTGCATGCGCGCTCCGGGCGGAGCCGGCCGTCGGGCCGGCGCGAGTGCAGGGCATCCGGCTAGGCCGGGTGCGTGCGGGGCGGTGATTGCCGCCCCGGCGCGATCCCGCGCGCGGGTGGCGCCCGTGCCACGCCGTCGGTCCCACGGCATCCGCCGGGCCCTCGCAGGCTTGGCAAGCCCCAGCCATCCCCGCATCCTGTGCGCGGAACCAGGGGGCACCGCATGACGCAGATCCACGACCGCCAGGCAGGCGGCCCGCCCGCTTTTGCGCCCATCGACGCGGGACAGCGCATCCAGGCCCTGGACGTGGTCCGCGGCTTCGCGCTGCTGGGCATCTTCCTGATGAACATCGAATGGTTCGGCCGGCCGATGCAGGCAATGGGCTCGGGCATCGATCCTTCGACGACCGGGCTCGACCACGCCGCCGCCTGGGCCGTGCACGTGTTCGTGTCCGGCAAGTTCTGGGTGCTGTTCTCGCTGCTGTTCGGCATGGGCTTCGCGGTGATGTCCAGCCGTGGTGGTCATGGCGCGGCGTTTCGCGGACGCTACCTGCGCCGCTGCCTGGCGCTGCTGGCGTTCGGCCTGCTGCACGCGGTGCTGCTGTGGCCGGGCGACATCCTCCACGCTTACGCGATCACCGGCCTGCTGCTGCTTGCGTTCGGCGAGATCTCCAACCGGGCGCGCCTGGTGCTCGGCCTCGGGCTTTACGGCGCGATCGCGCTGATGGTCGCGCTGGGCGGCGGGCTGATCTCGCTGGTGCCGGCGGAGGAACTTGGCGAGATGGCCGGGATGGCCGCCGAAATGGAGTCGCAGGCGGTGCAGGCCGCCGGCGTGTATGCCCACGGCAGCTATCCGGATGCGGTGCTGCAGCGTGCGCGCGACTTCGCCAGCCTGTCGATGCAGGGGCTGGTGATGACGGTGCCGATGGCGCTGGGCGTGTTCATGCTGGGCGCCTGGCTGGTGCGCTCCGGGCGCATGCACGACGTGGCCTCGCAGCGCGGCTGGTTCGCGCGGCTGGCGCTGTGGACCCTTCCGCTCGGCGCGACGTTCGTCGCGCTGTCGATGGCGGTGGGCAGCAGCTTCGACGGCATGCGCGAGATGGGGCCGATGCTGCTGGCGCAGGGCCTGATGATGCTCGGCAGCCTGCCGCTGGCGCTGGGCTACCTGTCGCTGCTGGTGCTGGGCCTGGGCGCGCCGGGCGTGTCGCGCGTGCTGGGCTGGCTGGCGCCGCCCGGGCGCATGGCCCTGACCCACTATCTGCTGCAGTCGCTGATCGCCTCGACGCTGTTCTACGGCTACGGCGTCGGACTGTGGGGGCAGGTCGGTCGCGCCGGCCAGGTGTTGCTGGTGCTGGCGGTGTTCGCGATGCAGGTGCTGACCAGCCACTGGTGGCTGGCGCGTTACCGCTTCGGCCCGATGGAATGGCTGTGGCGCTGGCTCACCTACGGCACGCGCCCGCGCATGCGCCTCGACTGAGCGGCTGGGCGCGGCCGGCGCGCCGTTACACTGCGCGGATGCCTGATCGCAGCGACATCCTCGTCATCGGCGCCGGCGTGTCCGGACTGGCCAGCGCACTGTGCCTGCTCGAGCGCGGACGCAGCGTGCGCGTGATCGATGCCGGCCGCGTCGGCGGCGGCAGCTCGCACGGCAATTGCGGAACCCTCACGCCGAGCCATGCCGGGCCGCTGCATGCGCCCGGGACCGTGGCCAAGGCGCTGCGCTGGATGCTGACGCCGGATGCGCCGTTCTACGTGCGCCCGCGGCTGGATCCCGCGCTGTGGCAATGGATGCTGCGCTTCGCCGGGCGCTGCAATCCGCGCGACTGGAACGCCTCCGCGCGGCCGCGTGCCGCCATCCTCAACGCGTCGCGCCAGGCCTTCCCGCGCTGGATCGCCGACCATGGCATCGACTGCGAGTTCGCCGAACCGGGTGCCGATTGCGTGTTCCGCGATCCCGCGCAGATGGAGGCCTATGTGCGCCAGCTGCCGATGCTGGCGGACATGGGCATCGAGTCGCGCGTGATCGAAGGGCGCGACTACCTCGCCCGGGATCCGGCGCTGCTCGAGGGCGTGGTCGGCGCGGTGCACTACCCGGGCGACGCGCAGTTGCGGCCCGACCACTATGTCGCGGGGCTGGCGCAGGCGGTGCTGGCGGCCGGCGGCACGATCGAAACCGGCTGCGAGGCCGCCGCCGTCGATGCCGACGGCGCGGGCCTGCGCGTGCGGACCACGCGTGGCGATCGCCCGGCGCGGGACGTGGTGCTGGCAACCGGCGCCTGGTCGCCGCTGCTGGCCCGGTCGCTGGGCCTGCGCTGGCTGCGCGATGCGATGCAGCCGGGCAAGGGCTACTCGATCACGTACTCGCGGCCCGCGCTGGTCCCGCGCCGGCCGATGACCCTGTTCGAGCGCAGGGTCTGCGTGACGGTGTGGGAGGACGGCTTCCGCCTCGGCAGCACGATGGAATTCTCCGGACACGACCGCACGCTCAACCGGCGCCGGCTCGACGCGCTGGCGCGCGCCGCGGCCGAGTACCTGCGCGAACCCACCGGTCCGGAGAAGCGGGAAGAGTGGTACGGCTGGCGTCCGCTGTCCTGGGACGACCTGCCGATCATCGGCCGCGCGCCGGGGCACGAACACCTGTGGCTGGCGACGGGCCACGGCATGCTGGGCGTGAGCATGAGCCCGGCCACCGGGCGCCTGCTGGCCGAACTGATGACGGGCGAGGCGCCGCACCTCGATCCCGCCCCCTATTCGCCGGAGCGCTTCGCATGAGCCAGCAGGATCTGGATTTCGACCTCGTCGTGCTGGGCGGCGGCAGCGGTGGCCTCGCCGGCGCGTTCCGCGCCGCGGCGCATGGCGCGCGCGTCGCCCTGCTCGAACCGGGCGAACTGGGCGGCACCTGCGTCAACGTCGGCTGCGTGCCGAAGAAGGCGATGTGGCTGGCCGCCGAACTGGCCGGCAGCGTGGCGCTTGCATCGCAGCTCGGCTTCGACGTGCCCGACGCGCCGAAGCCGGACTGGCCCACCCTGGTCGCCAGCCGGCAGCGCTACATCCACGGCATCCACGCCAGCTACCGGCGGCGGCTGGACGCCGACGGGATCGTGCTGTTGCCCGCGCGTGGCCGGCTGCGCGACGCGCACACGGTCGAATGCGCGAACGGCACGCGCCTGCGCGCGGCGCAGATCCTCCTCGCCACGGGGTCGCATCCGCTGCGGCCCGACGTGCCCGGCGCGGAACTGGCCGGTGTGTCCGACGACTTCTTCGCCCTGCACGAAGCGCCCGGCCGCGTGGCGCTGGTCGGCGGTGGCTACGTCGCAGTGGAACTGGCCGGCGTGCTGCAGGCGCTGGGCTGCCGCATCGACATCCACGCGCGCAGCGAACGGCTGCTGAGCCAGGCCGATGCGGAACTGGCCGAGCGGCTGCAGGAGAACTATCGCCAGCAGGGCATCGGCCTGCGCTTCGGCTACGAACTGGCGGCGATCGAGGGCGAACCCGGCGCGCTGCACCTGCGCGACGCCGCCGGCGACACCGGCGAGGCGTACCGGCACGTGTTCCTCGCCACCGGGCGCGGCGCCAACAGCCGTGGCATCGGCCTGGAGGAGGCGGGTGTCGCGCTCGACGCGCGCGGCAACATCGTGGTCGACGATTTCCAGCGCAGCAGCGTGCCGCACATCGCCGCGGTCGGCGACGTGACCGGGCGGATGACGCTGACGCCCGTGGCGATCGCCGCGGCGCGGCGCACGATGGACCGCGTGTTCGGCGGACAGCCCGATGCGCGCCTGGACTACGACGGCATTCCCACCGTGGTGTTCGCGCATCCGCCGCTGGGCGGCGTGGGCCTGACCGAGGCGCAGGCGCGCGAGCGCCACGGCGATGCCGCCGTGCACGTGTACTGCAGCATCTTCCGGCCGATGCGCCAGGCCCTGGTGGACCGGTCGCAGCACAGCCTGTTCAAGCTGGTCTGCGTGGGCGAGGAGCGCAGGGTGGCGGGCATCCACCTGCTGGGAGAGGGCGCGGACGAGATCCTGCAGGGGTTCGCGGTCGCGCTGAAGAAGGGCATCACCCTGGCCGACCTGCACGACACCGTCGCGATCCACCCCACCAGTGCCGAGGAAGTGGTGCTGATGCGGTGAGCGCGGGGTGTGACCGCCAACACCAGCGTGGTGGCGTGGATCGTCGCCGCCTGGCCGGCCAGGGCGGGTGAAGTCCGCCCTTAGCGCCTGCGCGGCACCGACACGCCCTCGGCCGTATGGACGATCGGCACGATGCTGCCGTCATCGTTGTAGTACAGGTGTTCGACCGCCACCGCGCGGCGGCCGAGCGCGCCGGCGTGGCCGCCGACCGTCAGCACCGCGTTGTGATAGAAGAAGTACCAGTGGCCCTTGAACTCCACGATCCCCGGGTGGATGGTGAAGCTGTTCTCCGCCGAGCCGCTGATCTCGCCGCGGTAGGTCCACGGGCCGGTGATCGCGGGCGCGGTCGCGTAGGAGATCAGCTCGTCCTCGGACACCGACTTGTCCCTTGAGGCGTAGGTCAGGTAGTACAGGTCGCCGCGCTTGTGGATCCAGGGGCCTTCCTCGTACTTGGGGAGTTCGGCCTGCAGGATGGGGCCGTCGAGCTCGATCATGTTCGGCTTGAGCCTGGCGTAGTAGAAGTTGGCGTTGCCCCACATCAGCCAGGCGCTGCCGTCGTCGTCGATGAACACGGTGGGGTCGATGTCGTCCCAGGTGTGCGGGCCCTGCGGGGTCATGTCGTTGCTGACCAGGGCGGAGCCGCGGGCATCGACGAAGGGGCCGGTCGGGCTGTCGGATACCGCCACGCCGATGGCCTTGCCCGGACGGCTCCGGTCGTGTTCGACGGTGGTGTAGAAGTAGAACTTGCCGTCCTTCTCGATGGCCTGCGAGGCCCAGGCATCGCGGCTGGCCCACTTGAAGTCGGTGGGCTTCATCACGGGGCCGTGGTCGGTCCAGTCCGCCATGTCGGTGGTCGAATAGACCCGCCACTCGACGATGTTGAACATCTCCTCGCCGCGGGCCATGTCGTGGCCCACGTACAGATAGAGCCTGTCGCCGACGACCAGCGGCGCGGGGTCGGCGGTGTGGCGGTCGGTGATCAGGGGGTTGGTGGCGCCGCGATGCGGAAGCGCAGGCGTGGTGCACGCGGCCAGGGCGGCGCAGGCCAACAGCAGGCAGAGGGTTTTCATGGCGTGTTCCCGTGGCGGGTCTCTGGTTGGAAGGGTGCGGACAGGCCGGGGCGACGAGCTTCCGGTTCCGCGGCTGCGGCTGCGGCTGCGAGGCCTGGCCTCCGGGACGAATGCGGCATGACGAAGCCGCCGCTCCCCGTGGGTTGCGACCGGGCGGCTCTACAATCCGGGGCATGGACATCTACACCCTGCATCGCGGCAGCGCACCGCTGCTGGTCAGCCTGCCGCACGACGGCACCTTCGTGCCGGACGACATCGCCGCGCGCCTTACGCCGCAGGCGCGGCGCGTGCCCGATACCGACTGGCACATCGCGCGCCTGTACGCGTTCGCGCGCGAACTGGGCGCGTCGGTGCTCGTGCCGAGCCATTCGCGCTACGTGATCGACCTCAATCGCGGCGAGGACGACGTTTCGCTGTATCCGGGGCAGAACACCACCGGACTGTGTCCGACCGTCCGGTTCTCGGGCCAGCCGGTCTACCTCGATGGCCAGGCGCCGGACGCAGACGAAGTGCGCGCGCGGGTGGAACGCTACTGGCGTCCCTACCACGCCGCGCTGCGCGACGAGCTCGAGCGCCTGCACGCCGCGCATGGCCGCGTGGTGCTGTGGGAAGGGCATTCGATCCGCGGCGAGTTGCCCTTCCTCTTCGAGGGCCGGCTGCCCGACCTCAACCTCGGCACCGCCAATGGCGCCAGTGCGACCCCCGCATTGCAGCAGCGGCTGGAGGCTGTGCTCGCCGGCCAGTCGCGCTACGACTGGGTGCACAACGGACGCTTCCGCGGCGGCCATATCACCCGCCACTACGCCGATCCGGCACGCGGCATCCAGGCCGTGCAGCTGGAGATCAGCCAGCGCGTGTACATGGACGAGGACTCCTTCGCCTGGGACGAGGCCAAGGCGACACAGGTCCAGGCGATGATCGACGCGCTGCTGCGCGAGGCCCTGGCCGCGGATTGAGGCGGCGGCTGCCGCGCTACCCACCGCCGGTAGCCAGCAGCCGAAGCCCGAACAGCCGCGGCGTGCGGCGCCCGTCCCGGGCCACGAAGCGCACGCGGATGCCGCGCGAGCGCGCCGCCGTGGCCAGGTCGGGCGGCAGCGTGATTCCGCGCAGGCCGAAGTCGTCGGTCCCGCCCGCGCCGCTCATGTCGATCCGCGACAGGACGCGGCCGTCCACCTCGACGTCCATCGCCACGTTCCACTCGCCGCCGAACAGTTCCAGCTGCAGCGCCAGCGGCGTGCCCGCTGGCACCTCGCGACGCGCCTGCAGGCGATAGCCGAACCAGCCGGCTGCGTCGCGCCAGGCGCGGCCCATCAGGCTGCCCGTCGCCGAGTCCTTGCCCTCGTAGTCGTGGTCGACCTCGGGCTGCTGTTCGCCCGGCTGCACCTGGTCGAGCGTGCGCGCATCGAGCGCCTCGCGATCGCGCTCGGCGGCCTCGATCGCGGCCACGACCGCCGGATACGCCGATGGCGTTGCGGTGCGCCAGTAAGCCATGTAGCGCGCGTCGTGCACGCGCGACAGCGGCTCGAGCCGCAGCTGCCTGAACCCGCCGGGGCGGATCAGCGCGGCGGCCGTGAACACCAGCGGTTCGCCCGCGACAGGCACGATGTGCGAGGCCAGCGCGTCGCGTTCGCCCACCAGCATCGGTGCGCCGTCCAGAGGCAGGTAGGGGCCGGGCGCGATGTGGCTGCCGCGGCCGTCGTCGGCGACCAGGCCCTCGATCGCGTCCTCGCCGGTGCGCGCGGCCAGCATCAGCGGGCCATGCACCACCGCCACCCAGTCCGAACCGTCGGGCAGGGCTTCGATCCGTGTCGTCATCGGCAGTTCGATCTCGACCATGTCACCGTCGCGCCAGGTGCGCGCGATCGAGGCCAGGCTTCCGGGCGACGAGGCCAGCGGCCAGCGCTCGCCGTTGACCGTCGCCACCAGCGGCCCCTGCAGCCACCCGGGGTGCCTCAGTTGCAAGGTCAGCGCTTGCGGACGCTCGAGCTGCAGCCGCAGGCGCGTGCGCGGCTCTTCCGGGAAGGCGGTGTCCTGGCGCAGCACCAGGCCGCGCTCGCGCCAGTGCAGGGAGGATGCGATGTACAGGTTGACCGCCAGCGCGTCGCCGCCATGGGCATAGGCGAATGCGCCATGGCGGCCATGGCTTTCCAGGCCCGTGCCCACGCAGCACCAGAAGCACTGTTCGGGCTGCGAATACACGCGATAGTGGCGTGGCCGTATCGGGGTGAAATAGACCAGCCCGCCGTGCTCCGGATGCTGGCTGGACAGGATGTGGTTGAACAGCACCCGCTCGTGGAATTCCGGGTAGCGCGGATCGGGCGCCAGCCGGTGCAGCAGCGCGGTCAGGCGCAGCATGTTGTAGCTGTTGCAGGTTTCCGGGCCCTCGCGCGAGGCCAGCATCGGGCTGAAGTCGTCGGCCGGGTGGAAGTGCTCGCGCACGCTGTTGCCGCCGAAGGCGACGCTGCGGCGCAGGGCGACCGTTTCCCAGAAGAACTTCGCCGCTTCGATCCAGGCCGGCTCGTCGTCCAGCTCGCCGATGCGGGCGAAGCCGATCACCTTCGGGATCTGGGTATTGGCGTGCAGGCCGTCGAGCCGGTCCTCGCGCCGCAGCAGCGGATCGAGGATGGCGCGATGGCAGAAGCGCCGCGCCAGCGCCAGGTAGCGGCGTTCGCCGGTGATGGCGTAGACGTCGGCCAGCGCTTCGTTCATGCCGCCGTGTTCGGTATCGAGGATGCGCTGGAGCTGCGTGTCGTCGAGGTTGGCGACCAGCGCGTCGCACCAGTCTGCGAAGCGCACCAGCAGGGCGCGCGCCGTTGCGTTGCCGGCCATCAGCCAGGCATCGCGCAGCCCGGCGTACATCTTGTGCAGGTTGTAGAACGGCACCCAGGCGCCGTCGAGCGAGAAGGCCTCGGCCTGGAACTCGCCGGAGGCGATGCGGTTCCAGAGCGTGCGCCCGTTCGGCACGCCGCCCAGGTAGCCGTCGCCGTTGGCCTGCTGCACCTCGGCCAGGGCATCGATCATGGCCTCGAGCCGTACGCGCATCGCCTCGTCGCCCTGCGCTGCCTGCTGCGCAAGCGCCGACAGGCAATGGCCGGCCGTATGTCCGTCCAGACCCATCGATTCCCAGTTCGGGTATTTCGGGGCAGGCGACGGCAGGCCGGCCTCGATGCGGTAGGGCGCCAGCAGACGGTCGATGTCGAGCGCGGCCAGGTAGCGGCGGTTGAGCGCCTGTGCGTGGGCGAACGGGCCGTCGGTGAGACGTACGTCCGCCAGCGCGAACGGCGTTGCGGCCACTGCGGGCGCTGCCGCGGCGAGCGCGGGCAGGGCACCGGCCACCGGCAGCAGGAGGCCCGAGCCGGTGGCCGCGAGGAAACGGCGGCGCTGCGGCGATGGGATCGGATCGTGCATCAGCGGCTCCAGCGTATGCAGGCCGAAGGCGGATGCAGCGAGGCGAGTCGCGCGCGAGGCCTCAGTGCGAATCCCCGGCGACGGTATCGCCGCTGCCGCCCACCAGGAAATCCAGGTCCGCCCCGAGATGCGCCTGCTGCACGTGGTCGACGTAGAGTTTGCTCCAGCCGCGCGCGGGTGCCGGGCGTGGCGTCCACTCGGCGCGGCGCCGGGCCAGCTCCTCGTCGGATACGTCCAGGTGCAGGCGGCGGGCGGCCACGTCGAGTTCGATGACGTCGCCCTCGCGCACCAGCGCCAACGGACCGCCTGCGGCGGCTTCGGGCGAAACATGCAGCACCACGGTGCCGTAGGCGGTGCCGCTCATGCGCGCGTCGGAGATGCGCACCAGATCCGTGATGCCCTGGCGCAGCAGCTTCGGCGGCAGCGGCATGTTGCCGACCTCGGCCATGCCGGGATAACCACGCGGGCCGCAGTTCTTCAGCACCAGCACCGAATTGGCGTCGACCTCCAGCGCCTCGTCGTCGATGCGCGCCTTGAAGTCGTCGATGTCCTCGAACACCACCGCGCGGCCGCGATGCCTGAGCAGATGGGGCGATGCGGCGGAGGGCTTGATCACCGCGCCATCGGGCGCGAGGTTGCCGCGCAGCACCGCGATGCCCGCTTCGGGCCGCACCGGCTCGGTCAGCGGCCGGATCACGTCCTGGTTCCAGCAGGGCGCCTCACTGATGTTCTCGCCCAGAGTGCGCCCGTTGACCGTCATCGCGTCCGTGTCCAGGTGCGCGGAGATCTCGCGCAGCACCGCGGGCAGGCCGCCGGCGTAGTAGAAATCCTCCATCAGGTACTGGCCCGACGGCTTGAGGTTGACCAGGCAGGGCAGGCGCGAGCCGAGCCGGTCCCAGTCGTCGAGGCTCAGCTGTACGCCCAGCCGGCCCGCGATCGCCAGCAGGTGGATCACCGCATTGGTCGAGCCGCCGATCGCGGCGTTGGCGCGGATGCCGTTGGCGAAGGACTCGCGGGTGAGCACCTTCGACATGCGCAGGTCTTCGCGCACCATCTCCACCGCGCGCCGGCCGGACAGGTGGGCGAGGCGGAAGCGGCGCGCATCCACCGCCGGGATCGCGGCGTTCTCGGGCAGCGACATGCCCATCGCCTCGACCATGCAGGCCATCGTCGAGGCCGTGCCCATGGTCATGCAGCTGCCCTTGGAGCGCTGCATGCAGGCCTCGGCCTCGTTGAATTCCTCCTGGCTGAGCGTGCCGGCGCGCACCATCTCCGACATCTCGATCACGCCGGTGCCGGAACCCACCGGCCTGCCGCGCCAGTTGCCCGACAGCGAGGGGCCGCCGGAGACGCCGATGGTGGGCAGGTCCACGCTGGCCGCGCCCATCAGCAGCGCCGGCGTGGTCTTGTCGCAGCCCATCAGCAGCACCACGCCGTCGATGGGATTGGCGCGGATCGATTCCTCCACGTCCATCGCGGCGAGGTTGCGGAACAGCATCGCGGTGGGGCGGATCTGGGTCTCGCCCAGCGACATCACCGGAAACTCCAGCGGCAGGCCGCCGGCTTCGTAGACGCCGCGCTTGACGTGCTCGGCCAGTTCGCGGAACGAGGAATTGCAGGGCGTGAGTTCCGACCAGGTGTTGCAGATGCCGATCACCGGCCGCCCGTCGAACATCTCGTGCGGCAGGCCCAGGCCCTTGAGCCAGCTGCGGTAGTAGAAGCCCTGCTTGCCGTCGCGCCCGAACCACTGCTGGCTGCGGCGTGCCGGCTTGTTGGGAGCGCTCATGCGGTCGGGGATCCTGCCCGTGTAAGGAATGTCCGGCCGCGCCCGATAGAGGGTCACGGCGATTCCGCGATGATGCTACCGGCGCGATACATGCACGAAAAATAACAATTGTGGGCGTATCGATATCGGTACCGATATGGCCGGCCTGAGCCTCGGCGCGCGCCGGGACCGCGCCGCATCCTCCCGCACCACGCTGTCCCGGGGTCGCATCGTGCCGCATCACGCCGTTCCCGCATTGCAATCGTCATCCCGCGAACGCGGGGGGGCCATTGCCCTTGCTGTCCGGGCAAAACCATGGATTCCCCTCGCGGGAATGACGGCAGGCAGCGGTCGCGCCTGCCAGGAGCGCCGGGCGGGTCAGGCCCCGGGGGCCGGCCCGTTCCCGCCATAGACCTCGGCGGCGGCCTCGCGCAGCGTCTCCAGGACCTTGCGGGCGCCGGGCGAGAGCAGCCAGTCGGTGCGGGTGATGAAGCCGAAGGAGTCCATCCGGCAGCCCAGTTCCACTGGCAGCTGCTTCACCATCCCGTAGTCGGCGTAATGGCGGGCCACATCCACCGGCACCACCGCCAGGTGCTCGCTGCCCTGCAGCAGGCGCGGCACCAGCACCAGTGCGGCGGTGCCGATCACCTGGCGCGGCGGCTGCAGCCCCGCGTTCTGGAACATCAGCTCGAAACGGTGGCGCAGCACGCTGCCTTCCGGCGGCACCACCCAGCTCGCCTTCGCCAGGTCGGCCAGCGAGGGCCTGCCGCCGGCGAGCAGCGGATGGTCGGCGCGCGCGATCGCGCACACGTCCTCCTCGGCCAGCGGCTCGTAGTGCAGGTTGCGCGTGTCGTGGCGCGGGAACAGGCGCCCGATCATCAGGTCGATGCGGTTCTGTGCCAGCTGCTCCAGCAGCACGTCGCTGCTTTCCACCATCAGCGAGACGCGCAGGTCGGGCTGGTCGCGGTGCAGCCGCGCCAGGGTCGGCGGCAGCAGGGTCATGGCCGGTCCGGCGATCGCGCCGACGCTCACCTTGCCCGCGTGTCCGGCCTTGAGCGCGTCGATCTCCGCGCCGGCCTCGCCCAGGCTGGCCAGGGCGATGCGGGCGTGGCGGATCATGCTTTCGCCATACCAGGTGGCGCGCATGCCGCGCGGCAGGCGTTCGAACAGCGGTACCCCGATCAGGTCCTCCAGGTCCTTGAGCAGCTTGGAGGCCGCCGGCTGCGACATGTTCAGCGACTCGGCCGCGCGATGGATGTTGCCCTGTTCCTCGATGGCGATCAGCAACATCAGCTGGCGCGTCTTCAGGCGCGCGCGGACGAACCAGGGCGGATGGGGCACGGCAGGCGTCCTATAACGTGATCCATATGGATTATCACGATTTTCCTATTTGTTGCATATCCATGTGACGACCAGAATGGTCCAGGCCCGAGGACGCCGCAGAAGCGCCGGGGCACGCCCCGCCGGCTGCGCCGCAGCCGCGGGCAGGATCACGCATTCGCGGAGGGGCGATGCAGGACCAGAAGCTGTCGGTACTCGAGAAGGTCGGCTTCGGCGCCGGCGACATGGCGGTGAACGTCGTCATCTCCTCGATGATGCTGATCATCACCTTCTTCTACACCGACGTGTTCGGACTCAGGCCCACCGATGTCGCGCTGCTGCTGATCGTGGTGCGCATGTTCGATGCGGTCACCGATCCGCTGATGGGCCTGGTGACCGATCGGGTCGAGACGCGCTGGGGCCGCTACCGTCCGTACTTCCTGGTGTTCGCCGTGCCGTTCGGCATCTCGGTGTTCCTGGTATTCACCACGCCGGATGCGGACTACGGCGCCAAGCTGGCCTGGGCGTATGCGACCTACCTGCTGGTCACGCTGTTCTTCACCATCGTCACCATTCCCTACATCTCGCTGATCGGCGTGCTCACCGCCGATCCGAAGGAGCGGCTGTCGGCCAACGGCTACCGGCTGTTCTTCGCCAAGGTGGCCGCGTTCCTGGTGACCATCGCCGTGCCGGTGCTGGCCGAGTCCTGGGGCCGCGGCAACCTCGCCGAAGGCTACCGCTGGGCGATGGGGCTGATGGGGCTGATGGCGACGCTGCTGTTCCTGTTCTGCTTCTTCACCACCACCGAGCGCATCCGCCACCAGGTCGACCGCACCCCGTTGGCGCAGCAGGCGCGGCTGCTGCTGCGCAACGACCAGTGGCTGCTGCTGTGCGCAGTCTGCGTGATCGGCACGATCGGCTACGTGGTGCGCGGCTCGGTGGCGGCCTATTACGCCAAGTACTACCTGGGCGGCGACGCGGCACTGCTCTCGGCCTTTCTCGCCACGGGCGTGGGTGCCGCGATCCTGGCGATGGTGGCGTCCACCTGGATCACCAAGCGCTGGTGCAAGGTGGCGATGTTCCGCTGGTCGCAGCTGGCCGTCGGCGTGCTGAGCGTGGCCATGTACTTCCTGGTGCAGCCGGGCGACGTGGCGCTGGCCTTCGTGCTGTATTTCCTGATCTGCTTCGTGGTCGACCTGCATGCGCCGGTGTTCTGGTCGGCGATCGTCGAAGCGGTGGACTACGGCCACGCCAAGAGCGGCCGGCGCGTCGCCGGGCTGGCCATGGGCGGCATCTCGTTCTGCCAGAAGGCCGGCATGGGCGTGGCCGGCGCGATCGTGGGCATGCTGCTGGCGTGGTTCGGCTACGTGGCAGACCAGGCGCAGAGCCCGCAGTCGCTCAACGGCATCGCCCTGATGCTCACCATCATTCCCGGCCTGTTCCATGCGCTGATGGGCGGCGTGATGTTCTTCTACCGCATCACCGACGGCTACTACGCGCAGATCAAGCAGAAGATCCTGGTCGACGCGCCCGCCGCGTAGGCCAGCAGCAGGACATTCCATGAAGATCAGCAACCCCTTCATCCTCAACCGCGCCGACCCGCATATCTCGCTGCATGACGGCCAGTACCACTTCACCGCCTCGGTGCCCGAATACGACCGCATCGTCCTGCGCCGTTCGCCGACCCTGGCGGGGCTGGTCGACGCCGGGGAGCGCACGCTGTGGACCGCGCCGGCGGAAGGGCCGACGTGCTCGCTGGTATGGGCGCCCGAGCTGCACCGCATCGACGGTACCTGGTTCGTCTATTTCGCCGTCGCGCCCTCGCGCGAGATCAGGGACGACCTGTTCCAGCACCGCATGTACGCACTGCGCTGCCGCGCCGCCGATCCGATGCAGGGCGAGTGGGAGCTTGCGGGCCAGGTCGACAGCGGCATCGATGCGTTCTGCCTGGACGCCACCAGCTTCGCGCACCGCGGCGTGCAGTACTACCTGTGGGCGCAGAAGCACCCCGACATCCCGGGCAACTCCAACCTCTACCTGGCGCCGCTGCGCGATGGCCTGTACATCGAGGGCGAGCCGGTGATGCTCACCAGGCCCGAGTTCGACTGGGAAGTGCAGGGCTTCCTGGTCAACGAGGGACCGTCGGTGCTGATCCGCCACGGCCGCGTGTTCGTCACCTATTCAGCCAGCGCCACCGACGAGCGCTACGCCATGGGTCTGCTGTGGGCCGATGCGCAGGCCGATCTGCTCGACCCGTCCAGCTGGCACAAGTCCGAAGCGCCGGTGTTCGTGTCCGATGCCGCGCGCGAGGTGTTCGGCCCGGGCCACAACAGCTTCACGGTCGCGCCGGACGGCGTCACCGACCTGCTGGTCTACCACGCGCGCAACTACACCAAGATCGAGGGCGACCCGCTATGGAACCCAGACCGCCACACCTGCATCCAGCCGCTGGAGTGGGACGCCGAGGGCATGCCGGTGTTCGGGCGACCGCTGCGCGAGGTGGAGATCCCGGGGGCCAACGCATGAGCGTGCTGCGTGCGGTGGTTGCGCTGCTGGTCGGGCTGCTCGCGCTGCCGGCGTGCGCGCAGGAGGCGCGCCCCAACAACGACGACATGATGGAAAGCCCGCCGGTGGCCGCGCCACGCGAGGGCTACTGGGCCGACGTGCTGGCGCACGACCCGGTGCTGGCGCGCGAGGGCGACACCTGGTACGCCTTCGTCACCGGCCCGGGCATCACGGTGTACAGCTCGAAAAACCTGGAAACCTGGAAGGCCGAGCCGCAGGTATTCGCCGACATCCCCCCCTGGGCCTACGACATCGTGCCCAAGTTCAACGGCCACATCTGGGCGCCGGATATCTCACAGCACGACGGCACCTGGTACCTGTACTACTCGATCTCCAGCGGCGGCAAGAACACCTCGGCCATTGGCGTGGCCACCAACACCACGCTCGACCCAGCCGACCCCGCGTTCGAATGGGTCGACCACGGCATCGTGCTGCGCTCGGTGCCGCACCGGGACATGTGGAACGCCATCGACGCGCACCTGGTCGAGGACGACGACGGCACGCCCTGGCTGGCCTTCGGCTCGTTCTGGGGCGGGCTGAAGCTGGTGCAGCTGCGCCAGGACCGGCTGCGTCCGGCCGAGCCGCAGGTCTGGCATACGCTGGCCAAGCGCGCCCGCTCGATCCTGGTCGACGACGCCGAGCCCGAACCCGGGGCGATCGAGGCGCCGTTCGTGTTCCGCAGGGATGGCTGGTACTACCTGTTCGTGTCCTACGACCACTGCTGTCGCGGCGCGAAAAGCGACTACCGCATCATGGTCGGGCGCTCGCCCACGCTCATCGGTCCCTACCTCGACCGCGATGGCAAGCGCATGGACCAGGGCGGCGCCACCGAGGTGCTGCGCGGCACGCCGCGCTGGCCCGGTCCCGGACACAACAGCGCCTACAGTTTCGACGGCCGCGACTACCTCGTCTTCCACGCCTACGACGCCGAAGACGGCGGACTGCCCAAGCTCAAGCTGCTGCCGATGCAGTGGGACGGCGACGGCTGGCCGGTGGTCGATCCGGCGCCCCTGCGCTGAGTCCAGCGGCCCGCGAGCGCGCCGACGCTTGCGGGCCGCAGGCGCGAGCGCGGGCGGTGGGCCGCCCGCGGCCCGCGTCGGCCGCGGTCAGTGATGCCCGTGCGTCGGCTCGTCGCCGGTCGATCCGAGCGCACGCACCTCGAACTCGGTCGCGATCTCGCCGGCCTGCGCGAACACCAGCGTGGCCGCGATCCGCTGGCCGGCCACGAAACCCTCGCCTGGCGTGATGAACATCAGGTGGTAACCGCCCGGCCGCAGTTCGACCGTCGCGCCGGCCGCCACCGCGAGGCCATCCACCAGCTGGCGCATGCGCGCCATGCCGTCCTCGTGGCGCACCTCGTGGATCTCGACGCGGGCGGCGGCATCGCTGCGCACCTCCAGCAGGCGGTCGTCGGCGCCGCTGCCGTTGTGCAGCGTCAGGTAGCCGGCGGCGACCGGTGCGTTCGGCGGCACCGCACGCGACCAGGCGGCGTCGATCGTCATCCGGTCGCTGGCGGCGTGGGGCTGGTGCGCTGCCGTCGCAGCGGGAGCGGCCGGGGCGGCCTGTTCTTTGCTACCGCATCCGGCCAGGGCGGCCAGCATCGCGGCTCCCAGCATCCAGCTTGCAGGGTGTGTCATGGGCATCTCCATCGATCATCGGCCGCGCCGCGCAGCGCCGCGGACCGGGTAGGGGGCACCAGCCCAGGGCCGGTGACAGGGGCGGCGCATTGGCTGCCGACCAGAACATCGCCCGGGTGCCGGAGCGCGAACGCGCCCCGCCGGGTCAGGAGACGATGGGCGGGCCCTGCGCGCCCAGCCCGCGGACGTTGCGCCACGTCCCGGGTACGGGAGGCGTGCGGGGCGGTACTGGGGACGGGGCGCGCCAGGCCTGCGGCGCGGCAGCCGGCGCTGGCACCGGAGACAGCGGCGGTGGCAGGACGCAGTAGCCGCAGACCGGGTCGACGCCCGGCTGCGGCAGGACCGGCACTGGATCCGGTGCGACGTCCGGCGCGATATCGACCGCCATCCGCTTCAGTCCGGCGGTGGTGCACATGTCCACCAGCCGGGAAGACGGCCCGGTCCCAGCCGCCAGGAAGCGGCTCAGCGCGGGCGCGGCCGCCGCCAGCAGCGTCGCGGCGAGCGCGAGCAGCAGCATGTGCCTGGACAGAAGCCTGGAACGCGTCATCTGCGGTCAGTATAGGCCGCCGACGCACATCGCCCGGCGGGCCGCACACGGAAAAGGCGGCCCGGAGGCCGCCTTCCCGCGCGTGCTTCGCCGAGGCTAGGGGCCGAAGATCTGTTCGATCAGGCCTGTCGCCAGCTGCACCATGTAGTAGCTGTCGTCGCGCGGATCCGGCCGCACCCAGGTGTAGCCGGGCGGCGGCGCGGCCAGGCCATAGGCCCCGTAATCGCGCACATAGTAGGTGTCGGCCAGATAGCCGCGCGGCAGGTACTGGCCGCGTGCCCAGCGACGTTCCGCACGCGCCAGGTCGCGCTGGTAGTCGCGCTCGGCCTTGCGCCTGTCCTTCCAGTACTCGCGTTCCGCCTTGCGCCGGTCCTTTTCGTAATGGTGGCGGGCGTCGTGGTGTTTGCCGCGGCCGTCGTGGCCGTGTTTCCAGGGCGGATCGGCGATCGCCGCACCCGGGATCGCCAGCATCAGCGCGCCTGCAAGCAGCAGAGGTTTCATCGTCGTCGTCTCCCGCGATGGCTTGCGGGGACCCTAATGCGCCGTGGATGAACCGGGAGAGAAAGCGGTCCTGCGCATTAAGGCAGGCGATAGGCTGCCCGCGCCGCCGCGACCTGCGATGCCTCGGTGGTTTCGTGCGGATACAGCAGGTAGCTCGGCGCGAGGATCCGCCGGAGCGCCGTGGCGCGAACCACGAAGACGCTGCGCAGGGGAAAGCGCGTGCCGGCGCGATCCAGCAATGGCGCGGCCCAGGACGCGAAGCCTTCATCGGCCGGCCGCACTTCGTGCGCCGTACCGAAGACCTTCCAGCCCTTCTGGACCAGCACGTCGATGAAGCTCACGCACACCCGCGGCTGCTCGCGGAGGTTGCGCGCGCTGGCGGGCGAGGCGATGTTGGCGATGACGATGTGGTTCGAATCGACGATGGCGAACAGTTCCTTCGGGGAGACGCTCGGCTGTCCGTCGCCGTCCACCGTCGCCAGCCAGCAGAGCACGCTGCGTGCCGCGATCTGCGCGACCTCGTCGTGCAGCAATGCCGGATCCGTTGCGCTGTCCGTCGTCACCACGGCGTCCCGTCACGGTGGGCGAAGCGCCAGCGCCCGCCGTCGCGCACGGCCACGAGGTCGTCGTCTGGATAGCCGACCACGTCGCCCTCGCTGCGGTCGCCCACCTCCAGGTACAGCACCGGGGCCGCGCTGGGATTGAGCAGGTGGTGGCCGTTGCCGTCGCCTGCGCGGAAGCCGGCGCACATGCCCGGCGAAAGCTGGGTTCGGCCCGCATCGGTCACCAGTACGGGATGGCCTTCGAGCACGTAGATGAACTCGTCCTGGCGCGAATGGTGGTGGCGCAGTGCCGACATCGCGCCCGGCAGCAGGGTGGTGAGGTTGACGCCGAAGCCGGCCAGCCCGAAGGCATCGCCGAGCGCGCGCTTGACGCGCCCATGCATGCGCGCGGCATGGGGCGCGGGGTAGTGCGAGGCGGTGGTGCGTTCGGCCACGCGTTGCGCATGCAGCGCAACGGGCTGTGACTCAGTCATCGGTCTGTTTCCGATCGTTCCGCTGCAGCGCCGCTTCGCCGCGGATCCACTCGGCCACCTGCGCGACCTCGGCACGCGGCTGCGTGCCGGCCTGCAGCAACCAGTAGCCGTAGCCCGCCGCGTACCCGCGCCGGGGCGGGGCGAGCTCCATCAACCGGCCGTCGCGCAGCAAGGGCAGGATCAGTTCACGGCGCCCCAGTGCCACGCCCTGGCCGGCGACGGCCGCCTGGATCACCAGGTCGTACTGGTTGAAGTGCAGCACGCGCCGCGGACGCGCATCGTCGTCGCTCGGGCCGAGCCAGTGCTGCCAGCGCAGCCACTGGTAGCGTTCCTCGAACTCCAGCAGGGTGATCGAGCCCGGTATCCGCCCGCCGCGCAGGCGTCCGAGTCGCAGTGTCGGACTCGCCACGGGCACAATGGTTTCCTCGAACAGCAGCGTCGCGCCGGGTGGCGCCTGCTCGGCGGTGGTGTAGCGCACCGCAAGATCGATGCCGCCATGGCGCAGGTCCATCACCTGGTTGTGCGCAGAGATGCGCACGTCCAGCTGCGGGTGCCGCGACTGGAAGCCGCCCAGCCGTGGCATCAGCCAGAGCACGGTGAAGCCGATCGTGGTGCTGATGGTGACCGTGCGTACCGCGCCACGTGCAGCGATGTCGGCCGCGGCTTCCTGCAGCTGGCGAATGGCGGCGTCGGCGCTGCGGAACAGCCGCTCGCCCTCGGGCGTGAGGCCGATCGCGCGATGGCCGCGCGTGAGCAGACGCACGCCAAGCTGCTGTTCAAGCGCCTGCACCTGGCGGCTGACCGCAGACTGGGTCAGGAACAGGTCCTGCGCGGCAAGGGTGATGCTCATGCGCCGGCCGACGGCGACGAAGCCCCGCAACAGGTCCAGCGATGGCAGCCTTGGCAGGTCCATTGGCATTCCTGCAGCGAATGCATCCAGTCGGAAAAGTCGTTTGAGCGCGCAGGCGCTCGCCTGAATAGTGCACAAAAGGGCCGGTCGATGCGAGACACAGATGCGGGGCAGCAGCGGGTCGGATTCCACCAATGCATTCCACGCCGCTGCGCGGTCGCCGCGGCCGGCAAGCCCGTGGACCATCGTGCTGGCTGGCGGCATCGTCATGGGCCTGGCGCTCGGCGCGCGCCATGTGCAGGGGCTGTTCCTGTTGCCGGTGACGCTGGAGCATGGCTGGTCGCGCGAGCTGTTCGCGCTGGCGCTTGCCGTGCAGAACCTCACCTGGGGGCTGGTGCAGCCGCTGACCGGAATGATCGCCGACCGCTTCGGATCGATCCGCGTGGTGATAGCCGGCCTGCTGTGTTACGCGCTGGGGCTGTGGGGCATGTCGATGGCGGCGACGCCCGCCGCCTTCATGCTCTGCGCAGGGGTGCTGATCGGGATCGCGCTGTCGGGCACTGCCTTCGGCGTCATCTATGCCGCCGTCGGCCGGCTGGTGCCCGAGGCGCGCCGGCCATGGGCGATCGGCATGGCCGGGGCCATCGGTGGGCTTGGCCAGTTCCTGATGGTTCCTGCCACGCAGGAGTTCATCGCCGTGGTGGGATGGCAGGCGGCGCTGCTGATGCTGGCCGTGGTGCTTGCCGCGGCGTTGCCGCTGGCCAGGCCGCTTCGCGACGTGCAGCCCGGCGCGGGCAGGCGCGACGGGCCGCCAGTCGAGGGGCAATCGCTGCGGGAGGCCCTGCGCGTCGCCCTGTCGCACCGCGGCTTCTGGCAGCTCAACGCCGGCTTTCTCGCCTGCGGATTCCAGCTGGCCTTCATCGCCACGCATCTGCCGGCTTACCTGATCGATCGCGGCCTCGGGCCGCAGGCCGGCGTGGCCGCGCTGGCCACCATCGCCCTGGCCAACATCGTCGGCATCTGGGCCTGTGGGGTGCTGGGCGGACGCCTGCGCCAGACGCATCTGCTGGCCGCGATCTACGCCACGCGCGCCGTGGCGATCGCGCTGTTCGTGGCGTTCCCGGCCAGCATGGCCGGGGTGTACGCGTTCTCGGCGGTGATGGGCCTGCTGTGGCTCGGCACGGTGCCGCTGACCAACGGGGTGCTGGCACGTGCGTTCGGCATGCGCTACCTGGCCACGCTGTTCGGATTCGTGTTCATGGGCCACCAGCTCGGCTCCTTCCTGGGCGTGTGGCTGGGTGGCCGCGTGTTCGAAGCCACCGGCTCCTACGATGCGATCTGGCTGGGCGCGGTCGCGCTGGGGCTGCTCGCGGCAGCGCTGCATTGGCCCATCGACGATCGCCGCGTCGTGCACCTGCCGGCCGGTGCCACGGGATGAGGCGGCGTACGATCGGTCGCGTGGCGGCTGCCGGGCTCGCGTGCATCGCGATCCTGGCGACCTGCGCCGCGGGCTTCGAGGCCTGGCTGACGCCGCGCGACATGGCGCCGTGGATCGCCGGATGGATCGCGGGACTGTGCACGTGAGGGGCATGGCATGAGGACACGCGGCGTACTGGAGTGCTGGTTCGACTTCGCCAGCAACTACAGCTATCCGGCAGTGATGCGGGTGGAGGCCCTGACCGCCGCCCGTGGCGTGGCGCTGCGCTGGCGCCCGTTCCTGCTCGGGCCGGTATTCAAGGCCATGGGGCGGGAGGACTCGCCGCTGTTCGCATACGAGGCCAAGGGCCGCTACGTGTGGCGCGACATGGAGCGGCGCTGCCGGCTGCACGGCCTCGCGTTCCGGCGGCCCGGCGTGTTTCCGCGCCGCGCGCTGCTGCCGATGCGCATCGCGACGCTGGGCGTGGAACAGCCCTGGATCGGGGCCTTCTGCCGCGGCGCGATGCGGCTCAACTTCGTCCACGATCGCGAGATCGACGACGCGGACGCCATGCGCGCGCTGCTGGCGGAACTGGCGCTTCCGGCCGACGAGCTGCTCGCCGCCGCCATGGCCGATGCCAACAAGGCCGCGCTGCGCGCGCGCACCGACGAAGCGCTGGCGCGCGGCATCTTCGGCGCGCCGATGCTGCTGGCGGACGGGGAAATGTTCTGGGGCGACGACCGCCTCGAGGAAGCGGTGGCCTGGGCTGCCGAAGGAGTCGGCGATGCGCATCCACCATGACGAAGCGGCGCATGCCGCCGATTTCATCCGGTTGAACGAGGCCTGGATCTCCGAGTGTTTCCGGCTCGAGGACTTCGACCGCGCGCTGGCGCGCGATCCGATGCGCATCGTGCGCGATGGCGGGGCGCTGATCACCATGAGCGACGGCGGCCGCGTGGTCGGCGGCTGCGCGCTGTTCCGCGAAGGCGCGGACCGTTTCCAGCTGGCGCGCATGACCGTGGCGTCGGCCGAGCGCGGCAAGGGCCGCGGCGCGATCCTGATCGCCACCGCGCTGGAGCGGGCGGCATCGATGGGTGCCGGCAGCGTGTACCTGCTGACCAATACGCGGCTGGCGCCGGCGGTGCACCTGTATCGCAAGCACGGATTCGTGCCGGTGCACGAAGGCCCGCATCCGCACTACGCGCGCTGCGACTTGGTCATGGAGCGGCAGCTGGCGCCGGAGGTCGGGTCGGTCGCATCCGGGCAGGGCCTTCCGGTCGGAGCGTCGTGATGAATGCGGCCCGGGAGCAGCCCGTCGCCATCGTCACCGGAGGCAGCCGCGGCATCGGCCGCAGCATCGTCGAGCGCCTGCATCGCGGCGGCTACGCCGTGCTGTTCACCCATTCCGCTTCCGAGGCCGAGGCGCAGGCATTGCGGCAGTCGCTCGATCGGGACGGGCACGCCTGCCGGCCGTTGCGGATCGATATCGCCCGGGCGGATGCGGCGGCGCTCATCTTCGATGCCGCCGACACGCTCGGCGGTGCGACCGTCCTGGTCAACAACGCGGGCATCACCGGGCCCATCGGCCCGATCCAGGCGCTGGAGGACGCGACGCTCGAGCGGCTCGTCGCGGTGAACCTGCTGGCGCCGATCCGCCTGTGCCGGGAAGCCGCGCGGCGCTGGACCGATGGCGCGGCCAGGAGCATCGTCAACATCGGTTCGATCGCCGCGCGCACCGGTTCGCCCGGCGAATACGTGGCCTACGCCGCCACCAAGGCCGCGCTGGAGACGTTGACGCGCGGCCTGGCCCGCGAACTCGCGCCTGCCGGCATCCGGGTCAACGCGGTCTCGCCGGGCACCATCGATACCACCATCCACGCACGCGCCGGCGAGCCGGATCGGGCCGCGCGCGTGGCCAGGCGCGTTCCGCTGGGAAGGCCGGGGCAGCCCGGGGAGATCGCCGCTGCCGTGGCCTGGCTGCTGTCGGGCGAGGCCTCATACGCCACGGGCAGCGTGCTGGAAGTGACCGGCGGCCTCTAGGCGGCGAACGTCGCGCGCAGTCGGCGACCCGTGGCGCGGCTGCGGTGGCCTGCCGACGGCGCAGGGGCGGGGCGCGATGCGGCTGGGCCGGACTCAGGTCCTTCGGCGTTTCCCGTGCCCCTCGGCGGCCGGCCGCCGCGGCGCGCAACCGCCCGGGTCGCCGCCGCAGCAGTTGTGCGTGAGGAACTCCACCAGCGCGTTCATGGCGGCGAAATCCGCGCGATAGGTGATGCGGCGCCCCTGCGCCTCGCCGGCGATCAGGCCCGCGTGGCTCAGGTCCTTGAGGTGGAAGGACAGGGTCGCGCCTGGCAGCTCCAGCGCGGTGGCGATGTCGCCAGGCGTCCGTCCCGCCGGCCCCGCTTCGACCAGCAGGCGGAAGATCGACAGCCGGGTCGGGTTGCCCAGGGCCGAGAGTGCAGCGGTTGCCGCCATCAATTCCATGATTCTAGAATAGTCGAAATATCTGGCGAGGCTCAAGCGGCATGGACATGGCGGAACTTCCCAACCTGGTGCCGGCGGCGATCGCGGACATCGAGTCCGAGCGGCTCGATGTCGGCACCGCGCATGCGCCGCGGATCCTGCTGCTGTACGGATCGCTGCGGCCGGAGTCGTACAGCCGCAAGTTGGCCCTGGAGGCCGAGCGCCTGCTGCGCCGCTTCGGCGCGGACACGCGCGTGTTCGATCCGCACGATCTGCCGATGCAGGGCAGCGTCGATCCCTCGCATCCGAAGGTGCAGGAACTGCGCGCGCTGTCGCAGTGGTCCGAAGGCCAGGTGTGGGTGAGTCCGGAGCGGCATGGCGCGGTCACCGCCGTGTTCAAGAACCAGATCGACTGGCTGCCGCTGGAAGAGGGCGGCGTGCGCCCGACCCAGGGCCGCACCCTGGCGGTGATGCAGGTCTGCGGTGGCTCGCAGTCGTTCAACGTGGTCAACGCGCTGCGCGTGCTGGGGCGCTGGATGCGCATGGTGACCATCCCCAACCAGTCGTCGGTGCCGAAGGCGTGGCAGGAGTTCGATGCGGACGGCCGGATGAAGCCATCGGCGTATTACGACCGCGTGGTCGACGTGATGGAGGAGCTGGTCAAGTTCACCCTGCTGGTGCGCGGGCGCAGCGACTACCTGACCAGTCGCTACAGCGAACGCAAGGGCGATCTGGCGGCCGGCACGCTGGCCACGGCATCGGGGGCGGTGGCTTCGACGCCGGTCGCGCCGCCGCCGCCGCCGGCCGCGCCCGCGATGGCGGCTGTTCCAGCGGCGTCGCCGGCCTGCTGTGGCGTTGTGTCGACGTGCGACTGAGGAACGGCCGATGAGCAAGGTGGCGATGCCGGCACCGGATCCCGCCGCACCTGGTCGCGGGCGCGGCGGCCGCGGCCGCGGCGGGCGCGTGCGCTGATGGGCCTGTTCGAACGCTTCCTCAGCGTCTGGGTCGCGCTCGGCATCCTCGCCGGGATCGGGCTGGGCCTGCTGGTGCCCGACGCCTTCGAGTCGATCGCCGCGCTCGAGATCGCGCACGTGAACCTGGTGGTCGCGGTCCTGATCTGGCTGATGATCTACCCGATGATGATCCAGGTGGACTGGTCCGCGGTGAAGGGCGTAGGGCGCAAGCCGCGGGGCCTGGCGCTCACCCTGGTGGTCAACTGGCTGGTCAAGCCGTTCACCATGGCCACCCTGGGCGTGCTGTTCTTCCGCTACGTGTTCGCGCCCTGGGTGGATCCGCAGTCGGCCAGCGAGTACATCGCGGGCATGATCCTGCTGGGCGTGGCGCCGTGCACGGCGATGGTGTTCGTGTGGAGCGCGCTGGTGAAGGGCGACCCGAACTACACCCTGGTGCAGGTGTCGGTGAACGACCTGGTCATGGTGGTCGCCTACGCGCCGATCGCGGCCTTCCTGCTGGGGGTCACCGACGTCAGCGTGCCGTGGCACACGCTGCTGCTGTCCACGCTGCTGTACGTGGTGCTGCCGCTGCTGGCGGGCGTGGCGACCCGCCACGTGCTGTTGCGGCGCCCGCCAGACGCCGTGGACGGATTCGTCGCCCGGCTCAAGCCGTGGTCGATCGTCGGCCTGGTCGCGACGGTGGTGCTGCTGTTCGGTTTCCAGGCACGCACCATCCTCGCGCAGCCGCTGGTGATCGGCATGATCGCCGTGCCGCTGGTACTGCAGTCCTACGGCATCTTCCTGGTGACCTTCGTCGCGGCGCGCGCGCTGAAGCTGCGCCACGACATCGCCGGACCGGCCTGCCTGATCGGCACCTCGAACTTCTTCGAACTGGCAGTGGCGGTGGCGATCTCGCTGTTCGGCCTGCATTCCGGCGCGGCACTTGCCACCGTGGTCGGCGTGCTGGTGGAGGTGCCGGTGATGCTGTCGCTGGTGGCGATCGTCAACCGCACGCGGCACCTGTTCCAGCTGCCCGGCCCGTCCGTGCCGGCACCTGCGCCCCACGCGGCAATCCATCAGGAGACAAGCGCATGAGCGACATCACCATCTATCACAACCCCCGCTGCGGCACCTCGCGCAACACCCTGGCGATGATCCGCAACAGCGGCGAGGAACCTGTCGTCGTCGAATACCTGCAGCAGCCGCCCAGCCGCGAGCGGCTGCAGCAGCTCGCGCTGGCGTCCGGTGTCGGCGTGCGCGGCCTGTTGCGCGCCAAGGAGCCGCTGTGCGCCGAGCTGGGCCTGGACGATGCCAGGCGTACGGACGAGGAACTGCTCGATGCGATGGCTGCCCACCCGGTGCTGATCAACCGGCCGATCGTGGTCACGCCGCTGGGCACGCGCCTGTGCAGGCCGTCGGAGGAGGTGCTCGGGATCCTGCCGCGCCCGCAGCAGGCCGCGTTCGCCAAGGAGGATGGCGAGCCGGTGGTCGACGCGGAGGGCCGCCGCGTCTGACCGTGCCGGCGCCGGTGCCGACTCAGTCGGGCAGGCGCGCGGTGACCTTGATCTCGAAGTCGAAGCCTGCCAGCCAGTTCACGCCCACCGCCGTCCAGGCCGGGTAGGGCGCCTGCGCAAAGACCTCGTCCTTGACCGCCAGCACGGTGTCGAACTGGCGCTCCGGATCGGTGTGGAAGGTGGTGACTTCGATGATGTCGTCGAAGCTCGCGCCCGCGGCCTGCAGGGTGGCCTCGAGGTTGGCGAAGGCGCGCCGCACCTGGGCCTCGAAACCCGGCTCGGGCGTACCGTCGTCGCGGCTGCCGACCTGTCCCGACACGAACAGGAAGCCGTTGCTGCGCACCGCGGCCGAATAGCGGTGCTGCTGGTAGAGGGCGTGGCGCCCGGCGGGAAAGACTGCGTCGCGGTGGCTCATCTCGTTCTCCAATGGCGCGATGGCGCCTGATGCCGCCACTCTAGGAGCCGCGGCCCGCGCGATAAACGCGCCGATCCGGGGATCACTGTTTGTAGAATCCAAACAATTCCCCGCACCCGAGTACCACTTGGACCGGATCGACGCGATGCAGGCCTTCGTGCGCGTGGTGGAAACCGGCAGCTTCACCCGCGCGGCCGATACCCTGCAGTCGAGCAGGACGCGGGTGACCCAGCTGGTGCAGCAGCTCGAGGCGCACCTGCGGGTGAAGCTGCTCCACCGCACCACGCGCAAGGTCGGGGTCACCGAGGACGGCGCGGCCTACTACGAGCGGGTGGTGCGCCTGCTGGCCGAACTCGACGATGCCGAGACCAGCCTGTCGGCGGCATCGGCCTCGCCGCGCGGGCGCCTGCGCGTGGACATGCCCGCGCCGCTGGCCAGCCTGGTGCTGGTGCCGGCCCTGCCGGAATTCCACGCGCGCTATCCGGAGATCCAGCTCGACCTGGGCGCGAGCGACCGCAAGGTGGATCTGGTCGACGAGAACGTGGACTGCGTGCTGAGAGGCGGGGTCCTGGCCGGCGGCGCGCTGCGCGCCAGGCACGTGGCCGACCTGCCGCTGGGCGTGTACGCGTCGCCCGGCTACCTGGCGCGCCACGGTACGCCGTCGCATCCCGAGGACCTTGAAGGGGACGCGCACCGCGTGGTCGGCTATCGCGGCGCACGCGTCGGCGCGCCCCTGGGCTACGCCATGCGCCGCGGCGCGGACGAGGTGCGCGTGCAGGGTCGGCATGTGCTGGCGGTCGACGATGGCAATGCCTATCTCGCCGCCGGCGTGGCCGGCATGGGTGCGCTGTGGCTGCCGCGCTACATGGCGCGCGGGCCGCAGGCACGGGGCGAACTGGTGCCACTGCTGGAAGACTGGGAACTCGCGCCGATGCCGCTGCACGCGGCCTATCCGGCCAGCCGCCACGTCAGCCGCAAGCTGCGCGTATTCATCGACTGGGTCGTGGACCTGCTGGCGCGGCAGTCGCCCTGGATCCTGCCGCCCTCAGCACCACCGCCGCCACATGGGCAGCGCGAATGACCGCAGAGGCGGCGGCAGCTGCGGGCAGCCGCCCATGTCTCAGATCAGCCGCGCGAACCGCAGCCAGTCGGCCGTGCGCTGCGCACCGAGCGCGAAGGGATGCGCGGGCGCCCAGCCCAGGCGTGCCTTGGCCAGGCCGTTGGACACCCAGGCGCGGTAGGCCTCGCGGACCACGCGGCCCTCGCTGGGCATCCGTGGCGCTGGTGCCTCGTCCGCGGGCGCCTCGAAACGCCGCCCCTGGAAGCGCGACTTGATCACCAGCTTGCGCTCGGCGCCGATCGCGCCCGAGACCAGTTCCTTGGTGCCGCGGATCAGCCTGCCGACCGGCGGAATGGTGGACAGCTGCGCATGGAACGCGGGCGAAGCGGCGAGACGGAACGCGGCCTTGACGCTGTCGCTCGCGCGCGGCTGCACGGCGCGGCGGTGGGCGGCGATCGCCTCGAGGCTGTAGTCGTGCACGCGCTTGTCCCCCTCCACCATGTCGGCGAAGGTGGTGATGAAGCTGCGCCAGGTCATCCTGTCGTCGCCGTTGAGCAGGAACACGCCGCCGTTGGCGTCGTCGCGCTCCAGCGACGCCAGGATCGCCTCGCAGACATCGTCCACGTAGACCGCGTTGCAGATGCCGCTGCCCCCGTCGACGAGGCTGACGAAGCCGTTGCGCGCGTCCTGCACGATGGGCGTGACGAAGAAGCTCCAGGGACCGTAGACGATGGTCGGGCGCAGCACCACGGTCTCGATCGCGCCGCGGCGGCCGGCGGCGATGACCACCGCTTCGGCGGCGGCCTTTGCGTCGGAGTAGGCCTCGCTCCAGCGCTGGATCGGTGCGTTGGCTTCGGTGAGCACTTCCGCGGCGGGGGACGGCCCATGCACGGCCATCGAACTGACGTGGACCAGGCGGCGCACGCCGGCGCGGGTGCAGGCCTCGACCAGCTGCGTGGTCTGCCTGCGGGCGCCCGCGTCGTCGCCGTGGGCGAGGTTGACCACCGCGTCGCAGCCTTCCACCGCGCGCGCCAGGCTGGCGGGGTCGGACATGTCGCCGGCGGCCAGCTCCGGATCGAGTCGGGCGATGCGCGCGGCGCGCGAGAAGTCGCGCACCAGGGCGCGGTAGGGCAGGCGGTATTCGAGCGAGAGCAGCTCGCACAGGCGCGAGCCGATGAAGCCGGTGGCGCCGGTGACCAGGATCTTCGCGGGCCTCATGCGCGCCCTCCGATCCGCGCCAGCCAGGGCTGCGCCATCGGCGTGCGCCGGGCATAGGCGGTCTCGATCGTCTCGAGCGCGCGCAGCGAGGATTCCGCGCTCACGAAAGGCGCCCGCCGTTCGCGCACCGCGCCGATGAAATCGTCCAGCTGCGCCCGATAATGGCCGAGCCGGTCCCAGGACTGCGCGCACACGATCTGCATCTCCATCGGGCCGCGGCGCGTGTCGCGGTGCAGGGTGAGGATGCGCGGGCTGGCGGTGGCGGCCTCGAGCGTGCCGCGCTCGCCCACCACGCGGATGCTGCGGCGCAGCCGGTGCGACCAGCTGAACTCCATGCGCGTGGGCACCGCGCGCCCGCCGATGCGCAGGGTGCCGGTGAGCCGGGAATTGCTCTCGAAGCCGCCAAAGGCGTCGTCCTCGCAGGCGATGTCGTCGAGGTCGCCGAACAGCCACAGCACGCGGTCGAGCAGGTGGACGCCGTTGTCGAACAGCACGCCGCCGCCGGTCATCCGGCGATCGAAGTAGCTGTTGCTCGCCATCGGCCAGTCGAGCGGGGCGCCGTCCTCGACGATCACCTCGCGCACTGCGCCGATCTCGCCATCCTCGACCAGGTCGCGCAGCCACAGGTTGTGCGGAAAGAACCGCATCATCAGGGCGACCGCGAGCACGCGACCATGCGCCTGCGCGACCCCGACCATGCGGCGGCCGTCCTCGACGTTGATCGCCAGCGGCTTCTCGCACAGCACATCGATGCCCAGTTCCATGAGCTGGATCGACACCGGGGCGTGGAAGCGCGCGGGCACCGCGACGATGGCGGCGTCGACCTTGCCGGCGAACTCCGCGACATCGTCGACGATGTCCGCGTCGATGCCGGCCTCGCGCGCCGCCTGCACGGCATTTGCGCGGTTGCGGTCGCAGAGCATCACGACCTCGACCCGACTGTCGCTGGCGATCACCGGCAGGTGCGCCTCGCGGGTGATCGCGCCACAGCCGACGATGCCCAGCCGCAATGGCCGGCTGGTCTGGATGTTTGCCAAAAGCTGTTCCCCTGTTCCCGTCAGGCACTCAGAACGGGAAATCGGCGGCGGACCGGACTCGGCGACGGCCGCGACAGCCTGCCGGCTCGCGCCGCACGTCACGATGGCCCTGCTCCGGGGGCGCAATGCCCAGACCATCCGCCGAGCCCGCAGGCCCGGCCACGGAGGGACTCGAGCGCAGGGGGCTACGGCTGCGCCAGGGCCCGTACCTGCGCCGCGTCGAGCACCGTCTCGTAGACATGCAGCTCGTCGATCAGGCCGCGGTAGGGCAGATCCCACCAGTTCGTGCCGAGGCTGAAGACGCCATCGCTGCCGGTGAAGACCTCGGGGAACCCCGCTCCTGCGTAGCGCAGCTGTCCATCGACGTAGACGCGCACATCGCCGGCATCGATGGTGAAGGCGACATGGCTCCATTCGCCCACCGGCGTGGTCATGCCGAGGCCCGCGTCGTACCAGGCCGTGCCCGACCACAGCATGCTGTGCTCGCCCACGCCGGCGTGTCCGCGCGGCAGGAAGCTGATCCAGTGGTCCGGATCGCGCGCGCCGAAGAAGGTCGGGGTGAACATCGACAGGGCCTCGGGCTGCAGCCAGAACGCCACGCTGTAGCGCCGGCCCTGGATCAGGCCGGGCGGCAGGCCGATGCCGCTGGCGCCGTCGAAGCTTGCGGCCTGTCCGCTGACGCCGGGGGCGAAGCCGATGCGGCCGCCAGCCATGTCGATGCGCTCGCCGGCGATGCTGCCGGCGGGATGCTGGCCGCTGGCATCGCTGAGATCGCCATCGAAGGCGTAGTGCGCCACCAGCCCATCGCCGCGCCGCGCGCGCACCGTGACCGCGTACGTCCGGCTGGCGCTGAGCCCGCGCAGGCTGGCGGTCGCAGTCAGCGCCACCGTGCGGTCGCCCACGGCGGCGTCCGGACGCGTGACCCGGCCCTCGTCGTCGATCCACCGCGGATCCGACGATCGCCAGGCGAGCGTGGCGCCGCGCGTGGCCAGCGTCGGCAGGGCCAGGCCCACCACGGTGCTCTGGGGCAGGGCCACGTCGTCGAGGATGTCCTGCAGCAGCTGGGCGGTACCGCGCTGCGGCAGCCGGCTGCCCCACAGGGCGACGCCGTCGGCGCCGGTGACGCTGAAGGTCGGCACGCTGGCCTGCGCGGTTTCGTTCCACTGCCAGGACACGACGCCCGAAACGATGCGTCCGTCGTCCAGGTTCAGGGTGAGCGTCTGGTTTGCCAGCTGCCAGCGACCCGACAGCGCGCCGGTCACGCGGCCGTTGGCCTCGAGACCGAGGTCGCGGGCGACAGGAAGCGCAGCGCTGATCGGCTTGTCGTGGACCACCAGGGTGTAGTCGCCCACCAGTTCCGGCCGCAGCTGCCGGCGCGGCGGCGCGCCATCGTGGCGGTGCGGCGCGAGCACCGGCCAACCCTGGGCATTGATGAAGAACTCGTGCGTGCGGACCTGGTGCGCCTCGCCGCGGCCGGGGAAGCGGGTATGGAACACCAGGAACCAGCGGCCGCTCCTGGCATCGTGGTGGACGCTGTTGTGGCCGGGTGAGACATAGCCGTGGCCGGGGCCCTCGCCGGGCTCGCCGAGGCGGCGATCGAAGCGGTGGTTGCCGATCAGCTTGTTGCCGTGCGGCGCGATGCTGGCATCGTCGAACAGGGGCAGTGTCGGATCGGCCATGACCGTGGCCATGTCCACGCCGCGACCGTCCACGTAGGGGCCATCGGGTGCGCGCGAGCGCGCGACGCGGACGTTGTAGCCGCCATCGGCGGCCAGCCCGCCGAACGAGGTGAACAGGTAATACCAGCGCGAACGCGGGTCGTAGGCGATGGCTGGCGCCTCGATGCGGGCGTGGTGGCCGCCGGTCAGGCGCTTGCCGTAGCCCTGGCCGGGCAGCGGGCGGCCGGTCGCCGGGTCGAGCCGGAGAATGAAGATGCCGCCGGAGTACGAGCCGTACACCATCCACAGCCGGCGCTGGGCGTCGAAGAACACGTCCGGATCGACGGTGTTGGGATGGATGCCGGCGTCATAGATGGTGCCGTCCTCGCTGGGCTGGCCCCACATGCCCGAGCGCAGCAGGATGCCCTGGTTGCGATAGGGCCCCTCGGGACGATCGGCCACGGCCAGGCCCAGCGCCGAGCGCGGCGAATCGCCGCGGCAGGCGTTGTAGTACATGTAGTAGCGGCCGTCGCCCAGGCGGATCACGTCCGGCGCCCAGAGCGTATCGGTCTGGGCCCACTCCAGCGTCTCGCGTAGGTCGACGAGCACGTTGTCGAACAGCGGGTTCTGCGCGTTGACGCCGTCGGCGATGCTGTCCCAGGCCAGCAGGTCGTCGCTGCGGGCCGCCGCCAGGTGCGAACCGAAGATGTAGTAGCGGCCCTCGGCCTCGAGGATCGCAGGGTCGTGGACCGAGACCTCCTGGAAGTAGGGCGGCACTTCGCTGCCCGGGGCGCGCCGCTCCACGCGCGGGCCGAGCCATGCGGCATTGGCGCGGGTATGGAAGGTGTCGTCGGCGGCTGCCGGCGGCGCGGGCCGCACCCGCCCCCGACCGGAGTCGGAGGCGGTTGCGGCGGAGGTGGCGGCAAGGCACAGCAGGACTGCGGCGATCAGCGAGCGCTTCATGGTTCCTCCCGGATTGGAGTGCCTTGCCTGGGCGACTGCCGGGAACGGCAGGCCTTACTGCAGTTTCAGCACCACCACCGACTTCGCGGGCAGCTCCACCTGGAGGGTGCCGGCCGACAGCGATGCGCCATCGAACGCCGCCGGCTTGACCCGCTCCGGCTGCTCGAAGCTGTTGTGCGCGGTGATCGCGCCGGCCGTCAGGACCCGTCCGGACACCGACGAGGCCTGCAGCCCCGAGACCCTGGCCGACACGCTCGCCGCCTTGTCCGGGTCGAGGTTGCTCAGCGCCACGTAGACATGACCATCCTTGGCGCGCACCGCCGAGCCGTGCACCGCCGGCACCGAGGTCTCGCCGTGGCGGTACTGCGGAGTCTGCAGCTCGAACGGCAGATGGGTCGCGTCCTGCCAGGGCTTGTACATCTCGAAGACGTGATAGGTGGGCGTGAGCACCATCTTCTCGTCCTGGGTGAGGATCATCGCCTGCAGCACGTTCACCATCTGCGCGATGTTGCCCATCTTCACCCGCTCGGCGTAGCGGCTCATCACGTCGAAGTGGATCGAGGTCACCAGCGCGTCGCGCAGCGTGTTCTGCTGGTGCAGGAAGCCCGGATTCACGCCCTCGAGGCCGGCGTACCAGGTACCCCATTCGTCAAGGTAGAGCGCGACCTTGTTTTCCGGGTCGTACTTGTCCATCACCTCGATGTGTTTGCCCAGGATCTCGTCGATCTTGATCGCGCTCGCCAGGGTTTCGATCCAGCCGGCCTCGTCGAACTCGAACGAGGACGCGCGCGGCGGCCAGCCGCCCGGGACGGTGTAGTAGTGCACCGACAGCGCATCCATGTGCTTGCCGGCGATCTTCATCATCACCTCGGTCCAGTTGTAGTCGTCGCTGTTCGCGCCGGCCGCGACCTTGGTGACCTTGGTGCCCGCCGGCACCTTGACGAAGGTCTGGTACTGGCGATGCAGGTTGGCGGCGTGTTCGGGCGTCATGTTGCCGCCGCAGCCCCACATCTCGTTGCCGATGCCGAAGAACGGCACTTTCCAGGGCTTGTCGCGGCCATTGGCACGGCGTTCCTCGGCCAAGGAGGAACCGCCCTCGTAGGTCATGTACTCCACCCACTCGGCCATCTCGCGCGGCGAACCGCTGCCGGTGTTGCCGGACACGTAGGCGTCGGTACCGATCAGCTCAGCGAAGTCCATGAACTCGTGGGTGCCGAAGCTGTTGGGCTCGGTCACGCCGCCCCAGTGCGTATTGATCTTGACCCGGCGCTTTTCGCGCGGGCCGACGCCGTCGCGCCAGTAGTACTCGTCGGCGAAGCAGCCGCCGGGCCAGCGCACCACCGGAACCTTCAGTTCCTTCAGCGCCGCGACCACGTCGTTGCGGTAGCCGTTGGTGTTGGGGATCTTCGAATCCTCGCCCACCCAGATGCCGCCGTAGATGCCGTAGCCCAGGTGTTCGGCGAACTGGCCGAACAAATAGCGGCTGACCTCGGGGCCCGGCTGGTCGGCGCGCAGCGTCGCGGTGGCGGTGGCCTTGTCCTGGGCGCCGGCCATGCCGGCGGCCAGCAGGGCGGAGGTCAGCGCAAGCGTGCGCAGGGTGGTTTTCAGCATCGGTCTTGCCTCTCTGGTGCGATGGGGAAACCGCCGGCGCGCATGCCGCACGCCGGCGCGGATCAGAATCGGTAGCGCATGCCGACCGCGAAGGTGCGGCTGTAGAGCGCGGTGCCGAAGTTGTGCGTGGTCGGGTACTCGTAGTAGCTCTGGTACAGCTCGTTGGTGAGGTTGGTCGCGTCGAAGGTCAGCGACAGGTTCTCGCTGGCATCGTAGCTGAGCTGGAAGTCCATGCTCTTCTCGGCGTTGAAGTAAACGCCGAGCGGGTTGGCGAACTGCGCGGCCTCGTAGTGGTGCAGGAAGTCGTCGCGCCACACGTACGACAGGCGTGCCCCGAACTTCTCGCGCTCGTAGGCCAGGACCACGCTGTAGGAACTGTCGGAGATGCCGAACATGGGCGTGGTCTCGGTGCGGATGACCTCGCCGGCGGTGTTGGTGATCGGAATATCCTGGCTGGAGTCGAGCGCGGTATAGCTCGCCTGCACGCCGAAGCCCTGCAGCAGCCCGGGCAGGTTCTCCGGGAACCAGACCACGCCCAGCTCCAGCCCCTCGAGCTCGCCGTTGGAGGCGTTGTCGGGCTGGGTGAGGATGTAGTCGTAGTCCTCGAACGTCACCCGGCGGCGGAAATCGGTGACCATGCCCTGGATCTCGCGGCGGAACACGGTGCCGTAGATCGAGCTGCCGGGGGCGAAGTACCACTCCAGCGAAAGGTCGTAGTTCTTCGACTCGGTCGGCGCGAGGTCCGGATTGCCGCCGGTGGCGGTGCCGTAGCCGATGTTGGTCACGTCCTCGACGTAGATGATGTTCGGGTTGAGCTGGGCGAAGCCTGGGCGGCGCAGGGTTTCGCCGTAGGCCGCACGCATCATCAGTTCCGGGGTGAAGCTGTAGCGCAGCATCAGGCTGGGCAGCAGCTTGGACGTGCTGGCCGAGGCGCTGCCCTCGCCGAAGACCATGTCGGTATCGACGCTGACGTAGCGCAGGCCGACCTGGCCGTCGAGCACCTGGTTGCCGAGATCGAAGGCGAAATCGCCCTGCACGTAGGCCGAGCTGGTGGCCTCCTCGACGCTGAAGTCCTCGGGCATCGTCAGCTGGCTGCCGAGCGGCAGGCCATAAAGCGCCCGGTAGGCATCGGCGTTGTCGCGGATGTGGTGGCCATTGGCGACGACCCACGACGACGGCACGTTCGATTCGCCGTCGAAGAAGCCGCGGTTGATCGACTGCAGGTTGCCGTTGCCGACCAGCTGGCAGGCGGGCAGGGCGCGGTCGCACAGTGCCGGGGTCGACGTGCGATGGCCCTCGCTGGCCTTGCGGTTGTCGTGGCGGACGCCGAAGGCGAGCTTGTGGATCGGACCCCACTCGGCGGCGTAGTCGCCGTCGAAGGTGAAGGTGACCGCGTCGCCGCGGCGGTACAGGGCGTTGTCGTAGAGCTCGGCCATGTTCCACTGCGCCGGGTCGGCCGGGTTGCTCTCGTCGATGTCCGGCGTGGCCGGGTTGTCGTCGAAGCCGAAGGCGGGCTTGCCGCCGCCGCTGTTGAGGTCCGCCCAGACCGCGTGGGTCACGCGGTCGGCGCGCATGGCGAAGAAGTCCTCGTCGTATTCGCTTTCCTGGTAGGTCACCTCGGAGCGCAGCTTCAGGCGGTCGCCCACGTCCCAGCTGCCGCCCAGCGCATACAGCCAGCTGTCGGTGCGACCGGTCAGCAGGTCGCCGCTGGTGAAGTTGTACGGGGCGCCGACCCCGCTGCGCGCGCGCACGATGTTGGTGTTCGGGAACAGCTGGATGTTCTCGGCCGGGTTGTCGCCCAGCGCGCCCCACCAGTCGACGAAGGAGAACAGCAGCGAGTTGAACGATTCGTTGCGGTAGCCGTTGTAGAAGGCCTCGAACAGGTACTCGGAGGAGTCGTCCGGTGCCCACTGCAGCGAGATGCTGGCGGCGGGCCGCTCGCGCTTGCCGTTGAGGTCGCTGGCGAAGATCGCGTCGCGCGAGAGCAGGTACTCGTACTGTTCGCCGCGCACCGGCACCGTCGAGCCCGGCGCGAACGGGAGGCCGGCTTCCAGGCCCGGCTGCCAGACTTCCTGGCCGTCGATCATGGTCGGGATGCGCTCGTAGGGCACGAAGCCGGCGGGCGGGGCATCGGTGAAGAACGGCACCATGGCGCCCGCGGTCACGCTCTGGTCGCGGTAGTGGGTGACCGCGTAGGAGACGTTGGCCAGCGCGCCGAAGCGGCCGCCGCCCACGTCCCAGGTATTGGAGACCAGGGCGCTGAGGTTGGGATCGGTCTCGCCGTTCTGTTCCTGGTGGATGGCGCGCGCGGCGACGACCGCGGTGGCGCCGTCGAAGTCGAAGGGTCGGTGGGTGTGGATGTCGATCACGCCGGCGATGCCGGTCTCGATCAGCGAGGCCGAACGCGTCTTGTAGATCTCGGTGCGGGCCAGCAGGCTGGCGGGGATGTCGGCCAGGGCCACCGAGCGGCCGGACGCAGTGAAGATGTTGCGGCCGTTGATCGTCGTGGTCACGTCGTTGAGGCCGCGGATCGACACCGTCGAGACCTCGCCGCCGCCGCGGTCGGTGGTCTGCACGCCGGTCACGCGCTGCAGCGCTTCGACCAGGTTGTTGTCGGGGAACTTGCCGATGTCCTCGGCCACGATCGCATCGACGATCTGCATCGAGCCCTGCTTGATCTGCAGCGCATCGATCATGCTCGCGCGCAGGCCGCGGACCTCGATGCGGTCGAGTTCGGTGGCCTCCGCGGTGGCCGGCGCGCAGGTCGCATCCGGGTCGTCGGGCGTGGGGCAGGGCTGGGCCTGCTGAGCGGCGGCGGGCAGGGCGGCCAGCGCCAGCAGAAGGGCGGCGGGCAGTGCCGCGCGGCGCAGCGGGCGGGACGGGGTCGGACAGGTTGGACGGTTCATGGGCGTGCCTCTCTAGCGTTCGTATTCGCCCGGCGCGATGCCGGCGCGGACCATGCGGTCTCCAGCAGGCGGCCCGTCACGGGCTGTCTTCCTGGAGCGGAAAGCTGTGGGGAATGCGCGCGCAGGCGGGCGCCTGGCGAGGCTCGGGCCGCCGGTGGCAAGGTGCGGGGAACTGGGACGGTGCATGGCGCACGCGTGCGCCGACTGCTGTATGCGTCGTCACTTTCAACCCCTCCCGGTCTACGAATGGACGCGCTCAACCCGAGTTGTAGGGCCGCTGCCTTCAGCAGCGGCCGGTGCATCGCGGCGCTCTTTACGTCGTCGCCTTTTTGCGATGCGGGTCGAGAATAGTGGTGCCTTCCATAACCTTCTAATGAATTTAACAAGGGGATCGATACCGATTCCCATATCGTCCGGCCGCCATTCCAAACCGGCGATCTCCTATTCCGGAAGCGGGATGGCTGCGCGCCCGCGCGCGCCCCTATGCTGCGGCGCCACGGCCGTTGCCGATCAATCGAGGAGTCGCGTGGACAGGATCCGATCCTTCGGCCGGCTGGCGGATGGACGCGAGGTGCATGCCCGCCGCATCGGCGATGCGGGCGGTATCTGCGCGGAGATCCTCGATCTCGGCGGGACCCTCGCGCGACTGCGCGTGCCCGGTGCCCACGGCCCGGTGGACGTGGTGCTGGGCCTGCACGATGCCCAGGCCTACCGGCAGGATCCGGCGTTCCTCGGCATCCTGGTCGGGCGCTACGGCAATCGCATCGGGGGCTCGCGTTTCCTGCTCGATGGACAGGCGCACACGCTGGCGGCCAACGAAGGTCGCAACCACCTGCACGGCGGCACGCTTGGGTTTGGACGGCGCATCTGGAGCGTCGTGGAGCATCGTGCCGATGCGCTGGTGCTGGGCCTGCACTCGCCTGCGGGCGAGGAGGGCTATCCCGGCAATCTCGAGGTGGTGGCCACCTACCGGGTCGTGGACGACACGCTGCAGTTGCGCTTCGACGCCACCACCGATGCGGCGACGCCGTTCAATCCCACCCACCATCCCTATTTCAACCTGGCGGGCGACGCGGCCGTGCCTGCCGCCTCGCAGGTGCTGCAGGTGCCGGTGGCCGGCGTGTTGCCGGTTGCGGACGATCTGATCCCGCTCGGCCAGGTGCGGCCGGCGGCAGGCACGCCGTTCGACTTCCGCGAGGCCTCGACCCTGCATGCGCGGCTCGAGGTGGACGATCCGCAACTGCGTGTCGCTGGCGGCTACGACCACTGCCTGGTACTCGAAGCGGGGCACACCTTCGCCGCCATGCTGTACTCGCCGCACAGCGGCGTGGCGATGCGCATCGACTGCGATGCGCCCGCGCTGCAGCTGTATGGCGGCCAGGCGCTGGCGCGCCAGCATCCGGGCCTGGGCGACGGCCTGTGCCTGGAGCCCCAGGACTACCCTGACGCGCCCAACCAGCCGGCCTTTCCACCTGCGATCCTGCGGCCGGGCACGGCCTATCGGCGCGAGATCGTCTACCGCTTCGCCTGCCCGGGCCGCGCCCGCGCATGGACCGACGTCGCCGCTGCGCTGGCGCCGGCCTGAGCGCCGCGCCGCAACCGTCGCCATGGCCGGGCGATCCCCCGGCCGCGGCGGCATCCCGCACCCCTTGAGGCACTTCGTGGAGACAGCACCCGTGGCAAGCATCAATCTGGCGATCGTCGGCGTGGGCAAGATCGTGCGCGACCAGCATCTGCCTGCCGTCGCCGGCAACGCCGACTACCGCCTGGTGGCGGCCGCCAGCCGCAACGGCCGGGTCGAGGGCATCGACAACTTCGACAGCATCGAGGAGATGCTGGCGGCGGCGCCTGCGATCCAGGCCGTGTCCCTGTGCATGCCACCGCAGTACCGCTACGCCGCCGCGGTGGCGGCGCTCGAGGCGGGCAAGCACGTGTTCCTGGAGAAGCCGCCCGGCGCCACGCTGTCGGAGGTCGAGGACCTGGCGGCGCGGGCGGCGGCGCAGGGCGTCACGCTGTTCGCCAGCTGGCATTCGCGTTATGCGCCGGCGGTGGAGGCGGCCCGGACCTTCCTGGCCGGCACGCGCATCCGTTCGATGCGGGTCACGTGGAAGGAAGACGTGCGCCAGTGGCACCCCGGCCAGGAGTGGATCTGGCAGCCCGGTGGCCTCGGCGTGTTCGACCCGGGCATCAATGCGCTGTCGATCGTCACCCGGATCCTGCCGCGGCCGGTGTTCGCGACCGGAGCGACGCTGGAGTTTCCCGAGGATCGGGACGCGCCGATCGCTGCTTCGATCCAGTTCACCGATGCGGATGGGCTGGACCTGCTGGCCGAGTTCGACTGGCGCCAGACCGGGCGCCAGCGCTGGGACATCGAGGCCAGCACCGATGCCGGCGAGATGCTGCTGTCCGAGGGCGGCGCGAAGCTGTCGATCGACGGCCGCCTGGCGCACGACGCGCCGGAGCAGGAGTATCCGGAGCTCTACCGGCGGTTCGCCGGCTTGATCCGCGCGGGGCGTTCGGACGTGGACCTGGCGCCGCTGCGGCACGTGGCGGACGCATTCATGCTCGGCAGACGCAAGGTGGTGGCGGCCTTCCACGACTGAGCTGCTCTGGCGGGACGCCCGCGCTGGCGAGCCGGGAGCGTTCCGGCTTCTTCCCGTAGGAGCGACGCCGGCTGCGAATACCTTCGTGCGAGCTCCCACTGGTGCTGGCCGATCGTCGGGTCGTGTCCGGGACGGTTCTGGCGCCATCCCGTGGAAGCGAGCCGGTCGCCAACGTCTTCGCGCGCGAGCGCGCTCCCACGGGCACCGACTGGGATTGTCGAGTCATATCCGAAACGGTATGAATTTTCGTCTGAATTGAATTGGATGCATATCCATCGACCCGGCAGAATGCGGGGTCGACACCACCGGGCGATGGGCTGCAGATGCGATTGATCCAGCTGAAAGACGATGCCGGGCATCTCCGGGTCGGTGTAGTGGACGCCGATGGCGCCCAGGTGCGCCTGCTCGAGCGGGTGGACAGCATGTACGCCCTGGCCGGCGTGGCGATTGCCACCGGCCGCAGCCTGGCCGACGAGGCCGCGGCCACGCCCGGCAACACGCGGCTCGATTACCCCGCGCTGCTGGAACAGGGCCGCGTGTTGCCCCCGCTGCACCACCCCGACCCGGCGCACTGCCTGGTCACCGGCACCGGCCTGACCCACCTGGGCAGCGCCGCCGCCCGCGATGCCATGCACCAGAAGCTGCAGCAGCAGGCCGACGACGGCACGCTGACCGATTCGATGCGCATGTTCCAGTGGGGCGTTGAAGGCGGCATGCCCGCGCCCGGCCAGCCCGGCGCCCAGCCCGAATGGTTCTACAAGGGCGATGGCGGCATCCTCGCCGCGCCGGGCGCCGCGCTCGACTCGCCGAACTTCGCCCTCGACGGCGGCGAGGAGCCGGAACTGGTCGGCCTGTACCTGATCGGTCCGGACGGCACGCCGCACCGGCTCGGCTTCGCGATCGGCAACGAGTTCTCCGACCATGTCACCGAGCGCCAGAACTATCTCTACCTGGCCCATTCCAAGCTGCGCGCCTGCGCGGTGGGGCCGGAGCTGCGCTGCGGCGCGCTGCCGGACGACCTGCGCGGCAACAGCCGCCTGGTTCGCGATGGCGAGGTGGTCTGGGAAAAGCCTTTCCTCACCGGCGAGGCCAACATGTGCCACTCGCTGGAGAACCTCGAGTACCACCACTTCAAATACGCCGCGCACCGGCGGCCGGGCGATGTGCACCTGCACTTCTTCGGCACGGCCACGCTGAGTTTCGCCGACGGCGTGCGGGCGCAGCCGGGAGACGTGTTCGAGATCGACCTGCCCGAGCTCGGCGCGCCGCTGCGCAATCCGTTGCGCACGGTGGCGACCGGTTTCGCCCCGGGCGGGGTGCGCGCACTGTAAGGTGCGCTTCGGCGCGGCGTGCGCCGGCGCGCGCCCCGGCCGCGACCATCCAGATCAGCAAGGAGACAGCAGGTGACCGACCAACGCTTCAGCAGCTACATCGCCGGCCAGTGGGTCGAAGGCGAGGGCGACCACGCCAACGAGAACCCGTCCGACCTGGCGAGGCCGGTCGGCCACTACGGGCGGCTGGACGCTGCGCGTACCGCGCAGGCGGTCGAAGCGGCCGCGGCCGCACTGCCGAAGTGGTCGCTGTCCAATCCGCAGCAGCGCGCCGACATCCTCGATGCGGTCGGCAGCGAGATCCTCGCCCGCAAGGAAGAGCTCGGCCGGCTGCTGGCGCGCGAGGAGGGCAAGACCCTGCCGGAAAGCATCGGCGAGGCCGCGCGCGCCGGGCAGATCTTCAAGTTCTTCGCCGGCGAGGCGCTGCGCATTCCGGGGGAAAAGCTGGCCTCCACCCGCCCGGGCGTGGACGTGGAGATCACCCGCGAGCCGGTCGGCACCGTCGGCATCATCGCCCCCTGGAACTTCCCGCTGGCGATCCCCGCCTGGAAGATCGCCCCGGCGCTGGCCTACGGCAACACGGTGGTGTTCAAGCCGGCCGAGATCGTGCCGGGCTGCGCCTGGGCGATCGCCGAGATCCTATCGCGCGCCGGCCTGCCCGAAGGCGTGTTCAACATGGTGCTGGGCAGCGGCCGCGAGGTCGGCCAGGCGCTGGTGAACCACAAGTCGCTGGACGCGCTGACCTTCACCGGCTCGGTCCCGACCGGCCACGCCCTGCTGAAGCAGGCGGCCGAACGCGCGCTCAAGGTGCAGATGGAGATGGGCGGCAAGAACCCGCTGGTCGTGCTGGCCGATGCCGACCTGGACAAGGCGGTGGAATGCGCGGTCAACGGTGCGTTCTTCTCCACCGGCCAGCGCTGCACCGCGTCCAGCCGCCTGATCGTGGAAAGCGCGGTCTACGACGAATTCGTCGCGAGGATGCAGGCGCGGCTGGCCAAGGTCCGCGTCGGCGACCCGCTCGAGGCCGGCGTCGACATCGGCCCGGTGGCCAGCGGCGACCAGCTCAAGACCAACCTGTCCTACATCCAGGCCGGGCACGACGACGGTGGCGAACTGCTGGCCGGCGGCGAGATGGTGGAGTGGAAGACCCAGGGCCACTTCCTGGCGCCCACGCTGTTCTCGGCCAAGCCCGATGACCGCATCGTGCGCGAGGAGATCTTCGGGCCGGTGGCCGCGGTGCTGCGTGCGGACGACTACGAGCAGGCGCTGGCGATGGCCAACGACACCGAGTTCGGGCTGTGCGCCGGCATCTGCACCACTTCGCTCAAGTACGCCACGCATTTCAAGCGCCATGCGCAGGCCGGCATGGTGATGGTCAACCTGCCGACCGCGGGCGTGGACCCGCACGTGCCCTTTGGCGGACGCAAGGCCTCCAGCTACGGTCCGCGCGAGCAGGGCCGCTATGCGGTGGAGTTCTACACCACGGTCAAGACCGCCTACACCGCGGCCTGATCGCGGCCCTTCGCCCGCACGCGGTCGCGTGCGGGCGGACGCTGGTAGCGCAAACAACGACGTTCGGGAGGAGCGATGCGGAAGTTTCTGGGATTGGCGGCACTGCTGTGCGCGACGGTGCTGGCCGGCTGCTCGGGCGGCGGCGGGGATGGGACGGGCGGGGCGGCGGGCGAGGGCGCGATCACCGTCGGCTTCAGCCAGGTGGGCGCGGAGAGCGAGTGGCGCACTGCCAACACCCGCTCGGTGAAGGAGGCGCTGGCGCCGCCGGAGTTCGACCTCAAGTTCTCCGACGCGCAGCAGAAGCAGGAAAACCAGATCAAGGCGCTGCGTTCGTTCATCGCCCAGGGCGTGGACGTGATCGCCTTTTCCCCGGTCGTCGAGACCGGCTGGGACACGGTGCTGCGCGAGGCCAAGGCGGCCGGCATCCCGGTGGTGCTGACCGACCGCGCGGTCAACGTGGCCGACGAGTCGCTGTACGCGACCCTGATCGGTTCGGACTTCGTCGAGGAAGGGCGCCGCGCCGCGCGCTGGCTGGTCGAGGACAGCCAAGGCCAGGACGGACCGATCCGGATCGTGGAGCTGCAGGGCACCGTGGGCTCGGCGCCGGCCAACGACCGCATGAAGGGCTTCAAGGAAGTGATCGACGCCGACGCGCGCTTCCAGATCGTGCGCTCGCAGAGCGGCGATTTCACCCGCGCGCGCGGCAAGGAAGTGATGGAGGCCTTCCTCAAGGCCGAAGGTCGCGACATCGACGTGCTGTTCGCGCACAACGACGACATGGCGATCGGCGCGATCCAGGCGATCGAGGAAGCCGGACTCAGGCCTGGCAGCGACATCCGCATCGTCTCCATCGACGGCGTGCGCGGCGCGTTCGAGGCGATGAAGGCCGGCAAGCTCAACGCCACGGTGGAGTGCAACCCGCTGCTGGGCGAGCAGCTGGCGCAGCTGATCCGCGACGTGCACGCCGGGCGCGAGGTGCCCAGGCGGGTGCAGGTGGAGGAGGGCGTGTTCACGCAGGCGCAGGCGGAAGCGGAACTTCCCAACCGCAAGTACTGAGCGCATGCGCGTGACGTGCGAAGCAGGCCCCCTCCCTCTCGCGCTGCGCGCGCAGTCCTTTCACGGCGAGCGGGGGAGGCGACGTTCGCGCTCCTTCGGGCAGCGGCTCCGGGCCGGTGCCGTCCCCCGCTGGCGGGAGACGCCGCCCGAGAGGCGGAGGATTGGCCCTTGAAGCCTGTCATCCTCCATGCGCAGGACCTGCGCAAGCGTTTCGGCGCCACCCGCGCGCTCGATGGCGCGGGCCTGTGCCTGCGCGCTGGGGAGATCCATGCGCTGATGGGTCAGAACGGCGCCGGCAAGTCCACCCTGATCAAGCTGCTCACCGGGGTGGAGGCGCCGGATGCCGGCAGCGTCGTGCTCGACGGGCGCGCGATCGCGCCGGCCACGCCGCTGGAGGCGCAGCGCGAAGGCATCAGTACCGTCTACCAGGAGGTCAACCTCTGCCCGAACCTGTCGGTGGCCGAGAACCTCTACGCCGGCCGATATCCGCGCCGCTTCGGCCTGATCGACTGGAAGCGTGTGCGTGAGGGCGCCCGCGCGCTGCTCGCCGAACTGCACCTGGAACTGGACGTGGACAGGCCGCTGTCGTCGTGTCCGGTCGCGGTCCAGCAGATGGTGGCGATCGCGCGCGCGCTGGGCGTGTCGGCGAAGGTGCTGATCCTGGACGAACCCACCTCGAGCCTGGACGAGGGCGAGGTGCGCGAACTGTTCGCGGTGATGCATCGCCTGCGCGAACGCGGCATGGCGATCCTGTTCGTCACCCATTTCCTCGACCAGGTCTATGCGGTGTCCGACCGCATCACCGTGCTGCGCAATGGCGCGCTGGTGGGCGAGTACCTGCCGGCCGAGCTGCCACAGTCCGCGCTGGTGCGCGCCATGGTGGGGCGCGAGGTGGAGCTGGCCGGCGGCCGGGACGCCGCCGCCGCGCCACCCGCCGATGCGCCGGTGGTGGTCGAAGCGCGCGGCCTGGGCCGACGCGGCAGCCTGCATCCGGTCGACCTGCAGCTGCGCCGCGGCGAAGTGCTGGCCCTGGGGGGGCTGCTGGGTTCCGGGCGCACCGAACTGGCGCGCCTGCTGTTCGGACTGGATCGCGCCGGAAGCGGCGAGCTGCGGATCGAGGGCGAAGCGGTGGACCTGCAGCATCCCGCCGACGCAGTGGCGCGCGGGCTGGCGCTGTGTCCGGAAGAACGCAAGACCGAGGGCATCGTCGCCGGCCTGTCGGTGCGCGAGAACATCGTGCTGGCGCTGCAGGCGCGCCGCGGCTGGCGCCGCGCCCTGCCGCGCGCCGAGCAGGCGGAGATGGCCGAGCGCTATGTCGCCCTGCTCGGCATCCGCACGGCCGATATCGAGACGCCGGTGGGGACGCTGTCGGGCGGCAACCAGCAGAAGGTGGTGCTGGCGCGCTGGCTGGCGACGCAGCCGCGCCTGCTGATCCTCGACGAACCCACCCGCGGTATCGACATCGCCGCCAAGCAGGAAATCATGGCCGAAGTACTGCGCCTGGCGCGCGAGGGCATGGCGGTGCTGTTCGTTTCCGCCGAGATCGATGAACTCACCCGCCTGGGCGACCGCATCGCCGTGCTGCGCGAGCGGCGCCTGGCAGGGGAACTGCCCGGCGGCAGCGACGGTCGCCAGGTGCTCGAACTGATCGCGGGGCAGGGCTGATGTCCGCGGGCTCTCCTCTGCCACCGCCATCGATCATGCGCCGCGCCTTCGGCCATCCGCTGGCCTGGCCGCTGCTCGCGCTGGCGCTGCTGCTGCTCGGCAACGGCCTGTTCAACCCCGGCTTCCTGGCGCTGGAATGGCGCGACGGACGCCTGTTCGGCAATCTTGTCGACATCGCCAACCGCGCCGCGCCGCTGATCCTGGTGTCGCTGGGCATGACCCTGGTGATCGCGGTGCGCGGCCTGGACATCTCGGTGGGCGCGGTGCTGGCCATCGCCGCCACCGTGGCCGCGTGGACGATCACGCGCATGACCGCGGGCGGTGGCGGCGGACTCGGGCCGCTGTTCGCCGCGGTTGGCGCCGCCCTGTTGGCCGCGGCGCTGTGCGGCGTCTGGAACGGGCTGCTGGTGGTGAAGGTGGGCATGCAGCCGATCATCGCCACCCTGATCCTGATGGTGGCCGGGCGCGGCGTGGCGCAGCTGGTCAGCGACGGCCAGATCCTGACCATCTACTACCCGCCGTATGCATTCATCGGCGGTGGTTTCCTGTTCGGGCTGCCGTTCGCGCTGTTCGTGGTGGCGGCGCTGTTCGTGGCGCTCAAGCTGCTGCTCGACCGCACCGCGCTGGGCCTGTTCATCCGCGCCATCGGCCACAACCCGCTGGCCGCGCACGTGGCCGGGGTGCGTGCGCGCTCGATCACGCTGTGGCTGTACGTGTTCAGCGGTTTCTGCGCCGGCCTGGCCGGGCTGCTGGTGAGTTCCAACGTCGCCAGCGCCGACGCCAACAACGCCGGCCAGCTGCTCGAACTCGATGCGATCCTGGCCGTCGCCCTGGGCGGCACCGCGCTGGCGGGCGGCCGCTTCAGCCTGGCCGGCAGCCTGGTCGGCGCGCTGATCATCCAGACGCTCACCACCACGATCTACGCCATCGGCGTGCCGCCGCAGGTGAACCTGGTAGTCAAGGCGCTCCTGGTACTGGCCGTGCTGCTGCTGCAGTCGCCGGAGTTCCGCCGGCAGCTGCGGGCGCTGGCGACGCGTCCTGCGGGAGGCGCGGCATGAGCGCGGTGCCGCTGCGCGCGATGCTGCGCCCGGGCGGGCTGTCGCGACTGTTGCGCGATCCCAGGCTGGTCTCGCTGGCGGTCACCATCGCGCTGTTCACCGGCATGTCGGTGGCCGGCGGCGTGCTGTACGACGGCTTCCTGCGTCCGCAGGTGTTCCTGAACCTGTTCATCGACAACGGCTTCCTGCTGATCGTCGCGGTGGGCATGACCTTCGTGATCCTCACCGGCGGCATCGACCTGTCGGTGGGCGCGGTGATCGCCTTCAGCACCGTGCTGCTGGCCAGCCTGGTGCAGCAGCAGGGCTGGCATCCGCTGCCGGCGATCGCCCTGGTGCTGGCGCTGGGCACGGCCTTCGGCGCGCTGATGGGCGTGCTGATCCAGCGCTACCGGCTGCAGCCGTTCGTGGTGACGCTGGCGGGCATGTTCCTCGCGCGCGGCGCGGCCACGCTGGTGAGCGTGGAGTCGATCGGCATCGACCACGCCTTCCACGTCGCCGTGGCCAGCCTGCGCATCCCGGTGGGCGGTGGCGCATCGCTGTCCGCCGGCGCGCTGATCGCGCTGCTGGTGGTGGCCGCAGGCGCGGTGCTCGCGGGCAGGACCCGTTTCGGCCGCAGCGTGTACGCGATCGGCGGCAGCGAGGCGTCGGCGCGGCTGATGGGCCTGCCGGTGGACAGTACCCTGGTCCAGGTCTATGCCTTGAGCGGCTTCTGCTCCGCGCTGGGCGGGGTGGTCTACACCTTCTACATGCTCAGCGGTTACAGCCTGCATGCGATGGGGCTGGAGCTGGACGCGATCGCCGCGGTAGTGATCGGCGGCACCCTGCTGGCCGGCGGCAGCGGCTACGTGCTGGGCACGGTGTTCGGGGTGCTGGTGCTGGGCCTGATCCAGACCCTCATCGTGTTCGACGGCGGGCTGAGCTCCTGGTGGACGCGCATCGCCATCGGTGCGCTGCTGCTGCTGTTCTGCCTGTTGCAGCGGATTCTGGCGCGACGCAGCGGCGCCTGAGGCGATCGCCGGAACACGGTCGGCAGCTGCGCGCTTGTCGCGGCGCCGGCCACACGACGGAAGGGGACGACGATGAAATCGAGCCTGGCGCTGCTGTCGCTGCTGCTGTGGTCCGCGCTGTGGACGGCCGCTGCGAACCCTGCCACCTGGACGGCCGACAACGGCAACGGCAGCTACACCAACCCGCTGTTCTACGACGAGTTCTCCGACCCGGACCTGATCCGCGTCGACGACTGGTTCTACATGACCGGAACCACCATGCATGCGGTACCGGGCCTGCCGCTGCTGCGGTCGCGCGACCTGGTGAACTGGGAGTTCGTGTCCTACGCGATGCCGTCGTTCCCCGACGGGCCGGAGTACCGGCTGGAGGACGGGCAGGACCTGTACGGGCAGGGAATCTGGGCGCCGGTGCTGCGCTACCGCGACGGCCGCTTCCACATCTTCTCCAACATCAACGAGCGCGGCGTGCACGTGTTCACCGCCACCGATCCGGCGGGCCCGTGGACACGCTCGGTGATCGACCGCAACCTCCACGACCTGTCGGTGCTGTTCGACGACGACGGGCGCGTGTGGGCGGTGTTCGGCTACAACGAGGTGCGGCTGATCGAACTGGAGCCGGACCTGTCGGGCGTGATCGAGGGCAGCGAGCGGGTGCTGATCCCGGCCGGCAACGGCATGGGAGAGGGACACCACTTCTACAGGGTGGACGGCCGCTACTACATCATCAGCGCCAACTACGCGCCGGTGGGACGGATGCAGGCCGCGCGCGCCGACAGCCTGGACGGGCCGTGGGAGACGGTGGCGATCAGCGCCAGCGAAACCATGGGCTTCCAGCGCGGCTGGTGGGAGGACGGCGTGGGTCAGCGCTCGCCGATCCCCACCGACGGCGCGGTGTTCTCGGCGCACAAGCCCGCCCCGAACGCGCTCGGCGCGGTGCCGCTGCACCAGGGCGGCATCGTGCAGACGCAGGACGGGGCGTGGTGGGGCTTTTCGATGATGGACCTCAAGTCCATCGGTCGCACCACCTTCCTCTCGCCGGTGACCTGGCATGAGGGCTGGCCGTATTTCGGACTGCCCGGCAACCTCGGGCGTTCTCCGCGCACCTGGCTCAAGCCGCGTGTGGAGGCCAAGGTGGCGCCGCACGCGCCGTACGCGCGCAGCGACGATTTCTCCGCGAGGGTGCTGCAGCCGGTCTGGCAGTGGAACCATCAGCCCCTGGATGGCAAGTGGTCCTTGAGCGAACGTCCCGGCCACCTGCGCCTGCATGCGCAGCCGGCGGCCAGCTTCCTGCATGCACGCAACACGCTGACCCAGCGGGTCATGGGACCGGAAGCGACGGCGACGGTGGCGCTCGATGCGGCCGGCCTTCAGCCGGGCGACGTTGCCGGGCTGGGGCTGCTCAACATGCCCGCCGCCTGGCTGGCGGTGGTGCAGTCGGACGCCGGTCGCGTATTGCGCTGGTACTCGCAGCTGGACGGGCGCCACGTCGACGTGCCATTGACGGCGCCGCGGGTGCACCTGCGCGTGCGCGGCGACCACGACGAGGACCTGGCCCGGTTCGCCTGGAGTGTCGATGGCCGGCGCTTCCACGACATCGGCGAGCCGGTGCGGCTGCCCTATCAGCTCAAGACCTTCCAGGGCACGCGTTACGCGTTGTTCGCCTACGGCAGTGCTGGACGCGAGGGTGGCCACGCCGACTTCGACCGCTTCGATCTGGTCGAACCGTTGGCCGACCGTTCGCGCAACGTGCCCTATGGCCAGGTGATCGCGCTGTCCAACCTAGGCGACGACAGCGTCGCTGCGGTCCATGCGCTGGGCGTGCTGCATCCGGTAGCAGCGGATGCCGATGCTGCGGCAACTCCCGGAGCGCGCTTTCGCGTGCACGACCGCGGTGCGGGCCAGGTTGCGCTGGAGGCAATGGACGGCAGCGGTTTCCTCACCGTGGTCGGCATCGGCCTGTCGGCCGACGTGCGGCTGCTGCCGGAGCACCCGCTCGACAGCCGCTTCATGTGGCAGGACCTGCTACGCGGCGAGTTCATGCTGCTGTCGATGAAGACCCATCGCTATCTCGGCATCCTGCCGGGTAGCGGAGAGCCCTACGGGGCGGATCGTCCCGGACCGCAACCGGACCGGAAGGACGGGGCCGTCATGCGGTGGCGCTCGGTGGCCGGGGAGTGAGGTTGCTGGTGTTGCTCGCCAGCGACAATGTGCGGGGGGCGCCCGGTGTTGGAGGGTCCAGGGCGCCTGGTGGGTTCCAACAGCCCTGGGGCGCGTCGCGGTCGCGCGCAGCGCCGGGTGTGGAGGCCCCTGGGTACGAATGTCCCCCGGCGTCGGCCTGCGGCCAACGCCTCCTCCTTGATTTCGTACCCAGGGGCCTCCGCACCCCGCGTGATCCACCGTGGAGGGCTGGCGAAAAAACGAAGGCGAGACAGCGCTACCGATCCTCGGTCGACGCACATTCCTAGCCTGCGAGCAGGCAGCGTGCAGGAGCCGGTCAGCAAATCAGCCAGTCAAGCCAGTCAGCCAGTCAGCCAGTCAGCCAGTTAGCGCAAGTGGACGGGGCCGGGTGAACGGAGCCGGCGTTGCGGAGCAGGCGAGCCGTGGTGCGGGCGGGAGGCCTCTGCGGCGAAATCAAGGGGGAGGCTGTCGCCGGCAGGCGGCAGCCGGAGGACATTCGCCGCAGAGGCCTCCCGGTCGCGGCGCGGCCCTTCCGAAGCAATGCTCTTTCCCGCGTGACCAGCTCGCGGGCTCCGGACGCGAGTGCATTCGACCGCCTGGCCGCGACCTCCACGGTGCCCAAGCGCTCTGGTCCAGCCGCGCGCCCCGAGCCCAGCGGACAGGGATGGAGCCGTCCGGTCGGTGGCATGGACGGCTAGCCCAGGCAGTTGTTCCAGCCGCGCTGCCAGGATCATTCGGCCGCGGCACGAATGAGGCCGTCGCCACGGCCCGCCTCAACGGAGCACCGGCGTCAGACCTCCACCATCAGTTCGCCCTTCTGCTCGAGCCGCGCCGCCGGAATCATCCCGCTGCGACACCAACAAGGCCGTCCACGGCCCGTGCAAATGAAGCGCCTGCGTCAGACTTCCAGCGTCGCCAAGTCGCCCTTCTGCTCCAGCCAAGCCTTCCGATCGGAAGCCCGCTTCTTCGCCAGCAGCATGTCCATCAGACCGCGGGTCTCGACATCGTCGTCGACGGTCAGCTGCACCAGCCGACGCGTGTCCGGGTGGATGGTGGATTCGCGCAGCTGCGAGGGATTCATCTCGCCCAGGCCCTTGAAGCGCGTCACGTTGACCTGGCCCTTGAGCTTCTCCCGCGCGATCTTCTCCAGCAGCAGCCGCTTCTCTTCCTCGTCCAGCGCGTAAAACACCTGCTTGCCCACGTCCACGCGGAACAGCGGCGGCATCGCCACGAAGATATGGCCGGCCCGCACCAGCGCCGGGAAATGCTGCAGGAACAGTGCCGAGAGCAGGGTCGCGATATGCAGGCCGTCGGAGTCCGCGTCGGCCAGGATCACCACCTTGCCGTAGCGCAGGCCGGAGATGTCGTTCTTGCCCGGATCGCAGCCGATCGCCACGGCCAGGTCATGGACCTCCTGCGAGGCCAGCACGCCGCCGGAGGCCACTTCCCAGGTGTTGAGGATCTTGCCGCGCAGCGGCAGGATCGCCTGGAAATCCTTGTCGCGCGCCTGCCGGGCGCTGCCGCCGGCGGAGTCGCCCTCGACCAGGAAGAGTTCGGTGCGCGACAGGTCCTGGCTGATGCAGTCGGCCAGCTTGCCGGGCAGGGCGGGGCCCTGGGTGACCTTCTTGCGGACGATCTGCTTCTCGGTCTTGAGCCGCGCGCTGGCCCGCTCGATCGCCAGCTGCGCGATGCGCTCGCCCAGCTCCACGTGCTGGTTGAGCCACAGGCTGAAGGCATCGTGTGCGGCGCCCTCGACGAAGCCAGCAGCCTGGCGCGAGGACAGCCGCTCCTTGGTCTGGCCGCTGAACTGGGGGTCGGTCATCTTCATCGACAGCACGAAGGAGACGCGATCCCACACGTCCTCCGGTGCCAGCTTCACCCCGCGCGGCAGCAGGTTGCGGAAGTCGCAGAACTCGCGCAGCGCATCGGTGAAGCCGGTACGCAGCCCGTTGACGTGGGTGCCATGCTGCGCCGTGGGGATGAGGTTGACGTAGCTCTCCTGCACCAGCTCGCCTTCCGGCACCCAGGCCACCGCCCAGTCCACCGTCTCGGTGTCCTTGCGCAGCACGCCGACGAACAGTTCCGGCGGCAGCAGCTCGCGCCCGGCCAGTTCGCCCCGGAGGTAGTCGCGCAGGCCGTCCTCGAAATACCAGCGATCGCGCTCGCCGGTGGCCTCATCGAACAGGGTGACGGTCAGGCCGGGGCAGAGCACCGCCTTGGCCCGCAGCAGGTGGCGCAGGGCGCGCACGCTGAACTTCGGGCTGTCGAAGTACTTCGGGTCGGCCCAGAACCGCACGCGGGTGCCGGTGTTCTTCTTCCCGACCGTTCCCACGACCTCCAGCGGCGTGGCGCGGTCGCCGTCGCGGAAGGTGATGCGGTGTTCCTGGCCCTCGCGCTTGATGTGCACCTCGACCAGGGTGGACAGCGCGTTGACCACGCTCACGCCCACGCCGTGCAGGCCGCCGGAGAAGGTGTAGTTCTTGTTGCTGAACTTGCCGCCCGCGTGCAGGCGGGTGAGGATCAGCTCCACGCCGGGGATTTTTTCTTCCGGATGGATGTCCACCGGCATGCCGCGGCCGTCGTCGGACACCTCGCAGCTGCCGTCGCGGAACAGCGTCACCGAGATCTCGCGCGCGTGCCCGGCCAGCGCCTCGTCCACCGAGTTGTCGACGACCTCCTGCGCCAGGTGGTTGGGCCGCGTCGTGTCGGTATACATGCCCGGACGGCGTTTGACCGGGTCCAGGCCGGAGAGGACTTCGATGTCGGCGGCGTTGTAGCGGGAATTCATCGACGGGTGCGTGGGCGGTACAGCGAGGCGCGCAGGATGCGGGCCGGGGGATTCGCGGTCAAGCATGCGCCTGTGCCTTCGCGGGAGCCGGGACAGGGTTCGATGCCATCGGGGAGGGTCGAATGCCGCCGCGATGCGGAAAAACCATTCCTCGCCGTCCAGAGGGTGAGGTTCGGGATGCCATTCCGGCACACTAATCCAAAGTGAAGCGGTGGCCAGGTAACTTGAACCCGCCCCACTGCGGTCCATGGCTGGCTACCCGGTACAAAGGCTGTTCACCGGTATCGACAGGGCCGCAGCGTTAACTGTGATCTCTCAGTAGATTCTGACCGGGCTTGTGCGGTGCGGGTTGGGTCGGCACTCCCGCTCTCTGGTATCACTCTGAATCGCCAGCAACTGCCCAGAAACACCCTCGGCCCCAATGCGGGGCTCAGATCACATAGCCCAACGAGGCGACGTAGGCCAGGTCGGAAGGATCGAAGTCGTTCACGCACGATTCTCGTCTGGCAGGCGGCTTGAGTGCCGGTAGCGCGGCAACGATGTCCTCCGGAGGGTATCCGAGGAACCGGCCCAGCCGCGCCACGGTGTCTTCCGGGTCCCGGCAGAGACTATCGAAGTCGAGCCACAACATGCGCTCCGGGTTGCGTGCGAGCAGGTCCTGCATGCGACGGTGCACCCGGCACCAATAGGCGAGCGAGCGCCCGGGCGTGGCAGGGCCGTCCTCGCCGAGTACGCGCGGGCCCCAGAGGCGGAGTTGGTTCTGGTTGCTGCTCGAGGCCATTTGAACGCCATTGCGCACCACATGGATGTAGCGCAGTTCGGGAAGCCGCTGCCAGAGCCGTTCGATGACAATGTGGGTATTGGGCTCCTTCCATCCCCACCTGCGACCTTGGGCAGGCCGTCGCGAGGCCTCGATCAGCGAAACGGCCCGCGCCTCCAACCAGCGGGCAGGATGTTGCGCCCGTTCGCGGGCCGCGAGCGAGCGAACCAGCGACGCAGCGGCCGGAAGTAGCGGCGCGCCTTGAGTCAGCCCCGCGACGAAAATGTTGGTCAATGCGTCGAAATCGGCTTCCGAACAGTCGAGCACCTCCTCACGTTTGAACAACAACGTGAACCACAACGTGTCCGACGCGTCATTCAGGTCTGTCCCGATGTGGATACCCAGGTTGTCTATCAGCTCAGCGACTACTCGGGTGCCACTTCCTCCCACGCCACCAATCGCGACGGGCGCGCGAACTCCACCGTTGCTGTAATGCTCTTCCAACATGCAGCCCTCAGTTGCTCTGGCGGTGTTGCGCATTCGGCATCCCCTCGACTCCCCGCCTCGCGAAGATTATCGCTTGGCGCAGGGTCAACACCCTTGCCCAGCCATTTATAGTCCGACTACTCTCGCCTCGGCACGACCAGTAGGACTCCTCTGCTCTCGGCCGGCTGCTCGTAGGGCTGGGGATCGGGTGAGGGCTGCAAGAAGGCGGGCGCGTGCGCATGGGTATCTCAGCGCAGGAAAGGAGTCTAAAGGGAAAGGTGCCAGCCGTTCACCTTGTGAAGAATTGTGCCGCATAGAGGACGGTGACAGGCGGCCCGGAACGTCTCCTGACGAGGCGCCGTGCCCGACATTCAGGCCGGGATCCATTCTACGAGGCGCAACCGGCCGCGAGCGGACCCTTGTTCGTGCGGGGGCTAGGTACCGGACGTCCAGACCTGTAGAATGGGGCTTTCCAGCGGGTGCCCACTCCCCATGACTTCCCCCGGTTCCGTCACTCCCCTCGTCTTCGTCACCGGAGGCGTGGTGTCTTCGCTCGGCAAGGGCATCGCGGCGGCTTCGCTGGCCGCGATCCTGGAGGCCCGCGGCCTGCGGGTGACGCTGATGAAGCTGGATCCGTATATCAACGTCGATCCCGGCACGATGAGCCCGTTCCAGCACGGCGAGGTCTACGTCACCGACGATGGCGCCGAGACCGACCTCGACCTCGGCCACTACGAGCGCTTCATCAACGTCCGCCTGTCGGGCAGGAACTCGATCACCACCGGCAAGATCTACGAGGCGGTGATCCGCAAGGAGCGCCGCGGCGATTACCTTGGCGCCACCGTGCAGGTGATCCCGCACATCACCGACGAGATCAAGCGCTGCATCGATGCCGCCACCCAGGGCTTCGACGTGGCCCTGGTGGAGATCGGCGGCACCGTGGGCGACATCGAATCGCTGCCGTTCCTGGAGGCGATCCGCCAGATCCGCACCGAGCGCGGCCAGGACAAGGCCCTGTTCATGCACCTGACCCTGGTGCCGTACATCGCCGCCGCCGGCGAGCTCAAGACCAAGCCCACCCAGCACTCGGTCAAGGAGCTGCGCTCGATCGGTATCCAGCCCGATGTGCTGGTCTGCCGCAGCGAACAGCCGCTGCCCGACGGGGAGCGGCGCAAGATCGCCTCGTTCACCAACGTGTCCGAGAAGGCGGTGATCTCGGCGGTCGACCTGGACAACATCCACAAGCTGCCGATGTGGCTGCACGCGCAGGGCCTGGACGCGCTGGTGGTCGAGCGCCTGCAGCTCGGCGACGCGGCCGCGCCCGCCGACCTGTCCGAATGGCTTGCGGTGGTGGACGCCAGCGAGCATCCGATCGACGAGGTCGACATCGCGGTGGTGGGCAAGTACGTCGACCACAAGGACGCCTACAAGTCGGTGGGCGAGGCGCTGCGGCACGGCGGCATCCGCCAGCGCACGCGGGTGAACCTGCACTGGATCGAATCGCAGGACATCGAGCGCGATGGCGCGGACAAGGCGCTGGGCAAGGTCGACGGCGTGCTGGTGCCCGGCGGCTTCGGCGACCGCGGCTTCGAGGGCAAGGTGCTGGCGGCGCAGCACGCGCGCGAGCAGGGCATCCCGTACTTCGGCATCTGCTACGGCATGCAGGCGGCGGTGGTGGATTTCGCCCGCCACGTGGCCGGCCTGGAGGGCGCCAACAGCACCGAGAACGACCGCCAGAGCCCGCATCCGGTGATCGGCCTGATCACCGAATGGCGCACCAGCTCGGGCGATGTCGAGAAGCGCGACGAGAAGTCCGACCTCGGCGGCACCATGCGCCTGGGCCTGCAGGAGCAGCGGATCAAGCCCGGCACGAAGGCGCGCGAACTGTACGGCAAGGACGTGGTCGGCGAGCGTCACCGACACCGCTACGAGTTCAACAACCGCTATCGCACCCAGCTCGAGGATGCCGGGCTGGTGATCTCGGCCAAGTCGATGGACGACCTGCTGGTGGAGATGATCGAACTGCCGCACCACCCCTGGTTCATCGCCTGCCAGGCGCACCCCGAGTTCCTGTCCACCCCGCGCAATGGCCACCCGCTGTTCGTCGGCTTCATCCGCGCCGCACGCGAGCAGAAGGCGGGCGGCAAGCTGCTGAAGGAAGCCAAGGCGTGATCCCCGATGCCGCGTTCGCGCATGAACGCGCGGTCGATGGCGGTGCCCGGGTCCTTCGCACGCTGGCTGGATGCCGGTAGTTTGGGTATCCCGCCCATTCCAGTCGTCCGCGAAATCCGCGGCCAAACCAAGGCCTTTCCATGAATCTGTGCGGTTTCAACGTCGGTCTCGACCAGCCCTTCTTCCTGATCGCCGGCCCCTGCGTGATCGAGTCCGAACAGCTGCAGCTGGATGTCGCCGGCAGGCTGAAGGAGATCACCGGCAGGCTGGGGATCAACTTCATCTTCAAGTCGAGCTTCGACAAGGCCAATCGCACCTCCGGCACCAGCTTCCGCGGTCCGGGCATGGAAGAGGGCCTGCGGGTGCTGTCCGAGGTGCGCCGCCAGCTGGGCGTGCCGGTGCTGACCGACGTGCACGAGTACACGCCGATGGACGAAGTGGCCTCGGTGGTCGACGTCCTGCAGACGCCGGCCTTCCTGGTGCGCCAGACCGATTTCATCAAGAAGGTCTGCAGCGCCGGCAAGCCGGTGAACATCAAGAAGGGCCAGTTCCTCTCACCCTGGGACATGAAGCCGGTCGTGGAGAAGGCGAAGTCCACCGGCAACGAGCAGATCATGGTCTGCGAGCGCGGCGCGTCCTTCGGCTACAACAACCTGGTCTCGGACATGCGCTCGCTGAGCGTGATGCGCGACACCGGCTGCCCGGTGGTGTTCGATGCCACCCACTCGGTGCAGCTGCCGGGCGGGCAGGGCAACTCCAGCGGCGGCCAGCGCGAGTTCGTGCCGGTGCTGGCCCGGGCCGCGATCGCGGTCGGCGTGGCCGGCGTGTTCGCCGAAACCCACCCTGATCCGTCGAAGGCCCTGTCCGACGGCCCCAACGCCTGGCCGCTGGACCGCATGGAAGGCCTGCTGGAGACCCTGCTGGAGCTCGATGCGGTGACCAAGCGCCACGGTTTCGCGGAGCTCGCGCTCTAGGCCCCGGGGCATCGCCTCGCGGCACGTCGATTCCGGAGCCGGCCGTCCGCCGGTTTCGTTGCTCTCTCCGCGCCCGCTTCGGCCTGCTCCCTGAATGCGCGGAGCAAAATGTGGCTGCCGGTTCCTGGTGTGCCCTTGCTGGACCGCCAGCCATCTTCGCAGCGGCGCTGCGGGGGCTGTTGACGCGAAATCTGAGGAGGCAGCGGCCTGCGCCGCTGCCGGGGGCGTCGCGTCTGCAGCCCCGCAATGCCGATCTTTGCGGCCTGATCGCCTGCGGCACGGTGCGATAGTCGACGTGGGCGGCCTGAGCGCCTGCGGAGGGAGGGTGCGGCTCGATCGTTGACCGGTGATCCGGCAAGCGCCGCCCGCGCCCCGTCGCGCCACCTGTCCGTGGCCGCGACTCGCCGATGCCCGCAGTCCGGCTGCCGCACCCGAGGCCGCCGCGACCGGATGCTTTCCCCGGCAACGAAGCTCCACGCCCGCAGGGCGAGGGCAGCGGGGAAATCCGGCAACGCCCGCCTCGCTCCGTTAAACTCACGGCCGACTCCACCCACCGGACGTTTGCGCCTCCATGACCAGCATCGCCAGGATCCACGCCCGCGAAATCCTCGACTCCCGCGGCAACCCCACCCTCGAAGCCGAAGTCACGCTCGCCGATGGATCCTTCGGTCGCGCAGCCGTGCCCTCTGGCGCGTCCACCGGCGCCAAGGAAGCGGTCGAACTGCGCGATGGCGACAAGACGCGCTACCTCGGCAAGGGCGTGCAGAAGGCCGTCGGCAACGTCAACGGCACGATCGCCGAGACGCTGGCCGGTTTCGATGCCGCCGACCAGGCCGGGCTCGACAAGCGGCTGATCGACCTCGATGGCACCGAGAACAAGGGCCGCCTCGGCGCCAACGCCCTGCTCGCCGTGTCGATGGCCAACGCCCACGCGGTGGCCGCGTCGAAGAAGTTGCCGCTGTGGCAGCACCTGGCGGGTGGCCGGGCGCCGGTGCTGCCGGTGCCGATGATGAACATCATCAATGGCGGCGCGCACGCCGACAACAACGTCGATTTCCAGGAGTTCATGGTGCTGCCGGTGGGCTCGGCCTCGTTCTCCGAGGCGCTGCGCTGCGGCACCGAGATCTTCCACGCGCTCAAGTCGGTGCTCAAGGGCCACGGGCTCAGCACGGCGGTGGGCGACGAGGGCGGTTTCGCGCCCGATTTCCGCAGCAATGTCGAAGCGCTCGATACCATCCTCGAGGCCATCGGCAAGGCCGGCTACAGCGCCGGCGACGACGTGCTGCTGGGCCTGGACGTGGCCTCCAGCGAGTTCCACGACAACGGCAAGTACAACCTGGTCGGCGAGAACAAGCGCCTGACCAGCGAGCAGTTCGTCGACTTCCTCGCCGACTGGGCCGCGCAGTACCCGATCGTCACCATCGAGGACGGCATGGCCGAGGACGACTGGACCGGCTGGAAGCAGCTCACCGACCGCGTCGGCGGCAAGGTCCAGCTGGTCGGCGACGACCTGTTCGTGACCAACCCGAAGATCTTCAGGGAAGGCATCGACAGCGGCACCGCCAACGCCATCCTCATCAAGGTCAACCAGATCGGTACGCTGACCGAGACCCTGGAGGCGATCGCGATGGCGGACGCCGCGAAGTACGCCGCGATCGTCTCGCACCGCTCCGGCGAGACCGAGGACACCACGATCTCCGACATCGCCGTGGCCACCACCGCCACCCAGATCAAGACCGGCTCGCTGTGCCGCAGCGACCGCGTGGCCAAGTACAACCAGCTGCTGCGCATCGAGGAACAGCTTGGAGCGGCGGCGAAGTACGCGGGCCGCGACGCCTTCGTCTCGCTCAAGCGCTGACGGATCGCCACCATGCGCTGGTTGCGCATACTGCTGCTGGCGCTGGTGGTGGTGCTGGGGATCCTGCAGTACCGGCTGTGGTTCGGCGATGGCGGCCGGCCTGCGGTCGAGGCGCTGGACACGCGTGTTCGCGAGCAGCGCAGGCAGAACGAGGGCTTGGCCCAGCGCAATGCCGCGCTGGCGGCCGAGGTGGCGGATCTCAAATCCGGCGAAGCCGCGATCGAGGAACGTGCGCGCAACGAGCTGGGCATGATCCGCCCGGGCGAGACCTTCTACCGCGTGGTCGACGACGAGCGCCGGCCTGCACCGCAGCCCGAGGTAGAAAGGGAGGAGGCGCCGTGAGTCCCGACAGCCTGGTGACGGCCGCGCATGCCGCGCAGGTCTGGGCGATCGTGCCTGCGGCCGGGCGCGGGCAGCGGTTCGGGGGCGCGCTGCCCAAGCAGTACGTGGAGGTGGCCGGGCGCCCGCTGATCGCGCATGCGCTGCACGCGCTGTTGTCGCACCCGGCTGTGTGCGGCGCGGTGGTGGCGCTGGCTGCGGACGACGCGTGGTGGCCAGGCTGGAGTTCATTGGAGGGCAAGCCGCTGCTTCGCGTGGAAGGCGCGGCCAGCCGCGCCGGTTCGGTGCTCGCCGCACTGGAGGCGCTGCCCGCGCAGGTCCGGGCGGACGAATTCGTGCTGGTGCACGACGCGGCCCGTCCCAATCTCGGCCACGCGGACCTGGGCGCGCTGCTGGAACGCGGCCGCGGCGACCCGGTGGGCGCGATCCTCGCCGCGCCCGTCCGCGATACCCTCAAGCGCGCGGGCGACGACGGCGGCATCGACGCCACCGAGCCGCGTGAGCGGCTCTGGCGCGCCCTGACACCACAACTGTTCCGTCGCCTGCAGCTCACGCGCGCGCTGGAAGCCGCGCGCGACGCCGGGGTCGAGGTCACCGACGAGGCGATGGCGATGGAGCGGCAGGGCATGCGTCCGCTGCTGGTCGAAGGCGACGAGGACAATTTCAAGATCACCACCGGCAGCGACCTTGCGCGGTTCGAGTTCCTGCTGTCGCGACGCGCAACCGGTGGGACGACGACAGCATGAGACGTCTCGCGACACTGGCGCTGGCGGCGATGGCCTCGTTGCTTGCCTCCACGACCGCCTCGGCGCAGGCGCCGGCGGACGGCCTGGAAGCCTGCGTGGTAGCCGCGGCCGGCGCCGACGACAGGCGCGTGCTGGCCCGGTGGATGTTCTCGGCGCTTGCGCTGCATCCCGACCTCGCCGACATGTCCGGCGTCAGCGACACGCAGCGCGACGATGCAGGCAGAAGGATGGCTGAGGTGCTGGAGCGTTTCCTGACAGTGGACTGCGCCGAACAGGCGGCTTCGGCCTTGCGCTCCGGCGGAGCGGAGATGGCGTTCCATCGCGCGTTCCTGCGCGTCGGCCAGCTGGCGGGCGAAAGCCTGTTCAACGATCCACGCGTGGCCGCCGCCGGGGACGAGGTCGTGAACCATGTCGATATCCAACGTATTACCGAGTTGCTGAAGCCATGAACATCCGCATTGGACAGGGTTACGACGTCCACGCCTTTGGCGAGGGCGACCACCTGATGATCGGCGGCGTCCGCGTGCCGCACGAGCGCGGCGTGCTGGCGCACAGCGATGGCGACGTGGTACTGCATGCGCTGTGCGACGCGATGCTGGGCGCGCTGGCGCTGGGCGACATCGGCACCCATTTCCCACCCTCGGACGCGCGCTGGAAGGGCGCCGACAGCCGCGTCTTCCTGCGCCACTGCGACGCGCTGCTGCGCGAGCGCGGCTGGCAGGTGGGCAATGCCGACGTGACCGTGGTCTGCGAACGGCCGAAGATCGGTCCGCATGCGCAGGCCATGCGCGCGCAGATCGCCGCGGACCTCGGCATCGACGTCGAACAGGTGAGCGTCAAGGCCACCACCAGCGAGCGCCTGGGCTTCACCGGGCGGGGCGAGGGCATCGCCGCGTTGGCGGCCTGCCTGCTCGTGCGCGGATGAGCGAGGCGCAGGAGGGATTGCCGCGGGCGCATGGCGCGCCCGTGCTGCAGGCGCGCTTCCGCCAGGCGCCGGAAGATTTCATCGTCGAGGAACTCGACGCATTCGAAGCCAGCGGAGCTGGAGAGCACCTGCTGCTGACCGTCGAGAAGCGTGCGCTCAATACCGCCTTCGTCGCCCGCAGGATCGCGCAGTGGGCCGGCGTCGCCGAGGCGGCCGTGGGTTTCGCGGGGATCAAGGATCGCCACGCGCTCACGCGCCAGCGTTTCACGGTGCAGTTGCCAGGCCGCGATGCGCCGTCGCTGGACCAGCTGGCGTTCCAGGACGCCGCCACGGGCGAGGCGCTGCGCGTGCTCGACGCCGTGCGCCATGCGCGCAAGCTGCCGCGCGGCGCGCTGGCCGGCAACCGCTTCGTGCTGGTGCTGCGCGACGTGCGAGGCGAGCGCGAGGCGGTGGAGTCGCGGTTGCGCGCGATCCGCGACCGCGGCGTACCCAACAGCTTCGGCGGGCAGCGCTTCGGACACGGCGGCGGCAACGTCGGCAAGGCGCTGGCAATGTTCAGCGGCCGCCGCGTGCGCCGCGAAGAGCGCTCGATGCTGCTGTCGGCCGCGCGCTCGGCGCTGTTCAACCGGGTGCTCGCCGCACGCGTGGCCGCGGGCAACTGGGACCAGGCACTCGACGGCGAGGTGTGGATGCTCGATGGCAGCCGCAGCGTCTTCGGCCCGCAGCCGTTCGATGAGGCGCTCGCGGCGCGACTGGCCGCATTCGACATCCACCCCACGGCGCCGCTGTGGGGCCGCGGCGATCTACGCAGCGCCCAGGCCGCGCACGCTTTGGAAACCGCTGCGCTGGACGAGCCGGTGGCCTTGCGCCTGCGCCAGGGGCTGGAATCTGCCGGGCTTCGGCAGGAGCGCCGCGCGACCCGGCTGCGGGTGGAAGGACTCGACTGGACCTGGCCGGGCGACGACGCGCTGCAGCTGCGTTTTTCGCTGCCGGCCGGCAGCTACGCAACGGGCGTGCTGTTCGAGCTGGGCACTGTGGAGGATGCCGCGGCGGGCGACCATCCGTCGGAATGACGGCGTCGGCACTGGCGCCGGCACCAGCCTGGCGGGATTCTGACGATGGCGCCGCGGCATGGTGCCCGGCGCCGGAACGGGAGTGCCGCCATGAACGCAGCCCTTCGTACCCTGTTGGTGCTGGTGGCGTTGGTCGGAATCACCGCCTGTGCCAGTACCCCCGATGCCGCGCATCGGGCCGCGGATCCCCCGCGACCAGGCAGCCTGGTGGTCGACGATGCTTACGTCGCGCGCGTCGAGCAGCTGGCCAGCCGTCGCAGCATGGACGTGCACTGGGTCAATCCACCGCTGCGGCGGACAGGGCCTCGCCGCTGAGCCGCTCGGCCGCGCTGGCGGCCCCGGCAAGGCAGCGGCGGCTCAGCGCCGCTTGAGCAGCACCAGCACCGCGCCCGTGCCCCCTTGCGCGGGCGGCGCGGAATGGAACGCCAGCACATCGCTGCGCTGGCGCAGCAGCCGGTCGACCAGGTTCTTCAGCACCGGGATCCCGCCGGATCCCAGCCCCTTGCCGTGGATCACGCGCACGCAGTGCGCACCGCGGTCGCGCGCGTCGAGCAGGAAGGCGCGCAGCAGGGCTTCGGCGCCCGCGGCGGTCGCGTGATGCAGGTCCAGTTCGTCCTGCGCCGCGTACTGGCCCTGGGCCAGGCGCTTGAGTACGCGCGCGGGCACCTCGTCGCGGCGATGGCGCAGCGTGTCGCCGGCCTCCACCGTGTCCGGGCCGAGCATGCGCTGGAACTCGCTCAGCGCCTCGGCCTCGTCCAGCTCGGCCATGCGGGTGCCCGGGCGCGGGCGGGGCCGCTGCGGAGGCGCCTCGGCAGGGGGCAGTTCGCGCACCGGGCCGATCGCGGCGCGGAACAGCGCCGCATCGTCGTCGTCCGGCGGCTTGCGATCATGGCTCATGCGGTCAGTATGCCGCGCAGCGGTGCGCGCGTCCGTCATCGCGCGCATCCGGTATCATGCATCCGGTCTCGGCAAGGCAGGGGTGGATCCGGAGTTTCATGCGTGTACTGGTCAGCAACGATGACGGCGTCGATGCCCCGGGCATCCGCATCCTCGCGCAGGGCCTGCGCGATGCCGGGCACGAGGTCCTGATCGTCGCGCCGGACCGCGACCGCTCCGGCGCGAGCAATTCGCTGACGCTGGACATGCCGCTGCGCGTGCAGCAGCTCGAGGATTCGGTCTGGCGCGTGTACGGAACGCCCACCGACTGCGTGCACGTGGCGATCACCGGGATGTTCGACGAAGAGCCGGATATCGTGGTCTCCGGCATCAACAACACCGCCAACCTCGGCGACGACGTGATCTATTCGGGCACCGTCGCCGCGGCGATGGAAGGCCGCTTCCTGGGGTTGCCGGCGATCGCGATGTCGCTGGCCACGGTCAACCACGAGGGCCGCCACTACGAAACCGCGGCGCGCGCGGCGGTGGAGATCGTCGAACGCCTCAAGGCCGATCCGCTGCCGGCCGACACCATCCTCAACGTCAACGTGCCCGACCGCGCCTGGAGCGAGGTCGCCGGTTTCGAAGTCACGCGCCTGGGCAACCGTCATCGCGCCGAGCCGTGCACGAAGCAGGAAGACCCGCGCGGCCGCACCTGGTGGTGGATCGGCGCGGCCGGTCCGGAGATGGACGCCGGGCCCGGCACGGACTTCCACGCGGTGCGCTTCGGCCACATCTCGATCACCCCGATCCACGTCGACCTCACCCGCTACCAGGCGCTGGAGCAGGTGGCCAGCTGGGTCGGCAGCCTGGCCGCCGGGCTGAAGGAACCCCGGCCGTGATGACGCCGCGGCTGCGCCTGCAACCCGAGGCGCTGGGCATGGGCATGACCTCGCAGCGCGTGCGCGACCGGCTCATCGAGCGCCTGCGCGGCAACGGCATCGCCGACGAGCGCGTACTCAACGCGATCCGGACCGTGCCGCGCCACCTGTTCGTCGACGAGGCGCTGGCCACGCGCGCCTACGAGGACACCGCACTGCCGATCGGCCACGGCCAGACCATTTCGCAGCCCTGGGTCGTGGCACGCATGACCGCGGCGCTGTTCGAGGACGGGCACCAGCCGCAGCGCGTGCTCGAAGTCGGCACCGGTTCGGGTTACCAGGCCGCGGTGCTCGCCGCGCTGGGACCGGAAGTGCACACGGTCGAGCGCATCGGCGACCTGCTGCGCGTGGCGCGCAAGCGCTTCCGCTCGCTGGGCCTGAACGTGCGCAGCAAGCACGACGATGGCCGCGCCGGCTGGGCCGAGAACGGTCCCTACGACGGCATCCTGGTCACCGCCGGCGCCGCGGCGCTGGTGGACGCGCTGACCGAGCAGCTCGCGCCGGGCGGCGTCCTGGTGGCTCCGGTCGGTGCGGCCAGCGCCCAGCAACTGCTGATGCTGCGCAAGCAGGCCGATGGTTCGCTGGCACGCCGCGAACTGGGGCCGGTGGTGTTCGTGCCCCTGCTCTCCGGCACCCTGGGCTGACCGGTGGCGGCGGAGAAGTACACGGCGCGCGACGCCGAGGGCGAAAGCCTCGGCGCACAGATCGAGGGCATGATCGCGCGCATGCCGCCCGACCACGTCAGCCTGGGCGAACTGCTCGACCTGTTCGGCGATGAAGGGCTGCTGCTGCTCACCGTCCTGCTGACCCTGGTGTTCCTGATCCCGGTATCGATACCGGGCGTGAGCACCGTCTTCGGCGCGGCGATCCTCCTGGTCGGGATCAGCCGGCTGCTGGGCCGCCAGCTCTGGGTGCCCGATCGCGTGCGGAACCGCCGGCTTCCCTCCGATCGTCTGCGTCCGGGCCTGGTCGGCGGGCTGCGCTGGGTCTCGCGGCTGGAGCGGCTCAGCCGGCCGCATCGGCTGCCGCTGCTGGTGGACGGGCGTGCGCAGGATCTGGTCAACAACCTCGCGTTCATCGCCGCGGCGCTGCTGCTGATGGCGCCGTTCGGCTTCGTGCCTTTCAGCAACACGATTCCCGCGCTGGCGCTGCTGGCCTACGCGATCGGATTCATCCAGCGCGATGGCGGCGCAGTGCTGCTCGGTCACCTGGCCAACATCGGCACCGTGGTCTATTTCAGCGTGCTGATCGGCGGTGGCGGACTGGTGGCGCAGGAACTGTTCAAGCGCCTTGCGGGATGATGGTCGCGCCGCCACCGTTCCGCCGGACCGAAGGACGACACGGAAGATGACGACACGATTGCGAACACCCGCCGCAGCCGCCGTGCTGGCGCTGCTGTGCCTGTCGCTCGCCTCCTGCAGCAGCACCGTGGTGCGTACGCCCGGCACCACGGGAGCGCCGAAGGTATCCACGCCCAAGCCGGGTGCCAGCGTCGTGGTCCGGCGCGGCGACAATCTGTACCGGCTGGCGGTGAACAACGGCATCAGTCCCATGGACCTGGCGCTGTGGAACGGGATCTCGCCGCCTTACACGATCTATCCCGGCCAGCGGCTGTGGCTGTATCCGCGTTCGGGCGGCCAGACCACGCGCACCGCCTCTGCTCCCGCGGCGGGCGTCCAGCGCCCCGCGGTACGTCCGACCCAGGCGCCGCCGCAGCAGACCGCGCCGCCACCGGTGCGCAGCGGCATCGCCTGGCGCTGGCCCACCGATGGGCAGATCCTCAACCGCTATGCCGCGGGCGACCCGACCCGCCAGGGCATCGACATCGTCGGCAAGGGCGGCCAGCCGGTGCGTGCAGCGGCCGACGGCGTGGTGGTGTACTCCGGCTCGGGGCTGGTGGGCTACGGCGAACTGGTGATCGTCAAGCACGACGAGCAGTGGCTGTCGGCCTATGGGCACAACCGCACGCGGCTGGTGAACGAGGGCGCCCGGGTCAAGGCCGGCGAGCAGATCGCGGAGATGGGCAATACCGGCACCGCGCGGGAAATGCTGCATTTCGAGATCCGCTACAACGGCAAGCCGGTCGATCCGCAGCAGTACCTGCCGCGGCGCTGAGCTGTCTTGTCGCTCCGGTCGGAGCGGATCCCCGGCCCGGCGCTGGAGCGCCGGTCGCTCGCCGGCGCGCGATCCGGTTCGCGATCTGTTCCGGTTTGCATGCCCCGACGGGCGGCCGGATGTCGGCCTGGGCCGGCGTCCAGGACTACCCCAGGATGAAACCGGCCACCACGCGCCGGCCTTCCCCGGCCAGCACGTTGTAGGTGCGTGCAGCTGCGGCATTGGTCATGGATTCCAGGCCGATGCCGCGCGAGAGGCAGGCAGCCAGCACCGCCGGCGGCGGGAAGGCCTGGTTCGCCCCGCAGCCCAGCACGACCAGCTCCGGCTCCAGCGCCAGCAGTGGTTCGAGATCGTCGACCTGGAGCGCTCCGACATCCGTCACCGGCCAGCCTTCGATCAGCCGGTCCGGCGCGACGATGAAACTGGCCTCGAGCCGGCGCTCGTTCACCAGCGCGCTGCGGCCGTCGGCCCCGCGCAGGAAGAACTCGTAATCGGGCTGTTCGTGGACCAGTTGCATGCGGGTGGCGGCTAGGCGCGCGGCAGCACGATCTGGCGCTTGTCCTTCGAGGGGCGGTACAGCACCGCGACATGGCCGATCCGCTGCACCAGGGCCGCGTCGGCGCGGCGGGCGATCTCTTCGATCATCTGGTCGCGCTCGTCGCGATCGGCGGCGGCGACCTTGATCTTGATGAGTTCGTGGTGTTCCAGCGCGCCGTCCACCTCGGCAATCAAGGCTTCGGTGACGCCCTTGCCCCCCACCTGCAGCATCGCCTTGAGGTCGTGCGCTGCCCCGCGCAGGAAGCGGTTCTGGGCGGCGGTCAGGGCGATGGACATCGGGACATTCGGCGGTGGACGGGGAGGGGCAGGGTATCATGACGCGGCAATTCCCTTCCCCGGGGCTTCGTTCGGTGCCGCCTGCGGCCGCTGCCCCCCGCTGTCCTTCCTCGGCCGCTGAGGAAGGTGATGACATTCCGATGGCCACCCGCAGCAAGAGCAGCCAGCGCTGGCTGAAGGAACATTTCTCCGACCCCTTCGTGAAGAAGGCCCAGGCCGAAGGTCTGCGCTCCCGCGCGGCCTACAAGCTGGAGGAACTGGTCGAGCGCGACCGCCTGCTCAAGCCCGGTATGGTGGTGGTCGACCTGGGGGCCGCACCCGGCGGCTGGTCGCAGTGGATCCGACAAGAGCTCGACCGCCTGGATCCGGCCCGGCCGGGGCGGGTCATCGCCCTGGACATCCTGGACATGCCGCCACTGGCGGGGGTCGAGTTCCTTCATGGCGATTTCAGGGAGGATGCGGTCTTATCCACCCTTGAGACGACGCTGGGCGGCCAGCCCGTGGACCTTGTGTTGTCGGACATGGCCCCCAACAAGAGCGGTGTGGATGCGGTCGACCAGCCGCGCGCGATGTACCTGTCCGAATTGGCGATGGATTTCGCCGACCGCCACCTCCAGACCGGCGGGACGTTCCTGATCAAGCTGTTCCAGGGCGCAGGGTTCGACGATTTCGTGCGCGACCTGCGCAAGCGCTATGCGAAGGTCGCGATCCGCAAGCCGGCCGCCTCGCGCAAGCGTTCGCCCGAAGTCTATGCGCTGGCGCAGGGCAAGCTGGCGGCAATCAAGTAGCATCACCCCATTGGAGTCCCGGAAAACCCGATGAACGACCTCGTCAAGAATCTCCTGCTGTGGGCGCTGGTCGCCGTGGTGCTGATGCTGGTGTTCAACAGCTTCAATCCGGGGCCGGGCGCCACCGGCGAGGTGCGCTACTCGCAGTTCATGGAGCAGGTGCGGCGCGATCAGATCAAGTCGGTCAAGATCGCCGAGGACGAGAAGACGGTCGATTTCGTCACCAAGGGTGGCGAGTCCGGCACCGTCATCGCGCCGCGTCGCGACGAAGGCATGATGAACGACCTGCTCAACCACAAGGTCGAGATCCAGGCTGCGCCGCCCTCCAGCGGGCCGTCCTTCATCTACATCCTGATCAACCTGCTGCCGGTGGCCCTGATCATCGGCTTCTGGTTCTTCATGATGCGGCAGATGCAGCAGGGCGGCGGCAAGGGCGCGATGTCGTTCGGCAAGTCGCGCGCCAAGCTGCTCAACGAGGACCAGACCAAGGTCACTTTCGCCGATGTCGCCGGCTGCGACGAGGCCAAGGAAGAGGTCTCCGAGCTGGTCGAGTTCCTGCGCGATCCCTCCAAGTTCCAGAAGCTCGGCGGCAAGATCCCGCGCGGCGTGCTGATGGTCGGCCCGCCCGGCACGGGCAAGACCCTGCTTGCCAAGGCGATCGCCGGCGAGGCCAAGGTGCCGTTCTTCTCGATCTCGGGTTCGGACTTCGTCGAGATGTTCGTGGGCGTCGGCGCCAGCCGCGTGCGAGACATGTTCGAGCAGGCCAAGAAGCACGCCCCCTGCATCATCTTCATCGACGAGATCGACGCGGTCGGCCGCCATCGCGGCGCCGGCCTGGGCGGCGGCCACGACGAGCGCGAGCAGACCCTCAACCAGCTGCTGGTCGAGATGGACGGCTTCGAGGGTGGCGAGGGCGTGATCGTGATCGCCGCGACCAACCGTCCCGACGTGCTCGACCCGGCGCTGCTGCGCCCGGGCCGCTTCGACCGCCAGGTAGTGGTGGGCCTGCCCGACGTGAAGGGCCGCGAGCAGATCCTGCGCGTGCACATGCGCAAGGTGCCGCTGGCCGAGAACGTCGAGCCGATGGTCATCGCCCGCGGGACGCCCGGCTTCTCCGGTGCGGACCTGGCCAACCTGGTCAACGAGGCGGCGCTGTTCGCCGCGCGCGAGAACGCGAAGGATGTCCGCATGGACCACTTCGACAAGGCGCGCGACAAGATTCTGATGGGCGCGGAGCGCCGTTCGATGGCGATGAGCGAGGACGAAAAGACGCTGACCGCCTACCACGAGGCCGGCCACGCCATCGTCGGCCGCCTGGTACCCGAGCACGACCCGGTCTACAAGGTCACCATCATCCCGCGCGGTCGCGCGTTGGGCGTGACGATGTACCTGCCCGAGGGCGACAAGTACTCCTACAACCGCACCGCGATCGAATCGCAGCTGTGCTCGCTGTACGGTGGCCGCGTGGCCGAAGAGCTGATCTTCGGGGCCGACAAGGTCACCACCGGCGCCTCCAACGACATCGAGCGTGCGACCAAGATGGCGCGCAACATGGTCACCAAGTGGGGCCTTTCGGAGGAACTCGGCCCGATCGCGTACAGCGAGGACGAGGACGAAGTGTTCCTGGGCCGCTCGGTGACCCAGCACAAGAGCGTCTCCGACGATACCGCGCGCAAGATCGACGAGGTCGTGCGCGGCATCCTCGACAAGGCCTACGCCCGCACCACCGGGATCCTGACCGAGAACCTCGACAAGCTGCACGCCATGGCGAAGCTGCTGCTCGAGTACGAGACCATCGACGTGCCGCAGATCGACGCCATCATGGAAGGGCGCGATCCGCCGCCCCCCATGGGTTGGCTGGAGTCCGGCAAGGGTGGCGGCACGGGCGGAGACGGCGACTCGCGTCCGCTGCCGCCGATCGGCGGGCCTGCCGAGCAGACCTGACACGCCAGGCGGCCCATCCGAAGGCCGCGGCGGGGCAAGACGCGAAGGCGCCGGGTTTCCGGCGCCTTCATGCCTTGTGCGGTCCGGATGTCGTCGCGGGACGAGTCCAGGCTCGAGCCGCAGCGTCGCGGGAGCCCGCCTTCAGCCAGGGGAGCGTGGCCTGCGGCCGCTGCGGATACGCCCAGGCTGGCTTTCCGGCAACGCCCCTTTACCCTGTCGTCATCGCCAGACTGTCCAGCGTGATCCGCCATGTTCGATACCGCTCCCCAGCTTGATTGTTCCGGTCGCGTGCTCCGCCTCGATCGCACGCGGGTGATGGGCATCGTCAACGTCACTCCCGATTCCTTCTCCGAAGGCGGCGCGCATTTCGACCTCGATGCGGCGGTGGCGCACGGGCTGCGCCTGGCGGAGGAGGGCGCGGACCTGCTCGACGTGGGCGGCGAGTCCACCCGCCCGGGTGCTGACGAAGTGCCTGTCGACGAGGAACTGCGCCGCGTGGTGGCGGTCGTGGAGCGGCTGGCGCGCGAGACATCGCTGCCGATCAGCGTGGATACGTCCAAGCCGGAAGTCATGCAGGCGGCGGTGTGGGCGGGCGCGGGCATGGTCAACGATGTGTATGCGCTGCGTCGCGAGGGCGCGCTGGAGATGGCGGCCTCGCTCGGCGTGCCGGTGGTCCTGATGCACATGCAGGGCGAGCCGCGTTCGATGCAGGCCGCCCCCGAATACGACGACGTGGTCGGGGAGGTGCATCGTTTCCTCGCCGAGCGCATCTTCGCCGCGGAGATGGCCGGCATCGAACGCAAACGCATCCTGGTCGACCCCGGCTTCGGCTTCGGCAAGACCACGCAGCACAATCTGCAGCTCTTGGCGCGGCTGGAGCGCTTCGTCGAACTTGGCGCGCCGCTGCTGGCGGGCCTGTCGCGGAAACGGTCGATCGGCGAGCTGACCGATCGACAATCGCCCCAGGAACGCGTTCCAGGCTCGGTGGCTGCGCACCTGATCGCGGCGCAGCGCGGCGCGCGGATCGTGCGGGTACACGACGTCGCCGCGACGGTCGATGCGCTGAAGGTGTGGCAGGCGGTGGCGGATGTGCCCGAGCCACGCAAGGCGGCCGGCGCCCCGGCCATCAGCTGGCCCGACGGGATCTGAACATGCGATGCGCTAGACAGGGCGCAATGCGGGACTGGTGAGACGGAGGACGCGATGGCTACGGGCTGGGCAGGCGACGGCGCGGTGCAGGATCAGATCGACGCCACGGTGAAGGATGCGATCAAGCGCGCGCGCAGCCAGCTGCCGCAGGGCCCGGCGCGGATGCGCTGCGAGGAATGCGATGCCCCGATCCCGGAGGCGCGGCGCAAGGCCATGCCCGGCGTGCGCCTGTGCATCACCTGCCAGGAGGCCGAGGAAAGCGAGGACCAAGCGCACAGCGGCTACAACCGGCGCGGCAGCAAGGACAGCCAGCTGCGTTGACCGGACGCAGACGCAGCGGGTCCGGATCGAACGGTGCAGCGACAGGTTTACAGACCCTTCCTGCGCAACAGGTCCAGTTTTGCCTGGTAGCGCCGGGCTGCGCTCTTGCTGGCCACTGCCTGCGCGTGACGCAGCGCTTCGCCGGCCTTGCGGTACTCGCCCAGGTGCAGGTAGGCACGGGCCAGACCGTGGTGGAACTCGTGTTCGCCGTCGAACAAAGCGATCGCACGACGATAGCGCCTGGCCGCCGCCACGTAGTCGCCTTGTTTTTCGTGCTCGGTCGCCAGCAGGAAGTGGTGGAAGGGATTGCGCCTCTGGATGCCGTCGATCCGCTTGCGGAGCTGCCGTTCCCTGGCAAGGTCGCCGCGTGCGGCGTACAGCGCGGCAAGATTCATGAGCGCGCCCTCGTGCGTATTGCTCAATTCCAGCGTCCTGAGGAAATGGCGTTCGGCATCGTCCCGCCGCCCCTCGCGGAGCGCCAGCACGCCAGCGTTGTTCCACGCGGCCGGATATTCCCCGTCGGCCTCGAACGCGGCGCTCATGTACTGGCCAGCCGCAGCGAGTTGGCCGTGCCCGAGCAGGCCAGCTGCGCGGTTGCTGTAGAAGATCGCCAGCAGGCGCCGGTCGGCGATGCGCCTGGGCGGGTCGCCGCTCAGGATGGAGTCGCTTGCGACATCGACCGTATAGCGGCTGCCGCCGGCGAGAATCCCGGCGTTGACGTGGTTGCTGAAGTACAGCGTGTCGCCTTCGCGATACCAGGCCAGCACGCGCGGAATCTCCTGGCCGTGCGCTTCGATCCCGATCTCGCGGGCGAGCGCGATGGTGAGCAGGGTGAAGGTCAGGCAGTTGGCCTTGCGGGTCTGGTAGGCCTCGGCGACGGTGTAATCCGCGTCGTGCTGGTAGGTCATGCCCAGACCGGAGGGATCGAACAGGAAGCGAGCGAGCGCGGTCAGGCGCTGCTGCTCCGAATATCCACCCTTCCTCACGACCTGCGTCTGCAGCGCCTCTAGCAGCGGCGGTGGAATGGCGAAGATCTCTTCGGCCGCTGGCGGTGGCGCGACCGGCTCGGTGCTGGTGGAAGACTGGGGAGCGATGGCTGGCGCGACGGCCAGCGCGATGACGAGCAGCGAAGCGAACATGGCCGGCCTCCAAGGTCCGGTGCCCGCCGACAGTCTACGCCTGCCGGCCACCGCGCGCTGCTGCACTGCGGCATGTCGCCGCGGTGGACGCTGGGCGTCGGCGCGAGGGTGCGGGTCGACTGTTGGCCGGATTTCGTGCCCGCCGGCGAGGGGCGATGGTGAGGTGGCCCGTCCGACGCGTCCGGCCTGCTGCTTTCGGCGCGATCAATCCAGCAACTGCAGTCCAAGGATCACGCCCACCACGGCGGCGAGCACGCTGTATTCGCCGCCCTCGTCGCGACGGCCGTAGCGGTCGCGGCTGTAGTAGCCATCCTCGTACCCACGCTCGAAGCCTTGGCGGAAATAGTGCGCGTACTGGTCCTGCGTCATGTAGCGGCCGCTGTAGCCATAGCTGGCATCGAGATAACCGGCGCTGCCGCTGGAGTCGTAGCGCCAGCCGTCCTCCCGGTCGGCCCGGCCTGCATGCAGGCCCTCGCTGTACCCGCGGCGCACGGCGTCTCGCATCAGGTCCGCGCCGTAGCGGTTGGTCTGGTACCAGCGGCCGCCATAGGAATAGCGGTAGCTGGCGGGCGTGGCGTAGTACGGGTCGTTCGCGTCGTCGTACGGTGCGGCGCGCCACTGGCGCTCCTGGTCGCGCAGGCGTGTGTGGTAGTCGCGCTGGTAGCGGTACTGGGCCATGCGTCGCTGCTGCTGGAGCAGGCGTGCGCGTTCGGCGTTGCGCTGCTCGTCAACGCGATGCTGGCGTTCGCGATCGCGCCGGAACTGCTCGGCGCGCTGGCGCTCGGCGTGGATCAGCGCGGCCTGACGGTTGCGCTCCACGCGTCGGCCGGTCACGCGTCCACGCTCGTCGTGTTGTGCCGCCTCCCGGTGGCCACGATGCGGCTGCGGAGGTGCCATCACGCGGCGCTCCGGTTCGATGCGTGGCCGCAGCTGCTCACGCTGCCGGCGCAGCAGCTCCTGGCGGGCCGCATTCCCGTCCCGTGTCGGGCGCGACAGCGCGCCGCCGTCTTCGCGGCGCGGAGGCTGTCCGGCTGCACCCGCCTGGACCGGTTGTGGGCCGCGCGGCATGGCCTGCATGCGCTGCGACGGTTCGCGTTGTGCCTGCTCGCGCTGTAGCGTCCGCTCGCGGCGACCGGACCCGTCGCGCTGGCTGGCCAGTTGGTGTCGAACATCCTCGCGCTGCCGCGGAGGCAGGTTTTGGCGAGGATCATCGCGCAAGGCCTGCCGGCGTGCATCCTGGCGCGCATCCACATTGCGCTGGCTGCGGCCAGCGTCCTGCGGGCGGGAAATGGCCTGCGGGAATTGGCCTTGCTGGGCTGCCTGCATGCGCTCCCGCTCCCCGCGTTCGCGCCGGGCAGTGGTGTCGGGGCCGCGTGGCTGCTGGTCGCGCTGCGTCCGGTGTTCCCGGCGCTCGCGTTCGCGCTCCTGCGCCTGCGCCGGGATGGCCGCGGCCAGGAACATGCAGAACGCCAGCGGGACCTTCAGCGTGCGGCAAAGCTTGTGCCGTTTCATGTCGTGCACCTGCCGACTCCGGGTCGGCGCTGGCATCAGTGTTGGCGTTCCGGCAATGAATGGCCTCTGAGGCTTCCGCGGCCGGATTCAGGCGGCAGCAGGCGAAACCGCTTCCAGTTGAACGGATCGGACACCTGGCCGGGGCAGTCGTCAACCCACCGCGCCGTGCTGCGTGGCGCGCGTGCTGGGGTAGGCTTTGCGCGCATTCGTTACCGGTAGAGAAATCCATGACAGCAGGCCCCAGGGGCTGGTGGCAGGCCTTGCTTTCGCGATGCCGCGGCGCAGCCCGGCGCGGGGAGGCGGAGAGTGCGCGGCTGCCGCGCGTCAAGCGCGGATGGCGCTACACCGAGCTGCAGTTCACCGGTGGGGTCTCGCAAAGCCGGATGCGGACGTTCCGCCCCGGGCATCTGCTGATCGACTACACCCGTACGATGATGGCCAGCCTGCTGTTCCAGCCGCAGCCCGCGCGCATCGGGATGATCGGGCTCGGCGGTGGGTCCCAGGCGAAGTTCTGCCACCGTCACCTGCCGGGCGCACGGCTGGAGGTGGCTGAGAACAATCCGCATGTACTCGCCCTGCGCCGCAGATTCCGGGTGCCGGACGACGATGCGCGGTTGCGGGTGCTGCTGGCCGATGGCGCCGGCTTCGTGCGCGAGCGGCCCGGCTGCTTCGACATCCTGCTGGTGGACGGCTACGACGCGTCCGGAATTCCCGAGGCGCTGTCGAGCCAGGCCTTCTACGACGACTGCCGCGCCGCGCTGGCGCCCGGCGGCGTGCTGGCGGGGAACCTCTACGCCACGGATTTCAAGGATCACGTGCGCAAGCTGCAGCGCAGCTTCGGGCGCGACCATGTCTGGGTGCTGGAAGAGGCGCGGCAGAGCAACCGGGTGGTGTTCGCCTGGACCGGTGAGCCGTTTCCCGGGGGGCGCATCGACCTGCCGGCCGTGCTGGCGCGCATCGAGCCGGCCGCCAGGCTGGAGCTGGGCGATGTGTTCACGCGCGTGGCACAGGCCTGGCGCGCCCGCTGACGGCCTTGCCATCGCCGGCCCACCGCGCGAAAGTCTCGGGCTCACGCCATGAGGGGATCTGCCGATGCGCCATCCGTTCCTGCGGGCCGCGGGCCTGTTGCTGCTGTTGTGCCTGGCCGCGTCGACGCTGGCCGCCAGCGGTGGCATGACCTTGCGTCAGGTCGCCGAGGTGCGCGGCGTGGGCCAGGCCACGATCAGCCCCGACGGCCGACACGTGGCCTATACGCTCTCGGTGCCCCGCGCCTTGGGCGTGGACGACGACGGCCCGGCCTGGGCTGAGCTGCACCTGGTTTCGCGCGAGGGCCACAGCCGCGGCTTCGTGACCGGCAAGGTCAACGTGGGGGCACACGAGTGGCTGCCCGACGGCCGTTCGCTGGCCTATCTGGCCAAGCGCCAGGGCGACGAGACGCGCACGCTCTACCGCATACCGGTGGACGGCGGAGAATCGGTGGCGATCGCGAAGTTGAAGTCCGACATCAGCGCCTTCAGCCTGTCGCCGGACGGGCGGCGGGTCGCGTTGCTCGCCTCGCGGCCGGAGAGCGACGCGCTCAAGGCGCTCCGCAAGAAGGGCTTCAGCCAGAAGGTCTACGAAGAGGACTGGCGGCCCGTGCAGCTGTGGATCGCCGAAGTGGGCGACGACCGGGCGTCGCCGCGGCTGGTCGAGCTGGACGGCAGCGTGCAGTCGGTGCAGTGGAGTCCGGCCGGCGACCGACTGGCGCTGACCGTGGCGCCGCGCCAGCTGACCGACGACACGCTGGTGTTCACCCGCGTGCGCATCGTTACCCCCGAGGGCAGGGTGCTGGGCACGGTGGACAATCCCGGCAAGGTGGGCGGGCTGTCGTGGAGTCCCGACGGCGCGCACCTGGCCTTCATTTCGGCCGAAGACAAGCACGATGCGCAGCAGGGCCGCCTGTTCGTGGTGGGCCGCAACGGCGGCGCCTGGCGCGATCTGCTCCCGGGCCTGCCGGGACACGTGGTGGACGTGGAATGGCGCGATGCGGCGCACCTGCAGTTCATCAGCTGGGAAGGCGTGCAGGCGCGGCTCGGCGAGGTGGGCGTCGAAGGCGGCGCGCAGCGCACGCTGCTGGCGGCGGAGGGGCCGGTGTGGTCGGGCTTCAGCCGTTCCGGGGCCGGCGACATCGCCCTGGTCGGCAGCACGCCGCAGCATCCGTCCGAAGCGTTCCTGCTGGCCGCCGGCGCCACCGCGCCCCAACGCCTCACCGACAGCAATCCTTGGCTGGGGAACGTGCGTCTGGCGCGCCAGGAAGTGATCCGCTACGCCGCGCGCGACGGTCTGGAGATCGAAGGGCTGCTGGTGCATCCGATCGAGCGTCGGGGCAACGCACGCGTGCCGCTGATCGTGGTGGTGCATGGCGGGCCGGAGTCGCATTACAACCATGGCTGGCTGACCTCCTACGCACAGCCCCTGCACCATGCCGCCGCGCAGGGCTATGCGGTGTTCCTGCCCAATTACCGCAGCAGCACCGGGCGCGGGGTGGAATTCTCGAAGAAGGGCTTCGGCCGGCCCGGCATGGAAGAGTTCGACGACGTGGTGGATGGCGTCGACCATCTGATCGCCAGCGGGCTGGTCGACAAGGACAAGGTCGGCATCACCGGGGGCTCCTACGGCGGCTACGCGAGCGCCTGGGGCGCGACGTACTACAGCGAGCGCTTCGCGGCCTCGGTCATGTTCGTCGGCATTTCCGACCAGGCCAGCCTGGTCACCACCGGCGACATCCCCTGGGAGCAGAACCTGGTGCACATGGGCACCTGGCCCTGGGAGGATCCGGAGCTGTTCCGCAAGACCAGCCCGATCACCTATGCGCAGCAGTCGAAGACGCCGACCCTGATCCTGCACGGCGAGGCCGACCCGCGCGTGCCGGTGATGCAGTCGTACATGTTCTACCGCTACCTCAAGCTTGCCGGCCAGGCACCGGTGCGGCTGGTGCTGTACCCGGGCGAAGGGCACGGCAACGCGCGCGCGGCCTCGCGCTACGACTACTCGCTGCGGCTGATGCAGTGGATGGACCACTATCTCAAGGGTCCGGGCGGCGAGCCGCCGGCCTACGAGGTCGACTACGCGCTGCCGGCGGCGGACGCCAAGCCGTGAGTCCGGGCCGGCCCGGTAGGAGCACCGCCGCGTGACTGCGGCGGTGCAGGCATCCGGTGCGTACGCCACCGGCGCGGCCAAGCGGCGCGTGCTGCTCGCCAGCCTGGTCGGCACCACGATCGAGTTCTTCGATTTCTACATCTACGCCACTGCCGCGGTGCTGGTGTTCCCGCAGCTGTTCTTCCCTCCGGGCGATCCGGCGACGGCGACGCTGCAGTCGTTCGCCACGTTCGCGCTGGCCTTCATTGCGCGCCCGTTCGGCTCGGCGCTGTTCGGGCATTTCGGCGATCGCGTCGGCCGCAAGGCGACCCTGGTCGCGGCGCTGCTGACGATGGGCGTGTCGACGGTCGTCATCGGCCTGCTGCCGACCTATGCGCAGGTGGGCATCGCCGCGCCGCTGCTGCTGGCGCTGTGCCGGCTCGGGCAGGGCGTGGGCCTGGGTGGCGAGTGGGGCGGGGCGGTGCTGCTGGCCACGGAGAATGCGCCGCCGGGCAGGCACGCCTGGTACGGCATGTTCCCGCAGCTGGGCGCGCCGATCGGTTTCCTGCTGTCGACCGGCGTGTTTCTGGCGCTCACCCACTGGATGAGCGACACGGCCTTTCTCGCCTGGGGGTGGCGCATCCCGTTCCTGGCCAGCGCCGTGCTGGTGATGGTCGGACTGTGGGTACGGCTGCGCATCGCCGAGACACCGGACTTCCAGCGCACGCTCGAACGTGAGGAGCGGGTGCGGCTGCCGATGGTGAGCGTGGTACGCGAGCATCCCTTCGCCTTGGTCAGCGGAACGCTGGCGCTGGTCGCGACCTTCGTGCTGTTCTACCTGATGACGGTGTTCGCGCTGAGCTGGGGCACATCCAGGCTCGGGTACTCGCGCGAGCACTTCCTGCTGCTGCAGATGCTGGGCGTGCTGTTTTTCGCGCTGACGATTCCGCTCTCTGCGCTGTACGCCGACCGGTTCGGAAGGCGCAACGCGATGATCGCCGCGACGGTGCTGATTATCGGTTTCGGTTTCGCGTTCGCGCCTCTACTGGAATCCGGCAGCGACTGGGGCGTGTTGGCGTTCCTGGCGTTGGGCTTGGGCGCGATGGGGCTCACCTATGGACCCTGCGGGACGATCCTGGCCGAGATGTTCCCCACTGCGGTGCGATACACGGGCGCATCGCTGGCGTTCAACCTGGCCGGCATCCTTGGCGCATCGCCGGCGCCCTATATCGCGACGCGGCTCGGGGAGCGCTACGGGCTGGCGTCGGTGGGCTGGTATCTCGCGGCGATGGGTGTGCTGACCCTGCTGGCGCTGCTGGTGGTGCGGCGGAATCCGCTGGCGAGGTAGGCGGGGAGGGGTCCTGCGCGAGCGCATGCGGGAACAGCCTGGGGTCTCGCCTTTGGACGGGGCCGCGGCAGGCGGGGGTATCGCGGCCGGCTCGGTCGCACATCCATGTGCGACTCGCCGGCGCGGCCATCCATGGCCGCTCCCGCAATACCCCCGCCTGCCGCGGCCCTTGCGGCCTTCTGTTCCGCTGCTTCGTTGGTGCCCGATCATCTGGATTGCCGACGGCGGAGTGGGCGTCTGGCATCCGCAAGCTGGCTCGCAGCAAGGATTGAAGTCGCGGGATGTTCGGGCGGTGACGGTGGGTCGTGATTGAGCGCAGGCCGACCCCAACGAAGTCGCGAATCAAAGTCCGTAAGTCGAAGCCGCAAGACCAAGGTGTAGGTCAAAGCTGCAGGGCAAAGCAGCAAGGCCAAGCAGGTCAAGCAGCAAGGCCAGGCAGCAACGCCAAGCGGGTCTCCGTTGCCGGAGGCCGGATCCCGAAGCAGCGAGGCCGTGACGCCCCGAGGGGGAGGTGACGCAAGTGGCACATGGATGTGCCACGGCCGCGAGTGCGGACAAGGAGGTCTGCCCGAGCGGTGCGTCACCTCCCCCTCGGGGCGTCACGGCCTCTTCCGAAGCCGCGCTCTCGCACCCGCGCTGGCTCATCGAAACAGCAACGACGGCCGCGCAACGCCAGAACTGCTGCCTGCAGCGGCTCCCAGGTGTTCACGTCGCAAATTCACCGCCCGGCACTAGACTGGCCGTGGTTTGCCGAACCAAGGACATCACGTGAAAGCCTGGGCCACGCTCGGCATCGTCGTCGCCATCGCCGTTGGCGCATTGCTGCCGCTGCAGGCGCTGATCAATGCGCGCCTGGGGGCGCTGACGCATGGTGCGCTGTATGCGTCGTTCGTCTCGTTCCTGGTCGGCACCTGTCTGCTGGGGGCGATGCTGGTGGTCACCCGCACGCCGCTGCTGCCCGCGCAGGCACTTGCCAGCCTGCCGGCCTGGATCTGGACCGGCGGCGTGATCGGGGCCAGCCTGGTCCTGGTCGCCACCCTGCTGGTGCCGAAGCTCGGCGCCGGTGCGCTGATCTGCCTGATCGTGCTGGGGCAACTGCTGGGATCGCTGCTGCTGGATTATTTCGGGGTACTGGGCGCGCAGCGGCCGGCGGATGCGCTCCGGATCGGGGGTGCCCTGCTGGTGATCGTCGGGGCCGCCCTCGTGGTGCGGCCGTGGCAGCCGGGATGAGCGGCCAGGAGGCGTTGTCGCCGGGCCAGCTGCACGCGCTGGAAGTGGCCTACGCCACGCCGCCGCGTGCCTATCATGACTTCAGCCACGTGGCCGAGGTACTGCGTCATTTCGATGCGGTGGCGGCCGGGCCGGGCTGGGTGCAGCCGCTCGAGGTGCGCCTTGCCGTCCTGTACCACGACGCGGTGTACGAGCCCGGGCAGAAGGACAACGAGGCGCGATCGGCGGCGTTCGCGATCGAGGAGATCGCGCGCTGGATGCCGGCCGCGGGAGTGGAGGCCGCGCGGGTGGCCGAGCTGATCGAGCTCACGGCGAGGCATGGCCAGTACCGCCCGGAGGATTTCGGCAAGACCGCGGTGGCCGACGATACCCGCCATTTCCTGGATTGCGACATGGCCATCCTCGGCGCGGATCCGCCCATGTTCGACGCCTACGATCGTGCGATCGCGGCCGAGTACCGCGGCCACGTGCCGGGCTGGCTGTTTCGGATCAACCGCCGCCGCTTCCTCAAGTCGCTGCTGGCCAAGCCGCGGATCTTCCTCAGCGATTTCTTCCACGAGCGCTTCGACGCGCAGGCGCGCAGCAACCTGCGCCGCGCCGTGACCAGCAAGCGCTGAGTGCCGTAGGGGCGGCCGCCCCGGAACGGCTATGATCGGCCGATGGCGAAACTGCTGCTCAACCTGCGCAATGTCCCGGATGACGAAGCCGACGATGTCCGCGCGTTCCTGGACGCGGCGAAGATCGCGTACTACGAGACCCGGCCCGGCCCGCTCGGGATTTCCGCGGGCGGCATCTGGGTACGCGAGGACGATGCGGTGCCCCAGGCCAAGCGCCTGATGGCCGACTACCAGCGCGAGCGCGCCATCCGCATCCGCGCCGAACACGCGCGCGCCGAACGCGAGGGCACCGCCGAAACTTTTGCCGACATCGCCCGCGCCCAGCCGCTGCGGGTGGCGCTGACCGTGCTGGCCATCCTGCTGCTGGTGGGGCTGATGGCGCTGCCGGCGATCCTGATCGGACGCTGACGGGTGGCGGCCGGCGCGGCTGGCCCACTGGTGCGCGGGATCGGGCGCGGCAGCATGGTCGCGTTGTTCATCAACGCCGTGGTCGGTGCCGGAATCTTCGGCCTGCCCGCGCGCGTGCACGAATTGCTGGGGCCCTGGGCGCTGCTGGCCTACGTGGCCTGCGCCCTGCTGGTGCTGATGGTGGTGCTGTGCTTCGCCGAGGCCGGCAGCCGCTTCGAGCAGACCGGGGGGCCGTATCTGTATGCCAGCGTCGCGTTCGGACCGGTGGTCGGGTTCCAGGTCGGCTGGCTGGTATGGCTGACGCGCGTGACCGCATTCGCGGCGCTGTGCAACCTGTTGATCGATTATCTCGGCCACCTGTGGCCGGCGCTTGCGAGCGGAGGCGGGCGAGTCGCCGTCGCGACCCTGGCCACGCTGGCCATCGCCGCGGTCAACCTGCGCGGCGTGCGGACCGCCGCCCTGGTGGCGAACACGTTCACCGTCGCCAAGCTGGTGCCGCTGCTGCTGTTCGTGGCGGTCGGGCTGTTCTTCATCGAGCCTGCGCGCTACCTGCCGGAGCACGCGCCCTCGGCGGACGACTTCTCGGCCGCGATCCTGCTGCTGGTGTTCGCCTTCACCGGGTTCGAAACCGCGACCGTGCCGGCCGGCGAGGTGCGCGATCCGCGGCGGACGCTGCCGTTCGCGATCCTGGTGTCGATGGCGGTGATCGTGCCGCTGTACCTGCTGATCCAGCTGGTCGCCATCGGCACGCTGCCGGGCCTGGCGTCTTCGAGCGCGCCGCTGGCCGATGCGGCCGGACGCTTCGCCGGAAGCCTCGGCGCGGGCGTGGTCGTGGTCGGCGCCCTGGTCTCGATCTCCGGCACGCTGAACGGGCTGGTGCTGGCGGCGCCACGGCTGCTGTACGCGATGGCCGAGCGGGGACAGCTGCCGGCGCCGCTGGCCCGCACCCACGCGCGGTTCCACACGCCGCACTGGGCCATCGCGACGACCGCGGCCTGCATGCTCGCGATCACGCTGTCGGGTTCGTTCCTGACTGCGGTCGCGCTGAGCACGATCACCCGCCTGCTGGCCTATGCGGCGACCTGCATCGCGGTGCCCGTGCTCAGGCGCCGCGACGGCGAGGGCATCGGCACTGCCGCGTTCCGCGTGCCGGCCGCGCCCTGGGTGGTGGGCGGTGCGCTGCTGGTGATCGGCTGGCTGCTGCTGCAGGCCAGCGCCGTGGAGCTGCGCAACGTGGCCCTGGCCATGCTCGCGGGGGCGGCACTGATGGCGGGCGCCCGCGCGTTGGCGCGCCGCGCATGACTTTCGGCATGCCCGATGACGCGAGGGCGCGGGGTAAGGTCCGGGGCCCGGTGGCGCAATGCTCCGGTTCCCTCCGACCTTTGCCCCGGGGCATTCGATGTCCAGACCGTTTGCGTTCCTGCTTTCCCTGACCCTGGCCGCGACCTGGCCCGCCACCGCGCTGGCCCAGCGCAGCCTGTCCTTCGATGCGCACGCGGTGCCGGAGCAGGGCACCGTCGCCATCGCCGTGGCCGAGGGCCTGCCCGAGGGCGGCAGCTTCGCCGCGATCGACGCGCGCAGCGGCGGGGCACTGCGTCGCGCCGCGCAGGCGGACGGATTCAAGGGCAAGGCCGACAGCCTGCTCGATCTGCGCGGCTTTGCCGGCTATGACCGGTTGCTGGTGCTGGGCACGGGGAAGGAGGCGCTGACGGCCGAAGCGCTGCAGGATGCCGGCGGCCGGGTCTCGCGCGCCGTGGCGCAGGCCAAGGCACCGCGCGTGGACCTGGTCTGGGATGGGCGCGAGGCCGATGCCGCATCGCACCTGGCTTTCGGCGCCGCGCTCGGCCAGTACCGCTTCGACAAGTACCGTTCGCGCAAGGACGAGGGCGAGGAAGCCCAGGTCGGCAAGGGCGAACTGGTGATCCGCACCGCCGCCGGCGCCGCGGCGGCCTCGCACTGGACGGCCCAGTGGAAGCCGGTGGCCGACGCGGTGGCGTTCGCGCGCGACCTGTCGACCGAGCCGGGCAATGCGCTGTGGCCGGAAGAATTCGTGGCTCGGGTACGCGCCGCCGCCTCCGGGCTGCCGCTGCGCATCGAGGTGCTCGACGTACCGGCGATGCAGAAGCTCGGCATGGGCGGCATCCTGGCCGTGGGCCAGGGCAGCGCGCGTCCGCCGCGGCTGCTGGTGGTGCGGTACGACGGCGGCGCCGCGGGCGAGGCGCCGCTGGCCTTCGTCGGCAAGGGCATCACCTTCGACAGCGGCGGCCTGTCGATCAAGCCCACGACCAACATGTGGCAGATGAAGGCCGACATGACCGGTGCCGCCAGCGTGGTGTCCACCGTGATCGGGCTGGCCGGGCGCAAGGCGCCGGTGAACGTGGTGGCGGTGGCTGCGCTGGCCGAGAACATGCCCTCGGGCAGCGCCGCGCGTCCGGGCGACGTGATCCGCACCGCCTCGGGCAAGACCTTCGAGATCATGAGCACCGACGCCGAGGGGCGCATGGTGCTGACCGATGCGCTGTGGTACGTGCAGCAACAGGACCGGCCGAAGCTGGTCGTCGACGTGGCCACGCTCACCGGTGCGATCGTGTCGGCCCTGGGCGGCGACTACGCCGGCCTGTTCGCGCGCGACGACGCGCTGGCCGCGCAGTTGCTCGCTTCCGGCGAGGCCAGCGGCGAGCAGCTGTGGCGGATGCCGCTGCTCGACGAATACGGCAAGCGGCTGAAGTCGCCGATCGCCGACCTGCGCAACGGTGGCGGCTCGCCCGGTGCCGGGGCGGGCGCGTATTTCATCGGCGAGTGGGTCGACCGCACGCTGCCCTGGGCGCACCTGGACATCGCCGGCGCCGACTGGGCCTCGAGCGCGGAGCCGACCGTGCCCGAAGGCGCCACCGGCTTCGGCGTGCGCCTGCTCGACCGCTTCGTGCGCGACCACTTCGAGGCCGCGCGCGAGTAGGACGGCCGTGCCGCCGGACCTGCGCGGACGGCGGCATACAATGGCGGCATGATCCGCAACATCGCCGCCTACCGTTTCGTCGAGATCCAGGACCCGCCGGCGCTGGCCGCCGGCGTGCGCAGCTGGGCCGAGGCCGCCTGCCTGCGCGGCACGGTGCTGGTCGCCCCCGAAGGCATCAACCTGTTCCTGGCGGGGGCCGATGCCGGCATCGAGGAGTTCCTGCGCCAGTTGCGCAGCGACACGCGTCTGGCCGCGATCGAGGTCAAGGACAGCTGGAGTCGGGCACTTCCGTTCGCGCGGCTCAAGGTCAAGCTCAAGCGCGAGATCATCAGCTTCCGCCGCGAGGACGCCTCGCCCCTGCGTGGTCGCGCGCCGGCCGTATCGCCCGCCGACCTGGCCCGCTGGCGCGCGCAGGGCCATGACGACGAGGGGCGGCGCGTGGTGATGCTGGACACGCGCAACCGCGAGGAAACCGCGCACGGCGCCTTCGCCGGCGCGCTGTGCCTGCCGATCGACAATTTCACCGAGCTGCCCGCGGCGCTGGCGGCGCATCGCGACGCGCTGGCCGATGCCACGGTGGTCAGCTACTGCACCGGCGGCATCCGCTGCGAGAAGGCGGCCCTGTGGATACGCGCCAGCGGCATGGACAACGTGCTGCAGCTCGAGGGCGGCATCCTCGGCTATTTCGAGGCGGTCGGCGGCGCGGGCTACGAGGGCCGCTGCTTCGTATTCGACGAGCGCGTGGCGCTGGATCCGGCGCTGCGTCCGCTGGTGGACGACGGCGCGCAGGCCCAGGCCGCATGAGCTGGATCGGCCTGGTCCTGCTGCTGGTCGGCGCGTACCTGGCCTACAAGCTGGTCGGCGCCCTGCTGAAGCTGCTGATGTTCGTGCTGGCGCTGGTGGGCGCGTACTGGTTCCTGGCGCCGCACATGGGCTGGCCCAGCGTGTCGGAGCTGTTCTACGTGCTGGGGCCGGATTTCGGCGGGCGCCGCATCGAGGAGGTGCTGCAGCCGGGGGAGATCGCGGGCGAGGTCACCGGCCGCGTCGTCGACGGCGTGGTCGAGCGGATCCTGGCGCCGTCGCCCGAGCCGCCGCCCGAGCCGGCGAACGTGCAACCGCTGCCCGAGCCCGCGCCTGTCGATGCCCTCGAGGCGCCGGTCCGGGACGACGAGGGCGTGCGGGTCCGCTGAATCTCAGGACGCCGCGGGCGGTCCGTCCGGCATCGCAGCGAGCGCTGCCCGCAGCCGCTCGCCGGTGGTGGCGTCCGCGGGGAAGAAGGATTCGATCGCCAGTTCCGAAAGGGTCACCTCCACCGGCGTGCCGAACACCGTGGTCGTGCTCAGGAACGACAGTTCGCCCAGCGCGGTACGCAGGCGCAGCGGCACCACCACCGCGCCCGGATCCCCGTCGCCGTCGCCGTCGTGGCTGGGCGCAGGATAGGCGGCGAGCTCCTCGCGCAGCGCCTGCAGCGTGGCGTCGCCAGTGGCCTCGACCTGCTGTCCCAGCCGGTGCAGCAGGTGCGCGCGCCACTGGCCCAGGTTGGCGATGCGCGGGGCCACGCCCTGTGGATGCAGGCTCAGGCGCAGCACGTTGACCGGCGGCGCGAGCAGTTCCGGCGCCACGCCCTCCAGCAGCGGCGCCAGGGCGCGGTTCGCGGCCTGGAGGTTCCAGTGCCGGTCCACCGCGAGGGCGGGGTAGGGTTCGTGCCCGCGCAGCACCAGATCGATCGCGTGGCGCGCCTGCGCCAGCGATGGATCGTCGATCCGGCGTTCGCTGTACACCGGCGCGTAGCCGGCGGCGATGAACAATGCGTTGCGCTCGCGCAGCGGCACCTCGAGCCGGTCCGACAATCGCAGCAACATGGCGCGGCTGGGCACCGAGCGTCCGGTCTCGACGAAGCTCAGGTGGCGCGGCGAGATGTCGGCCAGGCCGGCGAGGTCGAGCTGCGACAGGCGACGGCGCTGGCGCCAGTCGCGCAGCTGGTCGCCGACGTTGCGTATGCGGGCGGAGGTCGTGTGCATGTCCGACACGATAGCCGCTGCCGGGTCCGCGCGAACTTACCCTCCAGGTAATCGCGCGGATGACGCGGGGCGTTCAGCATCGGCCCCGTCATCCAACCGGGAGTACCGCCATGAACCTGCGCCAGCGCTTTGCCCATCCCCGTTTCCTGCCGCGGCTGCTGCTGGTCGACGCGGCCGCCAGCGGCGCCACTGCCGTGCTGCTGGTCGCCGCCGCCGACCTGCTGGCGCCGGTGCTGCAGCTGCCCGCCGGCCTGCTGCGGGGCGCGGGGGTGGCGCTGCTGCCCTTCGTCGCCCTGGTGTACGGGCTCTCGCGCCAGGCCGCGCCCGCGCGCGGGGCGGTGGCGGCCGTGGTCGCGGTCAACTTCGCCTGGGTCGCGGCCAGTGCATGGGTCGCTTTCGGCGGCAACTGGCAGCCGAGCGTGGCCGGGATCGCCTTCGTGCTGGCGCAGGCGCTGGCGGTGCTGGCGTTCGCCGACCTGGGCTGGATCGGACTGCGCGCAACGCGCGCCGCGACGGCCTGAACGGCGCTGGCCCCGGAGCGCGCTGCGCCGCCGGGGCCTTCAGCCGAACTCGCGCGAGGGCAGCGCGATACGCCGCTGCGGACGCCCGACCAGATCCAGGAAGTTGTTGAACACCGCGTCTGCGCGCTCCTGCATGCCGGCGATGTATTCGCGGGTGTGGGCCCGGATCGCGACTTCGTCGTGCAGGCCTTCGCGCCGCTCGAGTTCGGCACGGTAGCCGGGCGTCGCCAGCCAGCGCTCGATCAGGGGCTCGTCCATTTCCAGATGGAACTGGAACCCGTAGGCCTTCTCGCCCCAGCGGAAGGCCTGCTGCTCGCAAGTCTCGCTGCTGGCCAGGTGGACCGCGCTGCGCGGGATCTCGAAGTGCTGGCCATGCCACTGGAACACGGGCGCCTCTTCGCCGAGCGGAGCCAGCACCGGGTCGCTGCGCCCGGCCTCGGTAGCGCGCAGGCGATACCAGCCGATCTCGGGCACGCGGTGGCGCCGGACCGGCGCACCCAGCGCGTGCGCCAGCAGCTGCGCGCCCAGGCAGATGCCGAGCACCGGCTTGCCCTGGCCGAGCATCCGCTCGATCGCGCGCAGTTCGGTGCGCAGGTGCGGGCGGCTGGCCTGGTCCTCGACGTTCATCGGCCCGCCCAGGACCACCAGGCCGCGGTAGCGGTCGACGTTCGGTTCGGCCTCGGGCTCACGGTCGAAATTGACGAAGCGGATGCGGTGGCCGCGGCGCCGGATCAGCGGGTCGAGCGTGCCCAGCGGCTCGGCCGCCACGTGCTGGAAGACGAGGATGCGGGACATGCCGCGATTCTAGGGACGATCGGCCCGCGCATGCGACGGTTGCGGCTGTGACGCTCGCGACGCCATGACGGAGCCGCGTGCTGTCGGTCCGGCCTGGGCGCTCGGCGACCGCGCCGATCCCCGGCCTGCTGCCCCGACATGAACATGGTCGCGGGCAGCGCTGGGCGAAGGGGCCCGGACAAGGTCGGCAGTCGGGTGGTCAGTCGCGGCGGCCGCGCGGGGCCGGCCTCGGACCGCGCGGTCCGGCGGTCTTGCCGGGCGGCTTGCCACCGGGTCGCGGGCCGGGACGACCGCGCGGCGGGCCGCGTCCCTCGTCGTCGGCGCGGCGCATGCGCAGCTGCTGGCCCGAGACCCAGACCTTCTTCAGGTGCTCCAGCACCTCGCGCGGCATGCCCTGCGGCAGGTCGACCAGGCTATGGTCGTCGCGGATGTCGATGCGGCCGATGTAGCGGCTTTCCAGGTCGGCCTCGTTGGCGATGGCGCCGACGATGTTGCCTGGCTGCACGCCATGCATGTGGCCGACCTCGATACGGAAAGTTTCCATCGGGAACGCGGGATCGCCTTCCGCGCGCCCGGTGCGCGCGGGGCGTTCGCGCTGCGGTCGCGCAGGCGGCGCATGCTGGTCGTCGAACAGGGCTTCGCCTTCGTTGCGCGTCGGCCGGCCCGCGGCGTGCGGCACGGGCGCGGCCGGGATCGCGTCGGCCTCGCGCTCGCGCCGCTCGATGCGCTCGCGCGGGCCGCGGCCCTCGTCGCGATCGCGACGCGCGGGCGGCGCGGCGATCAGCAGCGGCGTATCGCCCTGCACCACGCGCGCCAGCGCCGCCGCGATCTCGGCGGCAGGCACGTTGTGCTCGCGCTCGTAGCGCTCCACCAGGTCGCGGTACAGCGCCAGGTCCGGGCTGTCGAGCGCGCCGGTGATGCGGTCCATGAACTTGCCCATGCGGCGCTCGTTCACGGTTTCCACGCTCGGCAGCTGCATCGGCTCGATCTTCTGCCGCGTGGCGCGCTCGATGGCGCCCAGCATGCCGCGCTCGCGCGGCGCCGCGAACAGGATCGCCTCGCCGCTGCGTCCGGCGCGGCCGGTGCGGCCGATCCGGTGCACGTAGCTCTCGGTGTCGTAGGGAATGTCGTAGTTCAGCACGTGGCTGATGCGCTCCACGTCCAGCCCGCGCGCGGCCACGTCGGTGGCCACCAGGATGTCGATGCGGCCGTCCTTGAGCTGCTGGATGGTCTTCTCGCGCTGCTTCTGGTCGAGGTCGCCATTGATCGCGGCGGCGGCGAAGCCGCGCGCGGCCAGCCGGTCGGCCAGCTCCTGCGTGCCCAGCTTGGTGCGCGCGAAGATGATCATCGCGTCGAAAGACTCGGCCTCGAGGATGCGCGTGAGCGCATCGAGCTTGTTGGTGCCGCTGACCATCCACACGCGCTGGCGGATGTTGGCCGCGGTGGTGGTCTGCGACTTGATCGCGACCTCCACCGGGTCCTTGAGGTAGGTCTGGGCGATGCGCTTGATCTGGTGCGGCATGGTCGCCGAGAACAGCGCCACCTGGCGCGTTTCCGGGGTCTTCTTCAGCACCGCCTCGACGTCGTCGATGAAGCCCATGCGCAGCATCTCGTCGGCTTCGTCGAGCACCAGGGTGCGCAGTTCCGACAGGTCCAGCGAACCGCGCTCGAGGTGGTCGATCACCCGCCCGGGCGTGCCCACGATCACCTGGACGCCGCGCTTGAGCGCCGAGAACTGCTGGCCGTAGCCCTGGCCGCCGTAGATCGGCAGGACATGGAAGCCCGGCAGGTGGGTGGCGTACTTCTGGAAGGCCTCGGCCACCTGGATGGCCAGCTCGCGCGTGGGGGCCAGCACCAGCACCTGCGGCTTGCGCGAGGCCGGATCGAGCCGCGCCAGCGCCGGGATGGCGAACGCCGCGGTCTTGCCGGTGCCGGTCTGGGCCTGGCCCAGTACGTCGCGTCCCGCCAGCAGCGGCGGGATGGTGGCCGCCTGGATCGGCGAGGGGGATTCGTAACCGACGTCGCCCAGGGCCCGCAGCAGGGGCTCGGAAAGCTGGAAGTCGGAAAAGGACACGGAGGGCGTTTCGGCGCTCATGGGCAGGTATCGCGCCGATGGCGCCACGCTTGGGGGCTGCCGATTCTACCCCCCGGAGACCGCGTCCGCACTGAACGGCGCGGCATGCGCGCCCGCGCGCAGCACCAGGTTGCGGCCGCGGCGCTTGGCTTCCAGCATCGCCGCGTCCGCACGCGCCACCGCCGATTCCAGCGTCTCGCCGACCCGGCAGGCGGCCACGCCGCAGCTCACACTGGCCGAAACCGGGCCGGGAAGGGCGGCGATCGCGTGCCGGATCCGCTCCGCACAGGCATAGGCGGCCTCCTCGGATGCGTCCGGCAGCAGGGCCAGGAATTCCTCGCCGCCGACGCGCGCGAGCATCTCTCCGGCCTGGCACTGTTCGCGCAGGGTCTTGGCGACCGTGCGCAGCAGCGCGTCGCCCACGGCGTGGCCGTGCGTGTCGTTGGCGCGCTTGAAGTGGTCGAGGTCGAAGTAGACCACCGCGATCGGCCGGCCCTCGCGTATGGCACGCTCGAAGGCACGGGCCGCGCGGGTTTCCCAGCCCTCGCGGTTGAGCAGTCCGGTCAGCGAGTCGATGTGAATGCGCGAGAGCAGGCGCCGGCGCAACTGGAACACGTCCAGCGAGGTATCCAGCCACACCCGCCGATAGCCCAGGCCGATCCCGATGCCGACCACCGTGTAGGCGGCGTAGGCGAGGAACAGCGCCGGGTCGGCGCCCTGGAGTTCCAGCATCACGAACAGCGGGCAGGGAAAACACGACGATCACCATCGCCGCCGTGGCCCGGTGCAGGGCGAACGGCAGGATGATGATGGTGGTCAGCACCGCCGCGACATGGGTGAGGCTCATGCGTTCGGGTTCGGCCAGCGTGGTCGTCGCGATCCCGGCGCTGAACACGCAGGCGTAGGCGACCAGCGCGGCCTCGCGCCAGTGCGCACGCAGCCGCGCCCGCATCAGCAAGGCCATGGCGATGAGAAGGGAGAACAGCAGCAGCCGCCGCGGCAGGCTGTCCATCGCCAGCTCGGGGGTGACCGCGTAGTCGCGGGTCCATCCGATCAGGAACAGCAGCGGCAGGCCAAAGGTCAGCGCCGTGCGGCTGGCGGCAGTGCTGCGGTAGGCGTAGGTGAAGAAGCTGCGCCGCTCCCCGCGCGCCAGGCCGGCCACGTTGCCGTCCAGCACCTGCTTCCAGCCCGTCGACATGGCCTCTCCTTTCCCGTGGCCGCCGATGGCGATCACAGCCCGCCGAGCCTGCTGGAAGCAAGCGCGGCCATGGTGCTATTTTGGGATGGCTGTGCGACGCGGCCGCGACGATGCCCGCGTTACCCTTGCGGCATGGACCTCCCCCGGCTGCATTTCGACAACGCATTCACCCGCGAGCTGCCCGGCGATCCCGAGACCGGCCCGCGGATCCGCCAGGTCGCCGGTGCACTCTGGTCGCGGGTGGCGCCCACCCCGGTCGCCGCGCCCGTGCTGCTGGCCCATTCGCACGAGGTGGCGGGAGAACTGGGATTCACGCCCGACCAGCTCGCCAGCCCGCAGTTTGCCGCGGTATTTGCCGGCAACATGCAGCTGCCCGGCATGGATCCGGCGGCCAGCAACTACGGCGGCCACCAGTTCGGCCAGTGGGCGGGCCAACTGGGGGACGGCCGCGCGATCAGCCTCGGCGAATGCATCACCACCGATGGCGAGCGCCGTGAACTGCAGCTCAAGGGGGCGGGACCGACCCCGTATTCGCGCAGCGCCGACGGCCGCGCGGTGCTGCGCTCGTCGATCCGCGAGTTTCTCTGCAGCGAGGCCATGCACCACCTCGGCGTGCCGACCACGCGCGCGCTGTCGCTGGTGGGCACCGGCGAGGCAGTGGTGCGCGACATGTTCTACGACGGCCACCCGCAGGCCGAACCCGGCGCGATCGTGTGCCGGGTGGCGCCGTCGTTCCTGCGGTTCGGGCATTTCGAGCTGCCGTATTCGCGCGGCGATCTGGACCTGGTGCGCCAGCTGGCCGACTTCTGCATCTGGCGCGATTTCCCGCACCTGCTGGGCGAACGCGCCGGCGAGCCGCTGGCGGCGCTGCGCGCGCGCGGCCTGTTCGACGAGACGCTCTACGGCGACTGGTTCGAGGAAGTCTGCGTGCGCACCGCGCGGATGGTGGCGCACTGGATGCGGGTGGGCTTCGTGCACGGCGTGCTCAACACCGACAACATGTCGATCCTCGGCCTGACCATCGACTATGGCCCCTACGGCTGGATCGAGGACTTCGATCCGGACTGGACGCCCAATACCACCGACGCGCAGGGTCGGCGCTACCGCTTCGGCTGGCAGCCGCGGGTTGCGCACTGGAACCTGTCGCGGCTGGCGCAGGCCCTGTCGCCGCTATTCGGCGACGCGGCGCCGCTGCAGGCCGGCCTGGACCGGTACGCCGACAGTTTCGTCGCGGCCGACAATGCCCATACCGCCGCCAAGCTGGGCCTGGGCGAGTGCCGCGAGGAAGACGTCGAGCGCATGCGCGTGCTGCGAGGACTGCTGGAGGCCGCGCAGGTGGACATGACCCTGTTCTTCCGCGCGCTGCCGGCGCTGGACCTGTCGGCGCCCTCGCTCTCGACGTTCGACGGGGCCTTCTACCGCCCCGACCTGCGCGATGCGCACGCGCCGGCGTTCATGGACTGGCTGGAGGCGTACGCGGGGCGCGTGGCCGATGAGCGCATGGATCCGGCCCGCCGCCGGGAGACCATGCTCGCGGCCAACCCGCGCTACGTGCTGCGCAACTGGCTGGCGCAGGAGGCGATCGACCGGGCGGAAGCCGGCGATGCGTCCCGGATCGGGGAACTGCTCGAGGTGCTGCGCAGGCCCTGCGAGGACCAGCCCGGACGCGAGGCGTTCGCTGCGCGGCGTCCCGACTGGGCCAGCGACCGCCCCGGCTGCGCAATGCTGTCCTGCAGTTCCTGACTTGCCCGCGCCGCCGCGACTGCGGCCGGCGCGGGCCGGCGCTGCTCAGGGTTCGAGGAATCCGCCGCAGCCGCGCAACCGCTCCTCGCCGACCTGCAGTTCGATGCTGGCCGGATAGTGCTGGTCGCTCATGCCGTCGCTGCATGCTTCGCGGCGGATGCGCAGGACCACCTCGCTGCCGTCGTCGGCGGTGCCGGCATAGCCTTCGCCGACTTCGAGGATGCTGGCCTGGTCGACGCGCAGCTGGCGCGCGCCGGCGTCCAGCTCCAGGCGGATGGCGGGCGCCCGGTCCACCTCGAGTGCCCAGAACGGTTCCGTGCCCAGGCCGCGGAAGCTCACTCCGCGCGTCCGCGCCTCGTCCCAGGGCGAGGCCTCGTCGGTCGTGCTGCAGTCGTGCTGCTGGCCGTCCAGGACCAGGGTGGCGGCATCGCCCTTGTTCCAGAATTCGTTGCCGGCCGCATCGACGTAGCGCGCGCCCGAGGCGGCCACGGCCTGCTGCAGCACCAGCCGGCGCGCGCCGGGGGTGAGGACGAGTTCGCCGCGTGCGTTGTCGAAGCGGGTGCCCACGGCCAGGTCGCCGCAGCGGAAATGGGCGACCACGACGTCGCCGGCCGCGGTCGCGCCCGGAGTGGCGGACGGCGAGGCCGGATCCGCGGCGGGAGCAGCCGGCGCTGGCGCCGGGGCGGGGCGGCAGGCGCCGAGGAGGAGGGCGGCGACGGAGGTCAGGGCGATGCGCATGGCAGGGCTCCCGGGGTGGGACCGACACTGTCCGGGTTCGCGGCGGCGCACGCAAACCCGGGGCTTACCGCGATGACGGGTTATTGCGGGGCCTGGTCCACCCGCATCACCGGATACAGGTCCAGCCGCTCGTCCCAGGACGGGTGTCGCCGGTGGAAGAATTCCAGACGCGCCGACGGGTTCGCCGCGAAGTCCGCATCCTCGCGCAGGCGCCGCTCGAACTCGGCCTTGAGCGCGGGTTCGGCGGCCAGCATGTCGCGCGCCACCGCTTCGGCCACGTAGGCCTCCATGTATTCCTTGCGCTCGAAGGCATTACTGAACACGCCCCATTGCAGCAGCGAATCCGGCGCCTGGGGCTCCAGCAGGGCCATGACCAGTCGCGCCTTGGGCTGCGCGATCGGCACGAACAGCGCGCCGGCGCGCACCTCGCGCGATTCGGCCGTCCAGGCGCCGTCGATCTCGAGGCGCTGACGTCCTTCCACGGGCTGCGCGGCGAAGCGCTTGGCGGTCGCGCGGAACACCTGTACGTCCAGCCGCTGCGGCGGGTTGAGACCGCACAGCCTGAAGCTGTGCATCCGGCTGCAGTCGACATCGCGATAGGCGATGCCGTGCACATCCAGCCTGGCGGCCACGGCGTCGGCGAAGGCGGCCGGCACCAGATAGCCTGCGCCCGGCGCCTGCACCACGGTGCGCGGTTCGATGTTGTCGCGCAGCGGCACCTTCCACAGCTGCGGCGTGGTTTCGTCGTAGCGCGTCATTAGCGCGCCCGATATCTCCGACGGCGTGCGCGAGTAGGCATAGCCACGGAAATCGATGATCCGGCTGTCGGCGGTCGCGCGATAGTCCAGCGGCACCGGCTGGCCGGACAGGTCGCGCGCATCGGCCGCCCGCGCCAGCGCCATCCAGTCGCGGCCGCGGCGCGCCACCTGTTCGAGCACCGAGACGATGGTGTTGCGCGTGATGCGCACGCGCACCGGGTACTCCTTCCACGAATGCGTCTCCACCAGCATCGCCAGCCGGTTGCGCAGCAGGAAGTAGCCGGTGGAGAAGCGCGGCGGCGAGACACCGTCCTCGAAACCGCTCGCCGGGTCCTGGTAGTCCTCGAACGAGGGGTAGAAGGGCAGCGGCAGCGAGCCCTGCGCGGCCAGGTCGGCCATGGTGCGGTCGCGCAGCTCGCGCCCGGCCGCGCGCAACGCCTCGTCGCCGGCGTGCAGCGGTTCGACCTGGATCGAGATGTCGTGCTCGAACTGCGCACCGTTGGTTGCGTGCAGGTCGATCGTGGCGATCGGGTCCCATTCGCCCACCAGCCGCAGCATGGCCTGCATCTCGGGCGAGTCGGCCTTGGCGTAGTCGCGGTTGAGGTTGTAGTTCTGCGCGGTGGTGCGCCAGCCCATTTCTTCCGGGCCGCGCTGGTTGGGCCGGTTCCAGGCGCCGAAGCGCTCGTGTCCGTCGATGTTGAACACCGGCACGAACAGCCAGACCAGGTCATCCAGGGCGCCCGGGGCCGTGTCCCCGTCCAGCACCTCGCGCAGCGCCAGGAAGCCCGCGTCCTTGCCGTCGATCTCGCCGGCGTGGATGCCGCCCTGCATCAGCACGACCGGGATCCCGCGCTCGCGCGTGGCCTCGGCGGTCAAGGCCCCGCTGCGCGAGATGGCCAGCGCCTTCATCGGCCGACCTTCCGGCGTGGTGCCGAAATCGAAGCAGCGCACCGCGTCCGGGTGGCGCCGGGCGAAGGCGTCGCACAGGGCCACGGTCTCGTCGTAGCGGCCGGTCTTCACGAAGCCGCTCTGCTCGGCGATCGTCGCCAGCGGCGCCTGGGCGGCGGCGGGCAGCGGCGCGGCGAGCGCGAGCAGGGTGGCGAACAGGGCCTGTTTCATCGGACATCCGGCGCGTGGGCAGGGCGGCATGATGCCAGCGGGACGGCGGACGACCCAAGTGTCAAGGGACCAGGCGCATGGGCAGAATCCGCCCGGATCGGCTAGCCTGCGCGACTTCGCCCTCCGGACCCGACGCCCATGACCCACGGCGCCCAGCCCGCACCGCCCGCCCAGGGCCGCATGCCCGGCCAGATCAAGTACATCATCGGCAACGAAGCCTGCGAGCGCTTCAGCTTCTACGGGATGCGCAACATCCTGGTGCCGTTCCTGATCAGCTCGGCGCTGCTGCAGTACCTGCCGGAAGGCTCCGACCGCGAGGGTGCGGCCAAGGACATCTTTCACAGCTTCGTGATCGGTGTTTACTTCTTCCCGTTGCTGGGCGGCTGGCTGTCAGACCGCTACTTCGGCAAGTACAACACCGTCCTGTGGTTCTCGCTGATCTACTGCGCCGGCCATGCCTGCCTGGCGCTGTTCGAGAACAATCCGACCGGCTTCTACACGGGCCTGTTCCTGATCGCGCTCGGCTCCGGCGGGATCAAGCCGCTGGTGGTGAGCTTCTGCGGCGACCAGTTCGACCAGAGCAACAAGGACAAGGCCAAGCTGGTCTTCGACGCGTTCTACTGGATCATCAACTTCGGTTCGTTCTTCGCCTCGCTGTTCGCGCCGCTGCTGCTGCGCGAGTACGGACCGGCGGTGGCTTTCGGCGTGCCGGGCGTGCTGATGTTCATCGCCACCTTCATCTTCTGGCTGGGCCGCCGCCAGTACGTCAACGTGCCGCCGTCGGGCAACGATCCGCATTCCTTCCTCAACGTGATCCGCACCGCGCTGCGCCAGCGGCGTGCGGGCGAGGGCAATGCCGGGGCGATGGTGGCCTGGACCGGCATCGTGGCCGCGGCGCTGATGCTGGCGCTGTGGGCGCTGGACGCGGTCGGCGCCGGGGTGCCGTGGCCGGAAGCCTTCGGCTTCGTCATCACCGCCTGCCTGGCGCTGGGCGTGCTGATCGCGTTCGGCGGCTGGGGCGCCTCGCTGCAGCTGGAGCGCGCGCGCGGCCTGCATCCGGACGCTGCAGTGGACGGCGTGCGCGCGGTGCTGCGCATCCTGATCGTGTTCGCGCTGGTGACGCCGTTCTGGTCGCTGTTCGACCAGAAGGCCTCGACCTGGATCATCCAGGGCCGGGAGATGGTGATCCCGCACGCCGCGGCCTGGTGGCCGAGCTGGCTGATCAAGGACGCCGCGCAGATGCAGGCGCTCAACCCGCTGCTAGTGATGCTGCTGATTCCGTTCAACAACATCGTGCTGTATCCGCTGCTGCGCAGGATGGGCTTCGTGGTCACCGCGCTGCGCCGCATGGGTTGGGGCATCGCCATCTCCGGCGTGTCCTGGATCGTCGCGGGCGTGCTGCAGCTGTGGATCGACAGCGGAGCGGAAGTCTCGCTGGCCTGGCAGTCGCTGCCCTACCTGCTGCTGACCTTCGGCGAGGTGCTGGTCTCGGCCACCGCGCTGGAGTTCGCCTACAGCCAGGCGCCGCATGCGATGAAGGGCGTGATCATGGCCTTCTGGTACCTCACCAGCACCTTCGGCAGCCTGTGGGTGCTGCTGACCAATGCCGGCGTGCGCAACGACGGCTTCAAGGCGATGATCGCGCAGACCGGGCTGAGCGAGCCGGCCTTCCTGATGTTCTTCTTCGCCGGCTTCGCCTTCGTCGCCGCGGCCGCATTCGCGGCCTATGCGCGGAAATATCCGATGCAGGACAACTACCGCGTCGCCACCTGACGCCGCCGGAACCCGACCATGCAATCCATCGTCACCCTCGCGCTGATCGCCGTGACCGTGTTCGTGTCCTGGCGCGCGTTCAACGACCGCCGGCTGCTGGATCGCCTGATCCTGTGGCCGCCGGCCATCGACCGCCATCGCCAGTACGAGCGGCTGGTGACGCACGGCTTCATCCACGCCGATGGCCAGCACCTGCTGTTCAACATGATCACGCTGTTCTTCTTCGGGCGCGCGATCGAGCCGGTGTTCGTGGACCGCATCGGCCACCTGGGTTTCGCGGCGTTCTACCTGTCGGCGATCGTGATGGCGATCATGCCCACCTATTTCCGCCATCAGAAAGACGCGGGCTATCGTAGCCTGGGTGCGTCGGGCGCGGTCTCGGCGGTGCTTTTCAGCTTCATCCTGTTCGCGCCCTGGAACCTGATTTTCGTGTTCTTCATCCCGGTGCCCGCGATCGTGTACGCCGCGCTGTACATCGGCTATTCGATCTGGATGGACCGGCGCGGCGGCGACAACGTGAACCGCAGTGCGCACCTGTGGGGCGCGGCCTACGGGATCCTGTTCACCGTGCTGATGGAGCCGCGCGCGGCCAGCACCTTCCTAGCGCGCCTGTTGAGTCCGAGCTTCGGTGGTTGAACGGGCACGCCGGACGACCGACGCGCAAGGGCGCGCTCAGCCCGCGCTGGTCCTGCTGCGACGCTGTTCGGTGTCGGCGTCGGTGACCCGGTAGGTCTGCTCGAGGCCGCCGTAGATCAGCGAATCGAGCTGCGAAAACTCCAGGTTCTCCACGTCGCCATTGCGCACGAGGTCGAACAGGCGGTTGATGGCCTGGTGCTGGGTGGTGCTGTCGATCATCGCGGTGCCCCCTGTGGCCGGCGGTTTCGGATGAGCCGTTTGAAGCAGGTTGCGTGCCAGAATGAAGCGTGACGAAGTTCAAACTCCAGGCTGACGCGGCGCGTCAGCCCGTGGCCGGTCGCGCGCATACTGACCGGAAGGGCAGCCGCGGCGCGGCGAGGCCGATCCGGACAGTGAGGAGGAGCATCATGGACATCGGACACCGCCCGGGCCGTGGCTTCCAGGTCGAGGTGGACGGGCATCGCGCGGTCCTCGACTACGCTCTGGACGGCGACCGGATGCGGATCACCCACACCGGCGTCCCCGCCGAACTGCGGGGACGCGGCATCGCGGGCCACCTGGTGCGGGCCGCTTTCGAGCATGCGCGGGCGAACGGGCTGCGGGTGCTGCCCCAGTGCGAGTACGCCGCGGCCTGGCTGGAGCGGCATCCCGACTACGCGGACATCGCGATCGAGGGCTGAGCCACGCCGCCGGAGCCGGGCCGACCAGGCCGGCCCTGCCGCCGGCACCTGCGGTGGGATCCCCGCCATCGCCGCGCACGATCTGCCACACTGCGCGCCCCCTGACGCCCCGTCACGCCATGCGGCTCAACCGTTACATCAGCGACACCGGCCACTGCTCCCGCCGCGATGCCGACCGCCTGATCGGCGAGGGGCGGGTGACCGTGAATGGCGTGCGTGCCCGGATCGCGGCTGAGGTGGGCGAGGGCGACGTGGTCCTGGTGGACGGCCAGCCGCTCCAGCAGCGGCGCGCCGCGCCGGGCCGGCGTCGCCATGTCTACATCGCGCTCAACAAGCCGGTGGGCATCACCTGCACCACCGAGTCGGCGGTCAAGGGCAACATCGTCGATTTCGTGGGCCATGAGCAGCGCATCTTCCCGATCGGCCGGCTCGACAAGGACTCCGAAGGGCTGATCCTGCTGACCAGCAACGGCGACATCGTCAACGCCATCCTGCGCGCGGAGAACAAGCTGGAGAAGGAGTACCTGGTGGCGGTGAACCACCCGGTGACGCCCGAGTTCCTGCGCGGAATGAGCCGCGGGGTGCCCATCCACGGCCAGACCACGCTGCCCTGTCGCACCAGCAAGCTGGGACGCTTCGGGTTCCGGATCGTGCTGGTGCAGGGGCTGAACCGCCAGATCCGCCTGATGGCCGCCCACTTCGGCTTACGAGTCAAGCAGTTGCAGCGGGTGAGGATCGGCAGCGTGCGGCTGGCGCATCTCAAGCCGGGACAGTGGCGGAACCTGACCGACGCCGAGCTGGCAGCCCTCCTGCCGGGCCGCGAAGACTGGTAACCGGTTGACAAACGCGGTTCACACTTTCCCGTAAAAGTGCGCTATCGTGCGCGGACTGTTCAAGGCCGGGATCACGGTACATCGTGGCTCCGATGCGGTAGATCACCAGAGTTACAGGCCGTCCCCCCCGGCGGTTGCTCCAGACGATCCGCTCCATCGTTCGCGTTACCCCTTGCTCGATACAGTCCAGGCACCCCTTTGGAAGGGGCCTGGTATCTATCCACTGTCTAGTTTCCAAGGAGTAACAACATGTCCGAACGTCAGACCGGTACCGTCAAGTGGTTCAACGACGCCAAGGGCTTCGGCTTCATCACCCCGGAAAGCGGCCAGGACCTCTTCGTCCACTTCCGCTCGATCCAGGGCACCGGCTTCAAGTCGCTGCAGGAAGGTCAGAAGGTCACCTTCAAGGTCGTGCAGGGCCAGAAGGGCCTGCAGGCTGACGAAGTGCAGCCGGTCTAAGCGACTCGTCGCGTAGACAATGCCAAAGGCCCCGGGTGGCGACACCCGGGGCTTTTTTTGTGCGTGGCCGGCGGACTGAGGATCGGCGTACCCGACGCGTGGCGGGTTGGGCGAGCCGCGATCCGCAAGGCCTTCGACGTGTTTTTCGCGCAGGCTCGTAACAGACGAGTTCCACTCGCGCAGCGGGACTCCGTCTGCCTTGGTTCGCGCTCGGGTCGGCCGCATGGCACAGGCTCGATCGCAGGGCGATGCGCACGGAGGGGACCACCGTCGCAGCGCTCCAGCGCGCGTCGTCGCCTGCCATGTCGCCAAAGGAATTCAAGCGCGCTGCAGCAGAATCGCCTTGACCGCACCTGCACGCAGCCGACGTTACAAAAGCGTTAGCGCATCGCAGTGCGCCTCACTATGGACAGGGGGTTCAATGAAACGGTTACTGGTGTCGATCCTGATCGTGTGCGCGCTCGGCGGTTGTCGCCGCGAAGCGCCGGCGCAGGGCACGCCGGCAGCGGTCGATCCGCAGCAGCCTGCCGCGCAGGTCGACCCCACCGCTGAAGCGGTGGTGCTGGAAGACGTGGTCGAAACCGATCCGCGCTACATCATCGGCATCACCTGGGACGACGACGCCGACCGCTATCCGGCCCTCGCGAGGGAACTCAAGGCCTATGCCGACGCCGCGCGCGCCGAGGTGATGCAGGCCGTGGACGCGCTGGAACCCGGTGCGAGCGCGATGTACGACCTGGCGCTGGAGTTCAAGGTGCTGACCGACACTCCCGAGGTGTTCGCGGTCGCAGCCGACGGCGGCAGCTATACCGGCGGCGCACACGGCACGCCGCTGATCGCCCGCTTCGTCTGGTTGCCGGCGGAGGAGCGCCTGCTGACGCCGGCCGAACTGGTACCCGACACGGATGCCTGGCACGAGATCTCCGCCTACGTCCGCGAGCAGTTGCACGCCGCGCTCTCGCTGCGGGTGGATGCCGACGAGTTGGAACCGGCCGAACGCGCACGGGTGATGCAGTCGGCCGGTCGCATGATCGACGAGGGCACGGCGCCGGAGCCGGAGAATTTCGCCCAGTTCGAACCGGTCAACGGCGTGGACGGGCGCCTTGCCGGGCTGCGCTTCGTGTTCCCTCCCTACCAGGTCGGGCCATACTCCGATGGCGTGCAGAGCGTCGAAGTGCCGGCCGCCGTCCTGCTGCCGCACGTGGCGCCGGCCTACCGGTCGCTGTTTTCCATCGCCGCGCCCGCGCAGTAGACTGGCCCGCGAAGTGCCGGCGGCGGTGTCGCCGGTGCGGAGCGGGAGCATGGGCGAGACGCCGTTCCGGAACCGTCTGCAGGACCTGCTCGCGGAAGCCGATGTCCGCATCGATGGCCCGCGCCCCTGGGATCTGCGCATCCACGACCCGCATCTTCCTGCGCGGCTGCTGGCAGGCGGGTCGCTGGCCCTGGGCGAGTCGTACATGGACGGCGCCTGGGACGCGGACTCGCTGGACGGCTTCCTGCATCGACTGCTGTCGGCCGGCATCGATCGCCGCGTGCACGGCTTCGCCGATCTGCGGCTGGCGGTGCTCGCGCGCCTGTTCAACCTGCAGCGTGGCCACCGCAGCTACGAGGTGGGCGAACGCCATTACGACCTGGGCAACGACCTGTATCGCGCCATGCTCGGCAGGCGGCTGGTGTACAGCTGCGGCTACTGGCGCGACGCGGCTGACCTGGATGCCGCGCAGGAGGCCAAGCTCGACCTGTGCTGTCGCAAGCTCGGGCTCGCGCCGGGCATGCGCCTGCTCGACATCGGCTGCGGCTGGGGTGAACTGCTGCGCTTCGCGGCAGAGCGCCATGGGATCGCCGGGGTCGGCCTCACCGTCTCCGTGGAGCAGGCCGCTTATGCGCGCGAACTCTGCGCCGGGTTGCCCGTGGAGATCCGCGTCCAGGACTACCGTGAACTCGACCAGCGCTTCGACCGGATCGTGTCGGTGGGGATGTTCGAGCATGTCGGGGTGAGGAACTACCCGGCCTATTTCGACATCGCGCGTCGTTGCCTCGGCGAAGGCGGGCTGTTCCTGCTGCACACCATCGGTGGCAGGCTCAGCCGCAACCATACGGATCCGTGGATCGCGAAGTACATCTTCCCCAACTCGATGCTGCCCTCGGCCGCGCAGCTCGCCTCGGCGCTGGAAGGGCGCTTCGTGATCGAGGACTGGCACAACTTCGGAGCCGACTACGACCGCACGCTCCAGGCCTGGCGCGACAACATCGAGGCGGCATGGACGGCGCTGCCCGCGCGCTACGACACCCGTTTCCGGCGGATGTGGCGCTATTACCTGGCCGGATCGATGGCGGCGGCGCGGGCGCGCCTGATCCAGCTGTGGCAGCTGGTGCTGTCGCCAGGCGGCGTCCCCGGCGGCTATGTGGCGCCGCGTTGAGACGCCACTGCTCCCGGTCGCGACCGGCCCGGTAATGCGACAGCAGCGCACGGCACGCCATTGGTCCAGCCGAAGCCGTCCTGCAGTGGATATTCGCCGCTGCCGGTCTCGGCCTCGCCGGTGAGGTCGTCCTTCTCCACCAGCTTGCGCTGGTCGCTGAAGAACTCCGGATTGCGGTGGATCCAGCGCGGGGCCACGTCGCGAGCGAGTGCGACCCTGCCGCGGCGCGGCAGGTCGCGGATCGACAACCACTTCAGGGGCGCCCAGCCGTCGGGCATTGCTCGCTGCCGCGCATCCCGGTGGTGCCCAGCGAACTTGGGATCGGGCAGGACGCGCTGCGCCTGCGCGAAGATCGCCTTAGATCCCGGGAAATCCCGCCACGCACTGTTGCGCCGCGGCGGGTATCGCCGCCGCGCACAGCAGCAAGGCGCAGAGCGGACCACGACAGCCGGATCTCACTCCAGGGCCTCCTGCAGGGACGAGGCGATGTCGGCATCGATGCGCAGCGTGGCCAGGTGGTCGGCGCGCGTGCGGCCGGCGTTGAGGATGGCGATCGGCAGGCCCGCCGCCGCGGCCATGCGCACGAAGCGGAAGCCCGACCACACCATCAGCGACGAACCGGCCACGAGCATGGCGTCAGCTGCGTGCAGGGCGCGTTGCGCCTCCTCTACCCGTTCCCGCGGTACGGCTTCGCCAAAGAACACCACATCGGGCTTGAGCAAACCGCGGCAGTAGCCGCACCACGGTGGAACGAAACCCGCTACGGCGTCGTCGGCAAGGTCGGCGTCGCCGTCCGGTGCCATGCCTGCGGCGCCGGCCTGCCAACCCTCGTTGATGGCGAGCAGCTCCGCCTGCACCTGTGCGCGTCCGGTGCGCGCGCCGCAGCCCAGGCAGACCACCGCGTCCAGCCGGCCGTGCAGGTCGATCACCCGCTCGCTGCCGGCGCGCTGGTGCAGGCCATCGACGTTCTGGGTGAGCAACAGCCGCACGCGGCCGCTGCGCTCCAGCGTCGCCAGCGCCGTGTGCGCGGCATTGGGGCGCGCCGTATGGAAACGCGGCCAGCCGATGCTGCTGCGGGCCCAGTAGCGGCGGTAGGCCGCATCGCTGCCGGTCAGCGCCTGCAGGGTGATGGGGGGCGTGCGTTTCCACTCCCCGTCGCGGTCGCGGTAGTCGGGGATGCCCGAACCGGTGCTGCAACCCGCGCCGGTGAGGACGAAGATGCGCTCGTGGCGCCGGATCCAGCCGCGTAGCGGGGCGAGGGTGGTCGTGAGGGACATGGGTGGATGCTAGCGGGTAACGCTGCCCGCGGATGGCGACGCCTTGTGGATGAAGTTCGCATCACGCGCTCGCCCGCTGCTCAACAGTTGCGTCGCGATGCAGCCCTCGCGCAAATGATCGCCCGCTCCGGTCCCGGCGCGGGAGAGGGCCGGCCAGCATCGGCCATGGAGGTCACGTGTCCTGTGGCATGGACGCGTCCACGGCCCAAAGAAAAACGCCGCCGGGAAGATCCCGGCGGCGTCTGTCTTCACTGGGCGACGGCTCAGTTGGCCGCCGGGGCGTCCAGGCCACGCTTCTTCAGCAGCGGCTCGATCTTCGGCTCGTGACCGGTGAAATCGACGAACAGCTGCTTGGCGTCCTTCGCGCCGCCCCGCGAGAGCAGGGTCTCGCGCAGGCGATCGCCGTTCTCGCGCTTCAGCCCGCCATTGGCCTTGATGTACTCGACCGTGTTGGCGTCCAGCACCTCGGACCAGATGTAGGCGTAGTAGGCCGCCGCATAGCCGCCCATGATGTGGCTGAAGTAGGTGGTGCGGTAGCGCGGCGGCACCGGGGCATAGTCCAGGCCGGCCGCCTTGAGCGCCGCCGCTTCGGTGGCGACGATCTGGTCGGCCGTCGGCAGCTGGTCCTTCGGCAGCTGGTGCAGGTACTGGTCGAGCATCGCCGCACCGAGATACTCGGTGGTGGCGAATCCTTCGTTGAAGGTGGCCGAGGCCATCTTCTTGTCCAGCAGCGCCTGCGGCAGCGGTTCGCCGGTCTGGTGGTGCTTGGCGTAGTTGGCCAGGATCGACGGCCAGTCGGCCCACATCTCGTTGACCTGCGACGGGAACTCGACGAAGTCGCGCGGCACGTTCATGAAGAAGTACGGGTACTTCACGTCCGAGAACATGCCGTGCAGCGCATGGCCGAACTCATGGAACATGGTGGTGACTTCGTCCCAGGTCAGCAGGGTCGGCTCGCCGGCCGGCGGCTTGGGGATGTTCTGGTGGTTGGCCACCACCGGCAGGGTGCCCTCCAGTTCCGACTCGCCCACGTAGGAGTTCATCCACGCGCCGCCGCGCTTGGACGGGCGCGCGTAGGGGTCGAAGATGAAGATCGACAGCGGCTTGCCGTCCTTGTCGAAGACGTCGTAGGTCCAGGTGTCGGCGTGGTACTTCGGCAGGTCGGTGCGTTCCTTGAACGTGATGCCGTACAGCTCGGTGGCGGCGAAGAACACGCCGTTCTCGAGCACGTTCTTCATTTCGAAGTAGGGCTTGAGCTGGTTGTCGTCGAAGTCGTACTCCGCCTGGCGCACCTTCTCGGTGTAGTAGGCCCAGTCCCAGGGCTCGAGCTGGAAGCTCGGCTCGCCCTTGGCGGCCTGCTCGCGATCGATCATCGCCTGCAGGGCGGCGCCCTCGCGGCGCGCGTTCGCCACGGCGGCCGGAGCCAGGCGGCCGAGCATCTCGTTGACCGCCTGCACGGTGCCCGCGGTTTCGTCGGCCAGGGTGAAGGCTGCGGGGGTGTCGTAGCCGAGCAGGGCGGAACGTTCGCCGCGCAGCTTCAGCACCTCGGCGACGATGCCGGTGTTGTCCCACTGGTTGCCGCGGCTGCCGCGGGCCACGGACGCCTTGTGCACGCGCTCGCGGGTGGCGCGGTTGTCGAGTTGCGGCAGCAGCGGCTGGCCGGTGGTGTTGAGCAGGGTCAGCAGGTATTTGCCGTCGTGGCCCTTGGCCTTGGCGGCCGCCGCGGCGGTGGCGATCTGGGATTCGCTCACGCCGGCGAGTTCGGCGACGTCGTCGATGAGCACGGCCGAGTCGTTGACCTCGTCCAGCACGTTGTTGGAGAACTGCGTGCCGAGCGCGGCCATGCGCGCGTTGATTTCCTTCAGGCGCGCCTTGTCGGCGTCGGCGAGCTTGGCGCCCGAGCGCACGAAGCCGTCGTAGTACTCCTCGACCAGGCGCAGGCCCTCGGCGTCGAGGCCGAGCTCGTTGCGCTTGTTGTAGACCGTTTCCACGCGCTGGAACAGCTGCGGGTCGAGCATGATCGCGTCGCGGTGCGCGGCGAACTTCGGCGCGTACTCGTTGTTGATCTTCTTGCGCGCGTCGTTGGTGTCGGTGCCGTTGAGGTTGCCGAAGATGCGTCGTGCGTTGCTCAGCAGCTGGCCCGACTTCTCCAGCGCCAGGATGGTGTTCTCGAAGGTCGGCACCGAGCGCTGGTTGGCGATCGCGGCGATCTCCTGCAGCTCCTGCGCCATGCCGGCATCGAAGGCCGGCGCGAAATGCTCGTCCTTCAGCTTGTCGAACTGCGGGTAGCGCAGCGGCAGCGGGCTGGTGGCGAACAGGGGGTTGGCGGCCTGGGCCTCGTTCTCCTTCGCGACGCTGGCCGAGTCCTGCGTGGAGGCGGTCTGGGCGCTGGCCGGGCCGGCGACCACGGCGGTCAGCGCGATGGCCAGGGCGGCGGTGAGCGGGTGATTCATGGGGCGATCCTTCGAAAATCGGAATCGCCAAGGGTAGCCGATGGGGGGCAAGGGGCGGGCATGACGAACGGCACATGGCCGGGGCGCGCCAGGCGCCCGCAGCCGGGCTTACACTCCCGGGCAGCGCCACGGCCCCGCCGGGTGGCGCGCTACGCACTGGAGAGCGACATGAAGCGCCAGCTACGCCTGTGCCTGATCCTGCTGGCCCTTGCCGCGCCCCTGCACGCGGCCGGGCCGCTGCGCTACGTGGTGCTGGTGGACGGCGGCAAGCCGGCCGGGCACCAGAGCATCGACACCGGCGACGACGGAGTGGTCCGCAGCGAATTCGTGTTCAAGGACAACGGCCGCGGCCCCGAGCTCAGGGAAACCTTCACCCTCAACGACGACGGCACCCTGCGGACCTACCGGGTGCAGGGCAGCTCCACTTTCGGCGCGCCGGTCGACGAGGAGTTTTCGCTGGAAGCGGGCGTGGCACGTTGGCGCTCGACCTCCGACCAGGGCGAACAGCGCGTCGAGGCGGGCGCGCAGTATTCGCCGCTCGGGGGCTCCCCGGCGGTGACTTCGGTCGCGCTGGCGGCGATGGCCGCGCGCCCCGACGGCCGCCTGCCGCTCATCCCCAGCGGCACGCTGAGCGCGCGCCAGGTTGAGACGGCCGAGGTGACGCGCGGGGACGAGACCCGCCAGGTGCAGTTGATGGCGGTCACCGGCGTCGGCTTCACCCCCGGCTTCGTCTGGGCGACGGTCGAGGCACGGCCTCGCCTGTTCGCCTTCATCTTCCCGGGCTACCTGCAGATGGTGGAGGCGGGCTGGGAGGCCAAGGCCGACGCGCTGGAGGCCCTGCAGAAGGCCGCCGAAGCGCAGGCGCTGGTGGCGCTGCAGCAGCGGCTGGCGCATCCGCTCAAGGGCAGCACCCTGATCCGCAACGCGCGCGTGTTCGACAGCGAGCATGCCCGGCTCGGCGCTGCCGCCGACGTGCGCCTGGAAGGCGGGCGCATCGTGGCGGTGGCCGCGGCGGGCAGCGACCGGGCCCAGGCCGACCAGGTGATCGAGGCGGCGGGCCGCGTGCTGCTGCCGGGGCTGTTCGACATGCATGCGCACGCCAGCCGCTGGGATGGCGGGCTGCAGCTGGCGGCGGGCGTGACTTCGCTGCGCGACATGGGCAACGACAACGCGACGCTGCAGCAGGTGATGGCCGAGGAGCGCGCCGGCAGCCTGCTGATGCCGCGCATCGTCCCGGCCGGATTCCTGGAGGGCGAGAGCCAGCAGTCGGCCCGCAACGGGTTCGTGGTCAGCGACCTGGCCGGCGCGCGCGAGGCGATCGACTGGTACGCCGCGCACGACTATCCCTACCTGAAGATCTACAACTCGTTCCCGAAGGACATCCTGCCGCAGACGGTGGCCTATGCCCACGAGAAGGGCCTGCGGGTGACCGGGCACATCCCGGTGTTCCTGCGCGCGCAGGATGCCCTCGACGCGGGCTACGACGAGGTCAGCCACATCAACCAGCTGATGCTCAACTTCCTGGTCGAGCCCGACACCGATACCCGCACCCTGGAGCGCTTCTACCTGCCCGCGCGCGAGCTGGCCGACCTCGACCTGGATTCGAAGCCGGTGCAGGACTTCATCGCAACCCTGGCCAGTCGGCAGATCGTGATCGACCCGACGCTGGCCACCTTCGAATTCCTGCACCAGCGCAACGGCGAGATCTCGCAGATCTTCGCCGGCATCGAGGACCACCTGCCGCCGGATGTGCAGCGCGGCCGGCGGGCGGCCGAGATGGACATCCCCGACGACGCCACCGGCCAGCGTTTCCGCGCGTCCTACGCGAAGATGGTGGACTTCGTCGGTCGCGCCTATCGTGCCGGCGTCCCGCTGGTGGCCGGCACCGACGAGGTGCCCGGCTTCACCCTGCACCACGAACTGGCGCTGTACGTGCGCGCGGGCCTAACCCCGGCCCAGGCACTGCAGGTGGCGACCTGGAACGGTGCGAAGTACTCCGGCACGCTCGACCGCCTGGGCAGCATCGCGCCCGGCAAGCTGGCCGACCTGGTGCTGGTGGATGGCGATCCGACCACCGACATCGCGGCATTGCGGCGTGTCGCCACCGTGATCAAGGGCGGGGTGGCCTACTACCCCGCTGAAATCCTGACCGAGCTGGGCGTCAAGCCGTTCGCGGATCCGGTGCCGGTCCTCGCCGGCGGGGATTGAGCATGGCGACCGCGCACGAGTTCCAGGCCATCGGCATCGACGGTGGCGAGGTCGACCTGTCGATGTATGCGGGCAAGGTGCTGCTGATCGTCAACGTCGCCTCCAGGTGCGGCTTCACTCCCCAGTACGCGGGCCTGCAGCAGCTGTGGCGCGACTATCGCGAGCGTGGCCTGGTCGTGCTGGGGTTCCCCTGCGACCAGTTCGGCCATCAGGAACCGGGCGACGAGGCGCAGATCCGGGACTTCTGCACGCTCGACTACGGGGTCGATTTCCCGATGTTCGCCAAGGTCGAGGTCAACGGCGCGAACGCCCACCCGCTGTGGGCCTGGCTCAAGCGCGAGAAACGCGGCCTGCTCGGGACCGGCGCGATCAAGTGGAACTTCACCAAGTTCCTGGTGGGGCGCGATGGGCGGGTGTTGTCGCGCCATGCGCCCAACGAAGCACCGGACGAGCTGCGTCCCGTCATCGAAGCCGCGCTGGCCTGAGCGCGGGGCGCGGCGCCTGGCCGCCCCCGGATACGTCAGTGGACGATGGTGACCGGCACGGTGGCGCCGGCGAGCACCTTCATCGAAACCGAGCCCAGCAGCGTACCCTTGATGGCGCCGCTGCCGCGCGAGCCCATCACGATCAGGTCGGCCTTGTGCTTGGCGGCGGCGCCGAGAATGCCGTCCGCGATCGCGTCCACCACCTCGACGTAGTCGATCGCGACCTTGCTGCGCGCCAGGGCCTTGCGCGCCGGCGCCAGCTTGCGCTCGAAATTCTCCGCATGGAGGCGACGCGCGGCCTCCGCGCCGATCTTGCGCTCGACGCCGGGAAACAGGGGATCGTCGACCGCGACCACGATGATCTTGCCGGGCTTGGCGAACGATTTGGCCAGTGCCTGCGCGTGCTTGAGGGCGCGGGTGCTCGTCTCGCTGCCGTCGACCGGGACCAGGATCTTCATCTGCGGTGTCCTCCGAATGATGCGTGGATTCTATCCGCCAAGCGGACGCAGCGGGCGCCGTGGCGGCCGGCTCACTTCTCGACGAACGCGCGCTCGAACACGTAGTCGCCCGGCGTGCCGATACGCGGCGCGGCCACGAAGCCGCGCCGGTCGAGCAGGGCGCGGAAGTCGGCGAGCATCTGCGGGCTGCCGCAGATCATGGCGCGGTCGCGCGCGTGGTCCAGCGGTTCGAGGCCGAGGTCGGCGGCCATGCGGCCGCTGTCGAGCAGGTCGGTCAGGCGGCCGCGCTGGTCGCGACCTTGCCACGCGAACGGCTCGCGGCTCACGGCGGGGTAGTACAGCAGTTGCCGCGAGATCTGCTCGCCGAGGAATTCGTGGCGCGGCAGTTCGTTGAGCAGGTAGTCCCGGTAGGCCAGTTCGCCCGCGCCGCGCACGCCGTGGGCCACGATCACGCGTTCGAAGCGCTCGTAGGTCTCCGGGTCCTTGATCACCGACAGCCACGGGGCCAGGCCGGTGCCGGTGCCCAGCAGGTACAGGTTGCGGCCCGGATGCAGGTCGTGGATCAACAGGGTGCCGGTGGGCTTGCGCCCCACCAGCACCTGGTCGCCCGGCTGGATGTGCTGCAGGCGCGAGGTCAGCGGGCCGTTCGGCACCTTGATGCTGAAGAACTCCAGCTGCTCCTCCCAGTTGGCGCTGGCGATCGAATAGGCGCGCAGCAGCGGCTTGCCCTCGACCTGCAGGCCGATCATCACGAACTGGCCGTTCTCGAAGCGGAAGCCGTCGTCGCGGGTGGTGGTGAAGCTGAAGTAGCTGTCGGTCCAGTGGCGGACGTCCAGCACCGTCTCGGTGCCGAAGGCGGAAGACATGCGGGGAGGGTCGGGGAGAGTCAGCCGCGCATTATAGCGGAGCGATGAGATCGGTTCTCATCTTGGCTGCGGGCATTTTGTCCGGGACAGCTTGGTGCGCGTGCGTTCGGGTGGCGGGCGTGATCCGGGGCCTTGGCCGGGCTTTTGCTCTTCCAGCCGCGGGAAGGACGCCGCTACCTGAGGGGCCCGGCCGCAGCCGGCGGGTCTTCTCCGCGAATGTCCTCCGGCATCCGCCTGCAGGCGGATGCCTCCTCCTTGATTTCGCTGCGAAGACCCGCCGGCTGCGACCGGGCGCGGCTTGCGGTGAGGCAGCGCCTGCGTTTTCGCTGCTGGTGCGGCACGGTTGCCATGGGCTCGAGGCGACCCGCGCGCGGGGTAAGGTGGAGCGTGCGTTCTACCGGATACCGGTAGCGCAATGGGGCGTCATGCCCGTCGGTTGCTAGCGATATCCCGCCGCCTGCAGCTCGAACAGCTCGGCATAGCGTCCGCCCTGGGCCATCAGCTGCTCGTGGGTGCCGCTCGCCTCGACCCGGCCGCCGGCCAGCACCAGGATCCGGTCGGCCATGCGCACGCTGGAGAAGCGGTGCGAGATCAGCACCGCAGTGCGGTCGTCGGACAGTTCCTTGAAGCGCTGGAACACCTCGAACTCGCTGCGCGCGTCGAGCGCGGCGGTGGGCTCGTCCAGGATCATCACCTGGGCATCGCGCATGTAGGCGCGGGCGATCGCGATCTTCTGCCATTGCCCGCCGGAGAGGTCGACGCCGGTCTTGAACCGGCGGCCGATGAGCTGGTCGTAGCCGTCCGGCAGCGAGGCGATGACCTCGTCGGCCATGGCCCGGCGCGCGGCGTCCTCGATGCGGGCGCGGTCGTCCATGCGATCGATCTGGCCGACGCCGATGTTCTCGCCTGCGGTGAGGTGGTAGCGCACGAAGTCCTGGAAGATCACGCCGATGTTGGCGCGCAGCGCGTCGATGTCGTACGCGCGCAGGTCTTGCCCGTCGAGCAGGATGCGGCCCTCGTCGGGGTCGTAGAGCCTCGCCAGCAGCTTGACCAGAGTGGTCTTGCCCGCACCGTTCTCGCCCACAAGGGCCAGCACCTCGCCTGCGCGCAGTTCGAAGTCGAGGTGTCGCACCGCCCAGCGCTCGGCCCCCGGATAGCGGAAGCCGACGTTCTCGAACACGAAGCCCTGCGTGATCGGGGCCGGGAACGGCAGCGGGTTTTCCGGCGAGGTGATCTCCGGCTCGATCTCGAAGAACGAGAACAGGTCGTCCAGGTACAGCGCCTGGCCCGCCACCTGCGAAAAGCCGATCAGCAGGCCTTCGAGCAGCTGGCGCAGGCGGCGGAAGCTGCCTGCGAGGAAGGTGAGGTCGCCGATGGTGAAATCGCCGCGCACGGTGCGCCAGGCGATGTAGCCGTAGGCGATGTAGTAGCCCAGCGTGCCCAGCGCGGCCAGCAGGGTGCCCCAGACCGCACGCCGCCGCGCCAGCCCGCGGTTGGCCAGGTAGAACTTCTGCGCCAGCGTGCGGTAGCGCTCCACCAGGAAACGGTGGAGGTTGAAGATCTTCACTTCCTTGGCGGTCTCGACGCTGGCGCCGGTCTGGCGCACGTACTCGAGCTGCCGGCGTTCCGGCGTCCACTGGAAGTTGAGCGAGTAGCCCAGTGCGTTGAAGTGCGACTCGCCGATGAAGGCCGGCACCAGCGCCACCGCCAGCAGCACGATCAGCCATGGCGCGTACACCAGCAGGCCGACGGCGAAGCTCACCACCGTGATCGCGTCCTGCATCTGCCCGAACAGCTGGCCCATCAGGCTCATCCGGCCCATGGTCTGGCGCCGGGCGCGGTCGAGCTTGTCCTGCAGGTCCGGATCTTCGAAGTCTTCCAGGTCGAGCGTGGCCGCATGCTCCATCAGGCGCACGCTGGTGGCGTTGGTGAACAGTTCCGAGAGCTGGCCGTCGGCATAGCTCACCAGGCGGCCCAGCAGGTCGGACAGGATCGCGAGCCCGAACTCGAGCGCCAGCAGCCCCAGCAGCGGGCGCAGCTCGCCGCTGAGCCAGGCCTGGTCCAGCAGGTCGAAGCCGGCGCCGAGCCCGACCAGGCGGATCGCTTCGTCGATGATCAGCTTGCCGATGTAGAGCATCGCCACCGGCAGAAAGGCCCGCACGATGCGCAGGCCGATGCTGGCCAAGGTCAGGCTGCGGCTGGTCGCCCAGATCAGCCGCAGGAACGGCGGGATGTTGCGCATGGCGTCGAAACGCTCGCGCAGGCTGGGGCGGCTGTCAGCGCGGCTGGGCTTGGGGGCGGTTTCGTTGCCGCGTCGGCTCATGCCGACATTGTGCATCGCGACCGTGCGTCTGTCGCGAAGGCGAGCCCTACCCCACAAGCATGTGCGCGCATGGAGCCGTGGCGATCAGGCGTGGGGAGCTCCCATATCCGCCCCGGGTGGCGCTGCCTGCAAACCGGTGGGAGCGCGCTTGCGCGCGAATGCTGCCGCCTGGGAATCGTGGGCAGCAGCCATCGCGACCAAGGTCGCTCCCACCAGCAGCAGGGGCGATGCCAGTCCGGTGCAGCGATACAAGCCCGGGGAGCGCGCTTGCGCGCGAATGCGTCCGCCGGAGCATCGCGGGTCGAAGCATCGCGATCAAGGTCGCTCCCACAGTAGCAACACGGGCAATGGCCAATCGGGTGCAGCGATACAACCTCGTGGGAGCGCGCTCGCGCGCGAATACCGCCGCCGGATGATCGCGGGTCGGAGCATCGCGACCAAGGTCGCTCCCACAAGCCGTCGCCGCGGCCCCGCAACCCCAAGACCATCCCGACCGGGCCTGCTCGTGCGAAGACCCGCCGCTCGCGTCTACAGCACCTCGGAGGCGTAGTCCGCCAGCCGTGAGCGCTCGCCGCGGCGCAGCGTCACGTGCGCGCTGTGCGCCCAGTTCTTGAACCGGTCCACTGCATAGGTCAGGCCGGACGTGGTCTCGGTCAGGTACGGCGTGTCGATCTGCTCGACGTTGCCCAGGCAGACGATCTTGGTCCCGGGGCCGGCGCGGGTGATCAGCGTCTTCATCTGCTTGGGCGTGAGGTTCTGCGCCTCGTCCAGGATCAGCCATCGGCTGAGGAAAGTGCGCCCGCGCATGAAGTTGAGCGAGCGGATCTTGATGCGCGAAGCCAGCAGGTCGTTGGTGGCCGCGCGCCCCCAGCTGCCGCCTTCCTGGTTGTGGGTGAGCACCTCGAGGTTGTCGGTGAGCGCGCCCATCCACGGCGTCATCTTCTCCTCTTCGGTGCCCGGCAGGAAGCCGATGTCCTCGCCCACGCTCACCGTGGCGCGGGTCATGATGATCTCGCGGTAGCGCTGCTGGTCCATGGTCTGGGCCAGGCCGGCGGCGAGGGCGAGGAGGGTCTTGCCGGTGCCTGCGGTGCCGAGCAGGGTGACGAAGTCGATCTCGGGGTCCATCAGCGCGTTGAGCGCGAAGTTCTGCTCGCGATTGCGCGCGATGATGCCCCACACCGAATGCTGGGTGCGGCGGAAGTCGTCGACGATCTGCAGCACCGCCTTGCCGCCCTCGACCCTGGCCACGCGGAACTCCGCGTCGTCGTCGCCCGGCAGGTAGAGGTACTGGTTGGGATGCCAGTCGCTGGCATCGTCGATGGCGACTTCGTAGTAGGTGCGGCCGCGGTCGGTCCACGAACGCAGGTCCTTGCCGTGCCGCGTCCAGAAGTCCTCGGGCAGGGCATTGGCGCCGGTGTAGAGCAGGCTGAAGTCGTCGAGCGCGCGATCGTTCTCGTAGTCCTCGCTGACCAGGCCGGCGATCGCCGCCTTGATCCGCAGGTTGATGTCCTTGGAGACGAACACCACCGGCAGTTCGGGCTCGTCCCGCCGCAGCTGCAGGATCGCGCCGAGGATGCGGTTGTCGGGCGCGACCGCGCCGAACGAGGTCTTGTCCTCCTTCGGCACCGTGGTCTGGAAGCGCAGCTTGCCGATGCTGGCCGCACCGCGCAGCTGCAGGCCGTTGGGACGTTCGAGCACCAGGCCGCTTTCGATCTTGTCGGTGCCCTGGGCTTCGATCAGCTCGTTGATGAAACGGCTGACCTGGCGCGCGTTGCGACTGGCCTCGGAGGTGCCTTTCTTGCCGTTGTCCAGTTCCTCGATCACCTGCATCGGCAGGAACACGTCGTGTTCCTCGAAGCGGAACAGCGCGGTGGGATCGTGCATCAGGACATTGGTGTCGAGCACGTAGATGCGCTTGCCGTGGGTCATCATCGGAGCGTTCGCCTCCTGGCGGCGGAAAAGCGGGCACGGCCGCGCGCCGCTGCGGCCTGCGGGGCAGGGCGGCGGTGGCGACGGTCCGGGTATGGGGTCACGTGGGCCGAGCGGCCTTCAGTGCTTCGAGCACGGCCTGGGCGTGGCCGGCGATCTTGACGCCGCGCCATTCGCGCACCAGGCGCTGGTCGGGCGAGATCAGGAAGGTGCTGCGCACCACGCCCTGTACCTTGCGCCCGTACATGTTCTTCTCGTGGATCACGTCGAAGGCGCGGCACAGCGCCTCGTCGGCATCGCTGACCAGCGGGAAGCGGAAGCCCTGCTTGGCGCAGAAGTTGTCGTGCGACTTCACCGAATCGCGCGATACGCCAAGCACATCGGCGCCCAGCGCCTCGAACTCCCCCAGCAGGGCGTTGAAGTCCAGACCCTCGGTGGTGCAGCCGGGCGTCGAATCCTTGGGGTAGAAGTACAGCACCAGCCAGCGGCCGGCATGGTCGGCGAGCGTGGCGTGGGCACCGCCGGACAGCGCCAGCGGCAGCTTCAGCGTGGACTTGGGCAGGGCCTTGCCGGTTGCGATCATTCCACCGTCGTCCGTGGGATCAGAACTTCATCGGATCCATGATGGCATCGAGGTTCAGGTGATCGCAGAACTCGAGGAAGTCGTCGCGCAGCGCGGCGATGTGCATGTTCGCCGGCACGCCGATGGTGACCTGGGCCGAGAACATGTCCGCGCCGGTCTGCATGGCGCGGTAGCGCGAACAGTGCAGGCTCTCGATGGTGATGCCCTGGCGGTCGAAGAAATCGGCCAGCTGGAACAGGATGCCCGGCTTGTCGGCCGCCACCACCTCGACGATGTAGGGCAGCAGGTTGGACTGCACGGGCTTGGGGCCGGTGCGGTACCAGACGAGCTTCAGGTCTTCCTCGCGCTCCAGGCGGGTGAGCATCGCCTCGAGCTTGGCCACCGAATCCCAAGAACCGGTGGCCAGCGCGGTCACCGACACGTCGCGGCCGACGGTCGACAGGCGCGTGTCGACGAGGTTGCATCCGCTGTCGGCGATACGCCGAGACACGGCCAGCAGGGGAGATGCCGGATGCGTCGTGTAGGCGTTGATCAGCAGGTGGTTCTCGTTCGGCGAGGGCCGGGATGCGGTGTCTGGATCGGTCAAGGCGGCGTCCGCGGCGAGGGTCCGTGATGGAATCGGGTGATGAACAGCGTCCCGGGTTCGCCCGGGTGCGGCAGCCAGCATACTTGCCCGTGCTTCCGGGCCGCAAGTAACATGCCGGCATCCGAAACATCCGTTCATGCGCCCGCTTCCGGGCGCGTCCAAGAGACTCTGGCCCTTGCGACTTTCCGGCAGCATCACCGCGCTGGCGACGCCGTTCACGGCGACGGGCGAGCTCGATCTCGAGGCCTGGCGGCGTCTGCTCCATCTGCAGTGCGAGGCGGGGACGCAAGGCCTGGTGGTGGCCGGATCGACGGGCGAGGCTTCGTCGCTGCTGGAGGTCGAATTCGATGCGCTGCTGCGGATCGCCGTGGAGACGGTCGGCGGTCGCGTGCCGGTGCTGGCCGGGACCGGGCAGTCGGCCACCGCCAAGACGATCGAACTGACGCGTCGCGCCGCGGCGCTGGGCGCCGACGCCGCCCTGGTCGTCACGCCGCCCTATGTGCGCCCCACCCAGGCCGGCCTGCACGCCCACTACCGCGCGCTGGTCGACGACGGCGCCCTGCCCATCGTGATGTACAACGTTCCCGCGCGCACCGGCTGCGACCTGCAACCGGCGAGCGTGGCGACGCTGGCCGGGCACCCGCGCATCGTCGGCGTCAAGGAGGCGGTGGTCGATCCGGCGCGCATCGCCGAATGGTGCGCGCTGCGCAACGACGGCTTCGCCGTGCTGGGCGGCGACGACGCCACTGCGGCCGAGGCCATGTTGGCCGGTGCCGATGGCGTGGTGTCGGTGGTGTCGAACCTGGTGCCGTCCGCCATGCGCCGCCTGTGCAACCTGGCCCGCGCCGGGCGCCGCGACGAGGCGCTGGAGTGGAACGCCGCGCTGGCGCAGTTCCACGACTATGCCTCGATCGAACCCAATCCGATCCCGGTCAAGGCCGTGCTGGCGCGGATGGGCCTCGGCCACGGCCCGCGCCTGCCCCTGACCGAACTGGCCGAGGGGAACCGCCCCGCAGCCGCGCGCATCGCCGCCGCCGCAGTGGCCATCGAACACAGCCTCCGCGATCCGATCGCGGCCTGAACCCCTTTCCGCAGGAGACTTCAACGATGCGTCATTCCCGCCCCCTGTTCCGCGTGCTCGCGATCGGCCTGGTGGCCGTGGCCGTGCTCGGCACCAGCGGCTGCAAGTGGTTCCGCAAGGGCAGCGATCTGTACGCCGGCAGCCCGGAAACCCGTCCACTGGAAGTTCCGCCGGACCTCGATCGCCCCGACACCTCCACCGCGATGGCGCTGCCCGAGACCGGGTCGGTGACCCGTTCGGCCACGGCCACGCCCGGCAGTGCCCAGCCCAACGGCTTCGCCGTCGCCGGCGAGCGCGACCAGGTCTATGCCCGGGTGGGCGAGGTGCTGGCGGCGACCGAGGGCCTGACCGTGGTCAACCGCGCCCAGCTGCTGGGTACCTACGATGTGGATTACGCGGATGCCAAGTTCCTGATCCGCGTGACCAAGACCGATACCGGCGCCTACGTCGCCGCCGTCGATCCGCGCGGCCTGCCGGCCGCCGGTGATCCGCCGCAGCGCCTGATCGCGGCGCTGAAGGCGGCGCTGGCCGGCGGCTGATTGCTTGCCGCCTGACGAATCGAGGCGCCCGCGTGGCGCCTCCTTTCGTTGCGGGGCGGGCGGTTACGCGGCCGCGGGCAGTGATCCGCGCCCCGGAACGAAGAAGGCGCCCATCGGGCGCCTTCGTTGTTCTCGCGAGGGGACTCGCCTCAGCGTTCGAGCAGGGGCAACTTGTCCGGCTTGCCTTCCCATTCCTTGGCGTCGGCCGGCGGCTCCTTGCGCGTGGTGATCACCGGCCACTCCTTCGACAGTTCGGCGTTGAGCGCCACGAAGTGCTCCTGGCCCGCGGGCACGTCGTCCTCGGGATAGATCGCGTTGATCGGGCACTCCGGTTCGCACAGGGTGCAGTCGATGCACTCGTCCGGGTCGATGACCAGGAAGTTCGGGCCTTCGTGGAAACAGTCGACCGGGCACACCTCGACACAGTCGGTGTACTTGCACTTGATGCAGTTCTCGGTGACGACGAAGGGCATGTCGCGACGATTCCGTGGGTGCGGGCAGGACGGCCCGCAATTTTAGAACACCCGTGGGGCCAGCGGTGCGAAGCGTTCGCATTCGTTACCGCGAGCGCGGCACGCCTGGTGGCATGCCCGCAAGCCGGTGCGTCGCCCACGGGCAGCGGCCCAAGCCGGCGGGGCCGGAAAAAAGCACAAGGCCCGCTTGCGCGGGCCCTGTGCGGAAGATGGCGCTCCCTACGGGATTCGAACCCGTGTTTTAGCCTTGAGAGGGCCACGTCCTAGGCCTCTAGACGAAGGGAGCAGGGTGCTGCGAACGCAGCGCCGGACTGGACGTTCCGGCTGCATCGGCGGGCCAAAGAGGCCAAGGTGCCGGTGCAGCTTGCTAGTATAGCAGCGAGAAACGGTTGCCGAACACCATCTTGTCGGCCCGACCCGGAACCGCTTGGCCCGATGCCGACCAACACAGTGACCCCCGCGCTGCAGATCATCCCGCGCGACCAGCACCCCATTTCCCGCCGCGGGATCAGTCCCAATGCCGTGCGCGTGCTCTACCGGCTGCACGAGGCCGGGCATCGCGCCTGCCTGGTGGGCGGCGCCGTCCGCGACCTGCTGGCGGGGCTGGACCCGAAGGATTTCGACGTCGCCACCGATGCCACGCCGGAGGAGGTCCGCCACCTGTTCCGCAACTGCCGCCTGATCGGGCGGCGTTTCCGGCTGGCGCACGTGGTGTTCGGCCGCGAGATCATCGAGGTCGCGACCTTCCGCGCCAACATCGACGACGGCAGCGGCGATCGACAGGTCCACGATGATGGCCGCCTGCTGCGCGACAACGTCTACGGCACGATCGAGGACGATGCGATCCGCCGCGACTTCACCGCGAACGCGCTCTATTACGACATCGCCGATTTCTCGGTGCGCGACTATGTCGGTGGCTTCCAGGACGTCGGCAACCGGGTGCTGCGCCTGATCGGGGACCCCGAGACACGCTATCGCGAGGACCCGGTACGGATGCTGCGCGCGATCCGGCTGGCGGCGAAGCTGCGCTTCGAGATCGCCGCCGAGACCGCCGCTCCGCTCGCCCCGCTCGGGCACCTGCTGGCGGAGGCGGCGCCGGCGCGGCTGTTCGAGGAATGCCTGAAGATGTTCCTGTCCGGGCACGCGGTCGCCAGCTTCGAAGGGCTGGAACGGCATGGCCTGCTGGCGGCGCTGTTTCCCGAGAGCGCGGCCGCGCTGGCGGCCAACCGCAGCGGCGCGCTGCGCAGGATGGTGATCGAGGGGCTGCGCGGTACCGACCAGCGCGTGGCTGCCGACGAGCCGGTGTCGCCCGCATTCCTGTTCGCGGTGCTGCTGTGGCCGGCGTATTGCCGCTCGCTGATGGCCCTGCAGGCCCAGGGCGTGCAGACGGTCGAGGCCGAGCGTCGCGCGGCCGACCGCGTCACCCTGCACCAGCTCAGCACCATCGCGCTGCCGCGCCGTTTCTCGCTGCCGATGCAGGAGATCTGGCTGATGCAGTCGCGCTTCTCGCTGCGCCAGCGCAAGCGCGTGGTGCGCACACTGTCGCATCCGCGGTTCCGGGCGGCCTTCGATTTCCTGCTGCTGCGTCGTGCCGCTTCGCCCGCGCATGACGAGGACATCGCCTTCTGGCAGGAGGCGCAGCGCAATCCCGACTCGGCCATTGCCCACCACCCGCCGGGCGAGACCGACGCGGAGGACGGCGCACCGCGCAAGCGCCGCCGGCGCCGCCGTCGCAGCCACGCCGGCGAATGAACACGCTGGCCTGCGTCGGCCTCGGCGGCAATGTCGGGGACGTGGCGCGGACGCTGGACGATGCCCTGGTCGCGCTGGCCGCGCTGCCGGAGTCGCGCCTGCTGCGCGCCTCGCGCGTGTACCGCACGCCGGCCTGGGGCCGGCTCGACCAGGCCGACTTCCTCAATGCCGCCGCGACGCTGCAGACATCGCTGCCGGCGCGGCGCTTGCTGGAACATCTGCTCGATATCGAACAACGCCTGGGCCGCGACCGTTCCGCCGGCGCCGAGCGCTGGGGGCCGCGCACGCTCGACCTGGATCTGTTGCTTTACGGCGAGGCGGTCATCGACGAGGCCGGCCTGCGGGTGCCGCATCCGCACCTGCACGAGCGTGCATTTGCGCTGGTGCCGCTGGCCGAGATCGCCGCCGGGGCGATGATCCCCGGACGCGGCAGCGTGGCGGCCGCGCTCGCGGCATTGGATGCCGACGGCATCGAGGCGATACCCTAGACCCATGGAAAACGCAGACAAGCCGATCACCGTTCCCGGCCTGGCCGATGCCCGCCGGGCCGGCCGCCGCCTGGCGATGCTGACCGCCTACGACGCCGGCTTCGCCCGTGTATTGGATGCCAATGGCGCCGACCTGATCCTGGTGGGCGATTCGCTGGGCATGGTGGTGCAGGGGCACGACTCCACCTTGCCGGTCAGTGTCGAGGACATGGCCTACCACGTGCGTGCGGTGGCCCGTGGGCTGCGGCGCGCACTGCTCGTGGCCGACCTGCCGTTCCAGGCCGACGCGACCCCGGAGCGGGCGCTCGACGCGTCGACCCGGCTGCTGCAGGCGGGCGCGGGCATGGTCAAGCTCGAGGGCGCGGGTCCGCACAAGCTCGGGGCCATCCGCTTCCTCGCCGCGCGCGAGATTCCGGTGTCCGCGCACCTGGGCCTCACGCCGCAATCGGTACTGCGTTTCGGCGGCTACAAGGTGCAGGGCCGCGAAGCCGCTGCCGCGGCGCAACTGCGTGCCGATGCGCTGGCGGTGGCGGAGGCGGGCGCTTCGCTGCTCGTGCTCGAGTGCGTTCCGTCGGCCCTGGCCGCCGAGATCACCGCCGCTTCGCCGATCCCGACCATCGGTATCGGCGCCGGTCCGCATTGCGACGGGCAGGTGCTGGTGTTGCACGACATGCTGGGACTGGACACTGGCCACCGCCGACCGAAGTTCGTGAAGGATTTCCTGGCCGAAGGCGGTTCGGTGGCGGGCGCGGTGCAGGGCTACGTGCAGGCGGTCCGCGACGGCAGTTTCCCCGGCCCCGAACACGTCTACTGAGCCGCGCATGATCGACACGGTGACCGAACTGGCGGCGCTGCGCGCCCAGGTCGCCCGCTGGAAGCGGGACGGCCGGCGCGTTAGCTTCGTGCCGACCATGGGCAACCTGCATGCAGGCCATTTCTCCCTGGTCGCACTCGCGCGCAGGCAGGCCGATCACGTGGTCGCCAGCGTGTTCGTGAATCCGACCCAGTTCGGCCCCAATGAGGATTTCTCGCGCTACCCGCGCACGCCCCGCGAGGATGCCGACGGACTGGCCGCGGCAGGCTGCGACCTGCTGTGGATGCCCTCGGTGGACGAGATGTATCCCTATGGCGCCGACGGTGCGGTGCGGATGCGCGTGCCGGGCGTCACCGACGTCCTGGAGGGTGCGCACCGGCCCGGTCATTTCGATGGCGTCGCCACCGTGGTGGCGCGGCTGTTCAACCAGGTACAGCCCGACGTGGCCGCCTTCGGCCGCAAGGATTACCAGCAGCTGGCGGTGATCCGCCATCTGGTCCGCGACCTGGCGTTTCCGATCGAGCTGCTGGCCGGCGACACGATGCGCGAGGCCGATGGCCTGGCGATGAGCTCGCGCAACCAGTACCTGGATGCCGCGGCGCGCGCTGTCGCGCCGGAGATCCATCGCACCCTCCTGGCCATGCGCGCGGCGGTGCAGGCAGGGCAGCCGCTGGCGCAGGTGGAGGCCGACGCTGCCGCGCGCCTGCGCGGCCATGGTTTCGAAGTCGACTATGCCGCAGTGCGTCGCGAGGACCTGGCCGAGACCGTCGACGTGGCCGCGGGCAGGCTCGTGGCGCTGATCGCCGCGCGGATCGGCACGACGCGGCTGATCGACAACCTGGAATTCGAAACCGGCGGCTGAGTCGCGTTGCGGGCGACTGCGCGTGGAGACGTGTCGCGGTCGCGCACGGGACGGGGCCAGCCGGGCGGCCGACCCTCGCCACGGCATTTGTCGCTGCGGGCGCAGCGTCGCCGCCCCCATCACCCCTATACTCGCGATCCGGCGCAGCTCGCCTGCGCATGGTTGCAGTTGAATCTGCATCGTCCTCTCCCACACAACAGGCAGGCCTGTCCATGTCGGATTTCGCGACCCTCGGTACCCACGCAGAACGACTGGCTACGGATTCCGTGGCGTCGCTGATCCAGGGCGATGCCGCGCGCGCCCAGTCGCTCTCGCTGCGGGTCGGTCCGCTGTACGCGAACTTCGCCCGCCAGCGTTACGACGCGGCGGCGCTGGACGCGCTGTTCGCGCTGGCCGAACGCGCGGATCTCGGCGCTGCAATGCGCCGCCTGCTGGACGGCGAGACCGTCAACGCCACCGAGGGCCGCGCCGCCCTGCACAGCGCCTTGCGCGGCGACGCCTCCACCGCCGCGATCGCGCGCGAATGCGCCGGGCTCGCGCGCGAAGCGCGCACGCGCATGGCGGCGCTGATCGACGCCCTGGCGGCGAGCGATGTCACCGACGTCGTCAGCGTCGGCATCGGCGGCTCCGACCTGGGGCCGCGCCTGGTGGCGGATGCGCTGGCGCTGCCCGGCGCGCGTTTCCGCGTGCATTTCCTCTCCAATGTCGACGGCAACGCCGCGCGGCGGGTGCTGGCGGGTCTCGACCCGGCACGCACCGCCGCGATCCTGATCTCCAAGACCTTCAGCACCCAGGAAACCCTGCTCAACGGCCGGATCGTGCGCGACTGGCTGGGCGACGACAGCCGCGTGTATGGCGTGAGCGCCAACGTCGAACGCGCCGCGGCGTTCGGCATCGCGCAAGCGCGCATCCTGCCGATGTGGGATTGGGTGGGCGGGCGATACTCGCTGTGGTCGGCAGTGGGCTTCCCGATCGCGTTGGCGATCGGCATGGACCGGTTCGAGGAACTGCTGGCCGGTGCGGCCGAGCTCGATGCGCATGCCCGCGATGCGGCGCCGCGCGCGAACCTCGCGTTCTGGCACGCGCTGACTGCGCTGTGGAACCGCAATGCGCTGGGCCTGGCCACCCAGGCGGTGCTGCCCTACGACGAGCGCTTGAAACTGCTGCCGAACTACCTGCAGCAGCTGGTGATGGAGAGCCTGGGCAAGTCCGCGCGCCTGGATGGCGCGCCGCTGCAGGTCGACACGGTGCCGGTGTGGTGGGGCGGACCCGGCACCGATACCCAGCACAGCTTCTTCCAGGCGCTGCACCAGGGCACCCAGGTGGTGCCGGCCGACTTCATCGGAGTGGTGAACAGCGAGGACGGACACGTCGACAACCATCGCGCGCTGCTCGCCAACCTCCTGGCCCAGACCGAAGCCTTGGCCAACGGCCAGTCCAGCGACGATCCGCATCGGGCCTACGCCGGCAACCGTCCGAGCACGATGATCCTGCTCGACGCGCTGACCCCGCGCGCGCTCGGCGCGCTGGTGGCGCTGTACGAACACAGCGTCTACCTGCAGTCGGTGGCATGGGGCATCAATGCCTTCGACCAGTTCGGCGTCGAACTGGGCAAGCAACTGGCCAGCCGGCTGCTACCCGCGCTGGAAGGCAAGGGCGAGGCCGACGATCCGGTGACCCGCGCCCTGCTGGGCGAGATCGGCGCGCGCTCGGCCTGAAGCCTCGCAGGCGCCGCCGCGGCGTGGCGGCGCCCCCGGATCGTGCCATGTCGGGATGGCCCGCGGGCGCGCGCGGCGGTCGCGTCAGTCCGCCGCCGGCTGTGGCCGGCCCGCCGTCGACGCGTGCCGTTCCAGCGCCCATGCGACGTGCTCGCGCACGACCGCATCGGCGATATCGCGCCGCGAGCGCAACGCCGCGATCACCTCGGGCGTGGAAGGTGCGTTGCCCAGCGCGATGGCGATGTTGCGCAACCAGCGCGAGTGACCACTGCGCCGGATCGCCGTACCCTCGGTGCGCTGCAGGAATTCTTCCTCGGTCCAGGCGAACAGCTCCACCAGCGACGCTTCGTCGAGCCTGTTGCGCGCGCGGAAGTCGGGTTCGTCCGTGCGCTTTGCGAACTTGTTCCAGGGGCAGACCAGCTGGCAGTCGTCGCAGCCGAAGATGCGGTTGCCGATCAGCGGTCGCAGCGCCTCGGCGATGCTGCCTTCGTGCTCGATGGTCAGGTAGGAGATGCAGCGGCGCGCGTCCAGGCGGTGCGGGGCGATGATGGCCTGCGTCGGACAAACCTCGATGCAGCGCACGCAGCTGCCGCAATGGGCGCTGGCCGGCGGGTCGATCGGCAGCGGAAGGTCGACGTAGATCTCGCCGAGGAAGAACCACGAGCCGCCGTCCCGATCGATCAGGCAGGTGTGCTTGCCGATCCAGCCCATGCCTGCGTTGCGTGCGAGCGCGCGTTCGAGTACCGGCGCGGAATCCACGAAGACGCGATGGCCGAACGGCCCGATCTCGGCGGCCACGCGGCCGGCGAGTTTCTGCAGCCGGTTGCGCATGAGCTTGTGGTAGTCGCGGCCCAGCGCATAGCGGGCCACGTAGGCGCGCTCGCCGTCGTCCAGCGTGCGCCAGGCGGGATCGGGCGCCTGGCCGTAGTCCAGCCCGACCGAGATCACGCGCAGCGTGCCCGGCACCAGTTCCTGCGGGCGCGAGCGCTTGTCGCCGTGTCGTGCCATCCACTCCATCGTGCCGTACAGGCCCTGGGCGAGCCAGTCGCGCAGGTGCTGTTCGTCTTCGCCGAGCTCCACGCCGGCGATGCCGCAGCGCTGGAAGCCGGACTCGCGCGCAAGCGCCTTGATGCGCAGGGCGAGGGCGGCAGGGTCGGCGAGGTGGGCACCGTGCGGTGCAGCGCTGGCGGCGGGGTCGGACACCGCGCAAGTATAGAATCCGCGCGATGGACGCCGACCCGGATGCCCGCGGCACGCCGCTGTACGACACCGCCGCGTTGCGCGCGGTGGAAGCGCGCGTGGCCAGGGCCAGCGGCGATCCCTACACGCTGATGGCGCGCGCCGGGCAGGCGGCTTGGCGCGCGCTGTTGGCGCGCTGGCCCGATGCCCAGCGCATCGCGGTGGTGTGCGGTCCGGGCAACAACGGCGGCGATGGCTACGAACTCGCCCGGCACGCGCTGCTGTCCGGACGCGATGTGCGGGTGCTCCGGCTTCCGGCGCACGCGCCGCGGACGGCACTGGCGCAGCGGGCGTGCGAGTCCTACCTCGCCGCCGGTGGTGGCGTGGCCGATCCCGGCGCCGGCCTCGACCAGGCCGACCTGATCGTCGACGCGCTGTTCGGCATCGGCCTGGCGCGCGCACCCGATTCCGGCGTGGCTGCGCTGATCGAGGCGATCAACGCCGCCGGCTGTCCGGTGCTGGCGCTGGATGTGCCCAGCGGCCTGGATGCCGGTAGCGGCAGCGCTCCGGGGGCGGTGGTGCGGGCCACGCATACGCTGCAGTTTCTGGCCGGGCATGCGGGACTGGCGACCGGCGCGGCAGCCTGCTGGGCCGGCAGCCTGTCGTTGGCCACCCTGGACACCGCCGCCGCCCTCGCCGAGGCGCCGGTGTCGGCGTGGCGGCTGGCTGCGGACGACCTGCGTGGCTGGCTGGTACCGCGCGGGCGCGATGCGCACAAGGGCGACAGCGGCCACGTGCTGTGCGTGGGCGGCGACCTGGGCACGGGCGGGGCGATCATGCTGGCCGCCGAGGCCGCGTTGCGCTGCGGGGCCGGACTGGTCAGCGTGGCGACGCGCCCCGCGCATGTCACGGCCATGCTGGCCCGGCGGCCGGAGGCGATGGTGCTGGGCGTCGACACGCCCGAGCCCCTCGACGCGATCCAGGCGCGTGCCGGCGTCGTGGTACTGGGGCCGGGCCTGGGCCAGGCCGAGTGGGGACAGGCGCTGTACCAGCGCGCGCTGGCGCGGGGCGGTCGCGCGCTGCTCGATGCGGACGCGCTGAACCTGCTGGCCCGCGACTCCCGGACCCTGCCCGCGGAAACGGTGCTCACCCCTCATCCGGGCGAGGCTGCGCGACTGCTGGGTGTGCACGTGTCCGAAGTCCAGGGCAACCGCCTCGCAGCGGCGCAGCGTCTGGCCAGGACCTATGGCTGCGTGGTCGTGCTCAAGGGCGCGGGCAGCGTGGTTGCCGCCCCGGGGCAAACGCCGCGCGTAATCGCCGCGGGCAATCCCGGCATGGCGGTCGGTGGCATGGGCGACCTGCTCAGCGGCTGCATTGCCGCGCTGTGGGCGCAGGGACACGATGCATTCGAGGCGGCCTGCTGCGGCACGCTGCTGCACGCCGCGGCGGGCGATACCGCTGCGGCCGATGGAGAGCGGGGCATGCTGCCGGCCGACCTGCTCGACGCCATGCGCCGGTGGTCCAACGGAGGGCCGGTCCCTTGATCCAACTGCATCTCCAGGACGAGGCGGCCACCTTGGCGCTGGCTGCGGCCCTGGCGCGCACGGCGCCGGTTCCGGCCGTGGTCTACCTGCAGGGCGACCTGGGCAGCGGCAAATCGACCCTGGCGCGCGCCTGGCTGCGCGCGCTGGGCGTGACCGGTACGGTGCGCAGCCCGACCTACACCCTGGTCGAGCGCTATTCCCTGGCGGGCGGTGGGGAAGCCCTGCACCTGGATCTGTACCGGATCGGGGAGGCCGGGGAGCTGGAGTACCTCGGCCTGGACGATGCCAACCCTGTCCTGTGGCTGGTGGAGTGGCCGGAGCGGGGCGGAGCCGCCCTGCCGCCGGCCGACCTGGAGCTGCAGCTGTCCATCGAGGGCGGGGGACGCGCGGCCGGGCTGCACGCCGCCGGCGAGCGCGGAGCATCCTGGCTGGCGCGCCTGGCCGGAACGGAGGGTTTGCGCCCGATATCTGAACCGAACCCATAGGAAGCGGTGGCAGGTTGCCGTTTTGAAAGGGAAACTGCGTTGCAAATCCCTGACAACGGTGATTGACTACGGCTCATGCGCACGCGGGGAATCAACGTCCAACAGATCTTGCTGGCGGCAGCCCTGCTGGCGGCGCTGCTGTGGAACCTCGCGCATGCCGCCGAGATCCGTGCGATCGAACTGAACACAGGCGCCACCGGCACCCGCGCCGAGCTCGGTGTGGACCGCGAGGCCGAGTACAGGCTGATTACCCTGGCCAACCCCGATCGTCTGGTGGTCGACCTGCCGGCCAGCCGTGCGGCCGACAAGCTCGTGCTTCCGGCCCCCGCCGGCGTGGTGAAGGCGATCCGCCGGGGCCAGCCAGAGCCGGGCACGGTCCGCATCGTCTTCGACCTGTCCGAGCCGGTGGCCGCGCTCAAGCCGCGTTACGAAGCCGGTCCAGGCGGTGCGCGTCTGATCATCGAATGGCCGGGAGACGGCCAGGCCGACCCGATCGCCCGGATTGCGGCCGCGGCTGGTGCGGTCGCGTCGCCCCCGCCCGGCGCGACCCCGGCGCCTGCTGCCGCAGGCGGCAGCCAGTCCCCGGCACCCGATCCCTCCGCTGCCTCCGCCGCGGCCACCTCGCGACTGGTCGCGGGCCTGGCGACCGCGCAGCAGGCAGCACGCGCCACTGCCGTCCGCCCGGATCCGGCATCGCCGCCGCAGCAGCCGTCAATCGACACCCCGTCGTTGCCGCGTGCGGTGCCGCCCACCTCCGCACCCGCCGCCGCTCCCGCTGCAGTCGTCGCGAACACGCCATCGACCGATCCCGGCATCGCCGTGACCGCACCCGCGCCGGCGATCGCCAGCGCAGGCCGTCCGCTCGTGATCGCCATCGACGCCGGCCACGGTGGCCAGGATCCGGGCGCGATCGGCCCCACCGGCAAGCGCGAGAAAGACATCACCCTGGCCATCGCCCGCGAACTGGCGCGCCAGGTCAATGCCACGCCCGGGCTGCGTGCGCATCTGGTGCGCGACCGCGACATGTTCATCCCGCTGACCAACCGCGCCCGCATCGCGCGCCAGGCCAAGGCCGACATGTTCATCTCGATCCACGCCGACGCGGCCGAGAACCGCAACGCCAAGGGTTCGTCGGTCTACGTGCTGTCGCTGCGCGGGGCCTCCTCGCAGCGCGCGCGCTGGCTGGCCGACAAGGAGAACGCGGCCGACCTGATCGGCGGGGTTCGCACGACGACGAACGACAGCGTGCTGACCAGCGTCCTGCTCGACCTCACCCAGAGCGGCCAGATGAAGGCGTCCGAGGATGCGGGCAACCACATCCTCGATGGCCTCAAGCGCATCGGCAACAATCACAAGCCCCATATCGAGCGCGCGAACTTCGCGGTGCTGCGCACTTCGGACATGCCTGCGATGCTGGTCGAAACCGCGTTCCTGTCCAACCCGGAAGAGGAAAAGCGGCTGATCGATCCGAAGTTCCAGGGCACGGTCGCGCGCGCCATCCTCGACGGCGTGCATACCTATTTCTCCAGCCAGCCGCCACCGGGCACGCTCTACGCGGCGCGCGCCGCTGCCGGCCAGGTCGCGAGCGCGGGCGGCAGCCCCTAGCCCCTCGCCAGCCACGGTCGGCACGTCCGGCGTCGTTTTCGCGCGCGGCCGTTCGCACGAATCCGCTCGGCCGCGAGGGCCGCTCCATCGTTTTGGTTTCCAGCGTGCCTGCCCCGCTATCATGCGCAGGTGCCCATCCAGCCCCTGCCCGATACCCTGATCAACCAGATCGCCGCGGGTGAGGTCGTCGAACGACCCGCCTCGGTGGTGAAGGAACTGGTCGAGAACGCGCTCGATGCGGGCGCGACCCGCATCGATCTGGAACTCGAGGAAGGCGGGGTGCGCCTGATCCGCGTGCGCGACGACGGCGGCGGCATGCCGGCCGAGGAGCTGCCGCTGGCCGTGTCGCGCCACGCGACCAGCAAGATCGCCAGCCTGGACGACCTCGAGTCCGTCGCCACGCTCGGATTCCGCGGCGAAGCCTTGCCCTCGATCGCATCGGTGAGCCGGCTGCGCCTGGCCACGCGCCGCGCCGCCGATGCGCATGGTTCGGAACTGCTGGTCGAAGGTGGCCGCGTGGGCGAGGTCGCGCCCCGCCAGCATCCGGCCGGAACCACGGTCGAAGTGCGCGACCTGTTCTACAACGTCCCGGCCCGGCGCAAGTTCCTGCGCGCCGAGCGCACCGAGCTTGGGCACATCGAGGAGTGGCTGCGTTCGCTGGCGCTGGCGCGGCCCGATGTCGAACTGCGCGTTTCCCACAACGGCAAGGCGTCGCGGCGCTACCGGGCGTTCGACCGGTCGGGCGGGGCGCTGTTCACGGGGGAGCGGCTTGTCGAAACGCTGGGCGAAGAGTTCTCCAGACATGCGCTGCGCATCGAGCATGAAGGTGCCGGGCTGCGCCTGCATGGCTGGATCGCGCAGCCGGCGTACTCGCGCGCCAGCGCCGACCAGCAATACCTCTACGTCAACGGCCGATCGGTGCGCGATCGCAGCGTGGCGCACGCGGTCAGGCAGGCTTTCGCGGACGTGATGTACCACGGCCGCCAGCCGGCCTATGTGCTGTTCCTCGAACTCGATCCGACACGCGTCGACGTCAACGTGCATCCCGCCAAGCACGAGGTGCGGTTCCGCGATGCGCGCCTGGTGCACGACTTCGTCTATCGCACGCTGCACGATGCGCTGGCCGGCGCCCGTGCCGGGCTTTCGGCGCCGGTCGCTCCGGGGCAGGGGGTCCCTCCCGCGGCACCGGCGGGAGAAGGGCAGGCGTGGTCCGCAGGAGCCGCCGCGCAGCCGCGCGCGGCGTGGCCCGCTTCGTCGGGCCCGCAGGTGCCGATGACCCTGCAGGTCGACGAGGCGCGCGCGGCCTATGCGGCGCTGTATGCCGCCGCTTCCGGTTCCGCGCAGGACGCCATCGCGCTGCCGCGTGCCGACGAAGCGGCTGGCGTGCCGCCGCTCGGCTACGCGGTCGCCCAGCTGCACGGCATCTACATCCTCAGTGAGGCTGCCGATGGAATGATCGTGGTCGACATGCATGCCGCCCACGAACGCATCGGCTACGAGCGCCTCAAGACCGCCCACGACAACGAGGGTCTGCGGACCCAGCCGCTGCTGGTGCCGCAGTCGATCGCGGTGTCCGAGCGCGAGGCCGACGTGGCCGAGCAGGAAGCGGCGACGCTGGCCGAACTGGGCTTCGAGGTCTCGCGTGCCGGCCCGCAGACCCTGCTGTTGCGCAGCGTGCCGGCGCTGCTGGCGGACGGCGACACCCAGGCGCTGCTGCGCGACGTGCTGGCCGACCTGCGCGAGCGTGGCGAGAGCCTGCGCGTGCGCGGCGCGCGCGACGAACTGCTGTCCACCATGGCCTGCCATGGTGCGGTGCGCGCCAACCGGCGCCTCAGCATTCCCGAGATGAACGCGCTGCTGCGACAGATGGAAGCGACCGAGCGCTCCGGGCAGTGCAACCATGGGCGTCCGACCTGGGCGCATTTCCGGCTGGCCGAGATCGATCGATGGTTTCTGAGGGGGCGATGATGGGGCGGATCCTGGTGGGGACGGCAGGCCTGGCGCTGGCATTGCTGGCCGCCTGCAGCGGCGGAGGAACTGGCGAGGGCGCGCAACAGGGGGTGACCGAGGCGGCCGCCGATCCCAGCTTCGTCGCGGAAAACGAGGCCTGGCGCGCGGAGCGTCGCGCGCATCTGCTCGAACCCGACGGCTGGGCCAGCCTGATCGGCCTGCACTGGATCGAGCTGCCCGCCCACTATGTCGGCAGTGGCGCCACCAATGGCATCCGGCTGGCGAAGGGTCCCGACAAGCTGGGGCTGCTGCAACAGCAGGGCGGCAAGGTGTGGCTGACGCCGGAGGCAGGTGCGGAGCTGACCATCGCAGGCGAACCGCTGAAGGGCCGGATCGAACTGCAGTCGGACCTGTCCGGGACACCGACCCGCATCGGTTTCGACCAGGACAAGGGGCAGCTGTCGCTGGTCGAGCGTGGCGGACGCAAGGCGCTGCGCGTCAGGCATGCCGACGCCGACACGCGCACGGGGCTTGGACCGCTGGACTACTGGCCGGCCGACCCGGGCTGGCGCCTGCGCGCGCGCTTCATCGCCCATCCGCAGGGCAAGACGATCCAGATCATGGACATCACCAGCCAGCAGGCACTGCAGCCCAATCCGGGCCTGGTGGAGTTCGAACACGGCGGCGGAACCTACCGCCTGGAAGCGCTGGAGGGCGAGGATGGCGGCTTGTTCCTCGTGTTCGCCGACCGCACCAGCGGGCATGAGAGCTATGGCGCCGGCCGCTATCTCTACACCTCCGCGCCCGGTGCCGAGGGCAGCGTGATGCTGGATTTCAACCGGGCCTACAATCCGCCCTGCGTATTCACCGACTACGCGACCTGCCCGTTGCCGCCGCCGGAGAACCGGCTCGACCTCGCCATCACCGCCGGCGAGAAGAGATACGTCAGGCCCTGAGATGTCTCGGGCGGTACCTGGAGGCAGTGCGGCCTGTGGCCCGATGCGACCGTACCTCGATGTTCCGTGCCGCTCACATGCAGAAACGATGACCTCGTCACCGACGACGCGGCCCCTCTCGAAAGGACACCTGATGCGACTTCGCTGGACTGCTCCCCGCCGCCTGATCCGACACACGCTGGCCGTGGCTGCGCTGCTGGCCTTCGCTGGCACCCTGCATGCCGATACCGCGGGCGATGGCGCCCCCATCCCTTTGCTGTGGAAGGTATCGGATGCGGACAGTTCGCTGTACCTGCTCGGGTCCTTCCACCTGTTGCGGCCGGAAGACTATCCGCTGTCGCGCGACGTCGATGTCGCGCTGGCCGATGCGGAGAAGGTGGTGTTCGAGATCCCGCCCGAGGAACTGGGGTCGCCGATGCTGGGCGTGCAGATGGGCCAGGCGGCGCTGCGTACCGACGGCACCACCCTGGACAGCGAGCTGCCCGCGCAGACGCGCCAGGCGCTGGCCGCCTGGCTGGACGCGAATGCCGCGCAGTTGCAGAAGATGCAGTTGCCGCCGCAGGCCCTGCAGATGTTCGAACCCTGGTTCGTCGGTTTGATGGTGGCCCTGGCCGAGATGAACAAGGCCGGCCTCGACAGCGCGCTGGGCCTGGATGCGCACCTGGCGCGCAAGGCGGGCCAGGCGGGCAAGGCGACGGAGGGGCTGGAGACCGGGACCGAGCAGATCGCCTTCCTCGACGGCATGGACCGGGCCGAGCAGCTGCAGTTCCTGCAGCAGGCGCTGGAAGGTGCGGCCGAAGGGCGGACCGAGATCGACAAGCTGCACGCGGCCTGGCGCAAGGGCGATGCCGAGGCGCTCTGGGCCGGCATGGCCGCCGACATGCGCCGTGAATTCCCGGACCTGTACCGCCGCATCAACGTCGAGCGCAACGCGGCCTGGGTGCCCAAGCTGGAGGCCAAGCTGCGCGCGCCCGGCGGCGGGGACGTGCTGGCGGTGGTCGGCGCGCTGCACCTGCTGGGCGAGGATGGCGTGGTGGAGAAGCTGCGCGCGAAGGGTTACGAGGTCGAGCGGATCTGCTCGGCCTGCGCAGGCAAGTGAACTGAGGCCGGCCCGCGGTCGGATCAGGGACGAGCGATCGTGGGTTGCATGTCGATGCAGTCCACCGGGCATGCCGGTACGCAGAGCTCGCAGCCGGTGCACAGCGGTGCGAGCACCGTGTGCATCAGCTTGCTGCCGCCGACGATGGCATCCACCGGGCAGGCCTGGATGCATTTGGTGCAGCCGATGCAGTCGGCCTCGACGATGACCGCGACCTGCGGCGAGGGCTGCAGGCCGCGGCTGCGGTCGTAGGGCAGTACCGGCACCCCGAGCAATGTCGCCAGCGCGCGCGCACCGGCGTCGCCACCGGGCGGACAGTGGTCGATGCCCGCCTCGCCGCGCGCCATCGCCTCGGCGTATGGACGGCAGCCGGAGAAGCCGCATTGCCCGCACTGGGTCTGCGGCAGCAGCCGGTCGAGGCGTTCGACCAGATCGGGACGTGCGGACATGTCAGGCGATGCGCTTGCCGGCGTACCAGCGTTCGTGGGCGAGTGCGAGCATGCCACGATCCTCCCGGCTGTCCCCGTAGGCATGGATGCACGGGTGGGAGGCGAGTGCGATCCGGCGCGTGATTTCCCGCACCTTGTACGCACCGATGTCGCCGTCGAGATAGCGGCCGGTCACGCAGCCATCGCGTATCTCGAGCCGGTTGCAGATGACTTCGAGTCCGTGACGCTCGCACCAGGGGCCGAGGTAGAGGTCGAGCGAACCGGACACGACCACGATGCGATGGCCTTCCGAGCGGTGCCAGTCGATGCGCGCCATCATCTCCGGCCGCAGCAGGTCCGGCAGATCCGTCCCCGCATATTCGCGTGCCAGCGCCGCGAGCTCGCCGGCATCGTGGCCCTGCAGCGCCACGCGGGTGACGCGGGCGCGGATGGACGTTGCACTGATCAGCCCCGCGCGATAGGCCAGCAGCCAAGGCCCCACGGTCCAGCGCGCCGATGCCCGACGGGCCGGCGGGGCAACCTTGCGCAGGAAGCGCCCGTAGGTGTCGCAACGGGTGAGGGTATGGTCGAAGTCGAACAGCGCGAGCTGCATGACGCTATCTGGTCCGATGGTCGCGCCGCAGCTGCCGGCGCGAGAGGCGCCGTCGCGCAGGGTCAGCGCACCGGCATGCCGGGCTGGGCGCCGTCGTCGGCATCCAGCAGCGCCAGCGCGCCTCCGTCGAAGCCGGCCGACAGGATCATGCCCTCGCTGATCCCGAACCGCATCTTGCGCGGGGCGAGGTTGGCGATGAATACCACGCTGCGGCCCACCAGCCTGTCCGGCTCGCCGTAGCTGGCGCGGATGCCTGAAAAGATCTGGCGCTGGCCGAGTTCGCCCGCGTCGAGCAGGAAGCGCAGCAGCTTGTCCGAACCTTCGACGAAGCCGCACTCGAGCACCTTGCCGATGCGCAGGTCGAGCTTCGCGAAATCGTCGATGCCGACATGCGCCGGCGCGTCGCCCGCTGCCGGCGCGGGTTGGTCCGGCTTCGCGGCCGCCTCCTGCTTCGCGGCGGTGCTGGCGGTCGCGGTCTCCACGGGAGCGGCGAGGGTATCCTTGCTGGCGTCGGTCATGGCCTGGATATGTTTCGGGTCGATGCGGGTGAAGAGGGGCACGTAGGGTTGCAGGGTGCGCCCGACGAGGTCGACGAAGGCGCCGGGGCGCAGGCCGTCGACGCCGAGGTACTGCTCGACGCGCGCCACGATGCCCGGCAGCACCGGCTTGAGCATGCCGGCGATGTCGGCGAAGGCCTGCAGCGCGGTGGCCAGCACCATGTGCAGGTCGGCGCGACGTGCGGGGTCCTTGGCCAGCGCCCAGGGCGCGGTCTGCGCGATGTATTCATTGACGCTGTCGGCGGCGGCCATCGCGTTGCGCGCCACGGCGGCGAAGTTGCCGGCCTCGTAGTCCTGCGGGGCGAGCAGACTGGCGTTGCGTACGCCTTCGCGCACGGCCCGCGCCTGCGCCTCCCAGCCCTCGCTCGCGCCCGTGGGCGCGTCCTGCGGCAGGGCGTTGTCGAACTGCGTTTCGAGCAGCTTCGCGCAGCGGCTGGCGATGTTGACGAACTTGCCGACCAGGTCGCTGTTCACGCGCGCGACGAAGTCCGACAGGTTGAGGTCGACATCGTCCACGCCGCCGGAGGACTTGGTGGCGAAGTAATAGCGCAGCGCTTCGGGATCCAGGCCGCTGTCGAGATAGGTGCGCGCCATCACGAAGGTGCCGCGCGACTTCGACATCTTCGCGCCGTCCACGGTCAGGTAGCCGTTGACGTGCAGGCGCTCGGGCAGGCGCAGGCCGTTGCCGGACAGCACCGCGGGCCAGAACAGGCCGTGGAAGTTGACGATGTCCTTGCCGATGAAATGGCGCAGTTCCGCGTGGACGCCAGGCGCCAGCAGCGCGGCGAATGCGGTCTCGTCGAATCCGGGCTTGCGGCCGCTGCGGGCCAGCGCCAGCAGGCTGGAGAAGTAGCCGATCGGCGCGTCCAGCCAGACGTAGAAATACTTGCCCGGGTGGCCCGGGATCTCGAAGCCGAAGTAGGGCGCGTCGCGGGAGATGTCCCAGTCGCGCAGCCCACCGTCGGCATCGATCCACTCGCGCAGCTTGGCCTTCACCCCAAGGATCGCGACTTCGCCTTCCAGCCAGTTGCGCAGCACGCCGGTGAAATCCCCGGCCTTGAAGAAAAAGTGCTCGGACGCGCGCAGTTCAGGCGTCGCGCCGGAGACCACCGAGCGCGGGTTCTTCAGTTCGGTCGGGGAATAGGTCGCGCCGCAGTTCTCGCAGTTGTCGCCGTACTGGTCCTCGGTGCCGCAGACCGGGCAGCTGCCCTTGACGTAGCGGTCGGGCAGGAACATCTGCTTGACGGGGTCGTAGAGCTGCTCGATCGAGCGGCGATCGATGTGTCCGCCGGCATCGAGCGCCGTATAGAAACGCTCGGTCAGCTCGCGGTTCTCGGCCGAATGGGTGGAGTGGTACCAGTCGAAGTCGACGCGGAAGTCGGCGAAATCGCGTTCCTGGCTGGCCTGGGTGCCGCGGATGAACTCCTCGGGCGCCACGCCGGCCTTCTCCGCGGCCAGCATGATCGGCGTGCCATGGGTGTCGTTGGCGCAGACGAAGTGCACCTCGCCGCCAGCGAGGCGTCGTGCGCGCACCCAGATGTCGGCCTGGATGTAGCCGACCAGGTGGCCGATGTGCAGATGGCCGTTGCCGTAGGGCAGGGCGCTGGTGACGATGGCGGGGCGTGGCATGCGGGGTGGGCGCTCAGGCTGTAGGCAAGTATCTCACGACGGATCGGGGTTGGCGCGATCAAGGCAATCCACGTCTGCGATGGCGCTGGGAGCTTGCCGTGCCACCGGCGACACACCGGCCTGGTTGCGGAACGGCTCGGCGCCGCATCCACCGGGTGACGGAGCGGTTGTACGCGTGCATATCGCTGCAGTCTTTGTTGCAGCCAGGCCAGGTCGACCTGGTTGACACCCCCGGACCCAGAAGCTAGCGTGCTTGCAAGGAGCGGGACGTTAGGGGGCATATGGATATGTCGCGGGGGCTTTTCAGGGCCCAGGCACTTCAGGCCAAGCGGACGGGCTGGCTCGGCGATATCTCCGTCAATCAACCTCCCGGCCACTGGGCGATCCTGGTAGTGGCTGTCGCCGCCGCGACCGTGACCGTTGTCTTCCTCTGTGCGGGAAGCTACACCAGCAGAGCTCGTGTAGTCGGTCAACTGGTGCCCGTCAACGGACTCTCGGACGTGGTTGCGCCTGCGACGGGCGTGCTTGGTTTGGTGGAAGTGCCCGAGGGCGGGACGGTCGAGGCAGGGCAGACGCTTGCGACCCTCGTGGTTCCCAGGGCGACGCTGGGCAAAGGAGACGCACAGCTCGCACTGGAGCGGCAGTTGCAGCGCCGTCGACAAGAACTGGCGTCCGGTCGCACGGGTCGTGAACACCAGTTGCGCGCCGAGATCGAAGGACTGCGGGCGCAGCTGGTCGTCTCGCAAAGCGAACTCGCGCAGATCGAGAGTGAGATCGACACGAGTTTCGAGCAGGTCGTGATCGCCGAGGAGATTCTCGAACGCATGGCGCGGTTGCTGGACAGCCGCCATGTGAGCGAAATCGAAGTCCAGCGCCAGAAAGCGCTCGTGCTGGCGAAGCGCAGCGATTTGCAGAACCTGGAACGTCAGGCCATCTCGTCCCGCCGGGCGATCGCCCAGCTGCAGCAGTCGCTCGAGGAGATACCAGGGCGACGTATCGCGACGGAGGCCAGCTTTCAGGAAGAACTCGCCCGACTCGAACAGGAGCAGGTCGAGACTGAAGCGCGGGGCGCACTTAAGCTCGTCGCGCCGGTTTCGGGTGTCGTTGCCATCCAATCGGCCAAGGAGGGTCAGGCTGTCGAGACTGGGCAGTCGATCTTCACGCTGCTGCCCGGAGCCGGTGAGCTCGAAGCCGAGTTGATGATCCCGAGTCGGTCGATCGGTTTCATCGCGCCCGGGGCCAAGGTGCTGCTGCGATACCAGGCCTACCCATACCAGAAATTCGGGCATCACGAGGGGCGCGCGGTGAGAATCAGCCGTAGCGCGGTGAATGCGCCAAGCGACAAGGGCGGTCTTCCCGGCTCCGACCAGTTCTACCGGATCAGCGTCGCGCTGCAGCGTCAGCACGTGATCGCCTACGGAAAGCAGGAGCCACTGAAGCCGGGGATGCTCGTCGAGGCAGACATTCTCGGTGAGCACCGTCGACTGGTGGAGTGGATGTTCGAACCTCTGTTTTCGCTCAGAAGCAAGATGCAGGGGAGTTGATCCCCGAACGCGAACACGCGTTTGCCGTTCTGCCGCATGGAAATGGACCAAGGGAGATAGGAATGTCGATAACAAGCGCCGTCTCGGAGCCGTCCGCAACGCCCGTCGAGGGCGAGGTGCTGGTATTCGATGACCTGATCGAGCCTGAGCAGCACCGGAGCATTCTGACACTGGTCCGCGGACCCATTTGGGCCTACGGATGGAAATCTGTCCAAGGGAGGGATCGCTTCAGCTTCTGGCATGCGCAATTTGCCGGGGGCGGCAAGGATAGTCGCGAGAACTGTCTGGACGAACTGGCCCGCAATAGCATTGCAGCGCCCATTCTTGCGCTCTGGGAACGTCTGTCTTCGACTGTGCTTGGCGGGTATGAGCCGATCCGGGTCTACGCCAATGCGCACACCTATGGAATCGAAGGATATGTCCATCAGGACAGCGCCGACAACGAGAACTACTTCACCGCCATCTACTACGCACACAACGCCTGGCATCCGGATTGGGCAGGCGAAACTGCGTTCGTCGATCGTGAGACGGGCGATGTGACCAGCGCCGTCTACCCCCGGCCCGGACGGGTCATCCTGTTCAGGGGTTCCACACCCCACGTGGCACGCTCTCCCAGCAGAGAGTGCCCTGAACTCAGGGTGTCGGTGGTATTCAAAATGCAGGCTGCGAGAGCTGTCTGATGGACGATAGTCAGGATCGGGTCCGAAAGTTCCTGGCTGCGCGCGGCGCTGACCAGGTTCCGCACTCGGGCCGGACGCTGCTCGAGCATCTGGTGGGGACGTCGGAACTTCTGAGGTCCTGGGGCTGTTCGGAACAGGTGTGCGCAGCTGGCTTGCTGCACAGCGTTTACGGCACCAACGCGTTTCGCGCCGTCACCGTCGATCCAAGCGAGCGCAGGGCGGTGGCCGCAGTGGCAGGGACCGAAGCGGAGTCGCTGGCATATCTGTTCGCAACGAGCGACCGCCCAGGAGCATTCCTGGCAGCGGTGCGCGGCCGGGAACTGCGCAACCGGTTGACCGGCGAGCCGGCCCGGGCTTCCCTGGAGGCGCTCACCAACCTCGTGCAGATCGAATGCGCCAACCTGATCGAGCAAGGAACCGGAGCCGAATTCCTTCGAGAGGTAGTGGGCCTGACCGACGGCGGTGGACTCGTCCTTCGAGAGGAGTTGGTTCGACACGTGCAGGAGTTCCTCGCCAACCGAGAACCGCCGCTTCCGGCGGTGGTCGATCTTTCGCAGTTGGATCCTGCGACCCTTCTTTCGGCCAGCGGTCAGTTCGCGGTCAATGACTATGTGCGGTTGCCGAACGCCATCCCGGCGACAATCTTGGCTCTTTATTACCGCTACGCGAAGAGTTACGCGCCGTCGCGCAGGTACTTCGAGTTTGAACCCAGAACAAGTTCGCTCGGAAGATATGCGGATGCGATTGGGGAGATTCTGCTGGAAGACCTTCGCCCCGGTGTGGAAAGGATCACGGGTCGTCGCCTGCTTCCGACCTATTCATTTCTCCGTTTTTATACGCCGGAGTCTGTACTGAAGAAGCACCTGGACAGAGGATCGTGCGAGTATGGACTGACCATCTCGATCGGGAAGGAATCCAGTCAACACGCGTGGCCCATCCAGCTTGAACGCAATGGCGAGACCAGAAGCGTCGACCTTGCAGTGGGGGACGTGCTTCTCTATCGGGGGACGAAGCTGCCCCACTGGCGGAACCCCTTGCCGGATGGCAATTGGTTGCAGTTGTTCCTGCACTACGTGGACGCGGACGGGGCGTATGCGGCGGAACGATTCGATCGGCGGCAGTCGCTGGGCCCCGTAGTCAAGGAGCGTTTGTGAGGCTGCTAGTCCTTGCGGGACGCGATGATTTTCATGCGCGCGTCGTCCAGCATGCCCTGCAGGAGCGTGGACACCGGGTCGATATCCTCGCAACCGACGACTTTTTCCTTTCGGACACGTTGAGTCTGGAGGTGTCCAGCAAGAGCTGGAGTCTGGGAATACGGTTGAGCGGGGAGGAGGTGGATCTCCGGTCCTACGACTGCGTCTGGAACAGGCGGCCCCATCAGAACTCGCCGCTCAGCCATGTCTCTCCCGAAGACCGAGCGTTCGCCCAGAGCGAGATAAGAGCTGCGTTCAATGGCATCTACCGGTTGTTGGAGCATGCCTGTTGGGTGAACCCCGTGGAATCGATCGCCGGGGCCGAGAACAAGATCCTGCAACTCCGACTCGCGACCGAATGTGGTCTGGATGTGCCGGAAACTCTCGTCAGTACCGATGTCGAGAACATCCGTAAGTTCATCCGTCGGTGGCCCGCGGTGATCTACAAGCCGCTTACCGGACATGTATGGAGCGAGGACGGCAAACGTCGCGCCACGTATACGTCCCGTGTGACCGAGGAGGACGTCCTCCGGGTTGCGTCAATCAGCACCGTGCCGGGAATCTACCAGAGATGTATCGATCGAGCCTACGAGGTGAGAGTGCAGTTCTGTGGCGCAAGTAACATGGCGATGAAAGTGGAACTGGATGACGCAAGCTGCGTTGACTGGAGATTGGCGTTCGACCGGTTGGATGCCTGCGAGCCCGTCAGGCTCCCGCGTGCTATCGAGGAAACGTGTCGCAATCTGATGAGCAGGCTGGGAATTATCAGCGGAGCGTTCGATTTCATCGTCGATCAGGACGGCCGCTGGATGTTCCTGGAAGTGAATCAGAGCGGGCAGTTCCTTTTCCTGGAGCAATGGTGTCCCGTTCTCCCCGTGCTGGATATGTTCTGTGGATTTCTCGAGGATCCGTCACCCACCTTCAGCTATCGGGGTAGACGTCGGAGCGCTAGATATCTGGATACTGCCAACGACCTGGTCGCCCGCGTTCCCGCGGTAGCGTAAAGCCGCGTGTCGCGGGCCGAGTTTGCACCGCGCAGGTGCAAAGTGGCGGCAATGCTGCCGCCATCACATGTGAAAAGGAGTGACTATGATGAAGAAGGATGAGAACAAGGAAGTCGAAGCGCGCGTACTCGGTCACGTCCTCTCGAAGGAGGAGATGGACATGGTCTCGGGCGGTGACGGCGATGGAATTCCGACATTGCCTCCGGTCGTCTGCACGCCTGCGCGCGATGGCGTCGGCGACAGTGAGAGGGCGCTGTAGTTCCTACGCCTGACGGGAGTGCGGGCCTCAAGCCCGCACTCCCTTTGCATGCGACATAGGCGCCAGTGGACAGAAAAGACCGATGCGAATCCTATGAAAGTCGCCAGATCGATCCTGAAAGGCCATTGCCCCAACGCCGCGGTCGTCGACGTAGCTGCGCAGGTGTTCGATCGCTCGATCGGTGCGGCCGAGATCGCGCTGATGGGCGTGCCGCGATCCTATTCCGAGAAGTTCACGCTGTCGCGCCTTGCCGATCTCGTGGAACGGCTGGGCCTCGATTCCACGGCCTGGAGGGTGGATCGGCTGCCACTGCCCGACTCCGGTGCTCCCCTGTTCGCGCAGGTCGAACGCCGGCAGCGGCACGAGTTCGTGCTGGTCACCCAGGCATGCGCGGACTGGGTCTTGAGCTACAGCGGGCACGACGGCTGGGTACTGGAATCTCGGCTCGGATTCGAACATGACTTCACGGGCTTCTGTTTGGCGCTCGCAGACCGGAGCGGACTCGATCCTGCGTCCGCCACCGATGTCGGATTGAGCATCATGTCGGCAGTTGAAATGCGGCTCGTGCGGGGCTTCGCGAGTCCCGACGAGTGTGCGGAACTCATCGACGTCGCCAGGCCTGCGTTTCGCAGGAGCATGGTGAGTGCCGATGGCTCATTGCATTCGGGCACCTACTCGAACAGCAGGACGAGCAAGACCGCGGCCTGCAGTGGCGAAGTATGTGACCGATTCATTGGACGCGCGTCCGATACCGTCGGTGTTTCCGCCAGATACTTCGAGGACGTGCAATGCGTGAAGTACGGGGAGGGCGACCGGTTCTCGCCCCACTTCGACGCGCCCGCAGTCAGCGGCCAGCGTCCGTCCCCTCGTGAATGGACCATGCTCGTCTATCTCAACGACGATTTCGAAGGGGGTGAAACCTTCTTCCCCCTGCTCGACCTCAGCGTCCGGCCCGAGACTGGGGCGATGCTGGTGTTTCGCAACAAGTCGGGGGACGGCAGCGTCAACGGATGCTCACTCCATGCGGGGTCGCCTGTATCGCGTGGTATCAAGTACGCCTGCAATATCTGGTGCGCGGACGGCGAGAACTAGCGGTGCAGACGCTTCCCGCACGATGGCTCGAGGATGTCGCCAGATTGGCTCAGACCAGGTCGCCATTGCGGTCGCCTGCTGAACCAGTGAGCTGACCAACTGTCCATGCGCCCAGTCATTCTTCAATCCGAGTCCGCCGAGTGCGGCCTGGCATGTCTCGCGATCGTTGCGGATCATTTCGGCCTGGGTACCAGCATGCTGGAACTGCGGCGGAGATTTCCGGTGTCCTTGCGGGGCGCAAAGCTCAGCCAGCTGGTGGAGATTGCGCAGAAGATCGGGTTCTCGGCGCGTGCGGTCAAGATCGAGCTGGAGGACCTTTCGAAGCTCGGCACGCCCTGCATCCTTCATTGGAACATGAAGCACTTCGTTGTTCTCAAGCGGGCGGGAAAACGGGGCGTCGTTGTTCTTGACCCGGCCGTGGGCGAGAAGCGGCTGACCTATTCACAGGTGTCGGAACACTTCACGGGAGTCGCGCTGCAGCTGGAGCCCGTTGCGAGATTTGGACGCCCCACCCCCACACCGCAAGTCCGGATACGGGAACTTACGGGCCAGGTGCGTGGGCTTGGCGCAGGCGTCGCGCAAGTGCTGCTGATCTCGGTCGCGCTCCAGGTCTTCGTGCTGATCTCACCATTGTTCATCCAGTGGGTCGTCGATCAGGTGCTGGTATCGGCGGATCGCGAACTGCTGCTAGTCCTGGCCGCCGGATTTGGGCTGGTGATGTTGTTGCAGGTGGTGATCGGCGTTCTGCGAGGATACGTGGTTGTGTATCTGTCTACCCGGCTCGGCCTGCAGTGGACAATGAACGTGTTCTCTCACGTCTTGAAGTTGCCGCTGGATTTCTTCGAGAAAAGGCATCTGGGCGACATTACTTCGCGCATGTCTTCCGTGCAGCAGATACAGCAGACCCTCACCAACAGCTTTGTTGAAGCGGTTGTGGACGGGCTGATGGCGGTGGTGACGCTTTCGGTAATGCTGCTCTACAGCTGGAAGCTCGCGCTCGTAACACTGTTCGCCACGGCTATCTATTTCCTGATTCGTTATCTGGCGTATCGTCCTATGCGGGACCGTACAGAAGGTCATCTGCGAGCCACCGCCGAACAGCAGAGTCACCTGTTGGAGTCGCTGCGTGGTATGCAGAGCGTCAAGGTCGCGGGACGGGAATCGCAGCGTCACTCGGTGTACTTCGGGCTGTCCGAGAACGCCGCAGTACAAGAGGCCAGACTTGCGAAGATGGAGGTGGCGTTCGCCGGCGCAAGCAATGCGGTGTTTGGACTCGAGCGCGTCCTGGTGATCTGGATAGGAGCGCTGATTGCGTTATCCGGTCTCTTCTCGGCCGGCATGCTGATCGCCTATCTTGCCTACAAGGAGCAGTTTTCCCAGCGTATGGCGGGACTTATCGACAAGTGGGTCCAGTTTCGCATGCTCAGGCTCCACGGAGAACGACTCGCTGACATCGTGCTGACAGAGCCGGAGCGCCACACGGAGTCCTGTGAGGTCGAGTTGCCGACCACAGGTCGAATCGAGTTCAGGAATGTGTCGTTCCGCTATGGCATCGGCGACAGCTGGGTATTGCGCGACTGTAGTTTCGTGGTCGAGCCGGGAGAGTCGGTCGCCATCGTCGGCCCGTCGGGATGCGGTAAGACCACGCTGACGAAATTACTACTCGGATTGCTCGAGCCCGACGAGGGATGCATCTGCCTCGGGGGGCACGACATTCGCGAGATCGGAGCCCAGAACGTACGACGTAAATTCGGGGCGGTGATGCAGGATGATCAGCTCTTCGCCGGCACGATTGCGGAGAACATAAGTTTCTTCGACAGCGAGTCGGACCAGGAGCGCGTCGAACACGTAGCTGCCGTGGCCGAGGTGCACCAAGACATTCTCAGCATGCCAATGGGCTATCACAGCATGATCGGGGACATGGGGAGCGCACTGTCCGGAGGTCAGCGGCAGCGACTGCTGCTGGCACGCGCCCTGTATCGCCGGCCAGAGGTTCTGGTTCTCGATGAGGCGACCAGCCACCTCGACGTCGAGCGAGAATCTCTGGTCAACGAAGCCGTGAGCAGAATGAAGCTCACCAAGATCATCGTGGCCCACCGCCCACAGACGATCGCCAGCGCGGACAGGGTGCTGGAAATCAGGGGCGGGCGAGCCGTGCCAGCGTCGGTGGCTCGTCCGGCCCGCCCGGCCGAACCAGCGAACAAGGTTCTGCAAGGATGGTGACGGGGCCGGCGGAGGGCGGCGGCGCGGTTGGAACCGGGCCGGAGGGCTAGGGACGCAAGCGTGGACGGATCGACGCAAGGCCGGAAGGGCAGAGCCGGGTAGTTCGGTCCTGGGTTGAGATGTTGAGCGGGTGGCGAATGCGGCTGGTGGGCTCTATGGATACGCCCAGGATGATCGTGATCGCACCTTCGCTTTCGACCTCCGGCGAGCCTCGTTGCTCTGCCGTGGTAGCCGCTCCTTCAGCGCCATCGCGCCGTCGCGCTTGGAGCCGCTGGCAGACTTCGACGGCCAAACTCCCCTTGTTGAATCCATCCAAAGGCGCCAGGGAGTCCGATCGGTCGGGTCGACCAGGGTGTCCGCTACGAGAGTTTGTGCTCGAAGCCCGGTGGGTCGGTCAGCACAGTGCGCTCAACGCGATGTGGGGCAGCGTGGCGCCGCTGCCGCGTGCGCCACGGCCGAACGTCAGCAGTACCGGTTGAACCGAGTGCCGCCGAATCATCCAGATCGGACTCTACTGCAGGAAGCCAGCGGATCGGGTTCGTCCGCCGCAACCGAGCATGATTCGCGGCGCAACCTACTGCCTGACCCACACCTGCGACTTGCAGATGAAGGCCACGCAGCCCGATACCTGGAGCTTGCTGCCGCCCTCGACCAACGCCATCTTCGACTTGTACACCTTGCCCTCGTCGGGCTTGAGGATCGTGCCGCCGGCGTAGTCGTCTCCGTCGCGCTTCATGCCGCGGATGATCTCCATCCCGGTGATCGGCTTGCCCTTGCGATCGTCCTTGCACTTGTCGCAGGCCGGGTTGGGCTTGCTGGGGTTGAGCAGCTCGACGATGCGACCACTGAACGTGCCGTTCGCGTTCTGCGTGATCTCGACGATCGACTTGGCCTGACCGGTTTCGTCGTCGATGGTCTTCCAGCGACCGACGGCGGGATCGGCGGCGAGGGCCGGCAGACACAGCGCCAGCATGCCTGCTGCAATGAGAAGCCTGGAACGCAGGTGGTACATGGTCACTCCCGGGTTGTCCTGACATGCGGCGTCCGGCGGCCAATGGCGACGCGATCCGACGCAACGGTACGGTGGAGTATCCAACAAGCCTGCCGGGTTGACCATGTGCCGACCGTGCGGGGTGTTCAGCTGCGCTCGTCGCGTCGATGAGCCCCACGCCGGGCCCGGCACGAGGCCGATGGCTGGACCGAATGTCCCTGCCAGGGGGTGTGCTCGCGACGGCACGGTAGACTGGGTGCGGTTCAACAAGGTGTCCCGGAGCATGGTCATCCATTCCCGCGCGGTGCAAGGCGCGCTTTCGCCACTGCAGCGGGTCAGAAACCTTCTGGCCGTCGGTTCTGGCAAGGGCGGCGTAGGAAAATCAACCACTTCCGTGAATCTGGCCTTGGCCCTGGCCGCCACCGGCGCCCGCGTGGGCGTGCTCGACGCGGATGTGTACGGGCCCAGCATTCCGATGATGCTCGGCCTTTCCGGCAAGCCCGAAAGTCCCGATGGAAAGTCGATCCTGCCGATGCGCGCGCATGGGATCGAGGCGATGTCGATCGGCCTGCTGGTCGATCCGGACACGCCGATGATCTGGCGGGGGCCGATGGCGACCTCGGCGCTGACCCAGTTGCTCAACGACACGCTGTGGGGCGGCGAGGACGGGCTGGACTATCTCGTCGTCGACCTGCCGCCGGGCACGGGCGATATCCAGCTGACCCTGGCGCAGAAGATTCCGGTGGCCGGGGCCGTCGTGGTGACCACGCCGCAGGACGTGGCCACGCTCGATGCGCGCAAGGCCCTGCGGATGTTCGAGAAGGTCGAGGTGGCTGTGCTCGGTCTGGTGGAGAACATGGCCCAGCACGTGTGTTCGAACTGCGGGCAGGTCGAACATCTGTTCGGACAGGGCGGGGGCGAGCGCATGGCCGCGCAATACGGCGTGCCGCTGCTGGGCTCGCTGCCGCTCGAGATATCGATCCGCGAGCAGGGCGATGCCGGCGTACCGGTGGTGGTCTCTGCGCCGGATTCGGCAGCGGCGGCCGCCTACCGCGAGACCGCGCGCCGGCTGGTCGAGGAACTTGAAAAGCGGCCGCGCGCGACGCGCAGCATCTCCGCTTCGCTGCTCTAGCGGCACGGCCGGCCGGGCGCCCGTGCGTCCGGCGGGGTTTGGCCCATGCGGGGGCCCGTTCCCATCGCCGGGTGCGCTGTGGGACCCGGCGCGCCGGACGCCCTGCGCCGGCCGAAGCGATCCAGGCGAAGGTTCCTGCGGTCCGGCAAGCCCCCTACAATGCCGCGATTGGCCGCATCGGCCGCAGGGAACCGCGCATGAGCATCAAGAGCGACCGCTGGATCCGGCGGATGTCGGAACAGCACGGCATGATCGAGCCTTACGAGGCCGGCCAGGTGAAGGAGGCGCAGGGCGGTCGCATCGTCAGCTACGGCACCTCGAGCTACGGCTACGACGTGCGCTGCTCGCGCGAATTCAAGATCTTCACCAACATCAATTCCACGATCGTCGATCCCAAGCATTTCGACCCGAAGAGCTTCGTGGACATCGAGGCGGACGAGTGCATCATCCCGCCCAATTCCTTCGCACTGGCGCGTACGGTCGAATACTTCCGCATCCCGCGCGACACCCTGGTGGTGTGCCTGGGCAAGAGCACCTACGCGCGCTGCGGGATCATCGTCAACGTGACTCCGCTCGAACCCGAGTGGGAGGGGCACGTGACGCTCGAGTTCAGCAACACCACGCCGCTGCCGGCGCGCATCTACGCCAACGAGGGAGTGGCGCAGATGCTGTTCTTCCAGTCCGACGCCGACGACGTCTGCGAGACCTCGTACAAGGACCGCGGCGGCAAGTACCAGGGCCAGCGCGGGGTCACGCTGCCGCGCACCTGAGCGCGAGGCGGCGGTGCCGGCCCGACCGGGCAGATCAACCACACCAGCAAGGAAGAACGCAGGCCATGAATGACCAGAACCCTTACGGAAGCCCGGAAGCCGTGGTCGCCGACCTCGGCGACACCCATCTCGCAGGACGCGGCGAGCGCCTCGGGGCGGCGATCATCGACACCATCCTGATGCTGGTGATCCTCGTCCCGCTGATGGTGGTGGGCGGCTACTGGCAGACGGCGATGGCGGCGGGCGGCCAGGTGCCGCTGGCGACCACCCTGCTGTGGGCGGTCATCGGGTTTGTGGTGTTCGTGGTGGCGCAGTGGTATCCGCTCGAAGCCAATGGGCAGACCTGGGGCAAGCGCCTGCTCGGCATCCGTATCGTCGACATGGACGGCGCCAAGCCGCCGATCGGACGGCTGATCGGGCTGCGTTACCTGCCGATCCAGGCGGTGGGCAATGTCCCCGTTGTCGGTATGGTGCTGGCGCTGGTCGACGTGTTGCTGATCTTCCGCGGCGACCGCCGCTGCGGACACGACCTGATCGCCGGCACCCAGGTGGTCAAGGGCAGTTGACGCGGGCCAGGCCCACCGGCGCCCTGCGCTGCCGCCCCTGAACTCCCGCGAGCGACGACAGCAGGCAGGGGCAGACGGGCGTCGGCCATCGGTCGATCCGCATCAGGCGCGCAGCGCCGCCTCCAGCAGGCGGATCCGTTGGACCAGCGCCTCGGGCGAGTAGGGGCGGGCCGCGACGCGGCCCCAGACCGGCGCCGGCCAGGCCGGGTCGTCCTCGAAGCGCGCGATCACGTGCACGTGCAGCTGCGGCACCAGGTTGCCCAACGCGGCGACGTTGAGCTTGAACGGCTGGAACACCGTGCGCAGCGCGCGCGAGGCGAGGTCGATCTCGTCGGTGAGCCGGTGGCGCTGCCACGCGTCGAGGTCGATCAGTTCGCGCGCGCCGGCGATGCGCGGTACCAGCACCAGCCAGGGGTAGTTGGCGTCGTCCAGCAGGCGCAGTTCGCACAGCTCCAGCGTGGACAGCGGATGGGTGTCGGCCGCCAGCTGTGGATGCAGTTCGTAGTGCCCGCGACCGGGGTGCCTGGTCATGCGGATTCCTTCAGCCCAGTGCCTTTTCGAGGAAGGCGAGCGTGCGACGGCGCGCGAGCACGGCGCTTTCGGGATGGAAGTGACGGGGATCGATGTCGCGGTTGAATGCGTGGCCGGCGCCCGGATAGACGTGGACCTCGGCCTCCGCCCAGGCATCGCGATGCGCCTGGACGTAGTCCGGTGGGGTGCTGTCGTCCTCCGCGCCGAAATGGAACAGCATCGGCGCGCGCAGCGCCTCGCCGAGGAAGGGCCGCGAGCGCGCGCCGTAGTACGACACTGCAGGCAGGCCCAGCCGGGTATTGGCGAGCAGGGCGACGCTGCCGCCCCAGCAGTAGCCGACCGCCCCGACCTTCAGGCCTTCGCCGCGCAGGACTTCACCGGCGGCCCGGACCGCGTCCAACGCCCGGTCGATCCCCAGCTCCGCCACCAGTTCGCGCCCGCGCGCGAACCCGGATTCGTCGTAGCCCAGTTCCACCTCGCGCGCCACCGGATCGAACAGGGCGGGGGCCAGCGCCACGTAACCGGATGCCGCATAGCTCTCGACCACGCTGCGGATGTGCTCGTTCACACCGAAGATCTCCTGCAGCACCACGATCGCCCCGCGCGCGGCGGCGCGGTCGGGCGGGTCGGCGCGCCAGGCGCAGACGGAGCCGTTCACGGTCTGGATGGCGATGTCGCGGCCCATGGCGGCCTCCGTGCGGCAGTCGGGGCGATTCTAGCCGACGCTATAATCCGCGGCCCGTGACGCGGCCGCGTCGCCTCCGCTCCCATATCCCATGTCCGCAGCCAACCCCAAGGTCGGTTTCGTCAGTCTCGGCTGCCCCAAGGCCCTGGTCGATTCCGAACGCATCCTCACCCAGCTTCGCGTCGAGGGCTACGACCTGGTGCCGAGCTACGACGATGCCGATGTGGTGGTGGTCAACACCTGCGGCTTCATCGACTCGGCGGTGGCCGAATCGCTCGACGCGATCGGCGAGGCCATGGCCGAGAACGGCAAGGTCATCGTCACCGGCTGCCTCGGCAAGCGCTCGGAGATGATCCGCGAGCAGTTTCCGGATGTGCTGTCGATCAGCGGCCCGCAGGACTACGGCAGCGTGATGTCGGCGGTGCACGCGGCCGTGCCGCCGAGGCACGATCCATTCGTCGACCTGCTGCCGCGCCGCGCCTCGGAGGAAGACGTCGGGATCAAGCTCACTCCGAAGCACTACGCGTACCTGAAGATTTCCGAGGGCTGCAACCACCGCTGCAGCTTCTGCGTCATTCCGTCCATGCGCGGCGACCTGGTCTCGCGCCCGGTCGACGAGGTGCTGCGCGAGGCCGAACGCCTGGTCGTGCGCGGCGGCGTCAAGGAGCTGCTGGTGATCTCGCAGGACACCTCGGCCTATGGCGTGGATATGCGCTACGCCGAGCGCGAATGGCGCGGCAAGGCCTACCAGACGCGGATGAAGGCGCTGTGCGAGGGCCTGTCGGAACTGGGCGTGTGGACGCGCCTGCACTACGTGTATCCGTACCCGCACGTCGACGACACCATCCCGCTGATGGCGGAAGGGCGGTTGCTGCCCTACCTCGACATCCCGTTCCAGCACGCCAGCCCGCGCATCCTGCGCCTGATGAAGCGTCCGGGCGCGGTGGACAAGGTGCGCGAACGCATCGCCCGCTGGCGCGACATGTGCCCGGAGCTGACCATCCGCAGCACCTTCATCGTCGGTTTTCCCGGCGAGACCGAGGCCGAGTTCGAGGAACTGCTGGATTTCATGCGCGAGGTGCGGCTCGACCGCGTGGGCGCATTCGCCTACTCGCCGGTGGACGGCGCCAGCGCCAACGCGCTGCCGGACCCGGTGCCGGAGGCGGTCAAGCAGGAGCGCCTGGCGCGCTTCATGGACGTGCAGGCGGAGATCTCCGCGCAGAAGCTCGAGGCCAAGGTCGGCAGCGTGCAGCGCTGCCTGGTGGACCTGGTCGATGGCGACCTTGCGATCGCGCGTTCGCGCGCAGACGCGCCCGAGATCGACGGCGTGGTGCAGATCCAGAACGGCCTGGACGCGGGGCTGCAACCGGGCGACTTCGTCGACGTCGAGATCCTCGGCAGCGACGAGCACGATCTGTACGGCGAGGCCTTGCCGGAGCGTCCCGGGCTGCACGTCCTGGGCTGACGCCGCGAAAGCGGAGCGCCGACGCGGTGCGCGCGGGCCGCGCGTGTACGCAAACGCTAGCCGCCGTACCGCACGTCGACGATGACGAACCGCGCCGGTCCAGCGGGCAGCTGCGCCTCGAACTCGTCATCGACGCGCTTTTTCAGCATCGCGCGGGCGAGCGGCGAGTCGATGCTGATCCAGCCCTGTTTCGCGTCGGTCTCGTCGGGTCCGACAATGCGGTAGCGCGCGGTGTCGCCGCTGTCGACGTTCTCCACCTCGACATGCGCGCCGAAGAACACCGCCTGCGGGTCGGAGGGTGCGGCGTCGACCACCCGCAGCACCTCCAGCCGCTTGCTGAGGTAGCGCACGCGCCGGTCGATCTCACCGAGCTGCTTCTTGCGATAGGTGTATTCGGCGTTTTCCGACCGGTCTCCCTCGGCGGCCGCGGCCGCCAGGGCCTTGACCACCTCGGGCCGCCGGACGCGCCACAGCTCGTCCAGCTCGGCCTTGAGCCGGGCATGGCCCTCGGCGGTGACCAGTGCGGTGCCCGGCTCGACGGGCGGACGCCAGCGACCCACGGCCGGTCAGATGCGGCGCAGGCTGGTGTTGGCACCCGCGGCCGCGTCGCCGGACGTGTCGACAGCGCGGATCTCGTCGCGCGACACCAGCTCGAAGCGGCGGTCGGCGGCCTCCTTGCTGTCCGGGTCGAGCAGCAGGCCGGCGCCATCGTCCTGCACCGTCCAGGTGCCAGTGCTGCGCACCGCTTCGCCGCCGTCCCGGGTTTCGGACAGCGTATACGTGCCGTCGGCTTGGATTTCCAGCGAGGTCTCGATGCCGGGGCAGCCGGCGCAGGGCAGGATGCCGGCGAACCGGCCGGCGAAGGCCTTGCGGTCGAAGCCTTCGGGATCGGCGGCTTCGTGACGGACCACGGCGCTGGCGTCGGTGCCGGCCAGCAGCGGGTCGGCAGGCAGCGCCTCCGCCGTCTGCGCGGCCTTGTCCGCGTCCTCTGCGGCCGGCGGCGCCGGCGCGGGTTCCGGCGTGCAGGCGGCAAGCGCCAGGACCAGCAGGATGGGCGGCAGGCGGTGGAAAGATCGCATGGCGGACTCCTCGCGTTTGGGGCGGTGCAAGGATAGGGCAGGGCGATGAACCGGGTGTGCGACGCCGGTCAGTGCTCGGCACCGGCGGGAATGGCGATGTCCCGCGCATGCGCAAGCGCGGTCTCCAGCGCGATTCGGATGCCCTCGACCATCGTCGCCAACGGCAGGCCGGGCTGGCCGGGGCGCTCGGCGGCCTGTTCGTCCGACCAGGGCACATGGATGAAGCCGCCGCGCACGTCCCGCCGACGCCGCAGCGCGTGCATCAGGCCGTAAAACACGTGGTTGCAGACGAAGGTGCCGGCGGTCTGCGACACGGCCGCGGGGATGCCCGCCTCGGCCAGCGCCAGCGACATCGCCTTGATCGGCAGGGTGGAGAAGTACGCCGCCGGCCCATGGGCGACCACGGGCGCGTCCACCGGCTGCGCGCCGGCATTGTCGGGGATGCGCGCGTCGTCGACGTTGATGGCGATGCGCTCGAGCGAGATCGAGTCGCGTCCGCCGGCCTGCCCCAGGCACACCACCAGCGTGGGCCGCGTGCGGCGCAACGCCCGGCGCAGCACGCGCAGCGACTCGCCGAATTCCACCGGCAGTTCGCATCCGACGATGCGGTGTCCGGCCAGGGTCTGGCCGTCCAGCGCACGCAACACCGCCTGGCTGGGATTGCGGTCGTCGCCGCCGAACGGCTCGAACCCGGTCAGCAACACGGCGGGCGGGGCGGACACGGCCATCAGCGGAACACCACCAAGTACATGAGCACGATATTGCAGGCCAGCAGCGGCAGCGCGGTGGCGACCTGCTGGCGGATCACCGCGTTGGGATCGCGCAGTTCCAGCAGCGCTGCGGGGACGAGGTTGAAGTTGGCGGCCATCGGCGTGAGCAGGGTGCCGCAGTAGCCCGACAGCATGCCGATCGCCGCCAGCGAGGCGGCATCCGCCCCGTGCATCTGCACCAGCAGCGGCAGGCCGATGCCGGCGGTCATCACCGGGAAGGCGGCGAAGGCGTTGCCCATCACCATGGTGAAGGCCGCCATGCCCAGCGCATAGGCCACCACCACCACGAAGCGGTTCTCCACCGGGATCAGCATGCGGATCAGTCCTGCAACCGCCTCGCCCACGCCGGTGGCGGCGAATACGCTGCCGAGCGTGGCCAGCAGCAGCGGCAGCAGCGCCGCCCAGCCGATCGCGTCGAGCAGGCGCCGCGACTGCTCGATCGCCGCGACCGGTGCGCTGCGGGTCATTGCCAGCGCCGCCACCACGGCCACCACGCAGGCGACGCCCAGGCCGACCAGGGTGGTGAGCTGCGCGCCGAACAGGCGCGCGCCTGCGATTTCCAGGTCCGCGAACGGCACGGCCACGGCCACCGCCACCAGCGGGATCAGCAGCGCCGGGATGAACAGGCGGTTGCCCAGGCGCCGCGCCGACGCTTCGCGCTCGGCCGGCGTGCCGTCGTCGGATCGACCGCGGCCCAGCCCGCCGAACCCGGCCAGGCAGGCCAGTGCGACCACGATGCCGCCAACCAGTGCCGGCGGCATGCGCTCGGCGGCCAGCATCGCCAGCGCCAGCAGACCCCAGAACAGGCCGTTGGCCAGCCGCCGGGGATTGCTGCGGTCGCGCACGGCATTGAATGCGCTCCACGCCAGGTAGGCGCCCACCAGCCAGTAGATCCACTGCAGGTCGATCATGCGCCGCGCTCCGTGTGCGGCCGGTCGCGCTGCGAACGGGCGGCGATCGCTGCGGCCTCGCGCTGCAGCCGGCGGTCCAGCCGCGCCAACCGCCAGCCGTGGATCACGAAGGCGCAGACCGCCGTGGGGATGCCCCACAGCGCGATGTGCAGCGGCTCGAGTTCGATCCCGTGTTCGGCGTAGAAGCCCTGCATCAGCAGCACGGCACCGAAGGCGATGAAGATGTCCTCGCCGAAGAACAGGCCGACATTGTCGGTGGCCGCGGACAGCGCCTTCAGCCGCTCGCGCGACTCCTCCGGGAGCGGGCCGTGGCGCGCCTCGGCGGCGGCCTCCGCCATCGGCGCCAGCAGCGGGCGCACAGTCTGCGGGTGGCCACCGAGGCTGGTCAGGCCGAGCGCGGACGCGACCTGGCGCGCGCCCAGGTAGGCGATCAGCAGCCGGCCGGCGGTAGCCCCGCGCAGGCGCCGGATCCAGGCCTGCGCATGCTCCTTCAGGCCGTGACGCTCGAGCAGGCCGATGACCGGCAGGGTCAGCAGGAAGACGGTGAGGTAGCGCTGCTTGGTGAAGGCCTCGCCCAGCAGTTCGAGCACCTGCAGCGGCGTGCGGCCGGCGACCAGCCCCGTGACCAGTCCGGCGGCGACCACGATCAGCGCTGGATTGAGCCGCAGCGCGAAGCCGGCCACGACCAGGACGATGCCGAGCAATGGCCAGTAGCTCATCGTGAGTACTCCGCGCTGCCGGGAGAGAGGATGGCGATCCCTTCCGCGTGCAGCGCATCGCGCAGCGCCGCGGCGAAGGCCGCGGCATCGGGGCGGTCGCCGTGCAGGCACAGGGTGTCGGCGCGGATCGGCACCCGGCTGCCGTCGATCGCGCGCACCTGGCCATCGCGCAGCATGCCGCGCACCTGGGCCAGCGCGTCCTCGAGGCGGTCGAACACCGCACCCGGCTGCCCGCGCGGCACCAGGCTGCCGTCTGGCGCGTAGCCGCGCTCGGCGAAGACTTCCTCGGCGACCGCGAGGCCGAGCCGGCGGCCGGCCGCGACCAGGCGCGAGCCGGCCAGCGCGTACAGGCGCAATCGTGCATCGCAGTCGCGCACCGCGCCTGCCACGGCGTCGGCGACCTGCGCATCGCGCGCGGCCAGGTTGTACAGCGCACCGTGCGGCTTGACGTGTGCCAGGCGCGTGCCGGCCTGCACGCACAGCGTCGCGAGCGCCTCGACCTGTGCGCGGACCAGCGCGTGGAGCTCCGCAGGCGGCACCGCCAGCTCGCGCCGGCCGAAGTGCACGCGATCGACGAAGGAAGGATGCGCGCCGATCGCCACGCCGTGGCGCAGGCACAGTGCAATAGCCTCGCGCATGCTGGCCTCGTCGCCGGCATGGCCACCGCAGGCGATGCTGGCCGAGCTGATGCAGGGCACGATCGCGGCATCGTCGCCGCAGCCTTCGCCGAGGTCGCAGTTGAAGTCGATGCGGGTGGTCATGCGCGTGGGCTCCTCGCGGCGATGGCCAGCGCGATGCGGTGCATCCGCTGCCGTTGTTCGGCATTCGCCCGGCAGGCTTCCGCCGGCGTGCAGGGCAGGAACCGCAGCCGCGCACCCGGCCGCAGCTGCGCCAGCAGCGGCAGGTCGGCGCGCGGCACGTGCCCGATGCGCGGATAGCCGCCGTGGGTCTGGGCATCGGCCAGCAGCACGATGGGCTGACCGTCCGGAGGCAGTTGCACCGTTCCCGGCGCGACCGGTTCGGACACCCGCTCGCGCGCATCGGCCACCTGCAGTGCCGGGCCCTGCAGGCGCAGTCCCTGGCGGTTGCTGCGCGCGTCCACCCGCCAGGTCGCGGCGGAGGGCAGCGGCGCGGCGTCCGCGCCCGGCAGCAGGCGGATCGTGCGGGGCTCGCCTGGTGGGGGGGTGTGGGGCAGGGGACTGGCGTCGATCCACCAGGCCGCCGCCTGCACGTGCGATGTCTGGAGGTCGGCATGCCCACCCACCGGCAGACTGTCGCCGGCGCGCAGGACTCGCCCGTCGAACCCGCCGAAGCCGCCGCGCAGGTCCGTGGCGACGCTGCCGAGCACCTCGGGCAGGTCCAGCCCGCCGGCCACCGCCAGGTAGCTGCGCGCGCCGTCGCGGCACCCGCCGAGCCGCACGCGGCTGCCAGCGGGCAGATCCACAGGGCGGTTGCCGGGAATCGCGACGCCGTCGATCTGGGCCTCGATCGCTGCGCCGCACAGCGCGATCCGCGCCGCGCCGTGGAACCGCAGGGTGGGACCGGCCAGGGTGATCTCCAGCGCGGCGCTGCCGGCGGGGTTGCCGACCAGCAGATTGGCCAGCGCGTGCGCCCAGGGATCGGCCGCTCCGCCGCTGGCGACACCGAGGTGGCGCAGCCCGGTGCGCGCCGCGCCCTGCACGGTGGTCAGCAACCCTGCGGCCTCGACCTCGAGGAAGGCGCGGCTAGCCAAGCGCGGTGCCTCCATCGGGGTCGCCAGCGGCGAACGCCTCCAGCCCCACCGCGACGAAGCGCACGCGCTGGCCGGGCTGCAGCAGGCTGGGCGGATCGCGGCGCGGGTCGAACAGCGCCAGCGGCGTGCGCCCGATCAGCTGCCAGCCGCCGGGACTGCCGACGGGATAGATGCCGGTCTGCTCGCCGGCGATGCCGACGCTGCCGGCGGGAACGCGAACCCGCGGCGTGGCATGGCGCGGCGCGGCCAGGGCCGGGTCCAGGCCGAGCAGGTAGGGAAAGCCCGGCGCGAACCCGATCATGGCCACGCGGTAGTCGCCTGCGGCGTGGCGCGCGGCGAGTTCCGCCGCCGGCATGCCGGCCCGGCGCGCCACCGCCTCCAGGTCCGGGGCGCAGGAGGGGTGGTAGCAGACGGGAATCTCCAGCGCAGGCGCCTCTTGCGGCCCGGCGACCCTCCCGCCGTCCGGCAGCGCCGCCAGCCAGTCGCCGACCAGGTCCTGCGCGTAGCGGTCGCCCGTCTGCGCCGGATCGACGAACAGCGCCAGCGAGGCATAGGCCGGCACGATGTCGCACAGCCACGGGGGCCTTGCCGCGGCGATCCGGGCCGCGAGCGCATGCACCCGGCGATTGAGCGCGGCATCGGCGCGCCCGCCCAGTCGCAGCAGGACGGCGTCCTCGCCCAGGGACTCCAGGCGCCAGCCGTCCACGCTCAGCTGCACGGATGAGGCAGGCAAGGCAGCGCCGGCGATGCGCCGCGCGCCGCGCGTGCGGGCCAAGGAACGCAGCCGCCGGTCGCTTCGCCGGGCATGGCCGGGCTCAGCGCTTCCTGCCGCCGAACACGCTGCCGAGGATGCCGCGCACGATCTGGTTGGTGATGGTGCGCGCGGCCTGCTTGCCCGAGGCTTCGAGCACGCCCTGGCGCCGGCCGGTGCCGAACAGCACGTCGCGCACCGCCTTGCCGAAGCCGCCCTCCGCTTCGGCCTCGTCGCGTCCGCGCGCGGGCGGGGCCGCCGCCGCGTCCGAGGCCGACTGCGCGCGCGCGGCCAGAATCTCGGCCGCCGATTCGCGGTCCACGGCGCGGTCGTACTTGCCGCCCACCGGGCTGCCCGCGCGCACCTGCGCACGCTCGGCCTCGGTGATGGCGCCCATGCGGCAGCGCGGCGGCGCCACCAGGGTGTGCTCGACCGCCATCGGGATGCCCTTCTCCTGCAGGGTGGAGACCAGGGCCTCGCCGGTCCCCAGCTTCGACAGCGTCTGCACCACGTCCATCGCGGGATTGGCGACGAAGGTCTCGGCCGCGGTGCGCACCGCCTTCTGGTCGCGCGGGGTGAAGGCGCGCAGCGCGTGCTGCACGCGGTTGCCGAGCTGGCCGAGGATCTCGTCGGGGACGTCATCGGGGAACTGCGAGCAGAAGTACACGCCCACGCCCTTGGAGCGGATGATCCGCACCACCTGTTCGATGCGCTGGCGCAGCGCGGCGGGCGCATCGTCGAACAGCAGGTGCGCCTCGTCGAAGATGAAGACCAGTTTCGGCCTGTCGAGGTCGCCGACCTCGGGCAGGTGTTCGAACAACTCCGACAGCAGCCACAGCAGGAAGCTCGAATACAGCCGCGGCCTGAGCACCAGCTGGTCGGCGGCGAGGATGCCGATCACGCCGCGGCCATCGTGGGTGGTCCGCATGAGGTCGGACAGCTCCAGCGCCGGCTCGCCGAAGACCTGGTCGCCGCCGTCCTGCTCCAGGCGCAGCAGGGCGCGCTGGATGGCGCCGATCGACTGCGGGCTGACCAGGCCGTATTCGGTGGAGATCGCCTTGCGCTCCTCCGCCACCAGGCCGAGCAGGGCGCGCAGGTCGGCCAGGTCGAGCAGGAGCAGGCCGCGGTCGTCGGCGAGCTTGAACACGATGTCGAGCACGCCCGACTGGGTGTCGTTGAGCTCGAGGATGCGCGAGAGCAGGGTGGGGCCCATTTCGCTCACGGTGGTGCGCACCGGGTGCCCGAGCCGGCCGTAAAGGTCCCAGAACACCACCGGATTGCCTTCGGCCGCGTAACCCTCCACGCCGATCTGCGCGGCGCGCGCCTGCAGCTTCTCGTTCATGGCGCCGGGCACGGCCAGCCCGGCCACGTCGCCCTTCACGTCGGCCATGAACACCGGCACGCCGATCCGCGAGAAGCCTTCGGCCAGGGTCATCAGGGTGACGGTCTTGCCGGTGCCGGTGGCGCCGGCCACCAGGCCGTGGCGGTTGCCGTAGCGCGGCAGCAGGTGCACCTGGGCGCCGCCGTCGCCGCTGGTGATGGCCTTGCCGACAAGGATGGGCTGCATGCGTCGTGGTCCCCGGATGGAATGGGGCGATTCTAGGCCGTGGCGGCGTGCGCCCGCAGCGCTGCCCGCATTCCGCCAGGCCGGGCACGCACAACGTGCCGGGTTTCCTTGTGGCCCCCCGGCCCAGCGGCTACCCTGCGCGGCCCTTCGAATCGCTCCGGTGGTCGATGCCGCTCACCTCTCCCTCCGTGCGCCGCCTGCTGCTTGCCGTCGCGCTCGCGCTGGTCGTCGTTCCCTCCCTGGCCCAGGCCCAGTCCAGGCGTGCCCAGGCCGCGATCGAGGCGCTCAACCAGCGCATGGTCGCCGCGGAAACGCGCTGGCGCGAGGCGCTGGTGAAGATCGGCAACAGCGATCCGGCCGGCCTCGAGGAGAGCAACGCCGCGCTGGAGGACATGGAGGACGTGATCGTCGAGTGCGGCAAGCTCAAGGGCTGCGGCTCGGGCAACCTGCTGGCCAGCTACAAGCGCCTGCTCAAGGCCCAGGCCGACGCCGCCGCCGGCGTGGTGGACGAGGCGGACGACACCCTTGCCGAGGAGGGCGAGCTGCCGACCGGCGGTGTCCCCGACAGCGCCTCCGCCGCCTCGCTGCTGGCGGCCGAGGACCGTCGCTTCCTCGAACTGGTGAAGATGAACCCGGCGGTGCAGGCCGGCATCCGACGCTGGCTGACCGACATGCGCGTGGCCCTGATTACCAGCCACGAGAACTTCCAGTACATGCAGCACCTGATGTCGCCGGCGTTCAAGCGCCGCGGCCTGCCCGAGGCGCTGCTGTTCGGCATCCTGGCCAAGGAATCCAACGGCCGCGTGCACTCGCGCTCGCGCGCCGGCGCGGCCGGGCCGCTGCAGTTCATGCCGGCCACCGGCAGCCGCCTGGGCCTGGGCCCGGACGGGCGCGGCTTCGACACCCGCTACGATCCGCGCGCTTCGGCCGACGCGGCTGCGGTCTACCTCGGCGAGCGCTATGCCGAGCTCGGTGGCGACAACATCGAGCTGTGGCTGGCCGCCTACAACGGCGGCGAGGGCCGCGCGCGGCGCGTGCACCGCGAGTTCGGCGGGCGCAGTTTCTGGGAGCCGGAGGTCTACAACCAGTTCCCGCCCGAGACCCGCGACTACGTGCCGATGGTGATCGCGGCGGCGTGGCTGTACCTGCACCCGCGCGAGTACGGCCTGAGCTTCCCGCGCGTGGATGCGCGCCCGGCCACCATCCAGCTCAAGCGTCCGGCCTCGATCTACGAGCTGACCATCTGCCTGGGCAACGGCAATACCCGCGACGGCTACATGCGCGTGCTGCGCAACCTCAATCCGCAGTATGAGGCCGAGGCCTGGATCCCGCAGGGCACGCGCCTGAACGGCACGGTGCGGATGGCCGGCCTGTACGAGCGCTGGTGCACGAAGGGCGCGCGCGCCGACCTGGCGCGGCAACTGGTGAACAGCGATCCGTCCACCGCGATCGTGCGCGTGGGCGACGTCGAGACGGTGACCTTGCCGGACGGCACGGTGCTGCAGCAGCGGGCCACGGCGGCCGCGCCCGCCGACCCGGTGGCGCCGCCGCCGGCGCCGCGCACCCATCGCGTCGCCCCTGGCGAAACCCTGGTCGCCATCGCGCAGCGCTACAGCTGCGATACCAAGTCGCTGGCCGCGGCCAACGACATCAGGCCGCCGCGCTACCTGCTCCGGCAAGGCCAGCAACTGAAACTCGAAGGCTGCCGCTGACGCCGGCGCGCCCGGACTTCGCGCCGGCGATTCCGGGCCGGCGCCGAGGCCGCGTTCGCGGCCTCAGGGGCCGGTGCCCGCCAGGTGCCCGTGCGCGTGGTCGCCGTGCAGGGCGAGCGCGCGATAGGCGACCCGCTCGGAGGCGCTGAAGTCCGCCGCCGCGCCGCGTCGCCGCCCCTGCGCGGTGGCGTCGTCGCCCAGCACCAGTCGCGCGCCGAGCCCTGCGAACAGGTAGCGATCGCCATAGGCCTGCTGCAGGGCCGCGAACGTGGCCTCGCCGGTGCAATGGCCTGGCGCGATGAAGTCGATGTCGTAGGGCGCCAGCGCCTCGATCACGCCCGCGATGGCCGCATCGTCGGCGTTGACGTAGTGGAATCCGCCCAGCACCAGGTGGAGGTCCGGATCGAGCTTTGCCGCCTCGGCCACGATCACCGGCAGGCCGGGGTGCGAGCAGCCCACCACCAGCAGCAGGCCGTCGTCGGTCCGCACCGCCAGCGACAGCTCGCGCAGTTCGCGCGTGCCGGGGACGTCGGAGACGGTCAGGATCGCCCACACCCCGGGCGCGATTTCCGTGGTCGCGGCATGCGGGCGCAGCTTCGCGCCCGGCCAGGCGCTGCCGAACTGCAGCGTCTCGGGTGGCCGGCCGTCGAAGTAGCGTTGCCGCGCGGGCAGGTCCGGGTCCTTGCGGTAGAAGCTCGAGGGCAGCGAGGAGCCGTAGATGCCGAAGCCTTCCTGCGGTGCGTGCACCACCACGTCCGGATTGGCGTCCAGTACCACCGCCAAGCCCGCCATGTGGTCGGCATGGCGATGCGAGAGCACGACCATGTCGATCGTGGACAGGTCGAGGCCTGCCGAGCGGATGTTGTGCGCGAACACCTCGGCATCGTTGCCGGTGTCGAACAGGATGCGCTTGCCGCCGGCTTCGACCAGCGCGGCGAAGCCCCAGTCCTTGCGCAGCGGCCCGGGATCGCCGAAGGCGTCGTAGAGCACGGTCACGGTGGGGTTGGCCCCCGCGGCGACCGCCGGCAGGCTGGCACAGGCGAAGAGCAGGGCGACGAGGGCAGGGACGAGCGGGCGCATGGCTGGGGCCTCACCGGAGGGACCCATCAGCCTAGTCCCGCCGGAGCTTCGCCGCGCGTCCGGCCTCATCACCGGATCGCATGAGCTTATGCGGGCGTGCGCCTCGCCAGCGCCTGGCCCAGGCGCACCGGCGTCTCGGCCTGCAGCGCGGGCTCGAGTTCGGCCACGCCGTCGGGCAGCAGCACGATGACGGTCGAGCCGTAGTTGAAGCGCGCCATCTCCTCGAAACGTTCCAGCACGATGCCCTCGCTGGTCCAGTTCTTCGCGGTGATGCGGTCGCCGTAGGCGGGGATTTCCTCGCCGCTCCAGACCGTCTCCACACCCGATACCAGCAACGCGCCCACCATCACCACGGCCATCGGGCCGAAGTCGGTGTCGAAGTGGCAGACCAGGCGCTCGTTGCGCGCGAACAGCCCCGGCACCGAGGCCACCGCGTCGGGCCCCACCGAAAACAGCCGCCCGGGCACGTGCACGGTTTCGCGCAGGCGTCCGGTCCAGGGCATATGCACCCGGTGGTAGTCCTTCGGCGACAGATAGACGGTGGCGAAGCGGCCATTGGCGTAGGGGCGCGCGGCCTCCTCGCTGCCCAGCAGTTCGGCGGCGGTGAAGCCGCGACCCTTGGCCTGGAAGATGCGGCCCTGCTCGATGCGCCCGCACTGGCTCACCCGCCCGTCCGCCGGCATCAGCAGCGCCTGCGGATCCGGGTCGGGCACGCGCGCGCCCGGCTTGAGCGCGCGGGTGAAGAAGGCGTTGAAGGTGGGGTAGGCCGCCGGATCGGATTCCTGCGCCTCGGACAGATCCACGCCGAACTTCCGGGTCACCGTGTCGATCAGCCAGGCGCGGGTGCGCGGGTTGTCCGAATAGGCGAGCGAGCGCGCCAGCGACGACAGCAGCCGGTGCGGCAGTACCCAGGTGAGGGCCGTGACGAGGTTCATCGGACGTCCCGGGCGCTGAGTTCGAGGAAGTCGGCCGCGATCGCGGCGGGGTTGTCCACCGCGCTGCCGGTGACCACGCCGGCCATGCGCCCACGCGGATCGAGCACGGCCATCGAGGCGCTGTGGTCGACCGAATACTGGTCGGCCGGCGCGCCGTCGGGCGGCGGCACCTTGGCGAACACCAGCGACAGCGAGCGCGTGAACGCCTCCAGCGAGGGGATGTCGGCGGTCGCGGCCAGGGTGTCGCGGTGGAAGGCGTGGGCGTACTCGCCGATGCGGTCGGGGGTGTCGCGCTCCGGGTCGACCGAGACGAACAGCACCCGCGGCCGCGTCGATTCGGGCAGCGCTTCCCACTGCCGCTGCGCCTGCGCCAGCTGCGCCAGGGTCATCGGGCACACGTCCGGGCAATAGGTGAAGCCGATGAACACCAGGGTCCAGTGGCCGTGCAGCTCGCCCGGCATCAGCTGGGTGCCGTCGGACTGCTGCAGCGCGAAGTCCGGCAGTTCGCGCGGCTGCGGATACAGCTTCACCGCCTGCAGCTGCGGCTGCTGCGCCTCCGGGCCGGCGAAGAACTTGCGCGAGGCCAGCAGGCCCAGGCCGGCGAACAGCGCGACCAGCAGCACGACGATGACGGTGCGGTTGAACATCGGAAAATCCAGTCGGTCAGCGGGGCATGATACCCCGGCCACCGCTATACTCGCCGACCGGCGTCGTGCCGGCACGGGCCCCCGCCATGACCGACGAACTGCAGACGATCATCGACCTGATCCGCTACGGCGCCAGCCGCTTCAGCGCGGCCGGGCTGACCTTCGGGCACAGCTACGACAACGCCATCGACGAGGCGACCCAGCTCACCCTGCACGCCCTGCACCTGCCGCACGACCTCGGCCCGGCCTATGGCCAGGCTCGGGTGACGCTGGCGGAGAAGGAAGACGTGCTGGCGCTGTTCCTGCGCCGCATCGAGGAGCGCGTGCCGGCGGCCTACCTGACCGGCGAAGCCTGGTTCGCCGGCCTGAGCTTCAAGAGCGACGGTCGCGCGCTGGTGCCGCGCTCGCCGATCGCCGAGCTGATCCTGGCGGGCTTCGAGCCCTGGCTGGGCGGCCGCGAGGTGCGCCGCGCGCTGGACCTGTGCACCGGTTCGGGCTGCATCGCCATCGCCATGGCGCATTACAACCCCGACTGGCACGTGGACGGCGCCGACATCAGCGACGAAGCGCTGGCGCTGGCGCGCGAGAACGAGTCGCGGTTGCTGGTCGAGAACACCCGCTTCGTGAAGTCCGACCTGTTCAGCAACCTGCAGGGCGAGCACTACGACCTGATCGTGACCAATCCGCCCTACGTCACCAACGACGAGACCGACGCGCTTCCGGAGGAATATTCCCACGAGCCCGAGCTGGGCCTGCGCGCCGGCGACGACGGCCTGGACCTGGTGCTGCGGATCCTGCGCGACGCGCCGCTGCACCTGACCGAGGACGGCCTGCTGGTGTGCGAGGTGGGCGAGTCCGAGCGCCATCTGGTGACATTGCTGTCGGAGCTGCCGCTGGTATGGGTGGAGTTCAAGGTGGGGCAGATGGGAGTGTTCGTGGTCGAGCGCCACGACCTGGTCACGCACCATGCGAGGATCCGCGCGCTCGCGGATGCGCGCGAAGCGGCCGCTGCAGCGTCGCCGGCGCTGTTTTGAGGTTCATCGTCCCGCGTTGACCCGGTCTGGGCGGCTCTTCGGTCGGGCGGCGTCCAGCGCCGAGGATTGTTCCCTGCTCGGTCGGTCCGTTTCGCGGCCCCGCCCCGCGCAGTGCGCCCGGCGCGCGCGCGGCATGCCGCGCAAGTTCAAGTACGCTCACCCTGGGCGGACTCGCCGCCGCAGCGCATCCATGCGCTGCTTTCCGCAATGCCCGGCCCGGGACGATCGTCGTGAGGCGCTGTTCCGCGACGAACGGCAGGCGATCGGGACATCAGCCCACTGCTGTGGCCAGAAGATCAGCGTCGGAATGGCCTGCCTGCTGCGAGCCAGTTGCCCCGGTGCATGCGACGCGCGCGGGCCGGCGTTGCACCACCGCGGTTGCGCCTGAAACCGCATCGCAACGTGGCCGGCCGGGTTTGAAGGCGGCACCGAGGGTGCGACACTGACGTTGCGCCAAGATACGGCGCGCGGGCCGCGATGCAGCCGCCCGTCCGTCTACCGAGGCAAGCGAGGCTCCGCACCCTTGAATACGTTCGGCCATCTTTTCCGCGTCACCACCTTCGGCGAATCGCACGGGCCGGCGATCGGCTGCGTGATCGACGGCTGCCCGCCCGGCATCGCGATCGCGGCGGACGAGTTCGCGCACGACCTGTCGCGCCGCGCCACCGGCAAGACCCGCCACACCTCGGCGCGGCGCGAGGCCGACGAGGTCGAGATCCTCAGTGGCGTCTACGAGGGCGTCACCACCGGCACCCCGATCGCGCTGCTGGTCCGCAACACCGACCAGCGCAGCAAGGACTACAACGCCATCGCGCGACAGTTCCGCCCGGGTCATGCCGACTACGCCTACTGGCAGAAGTACGGCATCCGCGACCCCCGCGGCGGCGGGCGGTCCTCGGCGCGCGAGACCACGATGCGCGTGGCCGCGGCGGTGATCGCCAAGAAGTGGCTGGCGCAGCGTGGCGTCAGCGTGCGCGGCTGCATGAGCCAGATCGGCGAGGTGCTGCCGCGCGCGCACGACTGGGCCGTGGTCGAGGACAACCCCTTCTTCTGGCCCGATGCGTCCCAGGTGGCGGAGCTGGAGGCGTACATGGATGCGCTGCGCAAGTCCGGGGATTCGGTCGGCGCGCGCGTGACCGTGGTGGCCGACGGCGTGCCGCCAGGCTGGGGCGAGCCCATCTACGGCAAGCTCGATGGCGAGATCGCCGCGGCGATGATGTCGATCAACGCGGTCAAGGGCGTGGAGATCGGCGACGGCTTCGCGGCGGTCGCGCAGAAGGGCACCGGGCACCGCGACGTGATGACGCCGGCAGGCTTCGTCTCCAACCACGCCGGCGGCGTGCTCGGCGGCATCAGCACCGGCCAGCAGGTGGTGGCCTCCGTGGCGTTCAAGCCCACCTCCAGCCTGCGCCTGCCGGTGGAAGGCGTGGACGTGGACGGCCACGTGGTCGACATCATCACCACCGGTCGCCACGACCCCTGCGTCGGCATCCGCGCCACGCCCATCTGCGAGGCGATGCTGGCCCTGGTGCTGATGGACCAGGCGCTGCGCCACCGCGCCCAGTGCGGCGACGTGGGCGAGGTGCCGCACCGCATCCCCGGCAGCGCCGGTGGCTGAAGCCCGGCCCCGGGTCTGGGTGTCGCAGCCGCTGTTCGACGACATCGTCGGACGGCTGGAGGAATTTTTCGACGTCGAGGCCGCGCGCGAGGTGCGGGCCTGGACGCAGGACGACATCGCCGCGCGCCTGTCGCGCGTGGAAGGCGCGCTGGTGACGCTCAACGAGCGCATCGGCGCCGGCGAGATCGCCGGCGCGCCCGCGCTGCGCGCCGTCGCCAACGTCGGCGTGGGCTACAACAACCTCGACGTCGCGGCGCTGGAGGCGCGCGGCATCGTCGCCACCAACACGCCCGACGTGCTGACCGAGACGACCGCCGACATGGCGTTCGCCCTGCTGCTGGCGGCGGCGCGGCGGATCACCGAGGGCGAGCGCTGGCTGCGCGAAGGCCGCTGGACGCAATGGTCCTTCGACACGCTGCTGGGGCAGGACGTGCACGGCAGCACCCTGGGCATCCTCGGCATGGGGCGGATCGGGCAGGGCATCGCCCGGCGCGGTGCGCACGGCTTCGGCATGCGCGTGCTCTACCACAACCGCAGCCGCCTGCCTGTCGGTGTCGAAAGCAACTGTCGTGCGAGCTATGTCGACTTGGATACACTGCTGCGCGAATCGGACCACCTGGTGCTGGTCCTGCCGTACAGCCCGCAGACCCGCCACGTGATCGACATTCCCGCCCTCGCGAAGATGAAGCCGACCGCGACGTTGACCAACATCGCGCGCGGCGGGCTGGTCGACGAAGGCGCGCTGGTCGATGCGCTGGCCGCGGGCCGCCTGGCCTCGGCGGGGCTGGACGTGTTCGAGGGCGAGCCGGCGATCGATCCGCGGCTGCTGGCCCTGCGCAACGTGGTGCTGACCCCGCACGTGGGCAGCGCCAGCCGCGCGACCCGCCGCGCCATGGCGACCCTGGCGGTCGACAACCTCATCGCCGCCCTCGGCCATGGCCCGCAGGCGGGCAATCCGCCGACGCCGATTACCGGAAAAGCCGCGGCGAAACGATAGGGGAGCCATCGCCGGTCGTCCCTGCGCGGGTTCCCCCGAATACAGCGAGCGCGCGTTGCCGCGCGGCCCACCTTCCTACACGCCCATTCCCGGATCGCCCCCATGAACACCCCGCAGAACCGTCGTTTCAACGTAGCCGTCGTCGGCGCCACCGGCGCGGTCGGCGAAGTGATGCTGTCCATCCTGGCCGAGCGCGGCTTCCCCGTCGGCAAGCTGGTCCCGCTGGCGTCCGAACGCTCGGCAGGCAGCACGATCGAGTTCAACGGCGAGGACCACGTGGTCCAGGATCTCGCCAGCTTCGACCCCGCCGGCATCGACATCGCCCTGTTCTCCGCCGGTGGCGACACCTCGAAGGAATACGCGCCGAAGTTCGCCGCCGCCGGCGCGGTGGTGATCGACAACTCCTCGGCCTTCCGCTACGACGACGACGTGCCGCTGGTGGTCAGCGAGGTCAACCCGGACGCGGCCAAGCATCGCCCGCGCGGCATCATCGCCAACCCCAACTGCTCGACCATGCAGATGCTGGTGGCGCTGGCGCCGCTACACCGCAAGTACGGCATCGAGCGCATCAACGTGGCCACCTACCAGTCCGTGTCCGGCGCCGGTCGCAGCGCGATGGAGGAGCTGGGCAGGCAGACCGCGCAGCTGCTGGGCTTCCAGGACATCGATCCGCAGAAGTTCCCGGTGCAGATCGCCTTCAACCTGATCCCGCACATCGACAGCTTCCTGGACAACGGCTTCACCAAGGAAGAAATGAAGCTGGTCTGGGAGACGCGCAAGATCCTCGGCGACGACAGCATCCAGGTGAACCCCACCGCGGTGCGCGTGCCGGTGTTCTACGGCCACTCCGAAGCGGTGGCGATCGAGACCCGCGAGAAGGTCACGCCCGAGGCCGCGCGCGAACTGCTGGCCGCCTCGCCGGGCGTGGAGGTGGTCGACGACCGCAAGCCCGGGGGCTATCCCACCCCGGTGACCCACGCCTCGGGCAACGACGCGGTGTACGTGGGCCGCATCCGCGAGGACATCTCGCATCCGCGCGGGCTGAACCTGTGGATCGTCTCGGACAACATCCGCAAGGGCGCCGCGCTCAACGCCGTGCAGCTGGCCGAACTGGTGGCTGCGGGGGGCTGAAGCACGCGTTGACCGGGGCGCCTCGTCGCGGGAGACTGCCCCGGTCGTCGCCAGGGAGTGGCATATGCACGCAGGGATGCTGCGCGCAGCGGTCGCAGTCGCGACCTGCGCGCTGTGGATGGTGGTCACCCTCGCCGGTCCGGGCGCCGGGGCGCAGGACGTGCGATCGGACGGGTCGCGGCCCGCGCTCGCCGCCCACTACGACCAGGCCGAGCTCGAGCGCGCCAGCGCGCTCGGCAGCGGGGCACTGCGCGGGGTCATGGGCGTCAGCAACCGCGAAGGCATCGGCGGCCTGCTCAGCCGCGTGATCCGGGGCCGGGAGATCGCGCTGGCCGAGGAACAGTGGGTGTTCCTGCTGCCGATGACCGCGCATGTGCAGGACTGGTACGCGCGCAACAACGCGGGCGGCGATGCCGGGCCGCTCGGAAACGAGGTACGCCTGCACCGCGACGCCTGGAAATACGCCGGCCGCAGCCGCACCGACGCCGACGGCAATTTCGCCTTCGACGGGCTCAGGCCGGGGCGCTACGTGCTGCTGGCGAGCTTCAGCGTGCCGTTCAAGGGCCACCGGGCATATCACACCGGCGAATACTCGATGGAGTACGTGTACACGGGGCTGGGCACGGGCCACTACACCGCCAGGCCGGTGACCCGGGTGGATCGGTACGACACCGCCATGGGCGTGTCCATCGGCGAGCTGGTCGAGATCCGCGAGGGCGAGGTCACCGTGTTCTCGCCGCCGTCCAAGGCGTTGTACTGAGGGGTGGGACCCACGCAGAAGGAGAGGCGGACATGCGGCAGGGAAGTGGATGGAGACCGGGGCTGGCGATATTGGCGGCCGGGCTGCTGGCGACGGCCGGCCTGCCCGCGCAGGAACCGCAATGCCGCAGCCAGGATGTCAGCTGCTGGTATCTGGTCGGCGGCGATGGCGACCCGCCGGAACGCACCGTCTGGCTGGCTCGTCGGCACGGTCCGGCGACCGGCGAGCCCCTGGGCACGGTCGACCTGGTGCAGGTGCTGGAGTCTGCCGGCGCCCCGCATCCCTACATCATCCGGCGCTTGCAGGTGGACTGCGCCGCCGGGGCCTTGCGGACACAGGAAGCCTGGCTGGCGGCCCGCAATGGCGTGCTCCAGCGGCAGTCGCCCCATGGCGACTGGACCCCGGCCGGCGAAACCCCAGATGGCGAGGCGGTCGCCTTGCCGTTCGCCTGCGACCCGGAGGTCGCCCTCGGCCGCAGCAGCGAGCATCCGGCCCTGTTCGTCGGCAATGCCTGGCGTGCGCCCGACGCGGTGAACTGGTTCCGCCAGGCGTTCTGGACGCAGGACACGGCCGCGCCCTAGCCCGGGCATCCGCCGCCGGATCGGCCGTGGCGCTTGACGCTGGCTACGGCAATCAATAAGTTGCGTCCGTCATTTCGACTGATCCTGATCCGGACATAGGGGCTTCCTCTTGAAGACGCTGGCGTGCCGCCTCGCACTGCTGCTGGCGCTGCTGCTGCAGGTGCCGGTCGCACTGGCGCTGGGCCTGGGCCAGATCGAGGTGAAGTCGCGCGCTGGCGAGCCGCTGCTGGCCGAGATCCCGATCATCTCCACCGATCCGTCGGAGCTGGAGAACCTGCAGGCACGCCTGGCCTCGCCGGAAACCTTCCGCCGCATCGGACTGGAGCCGCCGGCCGGGCTGGTGTCGGAACTGCGCTTCGCCATCGCGCTCGACCCGCGCGGTCGCCCGGTGGTCCGCATCACCAGCGATACCCCGGTGCAGCAGCCGTTGCTGACCTTCCTGGTCGAGGTCGACTGGGGGCAGGGGCGGCTGGTGCGCGAGTATTCGGCCCTGGTCGACACGCCGCAGACGGTGGCCGCGCCGGCGCAGCCGCCGATCCAGGCGCCCGAGGCCGCACCGTCGAACGTCATCGTGCGCACGCCGCCATCCCCGCCGCAGCCCGCGCAGGACGCGGCACAGGACACGGCACCGGCCGCAGAGGCCGAGTCCGCCGCGCCGGTCGCCGAGACGCCGCCCCCCGCGCCAGCGGTCGCGCCAGCCCCGGCCGCGACGGCGCCGGGCGCCACGCCGGGCGAGTACGGACCGGTGCAGCCCGGCCAGACTCTTGGCCGCATCGCCGCCGAACTCTCTGCCGGCAGCGGCCAGAGCCTCAACCAGGTGATGCTGGCCCTGCTGCGTGCCAATCCCGAGGCCTTTATCGGCGGCAACCTCAACCTGGTCCGCCAGGGCGCGGTCCTGCGCGTGCCGCCGCAGGAGCAGTGGTCGCAGGCGAGCATGGCCGAGGCCAACGCCCTGGTCCGCGAACATGTGGCGCGCTGGCGCGAGATGCGGCGGCCGGTGCCGCAGCCCGCCGCCGTCGCGGCGGACGCGGACGCCGCGGCCACGGCGGCGACGCCCGCCGATCCCGGGACGCAGGCGGGCGCGCGCAGCGCGGATGCGCGGCTGGAAATCGTGCCGGCGGGCGCTGGCGTCGCCGAACAGGCAGGAACACGGACCGGCGCCGCCGCCGGAGGCGAGGGCGACATGCTGCAGCAACAGGAACTGGTCCAGACGCGCGAAGCCCTGGCCGCACGCGAGGCCGAGATCCAGGATCTGCAGGGGCGCCTGGCGGAGCTGGAACAGCTGCAGCAGCAGCAACAGCAGCTGATCCAGATGAAGGACAGTGAGCTCGCCGCCGCCCAGCAGCGCCTGGCGCAAAGCAACGTGCAGCCGGCCGCGGCCACGGAGGCCGGACAGGCCGCCGGCGGATTGCCGTGGCTGTGGATCGGCCTGGGGTTGCTGCTGGCTGCGCTGCTGGCGTGGTGGCTGTCGTCCCGCCGCAAGGCGGCTGCACCGGCCCGGCAGGGCTATGGATTCGCCTCGGCGCCGACCCCGACCCCGCCCGCGCCCGCGCGGGCGGAACAGGCACGTGGATCGCAGGCCCAGGCGCAGGCCGTTGCGCCGGCCGTGCCGGCGGCCGCGGACCTGACCCCGGCAGCGGAACCTGCGCCTGCGCCGGCGCAGGCCCACGCCGCGGCGACCCCGATGGACGCGGCCGTGTCCTGGCGCAGCGCATCTGCGGCGGCCACCGGCGCATCGCCCACCTGGCACGCGGCCAGCGACGCGGCGACCGTGGCCTCCCTCAACCCGGCACCCGCCGGGCAGGAGCGGGTCGAGCTGGCCCGCGCCTACATCGAGCTGGGCGACGTGGAGACCGCGCGCAGCCTGCTGCAGGAGGTCGCCGTCACCGGCGATGCCGATGCCCGCGGCGAAGCCGAACGACTGCTGCGCGACCTGGCCTGAGTGCGTTACGCGATCGGCGTCGAATACGACGGCAGCGCATTCCGTGGCTGGCAGCGCCTGACCCAGCCGGGCATGCGCGACGAGGCCACCGTCCAGGGCGTGCTGGAAACGGCGTTGTCGTCTGTGGCTGATGCCCGGATCGAAACGGTGTGCGCCGGGCGTACCGATGCCGGCGTGCACGCGCAGTGCCAGGTCGCGCATTTCGACAGCGATGCCGGACGCGACCTGCGCGCCTGGACCCTGGGCGCGACGACGCGCCTGCCGCCGTCGGTCAGCGTCACCTGGTGCCGGCCGGTGGCCGAGGACTTCAACGCACGCTTCTCGGCCGTGGCCAGGCGCTACCGGTATCGCATCCTCAACCGCCAGGTGCGGCCTGCGCTGGGGCGGCAATGGCTGTCGTGGCACTGGCGGCCGCTGCAGGACCAGGCCATGCACCGCGCCGCACAGGCGCTGCTGGGCGAACACGATTTCGGCGCGTTCCGCTCTAGCGAGTGCGAGGCCAGGCACGGCCGGCGCGAACTGCAGCGGATATCGGTCGGGCGCGAAGGCGACCTGGTCACCATCGAGGTGCAGGCCAACGCGTTCCTGCACCACATGGTGCGCAACATCGTCGGTTCGCTGCTCGAAGTGGGGGCTGGTACGCGCGGCGAAGACTGGATCGGCGAGCTGCTGGCCAGTCGCGACCGGCGCCTCGCGGGACCGACCGCACCGGCTGCGGGTCTGGTGTTCGTCGGCCCGCTGTATCCGGTTGCGCACGGCCTCCCGGACGAGGTCTGCCTCGGTTGAAGGCGGACGAGCGCCGCAGCGCTGTCCGCCGCGGCCGTTACCGCGCACAATGCGCCACCGCCAGAGGGAATAGCCGTTCGTGTCGATGCCTCCATTCCGCACCAGGATCAAGTTCTGCGGCATGACCCGACCCGGCGACGTGCGCCTGGCCGGCGAACTGGGGGTGGATGCGGTCGGTTTCGTGTTCGCCGCGCGCAGTCGCCGCCGCGTCGATGCCGCACAGGCCGTGGCCCTGCGCGAGGCGCTGGCACCGATGGTGGACGCAGTGGCGCTGTTCATGGACAACCCGGCCGAGGAAGTGCGCGAGGTGATCGCGCGCGTGCGGCCTTCGTTGCTGCAGTTCCACGGCGACGAGGACGAGGCGTTCTGCCGCAGCTTCGGCCTGCGCTACCTCAAGGCCGTGCCGATGGGCGGCGATGTCGCCCTGGATGCGCTGCAGCTGCACGCGCGCTGGCCCAGCGCCGCCGGCTTCCTGCTCGATGGTCATGCACCCGGGCAGGGTGGCGGCAATGGCCAGGCCTTCGACTGGTCGCGCGTGCCCAGGGGCATCACCAAGCCGTACTTCGTCGCGGGCGGCCTCACCCCGGACAACGTGCACGAGGCGGTCGTGTCCACCCGGCCCTGGGGCGTGGACGTCGCCAGCGGCGTGGAGGCGGACGACGGCACGCCCGGCGCCAAGGACGGGGCGCGCATGCGGCGTTTCGTCGAGGAAGTGCGGCGCGCCGACTGCGGCTGAATGCGCGTTCCGGTGCGCCTGCGCGGCAGCTGAAGCTCAGTCCGCTGCGGCCAGCTCCGTGCGCAGCCAGTCCGCCAGGCGGTCCAGACGCGGATCGGCATCCAGGCGCGTGCACAGGCACCAGTGGGCGCCGGTATCGATGAAACCCCAGGGCGCGAGCAGGCGCCCGCTGGCCAGGTCGGCGGCGACCAGGGGCTGCGGCGCGATCGCCACGCCCAGGGCGGAGACCGCGGCTTCCAGCAGGTAGTACAGGTGGTCGAAGCCGGTTTCCAGCCGCAGGGCGGCCGGGTCCAGCCCCTGGGCGCGCGCCCATTGCGGCCAGGCCTGCGGGCGCGAGGCGGTGTGCAGCAGGGCTTCCTGCAGCAGCGCGCCGGGCGCCTGCCCGACCAGCCGCGCCGCCGCCGGATGGCGCGGGTCCACCACCGGCCCGATGCGCTCGGGTGCGAGCCGCTGCACGCGCCATTGCGCCGGCCACGGCGCGTCCCCGGCCAGCAATGCGGCATCCAGCCCGGGCAGGGCGGGCGCGAAGTCGCCCTCGTGCGGGGACAGGTGCAACTGCAGGTCGGGCAGGTCCCGCCGCAGCCGCTCCAGGCGCGGGATCACCCAGCGCGCCAGCAGGCTGCCGGGGCAGCCGATGACCCGGGTGCCGGGTTCGGCGCCGCGGCGCAGGCCGCGCACGGTGTCCTGGATCTGCGAGAACGCGCTTCCGGCCGACTCGCCCAGTCGCAGCCCCGCCTCGGTCAGGCGCAGGCCGCGTCCTTCGCGACGGAACAGCGCCAGGCCCAGTTCCTCCTCGAGCAGCCGCACTTGCCGGCTCACGGCACCGTGGGTGACATGCAGTTCGGCAGCGGCCCGCCCCAGGCTGCCGAGGCGGGCGGCCGCCTCGAAGGCGCGCAGTGCGTTGAGGGCCGGGAGATCGCGGGCCGACATGTGAGATTTCCTCAATGATTGCCCAGATTTTATCGGTTTCTCCGCGAGGAACGCTGCGCTAGGCTGAGGTCATCCCGCACTCTGGTCAGCCCCCGATGCACGCCGCACCACAAGACTTCCACGCCTGGCCCGACGTCACCGGCCATTTCGGCCGCCATGGCGGCCGCTTCGTCGCCGAGACCCTGATGGGCCCGCTGGAGGAACTGGCCGCCGCCTACGACAGCGCACGGGTCGATCCGGCCTTCGTCGCCGCCTACGACAAGGACCTCAAGCACTACGTTGGCCGGCCCAGCCCGATCTACCACGCCGAGCGGCTGAGCCGCGAGGTCGGCGGCGCGCAGATCCTGCTCAAGCGCGAGGACCTCAACCACACCGGCGCGCACAAGGTGAACAACACCATCGGCCAGGCCCTGCTGGCCGCGCGCATGGGCAAGAAGCGGATCATCGCCGAGACCGGCGCCGGCCAGCACGGCGTGGCCAGCGCCACCGTCGCCACGCGGCTGGGCCTGGAATGCGTGGTCTACATGGGCGCCACCGACATCGAGCGGCAGAAGATCAACGTCTACCGCATGAAGCTGCTGGGCGCGACCGTGGTGCCGGTCACCAGCGGCTCGGCCACGCTCAAGGACGCGCTCAACGAAGCCATGCGCGACTGGGTGACCAACGTGCGCGACACCTTCTACATCATCGGCACCGTCGCCGGCCCCGACCCGTATCCGCGCATGGTGCGCGACTTCAATGCGGTGGTCGGGCGCGAGGCGCGCGCGCAGATGCTGGAGGACTACGGCCGCCTGCCCGATGCGATCACCGCCTGCGTGGGCGGCGGCAGCAATGCCATCGGCCTGTTCCACGCGTTCCTCAACGACCCTGGCGTGCGCATCGTCGGCGCGGAGGCGGCGGGCGAGGGCATCGACACCGGCCGCCACGCGTCCTCGCTCTCGGCCGGCCGCGTGGGCGTGCTGCACGGCAACCGCACCTACGTGATCTGCGACGACGACGGCCAGATCACCGAGACGCATTCGGTCTCGGCCGGCCTGGACTATCCCGGTGTCGGCCCCGAACACGCCTTCCTCAAGGACACGGGCCGCGCCGAGTACATCGGCGTGACCGATGACGAGGCGCTGGCCGCCTTCCACAGGCTCACCCGCACCGAAGGCATCCTGCCGGCGCTCGAATCCAGCCACGCCGTCGCGCAGGCCATCAAACTCGCGCGCGAACTGCCGAAGGATGCCCTGGTGCTGTGCAACCTCTCCGGTCGCGGCGACAAGGACGTGCACACCATCGCCGCACGCGAGGGGGTGGAGGTCTGATGCGCAGGCGCGTGCCGGCGGCCGGGCTGCTGCTCGCGCTGGCCGGTGTTGCCCCTGGCCAGACGCCCGGCTGCGTGGCCGGCCTCTGCCTGGACCAGCCATTCGCGCCGGAGGGTGCGGAGGGCGACTGGCAGGTCGAGGACGGGGCGGATCCTGCCAGCTGTACCCGGGTCTCGGGCGGACCCCTGCCCGCGGGCGTCGGGATGATGCTGCTGGACGGGCGCATCGCCCGCTTCGAGATCGGCCTGTCGGGTGACGGGGCCGCGGCGCCGGCGGGACCGTTCGGGCTGCGCCACGGGATGTCGCTGGCCGATGCCGGGACGCGGCTGCCGGACGACGGCCTCGCGCTCGATGTCCACAAATACGCCTGGCCACCCGGCCTCTACCTCACCTGGCACGACGCGACGCGCGATCGCGCCGTGCGCGTCGAACTGCCCGACGGCGCGGTCGAGGTGATCCTCTGGGGCCGTGCCGACGCGGTGCGGCTGACCGAGGGCTGCGCATGAAACCCTGTCCGTCCGCCTTGTCCCTTCTTCGGAAACCGCCTGCATGAGCCGCCTCCAGCCCCGTTTCGCCAGCCTGTCCGAACGCGGTCGCAAGGCGCTGATCCCGTTCATCACTGCGGGCGACCCTTCGCTGGAGGCCACGGTCCCGGTGATGCACGCGCTGGTGGGCGCCGGCGCCGACGTCCTGGAGCTGGGCGTGCCGTTCTCCGACCCGATGGCCGACGGCCCCACCATCCAGCGCAGTTCCGAGCGCGCGCTGGCGCGCGGGGCGGGGATGGGCGGGGTGCTGGACGCGGTGCGCGAGTTCCGCGAGCGCGACGATGCGACTCCGGTCGTGCTGATGGGCTATCTCAACCCGGTCGAGATCCGTGGCGCGGACCGCTTCGCCCGCGATGCGGCGGCCGCCGGCGTAGACGGCGTGCTGCTGGTCGACCTGCCGCCCGAGGAGTCGGCTGGATTCCGCGAAGCGTTCGCGGCGCAGGGGGTCGACCTGATCCTGCTGGCCTCGCCGACCACGCCCGACGCCCGCCTGTCGCTGCTGCTGGATCACGCAGGGGGCTATCTCTACTACGTCAGCTTCGCCGGCGTGACCGGTGCCTCCGAGCGTCTCGACCCTGACGCGGCGGCCCTCCACCTGCGCCGTATCCGCGCCACCAGCCCGGTGCCGGTGGTGGCCGGTTTCGGGATCCGCGACGCCGCTTCGGCCGCGGCGATGGCCGCCGATGCCGACGGCGTGGTCGTGGGCAGCGCCCTGGTGTCGGAGATGGCCGCCGCCGCCGATCCGGACGAGGCCGCCCGGCGCGCGGCCGCATTCCTGGCGCCGCTGCGCGCGGCACTGGACTGACCGCCGCGTCCCCCCGGCTGGTGCGGCCGGGGCGGGGCGCGCCGCGCCGCGCGTCCGATTGCGGCCGCCGGCCGATGGCGACGCCGCCAGCGATCCCGGAGCGCGGTGGGGTGCCGCCACCGGCAGGCAGGTTGCCGGCCCGTGGCCGCTCCGACCCGTGCGCTAAACTGCCCGCCTTCGCGGCCGCAGCCGCCAACGGATCCGACGCCAAGCATGTCCTGGTTGAAGAAACTGATGCCGCCGCGCATCCGCACCGAGTCCGGCACCGCCCGCAAGCGCAGCGTGCCCGAGGGCTTGTGGGAAAAGTGCGAGCGCTGCAGCGCCGTGCTCTACGGCCCCGAACTGGAAGAGAACCTGGAGGTCTGCCCGAAGTGCAGCTTCCATCGCCCGATCCGTGCGCGGGCCCGCCTGCGCGCCTTCCTCGACCCGGGCGAACTGCGCGAGATCGCCGGCGACCTCGGGCCGACCGACGTGCTGCGCTTCCGTGACCAGAAGCGCTACGCCGACCGGATCAAGGCCGCGCAGAAGTCCACCGGCGAGCGCGACGCGCTCATCGTCATGGAGGGCAGCCTCAAGCAGATGCCGATGGTGGCCGCGGCGTTCGACTTCGCCTACATGGGCGGTTCGATGGGGTCGGTGGTGGGCGAGCGCTTCGCCCGCGGCGCCGAACGCGCGCTCGAACTCGGGTCCGGCTTCGTCTGCTTCTCCGCCAGCGGCGGCGCGCGCATGCAGGAGAGTCTGTTCTCGCTGATGCAGATGGCCAAGACCTCGGCCGCGCTCGGGCGCCTGCGCGCCGCGGGCCTGCCCTACATCTCGGTGCTGACCCATCCGACCACGGGCGGCGTGTCGGCCTCGTTCGCGATGCTCGGCGACCTGAACATCGCCGAGCCGGAGGCGCTGATCGGTTTCGCCGGCCCGCGCGTGATCGAACAGACCGTGCGCGAGACCCTGCCCGAAGGCTTCCAGCGCTCGGAGTTCCTGGTCGAACATGGTGCGATCGACCAGATCTGCGACCGTCGCCAGCTGCGCGACCGCATCGCCACCCTGGTGGCGATGATGACCCGCCAGCCCGTGCCGCAGGACGCCGCCGCATGAGCCGCAAATACTTCGGGACCGACGGCATCCGCGGCCGGGTCGGCGAGGGCCCGATTTCGGCCGACTTCGTGCTGCGCCTGGGCAACGCCTATGGCCACGCCCTGCGCGAGGCCGCCGAGGCGCGCGGCGACCGGCGCAAGCCGCTGGTGGTGATCGGCAAGGACACGCGCATCTCCAACTACATGTTCGAGGCCGCGCTCGAAGCCGGCCTGGTCGCGGCGGGCGTGCACGTGCAGCTGATGGGGCCGATGCCCACGCCTGCGGTGGCGCACATGACCCGGTCGATGCGTGCCGATGGAGGCATCGTGATCTCGGCCTCGCACAATCCGCACTACGACAACGGCATCAAGTTCTTCTCGGCCGAGGGCGAGAAGCTCGACGACGAGACCGAACTGGCGATCGAGGCCGCGCTGGACCGTCCGTTCACCACCGTGTCCTCCGAACGGCTGGGCAAGGCGGTGCGCACGCGCGACGCGGTCGGCCGCTATGTCGAGGCCTGCAAGAGTTCGGTCTCGCGCCAGTTCAACCTGACCGGCATGCACGTGGTGGTCGACTGCGCCAACGGCGCGACCTACCAGATCGCGCCGCTGGTGCTGCGCGAACTCGATGCGCGGGTCGATGCGATCGGCGTGGACCCGGACGGCACCAACATCAACGATGGCGTCGGATCGATGCATCCGGAAACGCTGGCCGCGCGCGTGCGCGCCGCGGGGGCCGATCTCGGCATCGCCTTCGACGGCGACGGCGACCGCCTGCTGTTCGTCGACAGCGACGGCACGGTCCACGATGGCGACAACCTGCTTTACCTGCTGGCCACCGACTGGCAGGCCAGTGGCCGCCTGCGCGGCCCGGTGGTGGGCACGCTGATGACCAACTATGGCCTGGAGCAGGCGCTGGAGCGTGCGGGCATCGCCTTCCTGCGCACCAAGGTGGGCGACCGCTACGTGCACCAGGCGCTGCTCGAGAATGGCGGCATCCTGGGCGGCGAGGCCTCCGGCCACCTGCTGTGCCTGGACCGCGCCACCACCGGCGACGGCATCATCAGCGCACTGCAGGTGCTGGAGGTGCTCAAGCGCCGCAAGCTCACCCTGCAGCAGGCCATGGCGGGCGTGCGCAAGCTGCCGCAGAAGACGGTCAACGTGCGCTACGGCAACGGCGCGAAGCCTGCCGAGGCGGACAGCGTGCAGGCCGCGCTCGCCCGTGCCCAGGCAGCGGTGCAGGGGCATGGTCGCGCCTTCCTGCGTCCCTCCGGCACCGAGCCGGTGGTGCGCGTGACGGTGGAGGCCGACGACGAGGCGCTGATGCAGTCGACCCTCGACACCCTCGCCGACGCGGTGCGTGCCGCGGCAGCATGACGGACCCGGATCGGGAAGCCCGCGCCGCGGGCCGGCCCGCTACCGGATCGCAGACGTATCTGGAGTAGAGCAATGAGTGCGCGTATCCCCACCCTCGACATCCGTCGCTTCGATAGCGACCGCGAGGCCTTCGTGGCCGAGCTCGGCGCGGCCTACCGCGAATGGGGCTTCGCGGGCATCAGCCACCACGGGATCCCGCAGCAGCTGATCGACGATGCCTATGCGGCGTTCCGGAAGTTCTATGCGCTGCCCGAGGAGGTGAAGAAGCAGTACCACATCCCCGGCGGCGGCGGCGCGCGCGGCTACACCCCGTTCGGCATCGAAACCGCCAAGGGCTCGAAGCACTTCGATCTCAAGGAGTTCTGGCACATCGGCCGCGAGCTGCCGGCCGGTTCGAAGTACCGCGACGTGATGGCGCCGAACGTCTGGCCGGAAGAAGTGCCCGAGTTCCGCGAGCATGGCCTGGCCCTGTACAACGCGCTGGATGCGCTCGGCTCGCGGGTGCTCTCGGCGCTGGCGCTGCACATCGGCCTGCCGCAGGATTTCTTCGCCGACAAGACCAACTTCGGCAACTCGATCCTGCGCCCGATCCACTATCCGCCGATCACCGCCGACGACATCCCCAACGTGCGCGCCGGCGCGCATGGCGACATCAACTTCATCACCCTGCTGGTCGGCGCCTCGACCGCCGGACTCGAGGTGCAGTCGAAGAAGGGCGAGTGGGTGCCGTTCACCTCCGAGGGCGACACCATCGTGGTCAACATCGGCGACATGCTCGAGCGCCTGACCAACCACGTCTATCCCTCGACCATCCACCGCGTGGTCAACCCGCCGGGCGAGGCGGCGCGCCAGCCGCGCTACTCGGTGCCGTTCTTCCTGCACCCGAACCCGGACTTCCTGATCGACGTGCTGCCGTCCTGCGTGAGCGAGGACAACCCCAGCCGTTACCCGGAACCGATCACCGCCCACGGCTTCCTCGAACAGCGCCTGCGCGAGATCAAGCTCAAGTAGCCGGCGGCGCCGGCCCCGCCGCACGGCATTGGCCGGATCCCGCGTCGCGCTGGCATCATCGGCGCGACCTGCAGGGGAGCCCGCGATGCCGTCCATCCTCATCCGCCTTGCGATGCTGGCCGTGGCCGTGGCGCCGGCCTGCGCATGGGCCGGCCCGGCGGCGGGCTGCGACGCCCCGCTGCCGCCGCTCGAATCCGCGGCCGGCGTGCCGGTGCTGTTGCGCGATTCCGACGGCACTCCGGTCGCGACAGCCGCCGACTGGGCCTGCAAGCGCGAGGCGCTGCGTGCCACGGCGCAGGCCTACGTGTATGGTGACAGGGGACCCGAGCCGGGCGAGGTCGCCGCCCACGTGGCCGATGGCCGCCTGCAGGTGCTGGTCCGCCAGGACGGGCGCGAGGTCGCCCTCGATGCGGCGCTGCGGCTGCCGCCTGGCCCCGCGCCGCATCCGGTCATGATCCTGGTCGGGCCGGGTGGCGGTGTCGACCAGGCCCTGCTCGATGCCGAAGGCGTGGCCCTGCTCGTGTTCGATCCGACCACGGCCGGCGCCGAGACCGGGCAGTCGCGCGAACGGCGCGGCGCCTATTACGCGCTGCACGGCGGAGCGCAGGACGCCACCGGCACGCTGATGGCCTGGGCCTGGGGCGTGAGCCGCCTGGTCGATGCGATCGCGCAGGTGCCCGACCTGCTGCGCGCCGATGCGGTCGGGGTCGCCGGCTGTTCGCGTTATGGCAAGGGCGCGCTCGCGGCGGGTGCGTTCGATGCGCGCATCGCGCTCACGGTGCCGATCGAATCTGGTTCGGGCGGCGTGCCGCTTTGGCGTGGCGTCGCCACGGGCGGGGCACAGCCGCCGCACAGCGCCTTCGGCGAGCAGCCCTGGCTGGGCGAGAGCTTCGCGGCCTTCGCCGGCGACGTGGAACGCCTGCCCATCGACCAGCACGCGGTGCTGGCGCTGGTGGCGCCGCGCGGCCTGCTGGTGCTCGACAACCCACTCGTCGACTGGCTGGGCGCGCCGGCCGGCCAGGCCAGCGTGCGCGCGGCGCTGCCGGCCTACCGGCTTCTAGGCGCGGCCGGCAACCTCGGCTACTACGGCCAGGTGGCGGATAGCCGCCACTGCGCCTGGCGCGCGGAGTGGGACCGGCCTGCGCGCGATGCGATCCGGCGCCACCTGCGTGGACTCCCCGCCGAGGATCTGGCGGTGGCGCCGGCAGGTCCGGCGGACTTGGCGCCCTAGGCGCGCGACGCGCGGCAGCACCTTCCGGTCCTGCCGCGCGCCTCAGGGGCCGGATCGTCGCCGGCCCGGACCTCAAGGCCGTCTCAGCAACCGGCCACGTTGCACAGCGGCACGATGTTGGCGCTGCTGAAGCGCGGACCGACATAGCTGTTGCCGAAGTCGCCGATGTGCGGGCCGCTGACCACGCCGTTGACATGGTTGCCCGCATGCGAGTTGGGCGTGTAGTTGCGCAGCCAGCCGCCGCCGCTGCTGCCGTAGGTCATGTCGCAGCCCTGCACCAGCACGTCGGTGCCTTCCCAGCTCGAACTGTAGCTGCGTCCCGCGCAGATGTGCGTGTATTCGGTGCTGAGGTTGCTGGCGTAGCCGTGCGAATAGATCTGCTGCTCGTAGCCCCAGTCCCAGCTGCGGCCGAGCCAGCCGACGTAGTTCGTCACCGGCTGGCCGGTGGTGGCCTCGCCGGCCAGGCGGATCACCGCCACGTCCCAGCGTCGGCCGCCGTCGTTGATCCAGCTGTTGAGCACCGTCGCCGACTGCCAGCCATAGCGGCCGTACGGCGCGACGCCATAGCGGTCGGCCGGCACGAACACGAAGTTGCGGTTGAAGCCCTGGCCGCGCGTGTACACGCAGTGCGCGGCGGTGATGATCACCGAGTTGCCGCTGGCGACGTTGGCGGTGCAGTACGAGCTGCCGCCGCTGGGGGTGGTGAAGTAGAGCTTGCCGATCTTGTTCCAGGGCGCGGCGGTCCACTGGAAGGTGTAGTAGTTGCCGGGATAGCGCAGGTAGGGGTGGTGCGCGCCGTCCTTGTCGGCCGCGTCCTTCGCGGGCTGCTCGATGTCGGTTCCGTCCAGCGCCTCGAGCCGGCGCCAGGCATCGCCGAACTGCTGGCGGGCCTGGTAGTCGGCGAAGGGCAGGGGGCGGCCGCCCTGGCTGGAGGTCGCGGGGAGGGCGAGACGCGGTGCCGGCAGCGGAATCTCGGCGCCCTTCGGCGGAATGCGCGCGTCGGCCGGCCACGGCAGCGGCGTCGCCGCGGCGCGCTGCCGCTCGGTCGCGAAGGGGTGCGCCGCCGCCATTGCGGGCACCTTGCCCTGGGCGGCCTCGCTGGCGGTGAGGACGGTGACATCGCCCTGCGGCGTGCGTACCACCTTCTCCGATGCGTGGGCGGCGCCCGCGATCGAGCCAAGGGCGAGGAGGGCGAGCGCTGCGCGATACCGGCCGGTCGTGCGGGATGCATGGATGGTCTTGCTGGATTTCATCTGCTGATGCCTTTGCTCTGGGTCGCGGTGGCGGGAATTCGCCGCTGCGGGACGGGCAGTACGACCCCTGCGCGCCGCCGGGATGGCGGTGCGGTCGCGATGTCGTTGCACTCGGGAGGCGTGCGTCCGCCTCGTGCCTGCCTGCCGCGCGGCCCCTTCACGCGCGGCGGTCCATCTCCGTGCTGCCTGTCCGTACAGTCCAACGCCCCGGCCGGGCGGCCGCGGACAGCGCGATGCGCAGAATCAGGGTTTTCCTACACGCCGTCCCCGGGCGTCGCGCGCGAGGTGAGGGCATCGGTACTGCGGATGCGCGATGAACCCTTCGCCATGCGGCGCAGCAGGAACCGCTCGGGCAACACGCGCGTCGCAAGGCGCAGCGCACGATAGACCGCGCCCGGCACCACGATCACCTGCCCGCGTTCGACACCTTCGATCCCGGCGCGGGCCACGTCGGCCGCTTCCAGCCACAGCCAGCGCGGCAGTCGCGCCATCATCGCCCGCGTGCCGGTGACATCGTGGAATTCCGACCAGGTGAAGCCCGGGCACAGCGCAGTGGCGTGCACCTGCGCGTCCGCGTTCTCCAGCGCCAGCGATTCGCTGAACTTCACCATGAAGGCCTTGGCCGGCGCGTACAGCGTCTGCCCGTCCGCCGAAGGCACCAGTGCGGCGAAGGAGGCCACGTTGAGGATGCGTCCGGCGCCGCTGGCGCGGATCGCGGGCAGCAGCCGCCAGGTCAGTTCGCAGACCGCGCCCACCATCACCTGCAGGAACGCGGCGTGGGTCTCCCAGTCGTTGCGCAGGTAGCGGCCGGGCACGCCGTAGCCGGCGTTGTTGACCAGGATGCGGACGTCGAGGCCGAGTCCGGCGATCTCCGCGACCAGGCGCGCCGGTGCGCCCGGCTCGGCCAGGTCGGCGGTGAGGACCTGCACCGGCACCCGAGCGCGCAGCTCCGCGGCCAGGGCTTCGAGGCGGTCGGTACGCCGCGCGGTCAGGATCAGCGGCACGCCGCGCCGCGCGTATTCGCGCGCGATCGCCTCCCCGATGCCGCTGGAGGCTCCGGTCACGAGGGCATGGCCACGGGGGTCGCGCATCGGACGGTCTCCTTGGGCAGGGGCGGTTGGCGTCGGCTATGCTTTGCGCCCTTCACACAAGGGGCAGGCGATGCGCCGCAGGATCGTAGCCGGAAACTGGAAGCTGCATGGAACCCGCGAGTTCGCGACCAATCTGGTGGGCGCCGTGGCCGCGGAACTGCCGGTCGCCGGCGTGGACCTGGTGGTCCTGCCGCCATTGCCCTACCTCGGCGACCTGATCGAGGATTTCGAGGGCAGCCCGATCGCGTTCGGCGCGCAGGACGTGAGCCACAACCAGGAGGGCGCCTATACCGGCGAGGTCTCGGCCCGGATGCTGCTGGACGTCGGCGCGCGCTACGGCCTGGTCGGGCACTCCGAGCGGCGCCAGTACCACTTCGAGAACAGCGACCTGGTGGCGAAGAAGTTCCTCGCGGCCTCCAGCGCCGGCCTGGTGCCGATCCTGTGCGTGGGCGAGACGCTGGAGGACCGCGAGGCCGGGCGCACCGCCGAGGTCATCGCCGCCCAGCTCGAGCCGGTGCTGGAGCGGGCCGGGGCGGAACGCTTCCTCGGCGCGGTGGTGGCCTACGAACCGGTCTGGGCGATCGGCACCGGCCGGACCGCCAGTCCGGAGCAGGCGCAGGAGGTCCATGCCCTGATCCGTGGCCACGTCGCCGCGCGGGATGCTAGAATCGCTGATTCGCTGCCGATCCTGTACGGCGGCAGCGTGAAGCCGGCCAATGCCGCCGAGCTGTTCGCCCAGGCGGACATCGACGGCGGCCTGATTGGCGGCGCATCCCTGGTGGCGGCGGATTTCCTCGCCATCGCCCGCGCCGCGGCCCGCTGACCGCAGGTCACAAGACATTCCGAGTACGCCGCAATGCTGCTGTTGATCCTCAACATCCTGTTCGTCCTGGTCGCGATCGCGATGATCGCGCTGATCCTCATGCAGCGTGGCGCGGGTGCCTCGGCCGGCTCCGGCTTCGGCGGCGGCGCCTCGGCGACCGTCTTCGGCGCGCGCGGCTCGGCCAGCTTCCTGACCAAGGCGACGAAGTGGCTGGCCATCAGCTTCTTCGCCATCACCCTGTTCATGGCGTGGTACGCCACCCGCCAGGCCACCGCGCCGCAGGCCGGTACCGACCTCGGCGTGATGTCGCAGGTGCCCGCGGCGCCGGCGACCCCGGCCGCCGGCGCCGGTGCGCCGCAGCCCTCGTCCGCGGTGCCCGCTGCGCCGCAGCAGCCGGCCGCCGAGCCCGCCGCAGCGGTGCCGGCCGCGCCTGCGCAGCAGGAGGCCGTACCGGCTGCTCAAGACGAGCAATAACGCTTACAATTGTCGCGTTGCCCGAAGCGGTAGGCGCGGCGACAGATTTGCCCAGGTGGCGGAATTGGTAGACGCACTACCTTGAGGTGGTAGCGGCTTAGGTCGTGGGGGTTCGAGTCCCCCCTTGGGCACCATATTTACCGATGTCGCGCGCGCATCAAGGCGCGCAGAGCGACGGCCGCTAGCTACACCGCGGCAAGTAGCCGAGAGAACAACCGAGTGCTGGCCGAATACCTGCCGACCCTGCTGTTCCTGATCGTTGCCACGGGGGTCGGCGTTGCCCTGCTGATCATCGGCAACCTGCTGGGCCCCAAGCTCCCGACCCCCGAGAAGCTTTCGCCCTACGAGTGCGGCTTCAACGCGTTCGAGGATTCGCGCATGCAGTTCGACGTGCGCTACTACCTCATCGCGATCCAGTTCATCATATTCGACCTGGAAATCATCTTCATCGTGCCTTGGGCGACGGTGTTCCGCGAGCTCGGGCCGCTGGGCCTGATCGAGATGGGCATCTTCGTGGGCATGCTGCTGCTCGGGTTCATCTACGTGTGGAAGAAGGGAGCGCTCGAATGGGAGTGATCCAGGCGATTCGCGGCCTGGCGGATTCGGCCAGCAATCCGCTGCCGGACGGGCGCGTCGACGACATCCTGCGCCCGGAAACCCTGCTCGGCGGCTCGGCGGACAACAACCCGCTGCTCGAACGCGGCTTCGTCACCACCAGCTCCGACGTGCTGCTCAACTGGGCGCGCACCGGTTCGATGTGGCCGATGACCTTCGGCCTGGCCTGCTGCGCGGTCGAGATGATGCACGCCGGCGCGGCGCGCCTGGACCTCGACCGCTACGGCGTGGTGTTCCGCCCGTCGCCGCGCCAGTCGGACGTGATGATCGTGGCCGGCACCCTGGTCAACAAGATGGCCCCGGCGCTGCGCAAGGTCTACGACCAGATGCCCAACCCCAAGTGGGTGATCTCGATGGGCAGCTGCGCCAACGGCGGCGGCTACTACCACTATTCCTACGCGGTGGTGCGCGGCTGCGATCGCGTGGTGCCGGTGGACGTCTACGTGCCTGGCTGCCCGCCGACGGCCGAGGCGCTGATCTACGGCATCCTGCAGCTGCAGAAGAAGATCCGTCGCGCCACCAACTTCGGCGACGAGAAGACGGGGATGCGTCATGGCTGATCGCGCTTCCCGCGAGACCGCGCAGGCGTTCGCGGAGCGGCTGCGCGCGCGCTTCCCCGACGCCGAGGTCACCGTGGCCATGCCGCGTGGCGAGGTCGGCATCGCGACCTCCGGCGACTGGCTGGCCGTGTGCACCGCCTTGCGCGACGAGTTCGGCTTCGAGTCGCTGGTCGACCTGTGCGGCGTCGACTACCTCGGCTACGGCAGCGGGGAGTGGGATACCGACGCGTCCTCCGAAGGCTTCAGCCGTGGCGTGGAAGGGCGCGGTCCCGGCCGGTTCCGCTTCGGCGAGGCGCCCTCGCAGCAGCTCGACCAGCCCGATGGCATCGGCTCGATTCCGGTGCCTCAGCGGCGTTTCGCCGCGGTGGCGCAGTTGCTGTCGGTCCAGCACAACCGCCGCGTGCGCGTGACCTGCCACGCGCCCAGCGACGACCTGCCGGTCGTGTCCTCGCTCACCGTCCTGTGGCCCGTGGCCAACTGGTTCGAGCGCGAGGCGTTCGACCTGTTCGGCATCGTGTTCAGCGGCCACCCGGACCTGCGCCGGATCCTGACCGACTACGGGTTCGTGGGCCATCCCTTCCGCAAGGACTTCCCGCTGATCGGGAACGTGGAAGTGCGCTACGACGCGGAGAAGAAGCGCGTGGTTTACGAACCGGTGACCTCGGTCGAGCCGCGGGTGAACGTGCCGCGCGTGGTGCGCGACGACGCGCGCTACCAGACCGCGGTCGACGAGCAGCGTGCGCGCCGCGAGCAGGCGCGCGCCACGGAGGGATCGAAGTGAGCAGCACCCCGCACGCGCCCCTGCGGCAGGCCAGCGAAGGTTTCGCGAGCAATCCGGCCGAGTCGCGGCAGGAAATCCGCAACTACACGCTGAACTTCGGCCCCCAGCACCCGGCCGCGCACGGCGTGCTGCGGCTGATCCTGGAGATGGACGGCGAGGTAGTGCAGCGCGCCGACCCGCACGTGGGCCTGCTGCATCGCGGTACCGAGAAGCTGGCCGAATCCAAGCCGTTCAACCAGTCGATCGGCTATATGGATCGCCTCGACTACGTGTCGATGATGTGCAACGAGCACGCCTACGTGCGCGCGATCGAAACCCTGATGGGGATCGAGGCGCCGGTACGCGCGCAGTACATCCGCACGATGTTCGACGAGATCACCCGCATCCTGAACCACCTGATGTGGATCGGCTCCAACGCGCTCGACCTGGGCGCGATGGCGGTGTTCCTGTACTCGTTCCGCGAGCGCGAGGAACTGATGGACGTGTACGAGGCGGTGTCGGGCGCGCGCATGCACGCGACCTACTACCGCCCCGGCGGCGTCTACCGCGACCTGCCAGACCGCATGCCGCAGTATCGCGAGTCGCCGTGGCGCAAGGGCGCCAAGCTCAAGCGCTTCAACGAGTGGCGCGAAGGCTCGATGCTCGATTATCTGGAGGCCTTCGCAAAGGACTTCCCGAACCGCGTCGACGAGTACGAGACCCTGCTCACCGACAACCGCATCTGGAAGCAGCGCACCGTGGGCATCGGCGTGATCCCGCCGGAGCAGGCCCTGGCCTGGGGCATGACCGGCCCGATGCTGCGCGGTTCCGGCGTGGCCTGGGACCTGCGCAAGAAGCAGCCCTACGCCAAGTACGACGAGGTCGAGTTCGACATCCCGGTGGGCGTCAACGGCGACTGCTACGACCGCTACCTGGTGCGCGTTGCCGAGATGCGCCAGTCCACCCGCATCATCGAGCAGTGCGTGAAGTGGCTGCGCGCCAATCCCGGCCCGGTGATGATCGACAACTACAAGGTCGCGCCTCCCTCCCGCGAGGAGATGAAGGACGACATGGAAGCGCTGATCCACCACTTCAAGCTGTTCTCGGAAGGCTACAGCGTGCCCGCCGGCGAGACCTATTGCGCGGTCGAGGCGCCCAAGGGCGAGTTCGGCTGCTACCTGGTCAGCGACGGCGCCAACAAGCCGTTCCGCGTGCATCTGCGCGCGCCCGGCTTCGCGCACCTGTCCTCGATGGACGAGATCGTGAAGGGGCACATGCTGTCGGACGTGGTGGCGATGATCGGTACCTACGACATCGTGTTCGGCGAAATCGACAGGTAAGGCAGGCGATGAAAGCGACAGGCAATTTCGAGAACGCGCGCAACGTCGACCCGATGGTCGTGCTGAGCGACGCGACCCGCGCCCACATCGATCACTGGCTGACCAAGTTCCCGGCCGACCGCAAGCGCTCGGCGGTGCTGCAGGGGCTGTTCGCCGCCCAGGAGCAGAACCAGGGTTTCCTGACCGACGAGCTGATCGCCGGCGTTGCCAAGTACCTCGACCTGCCTCCGGTGTGGGCCTACGAGGTGGCGACCTTCTACACGATGTTCGAGACGCAGGAGGTCGGGCGCAACAACGTCGCCTTCTGCACCAACATCAGCTGCTGGCTCAACGGCGCCGAGCAGCTGGTCGAGCACGCCGAGAAGAAGCTCGGCTGCAGGCTGGGCGAATCGACCGCCGACGGTCGCGTCTACCTCAAGCGCGAGGAAGAATGCGTGGCCGCGTGCTGCGGCGCGCCGGTGGTCGTGATCAACGGGCATTACCACGAGAAGCTCACCTCCGAAAAGGTGGACGAGCTGCTGGACGGGCTGAAGTAATGGCGGGTCATTCGCACTATTCGGAAGGTTATGGTCCGGTCGGCCCCGCTCCGAAGGAGCACCAGGCCGTCTACACCACGCTGCATTTCGACAAGCCGTGGTCGTACGAGAACTACCTCAAGACCGGTGGCTACCAGGCGCTGCGCAAGATCCTGACCGAGAAGATCGCGCCGACCGACGTGATCGAGATGGTCAAGCAGTCCGGCCTGCGCGGCCGCGGCGGCGCAGGCTTCCCGACCGGCCTGAAGTGGAGCTTCATGCCCAAGGGCGAAATGCAGAAGTACATCCTCTGCAATTCCGACGAATCCGAGCCGGGTACCTGCAAGGACCGCGACATCCTGCGCTACAACCCGCATTCGGTGATCGAGGGCATGGCGATCGCCTGCTACGCCACCGGTTCCAGCGTGGGCTACAACTACCTGCGCGGCGAGTTCCACCACGAGCCCTTCGAGCACCTCGAGGAAGCCACCCGCGAGGCTTATGCCAACGGCTGGCTGGGCAGGGACATCCTCGGCTCGGGCATCGACATCGACATCTACAACGCGCTGGGCGCGGGCGCCTACATCTGCGGCGAGGAAACCGCGCTGATGGAGTCGCTGGAAGGCAAGAAGGGCCAGCCGCGCTACAAGCCGCCGTTCCCGGCCAACTTCGGCCTGTACGGCAAGCCGACCACGATCAACAACACCGAGACCTACGCCTCGGTGCCTGCGATCGTGCGCAACGGCGCCGAGTGGTTCATGAACCTGGGCAAGCCCAACAACGGCGGCTGCAAGATCTTCTCCGTGTCCGGCCACGTCGCCCGTCCCGGCAACTACGAGATCCGTCTCGGCACCTCGTTCGCCGAACTGCTGGAGATGGCCGGCGGCATCCGCAACGGCCACCGCATCAAGGGCGTGATCCCCGGCGGTTCGTCGATGCCGGTGCTGCCGGGCGAGACGATGATGGGCCTGACCATGGACTACGACGCGATCCAGAAGGCCGGTTCCGGCCTCGGCTCGGGCGCGGTCATCGTCATGGACCACACCACCTGCATGGTGCGCGCCTGCCAGCGCATCGCGCGCTTCTATTTCAAGGAAAGCTGCGGCCAGTGCACGCCCTGCCGCGAAGGCACCGGCTGGATGTACCGCATGCTGACCCGCATCGCCAACATGGAAGCCACGCTGGACGACCTGCAGATGCTGCGGGCCGCGGCCGGGCAGATCGAGGGGCACACCATCTGCGCCTTCGGCGAGGCTGCCGCCTGGCCGGTGCAGGGTTTCCTGCGCCACTACTTGCACGAATTCGAATACGCCATCGTGAACAAGCGCTTCTACGTCGACGACGAACTCGCCGGCACGCTGGTCAAGGCCGAGAAGGTGGCCGCGTGAGCGCACAGCCCGTCAATCCGAACCTGCCGCCGGACCACGTCACCGTCATCATCGACGGGATCGAGCTGGCCGCGCCCAAGGGCTCGATGATCATCCAGGCCGCCGACAAGGCCGGCATCGCGATCCCGCGCTTCTGCTACCACGACAAGCTGTCGATCGCGGCCAACTGCCGCATGTGCCTGGTCGACACCGAAGTCGGGGGCCGCTCGGCGCCCAAGCCGTCGCCGGCCTGCGCGACGCCGGTGATGGATGGCCTGAAGGTCTTCACGCGCAACGAAAAGGCGCTCAAGGCGCAGCGCAACGTGATGGAGTTCCTGCTGATCAACCATCCGCTCGACTGCCCGATCTGCGACCAGGGTGGCGAGTGCGAGCTGCAGGACCTGTCGATGGGCTACGGCCGCTCGGTGAGCCGTTTCGTCGAGCGCAAGCGCGTGGTGGCCGACGAGGACTTCGGTCCGCTGGTCGCCAGCGACATGACCCGCTGCATCCAGTGCACGCGCTGCATCCGCGTCACCGCGGAGATCGCCGGCACCTACGAGCTGGGCGGCATGCAGCGGGGCGAGAACCTGCAGATCGGCACCTACGACGGCAAGCCGCTGACGACCGAGCTGTCGGGCAACGTCATCGATGTCTGCCCGGTGGGCGCGCTGACCAACAAGGTGTTCCGTTTCCGCGCCCGCCCCTGGGAGCTGATCGCGCGCGAATCGCTGGGCGCCCATGACGCGCTCGGCAGCAACCTGTTCCTGCACATGCGCCGCGGCGACGTGATGCGCGCGGTGCCGCGCGACAACGAGGCCGTCAACGAGTGCTGGCTGTCCGACCGCGACCGCTATTCGCACCAGGGCCTGTACGCCGACGACCGTGCCGTGCAGCCGATGATCCGCATGGCCAGCAATGGCGACGAGGGCGACTGGCGCGAGGCCAGCTGGGACGAGGCGCTGGCGAAGGCCGCGCAGATCCTGCGAGAGAACGGCGCCGACAACCTCGGCGTGCTCGTACACCCGGCCACCTCGAACGAGGAAGGCAGCCTGCTGGCGCGCCTGGCCGAGGGCCTGGGAACGGGCAACCTCGACCACCGCATCGCCCAGCACGACCTGTCCGACGGCGCGGTCGCGGAGGCGTTCGCGATGCCGGTGGCCGATATCGACCAGGCCGACGCCATCGTCATCGTCGGCTCCAACCTGCGCCACGAAGTGCCGCTGCTGCACCAGCGCGTGCGCAAGGCCTGGCGCCGCGGCGCCAAGGTGCACGTGGTCAGCCCGGTCGACTTCGAGTTCGCGTTCGACATCGCCAGCAAGACCATCGTCGCACCGTCGAAGCTGGCCGATGCGCTGGGCGCGGCCGAGCTCGCCGATGCGGTGCGCGGCGCGAACGCCGTGGCCGTCATCGTGGGCGCAGTGGCCGAGAATGGCCCGCATGCCGCCGCCGTGCGCGCGGCCGCACGCGGATTCGCGCAGGCGGTGGGCGGGGCGCTGTGCCGCATTCCGCAGGGTGCCAATGCCCTGGGCCTGGCGCGCCATGGCGTGCTGCCCTCCGGACGCGACGCCGTCGCGATGCTGGCCGAGCCGCGCAGCGCCTACCTGATGTACGGCATCGAGCCGGGCCTGGATTTCGCCGACCAGGCGGCTGCGCTCAAGGCACTCGGTGGCGCGCAGGTCGTGGCCTTCAGCCACTTCGCCTGCGAGTCCACGCGCCGCGTTGCCGATGTGATCCTGCCGATCGCGACCCTCTTCGAGAACGATGCGACGCTGACCAACCTGGAAGGCATCGATCAAGCTGCCTTTGCCGCCGGCAAGCTGCCGGGGCAGGCGCGCCAGGGCTGGAAGGTCCTGCGTGCCCTCGGCGGCGATCTGGCCCTGCCGGGCTTCGGCTTCACCGAACTCGCGGGCCTGCGCGCCGGCATGCGGGCCACCGCCCCGGCCGCGTCGCGCGGTACGGCTCCCGCAGCGGCGTCGGGCGACGGCCTGGAACTCGCCGTGTCGCAGGCGATCTACCGCGTCGACGGCTTGACCCGCCGCGCGCAGGCGCTGCAGGCGCATCCGCTGACCGTCGGTCCGCGCCTGAACCTGCATCCTGACGACGCCCGCGCCGCCGGTCTGCCCCAGGGCGCGATGGCCAAGGTCCGCGCCGGCGCGGGGATCGCCGCGCTGCCGGTCAACCTCAGCGATCTCGTCGCGCCCGGTTGCGCCTGGGTGGAGTCCGGCTACGGCGCCACCGCCGCGCTGGGCGCCGGCAAGGTCACGGTGGAGGCGGCATGAGCGCGACCACCCATACCGCCGCCAACACGGCCACGCTGCTGTCCGCCTGGACCGCGCCGCTGTACGACTGGCTGATGTCGCTGGGCGCCATCGGCGTGATCCTGTGGATCGTGCTCAAGGTGCTCGTCATCGCCGTGCCGGTGATCGTCACGGTGGCGTTCTACGTCGTCTGGGAACGCAAGCTGATCGGCTGGATGCACGCGCGCCATGGCCCGATGTACGTCGGCTGGGGCGTGCTGCAGGCGTTCGCCGACGTGTTCAAGCTGCTGTTCAAGGAAGTCATCCAGCCGAGCAACGCCCACCGTGCTTTGTACGTGCTGGCGCCGTTGATCACGCTGGCCCCGGCGTTCGCGGCCTGGGCGGTGGTGCCGTTCGACGCGCAGCTGGTGCTGTCCAACGCCAATGCCGGCCTGCTGTACCTGCTGGCGATGACCTCGTTGGGCGTGTACGGCGTGATCCTCGCCGGCTGGGCTTCGAACTCGAAGTACGCCTTCCTCGGCGCGATGCGTTCGGCCGCACAGGTGGTGAGCTACGAGATCGCGATGGGCTTCGCCCTGGTCGGCGTGATGGTCGGCGCGGGCAGCCTGAACCTGTCGCAGATCGTGATGGCGCAGGCCGGCAATGCGGGCCTGTTCGAATGGTTCTGGCTGCCGATGCTGCCGCTGTTCGTCATCTACTTCGTGTCCGGCGTGGCCGAGACCAACCGCGCGCCGTTCGACGTGGTGGAAGGCGAATCCGAGATCGTGGCCGGCCACATGGTGGAGTACTCGGGATCGGCGTTCGCGCTGTTCTTCCTGGCCGAGTACGCGAACATGATCCTGGTCAGCTTCCTCACCCCGATCTTTTTCCTCGGCGGCTGGCTGTCGCCGATTCCGGCAGCCTGGATCCCGGACGTGCCCGTGCTCGGCGTGCTCCTGGGCGACGGCTGGTGGTGGCTGTTCGCCAAGGTGTTCTTCTTCGCCAGCTGCTTCATCTGGTTCCGCGCCTCGTTCCCGCGCTACCGCTACGACCAGATCATGCGGCTGGGTTGGAAGGTCTTCATCCCGCTGAGCATCGGCTGGATCGTGGTGGTGGCGTTGATGGCGTACTTCGGCGTGTTCGAGGCGGGGCAGTGATGGGCAAGTTCGTTTCCTGGTTCCGTAGCCTGCTGCTGCTCGAGCTGCTGGGCGGCATGGCGCTGACGCTCAGGTATCTGTTCCGTCCCAAGTACACGCTGATGTACCCGATGGAAAAGACCCCGCAGTCGCCGCGCTTCCGCGGCCTGCACGCGCTGCGCCGCTACCCGAACGGAGAGGAGCGCTGCATCGCCTGCAAGCTGTGCGAGGCGGTGTGCCCGGCGCTGGCCATCACCATCGATTCGGAACCGCGCGAGGACGGCACCCGCCGCACCACGCGCTACGACATCGACCTGTTCAAGTGCATCTACTGCGGCTTCTGCGAAGAATCGTGCCCGGTCGACTCGATCGTCGAGACGCACCTGCACGAGTACCACTTCGAGAACCGCGGCGAGAACATCGTCACCAAGCCGCAGCTGCTGGCCATCGGCGACCGGCTCGAAGCCGAGATCGCCGAGCGCCGCGCCGCCGACGCCGCCTTCCGATAAGCGACCGATCATGGATTTCGCACTGCTCGCCTTCCTCGCCTTCGCCACGGTGGCCGTCGTCTCGGCCGGCGCGGTGATCAGCGTCCGCAACCCGGTGCATGCCGCGCTGTTCCTGGTGCTGACCTTCTTCACCGTGGCCTGCACCTGGATCCTGGCCGGCGCCGAGTTCCTGGGCGTGGCGCTGATCCTGGTCTATGTCGGCGCGGTGATGGTGCTGTTCCTGTTCGTGGTGATGATGCTGGACATCGACGTGGTGCCGCTGCGCGAGGGCTACGTCCGCTACCTGCCGGTGGGCCTGCTGGTGGCGGTAGTGATGCTGGTGGAGATCCTGACCCTGATCGGCATCAAGTCGCGGCTTGCGCCCTTCGGCGCGGACGCGGTCGATGCGGTCGGCGCGAACAACGTCAGCTGGATCGCCCGGCGCCTGTTCACCGACTTCCTGCTGCCCTTCGAGGTCGCGGCCCTGATCCTCACCGTGGCCGTCGTTGCCGCGGTGACGCTGACCCTGCGTCGCCGCCCGGGCGCCAAGCACCAGAACCCCGGCGAGCAGACGCGCACCCGCGCCGCCGACCGCCTGCGCATGGTGAGCATGCCGGCCGAGCGGCCGGTAGTGGAAGCGCCTGCGGGGAGCCCCGCGGGCAGTGAAGGGGAGGCCAGGTAATGGAAATCTTCGGGCAGGGCCTGGCACTGGGCCACTACCTCGCGCTGGGCGCGGCGCTGTTCTGCATCAGCGTGGCGGGCATCTTCCTCAACCGGAAGAACGTGATCATCCTCCTGATGTCGATCGAGCTGATGCTGCTGGCGGTCAACGTCAACTTCATCGCGTTCTCGCGTCATTTCGGCGACGAGGCCGGGCAGATCTTCGTGTTCTTCATCCTGACCGTGGCCGCCGCTGAGGCCGCGATCGGACTTGCGATCCTCGTTACGCTGTTCCGCAATCGACGCACCATCAACGTGGCCGAAATCGACACGCTGAAGGGGTGAGCGGCAGCGTTTGCGAGCCATTGGCTCGCGCTGCCGCGAACGCCCGGCCATGGATGGCCGGGCAGGGTCTCTTCGGAGTTCGCGTAGTACCGCCATGGATGGCTGCAGTGACAATTCGAACACCAGGTACGCGAGCCATTGGCTCGCGCTGCCGCGAACGCCCGGCCATGGATGGCCGGGCAGGGTCTCTCCGGAGCCCGCGTAGTACCGCCATGGATGGCTGCAGTGACAACTCGAACACCAGGTACGCGAGCCATTGGCTCGCGCTGCCGCGAACGCCCGGCCATGGATGGCCGGGCAGGGTCTCTCCGGAGCCCGCGTAGTACCGCCATGGATGGCTGCAGTGACAACTCGAACACCAGGTACGCGAGCCATTGGCTCGCGCTGCCGCGAACGCCCGGCCATGGATGGCCGGGCAGGGTTTCTCCGGGGCCCGCGCGTTTGCCGCGGATGACGGTGACGGGAAGCAGGACAAGACGTTGTTGCGCAGGCTCCCCGGAGCCTCGCGTCGCCACCCCGGAAGGTGGCAGTGAAGGCGGTACGACTCGGGTAATGGACAAGACATGGCGATTTCGACAACCCATCTGCTGATCATCGTGCTGGCACCGCTGCTCGGCGCGATCGTGGCTGGCTTCTTCGGCCGCCAGATCGGCCGTGCGGGCGCGCACACCGCCACGATCCTCGGGGTGGCGATCAGCTGCGCGCTTTCGGGCTACGTGCTCTGGCAGCTGGTCGGGCAGGGGGCAGCGCCGTTCAACGAGAACGTGTACACCTTCTTCGAGGTGGGCCGCTATTCGGCGCACGTCGGCTTCCTGGTCGACAACCTCACCGCGATGATGATGGTGGTGGTGACCTTCGTCTCGCTGCTGGTGCACGTCTACACCATCGGCTACATGGCCGACGACCCGGGGTACCAGCGCTTCTTCAGCTACATCTCGCTGTTCACCTTCTCGATGCTCATGCTGGTGATGAGCAACAACTTCCTGCAGCTGTTCTTCGGCTGGGAGGCGGTGGGTCTGGTGTCGTACCTGCTGATCGGGTTCTGGTTCAAGCGTCCGACCGCCGTGTTCGCCAACATGAAGGCGTTCCTGGTCAACCGCGTGGGCGACTTCGGCTTCCTGCTCGGCATCGCGGCGGTGATGTGGTATTTCGGCAGCCTCGACTACGCCACCGTGTTCGGGCGCGCCAGCGAGGTGCTCGACGGTCGCACCATCCAGATCATCGGTTCGGCTGAGTGGTCGGTGGCCACCGTGATCTGCATCTGCCTGTTCATCGGCGCGATGGGCAAGTCGGCCCAGGTGCCGTTGCACGTGTGGTTGCCCGACTCGATGGAAGGCCCGACCCCGATCTCGGCGCTGATCCACGCCGCCACGATGGTGACCGCGGGCATCTTCATGGTCGCGCGGATGTCGCCGATCTTCGAACTGAGCCCGACCGCGCTCGACTTCGTGCTGTTCATCGGCGCCACCACCGCCTTCTTCACCGGCCTGATCGGCATGGTGCAGAACGACATCAAGCGCGTGGTCGCGTACTCGACCCTGTCGCAGCTGGGCTACATGACCGTTGCGCTCGGCGTGTCGGCCTACTCGGCGGCGGTGTACCACCTGATGACCCACGCCTTCTTCAAGGCCCTGCTGTTCCTGGCCGCGGGCAGCGTGATCATCGGCATGCACCACGAGCAGGACATGCGCAAGATGGGCGGCCTGCGCAAGTACATGCCGATCACCTTCTGGACCACCGTCATCGGCACGCTGGCGCTGGTGGCCACGCCGTTCTTCAGCGGCTACTACTCCAAGGACACGATCATCGAAGCGGCCAAACACGCCTCGGATCGGAGCTGGGTCGGCACCTACGGCTTCTGGGCGGTGCTGCTCGGCGCGTTCGTCACCTCGTTCTACAGCTTCCGCCTGCTGTACCTGACCTACTTCGGGCCGGAGCGCTTCCGCGAGGCCGCGCCGTCGCACCCGCAGGAGCAGCACGGCCCGCTGGGCCAGGAGACGCGGCATGAGCCGTCGCACCTGGATGCGCATGGCCACCACGCGCACGACGACCACCATGGCGTGCACGAACCGCACGAGTCCCCGTGGGTGGTGACGCTGCCGCTGGTGCTGCTGGCGATCCCGTCGATCCTGGTCGGCTTCTTCACCGCCGGTCCGATGCTGTTCGGCACCGACTGGGCGGGCCATGCTGACGCCACGCCGTTCTTCGCCGGCGCGATCGAGGTGCTCGCCTCCAACGACGTGATGGCGCAGCTGAAGGACAAGCTGTGGCACGGCCCGGTCGCTTTCGCGCTGCATGGCTTCGTGACCCCGGCCTTCTGGCTCACCTTCGCCGGCTTCCTGCTCGCGACCCTGATGTACGTGTGGAAGCCCGGCCTGGCGCCGAAGGTGGCCCACGCGCTGCGCGGGCCGATCCGGGTGCTGGAAAACAAGTACGGCATGGACGACCTGTGGATCAAGGGCTTCGCCGGCGGCGCCGCGCTGCTGGGCCGCGGTTCCCGCGAGGTCGACAGCAAGCTGATCGACGGCGTGCTGGTCAACGGCGCGGCGCGGGTCGTCGACCTTGCCGCCGGCCTCGTCCGCCGCATGCAGACCGGATACCTCTACCACTACGCGTTCGCGATGATCCTCGGCCTGATCGTGCTCCTGGCCGTGCTGATCCGCCATTGGACTTGACCTCGTGCAGAACTGGCCTCTCCTCAGTCTCCTGATCTGGCTGCCGATCTTCGGCGGTGCCGCCGTGCTCGCGCTCGGCGACAAGCGCGCCGCGGGCGCACGCTGGCTGTCGCTGGCGACCGCGCTGGTCGTGTTCCTGCTCAGCCTGCCGCTGTTCACCGGCTTCGACTACGCAGCCACGGGCATGCAGTTCCTCGAACGGCGCGAGTGGATTCCCGCCTACGACATCCAGTACCACCTGGGCGTGGACGGCATCTCGATCGCGCTGATCATCCTCACCGCCCTGACTACCGCCCTGGTGCTGGTGGGGGCGTGGACCTCGATCGACCGGCGCGTGAGCCAGTACTACGGCGCGATGCTGATCCTCGAAGGCCTGATGATCGGCGTGTTCTCGGCCGTGGACGCGCTGCTGTTCTACGTGTTCTTCGAGGCCATGCTGATCCCGATGTTCATCATCATCGGCGTCTGGGGCGGCCCGCGGCGCGTCTACGCGTCGATCAAGTTCTTCCTGTACACGTTCCTCGGCTCGATCTTCATGCTGGTCGGCCTGATCTACCTGTACCTGAAGGCGGGCAGCTGGCAGCTGCCGGACCTGTACGCGCTGCGCCTGACCGCGAGCGAGCAGATGTGGCTGTTCTTCGCCTTCCTCGCCGCCTTCGCGGTGAAGGTGCCGATGTTCCCGGTGCACACCTGGCTTCCGGATGCGCACGTCGAGGCGCCCACCGGTGGTTCGGTGATCCTGGCCGCAATCATGCTGAAGATCGGCGGCTACGGCTTCCTGCGCTTCAGCCTGCCGATCACGCCCGATGCCGGCCACGAATGGGCCTGGCTGGTGATCGCGCTGTCGCTGATCGCGGTGGTCTACGTCGGCCTGGTGGCGCTGGTCCAGGAGGACATGAAGAAGCTGATCGCCTACTCCTCGGTGTCGCACATGGGCTTCGTGACCCTCGGCACCTTCATCGCCTTCGCGCTGATGCGCGACGTGAGCGGTGGCGAGGATGCGGCGCGTCTCGGCCTGCAGGGCGCGATGGTGCAGATGATCTCGCACGGCTTCATTTCCGGCGCCATGTTCTCCTGCGTGGGCGTGCTCTACGACCGCATGCACACGCGCATGATCCGCGACTATGGCGGCGTGGCCAGCGTGATGCCGTGGTTCACCTTCTTCATGGTGCTGTTCGCGATGGCCAACTCCGGCCTCCCCGGAACCTCGGGCTTCGTCGGCGAGTTCATGGTGGTCCTGGCGAGCTTCCAGCATCACCCGATGATCGCGTTCACCGCCGCGCTGACCCTGATCATCGGCGCCGGCTACTCGCTGTGGCTGGTGAAGCGGGTGATGTTCGGCGAGGTCGGCAACGCCCACGTGGCCGAGCTCAAGGACATCAACGCTCGCGAATGGATCGTGCTCGGGACCTTCGCGATCGGCACGGTGGCGATCGGCGTCTGGCCCAAGCCGCTGATCGACCTGATGGACCCGGCGATCGCGCAGCTGGCCAGCCACATCGCGGCGAGCAAGCTGTGATGCCGGACCCGACCAGCCGCTCCGGTGACGGAGACAGGGCGGCCCACGCGGCCGCCGAGGAATGCAAGAAGTGATGACGACCGCGATGACGCCCCCTCCCGTACGTTCCTTCGCCGAGCTGGCGCCGATGGCGCCCGAGCTAGTCGTGGTCTTCGGCGCGTTCGCGCTGCTGATGCTCGACCTGTTCCTGGACGACCGCCGTCGCGTGGTCACCCACGCGCTCGCGATCGCCACCCTGCTGACCGCCGCGGCCATGGTCTGGTTCGACTTCGGCGGGCAGGGCAGCGTGCTGTCGGGCATGTTCGTGCGCGACGAGGGTGCGGACGTGATGAAGCTCGTGCTGCTGCTGGTCAGCGCACTGGCGATGGCCTACATCTGGCCCTTCCTGCGCGAGCGCGGGCTGTACAAGGGCGAAGTGGCGGTGCTAGTGCTGTTCTCGGTGGCCGGCATGATGTTGCTGGTCTCGGCCGGCAGCATGACCATGGTCTATGTGGGGCTCGAGCTGCTGGCGCTGTGCTCCTACGCACTGGTCGCCACCGACCGCGACAGTCCGCTCGCCTCAGAAGCGGCGATGAAGTACTTCGTGCTCGGTTCGCTGGCCTCGGGCCTGCTGCTGTACGGCATGACCCTGGTCTACGGCGCGACCGGCACGCTGGACCTCGGCGGCATCCGCGACGCGGCCGTCGCCGTGTCCGGCACCGACCGGACCCTGCTGCTGACCGGCACCGTGTTCGTGGTGGTCGGCATCGCCTTCAAGTTCGGCGCTGCCCCGTTCCACATGTGGCTGCCCGACACCTACCACGGCGCACCGACCCCGATCACGCTGTTCATCGGCTCGGCACCCAAGATCGCGGCCTTCGGGATGACCTGGCGGATGCTCGACATCGCACTGGGCCCGGCCTACGAGCAGAGCCAGCTGCTGCTGGCCGTGCTGGCGGCGCTGTCGCTGGGCGTGGGCAACCTGTTCGCGATCGCGCAGACCAATCTCAAGCGCATGCTCGCGTACTCGACGATCTCGCACGTCGGCTTCATGTTCATGGGGCTGGCGGCGGGCGGCGCGGAGGGCTATGCGGCGGCGCTGTTCTACGCCATCAGCTACGCGATCATGTCCGCCGCGGCGTTCGGCGCGATCGTGATGCTGGCGCGTAAGGGCTTCGAGGCCGACAGCATCGACGATTTCCGCGGGCTCAACGCACGCAACCCGTGGATGGCCGGCCTGGTGCTGCTGATCATGGCCTCGCTCGCTGGCGTGCCGGTGCTGCTCGGCTTCTGGGCCAAGGTGGCGGTGCTGCGCGCGGCGCTCGAGGGCGGCCTGCTGTGGCTGGCGATCGTGGGCATCGTGTTCGCCGTGATCGGCGCGTTCTACTACCTGCGCGTGATCAAGGTGATGTACTTCGACCAGCCATCGGGCGAGCCGGTCACGGTCCGTGGCGGCGCACTCCAGGCAGTGTTCTCGATCAATGCACTGGCGCTGCTGGGTCTGGGCCTGTTCTGGAGTCCGGTCATGGAGTGGTGCCAGCAGGCATTTGCCTGAGCCATCGGCACCGAAGGTACGCGGGGCTTGTCAAAAGTCTCCGCTGCCTTCATAATTCCGCTTCTGCTGCGGGGTGGAGCAGTCTGGCAGCTCGTCGGGCTCATAACCCGAAGGTCGCAGGTTCAAATCCTGCCCCCGCTACCAAAATATGTCCGCGCATTGCTCCGGCGCGGATGACGAAAAGGCGGCCTCGGAAACGAGGCCGCCTTTTTCGTTTTCGACTGCCACGATGTCGGTGGTCGCGAGCGCTACGTCTGGATGGAGTGGTCCGTGCTGCGCGGCCGGCTGGACGAAGCCGGACGTGCCGACGGGACCGATCGCCCGGTATCGCGCATCCTGGTGCGGAACGTCGACGATCGCGCAGCGGCCGAGGCCTGCGGAATCGTGTGCAGCAGGCGCACTGCGTGCGCCGCGCGGATCCAGCCGCCGGTGGTGGATGCCCCCGGCACCGGGCCGCGGCGATCGAGCGCGGTAATCCGATGGCATCATGGCGGCCGTTTTTTAACTCCAGGGGGCGGCATTGATCGACCTGCGACAGGCATTCGCCGCAGCAGCCATCCTGCTCTGCAGCGCGGTGACGTGCGGCAGCGTGGGCGCAAGCCCGGCAATCGCATCCGCGCCGCCTGCCGACACCGTCGGCAGCGGGCGGCTGGCGTTCCAGCACGTCAACGCCGACGCGGTGCTGACCAGGCGCGGAACCCGGTTGAGCACCACCGCGCCCGACGTGGTGGCCACGGGTTTCGCCCGGGCGCCACTCAAGGGTCGGGCCTACGTCGAAGCGGTCGTGTTCCATGGCGGGCGACATGCAGCTGGCGTTTCGCTCTGGGGCGATCCGCAGCAACCGGCGCGCGATACCGCGCATCCCGGCCGCAGCTACGGGCGTGCGGGCGCGTCGGTGCAGGCGGTATCGGCGTGGATGCTGATGGCGTATGCGAACTACGGGCTGCCGTCGGACACGAAGATGGAGGTGACGCCGCTCTCCGGCGCGCCTGGCCAGCGCCTGGTCGTGCAGTTGGCGGTGGATGCGGGCACCCGCGCGGTCTGGGTGAAGCTGTCGACGGCCGGAGGCTGGGCCGGCGGCGGCGACCCGGCCGCCGGGACCCGGCCCAGCTTCGTCCTCGACGGGACCAGTCCGATCCTGGTGGGCGGCAACGTGTCGAATCCGGCGAACTACGTCGAGATCCTGGCTGCCGACCAGCACGTCGGCGTGGCCCCGTCCGGATTCAGTCCCTACGGGTGAGCGGGCGGCCGGCGGGGCGCATGCGCCCGCTGCCGGCGTGCATCGGCGATGTCGGTTGCGCATGCGCCCGGCCGCAGTCCGACCCCGTCTGGCGCGGGCCCGTATGCCGCCGGCAGGGATGCCGCTCCCGTCGCTGCGCCAGCCTAGCTGCCTGGCCGGAAGGTAGACTTGCCGGGGCCCACCCGCTATGATTCCGGGCTTGCGCGGCGCGGCAGCACCCTGAACAGCTCGATCGGATCAGGAACGGAGCCAGCGCGCGCTACCAGTTTCACCGGGTCCGCGGCGGCGTTGAAGCCTCCGCAGGGTGCCGGGAAACCGGGCTTCATCGGGGCCTTTTGCTGGTCTCGATACCGAAATCCGGCTCTGGCCGGACATTCAGGACAAGGGGCCCCACGGGCCCCTTGCTGTTTCTGGCGATCTGGAAAAGGTTGAACGACGCGACGTGACGGATAAGGCGACACAGATCAGCACGCTGCTGGCCCCCACGGTGGAATCGCTGGGGCTGCAGCTGCTCGGCATCGAGTACCTGCCCGCGCCGGGCGGCTCGGTGGTGCGTCTGTACATCGACGTGCCGCAGGCGGAGGCCGAGGCGCGCGTGGTCACCATCGAGGACTGCGAAGCGGTCAGCCGCGAGGTGTCGGCGCAGCTCGACGTGGAGGACCCGATCTCGGGCAACTACACGCTGGAGGTCTCCTCGCCCGGTGTCGACCGGCCGCTGTTCGATGCGGCGCAGTTCGCGCGCTTCATCGGCGAACGCGCCAAGGTCGGCCTGAAGCTGCCGCAGGACGGGCGCCGTCGCCTGACCGGCACCATCGTCTCGGTGGCCGATGGCGTGATCGTGTTCGACATCGATGGGCAGCCGTTCGAGGTGTCCGCCGACAACATCGACAAGGCGCGGCTGGTTCCCGACTGGGCGGCGCTGGGCTACGCGCCGGCGCGCGATCTGCCCGGTGGCGACGCCCGGCCCGGCAAGCCCGGGCGCAAGGCGCCTGGACGCCGCGCGGCCAAGCCGCAGCGCGATTGATTTTCCGCCGTGCCGGAGCTTTCCCGGCGCGGAACGAGGGACCGGGCGCAGCGTCCGGAGTGATGACAGGATCAAGCCGGTTTTCAGAGGTCTTACATAGATGAGCAAAGAACTGTTGTTGGTCGTGGACGCGGTCGCCAACGAAAAAGGCGTACCCGAGTCGGTGATCCTGGAAGCGATCGAGGCCGCGCTGGCCACGGCGGCGAAGAAGCGCTACCTCGACCAGGACGTGCTGACCCGCGTGTCGATCGACGCGAAGGACGGCAGCTACGAGACCTTCCGCCGCTGGGAAGTGGTGGCCGACGACGTCGTGATGGAATCGCCCGATCGCCAGATCCGCCTGATGGACGCCGTCGACGAGGTCGAGGGCGTCGAGGTGGGCGACTACATCGAAGAGCAGATCGAGAACGTCGATTTCGGACGCATCGCCGCGCAGGCCGCCAAGCAGGTGATCGTGCAGCGCGTGCGCGAGGCCGAGCGCCAGCAGGTGGTCGACGCGTGGAAGGACCGCATCGGCGAACTGGTCACCGGCGTGGTCAAGCGCGTGGAGCGCGGCAACGTCTACGTGGACCTGGGCGGCAACGCCGAAGCCTTCATTCCCAAGGACAAGGCGATCCCGCGCGACATCGTGCGCGCCGGCGACCGCATCCGCGGCTACCTGTTCGACGTGCGCAGCGAGCCGCGCGGCCCGCAGCTGTTCATCAGCCGCGCCGCGCCCGAATTCATGATGGAGCTGTTCAAGCTCGAGGTGCCGGAAGTCGGCCAGGGCCTGGTCGAGATCAAGGCCTGCGCGCGCGATCCGGGCGACCGCGCCAAGATCGCCGTCATCGCCTACGACAACCGCACCGATCCGATCGGCGCGTGCATCGGCATGCGTGGTTCGCGCGTGCAGGCGGTGAGCAACGAGCTCAACGGCGAGCGCGTGGACATCGTGCTGTGGTCGGACAACCCGGCCCAGTTCGTGATCAACGCCATGGCGCCGGCCGAGGTGCAGTCGATCGTCGTCGACGAGGACAAGCACTCGATGGACCTGGCCGTGGCCGAGGACAAGCTGGCCCAGGCGATCGGCAAGGGCGGCCAGAACGTGCGCCTGGCCAGCCGCCTCACGGGCTGGCAGCTGAACGTGATGACCCAGGACCAGGTGACCGCCAAGTCCGAGGCCGAGCAGGCCGCGGCGCGCGCCCTGTTCCAGGAGAAGCTCGAAGTCGACGAGGAGATCGCCGGCATCCTGGTGTCCGAGGGCTTCGGCACGGTCGAGGAAATCGCCTACGTGCCGGTCGGCGAACTGCTGGCGGTGGAGGGCTTCGACGAGGACATCGTCGAGGAACTGCGCGCCCGCGCCCGCGACGCGCTGCTCAACGACGCGCTCGCGGTAGAGGAAGAGCTCGACGAGAACGCGCCGGCCGAGGACCTGCTCGCGCTGGAGGGCATGGACGACGAAACCGCCTACGCGCTGGCTTCGCACGGCGTTCGCACCAGCGAGGACCTGTCCGACCTGGCGGCCGACGAAGTGCTCGAGTTCGGCATCGAAGGCCTGGACGCCGAACGCGCCGCGGCGCTGATCCTGGCCGCCCGCTCCGAGGAAATCGCACGCCTGGAGCGCGGCGAATGATCACGCGATGAACGCGGCCCTGCACCGATCAGGGCTTAGAATCCGCGCTTCCCTTGCTCCTGGCGAGGGGGCGCCAAACAGAGCATAGGACCCGAATGTCGCAACAAACCACCATCCGCAAGCTCGCCGCCCTGGTCAATACGCCGGTGGAGAAGCTGCTGGAGCAGCTGTCCGAAGCCGGCATGGCGTTCAACGATCCCGACCAGGTCGTCACCAGCACCGAGAAGGTCAAGCTGCTCGGCTTCCTGCGCCGCACCCACGGCAAGGACGACAAGCCGGTCGAAGAGGCCGTGGCGCCGAAGAAGATCACGCTCAGCCGCACCCGCAAGCAGGAGCTGACGGTCGGCGGCGGCAAGAACCGCTCGACCGTCGACGTGGTGGTGCGCAGGAAGGTCACCCTGGTCAAGCCGGCTAGCGAGACCGCCAAGGGCGTCCCCGCGGCACCGGCCGACGACGAGCAGGCGGAGATCCTGCGCAAGCTCGAGGAATCGCGCCAGCGCAACCTGTCCGAGCAGCAGCGCCTGGCCGAGGAAGACCAGCGCCGCGCCGAGGAAGCCGCGCAGGCCAAGCGCCAGCAGGAAGCCGAGGCCGAGCGGCTGCGCAAGGAGGCCGAGCAGGCGGCGGCAACCGCGCCCGAGGCCGATGCGGCCGCGCGCAAGCCGGCCCATGGCCATGGCCATCCCAAGCCGGCGCCGGCGCGCGACGAGCGCGGCACGGGCCCGAAGCACAAGGGCAACCGCGGCTCGCACGCGATGGTGGCGGGCGTCGAGGACGACGACAGCACCGCGCGCTTCGCCGGCCAGCTGCATCTGAGCGCTTCGGAGCGCGCACGTCGCAGCAGCACCCGCGGCAAGCCGAAGTCGCGTCGCCATGTCGAGCAGTCGCGCAGCGGCGCGGGTCCGCATGGCTTCGAACGCCCGACCGCGCCGGTGGTGCGCGAAGTGGCGATCGGCGAAGCGATCACCGTGGCCGACCTCGCATCGAAACTCGCCCTCAAGGGCGGCGACGTGGTCAAGGCGCTGTTCAAGATGGGCGTGATGGCCACCATCACCCAGAGCATCGACCACGACACCGCGGTGCTGGTGGTCGAGGAGCTGGGCCACAAGGCGGTTGCCGCCGAGGCGAACGACGCCGAGTCCGAACTGCTGGCCCATGTCGAGGGCGTGCAGGGCGAGGCTTCGCAGCGTCCGCCGGTGGTCACCATCATGGGTCACGTCGACCACGGCAAGACCTCGCTGCTGGACTACATCCGCCGCACCAAGATCGCCACCGGCGAGGCCGGCGGCATCACCCAGCACATCGGCGCGTACCACGTTGAGACCGGCAAGGGCGTCATCAGCTTCCTCGATACCCCGGGCCACGCGGCGTTCAGTTCGATGCGCGCGCGCGGCGCCAAGCTCACCGACATCGTGGTGCTGGTGGTCGCGGCCGACGACGGCGTGATGCCGCAGACGATCGAGGCGATCCAGCACGCGAAGGCGGCGAAGGTGCCGCTGATCGTGGCGATCAACAAGGTCGACAAGTCCGACGCCGATCCGGAGCGGATCAAGAACGAACTGCTCGGCCACGATCTCGTCGCCGAGGACTTCGGCGGCGACACGCAGATGGTCGAGCTGTCGGCCAAGACCGGCCAGGGCGTCGACGACCTGCTGGACGCGATCTCGCTGCAGGCCGAGGTGCTGGAACTCCGCGCCGTGGCCGAAGGCCGCGCTTCGGGTACGGTCATCGAGTCCTCGCTGGACAAGGGACGTGGCCCGGTCGCGACCGTGCTGGTGCAGCAGGGTCTGCTGGAGAAGGGCGACTACCTGGTGTGCGGCGTGCAGTTCGGCCGCGTGCGGGCGCTGTTCGACGAGACCGGCTCGCAGGTGCAGTCGGCCGGCCCCTCGATCCCGGTGCAGGTGCTCGGCCTGTCCGGCGTGCCGGACGCGGGCGACGACTTCGTCGTGGTCGCCGACGAGCGCCTGGCCAAGGACGTGGCCCAGCAGCGCGAAGCCAAGCGCCGCGAACTGCGCCTGGTGGCGCAGGCCGGCAACCGCATGGAAGACATCATGGCCCAGATGGGCCAGGGCGAGGCGCAGCAGCAGCTCAACCTGGTCATCAAGGCCGACGTGCAGGGCTCGGTGGAAGCGCTGCGTCAGGCGGTCACCGCATTGTCGAACGAGCAGATCCGCATCAACGTGATCGTTTCGGGCGTGGGCGGCATCACCGAGTCCGACGCCAACGCGGCGGCCACGGCCAAGGCCACCATCATCGGCTTCAACGTCCGTGCCGACGCATCGGCGCGCAAGGTCATCGAGAACAGCGGCCTGGACCTGCGCTATTTCTCGATCATCTACGACGTGATCGACCAGGTGAAGCAGGTCGCCTCCGGCATCCTGGGCGTCGAGATCCGCGAGCAGATCATCGGTATCGCCGAGGTCCGCGACGTGTTCCGCAGCTCCAAGTTCGGCGCGGTCGCAGGCTCGATGGTCATCGAGGGCGTGGTCCGCAAGAACCGCCCGATCCGCGTGCTGCGCGACAACACCGTGGTGTTCGAGGGCGAGCTGGAATCGCTGCGCCGCTTCAAGGAGAACGTCGAGGAAGTGCGCAACGGCACCGAGTGCGGTATCGCGGTGAAGGCCTACAACGACGTCAAGCCGGGCGACCAGATCGAGTGCTTCGAGCGCATCGAGGTGCAACGGACCCTGTAAGGGTCCGCCGGGATTCGGGAGCCGGGATTGGGGATTCGAAAGAACACCCGCCTCGACTCCCGACCCGCTCTTTCCGAATCACGAATCACGAATCCCGAATCCGCAATGACGAAGTCGTTTTCCCGTACCGACCGCATCGCCGCGCAGCTCCGCAGGGAGCTGGGCACGCTGGTGCGCGAAGCGGTGGCCGAGCACGGCCTGCCGTCGGTCAGCGTGTCGGATGTCGAGGTCACCCGCGACATGGCGCATGCCAAGGTGTTCGTGACCGCGCTGCAGTCCGAACGCGCCACCGAGGCGGTCAAGGGGCTCAAGGCGGTCGCGCACGAAATCCGCTTCCGCCTGGCGCGGGCGGTCAAGATGCGGCATGTCCCCGAGCTGCACTTCCACTACGACGATTCGGTCGATCGCGGCGAACGCATCGACCAGTTGCTGCGCGATCTGTAGTCCGCGGCGTTCCGGCGCGTCGTCGCCGGGGCTCATCCAGTTCTCCATGGCACCGCCCCGCGCGCCCTCCTTTCGCATAGGAAGCGGCACGACCTGCGCGTGACATCCCGGCATCGCGAGGGCGCTGCGGGACGCGGAGCCGATCGCGGCGCTCGGGATGCACGGGTGGATGCCGGAGGCAGGTGCGATCGCATCGTTGTGGGGCCGGCTGCCCGCTCGACGCCGTCGAAACGGCATGCCGGACAGGGGGCGTGCAGGGTCGTACGCCACGGCTCGGCCTGCCGGGACCCCTGCATCCGTTTCGTCACGATCCCTGCCTGCCACGCCCCGCGCCCTACAATGATCCGATGACCGCACGCCCGCGCACGAAATTCCGCAAGCTCGACGGCATCCTGCTGCTCGACAAGCCCCGCGGCCTGAGTTCCAACCAGGCGCTGCAGCGCGTGCGCCATCTGTTTCGCGCCGAGAAGGCGGGCCATACCGGTAGTCTCGATCCGCTGGCCACCGGCCTGTTGCCGGTGTGTTTCGGCGAAGCCACCAAGATCGCCGGCGGCCTGCTGGGCGCGCGCAAGGCCTACGACACCGTGGCGCGGCTGGGCGTGGTCACCGATACCGACGATGCCGACGGCCAGCCGCTGCGCGAGCGCCCGGTCCCGACGCTGCGCATTCCGCGGATCGACCAGGCACTGCATGCCCTGACCGGACGCATCCAGCAGCGCCCCCCGATCTACTCGGCGCTCAAGCGCGGCGGCGAGCCGCTGTACGCCAAAGCCAGGCGCGGCGAGGTGGTGGAGGTCGAACCGCGGCCGGTCGACGTGCACGAGTTCCGGCTGGAGTCCGCGGCCGACCTGCTCGACGACCTGAACGGCGTGCCGCCGCAGTTGCGCCTGCATGTGGAGTGCGGCTCGGGCACCTATGTGCGCAGCCTGGTCCGGGACCTGGGCGAGGCCCTGGGCTGCGGCGCCCACGTGGCGGACCTGCGCCGGCTGTGGGTGGATCCGTTCCGCGATCCGAAGATGTGGACGCTCGACGAGCTGCAGGCCCTGTCCACGCGCGGCGACCGCAGCCTGCTGGCCTGCCTGCTGCCGCTGGAGCGGGGCATGGCCTCGTGGCCACCGGTGGACCTGGATGAGGCCCAGGCCCGTCGCCTGGGCCGCGGACAGTCGGTGAACGGGGATTTCCATCCCCCCGGCAGCGTGGCCGTATTCGGCCCCGGGGGGCGGGCGCTGGGCCTGGGCGAGGTGGCGGACGGGGCGCTGCGGCCGCAGCGGCTGTTCACCTGGGCGGTCGAGGCCGCCGCGGGGGGCGGCCGCTGAGCCTTGTCCGGGGGCTCGCCAGCGTCTACAATTCCACGGCTTTTTCAAGCACTTCCAACTGCTCCATTCCATCCCGTCCGGGGCCGGCCAGCACGGCCATCCCTCCATCCATGACGAACCCTTGCGGTACGACGCCGGCGTCGATGATGCGGCGACGTGGTCTGCGGGTTTCGTGACCAGAGGCAATCATGTCCATCGACAACAGCCAGATCATCCAGGAACACGCGCGCGGCACCAACGACACCGGCTCGCCGGAAGTCCAGGTGGCCCTGCTCACCGCCCGCATCGTGCACCTGACCGAACACTTCAAGACCCACAAGAAGGACCACCACAGCCGGCGCGGCCTGCTGATGATGGTCAACCGCCGCCGCAGCCTGCTCGACTACCTGCATCGCAAGGATGTGGGGCGCTACAAGGCCCTGATCGAGAAACTCGGCCTGCGTCGCTAAGCAACACCAACGCCGCGGCGCAGCGATGCGCCGCGGTTCTTTTTTTGGCCGTGGTGGACGCGGCCGCCCGACCGGGACAGGGGTCCTGGCCGGTCCATCGAAAGAGTCATCGAGGACATCCCCAAGTGGCAAAAGTTACCAAGAGCTTCCAGTACGGCAACCAGACGATCACGCTCGAGACCGGCGAGATCGCCCGCCAGGCTGGCGGCGCGGTCATGGTCTCGTGCGAAGGCACCGTGCTGCTGGTCACCGCGGTGGCCAACAAGACCGCGCGTGAAGGGCAGGATTTCTTCCCGCTCACCGTCGATTACCAGGAGAAGTTCTACGCCGGTGGCCGCATCCCGGGCGGCTTCTTCAAGCGCGAAGGCCGCCAGACCGAGAAGGAAACGCTGATCTCGCGCCTGATCGACCGGCCGATCCGCCCGCTGTTCCCGGATGGCTTCCGCAATGAAGTGCAGATCATCGCCACCGTGATGTCGATGAACCCCGAGGTCGACGGCGACATCCTGGCCCTGATCGGCGCCTCCGCCGCGCTGTCGCTGTCGGGCGCGCCGTTCGACGGCCCGATCGGCGCCGCCAAGGTCGGCTACAAGGCCGGCCAGTACCTGCTCAACCCCACCGTCAGCGAGCTGGTCGATTCGGACCTCGAGCTGGTCGTGGCCGGTACCGCCAACGCGGTGCTGATGGTCGAATCCGAAGCCAAGGAGCTGTCGGAAGACGTGATGCTCGGTGCGGTGATGTTCGGCCACCAGCAGATGCAGGTGGCGATCGCCACGATCAACGAACTGGTTGCCGAAGCCGGCAAGCCGAAGTGGGACTGGCAGCCGCCGGCCGCCAACGAGGGCCTGATCTCGGCGATCCGCACTGCGGTCGGCGAGCAGCTCGCCAGCGCCTTCCAAGTGCGCGACAAGCTCGAGCGCCGCGACGCGATCTCCAAGGTGCGCAAGGCCATCCTCGAGGCGCTGAGCCCGCAGGCCGAAGCCAATGCCTGGTCGTCCGGCGAGCTGTCGAAGGAATTCGGCGAGCAGGAATACCAGACGATGCGCGAGTCGGTCCTCAAGACCAAGGTCCGCATCGACGGTCGTGCGCTCGACACCGTGCGCCCGATCGCGTCCAAGGTCGGCATCCTGCCGCGCGTGCACGGCTCGGCGCTGTTCACCCGTGGCGAGACCCAGGCGATCGTGGCCGTGACGCTCGGCACCGCGCGCGACGGCCAGATCATCGACGCCGTCGCCGGTGAGTACAAGGAACACTTCCTGTTCCATTACAACTTCCCCCCCTATTCGGTGGGCGAAGCCGGCCGCATGATGGGTCCGAAGCGCCGCGAGATCGGCCATGGCCGCCTCGCCAAGCGCGGCGTGCTGGCCGTCATGCCGACGATGGAGGAGTTCCCTTACACCATCCGCGTGGTCTCGGAGATCACCGAGTCCAACGGCTCCTCGTCGATGGCCTCGGTCTGCGGTTCGTCGCTGGCGCTGATGGACGCGGGCGTGCCGATCAAGGCGCCGGTGGCCGGCATTGCGATGGGCCTGGTGAAGGAAGGCGACGACTTCGTCGTGCTGTCCGACATCCTCGGCGACGAGGACCACCTCGGCGACATGGACTTCAAGGTCGCCGGTACCGCGAACGGCATCTCCGCCCTGCAGATGGACATCAAGATCCAGGGCATCACCGAGGAGATCATGAAGGTCGCGCTGGCCCAGGCCAAGCAGGGCCGCCTGCACATCCTCAAGGAGATGGAAGCCGCCCTGACCGCGCCGCGTGCCGAGCTCAGCGAGTTCGCGCCGCGCCTGATCACCATCAAGATCCACCCCGACAAGATCCGCGAAGTGATCGGCAAGGGCGGTTCGGTGATCCAGGCGATCACCAAGGAAACCGGCACCCAGATCGACATCCAGGACGATGGCACGATCACCATCGCCTCGGTCAACGCCGTCGCCGGCCAGGCCGCGAAGTCGCGCATCGAGCAGATCACCTCCGATGTCGAGCCCGGCCGCATCTATGAGGGCAAGGTCGCCAAGATCATGGACTTCGGCGCGTTCGTCACCATCTCGCCCGGGAAGGACGGCCTGGTGCACGTCTCGCAGATCTCCAACGATCGCGTCGAGAAGGTCAGCGACGTGCTCAAGGAAGGCGACGTGGTGAAGGTCAAGGTGCTGGAAGTCGACAAGCAGGGCCGCATCCGCCTGTCGATGAAGGCCATCGAGGAAGGCGAGGGCACGTCGGCCGAATAAGCCGGCCAACCTTCGCTTCTGGAAAGGCGGGCTTCGGCCCGCCTTTTTCTTTGGTTTTCCAGCCTGAAAGTCGGCCGGATCGTGGGCGACTGGATCAGAGCCTGCGGCCGGGGCGTCCCATGCCGGGGTTGCTCCCGGCCCGGTCCGCCCGCTGCGCGGTCTGGCGCGGCGCAGCACGCGGGCGTTCGTGCGGACGCGCCACGCCGCGAGCTGCCGCACTCAAACCCTGGCCGACTCGCCGCCGCAAGCCCCCTGGTCCGGAACGACCCTGGTCAAGCCACTGTCGTGGCTACGGGGTTGCAGCCGATCGAGACATCGCAGCAGGGGCAGCGGGGAGCCGCGCACTGGCGGCCGGGGTCGCGGAAAGCAAAACATGGATGTTTTGCGCGCGAGTCAGGGCAGGATACCCTGACCGATCGGCAAGCGACCCCGGCCGACAGGGCGTGGCGTCGGTCCGAAGCACCGACCGGACTCCTTCGTCAGCGCTCCGCGTGGGTCGCTCCGTTCACAGCGACTGGCCATGGGAGCACGAAGACCATGCGTCCTCGCACAAGAAAGCGGAGGGCGACGCCCGTCGCCCCATGCGCGCCTACAGCCGGTGCTGCTGCATCAGTCGGTAGAGCCGCAGCCGCAGCCTCAGCAGCGGTTGCGAGATGCGGCTGGGCATCCGTACCGTGCCGCGGCGATGGCGGATCGGAGTCGTTGCCGTGGACGTGCTCTCGCCAAGGCCCACGGAGGGCCCCGATGGCACGGTCTCGATATTGGACAGCGCCGTTTGCGGCGCCTGCCGCTCCGGCTGGGGCACCGGTGCCGCGGCGGCGCCTGCGGCCGCGAACATTCCCAGCGCGCTGTAGCCGCTGTAGCCGGGAAAGACCTCGGCGGTGCGTGTGTGCCCCATGCGCGCGCGGAGCAATTCGGTGAACACGCGGCGGAAGTCGGTGGTCACCGGCACGTCGCCGAAGTGGGGCGAGAGGATCTCCGGATGCAGGCCGGGCCAGCTGCCGTAGAAGCGGCGCCCGTTCACCGGTCCGCCCAGCACCAGCAGCGGATTGCCGTAGCCGTGATCGGTGCCGCCGCTGCCGTTCTCGCGCACGCGCCGGCCGAACTCCGATTGCACCACGACCGTCACCCGCGCCATCTCGCCGGTGGCGGCCAGTTCGCCGTAGAACGCGGCCAGCGCCTGCGACAGTTCGGCCACGCGGCCGTGGAAATAGCCGCCGCCGTTGTTGCCCTGGCTCTCGTGCGTATCCCAGCCGCCCACATCGACGGCCGCGTAGCGCAGGCCGAGGTTGAAGCGCACCGACTGCGCCACGGTCCAGAGCTGGCGGGAGACGGTGGTGGTCGGCCACGACGTGGGCAGGGTGGCGGTGTAGGGCTGCTGCGCGACCGTGCGCAGCGCGCCGTTGGCTGCCCGGCCGCTGCGTTCGATCCCGACGTTGCCCTGCCACATGTCGACGAGCGTCTCGTTGACGCCCCTGAAGCCCGAGGGCGAGCCGTCGCGCACCCGTTGCCAGGCATAGGAGCCGGCATTGAGGTCGAAATCGGTGGGGCTGCCCATCGTCAATGCCTGGGTCGCGCCCAGCAGGTTGGCGGGCAGGCGGCTGTTGACCGCAAGCGCAGGCATCACCACCGAAGGCGATGCGCCGGGATGCGTTTCCCAGGCGCGGGCGATCCAGCCGCTGCCGTTGCCCTTGCTGCCGGGGGTGCCGAAGTCCAGGTATTGCTGGGCGTCGAAATGGCTGCGCGTGACCACGGTCTGCATGCCGCAGCAATGCACGATGGCGAGCTTGCCGTCGACCCAGATGTCGCGCAGTCCGGTGGCCGCCGCATGCAGGCCGAATCCGGTGGCCGAACCGTTGGCGAGGGTCAGCGGCAGGGCGGCATTCTCGCCGCTGACCGGCACCTGGATGTCCGGGCGGGCCTGCTGGTAGTGGTCGCGGTCGTTGCCCGAGACCGGCACGACGAGATTGAGCCCGTCGATGCCGCCGCGCAGGAAGACGTGGACGACGGTGTCGTAGCCGTTGACCGCGGCCTGCGCATGGCCGCCGAAAAACAGCGCAGGCCCCGCGGCCCCGGCGGCAGCCGTGGCGCAGCAGCCTTTCAGGAAACCGCGGCGATCGAGTTCGATGGTCATGGTCTCGTCCTCAGCGGCTCAGGAATTCGGGCGACATCAGGATCAGCGACACCATGCTGCGCAGCCGTTCGTGGTTGTAGTGGCGCTTGAGGTCGCCCTGCGCCCAGCTGTTGGTGTCTTCGATCACGTAGCTGGCCGGGTTGCCGTTCTGCGCCATGAACCGGCGCAGCACCTCGAGGCGCTGGGCCCCGGGCTGGTAGCCCAGCACGCGCTGGCACCAGAACCCCACCAGCCGGTTGGCGGTCCACTGCGCGGGCGGCACCCCGGCGCGGGTGAGCTCGAGCAGCGGCAGCAGCTTGCCGTCGCCGGCGACGTTGTTGGCTTCGGTCAGCCAGTTCTGCAGCTTCCAGGTCATGCCCAGGCTGCTGGCACCGGACCAGGCGGTGGCGACGTCCGGATAACCATTGGGCGCCGCCCAGTCGTAGGGCTGGTGACCGGTGAATCCCAGGCGCCAGTTCAGGTCGTTGCTGCGGTTCTCGTCGAAGCGATAGGTCCACTGGCAGCCCAGCACGCGCAGGGTCGCGGCCACCGCTTCGAAGGGGCGCCGGGTCTTGCGGCCCCAGGCGTACTGGGCGGCGTCGGAGAGCAGGATGTGGCGCAGGGTGCGCTTGATCTGGTCGGGCGCCTGCCAGTGCGCGCGGAACACGGCCGCGGCGCTGTCGACCAGCTCCTGCGGCGGGTCGTCGGCCACGAACCGCCGCGCCAGCTTGCGACAGATGAACTTCGCGACCCGCGGGTGGCTGGCGATGCGGTCGAGGATGTCGCGGCCGTCCTGCAGAGCGGGGCGCTCCGGGTAGATGAAGCGGCCCAGCACGAACTTCGGCCCCGAGTCGTGCCAGTCGGCGTGATAGTAGAACCCGCCGTCGTCGCGGTTGGCGTGGGTGAATTCCCAGTGGTTGTTGTTGATCGTCCAGCCGGTGAACGCGGCGGCGGTCTCGTAGACATCGATGTCGGTGTAGCCGATCGGGTAGGCCGGGTCCTCGGGGCAGGGCGGCACCGCGAACGGATCCATGAAGCCCAGGTAGTTTTCCGCGCCGAAGGTGTGCAGCTCCAGCAGTTCGCGCGCGAAGTTCTCGTTGGGGCCCGAGCGGCGGTTCGACTTGTTGTCGAGGTAGATCATCATCGCCGTGCTGCGCGCCACGGCCTCGAGCATGGTGCGGAAGTTGCCGAAGGCGTTGGCGCGGATCACCTCGCGGTCGTAATGACCGTACACCGGCGCGCAATCGTAGTCGCCGACCATCACGTTGAAGTGGTCGTGCCAGAACGCGGTGGCGACCTCGAACAGCTGCCGCCTGGAGAACACCGCCCGCACCAGCGCCTCGCGCTGCACCTCCCAGCCCGGCCGCATGCGCACGCCGTACTCCACGTCGGCACGGACATGCTCGCTCCACTGCTGCGCGAGGCTCTTGCCCAGGGTGGTGTAGCCGGCATTGGCCAGCCGGGTGGCGACCGCGCCATCGTCGATGGCGGCGGGGTTGAGCTGGCGGTCGACCCACGCGGTCAGGCGGGCGACGTCGCTGCTGCCGAGGGCGTTGAACTCGGCGATCGATTCGGGCGTGGCGCCGTAGCTCATGTGGTTGAGCACGCGTACGGCGTAGGGCGGCGTGGGCAGGGTCAGCAGCCGTCCCCGGGAGGACTTCTCCATGCCGGGTGCCGGGCCGGTCGCGGCGGTTGCAGGGGGCGCTTGCTCCGGGTGGCGCTGGTAGCGCGGCGCCCGCGCGAGGCGGTAACGCTGGCGATGCGCGCGCTCCAGCGCGGCGCGCTCCGCCTGGGAGAGGCCCGGGTGCATACGATGTCCTTGTGGATTCCCCTGCGCGGGAGAGTATCCGCGTTTTTATTCGGCCGCGGATGTGATTGCTGCCACAGTCCGATCCGGGGCCGATGCGGCCTTCGCGGCCGGGCCGCGCCCAACGCCCGGGCCGACGGCGGGGGCGTGCCGGCCCCAGTCCGACGCCGGGGTGTCGACGTACTGGCGATACCAGTTCTCGGCCGACAGCCAGGTCCACAGGCCGGGCAGGGCGCCCTGGCCCCTGCGCCAGCGCTCGAACGCGCGGCTCGAAGCCGCTGCGTCGAACACGCCGCGCTCGCGGAAGGCGCGCGAGCTGATCAGGTCGCCCGCGTAGTCGACGCCGACACTGCGCAGCCAGTCGTTGGCCGGCGTGGGATAACCCTGCTTGTCGCGGCGGTCCAGGGTTTCGTCCGGCACGATGCCGCGCATCGCCTCGCGCAGCACCACCTTGGTCACCCCGTTGTCGATCTTCTGCGCCGCGGGCAGGGCGATGCCGTATTCGACGAAGGCGCGGTCCAGGAACGGCACCCGGCTCTCGATCGAGAAGGCCATGCTGAAGCGGTCCTCGGCCTGCAGCAGTTCCGGCAGGCGGGTGACGGTGAGGTCGCTCAGCAGATGCGTGTCGAGATTGGAAAACGCGCGTCGCGCCAGCGCCTCGGCGGCGGGCGAGGACAGGGCGCGCAGCTCGGGCGACAGGAAGCTGTCGTCGAAGGCGCTGCCGCGCCCGGCGACGCGCGCCGCCCGGCGCAGCCAGTCCGGCCAGAACGGCGTGGCCAGCTCGCGCCACAGGCCAAGCCGGGACAGATCGCCCTGCTGCGCGCGGAAGCCCTCGAAGTTGTGGCGCAGCGCGCCCGCGCGGCCGGACAGCAGCAGCTGGCGCAGGTAGGTCGGGTAGTAGCGCGGGTAGCCTGCCAGCAGCTCGTCCGCGCCCTGGCCGTTGAGCACCACCTTGATGCCGCCGGCGTTGACCGACTTCATCACCTGCCACCAGGAGTACGCGCTGCCGCCCCAGACGGGCTCCTCGTAGTGCCAGGTCGAGCGCTCGAGCACGTCGATCAGGTCGCGCCCGTCGGGCGAGGTATCGGTGCCGTGGAGGTTGCCGATCTTGCCCCGCAGCGCATGGATGTAGCGCGACTCGTCGTGGACGGTGCCGGGGTAGGTGACCGAGAACGTGCGCAGCGGCGAGGCGGTTTCGCGCGCGGCCAGGGCCACCAGCGTGCCCGAGTCCAGGCCCCCGCTGAGGCAGGCGCCCACGGGCACGTCGCTGCGCAGGTGCGAGTGCACGGCGCGCGAGATTTCCTCGCGGAAGCGCGCGGCGTGATCGCCGCCCGCGCCGCGCGAAGCCAGCGCGTCTTCCGCGTTCCAGTAGCGCGCACGACGCCAGCGGCCGCCTTCGAGCACGGCGTTGTGCGCGGGCGGCAGCTGCAGCACGCCCTCGAAACAGGTGGTCTCGTTGCTGGCGCGTACGCGGTACAGCAACTGCAGGCGCAAGGCCTCGTGGTTGGGCCGCACCGGCACCAGGCCGCTGGCCAGCACCGCCTTGATCTCGGACGCGAACGCGAAGCCCGCCGGGGTGAGCGCGTAGTAGAACGGTTTGATCCCGAGCCGGTCGCGCGAACAGAACAGCCGCTGCCGCGCCGGCTCCCAGATCGCGAAGGCCCACATGCCTTCGAAGCGCTGCACGCAAGCCTCGCCCCACTGCCGGTAGGCGGCGAGGATGACCTCGGTATCGGTGGTGGAGCGGAAGCCGTGGCCCAGCGCCTGCAGTTCCAGCCGCAGCGCCTCGTGGTTGTAGATCTCGCCGTTGAAGACGATCCACAGCGAGCCGTCGCTGCTGGGCATCGGCTGGTGGCCGGCGGGCGAGAGGTCGACGATGCTCAGGCGGCGGTGGCCCAGGCCGACGTGGCCATCGACATGTACGCCGGCATCGTCAGGCCCGCGATGCGCGATCAGGTCGGTCAGGACGGCGACGCTGTCGGCGCTGACGGGCGCGCCGTCCAGGCGCACGATTCCGGCGATTCCACACACGGGCGATTCTCGGCAAGGGAAGGGCGATGCGGCGGGGTCACGACGTGGCCGCGCGGCCGCTGCCCGGTGCCTGCCCCTGTCGGTCGACACGCCCGCGGGCGTGACCGATCGCCCTCCTTCAAACGGGATGCGGGGACCTCACCGGCCAAGGCCCCTGCGGAAGGCCGGGCGCGACGTCGGCCTCGCTGCCGCGACGCTAGACCAACCCGGTCGCGTAGAACAGGGCGATGATCACGAACACCGCCGCCGTCTTGATCAGGGTGATGGCGAAGATGTCCTTGTAGGACTGGCGATGGGTGAGGCCGGTCACCGCCAGCAGGGTGATCACCGCGCCGTTGTGGGGCAGGGTGTCCATGCCGCCGGAGGCCATCGAGGCCACGCGGTGCAACACTTCCATCGGAATCCCGGCGGCATTGGCATTGGCGATGAAGGTCTCGGCCATCGCCGCCAGTGCGATGCTCATCCCGCCGGAGGCCGAGCCGGTGATGCCGGCCAGGGCGGTCACGGTGATGGCCTCGTTGACCAGCGGGTCGGCGATCGCGCCCAGCACGTTGGCGACCACCAGGAAGCCCGGAAGCGCGGCGATCACCGCGCCGAAGCCGTACTCCGAGGCCGTGTTCATCGACGCCAGCAGCGCGCCGCCGATGGCCGACTTGGTGCCCTCGGCGAAGCTGGCGAACACCGGCTTCCAGGCGAACACCAGGATGGTGGCGATGCCGACCAGCAGCGCGCCCTGCACCGCCCAGATCGCAGCGACCTTCGGCACTTCCTGCACCACCGGCGCCGGATCGCCCACCACCGCCGGCACGAAGGCATGGCTGGCGCCGTACAGGGCCGGGACCCAGCGGGTAAACAGCAGGTTGCTCAGCCCCACCAGCAGCAGCGGCAGCAGCGAGACCAGCGGATGGGCCAGGCGTTCGCCGGTGAACGGCGCCGGCTCGTTGAGCAGCACCGCCGGATCGCCATAGCCCTCGCCGGCGGCCTGCGCAACACGCCGCCGCCATTCCAGGTAGAGCATGCCGACGATCAGGATGAACACGCCGCCCAGCGTGCCCAGCACCGGCGCGGCCCAGGCGTTGGTGCCGAAGAACGCGGTGGGAATGATGTTCTGAATCTGTGGCGTCCCGGGCAGTGCGTCCATGGTGAAGGTAAAAGCGCCCAGCGCGATCGTGCCCGGGATCAGGCGCTTGGGAATATCGCCCTGGCGGAACAGCTCGGCGGCGAAGGGATACACCGCGAACACCACCACGAACAGCGACACCCCGCCGTAGGTGAGCAGGGCGCAGACCAGCACGATCGCCAGCATCGCCCGTTTCGCGCCGACCACGCGGATGGTCGCGGCCACGATCGAGCGCGAGAAGCCCGAGATCTCGATCAGCTTGCCGAACACCGCGCCCAGCAGGAACACCGGGAAATACAGCTTCAGGAAGCCCACCATCCTGTCCATGAACAGTCCGGTGAACATCGGCGCGACCAGCGAGGGATCGCTGAGCAGCACCGCGCCCATGGCCGCGATCGGTGCGAACAGGATGACGCTGTAGCCGCGATAGGCCACCAGCATCAGGAAGCACAGCGCGCCCAGCACGATCAGGAAGTCCATGTGCAAGCCTTCGGCGCTCGGCGCCGCATAAAACCGGCCGCCAGTGTCCGCAAGCCGCGCGGTGCCGGCCCATTGTCCGAAGGTACGATGCCGCCGCCACCGCCGCGTCCCTAACCTCTGTCGCATGCGGCCCTGCGGCCGCCAGCCTTGCAGCCCTGGGAGGGGGACCAACGATGAAGCGCAACCTGAGTACCAGCACCCTGAGCCTGGCCGTCGCCCTCGGGCTGTCCGCGCCCGGCGCCTTCGCGCAGGAAGCCGGCCCCGCGCCGGCGCCCGGGACGTCCGCCACCACGCTGGATGTGGTCCGGGTCACCGCGCGCAAGCGCGAGGAGACCCTGCAGGACGTGCCGGTCGCGGTCACCGCGTTCACCGCCGATACCATCGACAAGCTCAACGTCAAGGACATCGGCGATCTCGACGCGCAGGTGCCCAACCTGACCATCTACGCCGCCCGCGGATCCACCAGCACGGTCACCGCCTACATCCGTGGCGTCGGCCAGGCCGACCCGCTGTGGGGCGTGGACCCGGGCGTGGGCATCTACCTGGACGATGTCTACATCGCCCGCCCGCAGGGCGCGCTGCTGGACGTGTTCGACGTCGAGCGCATCGAGGTGCTGCGCGGCCCGCAGGGCACGCTGTACGGCAAGAACACCATCGGCGGCGCGATCAAGTACATCTCGCGCGGCCTGCCCACCGAGACCACGGGCTTCGGCTCGATCACGGTCGGCAACTACAACCAGCTCGACGCCAAGGCGGCGATCGGCGGCGCGATCGGCGGCCAGGACAGCGGCCTGCGCGGCCGCGTGGCGGTGGCCAGCATGAACCGCGACGGCTACGGCAGCAACCTGCTCAACGGGCAGGAGGTCAGCGACAAGGAGATCAACGCCCTGCGCATGCAGCTGGGCGCGTACTCGCACGAGGACTTCGACGTGCAGTTCGCGTTCGACTGGGTCGACGACCAGTCCGGCGTGCGCGGCGCGAAGATGCTGGCGCCCAACAACAACCTGCTGGTGCCGGTGACCGGTGGCGCGCCGATGGACAGCCGCTACGACATCCGCAGCGGCATGCCCAACGTCAACGACACCGAGATGAAGGGTGCCTCGGCCACGGTCAACTGGCGGCCGAGCGAGGACTGGGCGCTCAAGTACGTGATCGCCAAGCGCGAGTCCGACACCGAGACCAACATCGACTTCGACGCCCTGCCGGAAAAGATCGCCGACGTGAAGGCGTTCTACAGCGACCAGCAGGTGAGCAACGAGCTGCAGGCCAACTACGACGCCGGCGGCCGCGGCCGCGGTGTGGTGGGCCTGTACCACTTCAACGGCGATGCCGGCGGACAGGTGCTCAACAACTTCTTCAACCTGTCTTTCGGCGACACCCAGGGCCAGGTCAACACCAATGCGATCGCCCTGTACGCCGACTGGACCCACGACCTCACCGACCGGCTGAAGCTGGACATCGGCGCGCGCTACACCGACGAGGACAAGCACGCGGTCGCCTACAACATCGGCTACACCGATGCCAGCTTCACCGTGCCCAACGGCGTGGTGGCGGCCAACTTCGACAAGACGGTCAACTTCAAGAACGTCTCGCCCAAGGTGGCGCTGGATTTCCAGCTGACCCCCGAGATCATGATCTACGGCTCGGCCTCGCGCGGCTTCAAGTCCGGCGGCTACAACATCCGCGCCAATACCACGGCGGTGCCGCGCTCGGGCGAGCCGTTCGACGACGAGAGCGTGGACAGCTTCGAGATCGGCACCAAGATGGGCCTGCTGGACCAGCGCCTGTTCCTCAACCTCGCCGCCTTCCACAACATCTACGAGGACATCCAGCTGTCGGTGTTCACCGCGCTGCCGGGCGGCGGCTTCTTCGGCGACTTCACCAACGCCGGCAAGGGTACGGTGACCGGCGTGGAGGCCGAGTACCAGTTCATGCCCACCCAGCACTGGCTGGTCAGCGGCAACCTGGCCTGGCTGGACGCCAAGTACGACGAGTTCATCAGCGGCGGGGTCAACATCGCCGATACCCAGTACTTCACCAATGCGCCGGAGTTCTCCGGCGCGATCAACCTGGAGTACCGCACCGACCTGGCCAATGGCGGCAATCTGTCGGCGCGGGTGGGCTATTCCTACCAGTCTGAGGTGTGGCCGACCACCGACCTCAGCCCCGCGATCAAGCAGGAGGGCTACGGCCTGATCAACGCCGGCGTGATCTGGCGCGCCAGCGATGCCTGGTCGTTCTCGCTGCAGGGCACCAACCTGGCCGACGAGGAATACCGCACCACCGGCTACAACCTGGTCAGCGCCGGCCTGGGCGTGCTGACCGGTTTCTATGGTCCGCCGCGCCAGTACAGCCTCACTGCCCGCTACGACTTCTGAGCCGATCCGCCGGCGCGGGCGGCGTGAGGCGCCGCCCATCGCCCGGGGCCGCGGATGCATCCGCGGCCCTTCGCGTTATGCTCGCGCGCGGTGAGGGCAGGGCGATGATGGTGGGCTTGCGGATGCGGACGCGATGCTGAGCATCGGCGTAGTGGTGGTCGCGGCGCTGCTGTGGCTGGCGGTGCTGTTCGGCACCGCGGTCTACGCCGAGCGCCACACCGGCGTGCTGGCGCGGCACTGGAAGCATGTCTATGCGCTGTCGCTGGCGGTTCACTGTACCTCGTGGACGTTCTACGGCACCGTCACCCAGGCGGGGCGCTACGGCTGGCCGCTGCCGCCGACCTTCGTCGGCGCGATCGCCTTCTACGCGCTGGCGGTGTTCTTCCTGATCCGGCTGGTGCGGCTGGCGCGCGAGACCAACGCCACCTCGCTGGCGGACCTGATCGCCACCCGGCTCGGCAAGGATCCCTGGCTGGCCGCCACCGTCACCCTGGTCGCGGCGCTGGGCGTGATTCCCTACATCGCCCTGCAGCTGCAGGCGATCACCCAGAGTTTCGCCACGCTCACCGGCGGCGTCGACGCCGCGGCGGGCGCGCCTGCGCCCTGGCGCGACGGCGCGCTGTACGTGGCGCTGGCGATGGCGCTGTTCGCGATGCTGTTCGGCACGCGCCGGGCCAGCGCCATCGAGCACAACCGCGGGCTGGTGCTGGCGATCGCCTTCGAATCAGTGTTCAAGCTGCTGGCGATGCTGGCGCTGGGCGCCTTCGTCTGGCTGGGCCTCGACGGCCTGCGCATGGAGGCCGCGCCGTTGCCGTCGCCGCCGGCGGCGGGCGGGTTCGTGCCGCTGGTACTGCTCGGCGCGCTGGCGATGTTCGTCATGCCGCACCAGTTCCACGTCGGCGTGGTGGAATGCCGCGACGACCGCCATGTCCGCACCGCGCGCTGGCTGTTCCCGCTGTACCTGCTGCTGATCGCGATCCCGGCACTGCCGCTGGCGCGCGCCGGTGCGCAGTTGCTGGGCGACAGCGTGCCGTCGGACATGTATGCGCTGGCGCTGCCGCTGGTCGCAGGCAACGACGGCATCGCGCTGCTGGTCTTCCTCGGCGGGCTGAGCGCGGCCACGGGCATGGTCATCGTCGCCACGCTGACGCTCAGCCTGATGATCGGCAACCACTGGTTCGCGCCGGGCCTGCTGCGCGGCGCCTGGTCGCGCGGGCAGGCGGACGACCATCGCGGCGGGCTGCTGCTGCTGCGGCGCAGCGGCATCGTGGTGATCATGCTGCTGGGCTGGGCCTATGCGCGGATGGTGGGCGGGAACGAGGCGCTGGCGGACGTGGGCGCGGTCTCGTTCTCGGCGCTGGCGACGCTGACCCCGGCGCTCGCGTTCGCGGTCTGGCGCCCGCAGACGCCCGCGCGCGCGGCCGTGGCCGGCGTCGCGGCCGGTTTCGCGGCCTGGGCCTGGGTGATGCTGCCGCCGATGGTGGCGCCCGGCGATGCGTTCGTGCAGCACGGGCCGCTCGGCCTGGCCTGGCTGGCGCCCGAATCGCTGTTCGGCCTCACCGGCTGGAGCCGGCTGGGCAGGGCGGTGGGCGTCAGCCTGTTCGTCGGCACCGCCACCACGGCGCTGCTGGCGGGGATCGGCAGCGCACCGCACCGCAGCGAGGCGCGCGGGTCGGACCGGCAGACCCTGCGCAACGCCGGCCGCCGCTTCCTGCCCGCGCAGCGGGTGGACGAGCTGCTGCGCGGCGCGCCGCCGAGCGGCCCCGTGCCGGCCGCCATCGAGTCGGGACTGGAACGCGAACTGGCCGCGGTGCTCGGCAGCGCCTCGGCGCGGCTGCTGCTCGATGCCGCGCGACGCGAAGCCGGTCCGGACCTGGACACGGTCGCGGCCATCGTCGGCGAGGCCTCGCAGGACCTGCGCTTCAACCAGCGCGTGCTGGAAGCGGCGCTGGAGAACATGAGCCAGGGCATCAGCGTGGTCGACAGCGAGCTGCGCCTGGTCGCCTGGAACCGCCGCTACGCCGAACGCTTCGACTATCCGCCGCAGATGCTGCGGGTGGGCGTGCCGGTGGAACGCCTGGTGCGGCACAACCTCGCCAGCGGCCTGCTCGGGCCGGTGGACGTCGGGCGCGAGGTCGAACGGCGCCTGGCGCACATGCGCGCGGGCACGCCCTATGTCGCCGAACGGCGCTTCCCCGACGGCGCCGCGGTGGAGATCCGCGGCAACCCGATGCCCAACGGCGGCTTCGTGGCCACCTTCACCGACGTCACCGCGTTCCGCGTGGCCGAGGCCGGACTCAAGCGCGCCAACGAAACCCTGGAACAGCGCGTGGCCGAGCGCACCGCCAGCCTCGACCTGGCCCGGCGCGAGGCCGAGCGCGCCAACGATGCCAAGAGCCGCTTCCTCGCCGCCGTCGGCCACGACCTGCTGCAGCCGCTGCATGCCGCGCAGCTGTTCACCGAGTCGCTGGCGCAGCAGCTCGATGCCGGGCGCCGCGTCGCATTGCGCCAGGTGCAGGGCGCGCTCGACTCGACCGCCGGCCTGCTCACCGGCCTGTTCGACATGTCGCGGCTGGAAGCCGGCGGCCTGGTGCCGCAACCGCGCGCGTTTCCGCTATCCGAGGTGCTCGACCCGCTGGCGTCCGAGTTCCGCGCGCTGGCCGAGGCCGATGGGCTGGCCTTCCGCTACGTCGCGAGCGCGGCCTGGGTGCACGGCGATCCGCAGCTGCTGCGGCGGGTGCTGCAGAACTTCCTGGCCAACGCGGTGCGCTACACGCAGGCGGGCGGCGTGCTGCTGGGCCTGCGCCGCGACGGCGACGGCCTGCGCATCGAGGTGCACGACACCGGGCCAGGCATCGAGCCGGCGCAGCAGCAGCTGATCTTCGAGGAGTTCCGCCGTGGCGAGGGCGTGCCCGGACAGGGCCTGGGGCTGGGCCTGGCGATCGCCGATCGCATCGCGCGCCTGATGGAGGCACCGCTTGGGCTGCGCAGCCGCAGCGGCGCCGGCACGGTGTTCTCGCTGCGCCTCCCACGCGCGGTGCCGGTGCCGCGCGCCGACCCAGCCGGGACCCGCGCCGGACTGGCGGGTACACGCATCCTGATCGTGGACAACGACCCCGTGGCGCTGTCGTCGCTGCGTGCGCTGCTGGAAGGCTGGGGCTGCACGGTGGACGCCGCCTCCGACGGGGCCGGCGCCGAGGCGCTGATGCAGGCGCGCCCGGCCGCGCTGTGGCTGTTCGACTACCACCTCGACGACGGGGATACCGGCATTGCCGTGCACAGTCGCCTGGCGGGACGCTTCGGCCCGCGTCCCACCCTGGTCCTCAGCGCCGACGACAGTGGCGAGGTGCGCCGCAGCGCGCTGGAGTACGGCCTGTCCCTGCTGCAGAAGCCGGTGCGGCCGCTGGCGTTGAAATCGACCCTGGATCGCCTGCGCACGATGCGCCAGTCCTGATCCGTCGCGCCGCTCGCCGCGCGCAGTGTGCGTAGGCCGAGGCGCGTGTACCACACCGGCTGCTAGGCGCCTTGCGCCCGTGGGCGATGGCCCGTATTGCACATCGCGGCCTCGGCTGGGCGGCCCTCGCGCGGCCCGCCGCGACTACGCTCGCTGCATGCGATTGCTCCGAGCGGCAGTCGCGCGACCTGCCGGGCCGCGAGATCGCCCAAGCCTGGGCTGCGCACGCCAACGAGTTCGAACGCAAGGTGTCCACCGCGCTGGCGCGGGGTGGGTTGGCACGCGGCTGCCGCCTCTGGCGCTGGATCCGGCGCTGCGGGATCCGGCTTGCACGCGCACCGAAGGCTGCAGCCAACCCGCCCGCCCAGCTCGCTGCATCGCTGGGCGATCGGAGAGGGCAGGCGACCTGGGTTCTTCGCCGGCCGAGCACCCCCGAACTAGACGTGGCCGGCGTCGCCGCCGGATGGCGGGTCGACCCGCCGCGCCGTGCGCCGCTACCATGCGCGGCCCACGCCGCCGCACGGACCGCACGCATGCCCTACACCCCGATCGCCGCCACGCTCGGCTACGTCCTGTCGCCCGACCGCCGGCGGGTGCTGATGGTCCACCGCAACGCGCGTCCGGGCGACCAGCATCTGGGCAAGTACAACGGCCTGGGCGGCAAGCTCGAGGCCGACGAGGATGTGGTGGCCGGCATGCGCCGCGAGATCCGCGAGGAAGCGGGCATCGAGTGCGAGGAGTTGCACCTGCGCGGGACGATCAGCTGGCCCGGCTTCGGCAAGCATGGCGAGGACTGGCTCGGCTTCCTGTTCGTGATTACCCGCTATTCGGGCGAACCCTTCACGTCCAACCCGGAAGGCAGCCTGGAGTGGGTGGAGATCGAGCGCATCCTGGAGCTGCCGCTGTGGGAGGGCGACCGGCGCTTCCTGCCGCTGGTGTTCGACGAGGACCCGCGTGCCTTCCACGGGGTGATGCCGTACCGCGAAGGGCGCATGGTGTCCTGGAGTTTTTCCAGGATCTAGCCGCCGCGCGGCGACAGCGGCCGGCGATGGGCGCTTATGCCGCGCCCCTGTGCCATCGCCGCGCCAGCGTCGACGCGAATGCCCAGACCAGGGCGCCGGCCGTACTGGCGGCCAGCGACACGGTGAACACCAGCCACAGCGTGCCGCGCGTGCCGCTGAAGTTGAACTGCGGATTGCCGGCGAGCAGCAGCGAGAGCGGAAGCCAGGCCAGCGACGCCGATAGCAGGCCTGCGGTCACGCGCCGCAACACGGTGCCGCGCCTAGCCAGGAGCAGGGACGCGCCCGCAGGCGCGCACAGCGCGATCGCAGCCACGAGATTGCCTGCGGGCAGCGCGCTGGGCAGCGTCCCGGACAGCCAGCTCGCGCCCGAAAACAGGGTCAGCAGCGCGACTGTCGCGACGGCCAGCAGCAGCAAGGCGATCACGGCGCTCGCGATCCCTGCCTCCGGCCTGTCGACAGCGCGGGCGGCCGGCTGTGGGCCGCGCCGGGCGCGCCGCGGCGGACCGGTCAAGCTTCGGGCTCGGCCCAGACCGCGAACTCGCTGCCGCCGGGTTCGACGAAGTGGAAGCGGCGGCCGCCGGGAAAGGCGAAGATCGGCTTCACCACCTCGCCACCCGCGGCCACGACCTTGGCCAGCGTGTCCTCGAGCGCCTCGCTGTAGAACACGATCAGCGCACTGCCGCTGTCGGTGCGCGCAGCCAGGCTGGAAGCAAAGAAGCCCCCGTCCAGGCCTTCGCCGGAGAACGCCGTGTAATCGGGGCCATAGTCGACGAAGGTCCAGCCGAAGGCCTGCTGGAAGAAGCGCCTGGTCGCCGCGAGGTCGCGCGATGGCAGTTCGACGTAGTTGATTTTCTCGTGCTGCGACATCGCGATCTCCCGCCCCCGATCGCGCCGGGGATGGCGCGATGCGCCGCTCCTGGTGCGGCGCCGGCGATGATGCCACAGCGCATCGGAGCCTTCGCCGCCGGCGCGACGGCGGCGATGCGGCCACCAGCGGAAGATGCGGATGGCGCGCGGCCTCAGCGCATCGCCACCGCGCCGAACGGCTCGATGCGCACCGACTGCCCCGCCTCCACGCGTTCGCCGCCGCGCACCACCAGGCGGTCGCCGGGACGCACGTTGCCTTCGACTTCGACCAGGTCGCCGATCTCGGCTCCGGACACCACCGGCAGCCGGGTCGCCCGGTCGCCCGCGTCGATCCGCACCACGTAATCGCCTTCGCGACGCAGCACCAGCGCGTCGCGCGGCACCGCCACCACCGTACGCGGCGCGTCGCTGGGCAGGCCGACGCTGACCGCGGTGCCGACGGGCAGGGCGACATGCTCCATGGCCACCCGCAGTTCCAGCTGGCGCGAGGCGTCGTCGCCGATCGGCACCAGCGCGGTGACGCGCGCGCTGCGTTCCTCGTCGCCGCTTCGAACCTGTACGGCGGTGCCCGCCGCGACATGGCGCGCGAGCGCCACCGGCGCGCGCACCCGCACCTCCTGCGCGGCGGGATCGACCAGGCGCGCCACCGCGCCGCCTGCGGGCAGGTATTCGCCGGCCGCCATCATCCGATCGGCTACGAGGCCATCGAACGGCGCGCGGATCACCATCTGCGTGCGCTGGTGGCGCACCTGGGCCAGCTGCGCAGCGGTGGCGGCCAGTTGCTGCGCCAGCGTGTCGCGCTCGGCGCGCTGCTGTTCGTACTGCGCGCGGGCGATGCCGCGCTGCTCGGACAGCGCCGCATAGCGACGCTCCTGCGCCTGCGCAAGCTCCAGCTGCACGCGGATGCGCGCCAGGTCGGCGGCGCGTTCGCGCTCCTCGAGCCGCAGGGCGGTGTCGTCGAGCACGGCGATCGCCTCGCCCTTGCGCAGCGCAGTGCCGACTTCGGCGATGCGCAGCACGCGCCCCGCGACCTCGCCGGCCACGCGCGAGTCGTGGCGGCTGGCGACGCTGCCCGGCGCCCAGTGGCGTGGCGCGAACTCGGCGCTCACCGCGGGCGCCACGCTCACCGTTGCCGCGGGCGCTGCGGCTGGCGTGGGGGGATTGGCGCCGGCATCGCCGCGCAACATCAGCACGCCGATGGTGGCGAGGCTGGCGGTGGCGAACAGGCAGGCATGCAGCTTGCGCATCGGGGTTCTCCTTGGGGGAAAGGCTCAGGCCGCGGCCTGGGAAAGGGGAAGGGGCGTCGGGCGGCGCAGCACCAGGCCGTCGCCCAGCCGCATCAGCGCCGGCACCAGCACCACGGTGAACAGCAGGCTGAGCGCGACGCCGCCCACCGAAACCGCCGCCAGGCCGCGATAGATCACCGCGCCCGGGCCGGGATTGATCGCCATCGGCAAGGCGCCCAGCACGCCGGTGAGCGCTGCGATCAGGATCGGTCGTAGCCGCTGCTCCAGCGCCTGGCGCAGCGCCTCGTCCAGCGACGCGCCGCCGGCCTGCGCCTCGCGCGCCTGCGCCACCAGCAGGATGGCGTTGTTGATCACCATGCCCAGCAGCAGGATGAAGCCGATCATCGAGAGCAGGTCGAGCGTCTGCCCGGCGGCGAGGTCGAGCACGCGCAGTCCCGCGACGCCGCCGAGCAGGGCCAGCGGCAGGGTCGCCAGCACGAAGGCGCTGTCGCGCAGCGAACGGAACATCGCGGCCATCAGCATGAACAGCACCAGCAGCGCCAGGGCGAAGTTGGTGCCCATGCTGGCCACCACCTGGTCGAGCCGGTCGGCGCTCCCCGACACGCGCACCGCGGCGTCGGGCGGCAGCGCGGCCCGCAGCTGCGGCACGATCTCGTCATTGACCACGCGCAGCGCCGCCTCCAGCGACACCGCCACAGGCGGGTCGATGGTCAGGGTGATGGTGCGGCGCCGGTCGATGCGGCGCAGCCGGTTCGGGGCGATCACCGTATCGACCTGTGCGAGTTCGTCCAGGCCGAGCAGCCCGCCCTGCGGCGTGGCGAGCACCGCCGCGCCGATGGCCGAATCCGGGTCGCGCGCCGCGCGCAGGATGATGGCCAGGCGTCGGTCGCCATCGAAGTATTCGCCCAGCCACTGGCCGTCGCCAAGCGCGCGCACCACCGTGCCCAGGTCGCTGCGCTGCCAGCCGGCTTCGGCCAGGCGCCGGTCGTCCGGTGCGACGCGCAGTTCCGGGGTGCCGGGGTCGGCGTTCGGCCAGGCCTGCACGTTGGCCCCGGGGAAACGTTCGCCGAGCGCACGGCGGCCGGCTTCCGCCGCGCGCTGCAGCGCATCGCCGTCGCCATGTTGCAGGTGGATGGCGATGGCGCGTGGCGAGCCGCCGAAACCGCCGAACAACTCGCCCTCCTGGGCGAAGGCGCGGGTGTCGGGCAGGCCGGCCACCACCTCGTCGCGCACGATGCGTTCCAGTTCGCCGATGTCGTCCGGATCGACCACGCGCGCGCCCAGCGACCCGCCGCCCGGCCACAGGTTGATGTACCAGTTGCTCAGCTGCGGCCGCTTCTCGCCCTCCATGTAGGGCCGCATCCGCGCCAGCAGCACCGGCACGATCTCGGCGTCGATGCGCGCCGGACTCATGCCGGGCGGAAAGGTGAAACTGGCGTCCACCGCCGCCCGCTTGACCGGCGGCAGGTAGTCGATCTGCGGCATCAGCAGCACCGCCAGCAGCGCAGGCGCCAGCACCAGCGCGCCGACCCAGGCCAGCTGCCGCGTGCGCGTGCGCGTGGTGCGCATCGCCCAGTCGCCCACGCGCGCCCAGCGCGGGTGGCGCGCCGCGCCCACGGGCGCGCGCAGCCAGTTGCCGGCCGCCGCCGGCAGCACCGTCACCGCCACCAGCAGCGAGATGCCCACGGCGATCGAGATGGTCAGCGCCAGGTCGGCGAACAGCTGGCCTTCCACGTCCTCCATGAAGATCACCGGCAGGAACACCGCCACCGTCGTTATCGTGGAGGCGACCAGCGCACCGCCGACCTGGCGCGTGCCCTCCAGCGCCGCCCGCGCGGCGGGCATGCCGGTTTCGCGCAGGCGCAGGATGTTCTCGGCCACCACCACCGCCGCGTCCATGACCATGCCCACCGCGAAGGCCAGGCCGGCCAGCGAGATCACGTTGAGGCTGCGGCCGGTGAGCTGCAGCACGATGAAGGTGGCCAGCAGCGAGATCGGGATCGCGCAGGCGATCAGCGCGGTGGCGCGCACGTCGCGCAGGAACCACCACAGGCAGCCCACCGCCAGCAGCACGCCCACGGTGAGGCTGCCGCCCAGCAGGCCCAGCGCCCGGGTGATGAATACCGAGGCATCGAAGCTCTGCGCGATGTCCAGGCCCAGCGGCAGCAGTTCGTCCTCGCGCAGCTCGGCGACCACGCGCTTCACCTCCTCCAGCGTGGCCAGCACGTTGGCATCGTGCGTGCGCAGGATGCGCAGGCCGATCGCCGGATTGCCGTTCTGGTAGGCGAAGAAGCGCTGTTCCGGCCGCTTCACTTCCACCGTGGCCACGTCCGCCAGCCGCACCGGGCGGCCCTCGCGCCAGGCCAGCACCAGCTCGCCCATGGCCTCGGGCGAATAGCGGCCGGCGAAGCGCAGCACGTACTCGCGACGGCCCGCTTCGACCACGCCGCCGGACACGTCGGTGGCGCGCGCGGCCACGGCGGCGACATCGGGAATGCGGATGTCCAGCGCCGCGGCCCGCGCCAGGTCCACGGTGATGGCCAGCTCTTCGATCGCGCCGCCGTTGATTTCCACCCCGGCCACGCCGTCCACCGAGGTCAGCCGCGGCACGATGCGGTCATCGATCAGCTGGCGATAGTCGAGGATGCTGCCGGAGGCGCCGGGCAGCTTCTGCACGAAGAAGTAGGTGAGCGAGTTGTTGGCGTTGTCGGCACCGGCCTGCACCACCGGCGGGTTGGCGTCGCGCGGCAATGGCGGCAGCCGGTTCATGCGCGCCAGCACCTCCACCAGCATCGCGTCCATGTCGCTGCCCACGGCGAAGGCGAGGTTGATCGCGCTGAAGCCGGGATTGACGTTGGAGGCCACTTCCTCGAGCCCCGGCAGGCCCTGCAGCACGGTTTCGATCGGCTCGACGATCTCCGATTCCATCTCCTGCGGCGATGCCGCGCGCCAGGTGGTGACGATCGACATCTGCGGGCGTTCGATGTCCGGAAACAGCTGCAGCGGCAGCTTGCCCAGGCTGAGCAGGCCGAAGGCGCAGACCAGCGCGACCACCACGGCGACGGCGGCCGGATTGCGCAGGGAGGCGTCGGTGAGCTTCATCGGAGCGGCCGGAAAGGGGAGCGTAGGGCGCACGATGCGCGCGACGCCGGGCGCGGCGATGGCCCACAAGTCACGCGGTGGCCGCGGTTGCGGCGAAGCGTGGTGCGGCCGCGTCGAAGCGTTGCGCCGCGCGATGCGATGTTGCGGAGCCGGGCGGGCCGCTTTGCGCGATCCGGCGCTTCCGCTGTCGCGGTGCGCCGCGCAGGGGCGGCGACCGGCGGCTCAGGTCGGCAAGGCAGCCGTCACACGAGGATCGACAGCTTGTCCCGGTGCGTACGCGACAGCTTGAGTTCCTGCCCGCAGTCCAGCTGCAGGAAGCTCTCGCCATTGGTGTGCGGGCGCAGCGCCACCACCCGCGCCGCATTGACGATCGTGGAGCGGTGGATGCGCGGAAAGCGGCGCGGATCGAGCTGACGTTCCATCTCGCGCATGGTCGCGCGCAGGATCAGCGTGTCGCCCGCGCCGCCGTCGCCGTCCACGTGGATGCACATGTAGTCGCCCGCGGCATCGATCCAGCGGATGCTGCGCAGGTCCACGCGCAGGGTGCGCTGGCCGTCGCGCACGTTCAGCCGCTCGTCGCGGCGAAGCTGTTCGGCCGCGTCCGGGCGCAAGGCCTCGTCCAGGCGCAGCGGCGGGCGCCCGCTCAGCTCGCCCAGCAGGCCCAGCAACTGCCCGCAGTGGGCGCCGGCCTCGCGCTGCATGCGCGCGCAGCGCACCCGCGCCAGCGCCTGCGCCAGGCGTCCGTCCTCCACCGGCTTGAGCAGGTAGTCGGTGGCCGAAGCCTCGAAGGCGCGGATCGCGTAATGGTCGAAGGCGGTGACGAACACCACCAGCGGCATTTCGCTGGCGGGAATCCGGCGCAGGGTCTCGAAGCCGTCGGCACCGGGCATCTGCACGTCCAGGAACATCAGGTCGGGACGGTCGTCGCGCAGCGCCGCGACCGCCGAGGCCCCGTCGCCGTACTGGGCCACGATCTGCACGTCGGCAAAGGCCTGCAGCCGGATCTCCAGGCCGCGCCGCGCCAGCGGCTCGTCGTCGACGATGACGGTACGCAGCTGCTGCGTCGGGGCGGGGACAGGGGTGTCGACGGAAGCGGCGGCGTCCATCTCAATCTCCGGCGGTCTGGCTGGTCTCGAACGGCAGGCGCAGCGTCACCTCGATGCCCGGCGCCAGGTTGCGCACCCGGAACGCACCGCGCTCGCCATACAGCACCGCCAGCCGCTCACGGGTGTTGCGCAGGCCCACGCCCTTGCCGGGCGGCAGGCAATCGCCCTCGAGGCTGCCGCAGCCGGGGCCGTCGTCGATCACCCTGAGCACCAGCTGCGCATCCTCGCGGCGCGCCTCGATGCGCAGCGTGCCGCCGGCCACCTGCCGCGCCACCGCGTACTTGATGGCGTTCTCGACCAGCGGCTGCAGCAGCAGGCTGGGCAGCAGCGCACGCCAGCAGTCCTCGTCGATGTCGGTTTCCACCCGCAGCCGCTCGGCGAAGCGGATCTTCTCGATATCCAGGTACAGCGTCAGCGCATCCAGTTCCTGGCGCAGCGTCACCCGCTGCATCGGGTCGCTGTCGAGGGAATGGCGCAGGAACGCCGACAATCCCTGCACCATCCGGTTGGCGGTGCCGTTGTCGCGGTCCAACACCAGGGTCGAGATCGCGTTGAGCGTGTTGAACAGGAAGTGCGGGTTGAGCTGGTAGCGCAGCATCTTCAGCTGCGCCTGGTGGGCCATGCTGCGCGCGGCCAGCGAGCGCTCGGTCTCGTTCTGCAGCTGCCGGTAGTACTTGATGCCGAAGTACAGGCCCACCCAGGCCAGCACCACGTAGATGTAGCCCAGCGAATAAGCGACGAACGCCATGCGGTTGCGCGGCTTGCAGGTATCGCAGAACTCCACCAGCGCCTCGCGCGTCGCGAAGTCCATCAATGCCGAACTCAGCAGGATCGGCACGGCCATCGCCAGCAGCAGCCGCTTCGGCGGCAGGCCCCAGCAGGCGCGCAGCAGCATGCGCAGGCCCAGGGTGACCAGGGCGCCAGTGCTGGCCGCGGTCAGCGGCACCACCCAGTAGCCGGCCGGCTTGTCGTGGGCCACCGCGGCCAGCCAGCCCTGCGCGAAGTAGGCGGTCCAGCCGCCCAGGTGCAGCAGCCAGAACAGCTGCCGACGGGGAAGCTCGAACGGGCGGGACAGGACGATGGACATCGGCGGCGTCCGCATGCAATGCCGTGCATGCTACTCCCGCGCCCGGCCCGCGCGGCACGGCCTGGCGCGGGCGGGGCACGCTTCGTCGCGCCAGTGCCCCGGGCGACTTGCGCTTGTCGCCCCCGGAGCAGGCGACCGGGGGCGGGGGGCTCACATCTGGCCGGCGGCACCCAGCATGCCGGCAAACACCGCCAGGCCGATGAAATAGACGAACGGCGACACCAGCAGCGACGCCAGCAACTGCCACAGCCCCGCGATGGCACCCAGCTTCGCCATCGCCACGATGGCCAGGATGAAGGCCACCAGATTGAGCGGCCAGCCGAGGAACAGGCCGATGCCCGGGAACGGCACGATGAATGTCACCCAGGCGATGGCAAGGCAGATCCATGCCGCGCGACCTGCAGAGTTGTCCTGACGTACTGCTTCAGTTGCCGATGTCCCCATGATTCCCCCAGTGTGCGATGTGCCGATGCATGGACCCACGGGACGCGGATGTGGCTGCGTTTGGCGGGTGCTGCGCGTGCCGAAGTGGCAGGCACATGATCGGCCGGCGAGCCGGAAAACTGAACCCTGCCGACGGAGGCCGGACCGTTGCGTGGGACGTACGCGAGGCGCATGCGCCGGCTTTGCGCGCTACAGGAGCCGCTTCAGCCCGCGAGCGGGACATTCGGCTTGCAGACCATCCCGCTGCTGGCCCCGGCCCGGGAGCCCGGCAGCGACGCGGGCGAGGAGCGTCAGCGCGCCGTCGCCGGCCTGATCATCGCGACGACCTGCAGCCCGCGGGACAGATAAGCTGCCAGGCGGCCGGCCAGCGCGGGCGGCAGGTCCTGGCCGGCGGGCTGGAAACCTGCCTGCCGATAGAAGCCGGTGAGATGGCTGTACGGCAGGCAGCAGCACCCTCTGTCGCCGATCTCGCGGCCCAGCCGCTGCAGGATCAGACTGCCGATGCCGCATCTCTGCCAGCGCGGGTCCACCTGCATGCCGCGCAGCCACAGCAGGTCGCCCTCCTGGCACAGGCGGCCGATGCCGGCCACCTGTTCCTCGAGCATCGCGAGCACGACAAAATCCGAAGGCTCGATCGCCGCGCCCCCCCGTAGCCGCGTGCATCGTAGAACCGCTGCGCCGCCGCGCGCTCGCCCGTCGCCACCTGGATCCGGAGGCCGGGCAGGGAAGGGGGGCGGGCGCCCACGGGCGGCCTCAGGCGGGCCCGCCTGCCGGCCCCGGGCCGGCCTTGCCCGCCGGGGTCACGAACTCCGTCTCCGCGTGCTGCCGCTCGAACGTGACATTGACCGTCCGCCCGACCGCGCGCGTGCCGTGGACCGTTCCCGCCGGCACGACCAGGCACTGCCATTCACGCAGGACCGCCTCGGCACCATCCTCGAACTCGATGCGCAGTTCGCCCTCCACCACGAGGAACAGTTCGTCGCTGCCCGGATGACGATGCCAGCGATACTCGCCCTCGAACACGGACAGCCGCATGCAGTCGCCGTTGACATCGAGCACCACCTGGTTGCTGTACGTCCCGCGTGCGGCGTGCTGCAACGCGTGCAGGTCGACGACGGCCAGCGCCGGGAAGCGGGCCCGCTCGGCCGCGTACTGTTCGCTTGAAGGCAGTTCACGTGTCATGGCGTCACCGGTGCTGGAAGCCCATCAGGCGATACTGCGCCGGCCTTGCCGCAGTGCAAGGCCCGGCATGGCCACCGGCTAGGTCTGTGCCAGCATGAGCACATAGCCATCGGGATCCTCCAGGCGGCACTCGCCGCCGGGCATGTAGAACGGATGCGAGATTTCGCCCGGCGCATGGCCGCGCTCGACGAGGGCGGCGCGTGCCTGTTCGATATCGTCGAAATAAAGATAGAAGAGGATCGCCTGCCGCGACGCGTCGACCGGCGCATCCGCCAGCCCGATCATCAGATTGGCGCTGCCGCTTTCCAGCCATGCCCACACAGGCGCGGATTCGCCCTGCGGCACGACCGTGTTGGCGACGCTGAAACCGAGATCCGTATAGAAATCGATGCTGCGCTGCACGCTGGCGACATGTGCGAACGCGACGAGCGATCGTGTGTGGGCTGTCATGGCGGTGGCCTTCGGATTGATGCCGAGCTTCATTCTGCCTTGCTGGTCGCCTCTCCGAACCTTCGATGGGGGATCGGCTACTTCCTGCTGGATCACCTTAGGCGGGGCTCGTTTGCTGTCTTCATGAGATTCTCATGCAAGTCCAGCAGCCTGCATCTGAACAAGGCGAAGTCGCTGGGTGACTATGGCCGACTACTGATTGCTCAGATCGTACTCCTGGCGAATCTTCAACGGCCGATCGGCGCGGGACGGGTCGGGCGGGAATCTGGTAAGCAATCCGGCCGCAAGGGCACGTTCCTTCATACGGATGCCTGCACCTTCGGCGCTCTCCACCTCCACTTCGCTGACGGCGCCGGCCGGATCAACGTGCATCACCCAGACAAGGCGGCCGACGTACTCGGCAGCCGGGATACTCGCGTCATAGTTGGGGCGGCCCAGCACATACGGGCGCGATCCTTGCGCATGGAATGGCGCTTCGTCCAGCGTTCTTGCCACCTCGATTTCCTTTGCCCCGGCCAGCGTCTGGTTGACGTAAGCGTTGAACCTCCACTGGCCGAGCGCGCCCGTCGTGCCGAGGGCCGCCTTGAAGCAACGCTTTGAGCCCTGAAAGTTGTCATGGACCTGTCTGCTTACAATCTGGCCAGCCGCATCCAGGACTTCGATCGCCAAGGTGTCGTTCTCGCGCCAATCGGTCATGGCTACCACGCAGACGCGATGATCTTCCGCGGTCTCCAAAGTGAAACCATAGGCTTCAGCCCGGGCCAACGCACCTTTTACGGCCGGCTCCCACAGAAACTCGAGGTAGACCTGGTCTGCCGCCCGGGCTGTACCCAACAGTGCGGAGCATGCCAGCGCAGCAAGCAGCAGGGCGTAGATCGTCGTCTTCATCGAACACTCCGGAATCTTGGAAGTCGGCCGCAACCCGGCGCGGACATTCACGGGCTGTACCCGTAGGATGGTGGGCCCTCGGCGTACTGGGGAAGGTCGTCCGCGATCTTCAGCCATGGCTGCTTGGATGACACCCAGAAATGCATGTCAGGTTTGAATAGTGACGGCTCGTCGAGGCTGCCAGCCGTCAAGCCGATGACGCTAGCAGAAACGCGCCGGGAGAATACGCTCGAGCCACAGCGCGAGCAGAAGCCACGCTCAAGAGCTTCCGAGGACTGAAATATGCCAACGGGCCCGGAAATTCGAACGTGCTCGATGCGCATCAGTACGCGGGCGTTGAACGCAGCGCCGATCACCTTCTGGCATGCGCGGCAGTGGCACACCCTCTGATTCACCGGGTCCGCGGTTGTTTCGTAGCGGACGGCGCCACACAAGCAGCCGCCATGGAATGTGGTCATCCGATAGCTCCTTCAGGGCAGCCTGACGCCATATGTCTTGAATCTTACCTGGCCTAGGAATCGAGCGTCCGGAGTACGCGTCCGATAACGCTGGTGCCAACGCGACCGTGGGTAGTCGAGCTCGACGCTGGCGGCCGGGTCCGCCAGCGTCGGAACCTGAAGCGTGAGGCCTTTGCCGCCTGGCTGGCCCAGTAGCCGCCCGGCACCATCGTGGCCATGGAAGCCTGCAGCAGCGCCTGCCACTGGGCCCGTCGCTGCCTCGAACATGGGCTGCTGCGGCTGATGGCGGCGCAGTTCGTCAAACCGTTCCGCAAGTCGCAGGCCAACAAGAACGACCGTAACGACGCCGAAGCGATCGCCACCGCCGCGCGGCAGAGCAACATGCGCTTCGTGACGGTGAAGTCGGTGGAGCAGCAGGCGCGGTTGAGCTGGCATCGGGTGCGCGAAGGCTACAAGGCCGAAGGCCTGGCCATCAGCAATCGCCTGCGCGGCCTGCTGGCCGAGTTCGGCGTGGTGGTGGCGCGCAGCGACCAGGCCGTTAGGCCGCACCTGAATCGCCCAGGGTTTCGTAGACACCTACGAGCCGTTTGATCGCTGCTTCTCGAACTGTACCGGTGAGACGCCACCGCTGGAACCATGCCGGCGCTTGGCGTTGTAGAACATCTCGATGTAATCGAAGACATCGGCTCGGGCCTGGGCGTGGTCGATGTAGATCCTTCGCTTGATCCGCTCACGCTTGAGCAATTGAAAAGAGCTCTCTGCGACCGCGTTGTCTTGGCAGTTGCCCCTCCTGCTCATGCTGCAGACGATCCCGTGCGCCTTCAGGAACGACTGCCACTCCTCGCTCGTGAACTGCGTGCCCTGGTCGGAGTGGAGCAGCAGGCCAGGCTGTGGCTTGCGTCTCCATACCGCAGCAAGCAGCGCCTGCAGCACAACATCCGTGTGTTGGGTCGAGCGCATCGACCAGCCGACGACCTGGCGGGAGAACAGGTCGATCACCAAGGCCAGGAACAGCCAACCCGCATGCGTGCGGATGTAGGTGATATCTGTCACCCATGCCTGGTTCGGCGCTTTCGGCGAGAAATCGCGATCCAGAATGTTGGCCGCCACTTGGGCCACCTCCCCAACGCGCGGCCTGGGCTTGCGTCGGTAGCCGACCATGGCCCGAAGTCCTTCTTCCTTCATCAGGCGACCGACCCGGTGCCGGCTGCACATTTCGCCCTGGTCGCGCAGGTCCAGCGTGACCTTGCGATGGCCGTAGACCCCGCCGCTCTCCAGCCACGCCTGTTTGATCGGACCCAGCAAGCGCTGATCTTCCTTGGCTCTCTCGCTGAGCGGTGCCTTCCGCCAGGCGTAGTAGCCGCTGCGGTGAACGCCCAGCACACGGCACATCGCCGCCAACCGAAACTCGCGTGTGTGGTCCTGCATGAACGCGTACTTCACCCGGACGTCTTGGCAAAGTACGCGGCGGCCTTTTTTAGGATGTCCCGCTCCTCCGTCACCCGGCGAAGCTCGGCCTTCAGGCGACGCACCCTCAGCGCTCTGTTCGACCTCCGGCGACGCAGCCCCGACCCTGGGGCTCCCGAACTTCCGGATCCAGCTGTAGAGGCTGTACGTCGTGATCCCGAGACGCGTGGCGACTTCGGCCACGCGATGACCGCGCTCGGTGACCTGACGCACTGCTTCAATCTTGAACTCGTCTGTGTATCGCTTCCCGCTCATTGGCACCTCCTGCGTGGCCATTGTGGATGGCTCCGAGGTGTCTACAAAAGGCTGGGCGATTCATTGTTAGGGCTCATGCTACGTGCCCCGGCTAACGCTCCACCAGAGCAGACTAAGTAACAGCACAAGGAAGGCGGAGGCATATATGTAGACGAGTAAGAGAGTGCGCTGACCCAGAGCCTTAAGGGCGGGCACCGACAGCTGCCGAAAGCGGCGCTGCTGGAGATAGGACATTTGTGCCGGTGGCAGCGGCCCGTACTGGCCAAAGAATGGCCAACGAGTTAGATGGGCCTGAGCGGGGTCTATTGCGGCGATGGCAGCAAATAGGCGCCTTGAGGATCGCCAGAGAAGTATCGACGCCATCGCCACCACGACGAAGGTGACAACTGCAGTGGCGAGCGCGATGTTGCTGCCCATGAGCCCTAACACCTTATGTCTTGAGTTTCCCCTAGCCTAAGAGCCGAGAGCCCGACGTGCGCGCCCGATAACGC
>NZ_JBNWEM010000005.1:0-299810 GCF_051162505.1 Luteimonas campi
TCCCGAATCCCGAATCCCGAATCCCGAATCCCGAATCCCGAATCCCGAATCCCGAATCCCGGCTCCACCCCTATTCCCCATTTGGCGCCTTCCAATTAGGCTCCCGGGATGACTTCCGGTGTTCCCGCCCTGATCCTGCCCGTGCCGTCCTCCGAACAGGACGTGCCGGACTACGTACGCGATTTCGAGCGCGCGGCCGCCTACCTGCCGGCCGACCAGCGCACGCTGCTGCGGCGGGCCTGGGTGGTGGGCGCCGCCGCCCACGCGGGACAGACGCGCAAGTCCGGCGAGCCCTACATCACCCATCCGGTGGCAGTGGCCCAGGTGCTGGCCGAGCAAAAGGTCGACGTCGAAACCCTGGTCGCGGCGATCCTGCACGACACGATCGAGGACACGCCCCTGACCCGCGAACAGCTGGCGGGCGAGTTCGGCGAGACGGTGGCCGAGCTGGTCGATGGCGTCACCAAGCTCGACAAGCTGTATTTCAGCAGTCGCCAGGAAGCGGTGGCCGAGAGCTTCCGCAAGATGATGCTGGCGATGGCGCGCGACCTGCGCGTGATCCTGATCAAGCTCAGCGACCGCCTGCACAACATGCGCACCCTCGGCGCGCAGCCGGGGCCGGCGCGCGAGCGCATCGCGCGCGAGACCCTGGAGGTGTACGCGCCGATCGCGCAGCGGCTGGGCATGAACCTGATCAAGGCCGAACTGCAGGATCTCGGCTTCCACGCGCTGCATCCGCTGCGACACCTGATCCTGGAAAAGCACATCCGCAGCCAGCCGATGCTTCGGCGCGAGGCGATGGCCAAGATCGAGGCGCAGCTCGCGCAGCGCCTGACGAGCGAAGGGCTCAAGTACCGGCTGGTGAGCCGGGTGAAATCGCCCTGGAGCATCTACGGCAAGATGCGCAGCGAGGGCAAGACCTTCGCCCAGGTGATGGATGTGTTCGGCTTCCGCATCGTGGTGACGTCGGTGGCCGACTGCTACCACGCGCTGGGTGTCGCGCATTCGGTGTACAAGCCGCTGGACGGGCGTTTTCGCGACTTCATCGCGATCCCCAAGGCCAACGGCTACCAGTCCCTGCACACGGTGCTGTTCGGCCCCTACGGCTCGCCGATCGAGGTGCAGATCCGCACCGAGGAAATGGACCTGATCGCCGAGCGCGGCATCGCCGCGCACTGGGCCTACAAACATGGCACCGCGGCCAGCGGCGCGCAGGCGCGCGCGCATTCGTGGATCGCCAACCTGCTCGAGTCGCAGCGCGCGACCGGGTCGTCGCTGGAATTCCTGGAGAACGTGAAGGTCGACCTGTTCCCGGACGAGGTCTACCTGTTCTCGCCCAAGGGCGACATCCTGTCGCTGCCGCGCAATTCCACCGCGCTCGATTTCGCCTATACCGTGCATACCGACGTGGGCAACACGGCGGTGGCCGCGCGCGTGGACCGCAAGCTGGTACCGCTGCGCACCAAGCTGGTCAGCGGACAGACGGTGGAGATCGTCACCGCCAAGTCCTCGCTGCCCAAGCCGCAGTGGCTGGAGTTCGTGGTCACCGGCAAGGCGCGCACCGCGATCCGCGCGCAGCTCAAGCAGCTCGAGCACGAGGATGCGGTGACCCTGGGCCACCGCATGCTCGATCGCGCGCTGGAGGACACGGGCACTTCGCTCGACCGCCTGCCGCAGGCGCGCCTGGACGCCTATCTGGGCGAGCTGCGCTATCCGCGGCTCGAGGAACTGCTGGCCGACATCGCGCTGGGCAACCGCATGCCTTCGCAGGTGGCGGTGGCGCTGGCGCAGGCCGATGCGACGGCCACCGCCCCCGGCGGCGAGCGCGTGCAGCGCCCCGGCGAGCGCATCCTCATCAGCGGCCACGAGCGCGGCGTGATCAGCTTCGCCAACTGCTGCATGCCGATCCCCGGCGACGAGATCATGGGTTACCACACCGCGGGCAAGGGCATCGTCGTGCACCGGCTGGACTGTCCCAACGTGGCCGAATACCGCAAGTCGCCGGACCGCTGGGTGGCGATCGGCTGGGACCGCGAGGTCATCGGCGAGTATCCGGTGGGCCTGATCATCGAGACCGAGAACCGGCCCGGTTCGCTGGCCGAAGTGGCGGCGGCGATCGCCAAGGCCAACTCCAACATCGAAGGCGTGGAATACCTGGAACGCGACACCAACATCGCGGTGATCCGCTTCTCGATCCAGGTCCGCAACCGCCAGCACCTGGCCGACGTGATCCGTCGCACGCGACGGCTGGCAGCCGTGCACGGCGTGCAGCGGATGTAGCGCGGCGCCCGGCTCGCGCGGCGACCTATAATCCGGGGTTTCCGACCCGAGACGCCCCATGCCACGCACTCCGATCCAGACCGACCAGGCGCCCGCCGCGATCGGCCCGTATTCGCAGGCCACGCGCGCCGGGGACACCGTGTTCTTCTCGGGCCAGATCCCGCTCGATCCCGCCACCGGCGAGGTGGTGCCCGGCGGCATCGAGGCCCAGGCCCGGCGCGCGTTCGACAACCTCAAGGCCGTCGCCGACGCCGCAGGCGGCTCGATGGCCGATATCGTCCGCGTCGGCCTGTACTTGACCGACCTGTCCCAGTTCGCCGCGGTCAATGCGGTGATGGCGGACTACTTCGAGGCGCCGTACCCGGCCCGCTCGACCATCGAGGTGTCGGCGCTGCCCAAGGGCGTGCTGTTCGAAGTCGACGCGGTGATGGTGCTGGGCTGATCGCGGCGACGCGATGGCCAGGCTTGCGCCCACGCTGGCGGCCAGCGGCGACCTGGCACTGAAGACGCTGGCCGGGGTCGGGCCGGCGGTGGCGGAGAAGCTGGCCGCGCGCGGCCTGCTGACGCTGCAGGACCTGTGGCTGCACCTGCCGCGGCAGTACGAGGACCGCACCCGGATCACGCCGGTGCGCCAGCTGCAGCCGGGCGTGCCGGCGCAGGTGGAGGCGAGGGTGGAGGCGGTGGAGCGCGGCTTCCGCTACCGTCCGATGCTGCGCGTGGCGGTCGCCGACGAGTCGCGCGCCACGCTGGTGCTGCGCTTTTTCCATTTCCGTTCGCAGCAGGTCAACCAGTTCCGCGTCGGTGCGCGGGTGCGGGCCTACGGCACGCCGCGGCCCGGGCAGCAGGGGCTGGAGATCGTGCATCCCAGCTACCGGGTGCTGGGCGATGCGGAGGAGGGCGAGCTTGGTGATGCGCTCGATCCGGTCTATCCGGCGGTGGAGGGCATCGGGCCCGTCACGCTGCGTCGCCTGATCGCGCAGGCCCTGGACCGGCTTCCGGGCGAGGATGTCCTCGAGCTGTTGCCTGCGTCGCTGCTGCGCGGCGGTGCCGGACCCCTGCCCGGCCTGCGCGACGCGCTGCTGACCCTGCACCGGCCGCCGCGCGACACCGATGTCGCGGCGCTGCTTGCCGGCACCCATCCTGCGCAGCGGCGCCTGGCACTGGAGGAACTGCTGGCCCATCACCTGAGCTTGCGTCGCCAGCGCATCGCGCTGCAGGCGCACGCGGCTCCGGCCCTCGACGATGACGGCGGCCTGCCGGCGCGGTTGCGCGCGGCGCTGCCGTTCGCGCTCACCGGCGCGCAGGCGCGGGTATTCGCCGAGATCCGGGCGGACCTGCGCAAGGCGGCCCCGATGCTGCGCCTGGTGCAGGGCGACGTGGGCAGCGGCAAGACCGTGGTCGCCGCGATGGCGGCCTTGACCGCCATCGGCGGCGGGCGGCAGGCCGCACTGATGGCCCCGACCGAGCTGCTGGCCGAACAGCACCTGGCCAACCTGCGCGCCTGGCTGGAACCGCTCGGCGTGCGCGTGGCCTGGCTGGCGGGCAAGGTGTCCGGACGCGCGCGCAGCGCGGTGCTGGCCGAGATCGCCAGCGGCGCGGCGCAACTGGTTGTGGGCACGCACGCGCTGATGCAGGACGGCGTGGTGTTTCGCGACCTGGCCCTGGCCATCGTCGACGAACAGCATCGTTTCGGCGTGCACCAGCGCCTGGCGCTGCGCGACAAGGGCGCCGGCGCCGGCGTGGTTCCGCACCAGCTGGTGATGACCGCGACGCCGATCCCCCGCACCCTGGCCATGGCCGCCTACGCCGACCTCGACGTCTCCGCGATCGATGAACTGCCGCCCGGACGTACGCCCGTGCAGACGGTGGTGCTGGGCGCCGGACGACGGCCGGAGCTGATCGAACGCATCCGCGCCGCCTGCGCGGAAGGGCGGCAGGCGTACTGGGTCTGCACGATCATCGACGAGAGCGACGAGGTGGTGGCGCAGGCCGCCCAGACCACCTGGGAACAACTGACCGCGTCGCTGCCAGGCCTGCGCGTGGGCTTCGTGCACGGCCGCATGAAGGCGGGGGAGAAGCAGGCCACGATGCTCGCGTTCAAGCGCGGCGAGCTCGACCTGCTGGTCGCCACCACCGTCATCGAGGTGGGCGTGGACGTGCCCAACGCCTCGCTCATGATCATCGAGAACGCCGAACGGCTCGGGCTGTCGCAGCTCCACCAGCTGCGCGGGCGGGTCGGGCGCGGCAGCCGCGCCTCCAGTTGCGTGCTGCTCTACCAGCCGCCGCTGTCGCAGATGGCCAGGCAGCGGCTGGACACCATGCGCACCACCAGCGACGGGTTCCTGATCGCCGAGAAGGACCTGGAGCTGCGCGGGCCGGGCGAACTGCTGGGGACGCGACAGACTGGCCTGGTCGGCTTCCGCATCGCCGATCTGGCCCGCGACGCCGACCTGCTGCCGGACGTGCATCGCATCGCCGGGGCGCTGATGCAGGCGACGCCGGAGGTGGCCGACCGCATCGTCGACCGCTGGATCGGTGGCGCCGCGCGCTACGCCGGCGCCTGAGCGGCCGCGTGCGGACCCCGCCTTGCGCGGCAGGAGTCCGCGCCGGAGCGCGTCGCCGAGCAGGCTTTCCGCACCAGGGTCTGCCTCGCGGCCGCCGTCATCGGCCGGTCCGTCCAGCTAGGCTTGCCCTGCGCCGATCCCGCGAGGACAGTCGCGTTCCCAAACCAGGCGGCACCGGGCCGCCCCTGCACGCGGGACGGCAACGCCTTAGGCTGTCCGATTCCCTTTCCGATTCCCACCTCGAAACGCGCCATGACCGACCCCATCCCGCTCCTCATCGATACCGATCCCGGTGTCGACGACGCCCTCGCCCTGCTCATGGCCTTCGACGACCCGGCGCACCGGATCGTCGGCCTCACCATCGCCGCAGGCAACGTCGGCCTGCGCCACACCGTGGCCAACGCGCTCAAGCTGTGCGAAGTCGCCGGGCGCGACGACGTGCCGGTATTCGCCGGCTGCGCGGCGCCGCTGCTGCATGCCGCCCCCGACGCGGCCTACGTTCACGGCCAGGACGGCTTCGGCGACACCGGCTATGTGCCCGCAGGCCGCGAGGCGTCCCCTGAGCACGCCGCGCTGGCCATCCTCCGCCTGTCCCACGAACATGCCGGGCGGCTGGTGCTGGTCGCGCTGGGTCCGCTGACCAACCTGGCGCTGGCGCTCAAGCTCGATCCGAGCCTGCCGCAGCGGATCCAGCGGCTGGTGGTGATGGGCGGCTCGGTGCACGGACGGGGCAATATCACGCCCGCGGCCGAGTTCAACGTCTATTTCGACCCGGAAGCGGCGCACCTGGTGTTCGAGGCCTTCCCGGAGTTCGATCTGGCCGACTGGGACGCCACGCTGACGCACGGGTTGCCGCACGCCCAGGTCGAGGACTGGCTGGCGGCCGGATCGGCCCGCGGGCGCTTCTTCGCCGAGATCTCGCGCCAGACCCGCGAATGGTCGGCGGACCGGCGCGGCGACCGCTGGTTCGCGGCCGACGCGCTGGCGATGGCCCTCGCGCTCGCCCCGGACGGCGCGACCGAGCTGGCCACGCGCCCGCTGGAGGTCTGCCTGGAACGGGGCCCGGCGCGGGGCGCGACGATCGTGGACTGGAACCGGCAGAGCGGACGTCCCGACGCGGCGCGAATCCTGCTGCGCTACGACCAGGCGGCCTTCGAGGTGTGGATCCGCCGCGCGCTGGCGGCGGGCTGAGGCGGCTTGCGCCGCGCTGGCGGTTGCCGCTACAATGCCGGGCTTCCCTGCGCAATCTCAACGGTGTGCCGCCATGAAGGCCGACATCCATCCCGTATACCGCGAAGTCGTCTTCCAGGACGTGACTTCCGATTTCAAGTTCCTGACCCGCTCCACCCTGGCCGCCTCCTCGAAGGAGTCGATCAAATGGGACGACGGCAAGGAATATCCGCTGGTCAAGATCGAAGTGTCGTCCGCGACGCATCCGTTCTACACCGGCCAGAACAAGATCGTCGACACCAGCGGTCGCATCGACAAGTTCAAGCGTCGCTACGCGAAGTAATCGCGGACGGAACGTTCCGTTCCGGCAAGTTCCAGACGGCCGCCTTCGGGCGGCCGTTTGCGTTGCGGGGCGGCTGCCCATGCATGGTCGGTCGGGGTGCCGTCGCCGCACAGGACCAAAGTCCGAGGCGGCCCGCGGACCGGCTGTGCGATAATTGCTGCGTTGCGGTAGTTGCAGTACCGCCGTCGCCGGGCTCCTCGGGCCCGTCCGTACGTCTGAACCATGAGGAGCGTATCCGTGTCCGACAAAGTCGTGTTGAACGCCGGCGACAAGTCCGTCGACCTGCCCATCCTGAAACCCACGCTCGGCAACGACTGTGTCGACGTCTCGAAGCTGACCAGGGAGACGGGACTCTTCACCTACGACTCGGGCTTCACCGCCACCGCCAGCTGCAAGTCGGCGATCACCTACATCGACGGCGACAACGGCGTGCTGCTTTATCGCGGCTACCCGATCGAGCAGCTGGCCGAGCATTCCAGCTTCCTGGAAGTGGCCTATCTGCTGATGAACGGCGAGCTGCCCAACCAGGCCGAGTTCGCCAAGTTCGAGCACGAAGTGACGCATCACACGATGATGCACGAGTCGCTGAAGAACTTCCTGCACGGCTTCCATTACGACGCGCATCCGATGGCGATGCTCGCCGGCACGGTGGCCTCGCTGTCGGCGTTCTACCACGACACGCTGGACCTGGACGATCCGCAGCACCGCCACCAGGCCGCGATCCGCCTGCTGGCCAAGGTGCCGACCCTGGCCGCCGCCGCGTACCGCTATTCGATCGGCTGGCCGATCCGCTATCCGCGCAACAACCTCGAGTACGTCGACCGCTTCCTGCACATGATGTTCGAGGTGCCGAGCGAACCGCTGGAACTCAACCCGGTGGTGGCCAAGGCGCTGGACCTGCTGTTCATCCTGCATGCCGACCACGAGCAGAACGCGTCGACCTCGACCGTGCGTCTGGTCGGTTCCACCGGCGCCAATCCCTACGCCTGCATCGCCGCCGGCATCACCGCGCTGTGGGGTCCCGCGCACGGTGGCGCCAACGAAGCCGTGCTCAAGATGCTCGAGGAGATCGGCGATGCGAAGAACGTCGCGTCCGCCGTCGCCAAGGCCAAGGACAAGGAGTCGGGCTTCCGCCTGATGGGCTTCGGCCACCGCGTCTACAAGAACTTCGACCCGCGCGCGAAGATCATCCGCGAGATGACCCACAAGGTGCTGGGCGAGCTCGGCATCGACGACCCGCTGCTCGACGTCGCGATGCGCCTCGAGGAGGCCGCGCTGAAGGACGACTACTTCATCCAGCGCAAGCTGTATCCCAACGTCGACTTCTACAGCGGCATCATCTACAAGGCGCTCAAGATCCCGACCGAGATGTTCACCGTCATGTTCGCGATCGGCCGCACCGCCGGCTGGGTCGCGCACTGGCTGGAGCAGCAGGTCGATCCGGAAGCCAAGATCGGCCGCCCGCGCCAGATCTATACCGGTAGCGACGTGCGCGACTACCTGCCTGCCGGCAAACGCTGAATCCGGCGCCAGCTGTCGCAGGAAAAACGCCCCGCATCGCGGGGCGTTTTTCGTCATGGCGTTCGAGGATGCGTCGGGCGGTCTCGCGGCGGTGCGGCAAGCGACCGGGCAGGCCCCTGCAGGGGGGCGCCCGCCTGCTTGCGATCGGCGTGGCAGCGGACGCGTCGGGTCCGAAACCGGGTTGCGGCGCCCGGGAGGGCAGGGCGGGCGCAAGACGCTCCGTGACGCACCAACCCACCGATGCGGCGGGGGCTCAACCGCGTCCGGTACCCGCCGGGTCATAGCCTGCGATCTCGTCCTCGACCAGCAGCTGCCGCAGCTGCGCGGCGGACGCGCGTTTCATCGGCTTGCCGTCCACGGCGGACAGCGGCGCCTGGCGCAGCGCCACCGCAGGCAGGACGGTCAGCTCGAATCCAAGTTCCTCGGCGGTGAACATCCACAGCGGAAAGTCGCCCTCGCGGGTCCGGTCCAGCCGCACATGGCGGCTGCGCGATTCGGCGGGAATGCCGGCCTCGTCCAGGAATCGCGTCACTGCATCGGCGTCGTCGCTGTACAGCTGCAGGCCGATCGGCGTGCGTGCATCGGCGGTGCCCTCCAGGACCGGCCCGACTAGGCGCGGGTCGAAGCGCTCGAAGAACTCGAGCGCGCGCAGCGCGGCCTCGCGGCGGGTGCGCAGTTCGTCGACATGGCTGTCGCCGAGGAACAGGCGCTGGTACTCGCGCAGCGCCTCTTCGATCTCGCGATTGCGCGGCAGCGAGGCGTCATCGTGGATGCCGAGGCGGTCGGCGGCCTTGCGCTTGGCCTGCTGGTAGTCCCGGATGCCGCCTTCGGCCATCAGCCGGGCGGCCTCGTGGGCGAGCCGATGGCGGCGCTCGCGGGTGCGGGTCTCGGCATGCTGGCGGGCGCGGTGCATCACGATCCCCCGGTCCTGCGACGACAGGACTGTAACCCACGCCGGGGAAAGGTCAACGTGAAGCGCCGCGACCGCGGCGCCCCGGGTCAGAAGATGTCGTACGCTTCTTCGGCAGGCTGGTCGTCGAGGTCGAACGCGCTCACCGCTTCCATGCGCTCGAGGTCCTCGACCTTCACGTATTCGCCGATGCCGCCTTCCGACGTGGTCGGCAGCAGTTGCCCACCCGCCGTCACCGCGACCTTGACCATGCCCGGCGGCGGATCGTTGCGCGCCAGCGGCACGTCTTCGAGCGCCACGCGCATGAAGTCGATCCAGATCGGCAGCGCGGCGCGGCCGCCGTATTCGCGGAAGCCGAGCGAACGGTTGTCGTCGCGGCCGACCCAGACCGAGGTGACCAGGTTTCCGCCGAAACCGGAGAACCAGGCGTCGCGATGGTCGTTGGTCGAGCCGGTCTTGCCGCCCACGTCCTCCCGGCCCAGGGCCTTGGCCTGGCTGCCAGTGCCGCGTTGCACCACGTCGCGCATCATCGACATCAGCTGGTAGGCCACGCGCTCGTCGATCGCGCGCGGCGCGAGGATCGCGTCTTCGGGCAGTTCCACCGGCGCCGCGGGCGCGGTGTCCTCGCTCCCGGTCGCGCCGGTGACCGGGCGGGCCGGGCCGAGGTCGAAACCATCGACCACGTTCGACCTGGCCACCTGCACGCCACGCTCGTTGGCCGCGCAGCCGCGACAGGCCACTGGCGGATTGGCCTTGTAGACCAGCTCGCCGTTGCGATCGCGGACCTCGTCGATGAACCACGGGTCGATGCGGAAGCCGCCATTGGCGAACACCGCGTAGCCGCGCGCCACCGACAGCGGGGTTAGGGAGGGCGTGCCCAGCGAGATCGACAGGTTGGGAGGCAGTTCGGACTCTTCGAATCCGAAGTGGCTGATGTAGCGGCGCGCGTAGTCGACGCCGACCGCGTCCAGCAGGCGCACCGAGACCAGGTTGCGCGAACGCACCAGCGCCTCGCGCAGCCGCATCGGACCGGCGAACTTGCCGTCGTCGTTCTGGGGACGCCATTCCTGCCCGCGGCGCATGCGGAACACCACCGGCGCGTCGAGCACGATCGAGGCGGGGTTGAACCCGCGTTCGAACGCCGCCGCATAGATGAAGGGCTTGAAACTCGAGCCGGGCTGGCGGCGCGCCTGGGTGGCGCGGTTGAACTTGTTGCCGGCGAAGCTGAAGCCGCCGATCAGGGCGCGCAGCGCGCCGGTGTCGGGTTCCAGCGACACGAGGGTGGCCTGGCCGCGCGGCAGCTGGTCGAGCTGCCAGCTGACCGTCGGCGCCGCCTCGTCGGCGGCGGGCTTGGCCGGCTTCTCGATCCGCGCCACCCGCACCAGGTCTCCGCGTTCGAGCAAGGCCGAGGGGGTCTTGCCGGTCCAGCGGCTGGACGCGGCATCCAGGGTGAGGGTGGCGCCGTCGGCCAGGACGACCTCGGCGGTGCCGCTGCCGGTGCCCAGCACGATGGCGGGCAGCAAGCCCCCTTGCGCGGGAATCCCGCGCAGGCGCGCGCTGGCCGTGGCGGCGTCCTCGTCCGCGGCCAGTTCGAAAGTCTGCTCCGCGCCGGTCCAGCCGTGGCGGTGGTCGTAGGCGGACAGGCCGCTGCGCACCGCGCGATCGGCGGCGGCCTGCATCACCGGGTCGATGGTGGTGGTGACGTGGTAGCCGCGGCTGAGCACGTCTCCGCCGAAACGGGCCTCCATCTCCAGGCGCACCATCTCCGCCACATAGGGGGCGTAGGCCTCGACCGGACGCTCGTGCGGCTTGGCATGCATCGGCGTGGCCCGCGCCTGCCGGTACTCCGCTTCGCTGATGAAGCCCAGCTCGTGCATGCGCGCCAGCACGTAGTCGTCGCGGCGTTCGCGGGCGCGCTCCGGATTGCTCACGGGATTGCCGCTGGAGGGGAATTTCGGGATCGCCGCCAGCGAGGCCATCTCGTCGAGGTCGAGCGCGTCGAGCGTCTTGCCGTAGTAGAACTCCGCGGCCGCGGCGATGCCGTAGGAGCGGTTGCCGAAGAAGCTCTTGTTCAGATACAGCTCGAAGATCTCGTCCTTGCTCAGCTCCTGCTCCATCTTGCGCGCCAGCAGCATCTCGGCGAACTTGCGCCGGAAGCTGTATTCGGAGCTGAGGAAGAACTGCTTGGCGACCTGCTGGGTGATGGTGGAGCCGCCGGCCACGCGTTCGCGGCCCCGGGTCTTGGCCAGCAGCCAGATCGCGCGCGACACGCCCTTGTAGTCCACCCCGCCGTGCTCGTAGAAGCGCGCGTCCTCGGTGGCGAGGAAGGCCTGCTTCAGGCGCTCGGGCACGTCCTCGATCTGCACCGGATAGCGCCGCATTTCGCCGAACAGCGCCATCAGCTTGCCGTCGCGCGCGTAGACGTACATCGGTTCCTGCATCTCGATGTCGCGCAGGCTCTGCACGTCCGGCAACTTCGAGGACACCGTGTAATAGGCGATCGCGCCGGCCGTGGCGGCGGCCAGGCCCAGGACCAGGCAGGCCAGCAGCGCCCAGCGCAGGATGCGCAGCAGCGGCCGGGACTTCTTGCGGGGGGCGGGGGCGGGTGCGGACATAGGGGCGCAAGTATAGAGGTCGGCGGCGCGTCGCCTGTCGGCACGGGCAGGGGCCCCAGCGGGCGGGCGGAGCCGCCCGGGGGTGGCGCCGGGAAGGGCGCACCGGCCCAAGGCGGGCAATCCGGCACGCTACGGGAACCCCACTGTTGCCACCGGATGAAAAGTCCGTTATTTAATGCGCCGGGGCACGTTGCGCACGTAAGCGCCCGTGGCAAAGGGGAAAAACCGTGGGGCTGATCACAAAAAGTCAAGCGCCGCTTGTCGGGGTCGACATCAGTTCGACTGCGGTCAAGCTGCTGCAGCTGTCGCGATCCGGTGATCGCTACCGGGTCGAGCACTACGCCGTGGAGCCGCTGCCGCCCAACGCCGTGGTCGAGAAGAACCTCGTCGAGGTCGAGGCGGTGGGCGAGGCCATCCGCCGCGCGGTCTCGCGCTCGGGCACCAAGGCCAAGTTCGCCGCGGCCGCGGTGTCCGGGTCGGCGGTGATCACCAAGATCATCCCCATGCCGGCCGACCTGGACGACGACGACATGGAATCCCAGGTCGAACTCGAGGCGGTCAACTACATCCCGTACCCGATCGAGGAAGTGAACCTCGATTTCGAGGTGCTCGGCGGCATGCCGGGCAATACCGAGATGGTGCAGGTGCTGCTCGCGGCCTCGCGTTCGGAGAACGTGGAGATGCGCGCCTCGGCGCTCGAGCTGGGCGGGCTGACCGCGAAGGTGGTCGATGTCGAGGCCTTCGCCATCGAGAACGCCTTCGGCCTGCTGGCCAACACGCTCAACATCCCGCGCGACGGCATCGTGGCCCTGGTCGACATCGGGGCGACCATGACCACGCTCAACATCCTGCGCAACGGCCGCAGCCTGTACTCGCGCGAGCAGGTGTTCGGCGGCAAGCAGCTCACCGACGAGGTGATGCGCCGCTACGGCCTGAGCTACGAGGAAGCGGGCCTGGCCAAGCGCCAGGGCGGGCTGCCCGAGAGCTACGAGATCGAGGTGCTCGAACCGTTCAAGGAGGCCCTGGTCCAGCAGATCAGCCGCCTGCTGCAGTTCTTCTACGCCGGCAGCGAATTCAACCGCGTCGACCAGATCGTGCTGGCCGGTGGCTGCGCGTCGATCCCGGGCATCTCCGAGATGGTCGAGGAGCAACTGGGCGTGCAGACCATCATCGCCAACCCGCTGGCGCAGATGACGCTGGGCGCGCGGGTCCAGGCGCATGCGCTCGCGCAGGACGCACCGGCCCTGATGATCGCCTGCGGTCTGGCGCTGAGGAGCTTCGACTGATGGCCCGGATCAACCTACTTCCGTGGCGGGCCGAGCGCCGCAAGCAGCGCCAGAAGGAATTCGGCGTGATGCTGGGCATGGCCGCGCTGGCCGGCCTGCTGCTCTGGTTCCTGTTCAACATGTACTACAACGCCCAGATCGACGGGCAGAAGGAGCGCAACCGCTTCCTCGAGCAGGAGATCGCGCAGGTCGACGAGAAGATCGTCGAGATCGAGGTGCTGGACAAGCAGCGGGCCCGCCTGCTGGCGCGCAAGGACGTGATCGAGCAACTGCAGGCCAACCGCTCGCAGATGGTGCACCTGTTCGACTCGCTGGTGCGCACCATCCCCGACGGCGTGATCCTCACCGGGATCAAGCAGGAGGGCGAGAAGCTCACCCTGGAAGGCCGCTCGCAGTCCAACTCGCGCGTCAGTACCTACATGCGCAACCTGGAAGGTTCGGGCTGGATGACCCGTCCGGACCTGTCGATCATCGAGGCGCGCGACGGCGTCGCCGGCCTGCCCTACGCGTTCAACCTGTCGGTGCAGCTCGCCAATCCCAACGCGCCCAAGGACGAGGACGGCGACGGCGTGCCGGATCCGGTGCCGCCGGTCAATGCAGAGCCCGCGGCGGCTCCCGCCGACGAGGCTGCGGCGGCTCAGGCCGCCGAGCCGGCCGTCGCGGACGCGCCCGCGGTCGAGTCCGCGCCTGCCGAAGGAGCTGCCCAGTGAGCAAGAAGAAGGTGTCGCTGCGCGAGCTCGACTTCAACAACATGGGTTCGTGGCCGCGCGAGTACAAGATCGGGTTCTGCGTGCTGCTGGCCGTCCTGATCTTCGGCCTGCTCTGGTACGTGGTGACCCGGCCCAAGGGCGCGGAGCTCAAGGGTCTGGAGCGCACCGAGGCGGAGCTGCGCACGGATTTCGAGACCAAGCAGGGGCGCGCGGCCAACCTGGAGCCGCTCAAGCAGCAGCTCGCGCAGATGGAACAGCAGCTGCAGCAGATGCTGCGGCAGTTGCCGAGCCGCACCGAGATGCCGGCGCTGATCAACGACATCTCGCAGACCGCGCTGGCCACCGGCATCCATAACGAGCTGTTCAAGCCGGGTCCGGAAGCGCCGAAGGAGTTCTACGCCGAGAAGCCGATCGAACTGAAGATGGTGGGTTCCTACCACCAGTTCGGTGCCTTCGTCAGCGGCGTGGCCTCGCTGCCGCGCGTGGTCATCATGACCATGCATGACATCTCGCTGCGTCCGCGCGGTGCCGGGAACAACAACACGCTCGCCGGGATCGGCCCGAACTCGAGCCTGGAGCTGGCCGGCACGGTCAAGACCTACCGCTACCTCGACGAGGAAGAGGCCGCGGCGCAGGAAGAGGTCGCGGCGGCCGCGGGAGGGACTCAGTGATGCGTATTTCCAGGAATGCCGCCGGCGCCGTGGCATGCGTGCTGGCGCTGGCGCTCACCGGCTGCATCCGCGGGGTGGCCAGCACGCCGGGCGATGCCCCCAACCTGCACGAATGGGTCGCCAACGTGAAGGCGCGTCCGGCGCCTCCGCTCGATCCGCTGCCGGTCATGCAGCAGTTCGAGACCTTCGAATACGCGGCCCAGGACCTGCGCGACCCCTTCAGCGTGGCCTTCGGCGACGACGGCAGCGGCAGTGGCCCGCGTCCCGACTCCAATCGCCGCAAGCAGGTGCTCGAAGCGTTCCCGCTCGACAGTCTGGACATGGTCGGTACCTTGCATACCGGCGCATCCATGATTGCGCTGGTGATGGCGCCCGACAAGGTGACCTATCGGGTTTCTCCGGGCGTCTACATGGGCCAGAACGACGGCCGGGTGACCAGCGTGCAGGAAGATAGAATCGATCTCGTCGAACTCGTGCCGGATGGCGCTGGTGGCTGGCTGGAACGGCCGGCTTCGGTTGCGCTCGAAGACAATTGATCAGGGGAAGTCAAAGATGACCGTCACCACAGTGCGTAATCGGCAGCCGGCCCGGCGAGCCATCCCCGTCAAGGCTTTGGCGATCGGCCTCTGCGCAGGCCTGCTGTCGGCCTCCGCCGCCGCGGGCGCGCCGCAGCCGCATGCCTACGCGCCGGGAATGCTGGCGATGGCGCAGGCTGCCGCCATCGATCCTGCCAAGCAGGTGCCGGGGGTCGTCTCGGTTTCCGCCGTGGACTTCAAGCGCGGCGACGGTGGCGCGGGCAAGTTGATCCTCCGCTTCGACGGCGAGGGTGCGAACCCGGACCTGCGCACGCAGGGTTCCAGCGTCATCGTCAACATCGGCAACGCTTCGCTGCCCGCCTCGCTGCAGCGTCCGCTCAACGTCACCGATTTCGCCACGCCTGTGCAGCGCATCGACGCACGCCAGGGCGGCGAGGGTGCGCAACTGGTGCTGAGCAACCAGGGCAACTTCGAATCGATGGCCTACCAGAGCGGCCGCGACTACGTGGTCGAGATCGTGCCGCGTGCCGCGGCCGCCACCGACCGCGCCGTGGGCGCCAGCACTCCGGCGACGACGACCACGACCGCGCAGGCCACGGCGGCCCGCGCCTACAGCGGCCGCCCGGTGACCTTCAACTTCCAGGACGTGCCGGTGCGCACCGTCCTGCAGCTGATCGCCGAGGAGTCCAACCTCAACATCGTCGCCAGCGACACGGTGACCGGCAACGTGACCCTGCGTCTGATCAACGTGCCCTGGGACCAGGCGCTGGACATCGTCCTGCAGGCCAGGCAGCTCGACAAGCGACGCAACGGCAACGTGGTCTGGGTGGCTCCGCAGTCGGAGATCGCGCAGTTCGAACAGGACAAGGAAAACGCCCGCCTGGCGCTCGAGGAGCGGGCGGAGATGGTGACCGAGTACATCCCGATCAGCTACGGCAACGCCGAGGACATCGCCAAGCTGCTGACCGACGAAAGCAAGACCGGGCAGGGCGCCGGCGGTGGTGCGACCGGCGGCGGCAACCAGAGCCGGGGCTTCCTCTCCGCGCGCGGCAGCCTGAGCTTCGACCGGCGCACCAACACGCTGCTGGCGATCGACATTCCGCAGCGGGTGCAAGAGATCAAGCGCCTGGTGCAGGCGCTGGACAAGCCGGTGGACCAGGTCGTCATCGAGGCCCGCATCGTCATCGCCAACGAGTCGTTCTCGCGGGACCTCGGCGCGCGGTTCGGCATTACGGGCGGCAAGGACCGGGTGATCGGCTCGGGATCCCTCGACAGCAACGTCAACTACATCAATGACCTTGCCGAGCGTGCCAACGATCTGGCGAACGAGGGCACAAGCGATGTGATTCCCGCACACCTGTTCCCGAGCGGCCTGGTGTTCAACAACCCGGTCGGCGGCGGGGCAGGCGCGCTGGCATTGACCATCCTCGGCAACGCCATCAACTGGGATCTGGAAATCTCGGCGCTGCAGGAAGAGGGCCGCGGCGAGGTGGTGTCCAACCCGCGCATCGTGACCAGCAACCAGAAGGAAGCGGTGATCCGCCAGGGCCAGGAGGTCGGTTACCTGACGGTCACCGGTGGGCAGAGCAACAGCATCCCCACCGTCGAGTTCAAGGACGTGCTGCTCGAGCTCAAGGTCACCCCGACGATCACCAACGACGGCCGCGTGTTCCTCAACATGGCGCTGAAGAAGGACGAGATCGACGGTTTCATCAACGTCGGCTCCGGCCTGGGCCAGGTGCCGCAGATCAACAAGCGGGAGATCACCACCGCCGTGCTGATCGAGGACGGGCAGACGGTCTCCATTGGCGGCGTCTACGAGTTCCGCGAGCGCAGCGACCTGGCCAAGGTTCCGTTCTTCGGCGACCTGCCGATCCTCGGCAACCTGTTCAAGAATCGCGGCCGCACCCGGGACAAGGCCGAGCTGCTGATCTTCGTGACGCCGAAGGTCATGCGCGTCGCCCAGCGCTGAGGCGGGCGTCACGACCATCCACGGGGCCTTCGGGCCCCGTCTTCGTTTGCGGCGCCGGGCGCGGGGGCCGTGCCCTCCGACACTGAACCTGCACGCCCGGGTCTGGTCCAATGCCACCTGACTCGGCAGCCCCCGGCGGTCCATGGATACCTCGCGCGACGACATCCCACGCCTGCACGCGGCTTTCACCGCGCTGCGGGACGACCTGGCCAGCGGCATCCTGGGCCAGGCGGCGCTGGTCGAGCGGCTGCTGATCGCGCTGCTGGCGGACGGCCATCTGCTGGTGGAAGGCGCGCCCGGCCTGGCCAAGACCACCGCCATCCGGGCGCTCGCGGCGCGGGTCGAGGGCGATTTCGCCCGGGTCCAGTTCACCCCGGACCTGCTGCCCGCCGACCTCACCGGCACGGAGATCTGGCGGCCGCAGGAGGCGCGTTTCGAATTCGTGCCCGGCCCGATCTTCCATTCGCTGCTGCTGGCCGACGAAATCAATCGCGCGCCCGCGAAGGTGCAGTCCGCGCTGCTGGAGGCGATGGGCGAGCGCCAGGTCACGGTGGGACGGCAGACCTACGCCTTGCCGGCGCTGTTCCTGGTCATGGCGACGCAGAATCCGATCGAGCAGGAAGGCACCTTCCCGCTGCCCGAGGCGCAACTCGACCGGTTCCTGATGCATGTGCGCATCGGCTACCCCGAGGCGGGCACCGAGACCGCGATCCTGCAGCTGGCGCGCGAGCGCGCACGCGAGGGCCTGCGCGGCGGAAGCCACGAGCCGCAGCGCATGCCGCAGGCGGACGTGTTCGCCGCGCGCGCCGCGGTGCTCGACCTGCACGTGGCGCCGGCGGTGGAACGTTACCTGGTGGAACTGGTGCTGGCCTCGCGCGAACCGGGCCGCTACGACGCCGAACTGGCCAGGCGCATCGCCTGGGGCGCGAGTCCGCGCGGCTCGATCTCGCTTGAGCGCTGTGCGCGGGCGAAGGCCTGGCTGGCCGGCCGCGACTTCGTCACCCCAGACGACGTGCGCGACGTGGCTCCCGACGTGCTGCGCCATCGCGTGCTGCCCAGCTACGAAGCCACCGCCGAGGGCTGGGACGGGGAGCGCCTGGTCGCGGCGCTGCTCGACCGGGTGCCGTTGCCCTGAGCGTGGACGCCGAGCGCAGAGCCGCCGCCATGTCCGCCGAGCCGGGGCCACGACCCGCTTCCGCGGACGGTGTCGTGCCCTCGCTGGCGGAACTGGTCGCCCTGCGCGGCGTCGCGCAGGCGCGGCGCCCGCCCCGTCGCGGCCGGCTCGGCGGGGCTGGACAGGCACCGTCCCCGCAGCGCGGCCGCGGCATGGAATACGCCGAGTCGCGCGAGTACACGCGCGGCGACGATGCCAGGCACGTCGACTGGCGGCTCACGGCCCGCAGCGGCCGCATGCACACCAAACTGTTCCAGGCCGAGCGCGAGCGCCTGACCCTGGTGCTGGCCGACACCTCGCCCGCGCTGTACTTCGGCACGCGCGTGCGCTTCAAGTCGGTGCAGGCGGCGCGCGCGGGTGCCGTCGCGACCTGGGCGGCGATCGGCGAGGGTGACCGGGTTGCCGCCCTGCGCGGCAGCCGGCTCGAACCGGCGATTCCCCCCGCGGGAGGCACGCGCGGTGCGCTCCGCGTACTCGATGCGCTGGTGCGCTGGTACGCGCATGCGCCGACCGATGACGAAGGGCTGGTCGATGGCCTCGCGCGTGCGCGGCGCCTGCTGCGCCCGGGTTCGCGGCTGGTGGTGCTGGCCGAACCCGGCAGCCTCGACGACGTGCCCGACGCCGCATGGGCGGCGCTGGCCATGCATCACCAGGCGGTCGTGATCCTGATCGACGACGCGCTGGAGCGAGACCCGCCGCGCCAGCGTCTGCCGATGCTGGTGGACGGTCGCCGGGTCGAACCCGATCTCGCCGGCGCGGCGCAGCGCCAGCGCTGGCATGACGCTTTCGGCGGTGCGGCAGAACAGGCGGCTTCACGCTTGCGCGCGCGCGGGGTGCGGGCCCGTCTCCTGCCGGCCAGCGCTCCGAGCCAGTCCTGGCTGGTGCCGGACAGCCGGCCCGGGGACGCGGCGTGAGTCCACTGCAGCTGCCGCTGCGGGATGTGCACGAGCCGGTGGCACCGGCCTGGTGGCCGCCGGCGCCGGGATGGTGGATCGTGTTCGGCGTGGTGCTGCTGGTCGCGCTGGCCCTGGCCTGGGTGCGCTGGCGCCGACGCTGGCGGGCGCTGCGGGCGGAAGCCCTGTTCGACCGCACGGTGGCCGCCGCGCAGGCAGGCCCCGGGCAGGTGGCCGCGATGTCGGCGCTGCTGCGTCGCGCGGCCCGGCGCCGTACGCCGGATGCGGCCACGCTGCAGGGCGAGGCCTGGCTGCAGTTGCTGGACGAGGGGTTGCAGTCGCACGAATTCGCCGGCGGCGCCGGGCGGCTGCTGCTGGAAGGCCCGTTCCGCGCCCGGCTCGACCCGCATGAGGTGGAAGCGGTACGGCGGATCGCGCGCGCGCGCTTCGTCGACTGGATGGTGCGGAGATGAATGGCTGGCTCGAACATCTGCCCCAGCTGGCCTGGCCGTGGATGCTGCTGGCGCTGCCGCTGCCATGGCTCGCTCGACGCTGGCTGCCACCGGTGCGTTCGTCGCTGGCGGCGCTGCGGGTGCCGTGGGGCCCGCGGATCGAGGGCATCGCCCAGCGCGATCCGGTACCGCTGCGCGCGATGCCGCGGTTGGCGCTGCTCGCATGGTGCCTGCTGTGCGTGGCCGCGGCGCGTCCGCAGCAGGCGGGCGAACCGCTGCAGCCGCCTGCTTCCGGGCGCGAGCTGATGCTGGCGGTGGATCTGTCCGGCAGCATGGGCGAGCAGGACATGCGCCTGGGTGCGTCGGTGGTCGATCGGCTCACCGCCGCGAAAGCCGTGATCGCCGATTTCCTGGACAGGCGCGTGGGCGACCGTGTCGGGCTGATCGTGTTCGGGCAACGCGCCTATGCGCTCACGCCGATGACGCTCGACCGCGACAGCGTGCGCCAGCAGCTGCTCGACAGCGTGGTTGGGCTGGCCGGTCGCGAAACCGCGATCGGCGATGCCATCGGGCTTGCGGTCAAGCGCCTGCGCGGCGCCGATGCCGACGCCTCCGGCAGGCGCGCACCGGGAACCCGTGTGCTGGTGCTGCTGACCGACGGGGTCAACACCGCCGGCCAGCTCGACCCCATGAAAGCCGCGGAGCTGGCGCGCGACCAGGGTGTGCGCATCCATACCGTCGCCTTCGGTGGCGACGACGCGCGCACGATGTTCGGTATCCGCCTGCCGACTGGCGACGTCGAGATCGACGAGGCCGCGCTGCGCCGCATCGCCGAAGCGACCGGCGGTCGCGCCTTCCGCGCGCGCGATGCGAACGAACTGGCCGGCATCTATGCCGAGATCGACCGGCTCGAACCGGTGTCCCGCCCCGGCGAGCAACTGCGGCCCGTCGTGGAGCGCTATCCCTGGCCGCTGGCTGCGGCCCTGTTGGCCGCACTGCTGGCGCTGGCGCCGTGGTCGTCGCTGAAGGGCGCCGGGCGCGGCGTGGACGCAGCGCCATGAGCGAGGCCCTCGCCCAGCTGCAGTTCCTGCGTCCGGCCTGGCTGTGGGCGCTGGGCTTGCTGCCGCTGCTCGCGGTCGGATGGTGGTGGCGCCAGCGTCGCGCCAGCGTCTGGCGCGAACATGTCGACGCGCACCTGCTACCCCATCTGATCGTGCCAGCCGCAGGACGGGCTCACCTTGGAGGGCTGTGCGCGCTGCTGCTGGCATGGACCCTGGCGATCCTGGCGCTCGCCGGCCCCAGCTGGCGCCAGGGGGAGGTGCCGCTGCAACCGCAGGGCCGCGCCCTGGTGGTCGCGCTGGATCTGTCCGACGCGATGCTGGCATCCGATCTACCGCCTTCGCGGATGCTGCAGGCGCGGGCCAAGCTTGCCGCTCTGCTGGGCACGCGCGCGGCTGGTGAGGTGGCGCTGGTCGCGTTTGCCGACGATGCCTATACCGTCGCGCCGCTGACGGCGGATGCGGCGAATGTGGCGCTGTTCCTCGATGCGCTGGCGCCGGACGTGATGCCGGTGGATGGCCATCGGCCCGACCGTGCGATCTTCGCGGCGATGCGCCTGCTGCAGCAGGCCGGGCATGGCGGTGGCGACATCCTGCTGCTTACCCATGCCGCGGACGCGGCGACGGTCTCAGCCGCGGCGCGCGCCTCGGCCGCGGGTTTCCGCGTCTCCACCCTCGGCCTGGGCAGGCCGGGAGGCGCCACCTTCCGCGCCCGCGACGCCAGCCTGCGCTCCACCCATCTCGATGCACCGTCGCTGCAGCGCGTGGCGCAGGCCGGTGCCGGGCGCTACGCGCCGCTGTCCGCGGACGGCGGGGATCTGGCTGCGCTTGGCGTGCTGTCGGCCGCGGCCGGCGCCACGGACAGCGCGGCTTCGCGCGGGGACGCGCGGATTGCGCGCGACGAGGGCTGGTGGCTGCTGCCGCCGCTGATGCTGCTGGGGCTGCTGGCATTCCGCCGCGGCGCGATGGTGGCGGTGCTGGCGGTATGCCTGCTGCTACCGCTGCCGGCGCTGCAGGCAGCCGGACCGGCCACCGCAACGCCTTGGCGCCGCGCCGACCAGGTGGAACATGGGCGCATGCGCGAGGCGCTGGACGCCTATCGGGCCGGTCGCTTCGACGAGGCCTCGCAGGCCTGGCGCACGCTGCCGGGAGCGGACGCCGCCTACAACCGCGGCAATGCACTGGCCCGTGCGGGACGCCTCGAGGAAGCGCTGCAGGCCTACGACGAAGCGCTGCGGCGCCAGCCCGGGATGGACGATGCGATCGCCAACCGCGCCGTGGTGGAGGCAGAACTGCGGCGCCAGCCGCCTTCGGGCGACGGCCAGCGGCGACAGCGTCCGCAGGATGGAGAACAGCGCGAGGGCGCCGGGGACGCGCCGGGCGAGGAGACCGCGTGGCCGTCATCCGAGCCCCCCGACGCAGCCACGCAGAGCGAGGCGGCCTCGCCGCAGACACCGCCCCGGGACGACGGTCCGGATCGCGACCCCGCCGCGCCGCAGCCCGCCGCCAGCGAACAGGCCCAGCGCGAGGCCGATGCCGCCCAGCAGCAGCGCATGCAGCAGGCCCTGGGCGAGGGCGAACGCGCCAGCGACAGCGGCGAACGCCAGGCCGGCGATCCCGAGCGCGCGGAGAGCGCGGCCGAACGCGAGCGGCGCCAGGCCGCGGATGCCTGGCTGCGGCGCGTGCCCGACGACCCGGGCGGCCTGCTGCGTGCGCGCTTCCGGCTGGAACACCAGCGTCGCCACGGCGGAGAGCCATCGCCATGAACCCATTCCTGCTGCGCCTGCTGGCCTGTGCGATCGTCCTGCCCGTCCTCTCGATCCTGGCAGGGGATGCGCACGCCGCCACGCGCGCCTGGCTCGACCGCGACCGCATCGAAGTCGGCGAAACCACCACGCTCAACATCGAGACCGACCAGGCCGCCGCGCGCATGCCCGATTTCGACGCGTTGCTCCCCGACTTCGTGCTCAGCGGCCACAGCAGCAGTCGCGGCACCGAGCGGACGAACGGCTCGCAGCGCGACCGGGTGCTGTTCGCGGTCGCGCTCAGGCCGCGCCGGGACGGACTGATGACGGTGCCGGCGCTGCGCGTGGGTAACGAGACCACGGCCCCGCTGCAACTGACCGTGGCGCCGGCCCCCACCGCGCCCGCGCGCGCAGGCGAGCCCGCCTTCATCGAAGGCGAGGCGGACAGCCAGCAGCCCTATGTGCAGCAGTCCATCGGCTACACGCTGCGGCTGTATTACGCCACTCCGCTCGTGTCCGGCCAGCTCGACCAGCCGCAGCCCGACGGCGCGGCGATGCAGCGCGTCGGCAGCGATCTGCAATACACGCGCGAGGCCGGCGGCCGCCGCTACACCGTGGTCGAGCGGCGCTTCGTGATCGTGCCCGAACGCAGCGGCACCCTGACCATTCCTGGCGCGCGCTTCGAAGGCACCGGCGTGGGCGGGTTCTTCGACGACATGTTCGGCAGCGGTCGCCGGGCGCTGCGCGCGGACGGCCCGCCGAGGATCCTGCAGGTCCGACCCGTTCCAGATGGCGCGCCGCAGCCGTGGCTGCCGCTGCACGGGCTGGAACTGCGCTATCTCGCCACGCCGGACGTCGCGCGCGCGGGCGAGGCGATGACCATCGATGTCGAACTCGTGGCCGATGGCGCCGCCGCCAGCCAGCTGCCGGAGCTGCTGCTGCCGCCCGTCGACGGCGCGCAGGTGCTGCCCGAACCTGCGCAGGTGGACGAGAGCTTCGAGCGCGGCCGGCTGCGCACGCGGGTGACCCGCCGTTTCGCGGTGGTGCCGGCTGCTGCCGGGCGGCTGGAGGTGCCGGGGCCGCGGATGGCGTGGTGGGACGTGCGCGCCGGCGTGGCCCGCAGCGCGTCGCTGCCTGCGCTGCGGCTGGACGTGTCGCCCGGCACGGCAAAGCCGGTGGACATGCAGGCACTGCCTGCGGCCGACGGCAGGCAGGCGGCGCCGCTCGCCGGCGCCAGCCCATGGCCATGGATCGCGCTGGGCTTCGCGCTGCTGTGGCTGGCGACGCTGGCGTGGGCGTTGCGACGGCGCACGCACCGCGCGAGCGAGGCCCTCCAGCCGTCGCCGCCTGCGACGCAGCCGATGGATGTGCGCCAACTGCAGCGTGTACTGCAGGTCGGCGACCCGGGAGAGGTCGAGCAGGCGTTGCGCGCGCTGGCCTCGCCGCCAGCGCCGAGCCTGGACGCGTTGTCGCGATCGCTGGACGATCCTGCCCAGCAGGCGGCACTGCGTGGGCTGCAGCTTGCGCGCTGGGCCGACGGCGACCTCGCAGCGGCACGCGCCGCGCTTCGCACGGCCTTCGCGAACGGGCCCGCGTGGCGCCGGGAAGCCGCGCCCGCCGAACCGGGCGAGGAGCTCCTGCCGCCGCTCTATCCCGGATCCGGGCGACGTTGAGCCATTGCGGCAGCGTGGGGCGCGCCCCACGGCGGGGGCATCTCGCCGGGTTTGTTAAGCTTCGGCGATTGTTGCAGACGAGACAGCGCCGATGAGCGAACCGACCCGCGGGGCCCGGACACCGATGCCGTTGCACTGGAAGATCGCGATCGGCTTTGTCGTCGGCCTGGTGCTGGGGATGTTCGTCCACTATGGCATCGGCGCGGACGTGGGCTGGGTGCAGGCGCTTACGCGCTACGTCACCACGCCGTTCTCGCAGCTGTTCCTGAGCCTGATCTTCATGCTGATCGTCCCGCTGCTGTTCTCGGCGCTGGTGGTCGGTGTGTCGGAAATGGGCGATATCGGCTCGCTTGGCCGCATCGGCTGGCGCACGCTGGCCTGGACGGTCGCGCTGTCCGGCATCGCGGTGCTGCTGGGCCTGGTGATGGTGAACCTGTTCAGGCCGGGCGCGGGCGTGGATCCCGCGCTCGCCCAGCAGTTGCTCACCGAAGGCGCCGAGCGCGCGCAGGCGATCGTGCGCGACAGCGCCGAGCAGCCCAAGGGTATGGAGATGCTGCTGTCGATCGTGCCGCAGAACGTGATCGGCGCGGCCAGCAACAACGCCAACATCCTGGCGCTGATGTTCTTCGCGCTGATGTTCGGCGTCGGCCTGGTGCTGACCCGGACGCCGCAGACCGCGGTGCTCAAGCGCGGCATCGAAGGCCTGTTCGAGATCTCGATGACCCTGATCGGGCTGGTGATCCGGCTCGCGCCCTACGCGGTGTTCTGCTTCATGTTCAACCTGGCCGTGCTGTTCGGCTGGGACCTGCTGATCAAGCTCGGGCAGTTCGTGCTGGTGGTGGTCGGCGCGCTCGCGATCCACATGCTGGTGACGTATTCGCTCGCGCTGCGCCTGGTCGCGGGCTGGTCGCCGCTGGCCTTCTTCCGGGGCGTGCAGGAGGCGATGCTGATGGCATTCTCCACCGCATCGAGCAACGCCACGCTGCCGACCGCGCTCAAGGTGGCCGACGAGAACCTCAAGCTGCCGAAGAAGGTCTCGCGCTTCGTGCTGACCATCGGCGCCACCGCCAACCAGAACGGCACGGCGCTGTTCGAAGGCGTGACGGTGATCTTCCTGGCGCAGTTCTTCAACGTCGATCTGACGCTCGGCCAGCAGTTCATGGTGATGCTGGTGTGCATCCTCGGCGGCATCGGTACCGCGGGCGTGCCCTCGGGCTCGCTGCCGGTGGTGGCGCTGATCTGCGCGATGGTGGGCGTGCCGCCGGAGGGCATCGGCCTGGTACTGGGCGTGAACCACTTCCTCGACATGTGCCGCACCACGGTGAACGTCGCCGGCGATCTCGGCATCGCGGCCCTGGTCTCGCGCGGCGAGAGCGACGCCGAGCCCGACATCGCCCGGGCCTGAGCCGGCAGCCTCCCCCACCCGGCCGCGCAGCAAGGCGCGCCGGTTGCGGACGAAACCAGGCGATCGCGCCGGATCCGGGACACAGCGCCGGCCGGGCATGGGACAATGGCCGGCCCCGGTTCCGGGGCCACTCCCTTCGCTGCCCGTCCCCACATGACCACTCCCAGCCGCAGAGAGCTCGCCAACGCCATCCGTTTCCTCGCCATCGACGGCGTGGAAGCCGCCAAGTCCGGCCACCCCGGCATGCCCATGGGCATGGCCGACATCGCCGAGGTGCTGTGGAACGACTACCACAGCCACAATCCGGCCAACCCGAAGTGGAGCAACCGCGATCGCTTCGTGCTGTCCAACGGCCACGGCTCGATGCTGCAGTACGCGCTGCTGCACCTGAGCGGCTACGACCTGTCGATCGAGGAACTCAAGCGCTTCCGCCAGCTGGAGTCGAAGACGCCGGGCCATCCCGAGAACTTCATGACCCCGGGCGTGGAGACCACCACCGGTCCGCTCGGCCAGGGTTTCGCCAACGCGGTCGGCTTCGCGCTGGCCGAGAAGCTGCTGGCGCAGCGTTTCAACCGCCCGGGTTTCGACGTGGTCGACCACCGCACCTGGGTGTTCATGGGCGACGGCTGCCTGATGGAAGGCATCTCGCACGAGGCCGCGTCGCTGGCCGGCACCTGGGGCCTGGGCAAGCTGGTCGCCTTCTGGGACGACAACGGCATCTCGATCGACGGCCAGGTCGAAGGCTGGTTCACCGACGACACGCCGAAGCGCTTCGAGGCCTACGGCTGGCGCGTGATCCGCGACGTCGACGGCCATGACGCGGACAGCATCAAGGCCGCGATCGAATCCGCGCTCGCGCACGGCGAGAAGCCCACCCTGGTCTGCTGCCGCACCACGATCGGCTACGGTTCCCCGGCCAAGGCCGGCAAGGAATCGTCGCACGGCGCGCCGCTGGGCAAGGACGAGGTCGTGGCCACGCGCCAGGGCCTGTCCTGGGCGCACGAACCCTTCGTCGTGCCGCAGCCGGTCGCCGATGCCTGGCGCGCCACCGAGGCCGGCGCCAGGCGCGAAGCGGAGTGGAACGCGCTGCTCGAGCGCTACGCCGCGCAGTTCCCCGAGCAGGCGGCCGAACTGCAGCGCCGCATGCGCTGCCAGCTTCCGGAAGGCTTTTCCGCCGCGGCCGACGCCTACATCGCGAAGATGCAGGCCGAAGGCCCGGTGGTGGCCTCGCGCAAGGCCTCGCAGATGGCGATCGAGGCCTACGCGCCGCTGCTGCCCGAGCTGATCGGCGGTTCGGCCGACCTGGCCCATTCCAACCTGACGTTGTGGAAGGGCAGCCAGCCGGTGACCGGCACCTCGCCCGACGCCAACTACATCAACTACGGCGTGCGCGAGTTCGGCATGACCGCCATCGCCAATGCGCTCTCGCTGCACGGCGGTTTCCTGCCCTACGACGCCACCTTCCTGGTGTTCAGCGACTACGCGCGCAATGCCGTGCGCATGAGTGCGCTGATGCAGTCGCCCGGCATCCATGTCTATACCCACGACTCGATCGGCCTGGGCGAGGACGGCCCGACCCACCAGCCTGTCGAGCACCTGGCGTCGCTGCGCTACATCCCCAACAACGACGTCTGGCGTCCCTGCGACGCGGTCGAGACGGCGGTGGCGTGGAAGGCGGCGATCGAGCGCCGCGACGGCCCCTCGTGCCTGGTGTTCTCGCGCCAGAACCTCAAGCACCAGCCGCGCGACGAGCAGCGGGTGCGCGACATCGCGCGCGGCGGTTACGTGCTCAAGGATTCGGTAGGTACGCCTGAGATCATCCTGATCGCGACCGGCTCGGAAGTGGAGCTGGCCACGGCCGCCGCCGAGCAGATTGGCGATGGCGTGCGCGTGGTGTCGATCCCCTCGACCGACGTGTTCGACCGCCAGGACGCGGCCTATCGCGAGTCGGTGCTGCCCAGGGCCGTGCGCAAGCGGGTGGCGGTGGAAGCGGGCGTGACCGGCTTCTGGCGCCAGTACGTGGGCCTGGACGGCGCGGTGGTCGGCATCGACACCTTCGGCGCCAGCGCGCCGGCGGGCGATCTGTACAAGCACTTCGGCATCACGGTCGAGGCCGTGGTCGCGGCGGCGAAGGCGCTGTAACGCAGGCAGTGCGCGCCGCGTCGGCGCGCCTGCAGCTCGGGACGAGGGGCGCTCCGGCGCCCCTTGTTCATCCTGCTGCCGCCAGCCGCGACACCAGCCAGGCATCGATGGCCGATGTTCCGGGCGGAAGTGCGTCGACACGCCACTGCGCCGCGGCCGCGATTTCATCGCCAGCAACGACCGCCGCAGTGCCATCGACCTCTGCGGTGAAGACCGCGCCGGTCAGGGTGCGCGCTCCGGTCGCACGGATCGATTCGATCACGATCCATCCGCGCAGCGACAGGCGCGCGACGGGAATGCCCGTCTCTTCCTGCAGTTCCCGCAGCGCGCAGTCCTGCGCCGACTCCCCTGGATCCACCCAGCCACCCGGGATCTCCCAGACCCCGCGATGGGCGTTGCGGACCAGCAGTACGTGCGATTGCCGCACCGCCAGCGCCAGCGAGAAATCCACCGTCACCGGAAGAGCCGCGCCTTGCGCCGGGTGGAATGCGAGCAGTCGTTCGCCGCGTTCGTTGACGACGGGCGGAGCCAAGGTTTCCACCCTGCGCACCGCCTCAGCCGGAGGATCGATCGTGCTTGCTGCCGCCGCGGCAGGTCGGCGAGTCCGGCGCGACGCCCGAAGCGGCCCACTCGTCCGGCGTGTAGGTATGCAGGGCGAGCGCGTGGATTTCCTGCATCAGCGGACCGAGCGTGCGATAGACCAGCTGGTGTCGCTGCACGGCGCGCCGCCCGGCGAACACGTCGCCCACGATCACGGCCTTGTAGTGCGTTTCCAGGCCGCGGCTGTGCATGTGGCTTTCATCGGCCACGTCCAGGTGGACGGGGTCGAGTGTCCGCAGGCTTTCCCGGAGGCGGTCGGCTTTGCTGGTCATGCGTGGATGATACGCCGGAGGCCGCGCGCGAAGCCTTGCGCCTGCGCACTGCAGCGTTGCGCGTTCACGTCGCCGGTCTCGCGCTGCGAGCCAGCGCGAGCCGCAGCAGCCTGGCTTGCAGCCATTCTCCCGCGCTCCGCGGCCTGGCCAGGTCCATGCGCGCCAGCGCGTCGCCATCGTTGGCGCCATGCTGCAGCAGCGCGGCCGCAACCGTTCCGAGCTTTGCGCGCCGCGAGCCGGTGTGGCGCTTGAGCCACGCCAGGGCGCGCACCAGCCGCTGTTCGGTGTCGTCGAAATCGCTGCCCAGCGGGTAGTCGGGCAGGGTGCCGTCCTTGCGGAACGGCGCCAGCGCCGCGCGCACGTGGGTCGCGCTGTTGCGCGACCAGGCCGCCGGCATCCGGAAGTCGGAGCGCAGCTTGCGGCTGCGCATGGCCTCCTCGAGCAGCGTCGGCACGGCATGCGCGTCGGCGATTCCCGCCATCGCGATCACGCAGTCTTCGTCGGCCTTGCCGCGCAGGTCGGCGATTCCGTACTCGGTGACATACAGGTCGCGCAGGTGGCGGGGGATGGTCACATGTCCGTAGTTCCAGCGGATGTTGGAACCGGTGCCTCCGCCGGATGCGCGCGTGGCGCGCAGCAGCAGGGCCGAGCGCCCGCCCGGCAGCGCATGCGCCATCGAAACGAAGTTGTACTGGCCGCCGACGCCGGACACCACGCGTCCGTCGTCGAGTCCGTCCGACACCGCTGCGCCGAGGGCGGTGGCCATCATGCAGGTGTTGAAGAAGCGCCCGTCGCGACGCTGCAGCCGCTCGAGCGGCTCGTCTTGCCCGTACAGCGCGTTGACCTGGCTCACGCGCTTCATGCCGATGCCGCTGCGCGTTGACTCGTCCAGGCCGTGCAGCCAGTCGTAGAACGCCTGCGAGCCGAGGTAGAACGCGCCGTGCAGGAACTGGCCGTCGCGCTCGACCAGGGCGCGCTCGGAGGCATCGGCGCTGCCGTCGTTCATGCGCTGCATCAGCGCGGCCTTGTCGACCACCTTTCGCCGCAGCACCCCGGCCTCGACCAGTCGCCGGAAGCCCTCGTTGATCATCTCGCTGCAGCCGTACAGGCCCTGCTCGAACGGGTCCAGGCCGCCGCTGGCGACGACTGCCGGATGCGCGGGCAGGTCCGGATCGAGCGCGGCCAGCACGCGCCGGTAGGCCGCGTTGTCGGTGTGGCGCAGCGCCAGCGCATGGCAAAGCGCGTCCGACAGCGCGCCGATGCCGATCTGCAGCGTGCCGCCGTCGCGCACCAGCGCGCTGGCGTAGAGGCCGATGGCGTGTTCGGCGTCGCCCACCGGCTCGCGCGGCAGTGCGAACAGTTTCGGCCAGGGCGGGGGCGGCGCCACCACCAGGTCGAACCAGCCAGCCTCGACCGCGGCCTCGCCATCCATCCACGGCAACTGCGGGTCGATTTCCGCGACCAGCAGCGGGCGCGGCCGGCCGGTGGCGACGATGGCGTCGATCGCATCGAAAGTCAGGTCGGTGTTGCTCGATAGCGACAGGCGCGAGCCATCGGCGTTCGCCGCCACCTTCTGCACGATGCAGTTGACCCCGCGATCGGCCAGCGCACGCGCGACATGGGTGTAGTTGAGGCTGGCGTAGCGCCGTTGCGCCTGCCGCGAGCCGAGCAGGGCGCCCGACTGCAGGTAGAACTCCTCCACGCGGACATGCGCGGGCAGCGCGTCGCGACGCTGCGCATCGACGTAGTCCAGCCGCGGGAAGTCGGCGCCGAAATGGCGTTCGACGAACGGCGCCATGAAGCGCCCCTCGAGGCCGCCGGTGGCGCGCGGCGGATCCAGCGACAGTGCCGTATAGAGCGTCATCGGGCGCGAGGCATCCGCGGCCACGCGTGCATACAGCGCGTTGAGCAGGCGATGCGGCTTGCCGATGCCCAGCGGCGCGCCGACGTGCAGCTCGCGCGGCAGCCGCTCCAGCATCCAGCCGACCGCCGCTTCGAGTTCGCTGTCAGGGCGTGCCATCGTCGGCTTCGCTCACTGCGCCAGCATGTCGGGCCGGAACAGCCGCCGCCGCGACACCTCCTCGCCCGAGCACATGAAGCGTCCCTCGCCGCGGTAGTGCACCGTGCGCGGCCGCTTCGGCGACGGCGCCACCTTCGCATGAACGATGCGCCAGACGAACAACGGATACTCGCGGGTGATGCGGGTCTCGTGCAGGCGGCATTCGAAGCTGGCGTGGCACTGGCCGATCGACGGCGCCGCCACGTCGCGCGAGGCTTCGGCGTCCAGCCCGAAGCGCTCGAACTTGTCGCCCTCGCGGCTGGAGCAGTTGCCGATGCGCACCACCGTGTCGAGCAGGTCGGCAGTGGGCAGGTTGAGCGTGCACTCGCGGCTGCGCCGCGCCAGCGCGTGGCTGCGGTTCGCGTCCCAGAGGTAGGTGCCAACCAGGTCGTAGCCCAGCATCATGTGCCAGCCCAGGGTCATGATCGCGCGCTCGTCCTTCCATTGCGTGCAAAGCAGCAGCACGGGGCCCGGTTCCAGCCAGTACCGGGCCTTGTCGACGGGAAATGCGCGCTTGCTGACAGGCTTCATCGGCGTCTCGCGTACGGTTCCGTGACCCAGCATGCGCATGCCCGTGCGAACGCCGCGTCGTCAGGCCAGCGCGTGCACCGCTTCGGCGATGCGGCGCACATCGTCCTCGGTGTGGCTCACGTACACCATCGGCAGGCGCACCTCGTCGCGCACGCGCTGCAGCCAGGGAATCAGCTCCTCGCGACGCGCCTGGTCGAGCGCCGACAGCGGCTCATCGAACAGCAGGATCGCCGGCTGCGACAGCAGCGCCCGGCCGATCGCCACGCGCTGCGCCTCGCCGCCGGACAGATTGGCCGGGCGCCGCCGCAACAGCGGGCCGATGCCCAGCAGGTCCACCACCGCGTCGAGTTCGAAGGCTGCCGCCTGGCCGCGCACCGCGTGCCTGCCGTAGAGCAAGTTGCCGCGTACGTCGCGGTGCGGGAACAGGCGCGCGTCTTGGAACACGTAGCCGATCCGGCGCCGGTGCGTCAGCACGTCGATGCGCGCGGCGCTGTCGAACAGCACGCGGCCGTCGATCGCGATGCGGCCCGAGGCAGGCCGCAGCAGGCCGGCGATGGCGTTGAGCACCGAGGTCTTGCCCGCGCCGGACGGGCCGGTGAGCGCAAGCACGCGTGCCGCCTCGGCGATGCGGACCTGGCGGCGGAATCCGCCGCGCTGCAGCAGCACGTCGATGTCCAGCATCAGTCGTGCTCCTCGCGGCGGCCGCGCCGCACCAGCCATTCGGAGGCGAGCAGCGCAGACAGCGAGATCGCCACGGCGACCACCGCCAGGCGCCAGATGCCGGCCTCGCCGCCGGGAACCTGCATCAGCCCGTAGATTTCCGAAGACAGCGTGCGCGTTTCGCCGGGGATGCTGGATACGAAGGTGATGGTGGCGCCGAACTCGCCCAGCGCCTTGGCGAAGGCCAGCACCGCGCCCGCCACCAGTCCGGGCCAGGCCAGCGGCAGGGTGATGGTGAAGAACACCCGCAGCGGACTGGCGCCCAGGGTGGAGGCCGCGCGCTCGAGGCGACGGTCCACCGATTCGATCGACAGCCGGATGGCGCGCACCATCAGCGGAAAGCCCATGATCGCGCTGGCCAGCGCCGCGCCCGTCCAGCGGAAGGCGAGGGTGATGCCGAAGTGCTCGGCCAGCAGCCGGCCCAGCGGTCCGCCGTGCCCGAACCCCACCAGCAGCACATAGCCCACCACCACCGGCGGCAGCACCAGCGGCAGGTGCACCAGCGCATCCAGCAGCGACTTGCCGAAGAAGCGCCGCCGCGCCAGCAGCCAGGCGGCCGCGATGCCGGGCGGCAGGCTGGCCAGCGAGGCGGCCACGGCCACCTTCAGGCTCAGCGCGATGGCGGTGATTTCTTCGTGGGTGAACACGCGCGATGGGCCTCAGCGTGGCGCCAGGCCATGCCTGCGGAAGATCGCATCCGCCTCGTCCGCGGCCAGCCAGTCCAGGAAGGCGTCGGCCTGCGGATGCCGGCTCGCGGCCACCCGCGCCGCCGGGTACACGATGTCCGGGTGCGACCCGGCCGGAAAGGTCGCCAGCACCCGCACCCGCGGCTCGGCCTGGGCGTCGCTGGCATAGACCACGCCCAGCGGCGCCTCCCCGCGCGCGACCAGCAGCAGCGCCGCGCGTACGTTCTCGGTTTCGGCCACGCGCGGCTGCAGCTCCGCCCACAGCCCCAGCGATTCGAACGCGGACCGCGCGTACTTGCCGGCCGGCACGCTGTCGGTGAGCGCCAGCGCCAGCCGCCTGTCCTCGCCCAGCAGGGGCAGCAGCCCGGCACCGGGCGCGAGCGTCAGCGGAGCCGCCGCGCTTGCGGCGGGCGCGACCAGCACCAGGGTGTTGCCCAGCAGGTCGCGGCGCGAGGCGGCGTCCACCAGCCCGCGTTCGTCCAGCCAGTCCATCCAGTCGCCATCGGCCGAGACGAAGACATCGGCCGGCGCGCGCTGCTCGACCTGCCGGGCCAGTGCCGGACTGCCGGCATAGGTGACCTGTACCGGCTGGTCGCGTGCCGCGCCATAGGTCGCCGCCGCCTCGTCCATCGACTCCTTCAGGCTGGCCGCGGCAAAGACCTGCAGCGGAGCGGCGCCAGCGCCCATGTCCGGGGCATCGCCACGGCCGCAGCCCGCCATCAGCCATGCGGCGAACGCCAGTGCGCCGAGGCGCGCGGCCAGGGATCGGCTGGCGGGCGAGCGGTTCGAAGCCATGCGGCGTCCGGTGGAATGGGACGGGCACTATAACGGGCGCCCCTGGGCCGGCGCAGGATGTCTGTTGCCGCAGAAACCTTCAGCCGGTCGTGCCGACCTGCGGCTGCGTCCTCGGCAGCGGCGCTTCGCGCGTGGTCGGTTCGCTTTCGGTCCGCAGCGGCGGAATGTCGATCGCCGGCAGCAATCGACGGGTGAAGTAGCGGTCGCGGTAGTAGCGGATCTTGCGGCACAGCACCGGATGGGCCAGTCCCTCGTAGAGCAGGATCTGCCTGCCGGCGCCAAGGGCCTTGAGTTCCTGCGGCAGCATCAGGGCCCGCCGTTCGAGAACCTCGTTGTCCGACACGCCGCGCCCCTGGCCGTGGGCGCGGGTGCGCGCGCGGCGCCGCACGGTCGTATAGCCGAGCATTTCCGAGTAGTCGTTGGCGTCCTGCTGCTCGCGCGGCGCGAACACGATCTGCAGGGCATGGTTGGTCAGGATGGTGCGCGACAGTTCCTTGCCGTAGACCGCGTCGAGCTGCGCCATCGACTGCACGATCGGAAGCAGGCGCAAGTTGTATCCGGCCATGTACGCCACCGCCCGGGCGATGATGTCGACTTTGCCGATGGCGGTGAACTCGTCCATGAGCAGCAGGCACTGATGGCGCAGCGATGGGTCCTGCGTTGGAAGCTCGCGTGTGTTGGCGTTGATCAGCTGGCTGAAGAACAGGTTCACCACCAGGCGGCTCTCGGCGAGCTTGCTGGGCTGGATGCCGACGTAGATGGTCATGCGCCGGCGCCGGACATCGTCGAGCCGGAAATCGTCGCCGCTGGTCGCGGCATCCAGCACCGGGTTGAGCCAGATGTTGAGTGGCTCGCGGAACGAGCCCATGATCGAGGCGAAGGTCACGTCCGCCTGGGAAAGCAGCCCCGAGAACGCGGTGCGGGCCTGCGGCCCCAGGAAGGGCGCCTCGGCCAGCCGCTGCAGGCAGGCGCGCAGCTCGCCGCCGTCGCCGGCCGACAGCCGGAGCAGGGCGCCGATCGTGGGCGTCGCCGCGTCCTGTGCGGATCCTGTACGCAGCTGGTGGTCCCGGCGCTCGAACAGGTAGAGCGCGAAGGCCAGGAAGGCATTGCGGGCCTGGCTCGACCAGAAGCGGTCCCGGTCCTCGCCGTCGGGATAGAGCATCGCGGCGACCGCCTGCAGATCGGACACGCGCATCGCCGGATCCGAGGACACATAGGACATCGGATTCCAGCGATGGCTGCGCCGGTCCTCGGCGAAGGGATTGAAGAGGTAGACCTCATGGCCGATCGCACGTCGCCAGCCGGAAGTGAGCTGGAAGTTCTCCTGCTTGATGTCCAGCACCACTACCGATTCGCGGTAGTCGAGGAGGTTCGGGACCACCACGCCCACGCCTTTGCCCGAACGCGTGGGCGCGGCGAGGATCGCGAACTGCTGCCCCGACAGGCGCAGCAGCTTTCCGTTCATGCGCCCCACCACGATGCCGTCGTCGCGGCGCGCCAGAAACCCCCTGCGCGCGAGCTCCAGCAGGCCGGCGAAGCGCGCGCGTCCGTGGATGTCGCGATGGCTGCGCAGTTTGTAGATCATGACCAGCGCCGCGACCCAGGCCAGCAGCGGAAGTCCGAAACCGATCGCGCCGGCGGTGCGGATGCGCCCGGCATAGGGCGCCACGCGGGGATGCTCGAGGTGACGCAGGTATCCGAACCATGTCGTGGCCTCGGCCATCCCCGCGTCCAGTCCGAGGAACAGCAGCGCCAGGCACGCCGACAGGTAGGCGCCGGCCAGCAGCGCGAACCCTGCGAGCAGCAGGGCAGCGAGGTGACGGGCGCCGTTCATCGCGTCGCTCCCGCCATGCGCCGCGGCCGCGCGCGCCTGCTCACGGCGAACTCGCGTGCGTGCCGGCGGCGACGCGGTCTTGCTGGACCAGGACGTAGTCCGCGTTCTTCGACCAGCGCGGGGTTCCGTCCTCCAGCTTGAGGCAGGGTTGGCCGTCGCAGGACGTGATGGTGACCTGCTGCAGCGCCTCCAGCACCTCCGCCCGCACCTGTGCCTGTTCCGCGCGCCGCATGTTGTGCCATGCGGCGTAGCCGCTGCCCGCGAGGACGACCGCGGCGGCCAGCCCCGACGCCACCACCGTGTTCCAGCCCAGCGTGCGCATCCGCGTCGCGGTCGCCGCCTGCTCGCGCCGCAGCTGTTCGGCCATCGCCTGGAGCTGCGTCGCCGTGTCGCGCAGCATGCGTGCGGCGGGAGGAAGCTCGTCCGACAGGGCTTCGTGGATCGCGCCCCTGGCCTGCTGCTGCAGTTCCGCACTGCCCCCGAGTACGCGCTGGCCGACCGCCTCGGCGCTGCGCCGCAGGTCCTCGGCCGCGCTCCGCTGGCCCGCAATCGACTCTTCGCACTGTCGCGTCAGATGCGCGGCGAGCAGCGCGGCGCTTGCGACGAATTCCTCGAGCTTTGCCCGTTCCATGGCCGATCCCCGATGCGCCGTCCTGGCGCATCCGCATCTTGCCAGAGGTGGGCGGCCGGTGCGACCCGCCGGACGGGCCGCGGAGGCGCCGGCCAGGAGGGCGGTCGCAGGTTCGCCGGCGGGGCCTCCTGCCCGTGCGCCCGGGCAGGCCGTCAGTCGATTCCGAGCTTCTTCAGCTTGTAGCGCAGCGCGCGGAAGGTGATGCCCAGCGCCGCGGCGGTCTTGGTCTTGTTGTAGCGGTTTTCCTGCAGCGCCTGCTGGATGGCGGTGCGCTCGATCTCCTCGATGTAGGAGGGCAGGGCGCTGCTGGACGTGTCGAAGGGGTTGAGGCTGCGCGGGTCGGCGGCGGGGGCGCCCGCGGCGCCGGGGAAGGCGGCCGCAGGCGTCGACGGCGGCGCGGCGGACGCCGTGCCCGGCTGCGGACCGGGGAAGGTGCTGCCGGTGGGCAACTGCAGGTCGTCGGCGTGGATCGTATTGCCGTCGGCCAGGGCCAGGGCACGTTCGAGGATGTTCTCGAGTTCGCGCACGTTGCCGGGGAAGGGGTAGTCCTCGAGCGTGGCGATGGCGTCGGGCGCGAGCGTCGGCGGCTGGCGCTTCATCGCGCGCGAGAGGCGGTCGAGCACGGCCGCCGAGAGCAGGGCCAGGTCGCCGTCGCGTTCGCGCAGCGGCGGCACCAGCAGGCCGATGACGTTGATGCGGTAATACAGGTCGTGGCGGAAGCGGCCCTCGGCGACCAGCTGCGACAGGTCCTTGTGGGTGGCCGAGAGGATGCGCACGTCCACCGGCACCTCGCCCTGGGCGCCGACCGGACGCACGCTCTTCTCCTGGATGGCGCGCAGCAGCTTGACCTGCATCGGCAGCGGCAGTTCGGCCACCTCGTCGAGGAACAGGGTGCCGCCGTCGGCGGCCTGGAACAGGCCGGGCTTGTCGCTGGTGGCGCCGGTGAAACTGCCCTTCTTGTGGCCGAAGAACTCGCTTTCCATCAGCTCCGACGGGATCGCGCCGCAGTTGACCGGCACGAACGGCCCACCCGCGCGCGACCCCTGAGCGTGGATGGTGCGCGCGACCAGTTCCTTGCCGGTACCGGACTCGCCCAGGATGTGCACCGGCGCCTGGCTGCGCGCGACCTTGGCGATGGTCTGGCGCAACGACACCATCGGCGGCGAGGTGCCGAGCAGACGACCGCTGTCTTCCGGCTGGGCCAGGCGCTTGGCATTGAGTTCCAGGGCCTGGCGGACCAGGCCGCGCAGCACGTTGATGTCGACCGGCTTGCTCACGAAATCGAAGGCGCCGGCCTTCAGGGCCTCGACCGCGGCCTCGACGTTGCCGTAGGCGGTGATCACCGCCACCGGGGTGGAGGGAAACCGGGTGGAGATCTCGCTGACCAGCTCCAGGCCGGAGCCGTCCGGCAGGCGCATGTCGGTCAGGCACAGGTCGTAGGAGACGGTGGCCAGCATCTGCCGGGCCGCGTGCAGGTTGGGCGCGGTATCCGTGCGCAGCCCCATCCTCCCCAGGGTCAGCACCAGCAGTTCGCGGATGTCTTGCTCGTCATCGACGATCAGGGCGCTGCGGGCTTCATTCATGGGAACTGAGGCGGAAGTCTCAAGGTGACCAATATTGACAGTTTTTGACGTGGGTGACGAGGGCGCGTGCGGTGGGGGCAGACCCTGGCGCAACGGTCCGGCCGGCATGGGACCGCCGCGTCCGGGTATGCCCGAAGGGTGCGCATCGGAATGGGTGCCTTGGTGCGGCGGCGCGCAACGAGGGCCTGTTTTGCGACGGCGGTGGCGTCGGCACGCGGCGCATGGCCGCTACGGGACCGGTTGGCCGGGTGCGCCGCGCGCTAGCCCTGCAGCAGGGCGTGCTGCGGCGGGAGGGTGATCCGGAAACAGGCGCCGCCGCCGGGTACGGACACGTATTCGAGCGTGGCCTCGTTGGCCCGGCACAGTTCATGGGCGATGTAGAGGCCCAGGCCGGTGCCGTTTTCTGAGGTGGTGAAGAAGGGCCTGAACAACTGGCTGGCCACGCTGTCGGGAATGCCCGGCCCGCGGTCGAGCACGCTGATCACGGGCGCGCGCTGGCTGCCTTCGACGTGGATCGCGATGCGCGGCATCTCGCCGGGCATGTGGCCGTAGCGCACGGCGTTGTTCACCAGCGAGGTGATGATCTGCTGGAGGTGGCGCGGGTCGAACATCACCGGCAGCCGCGGCGGTCCGTCGGTGAGGCGCAACTGTGCGTTCTCTTCCGGGACGATCATGCGGTAGTCGTCGATGAAGCCGCGCATGAAACCGACCAGCTCGATGTGCTCGGGCTTGGCGCGTTCGCGGCGGGCCAGGCCCAGCACGCTTTCGACGATGCCGTTGGTGCGCATGCACTGCTGGTGGATGATCTGCAGCAGTCGGCGGTCGCTGCTGCTGAGGTCCTGCGACTCCTCGAGCAGCTGGGTGGCGTAGCTGATCGCGGCCAGCGGGTTGCGGATCTCGTGGGCGAGGCTGGCGGAAAAGCGGCCCATCGCCGCGAGCGTGATCGACTCGGCCCGGCGCGAGACCAGCGAGGTGTCGTCGAGGAAGATCAGGGTGGAGTCGCTGGTGGCCAGCAGCCGGGCGAAGCGCGGCAGCACGTCGGTCTGTTCCGGGCCGCAGGCCATGGGCGAGTCGTCCTGCTGGCCGCCCTGCAGCCAGGCCGCCAGGCGCATGGCGAGTTCGGGCGCGACCTGGGCCAGCGCCTGGCCGTGCATGCCGGGGCGATCGGCGTCGCTGTCGTCGCGCAGCAGCGACTGCGCGGCCTCGTTGGCCATGCGCACCCGGCCGGTGCCGTCCACCAGGATCACGCCGATGCGCATGCGCCGGATCACCAGCTCGTTGATCTCGGCCAGGTTGGCCGCTTCCGCACCGCGCTGGTCGGCCAGGCGGCGGGCCTCGCGCATCTGCCTGCCGAGGTGGCGCATCAGCGCGGCCACGGCGAAATAGGCCACGGCGAACATCAGGACTTCGGCCAGCGGCCGGTAGGCGTGCACCTGTTCGACCCGGTCCCAGGCGTATTCGGCCACCAGCGCCAGCGTGGCCGCGGCGGCGAAGGTCATGGCCCAGGGCACCGACAGGAACAGCGAGCCGGCGGCGAGGTTGAACACCAGCATCAGGGCGATGCCGGGGCCGGCGCCGGGCATGGCGTGGGTGGCCAGCAGCATCACGGTGATGTCGATCGACAGGCCCGCGGCGGCATGCGGGGCCAGCGCGCTGCTGGCCCGGCGCGAGTGCACCAGCAGCAGCACCGACACCGCCAGATAGGTGACCGAGACCGTCCGCGCCAGTTCCGGCAAGTGCTTCTCGCCGATCAGGGCCCCGGCCGGGCTGAAGACCACCAGCGCCAGCAGGGACGCCACCAGCACCCGGTACAGCGCGAACAGGTACAGCTCGCGGTCGGGCGACGGAGTCAGGTCAGGAGTGGCTGCGTGGGCTGCAGGCAAGGCGGGGCGCAGGGAAGGCCAGCCCGGAGTATAGGGGCGCAACTCGCCCCCGCGTCCTGGCCGGCAACCGCCGGGTTTTGCCCGATGGCGGCGCATGGGCGAGAATAGGCGGCCGCGTGCAGCCTGCTGGCCTCCGGGTCCGGGACGCACGATGCGATCCTCTCCAGCACGGACCCCACATGAACTTCCACGAATACCAGGCCAAGCAGTTGTTCGCCGACTACGGCATCGCGGTGCCGGCCGGGCGCATCGCGCGCTCGCCTGAAGAGGCGGTCGATGCCGCCAAGACCATCCCCGGCGACCTCTGGGTGGTCAAGGCCCAGATCCACGCGGGCGGCCGCGGCAAGGCCGGCGGCGTCAAGCTCGCCCGCAGCCTCGACGAGGTGCGCGAGTACGCCAAGGCGATGCTCGGCACCAGGATGGAGACCTACCAGTCCGCGGGCGTGGCCCTGCCGATCGACTCGGTGCTGATCTCCGAGGGCACGGACATCGACAAGGAACTGTACCTGTCGGTGCTGGTCGACCGCTCAACCCAGTCGATCACCTTCATCGCCTCGAGCGAGGGCGGCGTGGACATCGAGCAGGTGGCCGCCGAGACCCCCGAGAAGATCCAGACCCTCAACGTCAACTACGTGCAGGGCCTGCAGCCCTACCAGTGCCGCGACATCGGCTTCGCGCTGGGCCTGACCGCCAAGCAGGTGGGCCAGCTGTCGAAGATCATGCTGGGCCTGTACAAGCTGTTCAACGAGAAGGACCTGGCGCTGGTCGAACTCAACCCGCTGGCGATCCTCACCGACGGCAACCTGGCCGTGCTCGACGGCAAGGTCAATTCCGACGACAACGCCTCGTTCCGCCACGCCGACCTGGTGGCCATGCGCGACGTGCGCCAGGAAGACGAGACCGAAGTGGCCGCCAGCCAGCACGACCTCAACTACGTGACCATGGACGGCAACATCGGCTGCATGGTCAACGGCGCCGGCCTGGCGATGGCGACGATGGACGTGATCAAGCTGGAAGGCGGCGAGCCGGCCAACTTCCTCGACGTCGGCGGCGGCGCCAACAAGGAGCGCGTGACCGAGGCGTTCAAGCTGATCCTGTCCGACGAGGACGTGAAGGCGATCTTCGTCAACATCTTCGGCGGCATCGTGCGCTGCGACATGATCGCCGAGGGCATCATCGCCGCGGTCAAGGAAGTGGACGTCAAGGTGCCGGTGATCGTGCGCCTGGAAGGCACCAACGTCGAGGAAGGCAAGAAGCTGCTGCGCGAGAGCGGGCTGGCGATCACGCCGGCCGACGACATCAACGACGGCGCCAAGAAGGCCGTCGCCGCGGTGAAGCAGGCAGCCTGACACAACGGCTTTCCAGCCCCCTTGTCTCAAGGGGGCGGCCCCGGCGCGCAGCGGCGGGGTGGGGGTCGCGGAGGGTTGCGCGAGCCGACGGGGTTTTCCCCTGTCGGCACGAGTCCCAAGCGACCGACATCCGAATACGCAAGGAACTCAACGAAATGTCCGTTTTGGTCAACAAGAACACCAAGGTGATCGTGCAGGGCTTCACCGGCCAGCAGGGCACCTTCCATGCGCAGCAGATGCTCGACTACGGCACCCAGGTGGTCGGCGGCGTGACTCCCGGCAAGGGCGGCACCGAGCACATCGGCCTGCCGGTCTTCAACACCGTGCGCGATGCGGTCGAGCGCACCGGCGCGGACGCGTCGGTGATCTACGTGCCGCCGCCGTTCGCGGCCGACGCGATCCTCGAGGCGGCCGACGCCGGCATCCGCGTGATCGTGTGCATCACCGAGGGCATCCCGGTGCTGGACATGCTGCGGGTCAAGAACACGCTCAAGGGCTATCCGGACACGGTGCTGATCGGCCCCAACTGCCCCGGCGTGATCACCCCCGGCGAGTGCAAGATCGGCATCATGCCCGGCCACATCCACAAGCCGGGCAAGGTGGGCATCGTCTCGCGCTCGGGCACCCTGACCTATGAAGCGGTGAAGCAGACCACCGACGCCGGCCTCGGCCAGTCGACCTGCATCGGCATCGGCGGCGACCCGATCAACGGCACCAACTTCATCGACGCGCTGAAGCTGTTCCAGGGCGACCCGCAGACCGAGGGCATCATCCTGGTCGGCGAGATCGGCGGTTCGGCCGAGGAGGAGGCGGCCGAGTACATCGCCAAGCACGTGACCAAGCCGGTGGTCGGCTTCATCGCCGGCGCCTCGGCCCCCAAGGGCAAGCGCATGGGCCACGCCGGTGCGATCGCCTCGGGCGGTTCGGGCACGGCCGAGGGCAAGTTCGCCGCGCTGGAGAAGGCGGGCGTGACCACGGTGAAGTCCCCGGGCGACCTGGGCGCGGCGATCGCGAAGCGTCTCAACGGCTGAGTTGCCGCTTTACCGGTGTTCATGGGAGGCCGCCTTCGGGCGGCCTTCTGCGTTGGGGACCCGGCGCCCGCCGATTGACACTGAGCCGCGGGATGCGCATGATCAATGCGCATCGACGGGAGGTCCATCATGCGCATCCGTGAAGACTACGCCGGCTATGGCAAACGGGCCACGAACGTGAGCGTCAACCAGGGCTTGCTGGACGAGGCCAGGGTCCTCGGGATCAACCTGTCGGCGACGCTCGAAAAGGCGCTGGAAGCGGAAGTGCGCGTGCGCAAGCGCGAGCAGTGGCTGGCGGAAAACCGGGAAGCGATTGCCGCCTACAACGCGCATATCGACGAGCAAGGCGTCTTCGGCGACCACGTGCGCTCGTTCTGATGCGCCAGTTCTGCGTCTATCCGAATCCAAATGCCGCCAGCAGGGCGGCCTACCCCTATCTGCTGAATGTGCAGAGCGACCTGATCGAGGGCCTCGGTTCCCGGATCATGGTGCCGCTGGCGCCAGCTGACGCGTTCGAGGGCAAGCGTCTCGCAGGCCTGATGCCGATGCTCCGGGTCGAGGCGGCCGATTACGTCATGTTGACCGCCCAGGCCTCCGGCATGTCGATCAGGGGATTCGGGAGCGACGTTACTGACCTTTCGCATGAACGTGCCGCGATCATGGCGGCACTCGACATGCTCATCTCTGGAATCTGACATGACCGACACCCTCCGCATCGCCATGGCCCAGTTCGACTTCCCGGTCGGCGACGTTGCGGGCAACACCGCGCGCATCGCGGCGATGGTCGCCGAGGCGCGGGACGAGTACGGCGCCGACATCGTGCTGTTCCCGGAGCTGGCGATCAGCGGCTATCCGCCCGAGGACCTGCTGATGCGCCCTTCGTTCCTGGCCGACTGCGAACGGGCGATGCACGAGATCGCGAGGTCCGCCACCGGCATCGTCGCGGTGGTGGGCTGGCCGGAAACCCTGGGCAGCATCCAGTACAACGCCGCCAGCGTCCTGCGCGAGGGCCGGATCGAGGCGACCTACCGCAAGCGCGAGCTGCCGAACCACGATGTGTTCGACGAGCGCCGCTACTTCCAGGTCGATCCGGACGGCGGCAGCTGCGTGACCAAAGTGAAGGGCGTGCCGGTGGGCGTGCTCATCTGCGAGGACGCCTGGTTCCCCGAGCCGATGGCCGACACGGTGCGCGCCGGCGCGCAGCTGGTCCTGGTCGCCAACGCTTCGCCGTTCGAGCGCGGCAAGCATGCGCGGCGCGATGCGATGCTGGCCGAGCGCACGCGCGAGACGGGCGCGGCGATCGCCTACCTCAACGTGGTTGGTGGCCAGGACTCGCTGGTGTTCGACGGCTCCTCGCTGGTGGCCGATGCTGACGGCACGGTGCATCCGGCCGCGGCCGCGTTCACCGACCAGTGGCTGGTGGTGGACTACGACGTCGCCGCGCGCCGCTTTTCGCCAGTGCTGTGGATGGACGACGGCGACGAAAGCATGGACGCGCTGGCCTGGCGCGCGGTGGTGCGGGGCATCCGCGACTACTGCGGCAAGAATGGCTTCCAGAAGGTGTGGCTGGGGCTGTCGGGCGGCATCGATTCGTCGATCGTGCTGGCGCTCGCGGTCGATGCGCTCGGCGCGGGCGACGTTACCGCCGTGCGCATGCCCTCGCGCTACACCGCCGGCCTGTCCAACGATCTGGCCCAGGAGCAATGCGATGCGCTGGGCGTGGAACTGCTGACGCTCCCGATCGAGCAGCCGTTCCAGGGCTTCCTCGATGCGCTGTCGGAACGGTTCGCCGGCCAGGCCGTGGACGCGACCGAGGAGAACCTGCAGTCGCGCGCGCGGGGGGCGCTGCTGATGGCCCTGTCCAACAAGTTCGGCGGCCTGCTGCTCACCACCGGCAACAAGAGCGAGTACGCGGTGGGCTACGCCACGATCTACGGCGACATGTGCGGCGGCTACGCGCCGATCAAGGACCTGTACAAGACCGAGGTGTACGGGCTGGCGCGGTGGCGCAATACGGTGGGCGGGGCGCCGGTGATCCCGCCAGACGTGATTTCGCGCGCGCCCTCGGCCGAGCTGCGCGACAACCAGCTCGACCAGGATTCCCTGCCGCCTTACGACGTGCTCGACGCGATCCTGCGCCGCTACGTGGACCAGGAGCAGTCGCGCGACGAGATCGTGGGCGCCGGCTTCGATGCCGCCACGGTCGACCGCGTGCTGCGCCTGGTGCGGATCAGCGAGTGGAAGCGCCACCAGGCCGCACCCGGGCCGAAGGTGTCGCGACGGGCCTTCGGCCGCGAGCGCCGGTACCCGATCAGCAACCGGTATCCCGCATAGGAGGCGCCCGGCGTCCACCCCACTGCATAATGCGCGACGCACAGCAGCCGGGGGCCACAGGGCATGAGCAGGAAATCCAGCGGCAAGCGCCGCAGGCCGGATGCGCGCCGCGGCGACGCGGCGGCTTCCACATCCGCGGGCCCGGCGCCGGCGGAGGCCTTGTCCCGGACCGGACTGGCGCTGCGCGTGCTCACCGTTGCCGGGTTGCTGCTGACCGCCTGGTTGGCCTGGACAGGCTGGGGCGGAGGCAGTCCGGCGTTCTGCGCACAGGGCTCGGGTTGCGAGGTCGTGCAGGGCAGCCGCTGGTCGCGCTTTCTCGGCTTGCCCATCGCGCTGTGGGGGTTTGCACTGTATGCGGCGCTGGCGTGGACGGCCTGGCGGCCGGGGCCGAGGCTGCAGCGCTGGCGACGCCTGTGGCGCCTGTCCTTCCTCGGGCTGGCGATCAGCGTGTACCTCACCGTGGCCGGCCTCGTCGTGCTGCAGGCGGTCTGCGCGTGGTGCCTGGCATCGCTCGCGCTCATGCTGGCGATCTTCGTGCTGGTGCACCTCGCCCGTCCCGACGCGGCGCCGGGCACGCCCTGGCCGACCTGGTGGCTGGGCAACGCGCTGCTGGCGCTGGGGCTGCTGGCCGTGCTGCAGCTCTCGGCCATGGGTCTGCTGGAACGACGCGAGGAGCCGCGGCTGCGCGCGCTGGCCGAGCATCTCTCGCAATCGGGTGCGAAGTTCTACGGCGCCTCCTGGTGCCCGGTCTGCAACGAGCAGAAGAACGCGTTCGGCGCGGCGGCGCGGCACCTGCCCTATGTGGAATGTTCGCCCAATGGCCGCAACGGCGGCGTCGCGTTCGAATGCCTGAGCGCCGGGGTGGGCGGCTATCCGACCTGGGTGATCGAGCGCCAGCACCACGTGGAGGTGCTGACGCCCGAACGCCTGGCGCGGCTGAGCGGCTTCGACTGGGAGGCGGCGGCCAGCCAGTAGCCGGCCGGTGCCCGCAACCGCGGGCCGCATGTTTCCGGCGCTGGCCTCGCCGCCGGCGCCATCGCGCGGGCCAGCGCCCGTGCCGGGATCAGCGATGTTGACGCGACCCGGCGGCGGCATGCCGGCGTGCTCGCGTACCCCGCGTGCGGAGCCCAGCTCCGCAGGCCGCATGCGAAAACGCCGCCCGGAGGCGGCGTCTGCGCGATCGGCACCAGCGGGTTTCAGTCGCGCTCGCGGTCGTCGTTGTCCACCGCCGACTTTTCGCCCGCGAAGGGGTTGAGCTTGCGGATGTTCCAGGGATAGTTCGGCCAGTCGCCGCTGAGGAAGGGGTGGCTGGGGTCGTTCTGCTGCAGCACGCGGCGCGCGTCGGCGGCCAGGGTCTCGTTGCCCAGCTCGGTATAGGCGGCGGCGAGCACCGCCACGGCGTCGTTCTGGAACTCGCTCTGCGGGTAGGTTTCCAGCAGGTAGGTCGCGCGGTCGGCCGCGGCCACCCAGGCGTCGCGGCGCAGGTAGTACAGCGCCGTCTCGATCTCGTGGCGGGCGAACATGTTGCGCAGCGCCACCATCCGCTGCCGGGCATCGTCGGCATAGCGGCTGCCGGGATAGCGCTCGATCAGGGTGTTGAAGTCCGAATAGGCCTGGTTGGGCGTGGCCAGGTCGCGCCGGCTGGCGTCGAGCTTCCACACACGCTGCAGGAACACCGTGTCGCGGTTGGCGTTCACCAGGCCGCGCAAGTAGTACATGTACGGCGTGTTCTTGTGCGTGGGGTAGGTGCGCAGGAAGCGGTCGATGGTGGAGATCGCCTCCTCGTTGTTGCCCATCTTGAACTGCGCGTAGGCGGTTTCCATCAACGCCTGCTCGGTATACGGGCCGTACGGGTACTGGGCCAGCAGGCGGCGGTAGGTGACGGCGGCGCCGGACCAGTTGCCGTTGCGCATCTGGCCCTGGCCCTTGTCGTAGAGCTCCTCGACCGGGACGCCCTCGTTCTCGTCCTCGTCCTTGAACGCGCCCTTCAGTCGCGCGCAGCCGGAGGCGGTCATGACGATCACGAGCAGCAGCAGCACGGTGCGGTGGAACGGAGACAGGCGGACGGTCATGGGCACCGGGGCAGGCAAGGCACGAAGGGCGGATAATACCAGCCCGTCCCGGTCCGCCGGGTCCATCGCCTGAATCGCAGCCGTCCATGTCCGATCCCGGTCCCGCCGACACCCCGCCACGCGAGGCCCGCGTCCCCGAAACCGCCGCCGGGCGCCGCTTCGACGCGGTCCTGGCCGAGCTGTTCCCCGAGTTCTCGCGTTCGCGCCTGACCGCCTGGATCCGCTCCGGCGACGTGCTGCTCGACGGCCGGGAGCCGCGGCCGCGCGACCCGGTGCGCGGTGGCGAGCAGGTCAGCCTGCGCGCGCGGCTGGAGGAGGAGACCCGCGCCGAGCCGCAGGACATCCCGCTGCAGGTGCTGTACGAGGACGACGAGGTCCTGGTGATCGACAAGCCTGCCGGCCTGGTGGTGCATCCGGGCGCGGGCAACCCCGACGGCACCCTGGTCAACGCGCTACTGCACCGCCATCCGGAGCTGGCCAGCGTGCCGCGGGCGGGGGTGGTGCACCGGCTCGACAAGGACACCTCGGGCGTCATGGTGGTGGCGCGCACCCTGCAGGCGCAGACCGCGCTGGTGGAGCAGCTGTCGGCGCGCGGCGTGCATCGCCAGTACCTGGCGGTGGTCACCGGCGCGCTGGTGGCCGGCGGTACGGTCGATGCGCCGATCGACCGCCATCCCCGCGACCGGGTACGCATGGCGGTGCGGGAGGACGGCCGCGAGGCGGTGACCCATTACCGTCTGCGCGAACGCTTCCGGGCGCATACCGCGCTGGAGTGCCGGCTCGAGACCGGGCGCACCCACCAGATCCGCGTGCACATGACCCATGTGCGCCATCCCATCGTCGGCGATCCGCTGTACGGCGGGCCGCTCAAGCTGCCCAAGGGCGCGTCGGACGACCTGGTGGCGGTGCTGCGCGGCTTCCGGCGCCAGGCCCTGCATGCCGAGACGCTGGAGTTCGCGCACCCGGCCCACGGCGAGCCGGTGCGCTGCAGTGCGCCGGTGCCCGGCGACATGCTGCAACTGATGGCGGCCCTGCGCGTGGATGCGGCCACGCAGGCCGAGGCCGGGCGCCCACGCCGGTGAGCGACCGCGTCCCGGCGGCCGCGCCGTTTCCCGCGAACGTGCGCGCGTTCACCACCCTGCGCTACGGCGCGGGCGCGTCGGCGGCGCCGTTCGATACCTTCAACCTGGGCAATTTCCGCGGCGCCGCAGGCGACGATCCTGGGGTCGTGGCGCGCAACCGTGCGGAGCTGGTCGAGCGCTTCGGGCTGCCGTCCTGGCCGCACTGGCTGCGCCAGGTGCACGGGACGGGCGTGTTGCGGATCGACGAGGCAGGATCGCGGCCGGCCGGGGCGAACCCGGGCGCCGCCGCCCAGGCAGGCGCTCCGCAGGCCGCAACGGCCGCCGGCCCGGGCGACGAAGAGCCCGAGGCCGATGCCGCGGTCACTTCGGTGCCCCATGTGGTGCTGGCCATCCTCACCGCCGACTGCCTGCCGGTGGTGTTCGCCGCGCGCGACGGCGGCGAGATCGCCGCGGCGCACGCCGGCTGGCCAGGCCTGTCGCAAGGCATGCTGGAGGCCACGCTGGCGGCGATGCGCACGCGTCCGGCGGAGGTGCTGGCCTGGATCGGTCCCTGCGCGGGTCCCGCGCGCTACGAAGTGGGACGCGATGTATTCGATGCCTTCTTGGGCCGGGATGCAGGCGCGGCTGCGGCGTTCGTGCCGTCCCGCGAGGGCCACTGGCTGGCCGACCTCCCCGCCCTGGCCAGGCGGCGGCTGGTGGCGGCCGGCATGCGGCCGCAGGACATCCACGGCGGCGCGGCCTGCACGATCTCGTCGCCGGACCGGTTCTTCTCGCATCGCCGCGATGGCCGCAGCGGGCGCATCGCGACGGTCGCCTGGCTCGAACCAGCGCGCTGACGCCAACTGCGTCCGCAATGGGGGTTCGCTCGAGGGATGGGTGGCGGCCCATCACCGACGCCGGGACGGTCGCGACACCGCATCCACCCGGGGCCTGCCCGCCACCGCCCGGAGCGGCGGCGGGCAGACGCACTGCCTCAGAACGCGTAGCGCAGGCGCGTGTAGTAGTACGCACCGTTGCTGCCGATCGGCGACAGCACGTCGTAGGGCAGGTTGCCGAAGTAATGGATATCTTCGTTGGAGCGGTCGGGATATTCGTCCGTCAGGTTCTGTCCGCCCAGCGCCACGGCCCAGCGTTGTCCGAACCGGTACTCGATCTCCGCATCGAGCTGGAACTCGGCGCCGTAGACCTGTTCGGGCTCGAAACCGCCGCCGAAGTTGAAGACGCGCTTGGCGCTGCCGTGGCGCTGCACGCGCGCGAGCAGGTTCCAGCGGTCGTTGTTCCAGTTGGCGCTGAACTGGGCACGGGTACGCGGCGCGGCGTCGGTGATGGTGTTGCTCTCCTCGACGCCGAACAGGATGTAGCCCGGATCCAGCGCGGCCAGCTGGGCCGGGGTGGCGACGACGTTCTCCAGCTCGGTCTTGGCGTAGCTCCAGGTGCCGGTGAGCAGCAGCTGGCCGCCGGCAAGCGCGTCGCGCCAGTTGCCGACCACTTCGGCGCCGCGCGTGCGGGTGTCGGCGGCGTTGACGAAGAACTGCGCGCTCTGGATGCGGGCGACGTCGAAGTTGGCGTCGACGAAGTCGGTCAGCGCCTGGCCGGTGATCGCCTCGGACAGGGCGATGCGGTCGTCGATGCTGATCTGGAACAGGTCGAAGGACAGGTCGAAGCGCTCGCCGATGCGGCTGGTGAAGCCCAGGCTCAGGTTGACCGACTGCTCCGGATCGAGGTTGGTGGCGCCGAGCGCGCGCGCGATCGGGTTGTTCACCGACAGCAGGCGGCCTTCGACGATCTGGCCGGCGGCGTTGTAGCCGGTGCTGGTCGATTCATAGCCCACCTGCGCCAGCGACGGCGCGCGGAAGTTGTTCGACACCGCGCCGCGCAGGGCGAAGCCCGGGCCGAACGCATAGCGTGCGGCCAGCTTGCCGGTGAGTTCGCCGCCGAAATCCTCGTAGTCCTCGTAGCGCACGGCCACGTCAGTGGTCAGGCGTTCGCCGATGCTGCTGGCCACGCTGGCGTAGACGCTGGCCACGCTCCGGTCGAGGTCGGCTTGGTCCTGCGGGGTCAGGCCGCCGCCTGCCTGCGAGCCGGCGGGCCGGTCGCCGTAGGGGCCCACGGCATAGCTGGCCGGGTCGCCGGCACCGGTCTCGTACCGCTCCACCCGATACTCCGCGCCCAGGGCGAGAGTGTGCAGCTGGTCGCGGCGCGCGAAGCCGCGGCTGAGGTCGAGATTGGCGAGCGTCTGCGAGAAAGCGTAGTCGCCGGTGTGGAAGCTGGTGGGGCTGGACGGGCCCAGCGAACTGTTGATCGAGTCGCGCAGCCGGTAGGTGAACTCGTTGCGACCGTGGTTCACGCTCGCGTCGAGGTCCCACTCCCCGCGTTGCGCGCGCACGCCGGCGACCAGGGCGGCATCGAGGTTCTCGCCGATCGAGACCGGACGGAAGCCGTCGGGGTACACCTCGGGCCAGTTTGCGGCGCTGTCGGGATAGCGGAAGTAGTTCGCGCCTTCGGTATCGCGCTGGTTGTACGTGCCGAAGGCGTAGAACGTCGACGCCTCGCCCAGCGCCACTTCGCTGTGGAACCAGGCGTTGATATCGCGCGAATCGCCATCGCCCAGGTGGTAGTTGCGCTGGCCCTGTACGGCCAGGTTGGGCGGGCTCTGGTCCCACGGCGGGACCTGGTCGAAGCCGGCACGGTTGGTGCCCGAGCGCTCCTTGAACTCCACGCCCACGCGCAGGAAACCGTCCTCGCCCAGGGCGGTGCCCACCTTGCCGCTGAGCTGCGCGGTCTGGCCGTCGGTGAGGGTCTGGCCGATGGGCTCGACCTCGGTGTGGTGCAGGCCGTAGCTGGCTTCGATGGCGCCGCCGTAGGCGCCGTCGTCGAGGATCACGTTGATCACCCCGGCCACCGCGTCGGAGCCGTACTGCGCGCCGGCGCCGTCGCGCAGCACTTCGATGCGCTTGATCGCCGACACCGGGATGGCGTTGAAGTCGACCGGGGTGGTGCCGCGTCCGATCTTGCTGCCGGTGCTGACCAGGGCCGAGGTGTGGCGGCGCTTGCCGTTGACCAGCACCAGCACCTGGTCGGGCGCGAGGCCGCGCAGCTGCGCGGCGCGCACGTGGTCGGCACCACCGGAGTTGGACTGGCGCGGGAAGTTGAACGAGGGCAGCAGGGCCTGCAGGGCGCTGCCGAGTTCGCCGTTGGCCGCGCCGGCGCGGCGCAGGTCTTCGGCGCTCAGGACATCGACAGGCGAAGTGGACTCCAGCGCCGTGCGGTCGCTGGCGCGGGTGCCGGTGACGATCACCTGGTCGAGGGTGGTGACGGCCTCCTGGGCCAGGGCGGTCGCGGACAGGGCCAGGCCGATGGCTGCGGCCAGGGGAAGGCGGTAGTGCAGGGACATGGAGGTGCTCCGGGACAAAGATCGAGCCGGTGAACCTCCCTATCCATCCGGATGAAGAGATATGGTATGAAAGTCCCACCCGCTCCGGATATGCCGGGCGCATCGCCAATCCGCATCGACTCATGACTGAAGGTTATTTGCCCACGACGCCAGGCAGCGAGGACGCTGCCCCGCCCGCGCCGAGCCGCCCCGGTATGCGAGTTCCCCTGTCCCTGCTGTTGTGCGCGCTGCTGGTCGCCTGCGCGAGTACGCCGGACGCGGATCCGGCTTCCGCCACCTCCAGCCTGCATGGCGACGCGGCGCGGCCGGCGCAGGCGCAGGGCTGGGTGCGCAGCGAGCTGTACTTCGGCGTCGGCAAGGCCAATATCGACCCTGCGGTCGAGGCGATCGGCGAGGCGCAGTGGCGGGACTTCCTCGATCGGGAGGTGACGCCGCGGTTCCCCGATGGCTTGACCGTGCTCGACGGCTACGGGCAGTGGCTGTTCCGCGGCAATCCCGAACCCAACCGGCTGCAGTCCAAGGTCCTGGTGATCCTGCACGAGGACAGCCCGCAGCGCAGCGCCGACATCGAGGCCATCCGCCTGGCATGGAAGCAGGCCCACGGCCACCAGTCGGTGCTGTGGTCGCGCCAGCCGGTCACAGTCTCGTTCTGATCCGGCCGGCCGGGCGCCGACGCGCCCCTCGGCTTACTCTCCTTACTTCCTCCAGCTGGCCAGCGCCATGACCTCCCTCTCCCGCAGCTTCATGCTCCGTCGCCATCGTCCCAGCCTCCTGGCGCTCGCGCTGGCCTTGCCCCTGGTCGCCCAGGCCCAGGACGCGGTGACCCTGGACGCGCTGGAAGTGACCGCGCAGCGCCGGGTCGAAAACATCCAGGACGTGCCGGTCTCGATCAGCACGCTGTCGGGCGAGAAGCTCGGCGTACTGGCCTCGGGCGCGGGCGATGTGCGCTTCCTGTCCGGGCGCGTGCCCAGCCTCAACATCGAGTCCTCGTTCGGGCGCGCCTTCCCGCGCTTCTATATCCGCGGCCTGGGCAATACCGACTTCGACCTCAACGCATCGCAGCCGGTGTCGCTGGTCTACGACGACGTGGTGCAGGAAAACCCCATCCTCAAGGGCTTCCCGGTGTTCGACCTGGAGCGCATCGAGGTGCTGCGCGGCCCGCAGGGGACTCTGTTCGGGCGCAACAGCCCGGCCGGCGTGGTGAAGTTCGAATCGGCCAGGCCCTCGCAGGAGGCCGGCGGATACACGCGCCTGGCAGCCGGCACCGACGGCCTGTGGAACCTGGAGGGGGCGTATGGCGGGGCGCTGACCGACCGCTGGTCGTTCCGCGTGTCGGCGCTGTACCAGCGCCGCGAAGACTCGGTGGAGAACACCCATCCGGGGGCGGCCAACGATGGCCTGGAAGGCTTCGACGAATCCGCCGCGCGCGTGCAGTTCCTGTACGAGGGCGATGATTTCGAGGCGTTGTTCAACCTGCATGGCCGCCACCTCAACGGCACCGCGCGCGTGTTCCGCGCCAATATCATCCAGCCGGGCACGAACGACCTGGTGCCGGGCTTCGACCGCGACCGGGTGGCCATCGACGGGCAGAACTTCTCCGAACTCGACAGCCAGGGCGGCAGCGCCCGCCTGCGCTGGGACCTGGGCGACTACAACCTGTATTCGATCACCGGCTACGAGACGGTGGAGACGATCAACCGCGGCGATATCGACGGTGGCTACGGTGCGGTATTCCTGCCGCCGGAGCTGACCGGCCCGGGCATCATCCCGTTCGCCTCCGAATCCGCCGACGGCCTGCCGGACCATCGCCAGATCACCCAGGAATTCCGCATCGAATCCGACACCGGCAACCGCTTCGAGTGGCAGGCCGGCCTGTTCTGGTTCGACGAGGACCTGACCGTCGACAGCTTCAACTACGATTCGCTGACGCCCGGCAACCCGCGCGCCGGGTATGCGGTGCAGACCCAGCGCAACAAGGCCTGGGCGGTGTTCGCCTCGGGCGAGTTCGCGGCGACGGAACAGTTCAAGCTGCGCGGCGGCCTGCGTTACACCAACGACGAGAAGGAATTCAGCGCCACCGTGTTCGAAGGCGCGCCCTTCGGCGCGCCGGTGGGCGGGCCGTACAACGTCTCGGTCGACGACAGCAACGTGAGCTGGGACCTGAGCGGCGTGTACGAAGCCACCGACGCGGTGAACCTGTACGCGCGCGTGGCGACCGGCTTCCGCGCCCCGTCGATCCAGGGCCGACTGCTGTTCGCCGATCCGTCCGCGTCCAATGGCGGCGTGACCACGGCGAGCTCGGAAGACGTGATCTCGTTCGAGGCCGGCATCAAGGCCGACCTGTGGGATCGCCGTGCGCGCCTGGGGCTGAACGTATTCCGCTACGAGGTGGACGACCAGCAGATCATCGCGGTCGGCGGCGGCGCCAATATCGCCACCCTGCTCAACGCCGACCGCACCAGCGGCCAGGGCGTGGAGCTCGACCTGGAAGCCTGGCTGACCGATTCGCTGCTGCTGACCCTGGGCAGCAGCTACAACGACACCGAGATCGAGGATGTCAACCTCTCGGTGGCCGGTTGCGCGCAGTGCACGGTCACCGATCCGCCGGTGCTCGACGGCAACGGCCAGCCGACCGGTCGCTACTACATCGACGGCAACGCGCTGCCGCAGTCGCCCAAGTGGGTGCACAACCTGACCGCGCGCTGGGGCGTGCCGGTGGGGCAGGGCGAGTTCTTCGTGTTCACCGACTGGGCCTACCGCAGCGAGGTGAACTTCTTCCTCTACGAATCGCCGGAGTTCACCGGCAAGTCGAGCCTGGAGGGCGGCCTGCGCCTGGGCTACAACTGGGCCGATGGCGATCGCGAAGTGGCGCTGTTCGGTCGCAACATTACCGACCAGCTGCGCGTGGTCGGCGGCATCGACTTCAACAATCTCACCGGCTTCCTCAACGAGCCGCGCACGCTGGGCGTGGAGTTCACGGCCAGGTTCTGACGGCACGCCGCGTCGCCTCGCCGCCCTGCGCCGGGGGGCGCGGCGACGCCCGACAGCTTCCAGCGACTGCCAGGGACGGGCGGCCGGATCCCCTCGCCTGCGCCCGAGCATCCCAAGGCATGACCCAGACCCTGCATTCCCGCCACCAGCCGTGGTTCGTCCCCGGCGACCTCAACGGCTTCTTCGGCCTGGTGGTCGACAACCTGTCGATCCTGGGCTTCATCGCCATGGCCCTGGTGGGCATCTTCGGCTTCCCGGCCGAGGTGGTGTTCACGCGCATGTTCCCGGGCACGGCGCTGGGCGTGCTGCTCGGCAACCTGGCCTATACCTGGATGGCGCGGCGCCTGGCGCAGCGCACCGGGCGCGAGGACGTGACCGCGATGCCGCTCGGCCTGGATGCGCCGACCAGCATCGGCATGGCGCTGCTGGTGCTGGGCCCGGCCTTCGTCGCGTTCAAGACGGGCGGGATGGACGAGCAGTCCGCCGCGATCGCCACCTGGCAGCTGGGCATGGCTTCGCTGGTGGTGATGGGCCTGCTCAAGACGGCGCTGTCGTTCGCCGGCGACTGGATCACGCGGGTGCTGCCGCGGGCGGCGCTGCTGGGTTCGATCGGTGGCGCGGCGCTGGCGCTGCTGGGCTTCCTGCCGCTGGTCGAACTGTTGCGCCATCCGGTGGTCGGGCTGGTGACGTTCGGCCTGCTGCTGTACGCGCTGGTGGCGCGCGGGCCGCTGCCGCTGCGGATCCCGGGCGTGCTGCTCGCCTTTCTGGTCGGCACGCTGCTGTACTACGCGCTCGGCATCGCGGGACTCGGCGTGCCGGGCTTCGCCCTACCCGAACCGGTGCGCGCCTCGCCGCGGCTGCCGCTGCCTTCGCTCGGCTTTGTCGAGGGACTGCCGGCGACCGTGCCCTATCTGCCGCTGCTGCTGCCCTTCGGCCTGCTGATGGTGGTGGGCGGCATCAACGTCAGCGAGAGCGCGCGCGCGGCCGGCGACGATTACCGTACCCGCGACGTGCTGCTGGTCGAGGCCCTCTCGACCCTGGTGGCCGGCGTCTGCGGCGGCGTGGCCCAGACCACGCCCTACATCGGCCAGCCGGCCTACAAGCAGATGGGTGCGCGCAGCGGCTACACGCTGCTGACCGGCCTGTTCGTCGGCCTCGGCGGGATGCTGGGCCTGGTCGCGGGACTGGTGCAGTGGCTGCCGCTGGCGGTGCTGGCGCCGATCATCGTCTATGTGGGCATCGGCATCACCGTCCAGGCCTTCCATGCCACCCCTGGGCGCCATGCCCCGGCGGTGGCGTTGGCCTTCCTGCCCTCGCTGGCCTACCTGCTGGCCATCAAGCTCGGCAACCCGGCCTGGATCGCGCCGGACCGCTTCGCCGCGCTGTACGCCGAGACCGGCGCGCACGGGCTGCCGGAACTCGCGGCCCTGGTCACCCTGGGCAACGGCTTCATCATCACTGCGATGCTGTGGGCGGCCCTGCTGGTGGCGATGATCGAGGGGAGGATGCGGGCGGCCGCAGGCGTGCTGCTGCTGTGCGCGGCGCTGACCCTGTTCGGCGTGATCCATTCGGTCGATCCGCGCGGCGGTATCTACCTGCCGTGGACCCTGGAGGGCCTGCGGGCGGTGATCGCCTGGCAGTTGGCCGGCGGCTATGCCGCGCTGGCGCTGCTGCTGGGAGCGCTGTCGCTGCAGCGCCGGGATCCCGCGACCGCAGACCCGACGTAGCGGCCGACGGGTCTGGCGGGCATGCGGCAGCGGCTATCCTTTGCGCCCCGTCCTCCCGATCCCGTGCATGCAGCCCTCCGTGTTCCAACAGGCGCTCGGCGCCGCGTTCTTCCGCCTGCCGCAGAGCCTGCGCAGGCTGCACGCGGCGCAAGGGCGCTTCCGCTACGCCGGTCGCGCGACGATCGAACGCGGGCGCAACCCGCTGGCCCGGCTGTACGCATGGAGCGCGGGACTGCCGGCCGCAGGCAGCGATGTGGCGACCGTGGTCGACTTCGACTGCGGACCGCGCCGCGAAGCCTGGCGCCGCGTGTTCGGCGCTGCGCGCATGACCTCGACCCTGGTGCTGCGCGATGGCCTGCTGCGCGAGCGCCTGGGGCCACTGCAGTTCCGCTTCGCCCTGCACGCCAACGATGGCGCGATCTGGTGGACGGTGGCGGGCGTGCGCGTGTTCGGGCTGCTGCCGCTGCCGGCCTCGCTGTTCGACGGCGTGCGTTGCCGCGAGTACGAGCAGGACGAGCGCTACCGGTTCGAGGTCGAGGCCACGCTGCCGCTGGCCGGCCGCGTCATCCGCTACGCCGGCTGGCTGGAGCCGGCCTGAGCCGCGCCGCCGACGCGGCGCATCCGCGGGCCGCGTCGCCGGACGGCTGACGGCATCATCGCGGCCGGCGATCCGGGCGCGGCCCTCCCCGCAAGCCGGGCAGGCGCCGCCCCCGGGGGATGTGGGCGCGCACCGACAGGCTTGTATCCCCGCCGTCCACCCGCATCTGGGAGACATCGCCGGCGTGGCCGGCCATTTCCCTTGAGGAAACTCCCCATGCGGATGGACAAACTCACTTCCCGCTTCACCGCGGCCCTGCAGGACGCGCAGTCCCTGGCCGTGGGCCGCGACCACAACTTCATCGAGCCGGTGCACCTGCTGGTGGCCCTGATCGACCAGCAGGGCGGCGGCACCCGTCCGCTGCTGTCCCAGGCCGGGGTCAACGTGCCGCTGCTGCGCGAGCGGCTGGGCGAGGCGCTGGAGAAGCTGCCGAAGGTGACCGGCCAGGCCGGCCAGCTCTCGGTCGGCAACGACCTGATGCGCCTGCTCAACGTGACCGACAAGCTGGCCCAGCAGCGCGGCGATGCCTTCATCGCCTCGGAACTGTTCCTGCTCGCCGCGCTGGAGGACAGCGGCGAGGCCGGGCGCGCGCTCAAGGCCGCGGGCGCGTCGAAGCAGACCCTGGAAGCGGCGATCGACAAGGTCCGCGGCGGCGAGCGCGTGCAGGACGAGAACGCCGAGGAATCGCGCCAGGCGCTGGAGAAATACACCATCGACCTGACCGCGCGCGCGGAGAGCGGCAAGCTCGATCCGGTGATCGGCCGCGACGAGGAAATCCGCCGCACCATCCAGGTGCTGCAGCGGCGCACCAAGAACAACCCGGTGCTGATCGGCGAGCCCGGCGTGGGCAAGACCGCCATCGCCGAAGGCCTGGCCCAGCGCATCGTCAATGGCGAGGTGCCCGAGGGCCTGCGCGGCAAGCGCGTGCTGTCGCTGGACATGGGCGCGCTGATCGCCGGCGCCAAGTTCCGCGGCGAGTTCGAGGAGCGCCTCAAGGGCGTGCTCAACGACCTGGCCAAGAACGAGGGCCAGATCATCCTGTTCATCGACGAGCTGCACACCATGGTCGGCGCCGGCAAGGCCGATGGCGCCATGGACGCGGGCAACATGCTCAAGCCGGCGCTGGCGCGCGGCGAGCTGCACTGCATCGGTGCGACCACACTCGACGAGTACCGCAAGTACGTGGAGAAGGACGCGGCCCTGGAGCGCCGCTTCCAGAAGGTGTTCGTGGGCGAGCCGACGGTGGAGGACACCATCGCCATCCTGCGCGGCCTGAAGGAGCGCTATGCCGTGCACCATGGCGTGGAGATCACCGACCCGGCCATCGTCGCCGCGGCCACGCTGTCCAACCGCTACATCGCCGACCGCCAGCTGCCGGACAAGGCCATCGACCTGATGGACGAGGCGGCCAGCCGCATCCGCATGGAGATCGACTCCAAGCCCGAGGACCTCGACCGCAAGGAGCGCCGCCTGATCCAGCTCAAGATCCAGCGCGAGGCGCTGAAGAAGGAGAAGGACGCCGAGTCGAAGCAGCGCCTGGCCGACCTCGAGACCGAGATCGAAGGCCTGGAGCGCGAGTACAACGACCTCGAGGAGATCTGGAAGGCCGAGAAGGCCACGGTGCAGGGCGCGACCAGGATCAAGGAGCAGATCGAGCAGGCGCGCCTGCAGCTCGAGGCCGCGCAGCGCCAGCAGGATTACGCGAAGATGAGCGAGATCCAGTACGGCACGCTGCCGGAGCTGGAGAAGCAGCTCAAGGCCGCGCAGGAGGCCGAGACCAGCGGCTTCCAGCTACTGCAGGACCGGGTGACGGCCGAGGAGATCGCGCAGGTGGTCGCGCGCTGGACCGGCATTCCGGTCAGCAAGATGCTCGAGGGCGAGCGCGAGAAGCTGCTCAAGATGGAGGAGGCGCTGCACGCGCGCGTGGTCGGCCAGGAGGAGGCGATCAAGGTGGTGTCCGACGCGGTACGCCGCTCGCGCGCGGGCCTCTCGGATCCCGACCGTCCCAGCGGCTCGTTCCTGTTCCTCGGCCCCACCGGCGTGGGCAAGACCGAGCTGTGCAAGGCGCTGGCCGAGTTCCTGTTCGATTCGAGCGACGCGATGGTGCGCATCGACATGAGCGAGTTCATGGAGAAGCACGCCGTCTCGCGGCTGGTCGGTGCGCCCCCGGGCTATGTCGGCTACGAGGAGGGCGGCTACCTCACCGAGGCGGTGCGGCGCCGGCCCTACAGCGTGATCCTGCTCGACGAGGTCGAGAAGGCGCACCCGGACGTGTTCAACATCCTGCTGCAGGTGCTCGACGACGGGCGCCTGACCGATGGCCAGGGGCGCACGGTGGACTTCCGCAACACCGTGATCGTGATGACCTCCAACCTCGGCTCGCACCAGATCCAGGAGATGGCCGGCGACGATTCGCCCGAGGCCTACCTGCAGATGAAGGCCTCGGTGATGGGCGTGGTGCAGGCGCATTTCCGTCCCGAGTTCATCAACCGGCTCGACGACATCGTCGTGTTCCACCCGCTGGACAAGGCGCAGATCAAGGCGATCGCGCGGATCCAGCTGCGCGGGCTGGAGCGGCGGCTGCACGAGCGTGGCATCCGCATCGAGGTCTCGGACAACGCCTTCGAGCTGCTCGGCAACGTCGGCTTCGACCCGGTCTATGGCGCGCGTCCGCTCAAGCGCGCCATCCAGCAGCAGCTGGAGAACCCGCTGGCGCAGCAGATCCTGTCGGGCGCGTTCGGCAACGGCGATACGGTGCGGGTGGATGCCGAGGGCGGGAAGCTGGTGTTCGGGAAGGGCTGACGGCGGCCATTCCGCGAAGTGCAGGGCGCTCCCAGAGGTGCTCGGGAAGTAGTTCTCGAGCCTCGTGGGAGCGCGCTTGCGCGCGAACCGCATTCGCGGCCAAGGCCGCTCCCACACACCGACCCTGCCATCGCAGTCACCTCTGGGAGCGCGCTCGCGCGCGAATGGCATTCGCGGCCAAGGCCGCTCCCACACACCGACCCTGCCACCGCAGTCACCTGTGGGAGCGCGCTCGCGTGCGAACGGCATTCGCGGCCAAGGCCGCTCCCACGCACAGACCCTGCCACCGCATCACCCGTGGGAGCGCGCTTGCGCGCGAAGGGGCCCACCCCGGCCGCTCCCACATCCAGTACCGGCGGCCATCGCTCATTCACCTGCGTAGCCGACAGCCTGGCTCTCGAGCCAGACCGCATCCCAGAAGGGGTAGTCGGCACACGTTCGCACCAGTCCCGCGCGTACCGGGTTGAGCACGATGTAGCGGGCGACATGCAGCAGCGATTCCTCCCGGCGCAGGCCGTGGTCATGGAACCCCGGTGCCCACAGTGGGCCGGAACCTGAGTGGAAATGCCATTGCCGCGTTGGCGCGGACTTCGCCCGGGCCACGCTGCGCGACAGATCTTCGCCGTCTCCTAGCACGAACAGGCCGTGCCAGTGATCGGGCATGAGCACCCAGGCGAGGAGGGCGCCATGCGGCCAGGTCTCCGCCGCGGAGAGGATCCGCGACACCTGGCAACCAGCATCGAAGCCGCGGAAGAACGGCTGGCGTCTTGCCGTGGTGAACGTCAGCAGGTAGGGCTGTCCGGCGACGGAGTGCCGTCCCAGCCGGAGCCGATGGGATTGTGCGATGGTGCGATGGGCCGACATGTCCTGCAGCCTCGGCGATCGATGGCGGCTTCGCAGTCGGGACAATCGTCTGCAGCACGTCAGGGAAGCTTGTGCGTCGGCAGGGGTATCGGTAGTCGGTGCGGACCGAACCGCTGGCGCTTTGACCCGGCGTGCTGCCAACCCATGCATGAGCGCATGACTGGCCCGAAGGCGTTCGCGATCGAGGTCGCTTCCACAGCTCGGCATTGGCCGAGGCGTTCACGACCAGGGCCGAACCCATAGCTGGTACAGCCCAGGCGTTCGCGACCAAGGTCGCTCCCACATGTGAAGCTTCGGTCGTGGCGTTCGCGACCAGGGTCGCTCCCATAGGTGCGCTAGGCCGTTGCGCACCGCCGCCTGCCTGTGGGAGCGCGCTTGCGCGCGAAAAGGTATCGAGAGATCTCCCCATGCTTCCTGCCAGGCCGGCGCACCCGCATCGTTGCGCCTGCAACCGCGCCGCCGCGCGCGCCATCGCTGGTGTATGGTCCAGCGGTTTCGACCCGAGCATTGACCATGGATCCGAACTGGAAGCCTGAAACCATCGCCGTCCACGGCGGCTATTCGCCCGACCCCACCACGCGTGCGGTCGCGGTCCCGATCTACCAGACCGTGGCCTATGCCTTCGACAGCGCCCAGCACGGCGCCGACCTGTTCGACCTCAAGGTGCCGGGCAACATCTACACCCGCATCATGAACCCGACCACCGACGTGCTCGAGCAGCGCGTGGCGGCGCTGGAAGGCGGCATCGGCGCGCTGGCGCTGGCCTCGGGCCAGGCGGCGATCACCTACGCGATCCAGACCATCAGCGAGGCCGGGGACAACATCGTCTCGTCCGCCGCGCTCTACGGCGGCACCTACAACCTGTTCGCGCACACCCTGCCGCAGTTCGGGATCGAGACGCGGTTCGCCGACCACCGCGACCCGGAATCCTTCGCCCGGCTGATCGACGACCGCACCAAGGCCGTGTTCGTCGAATCGATCGGCAATCCGCTCGGCAACATCACCGACATCGAGGCGGTGGCGAAGGTTGCGCATGCCCATGGCGTGCCGCTGATCGTCGACAACACCGTGCCCACCCCCTACTTGCTGCGCCCGATCGACTTCGGTGCCGACATCGTGGTGCATTCGCTGACCAAGTACCTCGGCGGCCACGGCAACAGCATCGGCGGCGCGATCGTCGATTCGGGCAGGTTCCCCTGGGCCGAGCACAAGGCGCGCTTCCGCCGCCTCAACGAGCCGGACGTCAGCTATCACGGCGTGGTCTACACCGAGGCGCTGGGTCCGGCCGCGTACATCGGCCGCGCGCGAGTGGTGCCGCTGCGCAACACCGGCGCGGCGCTGTCGCCGTTCAATGCCTTCCTGATCCTGCAGGGGATCGAGACCCTGCCGCTGCGCATGGACCGCATCAACGCCAATACCCTGGCCGTCGCGCGCCACCTGCAGGCGCATCCGAAGGTCGAATGGGTGAACTACGCCAGCCTGGAAGGTCACGCCGACCATGCGCTGGCGCGCAAATACCTGCGCGATGGCGGCGCCTCGGGCCTATTCACCTTCGGCCTGTCCGGCGGCCGCGAGGCGGGCGCGCGCTTCCTCGATGCGCTGCAGCTGTTCACGCGGCTGGTCAACATCGGAGACACGCGCTCGCTGGCCACGCATCCGGCCTCGACCACGCATCGCCAGCTGTCGCCCGAAGAGCTGGCGCAGGCCGGCGTCAGCGAGGAGACGGTGCGCCTGTGCGTCGGCATCGAGCACCTCGACGACCTGCTCGCCGACCTGGAGCAGGCGCTGGCCCACGCCTGACCGGCAGCGGGATTGCCGGCGCCACCTCGTCCCGCGCGAACTCCTGCGTGGGACGGCGCGAGGATGGTCCATGCCGCCCGCCGCGTTGGCGGCCCCGTTCGAGCCGTCGTCCGCACGCCCGATGGCATGCGGGGGCGAGCGAAACGTCGGTCATTCCAGGCGGAGCGGACCGTCTGTCCGGCGCCGCCAGCGCGTCGTGCGATGGCCTTTGCCTCCCATGCCGCGGCCCGCAGCGGCACCGCGTGCCCGGGCTCAGGCCAGGCGATCGAGCAGGACCTGCACTCCCGCGCTCGCGGTCATCGGCAGTCGTTCGTCCGCGTACGCCGACACTGCGCTCTCGACCGGGTTGATCTCGAGCACGCGCACGCCCCCGCGGCGCGCGCGCTGCGGCAGCGACGCAGCGGGATGCACCAGGCCCGAAGTGCCGATCACGACCAGCAACGCGCAGTCCTCGAGCGCCGCGCAAGCGGCATTCCAGGCCTCGTCCGGGAGCGCTTCGCCGAACCAGACGACGCCAGGCCGGATCATTCCGCCGCAGGCCGGGCAGGGCGGGGGCGATTCGCGTGCGCCCTCGAGCAGCGCGTCCTGTCCGTCGAGGATCGGATCCGGCGTGGGCTGGTGGGCGCAGTCCATGCAGCGCGAAGCGAACAGGCTGCCGTGCAGGTGCACCACCCCGCTGGAGCCGGCGCGCTCGTGCAGGTCGTCGACGTTCTGCGTGATCACCGAGACCGCGTGCCCGCCGCGAGCCAGCGCCGCAATGCCGAGGTGCCCGGCATTGGGCCGCGCGCGCCGCACCAGCGCGGCGCGCCAGCGATACCAGCCCCAGCACAGCGCCGGATCGTGCATGAACGCCTCCGGGGTGGCCAGTTGCTCGGCGTCGTAGCGCGACCACAGCCCGGTCAGGGCGTCGCGGAAGGTCGGCACGCCGCTCTCCGCGGACATGCCCGCACCAGTCAGGAAGACGATGCGCATCGGCGTTGCGTCTGGAGCCGGTCCGGTCGTCGCGCGCCGCATCGTGCCGTTGCTGGACTTCCCGGCGCACGCCTGGACGCGACGCGATAGCGCTGCATGCCGGCGGGAGGCGGTCGTCGGCCGAGCCTGCGGCAAGATCCGCGCGCGATGTCGCGACGACCTGCGTCGTGCCCGGTCACGCCGCCGCCGGCGCCGGGGCGCTGGGCGGCGCGGTATCGTCGCCTGCGGGTTTGCGGGCCGGACGATAGGGCGGCGTCGACATCACCATCTCCGCCAGCGAGAAGGCCAGTTCGCGCTCGGCGAGCACCGCCCCGTCGGCGCCGTGCTGCAGCAGATGGCGGACTTCGGCTTCGCTGTGCGCGCGCGCCAGCACCGTCAGCGCCGGATTGACCCGCTTCATCCGTTCGATGGTTTCACCGGCCTCGAGCGCGCGTGGAATCGCGAACACGGCGAGCTTGGCGCGCCCTGGCAGCGCCTCGAGCATCACCGGTTCGGAGGCGACGTTGCCGCGGACGGTAAGCAGGCCTTCCTCGCGCGCGCGGTGCGCCAGGTCAGCGTCTTCCTCCACGACCACCACCGGCACGCCGCGATCGCGCAGCAGCAGTGCGAGCTGGCGCCCGACGCGGCCATAGCCGACCACGATGGTGTGGTCGTCCACGTCGAGCCCGGGATGCGCCAGCGGATCCTCTTCCTCCTCGCCCTGCTGCGCGTCGGCGGCCGCGGCCTCGGCCGCTGCGCGCCTGGCCAGGCGCCGGTCGAGCAGGCGGAAGATCATCGGGTTGAGCATGATCGAGATCAGCGCGCCGGCCAGCACCAGCGACTGCTCGTCCACCGACAGCATGCGCAGGGCCACGCCCAGGCCCGCGATGATGAAGGCGAACTCGCCGATCTGCGCCAGGCTGGCCGAGATGGTGAGCGCGGTCGAGGTCGGATGGCCGAAAGCGCGCACGATGAAGAACGCGGCGGCCGACTTGCCGAAGATGATGATGAAGGCGGTGGCCAGCACTTCCAGCGGCCGGTTCACCAGGATCATCGGATCGAACAGCATGCCGACCGACACGAAGAACAGCACGGCGAAGGCATCGCGCAGCGGCAGCGAGTCGTTGGCGGCCTTGTGGCTGAGCTCGGACTCGTTGAGCAGCATGCCCGCGAAGAACGCGCCCAGCGCGAACGAGACGCCGAACAGCAGCGCCGAACCGAACGCAATGCCCAGCGCGATCGCCAGCACCGACAGCGTGAACAGTTCGCGCGAACCGGTACCGGCGATCAGCTCCAGCAGCTTCGGAATCACGCGCCGGCCGATCACGAGCATCACCGCCACGAAGGCGGCGACCTTGAACATGGTCCACAGCACGGTATTGACCACGCCGCCGAAGGTGGGCGGCGGCGCGCCGGCGGTGCCGACGAAGATGTCCGCCATCACCGGCATCATCACCAGCGCGATCACGCAGGCCAGGTCCTCGACGATCAGCCAGCCCACCGCAATCCGCCCGCGCGTGGTGTCCAGCAGGCGCCGCTCTTCCATGGCCCGCAGCAGCACCACGGTGCTGGCCGTGGCCAGGGCGAATCCGAAGATCACGCCATGCAGGGTGGGCCAGCCGAGGATCGCGGACAGTCCCCAGCCCAGCAGCGTGGCCACGGTGATCTGCGCGACCGCGCCGGGAATGGCGATCGCCTTGACCTCCATGAGGTCCTTCAGCGAGAAGTGCAGGCCGACCCCGAACATCAGCAGCATCACGCCGATCTCGGCGAGCTGGTTGGCCAGCTCCTGGTCGGCGACGAATCCGGGAGTGAACGGTCCGACGATGATGCCCGCGGCCAGGTAACCCACCAGCGGAGACATGCGCAGGCGGTTGGCCAGGGCACCGAGCACGAACGCGACGGCAAGGCCAACGGCGACGATGTTGATCAGGTCGGTGTCATGATGCATCGAGGCCCGCGGTATTGCCTGATCATGGGGCTGCAGTTTGGCGGATGCGGGCGATGCGATCAAATCAGGCGGATTCCGGCGTTCTCGCGGTTCCGTTCGCGCGGATCCCGCCGGCTGCGCGGTGCGCTGCGCGTGCGCGCAAGGTGAAACAGGCTCGCGGTCGCTGCTGCTGCATCTGTCTCCGCCCCGAGGGATGCAAGGAGCCGGGATGGAGGCGGGAGTAGCGCGACCGCAGGGCGAAGCCTGACGCGCGGGCGGTCGGAAAAGGTTGTTGCCAGCGCCGAGAGCTACCTGCACAGGGACAGTCTGTCGTTCCCGCTTCCGGGAACGCCGCACGCTGTCATCCAGGGACCGATCTGTGCTCGGTCAGCCGAGGAGCAATCCCCGGTCCGGCGCCCAGCTACAGGCGCCGGACCGGTCCCTGTCGGGGCAGACGTCCCCGCCTACCAGCGGTAGCCGACCTTGCCGTAGACGAACGCGCCGCCGAACCCGAACGGCGACAGGTTGCTGTACGGGAACTGCCCGTTGGTCGAGTTGCCGAAGATGTTCTCGTCCGGGTATTCGTTGAGCACGTTGTCCGCGCCCAGGGTGAGCGTCCAGCGGTCGTCCGGGCGGAAGCTGGTGGACACGTCGAGCAGCCACTTGGCGCCGTACTCCTGGTCGAGCGCGGCGTTGTTGGGCGTGGTGCGCACGCTGCCGTAGCGCGTGGCATTGGCCGAGAACGACCATTGCTGCCCCGTCCACACGCCGCCCAGCAGCAGCTTGTTGCGCGGGAAGCCCTGCTCGATGCGTCCGGCCTCGACGCGGTCGATGCGCTCGAGGTTCAGCCCGCTCTGCTCCAGCTCCGGCGGGTTGGGCGCGATGCGGGTGATCTCGGTCTTGGTGTGGTTGTAGCCGCCGGTGAAGTCCAGGGTGCTGGCCGCCAGCGGTACGCGCCAGGTGCCGACCACGTCGATGCCGCGGGTGCGGGTGTCGATGGCGTTGGTGAAGTAGCGGCCACCGTTCACTCCGAAGATGCCGCGCGACTCGAGCAGGGCGCGTACCGCGTCGCCGGTGAGATTGGACGAGAGCGCGATGCGGTCGTCGACGTCGATCTGGTAGGCATCCACGGTCACGTACAGGCCGTCGGCCGGCTGCAGCACTAGGCCCAGGCTGTAGGACAGCGACTCCTCGGGCTGCAGCGGCTCGGCACCGAAGGCCTGCGCTACCGCGCTGCTCGCGGGGAAGGTGCGGATCTCGAATGGCGTGGCCACGCCCGGCAGGAACACCGTGCTCACCGTCTGGAAGTACTGCTGCGCCAGCGACGGCGCACGGAAGCCCGAGGACACCGTGCCGCGCAACGCCACCGCGTCGCTGAAGGCGTAGCGCGCGGAGACCTTGCCCGAGGCCTGGCTGCCGAAGTCGTCGTAGTCCTCGTAGCGCGCGGCGACGCCGCCGGAGAAGCGGTCGTTGAAGTCCGCTTCCAGGCCGACATAGGCGGCATGGCTGTCGCGGTCGTAGGCGCCCGAGACTTCCGGCGCGAAGCCGCCGAAGCCCTGCGCGCCACCAGGCGCGCCTGCCGGGCCCTGGCCGGCATCGGCATAGGAGCCGTACTCGCCCGGCGACTGGTTCCACTTCTCGTTGCGCGCTTCCACGCCGAACGAGAGCGTGGCCGGATAGGCCAGGCCCCAGTCGAGCTGGCGGCTGACGTCGAGGTTGACGATGTTCTGGGTGGTCTCCAGCGCGCCGTCGTAGAACTCGGTGGGCGAACTCGCGCCCAGGCTCGCGTTGAGCGTGTTGCGGGTATAGAACTCGAGGTGGTTGTAGCCGTGGTTGAAGCTCAGGTCCCAGTTCCAGCCGCCGGCGGTGAAGCCCTTGAGCCCGGCCACGAGCGAGCGGTCCTTGGAGATGTTGTTGATCTCCGGCAGGAAGCCGTCGGGGTAGATGGACGGGATGTTCTGGGTGGGGTTGCCCGGTGCGCGGAAGAATGCGAACGAGGTGATGTCGCGGTTGCTGGCGGTGCCGAAGGCATACAGCGAGATCGCATCGGTCAGCGCATAGTCGAGGTTGAGCGCGACCGCGCCGAAGTCCACCTCCGGCTCGCCGATCACGAAGGCCTTCTGGCCCGGCGCCGGCTGGGTCGGGCCGGGCGTGCCGGCGAAGGGGCGGGCGCGGTTGCTCGCGTCCTGCTGGCCGAGCTGGGCCGACAGGTGCAGGAAGCCGCGCTCCTCGCCCAGCGCCAGGCCGCTGTCGGCGGCGATCTGGGACTGCGCGCCGTCACCCGCCGAGAATTGGCCGTGCTGGACCAGCAGGCTGCCGCCTTCGCGCTCGCCCTTGAGCACCACGTTGACCACGCCGGCGATGGCGTCGGAGCCGTACTGGGCCGAAGCGCCATCGCGCAGCACTTCCACGCGCTCGATGGCCGAGACTGGGATGGTGTTCAGGTCGACCGGGGCCGAGCCGCGACCGATGGTGCCGTTGAGGTTGAGCAGGGACGAGGTGTGGCGGCGCTTGCCGTTGACCAGCACCAGGACCTGGTCGGGCGCGAGGCCGCGCAGCTGGGCCGGGCGGATGGCCGAGGTGCCGTCGGTCAGGGCCGGCCGCGGGAAGTTCAGCGAGGGCAGGGCGCGGGCCAGGGCGGTGGCCAGCTCGGTGGTGCCGGTGGCCTGCAGGGCCTCGCTGCTAATGATGTCGATCGGCGATTGCGACTCGGCCACGGTGCGGTCGGCCACGCGGGTGCCGGTGACGATGACCGTGTCCAGGGTCCCGGCGGTCGGCGCATCGACGGACTGGGCGAGCGCCGCGGGTGCGGCCAGGGCGATCAGCAGGGCGGCGGCGAGGGGGTGGCGGACCATGGGGACTCCTTTGGGGGCAACGCGGGGGATAGGGGCAAATTAACTCGCTCCTAACAAACAAACAAAACGGAATGAGCCATCTTCATATGCCGTTTTTGCATAAGTGGCCCTGCGCCGCGCCTGAAGGCGGTTGCGCCGGGCTCCGGTAGAATCCGCGCCCCATGATCGCCTTCCGCAATTTCGCCCTCCGCCGCGGCGAACGCCTCCTGCTGTCCAACGTCGACCTGAGTCTCCACGCCGGTTACCGGGTGGGCGTGGTCGGGCGCAACGGCACCGGCAAATCCTCCATGTTCGCCGCCGTGCGGGGCGAACTCGAGCCCGACAAGGGCGACATCGACGTGCCCAACCGGGTGCGCATCGCCAGCGTGGCGCAGGAGACCCCGTCGCTGCCCGACCCGGCCATCGACTTCGTGCTGGGCGGCGACGACGTGATCCACGCGGTGATCAAGGCGGAGGCCGAGGCCAACGCCCGTGAGGACTGGGAAGCGGTGGCCGAAGCCCACCAGAAGCTGGCCGAGCTGGGCGGCTACGATGCCGAGGCCCGTGCCGGGCGCCTGCTGCACGGCCTAGGGTTTCCGGCCGAAACCCACCACCGCCCAGTGAGCGCGTTCTCCGGCGGCTGGCGCGTGCGCCTGAACCTTGCGCGCGCGCTGATGATGCCCAGCGATCTGCTGCTGCTGGACGAACCCACCAACCACCTCGACCTGGATGCGGTGCTGTGGCTGGAGCAGTGGCTGCTCAAGTACCCGGGCACCCTGCTGTTGATCTCGCACGACCGCGAGTTCCTCGACGGCGTGTCCACCCACACCCTGCACCTCAACGACGGCAAGGCCAAGCTCTACGTCGGCGACTACACCGCCTTCGAGCGCCAGCGCGCCGAGCACCTGCGCCAGCAGCAGATCGCGCACGAAAAGGAGCAGGCCGAGCGCGCCCACCTGCAGAAGTTCATCGACCGCTTCAAGGCCAAGGCCAGCAAGGCGCGCCAGGCGCAGAGCCGCATGAAGCGGCTGGCCAAGCTGGCCGGCACGGAAGCCGTGCGCGCCGAGCGCGAGTTCCGCATCGAGTTCCCGGCGCCGCTGCGGCTGCCGCACGCGCTGCTGCGCATCAACGATGGCGAATGCGGCTACGGGGGCGGTGCGCGGATCCTGTCCAACGTGGGCTTCGGCCTGGAAGCCGGCGACCGCATCGGCCTGCTCGGCCCCAACGGCGCGGGCAAGTCGACCCTGGTCAAGTCGCTGGTGGGCGAGCTGCCGCTGCTGGAAGGCGAGCGCTATGCGCACCCGGACCTGCGCATCGGCTATTTCGCCCAGCACACGGTCGAGTCGCTCAAGGCCGGCACCTCGCCGATCGACCATCTGCGCGAGCTCTCGCCCGAGTCGCCGACGCAGGCCTTCCGCGACTTCCTCGGCAAGTGGTACTTCCCCGGAGACCGCGCGTTCGAAAGCATCGACGGCTTCTCCGGCGGCGAGCGCGCGCGCCTGGCGCTGGCGCTGATCGCCTGGAAGCAGCCCAACGTGCTGCTGCTCGACGAACCCACCAACCACCTCGACCTGGACATGCGCGAGGCCCTGGCCGAGGCGCTGAGCGACTTCGACGGCGCGATCGTGCTGGTCTCGCACGACCGCCATCTGATCGGCCTGGTCAGCGACACTTTCTGGCGGGTCTCCGACGGCGTGGTCAAGCCCTTCGACGGCGACCTGGACGAGTACGCGGCCTGGCTGCGCTCGCGCCCGGCCAGCGAGCAGGCGCGCGCCCCTGCGATGCCGAAAACGCCCGAGCCCGCGCCGGAACCGCCCAAGGCCGCGCCGAAGGTCAATCCGCACAAGCTGGGCAAGGCCGAGGCCCGTGTTGCCGAACTGGAGCAGGCGCTGGCGGCACTGGAGGCCGAGCTGGCCGATCCGGCGATCTATGCCGACGGCAGCCGGGTCACGGCCATCGGGCAGAAGCAGGCGGCGCTGCGCGCGCAGCTCGACGACGCCGAGGGCGCACTGCTGGCCTTGTACGGCTGATCCGCGCTCCGGCTTGCCCGCCGTGCATCGGCGCGGTTACGGTGCAGCGATGCACACCAACGTCAGGACTTCCATGCGCAGCCTATTTCCCGTCGCGGCACTCGCCGTTTCCCTGTCCGCCTGCAGCGTCTCCGTCGACAGCGACAACAGCGCGGCCGCCCAGGCCGATGCCGCAGCCGAGCACGTCGATCCGGCACCGTCGGCGGACGCCCAGGCGCCCGCCGACGGCTTCCTCGCTGCGCTGGCCACGCACTGCGGCCAGGCCTTCGAGGGCCGGATCGCGTCCAACGTCCCGGCCTCGCCCGAACCCGATGCGTTCGAGGGCAAGCGCCTGGTGATGCACGTGCGCGGCTGCGAGGATCCGGCGCGTGAACTGCGCGTGCCCTTCCACGTCGGCGACGATCATTCGCGTACCTGGGTGCTGACCCGCACCGGCGAAGGCCTGCGCCTGAAGCACGACCATCGCCACCAGGACGGCAGCGACGATGCGGTGACCATGTACGGCGGCGACACCGCCAGCGCCGGCACGGCCGTGCGCCAGGAGTTCCCGGTGGACGCCGAGTCGATCGCGATGTTCCGCCGCGAGGGGCTCGACGCCTCGATCACCAACACCTGGGCGATGGAGATCGAACCCGGCCAGCGCTTCCTCTACGAGCTCACCCGCCCGGGCGGACGCGAGTTCAAGGTGGAATTCGACCTCACCCGCCCGGTGGACCTGCCGCCGGCGCCGTGGGGCAGCGAGCAGCCCTGACCTTGCGCGCCGGCGCTGCCAGGCGCCGGCCGGAATGGGATGCGTCCGGACTTGAATCCTGCCGGCGCGTCCCCACACTGCGCGCCGACGTCACCACCCCTTTCCGAACCATCGCCATGCCCATCTATGCGTTCCGTTGCGAGCAGTGCGGCCACGATTTCGACCGCCTGCAGAAGCTGTCCGATCCGGATCCCGAGGTCTGCCCGTCCTGCGGCGCGGCCGCGGTGAAGCGCGCGGTGACCGCACCGTCGTTCCGTCTGGCCGGCGGCGGCTGGTACGAGACCGATTTCAAGAAGGACGGCGACCGCAAGCGCAACCTCGCAGGTGGCGACGAGGCCAAGGCGCCGAAGTCCGATGCGCCCGCGGGCGATGCAGCCAAGCCGGCGGCCGCGCCTGCGGCGGCCGCAGCCACCCCGAAATCCGCCGACGCCTGATCCAGGCGCGCTCCGCAGCGCCGCAGCCGCGCGAGCGGCGGCGACGGCACGCCAGCCGCCGTGTCCGCGCTCAGGAACGGGAGCGCGGCGCGGTGCGCACCATCGCCAGGCTGTCGAGCTCCATGTACTCGGCCCAGTCCAGCCAGGCCCGGAATTCCAGATCGGTGACGGTCTCGTCCACGCCGATCTGCAGGCGGATCGGGCCGGTCGGCCTGCGGCCCTTCGGCTGGATCCACTCGCGCGCCACCACGCGTCCATCCGAGTCTACCGCCTCCAGCCAGAACGGATGCGTCGGCCACTCGCGCGGTCGTACGCGCAGCTGGTACTGGCCCGCCACCACCTCGGTCTCGTGGCCCAGCCAGATCGCACGCCGCGGCCGCGGGCGGGGTCCGTCGGCGGCCTCCAGCGGCGCGTCCACGCGCACGCCGCGCTGCAGGTCGGCGTCGGCGAACAGCTTGCGGTTGTTCTGCGCGTCCACCAGCAGCGCGCACCATTCGCCGCTCAGGGCGTCGTCGTCGAAGGCGGTGCAGCGGTCGACGTAGGCGCGGACGTTGGCGGGATCGTCGATGCCGAACTGGCGCGGTGCGTCTTCCATGGTGATCGCGCCGAGGGTCCAGTCGCGCTCGTATTCGATCATCGCCGGCGGCCGCACGTGCTGCAGGCCGATGCGGATCTGGCCGTCGTCCACGCGCAGGGTGCGCGCGTCGCCGCCGGTCCACAGCCCGCGCGCATAGGCCAGGTATGGCGCGTAACCGTCGGCCGACCGGTCCAGCGCGGCCATGCTCGCCGAGGGCGCAGGCTCGGGCGACAGCAGCGAGCGGCCGAAGCCGAGCGCGGTGCGCGCCGGGTCGATCAGCGAGAGCAGGGTGGCGCCGGAGTCGAGCGTGGTGCCGGGCACCGCCAGTTGCTGGCCCGCGATGTCGGGACCCAGGAACAGCAGCAGGTTCTCGCGGCGCATGTCCTTCAGCACGTGGCTCAGGTGGTTGGGCATGGCCAGGTGGTCGGAGGCCAGCACGATCAGGGTGTCGTCGGCGTAGTCGCTGGCGCGGATGCGGTCGATCAGCCGCGCGATGAGCATGTCGCTGCACTTGATCGCATGCAGCAGGCCGATGTCGCCCAGCGGACTCTCGTAGCGGACGTCGCGGCAGGCCTCCGGCAGGTGCCCGGCCGGATGGTGCGTATCCATGGTCAGTGCGTTGAGCATGAACGGCGTGCCTGCCGCCGAGAGCGCCAGGAACGTCTCGAACGCGTCCTCGAGCAGCACATCATCGTGCAGGCCCCAGCTGGAGAAGTGCGCGTTGTCGATGCCGGCCTGGCGGTAGTGGGCCAGGTCGCGCACCTCGTCGAAGCCGTGCTGCTCCAGGAACCGCCCCTTGGCCGCGAAGCCCGAGTCGGCGCCGCCGAGGAACAGGTTGCGATACCCCTGCGCCTTGAGGAAATCGCCCAGGCAATGCGCGCCGGGCAGGAATTCGCGCATCCGCCCCAGGCTGTTCTCGTCGCCGCGCGCGGCCGTGAGCGGAATCCCGCACTGCGAGGTGACGAGGCCGGCGATCGTCCAGCCGCCGCCCTCGGGCGAGGCGATGTCGCGGAAGTCCAGGCCCTGCCTGACCAGCTGCGCGAGCCGCGGCATCAGGCCCGGGAAGACGGTCTCGTCCAGGTAGGTCCGCTCCAGGCTTTCGGCGTAGATCCAGACGATGTTGGGCCGCCGCGCCAGCTCGCCCCCGGGCACCTGGTACTGCGGCGCCACGCCGCTGGCATCGACCGGGGCCAGATGGCCACGCAGGCGCTGCAGGTCGGAATGCAGCGGGCTGGCGAGGACGGCAACGGCGAATGCCGCTGCGAAGCCGGCCGACACGGCTGGCGCGTGGTGGCGATGGCGGAAGCGCTGCAGCCGCCCGCGCAGCAACGGCACCAGGGCCAGCGGCAGCAGCGACAGCAGGGCCAGGCCCAGGAAGCGGGCGATATCGGCACTGAAGTCGCCGACGCCCGCGCCCTGCATGCCCGCCTGCAGGTGGTACAGCGTGGCCGGGTCGATGCCGTTGCCGCTCATCCTGTCGACCAGCCACCACACGCTCAGCGCCAGCAGCAGCGCCGACAGCAGTCCGGCCTTGAGCCAGGACCAGCGCCGCGAGGCCAGCAGCAGGTAGACCAGGAGCGACAGCGACAGCGGCAGGATCAGCGTCATGCGGACGGGCTTCCTCGATCGGGACGGGCCGGACCCGCATGACGGGACCGGCTGACACCATGCCGTCATATTGCTGAATCTTCCGTCGACAGGCCTCCGGCGGGGTCTCCCGGTTCACCTTCCGTCGCGCGCGGGCCGCAAGCCCCTTAGACTGGCGGTTTGCCGGCGCGGCCGGCACGACCTGCGGAGTTCCCGTTCCATGCGTACCCATTTCTGCGGCCTGATCGACGAGACGTCGGTCGGGCAGACCGTCACCCTGTGCGGCTGGGCGGACGTCGCCCGCAACCTCGGCGGGGTCTGCTTCATCGACCTGCGCGACCACGAGGGCATCGTCCAGGTGGTCGCCGAGCCGTCGGATGCGGCGGGCAACGCCGATGTGGTGGCGATGGCGGAGAAGATCGGCTACGAGGACTGCCTGCGCATCACCGGTACCGTGCGTCGGCGCCATTCGGTGAACGCGAAGATCCGCACCGGCCAGGTGGAAGTGGTGGCCGAGGCGATCGAGGTGCTGAACAAGGCCGAGCCCCTGCCGTTCCACCACCACGAGAATCCGGGCGAGGAGACGCGGCTGAAGTACCGCTACCTCGACCTGCGCCACCCGGAGATGCAGCGCCGCATGCGCACCCGCACGAAGCTGGTGAGCGCGCTGCGCCATTGGCTGGACGCGCGCGGCTTCCAGGACATCGAGACCCCGATCCTGACCAAGGCCACGCCCGAGGGCGCGCGCGACTTCCTGGTGCCTGCACGCATGCATCCGGGCGAGTTCTACGCCCTGCCGCAGTCGCCGCAGTTGTTCAAGCAGATCCTGATGATGGCGGGCTTCGACCGCTACTACCAGATCGCGCGCTGTTTCCGCGACGAGGCGCTGCGCGCCGACCGCCAGCTGGAGTTCACCCAGCTGGACATGGAGTTCGCCTGGGTGTCCGAGCGCGAGGTGCAGGACACGGTGGAGGCGATGATCCGCGACGTGTTCCGCGAGGTGGCCGGGGTCGAGCTGGCGGCCGAATTCCCGCGCATGACCTACGCCGAGGCGATGCGCCGCTACGGTTCGGACAAGCCTGACCTGCGCATCGCGCTGGAGCTGGTGGACGTGGCCGATCTGGTCAAGGACAGCGGCTTCGCCGTGTTCACCAGCCCGGCCGTCGATCCCGGCGGACGCGTGGCGGCGCTGCGCATTCCCGGCGGCGCTTCGCTGTCGCGCAAGCAGATCGACGAGTACGGCGCGCACGCCGCCAAGTTCGGCGCCAAGGGCCTGGCCTACATCAAGATCGGCGAGAACGGCGAGATCGCCTCGCCGATCCAGAAGTTCTTCGACGAGGCGGCGTTCGCCGCGCTCATCGCGCATGTCGGCGCCGGCAACGGCGACATCGTGTTCTTCGGCGCCGGCAAGTATTCGACCGTGAGCGATTTCATGGGCGCGATCCGGCTCAAGGCCGGCAGGGACTTCGGCCTGGTCGAGGACGGCTGGCGCCCGCTGTGGGTCACCGACTTTCCGATGTTCGAGTGGGACGAGGAGGCGCAGCGCTACGTCGCCCTGCATCACCCCTTCACCGCGCCGGCGGTGGACGACGAGGCCGACCTGCGCGCCAACGCCGCCACCGCGGTGTCGCGCGGCTACGACATGGTGCTCAACGGCAACGAAATCGGCGGCGGTTCGATCCGTATCCATCGCTCGTCGATGCAGTCGGCCGTGTTCGAGCTGCTGGGCATCGGCAGGGAAGAGGCCGAGCTGAAGTTCGGCTTCCTGCTCGACGCGCTGCGCTACGGCGCGCCGCCGCACGGCGGCATCGCCTTCGGCATCGACCGCATCGCCGCGCTGATGGCCGGCACCGAGTCGATCCGCGACGTGATCGCCTTCCCCAAGACCACCTCCGCGCAGTGCCTGATGACCGGCGCGCCGTCGCCGATCCCGGACGCGCAGCTGGCCGAGGTGCACGTGCAGGTGCGTCCGCGGGATTGATGCGGCCACCACCCGGTCACCCGGCAGCGGGGACCTGGTTGTGCCTGCAGCCGCAGGTTCGTGCAGGCGCGCCATCTGTTGGCGCGCCTGTACGGGTCCCGCGCTCACCCGCGGGCCGGCGAGCGCGTGGCGAGGCTCAGCCGACGCGGTGCAGGGGCGCCGCTTCCGGCATCCGCGCGTAGCGCGGCAGGAAGCGCGTCTGCCCCAGGCGGACATAGCCAGGCCCCTGCGCTGGTCGAAGCGCGCCCAGGGCTTCGCGTGCGAGCATTCCCGCCAGCCGGCGACCCAGGCAGGCATGTCCGCCGCCGCCGAACGTGAGGTGTCCGCGGGCGCCCCGGACAGGATCGAACAGCTCCGGCCTATGGAAGGCGCGAGGATCGTGGTTGGCCGAAATCCACCACATGTGCAGCGTCGTGCCGGGAGCGATGGTCGTGCCGCCGTAGGACAGCGGCTCGCGCGCCATGCGGACGCTGAACATGGTCGGTGATGTCAGCCGGAACGCTTCCTGTACCGCATCGTCGATCGAGTACTGGGCCTGGCCGGCCATCGCCGCGCCAAGGTCGTGGCGCAGCAGTACGTCGAGGGCGCAAGCCAGCCCTGAGCCGACGCTCTCGATGGCGTCGAAGGCGAAGCCCGCGACCAGCCCGGCAGCGCTGGCCGGGGACTGCGCGGGCAGTTCGCGGGCGATGTCGGCCAGCAGGGCGGAGTCGCCCCGCGCCTCCAGGGCATCGAGGTCGGCCAGCAGGGCACGTACGCCCCCCGTCGCGATCTCCAGCATCCCGGGCGATGCCTGGTCCTCGAACGCCTGCGCCGCGGCGGCCATGGTCCGGGCCAGGTCATCGGCGCGCGCGGCATCGAGCCCGACCAGGGCGCAGAAGACGCGCGCGGCGAGGGGTCGAGCGACATGCGCCACCAGGTCGGGGTCGGACCGCAGGTGCAGCGCCTGGACCAGCTCGCGGGCGGTCGCGGCGGCCACCGTCTGCAGTGCGTCCATGCGCCGGGTCGACAGCCCTGCGATCACCGCCTTGCGCAGTTCCCGATGCAGGGGCGAGGACTGCATGAACAGGCCCCAGCGCAGCAGGTCGGCGAGCGCGTCCTGGCCGGGCAGTTGCCCGGCATTGCCGGGTGGGTGGCCATCGGCGCCCGGGGCGCGGGCCAGCGCGTGCAGGGCGGCATGGCCGAGGATGGCGACGGCGCCTTCGCCGGCACCTCGAATGGCCGGCCCGGTGGCCAGGGCGGTCTGGAAGAACGCGGCCGGGGCCTGCCAGAACGCCTGGCCGGCCGGAAAATCGAAATCTTGCATGAGTGTCGTTCCGTGTCTGAAACAGCAGGCAACGCGCCTCGCCGGGGCGAGACGGGATGGGGCATTGCGATGCTGTTTCAGCGCAGGCGGATCGAGGCAGTCATGGCGCTGTGTCCGGTCGGCCGGTCAATGCTACCGCCGCGCGAGGCGCGGCTGCCACAATGCGCGGATGAGCATGTCCGTTCCCGCCCACGTCGCGCAGCCCCGGGGAGAATGCCGCCTGCGCCGCGCAGACCCCGGTGATGCAGAGTCGCTCTCTGCGCTGGCGAAACGCACCTTCACCGAAACCTTCGGTCACCTGTATCCGGAGGCGGACCTCGCCGGGTTCCTGCGGGACGCCTATTCGGTCGATCGCCAGCGCACGATCCTGAGCCATCCCGACTACGCGGTCTGGCTGCTCGAATGCGAGGGCGCCGCGGTCGGCCATGTCGCGGCCGGACCCTGTGGCCTGCCGCACCCGGAGGTCGCGCCTGGCGACGGCGAGATCAAGCGCCTGTACCTGCTGCGTGGCTTCCAGGCCGGCGGCCACGGCGGGCGGCTGATGGCCGCGGCGATGGACTGGCTGCTGGGCAACGGACCGCGCACGCTCTGGGTCGGCGTCTGGTCCGAGAACCTGGGCGCGCAACGCTTCTACGCGCGCCGCGGCTTCGAGCGGGTAGGGGAGTACCTGTTCGCGGTCGGCGCCACCCGCGATCTGGAATACATCCTGCGGCGCCCCGCGTGCGATCCCGACGCGGCCGGCCCGGCTTCCGGCCAGGCGGCGCGCCGATGACATCGGGACCGCCGCGTATTCCCGCGCGCCACATCAACGCGACTTGCGCCGCCGACGCGGCAAGGGTTCGATCGACGCATGTCCGGACGATCGTCGCCGGCTCCTGAGGCCGCCGCCGCGCCTCCGGTGCTGCTGATCCACGGCATCTGGAACGCGCGCCTGTGGCTGCTGCCGCTGGCGCGCAAGCTGCGCGCGGCCGGCCTGGATGCGCGGGTATGGGGCTATCGCAGCGTGTTCGACGACCCGGCGCATGCCGCCCGCGCGCTGGCCGACCGCTTGCGCGGCGGCCCGACGGTGGACCTGCTCGGCTACAGCCTGGGCGGGCTGGTGGCGCTGGAGGCCCTGCGCGCGGAGCCCGATCTCCCGGTGCGGCGGGTGGTGTGCCTGGGCTCGCCGCTGTGCGGCAGCTGCACGGCACGCTCGCTGGGCGCGCATCGCTGGTCTTCGCCGCTGCTGGGGCGCAGCGCCGGGTTGCTGCAGCGTGGATTGGAGGACTGGTCGGGGTCGACCGAGGTCGGCGTGGTGGCCGGCTGCGTGCCGCGCGGGCTGGGGCGGCTGCTGTCGGTGGTCGACCCGGATTCGGACGGCACCGTGGCGATCGCCGAAACGCGGATCCCCGGGCTGCGCGACCACTGCATCGTGCCGGCCAGCCACAGCGGCCTGCTGCTGTCGCCGCAGGCCGCGCGGCAGGCGGCCTGCTTCCTGCGCACCGGGCGCTTCGCCGCTGGCGGCGACGCGCGAAACGTATAATCGGCAACTCTCCCGAACCGGCCTGACGATCCATGGGACGCGGTCCTTCCATCGAAGCACGCAAGAACGCCGTCGACGCACAGCGCGGCAAGATTTTCACCAAGATCATCCGCGAGATCGGCGTGGCCGCACGCGCCGGCGGGGGGGATCCCGGGGGCAATCCACGGCTGCGCGCTGCGATCGACAAGGGCCTGGGCGTCAACATGTCCAAGGACGTGATCGAGCGCGCGATCAAGAAGGCGACCGGCGAACTCGAGGGCGTGGAGTACGAGGAGATCCGCTACGAGGGCTACGCTCCGGGCGGCGTGGCGGTGATCGTGGACTGCCTGACCGACAACCGCGTGCGCACGGTGGCCGATGTGCGCCATGCGTTCGGCAAGTTCGGCGGCAACCTGGGCACCGAAGGCTCGGTGGCCTTCATGTTCCGCAAGATGGGCGTGCTGTCGTACGGCGCCGGCGCGGACGAGGAGAAGATCACCGAGGCCGCGATCGAGGGCGGCGCCGACGACGTGGTGGTCTATCCCGAGGACGGCGCGATCGACGTGATCACCTCGCCCGAATCCTTCGCCGGCGTGAAGCAGGCGATGGAAGCCGCGGGCCTGGCGCCCGACCTGGCCGAGGTGACCATGCGCGCCGACAACGACATCGCGGTTGACGGCGAAACCGCGCAGCAGGTGGTCAAGCTGCTGCGCTGGCTCGAGGACATGGACGACGTGCAGAACGTGTACTCGAACGCGGAGCTGGGCGACGAGGCCTATGGCTGAGCGCCGGGAATCGGGAACGGAGAATCGGGAATCGTCGGAAGGCGGTTCCCGATCCTTTTGCGAGACCGGTTTTCCGATTCCCGATTCCCCATTCCCGAATCCCGCAACGTGACCCGCATCCTCGGCATCGACCCGGGTTCGCAGCGCACCGGTGTCGGCATCATCGACGTCGATGCCGCGGGGCGGGCGACGCACGTGTACAACGCCGCCCTGGTGCTGCTGGGCGAAGGCGACTTCGCCCAGCGGCTCAAGCGCCTGCTGCTGGGGCTGGCGGACGTGATCGAGACCTGGCGCCCGCAGGAAGTGGCGATCGAGCGCGTGTTCATGGCGCGCAATCCCGACTCCGCGCTCAAGCTCGGCCAGGCACGCGGCGCGGCGATCAGCGCGGTGGTGCTGCGCGACCTGCCGGTCCACGAATACGCCGCCAAGGAAGTGAAGCTGGCCCTGGTCGGCAAGGGCGGCGCGGAGAAGGCGCAGATCCAGCACATGGTCGGGCTGATGCTCAACCTGCAGGGCAGGCTGCAGGCCGACGCCGCCGACGCCCTGGCCATCGCCATCACCCACGCCCACGTGCGCGCCACCGCGCGGCGCCTGGGCGTGAGCACGCAGCAGGCCTGGAGCAGGAAGTGACGGCAGCCGGGAATCGGGAATGGGGAATCGGGAATCGCAAGGGCGGCGCGAGCCGCAGCCACGATTCCCGATTCCCGATTCCCCATTCCCGTGCCCGGAGGGCACACCCATGATCGGAAGACTCAAGGGCATCCTCGTCCACAAGCAGCCGCCCTGGCTGGTCGTCGACGTGCACGGCGTGGGCTACGAACTCGAAGCGCCGATGAGCACCTTCTACGACCTGCCCGAGGTCGGGCGCGAGGTGGCGCTGTTCACCCACTACGCGCAGAAGGAGGACAGCGTCTCGCTGTACGGCTTCCTGGGCGAGGCCGAGCGGCGCCTGTTCCGCGACGTGCAGAAGGTCAGCGGCATCGGCGCGAAGATCGCGCTGGCGATCCTGTCCGGCGCCTCGGTCAACCAGTTCGCGCTGCTGGTGCAGACCGGCGATGTCGCAGCGCTGACCCGGATCCCGGGCATCGGCAAGAAGACCGCCGAGCGGATCGTGGTCGAGCTGCGCGACCGTGCCGCCGACCTGGTGGCCGGCGGCGTACCCGGCGCCACGGGCCCGGTGCCGGCCGATCCGTTGTCGGAGGCCATCGTCGCCCTGCAGCAGCTGGGCTACAAGCCGGCCGAGGCGCAGAAGATGGCCAAGGCCGCCGCGGCCGACGGCGATCCTGCGGAATCCATCATCCGCAAGGCGCTACAGTCCGCGCTTCGCTGACCCCGCCGGGACACCCGCCCACATGTCGCACAACGCCCCCCAGCCTGCAGGACCCGGGACGGCCGCGCACGGCCATGGCAGCATCGGAATGGCCGGGCTGGTGGTCGGCGCGATCGGCGTGGTGTTCGGCGACATCGGCACCAGCCCGCTCTACACGATCCGCGAGGCGTTCTCGCCGCACTACGGGCTGGTGGCCGACCACGACACCGTGCTCGGCGTGCTCTCGATGATCTTCTGGGCGTTGAGCCTGGTGGTCACGCTCAAGTACGTCACCATCATCATGCGCGCCGACAACGACGGCGAGGGCGGCATCATGGCGCTGATGGCGCTGGCCCAGCGCTGCTTCCCCAAGGGGTCGCGCTCGGCCTACATGGTGGGCATCCTCGGCATCCTCGGGGCCTCGCTGTTCTTCGGCGACGGGGTGATCACGCCGGCCATCTCGGTGCTGTCGGCCGTGGAGGGGCTGGAGGTGGTGGCGCCCGGCCTGCACGCCTGGATCGTGCCCATCACCCTGGTGGTACTGGTGGCGCTGTTCGCGACCCAGCGTTTCGGTACGGCCAAGGTGGGCAGGATCTTCGGACCGATCACGATGCTGTGGTTCGCGGCGCTGGCGGCCCTGGGGCTGATGAACATCCTGCACGAGCCCGAGGTGCTGCACGCGATCAATCCCTGGTGGGCGGTGCGTTTCTTCATCGATCACACCTGGGGCGGGATCTTCATCCTCGGCGCGGTGGTGCTCGCGGTCACCGGCGGCGAGGCGATCTATACCGACATGGGCCACTTCGGGCCGAAGCCGATCCGCTACGCCTGGTATTTCTTCGTGCTGCCCTCGCTGATGCTCAACTACCTGGGGCAGGGCGCCCTGGTGCTGGAGGATCCGGCCGCGATCCGCAATCCGTTCTATGTCGGCGTGCCGGACTGGGCGCAGTGGCCGATGATCGTGCTCGCCACCCTGGCCACGGTGATCGCGTCGCAGGCGGTCATCACCGGCGGCTATTCGATCGCGCGGCAGGCGATGCAGCTGGGCTACATCCCGCGCATGCGGATCAAGCACACCTCCAGCGAGACCATCGGCCAGATCTACATCCCGGCGATCAACTGGACGATGATGGTGATCGTCGTCGGCCTGGTGCTGTCGTTCGGCAATTCCTCGTCGCTGGCCGCGGCCTACGGCATCTCGGTCTCGGCCACGATGCTGATCGACACGCTGCTGCTGGCGCTGGTGGCACGCGCGCTGTGGCCGGAATGGCGCAGCTGGCTGCTGCCGCTGTGCGGGCTGTTCCTGCTCATCGACGCCGCCTTCCTGGTCGCCAACGGCGCCAAGGTGCTGCAGGGGGCCTGGTTCCCGGTCGTGCTGGGCATCGTGCTGTTTACGCTGCTGCGCACCTGGCGCCGCGGGCGCGAGACGCTGCGCGAGGAGATGCAGAAGGAAGGCATCCGGCTGGATACCTTCATCCCCGGGCTGATGCTGGCGCCGCCGGTGCGGGTCGAGGGCACCGCGGTGTTCATGACCAGCGACAAGGGCGTGGTGCCGCATGCGCTGCTGCACAATCTCAAGCACAACAAGGTGCTGCACGAACGCAATGTGTTCCTGACCGTCGAAACGCTGACCGTGCCCTACGCCACCCCGGGCAGGCGCCTGACAGTGGACTCGGTCGGCGACGGCTTCTACCGCGTGCTGGTGCGCTTCGGCTTCATGGAAACCCCGGACGTGCCGCAGGCGCTGATGCAGGCGGCCGACCACAGCACGCTCAGCTTCGACCCGATGGAAACCACGTACTTCGTCAGCCGCGAGACCATCGTTTCCAGCGCCAAGCGCGGCATGCCGGTCTGGCGCGACCGCCTGTTCGCGGTGATGCACCGTAACGCCGCGCCGGCCAACCAGTTCTTCCGGATTCCCGGAAACCGGCTGGTGGAGCTCGGCGCGCAGGTCGAAATCTGACCGGAAGCGTCGCTTTGCGCCGCGCCGCGTGCATGGCGACGCGCCCGGGTCGCCGGTTCAAGTCGCACCATACGGGGCCGTTAATTCGGGGGACGCCACCCAAGGTGCGGACGCGTGACCGTGCTCCAGACCATCGTGCCCAGTTCGCCCCTGCCGCAGCGCGTGCTGCTGCTGGAGAACTCGCGTGCGTACGTGCAGGCGGTCGCGGGTGCCATCGAACAGCAGCTTGAACTGCCTGTTGCGGTCGCCTCGACCCTGGCGGAGGCGCGCGCGCTGCTGGACCGCTACGACGACTGGTTCCTCGCTCTCACCGGCCTGGTGCTGGCGGATGGCGATCGCGACGAGGTGGTCAACTGTCTGCAGGGGCGCGGCCTGTCCACCGTGGTGGTCACCGGCGTCTACGACGAGGACCTGCGCGAGCGTTTGCTGCGGCGGCGGGTCATCGATTTCGTGCTCAAGAGCACGCCAGGCAGCCTGGACTACATCGTCTGGCTGGTGAAGCGCCTTGAGCGCAACCGTCGCATCTCGGCGCTGGTGGTCGACGACTCGGCCTCCGCGCGGATGCACACCGCCAACCTGCTCGAGACCTACGGCTACCGGGTGGTGCAAGCCGGCGACGGCGATGCCGCGTTGCGCCTGCTCGAACGCGACCCGACCATCCGCCTGGCAATGGTGGACCAGGAGATGCCGGGCATGCAGGGGGTGGAACTCACGCGTCGCCTGCGAGCGCTGCGGGCCCGCGACCGCGTGGCCGTGATCGGCGTGTCCGGGCGCGACGATGGCGGGCTGGTCGCCAGGTTCCTCAAGAACGGAGCCAACGATTTCCTGCGCAAACCGTTCTCGCGCGAAGAATTCTTCTGCCGGGTATCGCAGAACGTGGACCAGCTGGAGTTGATCGGCAGTCTGCAGGACCTGGCCACGCGCGATTTCCTGACCGGCCTGCCCAACCGCCGCCACTTCCTCGAACAGGCCGAGCGCCTGGTCCCCAAGCTGCTTGCCGTGCGTCGCCCCCTGGCGATGGCGATCCTGGACATCGATCATTTCAAGCACATCAACGACGGCTGGGGCCACGACGCCGGCGACCATGCGCTGCGCGCGGTCGCGAGCGTGCTGTCGGGCCATGCGCGGCCGCAGGACGTGGTCTCGCGCTTCGGCGGCGAGGAGTTCTGCCTGCTGGTGCCGGACCTGGATGCCGAGGCGCTGGACTCGTATTTCGACGCGCTGCGCCAGCGGATCGAAGACCTCCGCGTGCGCACCCCGGGCGGCGAGTTGCGCATGACCGTGAGCATCGGCGCACGCATTGCCGCCCCGGGCGACGATCTGCACCGGCTGCTCGCCGATGCCGACCGCCGCCTGTACCTGGCCAAGGCCGGTGGGCGCAACCGGGTGGTGATGGCGGGGTAGGGCGGGTGGCGGCGTCGCCCGCGGTCGCGATCGCCAAGCCGTCTTCGCGGGCCGGCGACCGTGCCTGCCGATCTGGAACGTCGGGCTCAGCCCTGGGGCATGGACTCCGGCGCGTGCGGATGGGTGCGATCGACGGCAGCGTGCTGCTGGATGTCGAGTGCCGCGCGTCCGCGCTCGAGCCAGGCGTGCATGTCCCCGGAACGCGCGAGTGGGTAACGAGGCCTTCGCCACCCAGGCTCAACTCCGATCCGATCAGCCAGGCGACAGGCGCGTCGGCAATCCTGTCGATCTTCTGGATGAGGTGGACGTTCTTATACCCTCGGAGCCGGTCGCGCTGGATGACTACCAGTGCATCGCTGCCCGCGCCGTCGAGCGTCGCACAGGTGATGTCGAGCGGCAGCCATGTGCCGTGCAACTCGGCCGGATACCCGGCCACCGTTGGCGATGCGGGTTCAGCGTTATCCAGGTCTGCCGGATTGATAGGATCGCCGCCGCCGGCGACCGTATCCGGAGCCGCGAGACCAAGCAGGAGGGCCGCGAGCCAGGCGATGCTCGATATCCATTTCATGCCGCGCTCCTCCTGAGCCGATGCTGGCTTTCTAGCACCTGCGGACCGGGGCTGCAGCCGTGGCAGGGCCGGAAGCAGCGCTCCATCATGGAAATCCACCCGGGCGTCCCCATCTCGATCCCATGCCTACCCATCCCGCTCCTTCTATCCCGTACTCTCTGCTCGACCTCGCGCCCGTCTGCGAAGGCAGCACGCCGGCCGAGGCCTTCGCCAATTCGCTGGATCTGGCGCGCCATGCCGAGGCGCTGGGCTATCGGCGGTTCTGGCTGGCCGAGCACCACAACATGCCCGGCATCGCCAGCGCGGCGACGGCGGTCCTGATCGGCCATATCGCTGGAGGCACCACCAGCATCCGCGTCGGTGCAGGCGGGGTGATGCTGCCCAACCACGCGCCCCTGCAGGTGGCCGAGCAGTTCGGCACTCTGGCTTCGCTGTATCCGGGCCGCATCGACCTCGGCCTCGGCCGGGCGCCGGGCACCGACCAGGCAACCACGCGCGCGCTGCGCCGCTACTACGCCAGCGCCGACGCATTCCCCTCCGACGTGATGGAACTGCTGCGCTACTTCGAGCCGGTCCAGCCCGGCCAGCCGGTGCAGGCCGTGCCGGGCGCTGGCCTGGATGTGCCGGTGTGGATCCTCGGCTCCAGCCTGTTCGGCGCGCAGCTCGCCGCTTCGCTCGGATTGCCTTACGCCTTCGCCTCGCACTTCGCGCCAGCGGCCATGACCGAGGCGCTCGCGCTCTACCATCGCGACTTCCGGCCATCGAAGCATCTGCGCGCGCCGTACGCGATGCTCGCCCTCAACGTGGTGGCTGCCGATACCCGTGCCGAGGCGCAGCGCCTGTTCACCACCCAGCAGCAGAGCTTCGTGCGCCTGCGCCGCGCGGGGCCGCCGGGCCTGATCCCACCGCCGATCGACGACATTGAGGCCTTCTGGACCCCGCAGGAGAAAGCGATGGTGGAGCAGGCGCTGGCCTGCTCCGTGGTCGGCGACGCGGACGACGTGCGCGAAGGCATCGCCCGGTTCGCCGCGCGGCATCGTCCGGACGAACTCATGCTGACCGCCAACGTGTTCGACCACCAGGCGCGACGCCACTCGTTCCGGTTCGCGGCGGAGGCGTTGGCACCCCGCTGATCCGTACCTTGGATGCGGAGTCCGCCGCGGCGGACTCCGCATGCACCGCGATGAGGCGATAGGGCATCCTTCCACGGCCGACGCAAGCCCGGGCAAACCCTGGTGCTCTTGCATACCTGCATTGACGCTGCTTGCCCGGGCGCTTGGCCTCGCGCCGCGGTGACGTTAGGCTAGGACGCAGCGAGCCGATGGCGCCAGCGGAGCGGGGCAGGTGGAAACCAATGCCGGCCAACCCAGGAAGCGACGGGAAATCCTCCTGTTCCTGTTCATTACCGTGGTGCTGTTTCCTGTTCTCGCCGTGATGATCGTGGGCGGGTTCGGTTTCGCGGTCTGGATCTTCCAGATGATCGCCGGTCCCCCGGGGCCGCCCGGCGGCTGAGGGCGGACGTGGCGGACGCGACCATCGAACGTTGCCGTCCCACGCGCAGGGCGCTGCTGCGTGGCCGCCTGCATGACGAGCCGACCCTGCGTCCGCCCTGGGCGCTCGACGGATCGCGTTTCAGCGACGCCTGCACCGGCTGCGGCGACTGCGTCAGCGCCTGCCAGCAGCAGGTGCTGGTCCGCGGCGCGGGCGGCCTGCCCGTGTTCGAGCCGGCGCAAGGCGAGTGCACGTTCTGCGGCGATTGCGCCTCTGTCTGCGAAGCCGGCCTGTTCGCGCCGCTCGCCCAGCGGCCGTGGACCTTGCGTGCACAGGTGGGGTCGGCCTGTCTCGCGATGAGCGGCGTGGTCTGCTTCAGCTGCCGCGATGCCTGCGGCGATTCCGCCATCCGCTTCGCCCCCGCGCGCACCGTGCCCGTGCCCGAGGTGCTGGCCGACCACTGCACCGGCTGCGGCGCCTGCGTGTCCGGCTGCCCGACGGCGGCCATCTCGCTGGCTGCCGGGGAGACGATCGATGGCTGATCGCCCGCGCGAATGGCACCTGGCCAGCCTGGTGGTCCGCCATCGTCCCGACGCGATCCCCACCCTGGCTGCCGCCATCGCCAGCGGCGATGGACTCGAACTCGCCCTGCAGGACGACACCCGCAGCGTGCTGTTGCAGGAAAGCGACGGCACCGCGGGGCTGATGGACAACATCCGCCTGATCGAGTCGGTGCCCGGCGTCTACGCCGTCAACCTCGTCTATCACCATATCGAACCGCAGGCGCCGGCCACGGCCGACGACGCCGCGTCCGCAACAGCCGCGCAGGAGTCTTTGCGATGAGTACCAGCCGCCGCGAGTTCATCCGCAACACCGCCATCGCCAGTGCCGCCGCCGCGGCCGGGCTGCCGCTGGCTGCCCAGGTCGTCGAGCCGGTGGTGGAGGGCGATGCCGCCCTGAAGTGGAGCAAGGCGCCCTGCCGCTACTGCGGCACCGGTTGCGGTATCAACGTCGCCGTGCACAACGGCCGCGTGGTGGCCACCCACGGCGACGTGCATGCCGAGGTCAATCGTGGCCTGAACTGCGTCAAGGGCTATTTCCTGTCCAAGGTGATGTACGGCGCGGACCGGCTCACCACGCCCCTGCTGCGCAAGAAGAACGGCGTCTACGACAAGGAGGGCGACTTCACCCCTGTCGGCTGGGACGAGGCCTTCGACGTGATGGAGGAGAAGTTCCGCGCCGTGCTCAAGGCCAAGGGCGGCGACGGCATCGGCATGTTCGGCTCCGGCCAGTGGACGGTGTGGGAGGGCTATGCGGCCAACAAGCTGATGAAGGCCGGCTTCCGCAGCAACCACATCGACCCCAACGCGCGCCACTGCATGGCCTCGGCGGTCACCGGTTTCATGCGCACCTTCGGCATGGACGAGCCGATGGGCTGCTACGACGACATCGAGGCGGCCGACGCGTTCGTGCTGTGGGGCTCGAACATGGCCGAGATGCATCCGATCCTGTGGACCCGGGTCACCGATCGCCGGCTGTCGAACCCGCACGTCAAGGTCGCGGTGCTGTCGACCTACGAGCACCGCAGCTTCGACCTGGCCGACATCCCGATGGTGTTCAAGCCGCAGACCGACCTGGTCATCCTGAACTACATCGCCAACCACATCATCCGCTCGGGCAGGGTCAACCGCGAGTTCGTCGAGAAGCACACCAAATTCCGCCAGGGTCACGACAACATCGGCTACGGACTGCGCGACGAGCATCCGCTTCAGGTCGCGGCCACGCACGGGCACGACCCCGAGGGCGGCACCGACATCGATTTCGAGACCTTCGCGCGTTTCGTGGCGCCGTACACGCTGGACCACGCGGTGGAGATGACCGGCGTGGAGCGCGGCTGGCTGCAGAAGCTGGCCGAGCTGTACGCGGATCCGGCGGTCAAGGTCATGTCGTTCTGGACCATGGGCTTCAACCAGCACACGCGCGGCACGTGGGCCAACAACATGGTCTACAACATCCACCTGCTTACCGGGAAGATCGCCACCCCCGGCAACAGCCCGTTCTCGCTGACCGGTCAGCCATCGGCCTGCGGCACCGCGCGCGAGGTCGGTACCTTCAGCCATCGCCTTCCGGCGGACATGATCGTGGCCAATCCGGAGCACCGGGCGATGGCCGAGGATATCTGGAAGATCCCGCGCGGCATCATCAAGGACAAGCCCGGCTACCACGCAGTGGAACAGAACCGCGCGCTCAAGGACGGCAAGCTCAACGCCTACTGGGTGCAGGTCAACAACAACATGCAGGCGGCGGCCAACATCCTGGAGGAGGGCTATCCGGGCTATCGCAACCCGGACAACTTCATCGTGGTGTCCGATGCCTACCCCACGGTGACCTGCCAGGCCGCGGACCTGATCCTGCCTTCGGCGATGTGGGTCGAGAAGGAGGGCGCCTACGGCAATGCCGAGCGGCGCACCCATTTCTGGCATCAGCTGGTGGACGCGCCTGGCGATGCGCGCTCGGACCTGTGGCAGCTGATGGAGTTCTCCAAGCGCTTCACCACCGACGAATGCTGGCCGGCCGAGATCCTCGCGGCGAACCCGCAGTTCAGGGGCAAGACCCTGTTCGACGTGCTCTACCGCAACGGCAAGGTCGATGCCTTCGGCGTGAACGAGGTCGAAGCCGGCTACGCCAACCACGAGGCCGACGCGTTCGGCTTCTACCCGCAGAAGGGCCTGTTCGAGGAATACGCCGAGTTCGGCCGCGGCCATGCCCACGATCTGGCGCCGTTCGACACCTATCACCAGGTGCGCGGCCTGCGCTGGCCGGTGGTCGACGGCAAGGAAACGCGCTGGCGCTACCGCGAGGGTGCCGACCCCTACGTGAAGCCTGGCAAAGGCTTCGAGTTCTATGGCCAGCCCGATGGCCGCGCGGTGATCTGGGCGCTGCCGTACGAGCCGCCCGCGGAATCGCCGGACGACGAGTACGACCTGTGGCTGGTGACGGGCCGCGTGCTCGAGCACTGGCATTCGGGCTCGATGACCATGCGCATCCCCGAGTTGTACAAGGCGGTCCCCTCGGCCGTGGCCTTCATGCATCCGGACGATGCGCGCGAGCGTGGCCTCAAGCGCGGCGACGAGGTGGAAGTGATCTCGCGGCGCGGGGCGATGCGCACCCGAGTGGAGACGCGCGGCCGCAACCGGATGCCACGCGGCGTGATCTTCGTGCCCTGGTTCGACGCCGCGCAGTTGATCAACAAGGTCACGCTGGACGCGACCGACCCGATCTCCAAGCAGACCGACTTCAAGAAGTGCGCGGTCCGCGTGGCCGCCGTGGGAGGGGCCTGACATGCGCGCGATCATCACCCGGACCCTGCTGGCGCTGGCCCTGCTGGTGCTAGTGGCCTGCGGTCGCGACGAACCGCGGCCGCAGGTGGTCGCGCCCGCGCCTGAGGTCGGCGCCCGCGGCACCCCTGGGCAGGACATCGACGGCCTGCGCAGGAACGTGCCCATCACCACCGAGATCACCCCGCTGCCCATGGCCGACGTCGAGAACTTCGACCTGCGCCGCGAACGCGCCTACCCGATGCAGCCGCCGACGATCCCGCACAGCATCGAGGGCTACCAGGTCGACCTCAATTCCAACCGCTGCATGCTGTGCCACGCGCGCAACACGGCGGCGCAGTTCCAGGCGATTCCGGTCAGCGTCACCCACTACATGGACCGCGACGACCAGTTCCTGGCCGAGGTTTCCCCGCGGCGCTACTTCTGCGTGCAGTGCCACGTGGTGCAGACCGATGCCCAGCCGCTGGTCGGCAACCAGTTCCGCGACATCGACACCATGCTGCGCGACGAGCGCGCCGCACGGGCCGGGCAGGCACACCAATGAGCCTGGTGCACCGCGTTGTCGCCACCCTGCGCGGCTTCTGGCGCCAGTTCAACGCGCCGGCGCGCTACCTCAGCCTGGGCTTTCTCACCCTGGGCGGGTTCCTCGCCGGCGTGGTGTTCTGGGGCGGCTTCAACACCGCGCTGGAGGCGACCAACACCGAGGAGTTCTGCGTCAGCTGCCACGAGATGCGCGACAACGTTTTCGAGGAGCTCAAGACCACCATCCACTACAGCAACCGGTCCGGGGTGCGCGCCACCTGCCCGGACTGCCACGTGCCCCATGACTGGACCGACAAGATCGCGCGCAAGATGCAGGCCTCCAAGGAGGTCTGGGGCAAGATCTTCGGCACGATCAACACCCGCGAGAAGTTCCTCGACAAGCGCCTGGTGCTGGCCACCCACGAATGGGTGCGGCTCAAGGCCAACGACTCGCTGGAGTGCCGCAACTGCCACGACTACGAGTCGATGGACCTGACCCGCCAGGCCAGCCGCGCCGCGCGCACCCACCGAACCTACCTGGCGACGGGCGAGGCCACCTGCATCGACTGCCACAAGGGCATCGCGCACAAGCTGCCCAGCATGGCCGGCGTGCCGCAGGGGGTGCAGGCGGCGCCGGCCACGGCCAGCCCGCATTAGGGAAGTCCCGGGTCGCCGTCGTCATCCCCGCGAACGCGGGGATCCATTGTCGGATCATTGGAAGCGGCAGGATTCGCGCGTTCGCGGGCACGACACCTGTGTGCAGTCGTGACTGGAGGCCGGGACGGTGGCAGGCTCGCCCTGGCAAGGCGGGGCGACGCGGTCGGCCTGGCCGGCCAACGGGGCCGGCGCCGGTGCGGCCGCCAGGCGGCCGTGCGACCATAGCGCGATGGAAGAACAACGCATCATCGGCGCCGGCGCGACCCGCGAGGACGAGGCCATCGAGGCCAGCATCCGCCCCAAGCGGCTGGCCGAATACCTGGGCCAGCAGCCGGTACGCGAGCAGATGGGCCTGTACATCGAGGCCGCCAAACATCGCGGCGAAGCGCTGGACCATGTCCTGATCTTCGGCCCCCCCGGCCTGGGCAAGACCACGCTCAGCCATGTCATCGCCAACGAGCTCGGAGTGAGCTTGCGGGTGACCTCGGGCCCGGTGATCGAGAAGGCCGGCGACCTGGCCGCGCTGCTGACCAACCTGCAGCCCCACGACGTGCTGTTCATCGACGAGATCCACCGCCTTTCGCCCGTGGTCGAGGAAGTGCTGTACCCGGCGATGGAGGACTTCCAGCTCGACATCATGATCGGCGAGGGGCCGGCCGCGCGCTCGATCAAGATCGACCTGCCGCCGTTCACCCTGATCGGTGCGACCACCCGCGCCGGCCTGCTGACCGCGCCGCTGCGCGACCGCTTCGGCATCGTGCAGCGGCTGGAGTTCTACAGCGCGGCCGAACTCACCCGGATCGTGCGTCGCGCGGCCACCATCCTGGGCGTGGACTGCGCCGAGGAGGGCGCCGCCGAGATCGCGCGCCGCTCCCGCGGCACCCCGCGCATCGCCAACCGCCTGCTGCGCCGGGTGCGCGACTACGCCCAGGTGCGCGCCGGCGGGCGCATCGACCGCGACGTCGCCGATGCGGCCATGAAGATGCTCAAGGTGGACCCGGAAGGCTTCGACGAACTCGACCGGCGCCTGCTCAACCTGATCATCGAGAACTTCGACGGCGGGCCCGTGGGCGTGGACTCGCTGGCCGCGGCGCTGAGCGAGGAGCGCGGCACCCTGGAAGACGTGATCGAACCCTATCTGATCCAGCAGGGCTTCCTGGTGCGCACCGCGCGCGGGCGCATGGCCACCGTGAAGGCCTGGCGGCATCTGGGCCTGCAGCCGAAGAATGGCGCCGGGGCGGGGATCGGCGAGAGCGAACCGCTGTTCTGACCGCCTGCAGACCCTGTTTCATCGACTGGAGCGTCCAGCCTTGCATTCCCCATCCCCCGACAGCGGCGCCGGTGCGTCGACGTTCAGCATCCCGACAAGGGTCTACTGGGAAGATACCGACGCTGGTGGCGTGGTCTATCACGCGCAGTACGTCGCGTTCCTGGAGCGCGCGCGCACCGAGTGGGTGCGCGCCCTGGGGTACGGGCAGGACGCGCTGCGGTTGACCCACGGCCTGGTGTTCGCGGTGCGGGCCATGCGGATCGACTTCCGCAAGCCGGCGCGGCTGGACGATGCACTGCAGGTGACGGTGTCGCTGCGCCGCTGCCGGCACGCGAGCGTCGTGTTCGCGCAGTCGATCCGGCGCGATGGCGAGCTGCTGCTGGATGCGGAAGTGCGGTGCGCGGCGCTGGAAGCGTCGACGTTCCGCCCGCGTGCGATCCCCGATGCGCTGTACCAGGAACTCACCCGACTCGTCGAACCCGGAGCCCAGGACGAATGATTCCCCTCGCGATGCTGCTGCAGGCCACCCAGATCGAGCCGCTGCCGGAGGAGGCCGCCGCGACGACCAGCGAACTGGCCGACACCGCGACCGCCGCCGCAGCCGCCACCGCGCACGAGGGCATCAACTACATCGACCTCATGCTCAAGGCGAGCCTGCCGGTGCAGCTGATCGTGCTGCTGCTGCTGGTCGGTTCGGTGATCAGCTGGGTGATCATTTTCCGCAAGGCGCGGATCTTCAAGCTCGCCAACCGCGATGCCGACGAGTTCGAGAACCGCTTCTGGTCGGGCGCCGACCTCGGCAAGCTGTACTCCGGCGCGACCGACCGCAATCGCCGCGTCACCGGCCTGGAGGCGATCTTCGAGGCCGGCTTCCGCGAGTTCGCCCGCCTGCGCGAGAAACGCGGCTTCGATGCGCGCGCCCAGCTCGAAGGCGCACAGCGCGCGATGCGCGTCAGCTACACGCGCGAGGTCGACCAGCTCGAGCGCAACCTCGAGCTGCTGGCCAACATCGGCTCCACCGCGCCCTACGTGGGCCTGGTCGGCACCGTGTTCGGCATCATGGTGACCATGCACGACATGCTCAACAGCGGCGAGCAGACCGGCATCGCCGCGGTGGCACCGGGCATCTCCGAGGCGCTGTTCGCCACCGCCATCGGCCTGTTCGTGGCGATCCCGGCGGTATGGGCCTACAACCGCTTCACCACGCGCGTGGAGCGGCTGGCCGTGCGCTACGAGAGCTTCGCCGAGGAGTTCAGCACCATCCTGCAGCGCCAGAGCACGATCGAGTAGGCGGGGACATCCGATGGCCGGAGGCATCATCCACCGCAAGCGGCGCAAGCTGAAGTCCGAGATCAACGTCGTGCCCTATATCGACGTGATGCTCGTGCTGCTGATCATCTTCATGGTCACCGCTCCGCTGCTGACGCTGAGCGTGGACGTCAGGCTGCCCTCGTCCGAGGCGCGGGCGACGCAGGAGCGCACCGATCCGGTGATCGTGATCGCCTATCCGGACGGCAGCCTGGGCCTGCAGCTGCCCGGCGACGGCCGCCCGCGCGTGATCGACGCGGCGCAGATGGAAGGCATGCTGGCCCCGATCCGCGAACAGCAGGGCGACGGGCTTCGGGTCATGGTCGCCGCACAGGGCGATGCGCCCTACCAGAACGTCCTCGATGCGATGGACGTATTGCGCCGCGCGAAGGTGAGCAATGTCAGCCTGATGACCAACGCGGGCGGTGATGCACGCTGACGCCATCCAGCGTCCCGCCGGGGCGCCGCAGGAAGAGGGCCTGGGCCGAGCGATCGCCTGGGCGATCGTCGTGCACGCGCTGGTGGTCGCGGTGCTGCTGCTGTCGCCGCTGCTGAACTGGGATCCGGACCGCATCAGCGTGGCGGGCGCGCCGTCGATGGAGGCGGTGCTGGATGTGTCGAGTTCCGACCAGCGCGCCGTGGAGCGGGCCCTGGCGCTGGAGCCAGAACCCCTGCCCGAGCCGGTGGTGCAGCCCTTGCCCGAGCCGATCGAGGAAGAGGTTGTGCCGCCGCCGCCGCAGCCGCTGCCCGAGCCGGTGCCCGACGAGGCCCCGGTCGAGCGCCAGCCCACGCCGCAGGAGAGGGTGCCCGATCCCGAGCAGGTCGACCAGGACGAGGTGCGCCGCGACGCCGAAGCCGAGCGTGCGCGCGTGGATCGCGAGCAGGAGGAGAAGCGGCGCCAGGAGCAGATCGACCTGACCGAGCGCAAGCGGCAGGAGGAAGCGGAGCAGAAGCGGCGCCTGGCGCAGCAGCAGCTGGAGAAGATCCGCGCCGAGCGCGAGAAGCTCGAGCGCGAGCAACGCCTGGCGCAGCAGCGCCTGCAGCAGATCGCCGACCGCGAGGCGCGTCAGGCCTCGCAACAGGCGCAGCAGTCGGCCGCGGCACCGCCGTCGCCCGGCAACCAGGGCGCCGACACCGGCCTGTCGGCGCGCTATGCCGCCGCGCTGCAGGAGGCGATCCTGCGCAACTGGACGCGCCCGGATACGGTGGCGATCGGGCAGCGCTGCCGCATCGTGATCCGCCAGATCCCGGGCGGCGAAGTGGTGGAGGCACGGGTGGATCCGTCCTGCCCCTACGACGAGCTGGGCCGGCGCTCGGTGGAGGCCGCCGTCCTCAAGGCGCAGCCGCTGCCCTACGTCGGCTTCGAGTCGGTATTCCAGCGCACCATCACGCTCAACTTCCAGGCGCAGGACCGCTGATCCGCCGCGCCGTGGCCTTCACGCGGCCGCGCCTACCTTCTCGGGGTTGAGCGTTCGCACCGCCGCTGGGTCGTTCTTCTGGGGACGGCCGGCTCGGCCACGGCAGAGTCCAACCCCGTTCATCTTCATGTGACGATTCGCGGCCAAGCTGTCCGCCGCCCACTGCTACCGCTACGAGGGAGTTTCCGATGACCTTCGCCAAACGCTGCCTGTTCGCCATGCTCGCCTTGCTGCTGCCGTTCGCGGCGGCCGCGCAGCAGCAGGGCCTGGAAATCGACATCATCGGCGGCAACGCCTCGGCCCTGCCGATCGCTGTGGTACCGATGCCCTATCAGGGCGGCGGCACCGCGCCGGCCACCGACGTCGCCGCCGTGGTCCGTGCCGACCTGGAACGTTCCGGCCAGTTCCGCGCGCTGCCCGAGCGCGACATGGTCAGCCGCCCGACCCGCGGTTCGGAGGTCGACTATCCGGCCTGGCGCGCGCTGCGCCAGGACTTCCTGGTGGTGGGGCGCATGGCCGACGCCGGTTCCGGCAGCTATCGGGTCGAATACGAACTGTTCGATGTCGCCAAGCAGGAACGCCTGCTGGGGCTGGCGCTGACCGCGCCGGGCAGCGCCATGCGCGACGTCGCCCACCAGATGGCCGATGCCATCTACGAGAAGATCCTCGGTGTGCGCGGTGCGTTCTGGACCCGCATCGCCTATGTGACCGCCACCGGTGCCGGCCAGGCCACGCGCTACGCGCTGATGGTGGCCGACGCCGACGGCTACAACCCGCAGACGGTGGTGCGCTCCAACGAGCCGCTGCTCTCGCCGGCATGGAGCCCGGATGGTCGCCGCCTGGCCTACGTCAGCTTCGAACGCGGCAACTCCTCGATCTACATCCAGGACATCACCACCGGCAGCCGCGAACTGGTGTCGAGCTTCCGCGGCATCAACAGCGGCCCGGCGTTCTCGCCCGACGGCCGCCGCCTGGCCCTGACCCTCTCGCGCAGCGGCAATCCCGAGATCTACGTGATGGACCTGGGCAGCAAGGCGCTGACCCAGATCACCAACCAGTTCGGCATCGACACCGCCCCGGTGTGGAGTCCGGACGGCAACAGCATCTACTTCACCTCCGACCGCGGCGGCCGGCCGCAGGTCTACCAGGCCCCGGCCTCGGGCGGTGGTGCCAGCCGGGTCACTTTCGAGGGCAGCTACAACGCCGATCCGAGCATCTCCTGGGACGGCCAGAAGATCGCCGTGGCCCAGGGCGCGGGCAATACCTACCGGGTCGCGGTCATGGACCGCAGCATGGGTTCGCCGCGCTGGTCGACCATCTCCCCGGGCTCGCTGGACGAGTCCCCCAGCTTCGCTCCCAACGCCAGCATGATCCTCTACGCGGCGCGTGAAGGCCGGCGCGGCGTCCTGTATGCTGTTTCGGCCGATGGCCGCGTGCGACAGCGCCTGGTCCTGGCCGACGGTGACGTACGCGAGCCCGCGTGGGGCCCCTATCGGGCTCCGCGCTGACATGTTCTGCACAGCCTTTCAATCAACCTGAACGTCCGTTTTTACGCCTGAGGATCGACGAGAATGAACACCGACAAGTCCGCCGTGCTCGGCAAGGCCCTGCTCATCGCGATGATGTGCGTTGCCATGGCCGCCTGTTCGAAGAAGGTCAAGGAAGCCCCCCCGGCTGACACCACTCCGCCCCCGGCCCAGACCGGTGGCACCACCACCCCGGGCGCGTACGGCCCGTCGGACCTGGATACCGATGCCTGCCTGCGCCAGCGCGTGGTGTACTTCGACCTGGACCAGGACGCGCTGCGTCCGGAGTTCCAGGCGGCCATGTCCTGCCACGCCAAGTACCTGCGTGACCGTCCGTCCTCGCGGATCACCCTGGAAGGCAACGCCGACGAGCGCGGCAGCCGCGAGTACAACCTCGGCCTGGGCGAGCGTCGCGGCAACGCGGTGTCGTCGGCCCTGCAGGCCAACGGCGGCGCGGGCAGCCAGCTGACCGTGGTGAGCTACGGCGAAGAGCGCCCGACCTGCACCGAGTCCAGCGAGGACTGCTGGGCGAAGAACCGTCGCGTCGAGATCGTCTACACGGCGAAGTAAGACCCGAAGATGCGTGCATTCCTTGTTCCAGTTGCGTTCGCGGCGGCCTTCATGGCCGCCGCGCCCGCATCGGCCCAGCGCGCGAGCCTGGCCGATCGCGTCGCCGTGCTCGAACAGCGCGCGGCGGACAACAGTGGCAACGTCGACCTGCTCAATCAGGTGACCGAGCTGCGTCGCGAAGTGCAGGTCCTGCGCTCCCAGGTCGAGGAGCTGCAGCATCAGAACGAGCAGCTCAAGTCGACCGGCCGCAGCCAGTACCTCGACCTCGATGGCCGCCTCAACCGGCTCGAGGGAGCAGGGCTGCCACCGCCTGCGCTGCCCGGGGACGGTGCCACGCCGACGACTCCGGCCGCTCCCGTGGGCGCCGCTACCGCGCGCCCGTCCGAGCCAGCGCCCACCGTCCACGGGGACGCGGGCCTGGTCGCCAATACCGCGGGCGAGCGGGGTGCCTACGAGGCTGCGTTCGATGCGCTCAAGGCCGGCAACTACGCCGAGTCCGCGCAGCTGTTCCAGGATTTCCTGCGCGTGCACCCGGAAGGGGTGTATGCGCCCAACGCCCGCTACTGGCTGGGCGAGAGCTATTACGTCACCCAGAACTACGAACTGGCGCGCGAACAGTTCCAGGCGCTGGTGGAACGCTATCCGACCCATGACAAGACCCCCGGCGCGCTGCTCAAGATCGGTCTGTCGCAGTACGGGCTGCGCGACCTGGACGGCGCCGAAGCGACCCTGTCGCAGGTGACCGCGCAGTTCCCCGGCACCGACGCGGCGCGCACTGCCGAGGATCGGCTGCACGCGATCCAGCTGGCGCGCGTCAGCCGCTGACCGATGAACGCCGTCGCGCCCGATGCGGCCGCCGCATCGACGGCGGGCCGACTCAAGATCACCGAGATCTTTCTCTCGCTGCAGGGCGAGGCCCGCGACGCGGGCTGGCCGACGGTATTCGTGCGCCTCACCGGCTGCCCGCTGCGCTGCCTGTATTGCGACACCGCTTATGCCTTCCACGGCGGACAGTGGTGGGAGATCGATGCGATCCTGGCGGAGGTGGCGCGCCACGGCGTGCGCCATGTCTGCGTGACCGGCGGCGAGCCGCTGTCGCAGAAGCGTTGCCTGGCCCTGCTGTCGCGCCTGTGCGACGCCGGACACGTGGTGTCGCTGGAGACATCCGGCGCGATCGACATCGCCGGGGTCGACCCCCGCGTCTCCCGCGTGCTGGACATCAAGACCCCGGGCTCCGGCGAGGTCGAGCGCAACCGCTGGGACAACCTGCCGCTGCTCAGCCCGCACGACCAGGTCAAGTTCGTGATCTGCAGCCGCGCGGACTACGAGTGGGCGCGCGAGGTGCTGCATCGCCACGCCCTGCATGCGCGCTGCGACGTGCTGTTCTCGCCCAGCAAATCCGAGCTTTCGCCGACCGACCTGGCCGACTGGATCGTCGCCGACCGGCTGCCGGTGAAGTTCCAGATGCAGTTGCACAAGCTGCTGTGGAACGACGAACCGGGCCGCTGAGCCGGCGACGCCCGGATCTCCCGAACTGTCGAGCCTGATTGCCATGAAGAAAGCCGTCGTCCTCGTCTCCGGTGGCATGGACTCCGCCGTCGTGCTGGCCATCGCCCGCGAACAGGGATTCGCCGTGCACGCGCTGAGCCTCAGCTACGGCCAGCGCCACACCTCCGAACTCGAAGCGGCCGACCGCGTCTCGGCGCTGCTCGGTGCGCGCGAACACAAGACCGTGCAGGTGGACCTGCGGGCCTTCGGCGGCTCCGCGCTGACCGACGACATCGAGGTGCCCGAGGCCGGCGGCGCCGGCATCCCGGTCACCTACGTGCCGGCGCGCAACACCATCATGCTGTCGCTGGCGCTGGGCTGGGCCGAGACGCTGGGCGCCAATGACCTGTTCTGCGGCGTCAACGCGGTCGATTACTCGGGCTATCCGGATTGCCGTCCCGAGTTCATCGAGGCTTTCGAGCGCCTCGCCAATGTGGCGACCAAGGCGGGCGTGGAAGGGGCGGGCATCCGCGTGCATGCGCCGCTGCTGCGCATGGGCAAGGCCGAGATCGTGCGCGAGGGCCTGCGCCTGGGCGTGGATTTCGCGGCGACGGTGTCCTGCTATCGCGCCGATGCCTTGGGCCGTGCCTGCGGCCGCTGCGATGCATGCCGGCTGCGCGCGGATGGCTTCGGCGCCGCCGGCGTCGCCGACCCGACCCGCTACGTGGACTGACCGTCGCCAGTCGCGGTGGGGCGGTGGCTGCAGCCCGGCCCCAGCGCCTTGCGGCGTTCGCGCCGCAGCGGATCGATGTCCAGGCCGATGCGCAGCGAACGGCCGATGCGTTGCGCGGTCTCGAACACGTGTCGCGCCTGCAGCGGGGTCAACACCTCGCGCGCGGTCGCGTCCCACAGCGCCAGCCAGCGCGCGAAATGCTGGTCGCCCAGGCCCAGCGGATGATGCGCCGCCATGGGATTGCCGCGATAGCTGCCGGCACGCAGCAGCACCGAACACCAGAACCGGACCAGGGTGTCGAGGTGCCCGGCCCAGTCGTCCACCGCGGCCTCGAACACCGGCCCCAGCAACCAGTCGCCGCGGGCGCGGGTGTAGAACGCATGCACCAGGCGCGCGATGGCGGCTTCATCGGGGAGATGGGCCGCCTCGTCGGGCGGCGAAAGCGGCTGTGCACCTGAACTGGCCATGCGCCCATTGTGCGCCGTCGCCGCCGCAGCGGCCTTGACCCAGGTCAGTCGCGGGGCCGATGCGGCCCATGCCTTATAATCGCCGGGCTGCACGGGCCGTTAGCTCAGTCGGTAGAGCATCGGACTTTTAATCCGCTGGTCGATGGTTCGAATCCATCACGGCCCACCAAATCTGCAGTCGCCGACGTCCGCCTGTGTCCGCCGCCCAAGCATTTCCCCGGGAAAACAGCCTTCCGCTTGACCGTCGGCGTCCGTCGGCGTCCGCTTGCATCCGCCGCAGAGTGGGGGCATATTTGGGGCCACAGGCACGAATGCCCCGGGCTCAAGCGGCTAATGCCCCCGGATCTTGTGCCCCTGGTACGATCGATGGGGGTCATGTGCAGTCCAAGCTGACGGACATTGCAGCGCGCAGCGCGAAGCCGAAGGAGAAGCCGTACAAGCTTGCGGCGGGCGGCGGCCTGTACCTTGAGGTGATGCCGATGGGCTCCAAGTACTGGCGAATGAAGTACCGCTTCGCCGGCAAGGAGAAGCGCTTGGCGATCGGCGTATACCCCGAGGTCAGCCTCAAGCAAGCGTCAGTGGCACGCGACAACGCGCGCGCCCTGCTGCGCGATGGCAGGGACCCGAGCGGGGAGAAGCGGGCGGCGAAGGTGCGGGCTGCCCAAGCCGCGGAGAACAGCCTGGAAGCCGTGGCGCGCGAGTGGCTGGAGGTCCGCAGGCCCAACTGGACGGCCGGGCAGTTCCTCAAGGAGGTGGCGCGCCTCGAGAACCATGCCTTTCCCTGGATCGGTCGCACGCCCGTTGGTGAAGTCGCGGTGGCCGACGTCAAGCCGCTCCTGGCCCGTCTGGTGAAGGCGAGCAAGCTCGAGCAGGCGCACCGACTGCGCCAGCAACTCAGCCGGATATTCCGCTTCGCGATCGCCACGGATCGGGCGGAGCGTGACCCCGCTGGTGACCTGCGCGACACCTTGCCTGCGCACACGAAGAAGAACTTCGCGAGCGTGTTGGTTCCCGATCAGGTGGGCGAGCTGCTGCGGGCAATGGACGGCTACCAAGGCTCGTTCCCCGTGGCGTGCGCCCTCAAACTGGCCCCACTGGTCTTCGTGCGCCCAGGAGAGCTCAGGGCAGCCGAGTGGAGTGAGTTCGACCTCGATGCGAAGGAACCGCTCTGGTCGATCCCGGCGGCGCGGAGCAAGCTGCGGAAGGCCCTCAAGGAGAACCCGCGCACGCCGCCGCACCTGGTCCCGCTGTCCCGACAGGCGATCGAGATCCTGCGCGAGCTCCAGCCGCTCACGGGGCGGCGCAAGCATCTATTCCCCGGTCTGCGGGATCCGCAGAGGCCGATGTCGGAGAACACGATCAACGCGGCCCTGCGACGCTTGGGCTACGACAAAGACACCATGACCGGGCACGGGTTCCGGCACATGGCGTCGACCCTGCTCAACGAAATGGGATTTCATCGCGACGCCATCGAGCGCCAGCTGGCCCACAAAGAGCCAGGCGTGCGTGGCGTCTACAACAAGGCCGAGCACCTGCCCGAGCGACGCAACATGATGCAGGCGTGGGCAGATTACCTGGACCAGCTTCGAACGGGCGACAAGAAGGTCGTACCGCTCAAGGGGCGTGCGGCGTGAGATAGCCGCAGCCATCAAAGCGGCCGAACCGGGAGTTGCAGCTCCCGGCCGGCCTAACCACCACCGTCTACTGAGGAGACGATCATGGGTTCTGAAAGCGTATCGCAGCGGTCAATGTCGGGCACGCTTCCCGCCGCTGCCAACACCACTGAACGTGACGAGGGCGCTCGCGAGGACAACATGGCCCCGGCCGGCGCGCAGGGCGCGATCGCACTTCGCGATCAGTTCCCCCGCTTCCACAACTTCTGCGACAGCTGCGGCTGCGCTGTGACCTACGAGAGCGGCTACTCTCGCACCGCGCGAGAAACCCCTGCCGGTGGCTTCGCGCGCTGTGCTTGCGCGGATTGCGAGCGCAAGCTCGGCAAGATGAGCCGGCCTAGGAGGGAACGCGCGGAGCGTCGCGCGATGGTGAGGCATGCTGCTCGATACTCTCCAGACTTCGCACGTTTCGTGGCCGATTGGTACGGGATAGCGGCAACCGCCGAACTGGTCGGGGAGGCTCATGATGTCTACGAGTGACTCCCGCGAGATCCTGACGGCGGTGCTCGAGATGATGCACCTTCTCGACGATGGTGAGATCGGCGAAAGCGAGCTGAGGAAACGTCTGCAGGATACGCCCGGCGCCCAGGTGTGGGTCGACCTTGCCGTAGCGCTCCACGAGTGTCCGAAGGACGCGGCCCCGACGATGGAAATCGTGAAGAATCCCCGATTTCGAAAGGGCACTGGCCGCCAACCGATCAGTTGGTCGAACTGCCTTTGGCAGCCGCAAGGAGTGCGGTCATGAGCGCGCAGGTGGCAGGAGAAGCGATCTACGTTCTGCCAGACGGCGAACTCGTGTCCCCCGATGATGACAGGCACGAGTTCTTGAAAATCACAGGCGAACTCACTCCGGCAGAGAATCGCAAGATTCTGCACCTGCTAAGGATGGTCGTTGCGGGGGAGTTCGACATCCTGAGCACCGTAGGATGGACGGACGAAGAGCGACGAGCGTTCGTACGTTCGCTACCTGAGGCAGATGCCTGACGCTCAGTCCATGCTGTAACTAACTCGCACCTAGCCCAAGGGGCGAAAGGCCGGCTTCCCACCGGCTTGGTGCGATCTTTCGATGGGGGCGCGGTGGGGGCGAGATGAACAAAAAAATTGCAGAAGCCATTCGCATCCTAGAGGGTCTTCCCTCGCTCGGTGACGTTGATCAGAGGGAGAATTTCAAGCAAGGCGCCGATGATCTAGCCAAGCTCGCCGCTGAACTCGACACGCGAGGAACTGGAGAACTTCGTGCATTCCAAACTGCAGATTCTCCGTACTGGCATGGAGATGATGGCGGTTCCGATGTCGTACTGGTGCCAACCGTTGAGGGTGTTCCGAGGAGCCTCTCCAACTGCGTTGATCGCGCCTGGCGGCTGATTGGTGGATGCAAGTCACCGAGCCTGGCGTTCTCGATAATCGCCGCAGCGCGATGTGAGTTCACGCGCAGCTACTTTAATACGGTGACTGCGTGGCTATCGTTCGTGTCCGATCCGCAGTTTCGTCCGAGAGGTGATGCTGAGCGGGTGTCGGCAATCTTGCGAGAGACTGCTTGGGAGGACGCTGACAGCGTAGCCCGAGCCCCCGTACCACTTTGGGGTGACGATTGCTCGGCTCGAGATTTCAACGAGTGGCTTTGGAACGTCAATCCAGAGGACCATGAGCGACCTGCATACCTCACGCGCGCCCCATCATGCGAAGTCGGAAACGATGTTCAAGGGCACGAGATGCTGTACGCGATGGCGCTTACTTGGATGGATGCGGCGGCGCTGGGGCCGGAGAACTTGCTTACCCTGATGGCCGAAGCAGCCGACGCGATGGATCATGCTGGCTGCCGTATGGGGTGGGATATGCATGGCAAGTATGGCCAGGAGGAAGTGGCTGAGGGCGCCGGGCGAAGGACGGTTGAAGACTTGGCGCGGCATGCGGCGAACGTTCGTCATGCTCCGAACCGCGCCCGTGCCGAGCGGCTGCGCGCCGCGTACCTGAGCGGAGACTTCAAGAGCAAAGACGCTGCTGCCGAGAAACTGGCGCCCCTGTTTGGCATGACGTTCCGAACGGCTCGCGAGCATCTGAAAGGCTGTTGATCTGCGCTTTGCGTGCAGACCGTAGGGCGTGCAGGCAATCTGCTCGCCTTGCACGCACGCAGGCTTACAGGGTTGGAGTCCGCGTGACGCAATAGCTGCACCCGCCGCGTAGCGGTCACATGGTGCAGTCAATGGATACACACGGACACAGGGAATTCCGGCCCTTCATCCCGGAATGCGCAAGGGTCGGCATCGGCCGTTCCAAGGCATACGAGCTCGCCAACGCTGGCGTCCTGGAAACAGTTCACATCGGTAGCAGGCGGTTCGTCTACCTGGACAGCCTGTATTCGCTACCGCAGCGCCTGAACGCGACTGACGATGCGCAGCAGAAGCCGGCGCGAGGCTGAGCCGGTGAACGAGTACTGGTCCCGAATCTCAGAAGCGGTCGCGGTTGGGGCGCTGCCCGCACAGCCTGGTCACGTGACGAGCGTGGAGGTGGAGCACGGGTACGGATGCCCGCGATCGCCATGCGCCTGCCACCCGCGGATCTCGGCGGTCGTCGGCGACGAAGTCCTCGTGATCGGCACGGGCGGCGCGGTCCTCGAGCGGAGCCGACGCCAATGAGCGGGCAGCGCCGGGGGCGTCTCCCTGAGGACTGGCGCGATCGCCTCCCAGAGCCCGACGCCTATTACCGCAAGCACATCGACAAGCTCGGCAGGCCGAACAGCGACGGGTGGGCGAAGGGCAAGTGCCCGTTCCATGAGGACGGCAACGCCAGCCTGAGCGTCCACCTCACATCGCCACGAGGCGGCTGGAAGTGCTTCGCGGGCTGCGGTCAGGGCGACATCGTCGGCTTCCATATGCGCCGCAACGGGATCGATTTCCGTGAAGCGGCTTGGGTGCTGCTGGGGTGGCGCGGATGAGCACAGTGCAGCCGGTCGAGTCGCCAGCAGAAGCCGTCTCGCGGCTCGCGCGCGCCCACATTCGGGAAGGCTTCGAGCTGGAGGCGCTGCACGAATACACGGACGCGTCGGGCGCCCATGGCTTCTACCGGGCGCGTCTGCGGAATCCGGGGAGCGGCGAGAAGGTCATCCGACCGATCCGTCACGAAGGCGCCCGCTTCGTTCTGGGAGAGCCGAAGCCGCCGAAGGCGGGCAAGCTTCTTTACCGGCTGCGCGGCCTCGCCACGGCGGATCCCGAGACACTGGTCTGGGTGGTGGAAGGAGAGTCTTGTGCTGACGCTCTGGCCGCCATCGGCGCGGTTGCAACGACGAGCGGATCGGCGAGCAGCGGAAAAGCAGCCGACTGGTCGCCGATCACCGGCCGGCGGGTGCGCATTTGGCCGGATAACGACGAACCAGGCGCGCAATACGCCGACGAGGTCGCGGCGATCCTTCGCGACCTGGGCTGCCGGGTCGAGGTGGTGGACGTTTCGGTCTTCGGCCTGCCGCCCCACGGCGACATCGTCGACCTGTTCGAGACGATAGGGGAGAGCGCTCGCGATCTGGATTGGCTTGAATCGGACGACATACCGCTCCTTCCGGGGCCTCCTGAGCCGGAGCCCGATCCTTGGGCGGCAGGCGTCACTGACCGGTTCTCAATCGACGAACTGAGGACAGAACCGCCTGCGACGCGCTGGACTCTCAAGCCCCTGCTGCCGGCCGGCTTGGCCTGCGTGCTCACCGGCGCGGGCGGGGCTGGCAAGACGGGATTCCTGGCCAAGCTCTGCATCCACATCTGCGCCGGCCTGCGGTTTGGCAGTGAGTGGCCGGAGCAGGGCAGCGTGCTGTACGTGAGCGCTGAGGACCGGCGCGACGTAATCCGTAAGCATGTCTGGGCGAATGCCCAAGGACTGGGGCCGGATCAGCTCGAGCTCGTGGCGCGGCACTTCATCGTGAAGGACATGGTCGGCGTTGGCTTCATGCTCACGCGCCACGTCAACGGGCAGACGGAGGTCGCCCAGGACCTCGACCGTCTGGTCGAGTACGCGCGGGCGATTCCGGACCTCAGGCTGGTGGTGTTCGACACCCTGAGCCGCCTCAACGGCGGCGAGGAGAACAACGAAGACTTGGCGCGCATCGTTTCGGCCATGGAGCGGGTTAGCCGCCAGACCGATGCCACGACGCTTGTCGCGCATCACACCGGCAAGCAGCAGCACCGCGACAACGTCGTCGACCAGTACAGCGGCCGCGGCGGCAGCTCGCTATCAGACAACGGCCGATCGAACATGCACCTGGCGCTAGTCAAGCCAGGCGACGAAGGGTGCCCCAGTAATGCGGCGGACCTGGTCGCCGAGAAGCGACTGCTTCGGCTATCCCTGGTCAAGGTAAACGGGGTGCCGCCCGGACAGCCCGATTTCTACCTCGAACGCGTCATTACCCCGCACGCAGCACGCCTGCAGCTGTTCGAGCCGGAGTTCCCGAAGACGGACATGCAAAGCGCCTGGGATGCGCTGCGCGACTGGTTCGTTACCCAGAGCGAGGTGCAGTTCCCCACGAGCAGCACGGTCGACGATCTGCCAGAGAAGTTCGGCGCGAGGAACAGACGACGCTCAGCGCTCAGGTGGGCATTGGATCGCGGGCTGTTGCTCGAGCAGCCACATCCGCAACCCCGCGGCCGGAAGAAGACCTACCTCGCGCTCGCCAGTCCGCCCTCGAGCGCCGATCGATACAAGGAGGCCGCCAGTGGTCACTGATTGGATCCGGCGCGCACGCGTGCGGTTGGAAGGCGGGCTCCGTCGCGTCATGCGATGTCCGGCGTGCTTCACGGGCCGACACCGAGACCCGGCTGCAAGAGACGGTTGGCAGACCACCCATCGCAATGCTCTCGGGTGGCCTGACGAGCGCTACTGCCCAAGGAGCAGGCGCTGGGAGCATGTCGACTTCACCCGCGGCGGAGGGTGGCGGGCTGGGCGACTGGAGAAGGGAGGCGACCATGTCCGGGCACTCTGAGACGGGCTGGACCTACGCCGGCCGCCCCGACGGCGCGACCACCGGCCAGTTCGTGCTGTTCCTCGGTGGTGGCTGGACCGCCTTGGCGCGATGGAACGACCGCGACGCGCGCTGGTACGACGGCTATCGGCATATCGACCCATCGCTGGTCCACGGGTTCCTCGAACTGCCGGAATTCCGAGCCGACGAACCGGTCGAGGCGTGGCCCTGTGAGCAGGCCGAGGGTCAGGCTGCGGGAGGTGCCCATGGGTAGCGCGCTGGCCCTTGACGGAGCGCTCGACCGGCTAGCAGCAATGGGCTGTCCCTGGCCACGCGGAGACGGAGAGCGGCGGCGGAATAGACCCCTTCGGAGCGGGCGGTTTGGGCGGCTCTGGCCCCCGCAGACTCAGGCCACTTTCAATCCGCCGCCCTATAGGGAACGGCGGAATGGCGGAATAGAAGCCGCCCTTCCGCGTTCCAGTCCGCCGCGCCCCGCGGCGGAATGCGGCGGAATAGCGGCGGAATGGCGGAATAGCAGCCTCGCCCCACGGATCCCCCGACTGCTGCGCAGTGCCACGGAACGCCGCGATGTCACAAGGAGCTGGCGATGATCGACGCCCTGATTACCGGGCGCCTCGCGTCCGCCCCGAAGGCCGGCACCAGCCGCAACGGCAACGCCTATGCCACCTGCCGCGTATGGGTCAGCACCGGAGGCGACGACAGCCTCAGCGTCGGTGTCATCGCGTTCGACACCGCGGCCGTCAGCGCCCTGCTGGCCCTGACCGCCGGCGACAGCGTCGCCCTGGCCGGAGAGCTCACCCCGAAGGTCTGGGAGTCCAGCGACGGCCCGCGCCCGTCCGCCGACCTGAAAGCGCACGCCGTCCTGACCCCGTACCACGTCACCCGCCGTCGCAAGGCGATGCAGTCGGGGGACCCCGGATGACCCGGCCCAGCACCGACTTGCACCCTAGCGCGACGCGTGCGCCTGCGCGCGAGGTGGGGAGGGGCGGGAGGCGAGGGGAATCCGCCGCCATTGCGCAGGCGCGCGCGCGTGCGCGCGAGGCTGCTGGCCGGTGGCCGGCCGAGCCCGGGCCCTTCGATGTCCCGCAGCCTTCCTGCATCGCCCGGACACTCGTCTGGCTGCTTCGCGACCGCGGCATCAGGTCCCCCTTAGAGCTGCAGGGGGCGACCCGCCGGGAGCTGGAATCCCACTCGCGGGCCAGGGCCAACCGGGCGCGCTCGCGATTCGAGAGCTTCGACGACGCACTAGAGGCAGCAATCGAATCCGGTTGGATCATCACTTACGAGTCCACGTCGGGCCGGCGGTACGTGCCGAACTACGCGTGTGATGCGCTCGAGACAGCCGATGGCTGAGTTCGCGATCGAAGCCGAGATGGAACGCGAGGAGTGGCGCATCCGCCAAGCGGTTGGCGTGGCTGCAATCGACGAGCTCCTGACCGGGTACTGGATCACTCACCTGGACAAGTGCGCGCTCATCGCCGGGGCCGACTGCGACTGCGGGCTCATCGCGTGGTTCGCCGGGCTGACCAAGCTCGTGGCGATCGACTCCGAGCTTCGATACCAGATCTTCCGCAAAAACTGACCGACCGCCGTGGGGGCGAATTGGATCCGAGCGAGCTCAATCGATGGGCGAGCCGGCACTTGCCGGCCGCGGCTGCGACCCTGGCCTTCATGCGCGACGGTCCGGGCGACATCCGACCAAGCCTGCTCTTGCTCTTCCATGCGCAGGACGGGCGCCAGTTCGAAATCATCCATCGCTATGGCGTCGGCTTCCTCTCGACAGTCTGCCGGCGCAGGGGTATTCGCACGCGGCGCGAGGTGCTGGAACTTGCCGCCGGCGACGCGCTCGCCGTGATGTGGTGCCGGCGAGCGCCAGAGTCGGTAGCGACACGGGCGCGGCGGCTGGGAGTCCGCAATAGCCAGTACCACGCGCTGCGCGCGGCAGCGATCGCGATGTTCTCCCGCCAACTGCAGGAAGCCCGAGACCGGTTCTCATCGGGAACGAAACACCCCCAGCGATCGCCACAATTGGTTGCAGGACTCTCGCCCCCACGAGCGCCTCCCGTGCCGCGCCGGGCAAAGCGCGGCGTCACTTCGAACACGCCGCGAAGATCTCGCAACCCGATCACCGACAACTCACTTGTCCCAGAGCTCCGCAACTGAGGATCAGCCGATCATGCTCACCTACAACACCGCGCCGATTCGCGTGCAAGGGCCGGACGGCCAGCTGTACGAGTTCGCAGGCGACACCGACAGCGAAACGATGCGCGCGGCGATGGCGAAGCGGTACGGCGGGCCGACGCACGGGCAAGTAATGCGGCCGTCTGGCCCTTGGGAGAAGTACCAGGCACGGGCGAACCCATTGCCACCGCTCCCGCCAGGGTTCGTGCTTGAGGAGGACACGCCTCCGCTTCCACCAGGCTTTGTGCTGGAGGATGAGCCAAGCGGTCCCGCGGGCCCGCAGCGCATGATCGAAGTCGACCTTCCCGACGGCAGCATTGCCGAGTTCCCAGCCGGTATGTCGGACGCTGACATCGAGCGAGTGCTGCAGGAGCAGTACACGGCGCAGGGAGGCCCATGGGAGAAGTATCAACAGGCCGCCGTCGGTGCGGCGACGAAGGGCCAGCCCGGCGGACCGTGGCAGCGCTACGCGGGCACGACCCTCGACTCAACCGGCTACCCCTGGGACCAAGACGAGATCGTCGCGCCTGCGCCCACCGCAGGCATGGGCAACCCTTGGGATGCTGACCCGATCGTCGCCCGCAGCGCCCCCGATTTCTCCAACGTCAAGAGCGGCGCCACGACCATCCCAGGCCAGGAGGCCCCATCGTGGCTCGACCGTCAGGCCCAAGGTGCTGGCATGGGCGTGCGCTCGATGATCCAGGGCGCCGGCAGCCTCGTCGGCATGCTGGGGGGCGATGCAGTCAACTACCTGGTCGCCGACCCGATCGAGCGCGCGGTGACCGGGCGAGACGTACAGAGCGTGCCGATGCGCGAGCGCGCCGCGGCCCTAGCCGATCGGATGGGCCTGCCTGAGCCGCAAACCCGAGGCCAGCGCGTGCTGTCGGACGTGGGCGAGGCGCTGACCGGGACCGCGGCCACGCTGGGGGCTGGTGCCGCGCTCAATGCCGCCCGGCCACTGGTGCCCACGGTCGCCAATCGCGTCGGGCAACTGCTGGGGGCCCAGCCCGGTCTGCAGGCGGCCAGCGCGGCCACCGGTGCCAGCGCCGCCTCGATGTCGCGGGAAGGCGGGGGCAACCGCTGGCAGCAGCTGGCGGCCGGGCTGATCGGGGGTATGGCGCCGGGTGCGGCTGGCCTCGTCACGCCGTTCGTACGGTCCCAAGGAACGGTCCCCGCGGCCGCACAGGCGTTGACCCGGGTGGCGGTGCGCGGCCGTGATGCGGGGCACGTGCGCGACGCAATCGGCGACTTCGCCGCGTCCGGCGCGACGCCATCGGTCGGCCAGGCGACCGGAAGTCGGCCCGCCCAAGCCCTGGAGACGTTGGTCGGCAATGTGCCGGGTGGAGCGGGCCGGATGGAGCGGTTTGGGCGACAGCAGACCCAAGCAGTCGCACAGCGCATGGACGACATCGCCGCTGGCCTGTCGCCACGCGGTGGAAGCGCTACACCTCAACAGACGGGACGCACGATCGTGCAGGGCATCGAAGGTCCGGGCGGCTACATGGCGCGATTCCGGACGCTGTCGAACCGCCTGTATGGCGAACTGGATCAGCAGATCCCGCAGGGTACAAAGGTGCCCGCATCGAACGCGGCGGCCTATCTTTCCAGGCAGGCATCGCCAATCGCCGGAGCCAATGCGACTTCAGCGATGTTGGCGAATCCGAAGCTTGCTTCCATCCGCCAGGCGCTTGAGGCTGACATCAACGCGGGCAATGGCCAGCTTCCGTACCAGGCGCTCGCGAGCGTCAGGAGCCGGGTGGGCGAGATGATCTCCGAGGCTGGTCTGCTGCCCGATATCCCGACGCGCCAGCTCAGGGGGCTCTACGGGGCGCTCTCCCAGGACATGCGCGCCGCCGCCCAAGCTGCAGGGCCCGCAGCCGAGAAGGCGTTCACCCGCGCGAACAACCACTTCAAGTACGGCACGGCCAGGCTCGAACGAATCGAGCACGTCATCGACAAGAGCGGCGGTCCGGAGAAGGTGTACGCCGCGGCCTTCGGCGGCATCAACCAGGGCGCCACAACTCTTCGTTCAGTGATGCAATCGCTGGACAAGGCGGCGCAGCGTGAGCTGACGGCCTCATTCATCCGCCGGATGGGCCGAGCGAGCAGTAGTCAGCAGAATGCGGCCGGCGACGCGTTCAGCATGGAGACTTTCCTCACCAATTGGGACAAGGTGAGCCCGGAGGCCCGCCGCGCCCTGTTCGACCGGCACGGTGCGACGTTCAGTCACAATATGGATCGGATCGCCCGAATGGCGGAGCGCGTCCGCGAGGGGAGCCGGGTGTTTCGCAACACCTCAGGGACGACCCGCCAGGCCGCGCTCATGCAGACAGGCGGCACCGGCCTCCTGTCGGCTCAGCAGGCCATCATGGGCAACGTCGGCGCCGCCGTGCTGACAATCGCGGCGTCCGCCGGCTCGGCCATCGCAGCCAACCGGATGGCCCGCCTACTCACGAACCCCAAGGCGGTCGCCTGGCTCGCCTCGAACACGACGAAGCCGGTGGGTGAGCTCTTGGGCCAATTGCAGATGCTCCGGCAGGTCGCCGAGCGCGATGGTGACCAGGAACTGGCTGAATTGGCGTCGCAACTGGGGGAAGTCGCTTCCCAAGCGCCCGCCGCCCGCTAGGCGCAAGGGCTGCGGTAAAGTAGGCCTTGCGCCAACGGGGAGAATGGCAATGTCTGCAGCCGAAAGGACCGTGTTTGAAGACCTGCCCCCGCTTTTGGTCGCAGAGTTCGAGCGGATGGCGCCTGGCGAAGAACGGTCCCTGCTCCTGCTCGAGTATTTCGAAGCCGGCGGCTCAGCGACTTTCCCCGTCCGCTATGTCCACCGTGAGCTCGCGTTCCGCACCCCCGGGCAGAAGGATGCCGTGGCCTTCGGGACGGCCATGCTCGAAGGGGACGATCAGCCGCGGGAGGCGCGCATCCTCTTCTCGCAGTACTACCAGACTGCGACGATTCGTGGGCTGGGGCTCGAGGGTCCCGTGAAGGCGGTATAGGCGGCGACGACCAGGTAAAGCCATCCAGTCGCAGCATTTGCGAGCCATGGTGGCCAGGATTCGCTTCCGGTTGCACGGGCTGGCCCGGCACCCCATGATTCAGTCCCGATGCCTGTCGGAGACGGCATAGCCTTGGGGGCGGGATGGCGGTGCAATGGGCGACTGTAGTTGCTGGGACTGAAACCCCGGCAGGAGATGGCAGCACCGGCGCAATGCGCTGCATCTTGAAGTTGCCGGATCACTCATTGGTTGCAGGGTTCCTCAAGAAGGATCCGGTGGAGATGGTGTTCGCAGAGGTTCTCGCCGCTATCCTCCTGAAGGATTGGGGGCTGCCCGTGCCTTCACCCTACCTCGTGCGCGATGGCTCCGACGTGTGGTTTGCCAGCGCAGACGTTGGCTACCCGAATCTCAAGAAGCGGATGGCAATTGATTCACTCCCCCCTGGCAATCCGGCATACCCTGCTGCGATCGCTTGTGCTGTGCAAATGGCACTTACGCTTCCTAGCGCACCCCTTGCTGCTGTAATTGACGAGGCGATAGACAACCGAGATCGGAACCTCGGCAATATTCTCTGGGACGGCTCCGAGGAAGTGTGGATTGACCATGCACATGCATTCGGCTTAGGAGCTTCCGCAGGGTTCGTTGATGTGAACAAGTTGTGCGCCATGGCAGTGAATAGTGGAGATCACGCGAAGTTCATGGAGGCAGTGATTCAGCAGTGGCCAGACATTGGTGTCGCCGCTGTCCAAGCCGGCCAGGAGCATGTGGCGGAGCTGCATGACGTTGAAGCTTGGTGCGATCTAGTCTCGACTAGGCTCGCTACGATAGGAATGCGGCTCGTCAACCGATTTCCACCGCCGGATGACCTTCTAGCAGGAATCCAATGAGCGCTGTATCGGATGGAAATTTCGCTCGGTTCGAGGATGCGCGGCATCCTTGGCGCCCGATCTTCTGGGAGCCCGTGTCGGGTACGGGCGAACGACTGCTTGCGGGTGTCCTGTACGATTACCAAGGTGCCGTCGCGGCCGTGCGATTCCTGCGCGACGATACGCTAGATGCGTTGTTCGGAAAGCAGTCCCGAGCAGCAAGCAGGCTGATCGATCAGGCTCTGAATCTTTACCAAGAGGCAGCAAGGGGGGCGGGTGGCGTCCGAGGCCTGCCTGAAAGTCTGCTTGGCATGCATGCAGGCACACCTAGGTTGACCGCAGCAAGGTCGCTGTCCGAGCTACTTCGGACTGCGGCACTAATGCACTCCAGCCTTACCAATCTAGACAAGCTCGATGAGTTGGAAGAAGGTGATGCTCCTCTCCCGGAGGAAGTCAATCGCCGATTCGGCACGGAGGTCCGTGAGCAAGTTCTTTCTCACGAGCCAGGTCTGATCAATTATTTTGGACGTACTGCGACTCTGGTCGATGGCGGACAGCCGGTGAGGTTCGGGTTCTGTTCTCCCCGGTTGGTCGCCCACTTCAACGTGTTTCATGCGGCCCGTCCAAGTGCAAGCCTCAGGGATTCACGGGCTAGATTGTTCGAACTGCAAAGCGCAAGACGCGTGGCCTGGTTTCCTTACGCGGTTCTGATCAGCGCAGTCAATCGAGATGACGATGCAACGCTTGGCGAGAGGCAGCGGACGCAACTGGCAGAAACTCGCGCTGAGATTCGAGAAGAGGCCGAGTCCGCTGGTGTGATGTATCGACCAGTCCATACGTCCGCTGCTGGCGCGTCTGTGTTGTTGGAAATGGCCGCCTAATCCCCCTCCCGCCTGTTCCCGAATAACTAGCCAATCCTATTCGCGACGCGCCAGCCGTCCCAAAGATTGCGGATCAGCTTCTTCTCCATGTATCTGCTCGCGCGGTTGTGGGCGTGTGCAGCTGACGCGACCCGGGGTCGCTCGTAAGTCTTGCGTGCGTCGTATCCCAGCCGGTACGAACCCGCCTCACGTATCACCGCGCCGGTGTGCTGATCCCGCCGCTCCGACTGCGCACGAAAGAGTGAGCTGCCAACCTGCCAAACGATTGCCCGGCGAGACGGGCTGTAGCCGTGTGCGATCGCTGCGGCACCTTGCACGCGACGTTGGCGCTCTCCGCCTATCACTGCCAAGCCAAGCCGCTTCCAGAGCTTGCTGTGCGAGCTGTAGTTGCTGAGGTCGCCTGCCTCTCCGACGATGGATGCCAAGCCCAGAGCGCCGAGTCCCCTGGTAGCTGCGACTCTTGGCCATATCGGAAGCATGCGAACGTCCCGTTCCATCTCGCGCTCAAGGTGTTTCCTTGCGGTGGAAAGAGCTTGGCGGGCGGCGAGAAGCGGCGCGGCGGACACTTGGAAAGCCCGGGACAGCCGGTGAGCGCCATCGCCATCGGTCGAGGCGTATAGCGCAAGCGCTTCGTCCTTGTCGCCGTTTGTGAACCTGCGACAGATCGCCTTGAGTTGCAGGGTCAGGCGGACCTCGGCGCATTGGAGGTCTTGACGTTGCCGATGGCGCTCTTGAATGCGCATGCATATGGCGCGCCGCCGGCCTGCCAGGGTTTCATCAATCAGCACGGAGTGTGGTGGTGAGGTTGGCACGAGGCTGGTGGCCCTTGTGGGCAGGGGACGATTGGCCAACCTCACCATAGGAAGGGAGCGAGGCCGGCAGGGGGTAGATGGCCAAGTGGCACACGGGCGCTGGCCGGCCCCGCGGAACGAATCTAGCAGAGGACCAGGACCACTAGTCGGGCGTGGCGCTATTCAAGAGGTGCTGCAACTGGTGTCCGTCCAGGACGTGGCCTACCACCTTCGCACGCGGCACCAGGGGTGCGATCGCCGCGAGCCACTTTCCCTTCCTCTGCAGTGAGCGTGCCCGGCCGAGATACCACTGCGCTGCCTGCTCGACGTCGTGGCGGAAGGCGTCCCTGAGCAAGGTCCCGCTCGGCAGTCGGAAGTCCAACAGTGAGTCCGCCAAGGCGTGCAAGCGCTCGGAAGTGTCGGGGCAGCTCGGCGCGGTCTCCGATGCGGTCCCTGGCTTTCGTACCGCCTCCAGGCGCCGCTGGACAGCTTTCCAGCAGGCGTCGGCCAAGTACGGCTGGACGAGTTCGGCCAGCATGGCCGCGTGATCTCCGATGCGATCTTCCAGCAGCAGAGCAGCCGCCACAGGATCGCCGCTCGCGTCTCGGAGGCAGGAGGCGACAAGCCCTTCCAAGGTAAGGCTGGGTCTGAGTGTCCGGTCGGCTATGTATTCCGGCCCGTCGGGCGGAAACTGCGGCGTTGCCAGGATCGCGCGCATGATCAGCCCCGTGCTGAAGGAGCTTCAATCTACCCCGATCTAGGCCCCACGAGGAAAGGAGACGCGCTATCGAGGACAGTGCACCCCCGGTGAAGCTAGGAATTACGCGGCTTCCAGCAGGTCGGTTGACCAATTCCTGACCGTTCAGTCACGAACCAACCGCGCTGCGCGCGCCTGTAGGCGCATCGTTCGGCTCTCTGTCTTGCGGCCGTCGGGGAGGGCGCGCACCATCGGCGCCGAGAACAGGATGGGACGCTCACGCATGGGATTCCTCCAAGGCATAAGCCAGTGTTGGTGGCCGGGGCCAACTTGTCAGGTCAACTGGGATGCATGGGTCGCAATTTCCACTGTAATCCTGGGCTTGCTTGCTTGGTGTACGGCTGTCGCAGCGAAGAACATTGCCCAGCGGCAAGAGGAGAACGCGGCCCGCGATCGCGATGCAGTCGGGCAAATACGCGGGCGGCTTCTGTTCCACGAGGTGGTCAATCTGGCCGCGCATGTTGCGTACACGCAGAACTATCTGCACGTGAGTGGGATACAACCGAACGGCAAGGTCAAAGACGTTGAAGCGATGGACACGGCGTTGAGAATGGCTGCTTCGAACCCACTGCAGCTTGCAAGCGATCAGATTGATCATTTGCACTACTTTCCCGACAAAATTGGCCACGACTTGGCGACACTGATAGGCGCGGTTCGGACGATGAACGCAGGGGCTCAGGCCGTCCTCGAAAGCGACTTTCAGCGCTACCTCGGCGGGATGAACTACGAAGGTGATACAGAGGTTGACTTCGCCAAGCTGAGCAAACACTTGGACAATCTATTCCATCTCGCGCAGCAGTTCGCCGAGGACTTCGCCACTTACCTCGGTCTGCCCCCTCGGCTGTTCAACAAGGAGGACTATCTCGGTCCTCTGAAATTGCGGGACGACTAGTCTGCTGGGCCGCGCAGCGCCCCGCTGGAAGGCCTCGGCGTTGCCTGCTGGCGAGCGCAGACCGAGGAGGCGTTGGGCGGAGCGCAGTCCGGCGTGCGAGCGCTCGGCTTGCTTGAACAGCAGAGTCAGCAGCCCCCGCATCCCTGCAGAGGCCCGCATGGCTGGATGGCGGGGTGGCCGGAGAGGTGGACGGTCCTAGGCGGTCCTGGTCCGGGCAGCGCGCACCATGCGTTGCTGGTGAAGCGAGCTTGCCGACGGTGGCTTAGAGCGGCTAGTCGGGGTTCTCCGCGGCTGGCTATAGGGGAGGTCTGACCCCAAGGTCATGGCGGGCGCGATAACCTGCCGGTCCAGATGGAGGCGATGTATGTGCTACTTCGCCCAGATCAGCCGCGAGTTCAAGAAGTTCGTCCGGCCAGGGTGGGCAAGGCCTTGACGCTCCCTCTAACGGGGGGAGCTACGGGTTCTCAAGGGCATCGATGATCCGACGCAGGTCGGCCGCACTGAAGTTGCCCTCGAGGCTGACCACAGGCACCCCTGGCTCCCGGCTGTAGAGGCGGGGGTCGAAGCTGACCGTTTGGTATCCCTCGGTCGCCTCGCTCTCCTGCTCCAGCCTTTCCTGCTTGGCGCTGGCCATGACGGCGCTCCTTCCGCATCAGGGTTGTGCCAGCCGTGCCCCTCCGGGGCGCACGCATGGCTGGGGAGGATCTGCGCTGGTGTGGTCGCGTCGCGTCCGTGCACTGCTGGCCGATCGAATGTGCCGGCAGGGGGTAGTTGCCCACTGTGACCGAGCGCAAGAATCGAGACATCGACTGCGAGGGGTCCAATCAGCCTGTTGTCTAGGAACGGCCCACGAGCTGCACCCGGCAAACGCCTGCCAGCCGCGGCGGTTTGGGGGCATAAGTGGGGGCAGAAAAGAGTGGTTCTGGCCGATATGTCCTTTCAGAACATTGGGTTGAGGAAGTCATGCGGCCCCATCACGGCCACCAGCCTTTCGGGCGGTTCCGCCCACGTGTGGCGCTCCGTATCGTCCAGCCGAAGACCCGTCGAGCGGGTCGGCATGGCGGGCATCGTCTGCCGCCGACGTAACCTCGCGTCAACGCCACCCATGCTTGCCCGCATCTGGCCTGTGGCTGGCCGGTGGTGGGCGTCCTGCGGGGCGCGGCGCTTGCGCTCCAGCGGGCTGGTGCTCGCTCCAGTGACCACGCGCCGGCATGCGGGCCGCGCCCATGCCTTTCTCGCCGGCGCCGCTACGCCGCCTCGTTTTCCGCCACCACGTCCAGCACCTCGTCGCCGTAGCGTTCGATCTTGCCGGCGCCGATGCCGCCGATCAGGGCGAGGTCGCCGGGGGTCTGCGGGCGCTGGCGGGCGATCTCGCGCAGGGTGGCGTCGTGGAAGATGACGTAGGGCGGGACGCCCTGGTCGCGCGCCAGCCGTGTGCGCAGGCCACGCAGGGCTTCGAACAGCGGCCGGTCGGCCGCCGCGACCTCGATGACGGGCCTTGCCGCGCGCGTGTCGCCGCGTGCGCGCTCGCGTCTGTTCAGCGCCTCCTTGCGCAGCCGCACGCCCTGTTCGCCGCGCAGCACCGGGCGGGCGGCCTCGGCCAGGCGCAGGCCGCCGTGGCCTTCGGCATCGACCTCCAGCAGGCCCAGCGCGACCAGCTGGCGGAACACGCCGCGCCAGCTGCGCGCGTCGAGATCGCTGCCGACGCCGTAGACGCCGAGCTGGTGGTGCCCGAACTGGTGGATGCGCTCGGTGTCGCCGCCGCGCAGCACGTCGATCAGATGGGCGGCGCCGAAGCGCTGCCCGGTGCGGTAGACGCAGCTGAGCGCCTTGCGCGCGGCCTCGGTGCCGTCCCAAGACTCGGGCGGCGCGATGCAGTTGTCGCAGTTGCCGCAGGCGCGGGGCAGGGCTTCACCGAAGTTGTCCAGCAGTACCTGGCGGCGGCAGCGCATGGTCTCGCAATAGCCCACCAGCGCGTCGAGCTTGCGGTGTTCGAGCCGCTTGCGTTCGGGCCCGGACTCGGACTGCTCGATCATCTGCCGCAGCAGCACCAGGTCGCCCAGGCCGTAGCACATCCAGGCCTCGGCCGGCTCGCCGTCGCGGCCCGCGCGTCCGGTTTCCTGGTAATACCCCTCGATCGACCTGGGCAGGTCGGTGTGGGCCACGAACCGTACGTCGGGCTTGTCGATGCCCATGCCGAAGGCGATGGTCGCGACCACCACCACGCCCTCGCCGCGCAGGAAGCGGTGCTGGTTGGCGGTGCGCAGGGCCGCATCCATGCCGGCGTGATACGGCACCGCATCGATGCCGTGGCCGGCCAGGAACTCCGCGGTTTCCTCGACCTTGCGCCGCGACAGGCAGTAGACGATGCCCGCCGCGCCGCGGTGGGGCTCCAGGAAGTCCAGCAGCTGGCGCTTCGCGTTCTCCTTCTGCACCACGGTGTAGCGGATGTTGGGGCGGTCGAAGGAACTGACGAAGCGGCGCGCGTCCTCCAGCTGCAGGCGCTCGGCGATCTCGCGCTGGGTGGGCGGATCGGCGGTCGCGGTCAGGGCGATGCGCGGCACCTGCGGCCAGCGCTCGTGCAGGATGGTCAGCTCGCGGTATTCGGGACGGAAGTCGTGGCCCCACTGCGAGACGCAGTGCGCCTCGTCGATGGCGAACAGGGCGATCCGGGCGCGTTCGAGCAGGGACAGGAAACGCGGCGTGAGCAGGCGCTCCGGCGCGACGTAAAGCAGGTCGAGCCCGCCTTCCAGCAGTTGCCGCTCCACCGCCTGCGCCGCCGCGGCGTCGAGGCTGGAGTTGAGGCAGGACGCGCGCACGCCCAGCTGGCGCAGCGCATCCACCTGGTCCTGCATCAGCGCGATCAGCGGCGAGACCACGATCGCGACCCCGTCGCGCAGCAGCGCCGGCAGCTGGTAGCACAGCGACTTGCCGCCGCCGGTGGGCATCAGCACCAGGGCGTCGTTGCCTTCGGCGACGTGGCGGACGATCTCGCCCTGCTCGCCGCGGAACTCGCGGTGGCCGAAAATCGTCTCGAGCAGGTGGTGGGCGTTGGAACTCATGCGTACAGGATAGCCAGCCGCGCCCGGCGCGGCCTGTAGGAAAACTTCCCGGTCCCGGATACGACGACGGCGCGTCGCCGCGCCGTCGTCGGGGCCGGGGCCGCCCGCCAGCGCGGGCGCCGCGTCACTGCAGCAGCGAGCGCAGCATCCAGGCGTACTTCTCGTGGGTCTGCAGGCGCTGGATCAGCAGGTCCTCGGTGGGTTCGTCGTCGGCGTCGTCGCAGACGTCGATGGCCTTGCGCGCGCTGCGGCACACCGCCTCGTTGCCGATCACCAGCTGGCGCACCATCTCGCGCCAGTCCGGCGCCTCGGTGGCGCCCGGCTCCTCCTTGATCGAGGTCAGCTTCATGAACTCGGCATAGGAGCCGGGAGCGTTGTAGCCCAGCGCGCGGATGCGCTCGGCCACGTCGTCCAGCGCGTTCCACTGCTCGGTGTACTGTTCCTCGAACATGTTGTGCAGGGCATTGAACATCGGCCCGGTCACGTTCCAGTGGAAGTTGTGGGTCTTCAGGTACAGGGTGTAGGCGTCGGCGAGGAAGCGCGACAGTTCGGTGGCGATCTGCTGCCGGTCCTCGGCGGAAATGCCGATGTCGATGCCGGGGCCGCTGGCGCCGCTGGCCGGCGAGGCGGCGGGCACCACGGTCCGGGCGGCATTGGCGGTGTCGCCATTGCCGGCATTCTTGACCTTTTCGGCCTTGGCCGGCTTGGCCTGGCCCGACCCGGCGGACTGCTTCTTCTTCGAACTCGTCTTCGACATGATGACCTCGACTCAGGTGGTTTTGGCGACAATAGGCGAATGCACGCGGGATATGTGAATGATTGTCGCGGTTGCAAGGGTGCCGGTGGAGTCTAGGCGCGCCCCTGCGACGGATGCGTTAAAGCAGGCACGGCGCGCCATCGACGGCGCGCTGTCGCGCGACCGCGGGCGCCTGCAGGCGCTGTGGTCGCGCTGGAACGGCCAGCCCGGCCAGGGCGATGCGGAGGCGGCGTTCGCCGCTGCGCTGCAGGCCTCGGTGCGGGCGCGCGAAGCCCGGGCCGCGCGCCTGCCGGCCGCGGCGGTGGCCGCGGAACTGCCGATCGCCGGCAAGGCTGAGGAGATCGTGGCCCTGGTCCGCGCCCACCAGGTGGTGGTGGTCGCCGGCGAGACCGGTTCGGGCAAGACCACCCAGCTGCCCAAGCTGTGCCTGCAGGCCGGTCGCGGCGCGGCCGGCATGATCGGCTGCACCCAGCCGCGGCGGATCGCGGCGCGCGCGGTCGCGCGCCGCGTCGCCGAGGAACTGCAGGTACCGATGGGCGGCCTGGTGGGCTACCAGGTGCGCTTCAACGACAACGTCTCGGACGACACCGCGGTCAAGTTCATGACCGACGGCATCCTGCTGGCCGAGATCGCCTCCGACCGCTGGCTCTCGCGCTACGACACGATCATCGTCGACGAGGCGCACGAGCGCAGCCTCAACATCGACTTCCTGCTCGGCTACCTCAAGCAGCTGCTGCGCAAGCGCCGCGACCTCAAGCTGATCGTCACCTCGGCCACGATCGATACCGAACGTTTCTCGCGGCATTTCGACGACGCGCCGGTGGTGAACGTGGAAGGGCGCGGCTATCCGGTGGAGGTGCGCTGGCGGCCGCTGGAGGAGCTGTCCAGCGATGAGGGCGAGGGGGCGGCCGGGGCGCCGGCGGGCGGGCGCGGCCGCTCCGATGCGGACGGCGGCATTTCGGTGCTCGACGGCATCGTCGCCGCCTGCGACGAGATCGCGCGCGAGCGCGGCACCGGCGACACCCTGGTGTTCCTGCCGGGCGAGCGCGAGATCCGCGACGCGCACCAGGCGCTGGAGCGGCGCAAGTACCGCCATACCGAAGTGGTGCCGCTGTACGCGCGGCTGTCGGCGCGCGACCAGGACCGGGTATTCAATCCGGGGCCGCAGCGACGCATCGTGCTGGCCACCAACGTGGCCGAGACCTCGCTGACGGTGCCGCGCATCCACTACGTGGTCGATCCCGGCCTGGCCCGGGTCAAGCGCTACAGTCCGCGCCAGAAGCTGGACCGGCTGCACATCGAGCCGGTGGCGCAGGCCAGCGCCGACCAGCGCAAGGGGCGCTGCGGGCGCATCGCGCCGGGCACCTGCATCCGCCTGTATTCGGAAGCCGACTTCCTCTCGCGCCCGCAATACACCGATCCTGAGATCCGCCGCGCCGCGCTGGCCGGGGTGATCCTGCGCATGCTGTCGCTGGGGCTGGGTGATATCGACGCCTTCCCCTTCGTCGAACCGCCCGATCCGCGCGCGGTGGCCGACGGCTGGCAGCAGCTGACCGAACTGGGCGCGATCGACGCGCAGCGCCGCCTCACCGGGATCGGCCGGCAGATGGCGCGGCTGCCGGTGGACGTGAAGCTGGCGCGCATGCTGATCGCCGCGCAGCGCCACGGCTGCCTGCAGGAGATGCTGGCGATCGCCTCGTTCCTCGGCATCCAGGACCCGCGCGAGCGTCCCGCGGACCAGCGCGCGGCCGCGGACAACGCGCATGCGCTGTTCGGCGATCCGAAGAGCGAGTTCGTCGGCATCCTCAGGCTCTGGGAGGCCTATCGCGCCTCGCACGAGGAACTGACGCAGTCGCAGCTTCGCAAGTGGTGCGAGAAGCATTTCCTCGGCTTCCTGCGCATGCGCGAATGGCGCGAGCTGCATCGGCAGCTCAAGCTGCAGTGCGAGGAGTTGTGGCCCGACGTGGCCGCGGCCGCCGGTCACGCCGGCGGCGCAGGCCGGGCGCGAAGGGGCCGACGTCGCGGCGAGCCGGGTCCGGGTCCGGTCGAGGGATCGGGTTCCCATGCGAAGCCCGCGCCCGAAGCGCCGGTCGACGAGGCCGCGCGCTACGCCCTGCTGCATCGTGCCCTGGTCGCCGGGCTGCCGACGCAGATCGGCCACCTGGTCGAGCGCGGCCTCTACGAAGGCCCGCGCGGCCGCCGCTTCCAGCTGTTCCCGGGTTCGGCGCTGGCGCGCAAGCCGCCGCCGTGGGTGCTGTCGGCCACCCTGCTCGATACCGAGAAGGTCTGGGCCATCACCAATGCCGCGATCGAGCCGGACTGGGCGATCGCGGAGCTGCCCCACCTGCTGGCGCGGCGCCATCACGATCCGCGCTGGTCGCGTTCCCAGGGACGCGTGCTGGGCAGCGAGCAGGTCAGCCTGTTCGGCCTGGTGCTGGCGCCGAAGAAGCCGGTGGACTACGGCCGCCTGTACCCGGCCGAGGCGCGCGAACTGTTCCTGCGCGACGGCCTGGTGGCGGGCGAGATCAATCTGCGCAGCCCCTTCCTGGCGCGCAACCTCAAGACCCTGGAGGCCGCGCGGGAGGAAGAGGCCAAACAGCGCCGTGCCGGCCTGGTGGTGGACGAGGACTGGATGCGGCAGTGGTATGCCGACCGCGTGGCGCCGGACATCGTCGACGCGCGCTCGCTGGATGCCTGGTACGGCAAGCTGCCGCCGGAGCGCCGGCGTGCGCTGGAATGGACGCGCGACGAGCTGCTGATGGGCGAGGGCGCCGATGCGGTGCGCTTCCCGGCGTTCATCGCGCTGGGCGACGCGCGCCTGGCGGTGCGCTACCGCTTCGAACCGGGCGCGCCCGACGACGGCATGACCGCCTCGGTGCCGCTGCACCTGCTCAACGCGCTCGACCCGGCACGGCTGTCCTGGCTGGCGCCGGGCTTCGTCGCCGACAAGGCGGCGGCGCTGATCCGCGGGCTGCCCAAGGCGCTACGCCGCAACTTCGTGCCGGCGCCGGATTTCGCCCGCGCCTTCGCCGAAGCGCATGGGCCCGCCGAGGCCGATGCCTTCACCGGCGCGCTGGCGCGCTTTCTCGCGCGCATGACCGGGGTGCAATTGCTGCCCGCCGATTTCGACGAGTCGTCGCTCGAGCCGCACCTGCGCGCCAACCTGCGCCTGGTCGATGTGCGCGGGCGCGGCGGCGGCCAGGTGCTGGCCGAGTCGCGGGACCTGGACGAACTGCGCCAGCGTTTCGGCGCGCGCGCGGCCGAGGCGTTCTCCGCGCATGCGGCCGAAGGCTTGGCGCAGGTGGGTCTGCGTGAGTTCCCGGCCACGCCGATCCCGCTGTCGGTGCCTGGCGCCGGCGGCGTACCGGCCTGGCCGGCGCTCGAGGATGCGGGCGACAGCGCCTCGCTGGCCGTGCATGCCGACCGGGCGCTGGCGGCGCGCCTGCATCCGCAGGGCGTGCGCCGGCTGCTGGTCATCGCCTTGCAGGACAAGCTGAAGCAGGCGCGCAAGCAGTTGCCGGTGCAGCCGAAAACCGCGCTGCTGTACGCCGCGATCGAATCGGCCGGCGAGGTGCGCCGCGACGCGCGGGGCGGCGATCGCCTGCGCGAGGACCTGGTCGATGGCGCGCTGGCGGCCTTGCTGGCCGATGGCCTCGGTGCGATCCGCGACCCGGCCGCGTTCGCCGAGCGCCGCGATGCCGCGGCCCGCGCCCTGTTCGGAGAAGCGATGGCGCGGCTGCAGCAGGCCGAAACGATCCTGGCGCTGGTGGCCGAGGTGCGCGCGCGGCTGGAATCCAGGCTGATCGGCTGGGCCCGCGCCAACCTGGACGACATGCAGGCGCACCTGGCGGCCCTGGCGCACCCGGGCTTCCTGCGCGACGCGCCGGCGGCTGCATTGGCCGCGTATCCGCGCTATCTCAAGGCCCTGTCGGCCCGCGCCGAGCGCGCGCAGCGCGATCCGCTGCGCGACCAGCAGCGCATGCTCGACCTCAAGCCCCTGGCCGACGCGCTGGCCGCGGCGGAGGCCGCCGGTCGCGGCAGCGCCGAGGCGCGTGGCGAACTGCGCTGGGAGCTGGAGGAGGTGCGCGTGGCGACCTATGCGCAGGAGCTGGCCGCCCGCGGCGGCGCGACCGCCAAGAAGCTAGCGGCGAGGATCGCCGCACTGGAGTGAGGCAGTCCGCCTCGGCGCCAGGGAGTGTCATCCGGCGCTTGCCGATATCACCGGTCGGTGCGCACCGGCGATGCGCATTCGACCGTTGCCGTTCGGCGGTCGCCGCACCGCAGGACTAAGGGCGGCGCCGCCGAGGCGCTTATTCGACCCGCTGCACCTTGGCCTGGGTGTTGTAGCCGTCCACCCGCAGCCACCAGACGCCCAGCGCGCCGGGCTTGATCCGCACCCTGGGGTTGGCCTTGCGCACGCCGGCCATGCTGGTGGCATCGGTCTGCTCCCAGACCTGGCCGTTGTCGAGGGTGTAGCGCTTGCGACTGCCAAAGCCGGTGAACTCGCCCGCGAGGCTGGCCTCGATCGGCTCCTCGGAGCCGAAGTGGAAGAAGCCGCGATTCTTCTCGACCACTTCCTTGCGGCCTTCTTCGCGTGCCTGCTCGACCGCAGCCGCCACCGCGACCGAGGCCTGCTGCTGCACGCGGCGGTCGAGCCATGCGTTGAGCCGGGCGAGTTCGTCGGCGCTGAGCTTCTCCAGGCCGGCGGCCCGGAATTCCTCGGCGCTCATCGCCTGTTCCAGTGGCGGCGCGTCCTGCGCGAAGGACAGCGCGGGCCAGGCAAGCAGGGTGGCCAGCAGCAGGGAGCGGATCGGTCGCATGGCTGTTCCTCTCGACGGGAGGCGGCTAGTGTAGGACCTCCCTCCACAGATGATGCGGTGCCGCTGTGACCTCCGGCCTGGACCACTGGCTTGCCGCGCCTGCGGCCGCGGCGATCGCGCCGGCGCTGCGCGAGGCCATGCGGGCCGCGGGCCAGGGCCTGGACGACGCGCCGGCCACCGCCGCCGTGCTGGCCGACACGCTGGCATCACTGGCCCTGCTCGGTGCCGATGGCGACTCGGTGGCCGCGGCGATCCTGTTCGAACTGCCGCAGCTGGCGGCGCGGGTGGAGCCGATCCTGCCGGCCAGGCACGCTTCGGTCGCCGCCCTGCTCGAGGGCCAGCGTGCGGCCAACCAGGTCTGGACCCTGCACGCGGAGGCCAGCGGCGCCGGCAACACCGAAGGCCTGCGCCGGCTGCTGCTGGCGATCGTGCGCGACCTGCGCGTGGTGCCGATCCTGCTGGCGCGCCAGCTGGCGCGGATGCGCCACGCCGATGCGCTGCCGGAGTCCGAGCGGCAGGCGCTGGCCCGCCTCACCCGCGACATCCTCGCGCCACTGGCCAACCGGCTGGGCATCTGGCAGCTCAAGTGGGAGCTCGAGGACCTGGCTTTCCGCCATCTGGAACCGGAGACCTACCGGCGCATCGCCGCCCTGCTCGACGACAAGCGCGCCGGGCGCGAGCGCTACATCGCCCAGGTCAGCGCCGAGCTGGGGCGCGCGCTGCAGGCCCAGGGCATCGCCGCCGACATCGCCGGACGCGCCAAGCACATCTACAGCATCTGGAAGAAGATGCGGAAGAAGGACGTGCCGATCGGCGAACTCTACGACCTGCGCGCGGTGCGGGTGCTGGTCGAGGACCTCCCCGCCTGCTACGCCGCCCTGGGCGTGGTGCACGCGCTGTGGGCACCCGTGCCTGGCGAGTTCGACGACTACATCGCGCGCCCCAAGAACAACGACTATCGTTCGCTGCACACCGCGGTCGTGGGCCCGGAAGGCAAGACCCTCGAGGTCCAGATCCGTACTCGCGAGATGCACGAACAGGCCGAGCTGGGCGTGGCCGCGCACTGGCGCTACAAGGAGACCGGCGGCTCGCAGCGTTCGGCCGCCGGCAACGCCGCGATCGAGCGCAAGATCGAATGGATGCGGCGGCTGCTGGAGGCGCACGCGGAGGGCGAGGAAGGGGCGGCGCTGGCGCACGGTTTCGACACCGAACTGGTCGAGGACCGCATCTACGTGCTCACGCCGGCGGGCGAGGTGATCGACCTGCCCAGCGGGGCCACGCCGCTGGACTTCGCCTACCACGTGCACACCATGGTCGGGCATCGCTGCCGCGGCGCCAAGGTCGACGGGCGCATCGTGCCGCTCGACCACAAGCTGCGCAGCGGCGACCGCGTCGAGATCCTGACGGCCCGGGAACCCGAGCCGCGCCGCGACTGGCTGGTCGCGGCCAACGGCTTCCTGGCCAGTCCGCGCGCGCGAGAAAAGGTGCGCAGCTGGTTCCACCGGCTCGACCGCGACCGCAACCTGCATGCCGGGCGCGACATGCTCGATCGCGAACTGCGGCGCATGGGCCTGCTGCAGGCCGACCTGCAGCCGGTGCTGGCCAAGTTCAACGTGGCCACGGTCGACGACCTGCTGGTGCTGGTGGCGCTGGGGGACGTCGGCCCGCACCAGGTCGGGCGCGCGCTGCAGGACCATGAGCGTGCGCAGGCGCGCGCCGAAGGCGATGGCTCGCCGGAACCGCCTTCGCCGCGCCGGCGCGTGCCGAAGCCGGCGAGCGCGGGCTTTACCGTGGTCGGCGTGGGCAACCTGCTGGTGCAGGTGGCGCGCTGCTGCCAGCCGCTGCCGGGCGAGGCGATCGTCGGCTACCTCACCCGCACGCGCGGATTGACCGTGCACCGTGCCGATTGCGCCGCGTTCCAGCGCCTGGCCGCCGCGCAGCCGCAGCGGGTGCTCCCGGTCGACTGGGGACGGCAGGGTGGCGTGCACGAGGCTGCGGCGGTGGTCGATGCGGTGGACCGCAAGCACCTGCTGAAGGATGTGAGCAACGTGATCGCGCAGGAGGAGGCGCACGTGGTGTCGATCCGCGGCGAAGCCGGACGCCACGGCCGCGTGCGGCTGCGGTTGCGGCTGCGGGTGGAGGGCTACGAGCAGCTGTCGCGGGTGCTGGCCAAGCTCGACGGCCTGCCGGGCGTGGAGCAGGCCCGGCGCGAGTAGCGGCGCGGTCACGCACGCGTTCAGTCGTCCCGCGTACTCTGGCGCGGTGGGCAGCGAACACATCCCCGAGACAGCGGCTGGCGCGCGCCGGGAACCGGTCGTGGGCGACCTGCGTGGGCTGCGCCTGGAGCCGCGGCGCGCAGGCGGGCGCCCGCCGCCGCACGACGCGGGCCGGCGCTGGTGGATGGTCGGCGCCGTGGTGGGCGCCGTGGTGCTGCTTGCGCTGTGGATCGGCCGGGGACCGCTGGGGGACCGGCTCTGGCCGCAGGCCCGCGTGCATGAGCTGAGCGCGCAGGCGGGGCTGGCTCTTGCTCGCGGGCACCTGAGCGCCGCCGATGGCAGCGGCGCGCGCGAACTCTACGAAGCGGCCGTGGCGATGGACCCGGATCGCACCGAACCACGCGCGGGGCTGGCGCGGGTGGCCACGGCTGCCCTGGCGCGTGCACGCGAGGACCTGGCGGCCGACCGCCTGGCCGCGGCCCACGCCCATCTGCGGCTGGCGCGCGAACTGTCGGTGCCGCGCCAGCAGGCCGACCTGCTGGCCGAGTGCCTGCGCGAGCGCGAAGCTGCGCTGGCCGGCATCGACGGGCTGATCGAGCGCGCCGCGCGTGCCCATGCCGAGGGGCGCCTGCGCGAGGGCGACGACGCCGCGCTCGCGCTGTATGCGCGCGTGCTGGAACTGCAGCCCGCGCACGCGCAGGCCTTGCGCGGACGCGACGACGCCCTGGGAACGCTGCTCGACCAGGCCCGCGACCAGCTGCGCGTCGGCGATCTCGCCGCGGCGGCCGACGCCATCGCCACCGCGCGTCGCTACGACGCGGGACATGTCGACCTGCCCGACACGCAGGCGCGCTTCACCGAGGAACTGGACGCATTGCGCCGACGCGCCAGTGCCGATCTGCAGCGCGGCCGCATCGACGCCGCGGTCGCCGCCTGGCAGCGGCTCGCGCGGCTGGAGCCCGGCGACACGGCCGCGGTCGAGGGATTGCGGCAGGCGGCCGATGCCTATGCAGCGCGGTCCACGCGACTGGCGGCGGACTTCCGTTTCGCCGACGCCGCGCGCGCGCTGGACAAGGCACGCGCCCTGGCGGCCGAGGCGCCCGGCGTCGCCGCGGCGGAAGCGGCGATGGAGCGCGCGCAACGCCGGCACCGGCGCCTGCAGGCGCCGGCGACGGCGGCCGACCTCGCGCGCGTGCCCCAGCTGCTGCGCCAGGCCGCGGAAGCCGAGGCCCGCGGCCAGCTGCTGACCCCGCCTGGGGAGAGCGCCTACGACCGGCTGCGTGCCGCACAGGCGCTGGCCCCGCAGGATGCCGACGTGCGCCGCGCGATCGCACGCCTGCTGCCTTCCGCGCGCGACTGCTACGAGCGCGCGCTCAGCGCCAACAATCTGGCGCTGGCCAGACGCTGCCTGGAGGCGCGCGACGCGCTCGGCGAACAGCCTCGCAGCCTCGCGGCGGCGCAACGCAGGCTGGCCCTGCGCTGGCTCGCGATCGGGGACGAACGGCTGGCGGCAGGACAGCTGGGCCCTGCCACGGCCGCGCGGGATGCCGCGCGATCGCTGGATTCCTCGGCGCCGGGACTGGCCGAGTTCGACCGGCGCCTGCGCATCGCTTCCGGCGCGGGCCACTAGCCTCCGTGCCACGCCTTCGACCAGTGGCCCAGGCCACATCGGATCCTTGCGCGAGGGTGCGATGCGGCGCGGGCGTCCGGCCCGCCGCACGCATAGCCCTGCGGGAGGGGACGCAGGGGTGGCGCGACCGCCGATCAGCCTGCGGCCGCTCCATCCTCGAAGAAGATGCGCCTGACCGCCGCGCGCGCCGCGTCCGCGGAGAAGTGCCGCGCGATGTTGGCGTGGCCGTTGGCGCTCAGCCGGCGCCACAGCGACTCGTCGCCGTACAGGCGCAGGATCGCTTCGGCGAAGTCCTGTGCGCCGTCGGCAAGCAGTACGTCCACCTCGTGCTGCAGGTGCATGCCTTCAACCGCGACCGAGGTCGCGACCACCGGCTGGCCATGCGCCATGCTCAGGTTGACCTTGCCCTTGACGCCCGCGCCGACCCGCAGCGGCGCGATCGCAACGCGACAGCCCGCCATGTAGGGCGACAGGTCGGGCACATGCCCATGCACCAGCACACCCTCGCGCCGGGCGAGCGCCTGGATGTCCGGCGGCGGATCCATGCCGATGCAATGCAGTCGCACCCGGGGCAGGCGAGCGCGCACCAGCCCGAACACTTCGTCGCAGAACCAGCGCACCGCGTCGGCGTTGGGCGGATGCCTGAACCCGCCGACGAACACCAGGTCGTGCCGCTGCGCGAATGGAAGGCCGCCATCCGCGACCTCGTGCACGTTCGACAGCAGTTCGACCCGCACGCCGGGTGCCTGTGAGGCCAGCTCCGCCACCTCGGCCTGGCTGACCACGGTGGTGATGTCGCTGCCGGCCACCACTTCGAGCTCCAGCCGGCGCGTGCGCGCGGCATTGCGCAGCAGCACCGCGTCTCCCGCCAGCTGCGCGGTCCGCGTCTCGCGCACGTAGTGCAGGTCGACGCTGTCGAACACCAGCCGCGCGCCGGTGGCGTACTCCCGCAGCAGGGGCAGCAATGCGCGCATCACGTAGTGGCGACTGACCATGACCGTGCCGAACCGCGGTCCGTGCTGCTTCAGCCAGGCCGGCAGGCGCCGCACGAACGGCGCGTGCCAGACCTCGATGCCGAGCTGCTGCAGCGCCCGGGTATAGCGCCCGGCATGGGCGAGATCGGCGGGCAGGAACACCACGTGCGCGCCTTCCTCGCGCAGCAGCCGCATCAGGTTGACCAGGCGCAGCGATGCCGAATCGCGATCCGGCGCCGGCGTGGTCGAATCCACGACCAGTATCTGGCGCTGGCCGCGGTGCAGGGTGGCCGGCGTGGGGATGGTGCCCGGCGGCGGCTGCAGCGCCAGCGCGGCGGCGCGGTGGCGCGCGAACACGGCCTGGTTCCTCGCCTGCGCAGCCTTGGGGCCCTGCGAGACATCGGTGCCCGCGGTCGCGCCTTCGTCGTGCAGCACGCGGGCCGCGGGCTGGTAGCGCACGCGCAGCCCGGCGGCCCGCACGGCGAAAGCCAGGTCGGTGTCTTCGTAGTAGGCCGGGGCGTAGCGCGCATCGAAGCCGCCTACATCGCCGAACAGTTCGCGCGGGATCGCGATGGCGGCGCCGGACAGGTAGTCCGCCTCGCGCACGTAGGCAAAGCGCGGGTCGTCGGGGGATTCGAACCGTCCGTAGTTCCAGGCGCTGCCATCGGAGAAGACCACGCCGCCCGCTTCCTGCAGCCGCCCGTCCGGATACAGCAGCTGCGCGCCGGCCAGGCCGGTGTCCGGGTGCGTCCGGAACGTCTCGAGCAATGCATCGAGCCAGCCCGGCTGCGGGACGGTGTCGTTGTTGAGGAATACCAGCACGCGCCCGCGCGCTGCGGCCGCGCCCGCGTTGCAGGCGGCGATGAACCCCCCGTTGACCGCGCGCGCCACCACGCGGACGCCTTCCACCTGGGCGAGCCAGGCCAGGGTATCGTCCGGCGAGGCGTCGTCGACTACGACCACCTCCACCGCAGCGGCCGGCGGATGCGTCGCGATCGCGCGCAGGCAGGCCAGCGTATGCGGCCACTGGCCGTAGACCGGGATCACGATGCTGGCCTCGGGCGCCTGCGCTGCCGGCACCGAGAACGGCGCGAAGGGGCTGCGATCGGCGCCGAGCAGGGTGGCCGCCGCGGGTGCGGACGTGCGGCTGAAGTGCAGCTTCACCCGCTCCCAGGTCTGGCGCCAGCCACGCGTGCGCAGGCTGGCCGCGCCACGGCGCGCCAGGCTCTCGCCACGCACCAGCCACAGACGGATCTGCGCGAACGGCCTGCTCATCCGCATGCAACTCCAGCTGACCGCGCAACGGCAGCGGCCGGGCGGTGGGCAGGGGGGTGGGCTAGACTCGGCATCGCGCCGATTGTCGCATCCCGCGGCTGATTGCCGGTGCAGGCTGCAGGGTGCATGGCGCGAATCGAATACGACGAAGACGAAGAGGGCGGCAAGCGTCCGCCCGCGGGCGACTGGCGGCGCCGGGTCGTGACCTGGACCCTGGCCGCGATCGGCCTGGGGATCGGTTTCCTGGTGCCGTACACGCTGTACCTCAACCACCAGATCAGCGAGCGCTTCGGTGCGCTGCGGTGGCAGGTGCCCACGCGCGTGTACGCGCGACCGCTGCGGCTGGCGCCCGGGCTGGCGATGGACGCGCAGACGCTCAAGACCGAACTCGACGCCGCGTCGTACCGCGAGGGCGATGGCATCCGCCCCGGCACCTATGCCCGCGAGGACGGCCGCTGGACGATTTCCAGCCGCGGCTTCCGCGATGTGGACGGCGCCGTGGGACCGAGCCGCATCGAGGCGACGGTGTCCGGCGGCCGTGTGCGCACGCTCAAGGATCTCGGCGGCGGGCGCACGATCAAGTCCGCACGCCTGGACGCGGCCCGGATTGCCACGCTGTACGGACAGCAGCAGGAAGAGCGGCGCCTGGTCCGGGTCGAGGATGTGCCGGCGCTGGTAACCGACACCCTGCAGGCGGTCGAGGACCGCGACTTCGCCCACCACATCGGCATCGACCTCAGCGGCATGGCGCGCGCGGCCTGGGTCAACCTGCGTTCCGGCGAGAAGCGCCAGGGCGCCAGCACGCTCACCCAGCAGCTGGCGCGCAGCGGCCTGCTCGGCATCGGCCGCGAGCAGACCTGGAGCCGCAAGTTCAACGAGATCCTGTACGCGCTGCTGATGGAGGCGCGTTACGACAAGGGCACGATCCTCGAGGCCTACCTCAACCAGGTCTACCTCGGCCAGCGCGGCGCGCAGGCCATCCACGGCATGGCGGCAGGCGCGGAGTTCTGGTTCGGGCGCCGGCTCGAGGACCTGGACACCGAGCACATCGCGCTGCTGGTGGGCATGGTGCGCGGACCGTCCCATTACGATCCCCGGCGCCAGCCCGAGCGGGCCAAGACGCGGCGCGACTTCGTGCTGGCCAACATGCTGGAGACCGGCCTGATCGACCAGGCGGCGCACGATCGCGCCGTGGCCGCGCCGCTCGGCATCACCGCCACCCCCGGCAGCGTGGCCGCCAACCGCTTCCCGGCCTACGTCGACCTGGTGCGGCGGCAACTGGCCCGCGATTACCCGGCCGACGCCCTGCAGGGCGCCGGTCTGAGCGTGATGACGGGCATGTCGCCGTCGGCGCAGGCCTATGCCGAAGCGTCGGCCACGCGCACCCTCGAAGCGCTGCAGACCGGCAAGCGGCCGCCGCTGGAAACCGGCCTGATCGTCACCGACGTGCACGATGGCGAAGTGGTGGCGGTGGTCGGCAGCGGAACCCCCACCGTGCACGGCTTCAACCGCGCGGTCGAGGCGCGGCGGCCGGTCGGCTCGCTGCTCAAGCCCTTCGTCTACCTGCTGGCGCTGGCCAGTCCGCGCAACTGGTCGCTGGCGACCTGGGTGGACGACTCGCCGATCACGGTCACGCTGGAGAACGGCAAGCGCTGGTCGCCGGGCAATTCCGACGGCCGCAGCCATGGCACGGTGCGCACCATCGATGCGCTGGCGCGCTCGTACAACCAGGCCACGGTGCGCATCGGCATGCAGGTCGATCCGCGCCGCCTGGCCGACCTGGTGCGAACCCTGGCCGGAATCGAGGCCAGCGCCAATCCCTCGCTGATCCTGGGCTCGGTGGACCAGAGCCCCTACGCGATGGCGCAGCTCTACCAGTTCCTGGCCTCGGGCGGCGAGATCCAGCCGCTGCATGCGGTGCGCGGCGTGCTCGATCCGGAAGGCAACGTGGTCAAGCGCTACGACAAGGATCCGGCACCGGCGACCGAGGGCGATGCCATCGCAGCGCGCCTGGTGACGCTGGCGCTGCAGCACGCGGTGTCGTCCGGCACCGGGCGCCAGCTGGTCAACGACGGGCTGGGCCGGCTCAATGCCGCCGGCAAGACCGGCACCAGCAACGACGGCCGCGACAGCTGGTTCGCCGGCTGGACCGGCGATCACCTGGCCGTGGTCTGGGTGGGCAACGACCAGAACGAGCAGACCGGCCTGTACGGCGCCACCGGGGCGATGCGGATCTGGTCGGGCCTGTTCAAGCATCTGCCCAGCGCCGCGCTCCGGGTGGGCGACGAGGGGCTGGACTGGCAGTGGGTGTTGCAGTCCAATGCCACCGACGCCGAGTGCCCCGAAGCGCGCCGCTTCGCTTTCGTCTCCGGCTTCGCCCCGCCTTACCAGCCGTGCGCGGCGCTGCTGCCATCCGATCCGTATGCCGACCCCGCGCTGGAAGGCGAAGACGACGGGACCGGACGGCGCGGATGGCGCGAATGGTTCGGCTTCGGCCGCCGCGATCCGCAGCCCGCGCCGCAGCCCGAACCCGCGCCGGCCGAACCGGTGCCGGCGCAGCCGCTTCCCCCACCCAGCGAGTAGTCCCTGATGAAGTTCCCCTACGCCATCGCGGCGCTGGCCCTGGCCGTGCTGTCCGCCTGTTCCAGCACGCCGCCCGTCCAGGCGCCGGCAGCCCTCACCACGGCCACGCCCGAACAGATGATCGCCACCATCGACGCGGCGGCCGGCGATGGCGAGGGCGAACTCGCCGTGCAGCCGCTGCGCGATCCCATGGTCGAGGACCTGCGCGAACAGGCTCGCCAGGCGCGCTCGGAGTCCCGCCATGACGATGCGGCCACCGCGCTCGACCGCGCCCTCGAACTTGTCGCCGACGATCCGGCCCTGCTCCAGGAGCGCGCCGAGGCCGCGCTGCTGCAGCGCGATTTCGAGCGCGCCGGACAACTGGCCGAACGCGCCTTCGCGCTAGGTGCGCAGGTCGGCCCGCTGTGCCGCCGGCACTGGGCGACGATCGAGCAGGTGCGGCTGGTCCAGGGCGATGCCGAGGGCGCGCAGTCGGCGCAGGCCCAGGTCCTGGGCTGCAAGGTCGAGGGGCCGAGCCGTTTCTGAGATGGTGGCGACGCAGGACGCGGTGCAGGCAAGCCCCCTGGCCAAGCGCAGCACCGCCGCGCTGGCCGAAGGCGGGCTGCTGGCTCAGCAGATCCCTGCTTTCGTCGCACGCGAGGCGCAGCAGCGCCTGGCCGCGGCCGTGTCGCAGGCGCTCGACCAGGGCGGCACCCTGCTGGCCGAGGCGGGCACCGGCACCGGCAAGACCTTCGCCTACCTGGTGCCGCTGCTGCTGTCGGGACAGAAGGCGATCGTGTCCACCGGCACCCGCGCGCTGCAGGACCAGCTCTACCATCGCGACCTGCCGCGCGTGCGCGACGCGCTCGGTACCGGCCTGAAGACCGCCCTGCTCAAGGGGCGCGCCAACTACCTGTGCCGCTACCGGCTGGAACAGGCCAAGGGCGAGCCGCGCTTCAGCACGCGCGAGCAGATCGGCCAGTTCCAGCGCATCGTCGCCTGGAGCGGCCGCACGCGGATGGGCGACCTCGCCGAACTCGAGGCGCTGCCCGAGGATTCGCCGCTGCAGCCGATGGTCACCTCGACCGCCGACAACTGCCTGGGCAGCGAATGCCCGATGTGGAACGACTGCTTCGTGGTGCAGGCGCGCCAGCGCGCGCAGTCGGCCGACCTGGTGGTGGTCAACCACCACCTGCTGCTGGCCGACCTGGCGCTCAAGCAGGAGGGCTTCGGCGAGATCCTGCCCGGCGCGCAGGCTTTCGTGGTGGACGAGGCGCACCAGCTGCCGGAACTGGCCGCGCAGTGCTTCGGCGAAAGCCTGTCGGCGCGGCCGCTGGTGGAACTGGCGCGCGACGCGCTGGCCGAGTGCAAGGACCAGCCTGGCGCGCTGGCCGTGCTGCAGCAGCCGGTGCGCGAACTGGAGCACGCCACGCGCGCACTGCGCGCCACGATGGAAGGCCTGCCCAGCCGCGGCACCCGCGACCGCGCGATGCACTGGCCGGCGTTCGAAAGCGGCCTGGACGCGGTGTCGGCCGCGGTGGTGGCACTGCGCGACGCGCTCGGGCCGCTGCGCGAATCCTCTCCGGGATTCGATGCCTGCCACGCGCGTGCCCAGGAGAATGCGTCGCGGCTGGCGCGCTGGGCAGGCGCGCGCGGGCGCGAGGCCGAAGGACGCGGGCAGGCACAGGCAGCGCAGGCGGTTGCCGCGGATGCGGCTGCTGCGGATGCATCAGGCGGAAAGATCCGTCCCGAGCCGGCGCTGCCGGGCCGGGGCAGCGATGACGACGTGCGCTGGTACGAACTCTCGCCGCGCGGCTTCCGCCTGCAGCGCACGCCGCTGGACGTTTCCGGGCCGCTGCGCACGCATCGCGAACAGTCGCGCGCGGCCTGGGTGTTCACCTCGGCCACGCTGGCGGTGGACGGCAGCTTCGACCACCTGTCCGCACGCCTGGGCCTGGACGCGCCCGAGACCCTGCTGGTGCCCAGCCCCTTCGACTGGCCGGCGCAGGCGCTGTGCTACCTGCCCACGCGCATGCCGCAGCCGGCCGACCGCGACTACACCTGGGCGGTCGTGGACGCGATCCGCCCGGTGCTACAGGCCTCCGGCGGCCGCGCCTTCGTGCTGTTCGCCTCGCACCGCGCGCTGCGCGAGGCGGCCGGACTGCTGCGCGAGGAGGGCGACTGGCCGCTGTTCTTGCAGGGCGAGGCGCCGCGGCATGTGCTGCTGCAGCGTTTCCGCGAGTCGGGCAATGGCGTGCTGCTGGGCGCGGCCAGCTTCCGCGAGGGCGTGGACGTGGCCGGGGAGGCGCTGAGCGTGGTGGTGATCGACAAGCTGCCGTTCGCCGCGCCGGACGATCCGGTGTTCGAGGCGCGGCTGCAGGCGGTCCGCCGCGCCGGGGGCAACCCGTTCCGCGACGAGCAGCTGCCGCAGGCGGTGATCGCGCTCAAGCAGGGCGTCGGCCGCCTGATCCGGACCGAACGCGATCGCGGCGTGCTGGTGCTGTGCGACCCGCGCCTGACGCAGAAGTCCTACGGCGACACCTTCCTCGACTCGCTGCCGCCCTTCGCCACCACCCGCGACGTCGCCGCCGTGGAGGCGTTCTTCGGCACCGGCACGCGCGCCAAGGGTCAGCCCTAGCTGGCCGGCCGCGGCGGCATCGCGCACGCTGGGCGCAGGATCCCCGTCTGCCGCCGGAGCGCCGCATGAGTCCCACCCTTGGCCCGGTTTCCACCCAGCTCGAACTGCCGCCGCCCAATGCCTGTCCGGCCGGCCTGCCGCCTTCGGGCAGCGCACGCGAGAACGCGCAGTGGTGGGCAGATCTCTCGCCCCAGGAGCAGGCGAACCACCTGTCCACCCATGGCGCGCTGATCGGCAACCTCGACGGGCTGCCCTCCGAGGTGCGGCACGAGGCCAACCTGGCCGCGCTGCGGCAGGACGCCGCCGCGGGCCAGGACCGCCAGGCCTCGCAGGCGCTGCTCGACCGGATCGAGGCCTCGCAGGCCGGGCCGGCCAGCGACCGCCTGCTGCTGCTCGGCTTCCAGCCCGCCGCCGACGGCGCCGACGCGCAGGCGATCGTGGCGATCAGCAACCCCGACACCGCGGACAACGTGGCCATCTTCGTGCCGGGCACCACCTCGGACGTGGCCAGCCTGGGCGGCAACATCGACCGCATGGCCGACCTGCAGGCCCAGGCCGAGACGATCCCGGGCTCGGGCGAAACCTCCACCATCGTCTGGCTCGGCTACGACGCGCCGGACGACATCTTTCCCGACGCCCTCGGCGCCGGCTATGCGAAGGACGGCGCCGGCGACCTGCGCGACTTCACCTTCGGCCTGCGCGAGTCCCACCAGGGACCCGACGCGCGCGTGACCGTGATCGGCCATTCCTATGGCTCCACCGTGGTCGGCACCGCCGACGCCATGGCCGGCGACGGCCTGGCGGTGGACGACATCATCGCCATGGGCAGCCCGGGCATGGGCTACGAAGCCTCTGAACGGCAGGGCTGGTTCGACAGCCCGCTGGTCGACGACACCAGCGACATGCACATCGACGCCGACCACTTCTGGGCCGGTGCCGCCAGCGACGACGTGGTCAGCTACACCGAGGTGCATGGCAACAGCCCGGTGGACTGGAGCTTCGGTGGCCAGCGCATCACCACCGACGGCGCGTCCGGGCACAGCGACTACTGGAACCCGGGCATCGAGTCGCTGCGCAACCAGGCCTACATCCTGACCGGCAACTACGACCAGGTGGACACGGTCGGCCGCCGTTTCGGCTGATCCCGCGCAGGGCGCTATGCTGGCGCGCATGGAGACCCGACCCGATCGCGGCGCACGTCGTCTCCCCGTCGCGGGCGCGCTGGCGTGCCTGCTGCTTGCCGGTTGCGCCGGCGCCAAGGACACCGAACCCATGCAGCACAAGACGCCGCAACAGGCGGCCGCCGAATTACTGCCGCAGGTCGAGCAGGTGCTGGCCGGCCTCTCGATCCAGCGCGAGTCGCTCGAGGTGCGCGCCAACCGCTGCGAGGGCCAGCGCGGCGAGACTCGCGACGACCTGTTCTACGTCTGGGTGGGGCTGCGCGGCCTGGCGCCCGGCAACGACATCGCCCGCCAGATCGAGGCCGCGCACGCGCGCTGGCAGGCCGAGGGCTGGGAGATCACGCGCTTCCGTCACCTCGACAGCGGCGGCGTCAACCTGACCGCGACCGACCCCGCCAGCGGCAACACCTACACCCTGGATTCGGGATTCAAGCCCGCGCCCGAGGCGTACCTGGCCGCGTTCTTCAATACTCCCTGCTTCCAGTCGCCGGAGGGCAGGGTGCACTTCGGCGAATTGCCGGCGCCCTGAGCGGGCTTGTGCAACGGGCGGTGCCGGAGACTTCGTACCGGCGCCGCCGCGCCGCTACCATGGCCGGATGAGACTGCTCGCGTTCGAGACCGCCACCGAAGCCTGTTCCGTCGCCGTGTACGTGGAGGGCGAGGTGCGGGAGCGCTTCGAGATCGCGCCGCGCCGCCACGCCGATCTGGCCCTGCCCTGGGCCGAGGCGCTGCTGGGCGAGGCGGGCGTGGCGAAGTCGCAACTCGATGCGATCGCGGTCGGGCGCGGGCCGGGGGCGTTCACCGGCGTCCGGCTGGCTGTGGCGCTGGCCCAGGGGATCGCACTGGCGCTGGACCGCCCGGTGCTGCCGGTGTCGACCCTGGCGGCGCTGGCGATGGGCGCGACCGGTGCGCGGGTGATGGCGGCCATCGACGCGCGCATGGGCGAGGTGTACCTGGGCAGCTTCGAGCGCCGCGGCGACGCGCTGCAACCGCTCGCCGAGGAAGTGGTCGTGAATCCGGCACTGGCCGTGCTGCCGCAGGGGACGGGCTGGCGGGGCGTCGGCACCGGTTTCGATGCGGCAGGCGGCGCCTTGCGCGATCGCCTGGGCGGCGTGCTGGCTGGCGTCGACGCCGCCGCGCTGCCGCGGGCGGCCGATGTGGCGCGGCTGGCGGCGGCGGCGTTCGCCCGCGGCGAAGGCATCGCGCCCGAGCGGCTGGAGCCTGCCTACCTGCGCGACAACGTGGCCCTGACCACGCGCGAACAGCAGGCCCTGCGCGACGCCCGCCGCTGACGTCCGGGAACTGCGGGCGGCGCGACGGGTCTGGGAAGTCGGACCAGAGCAGGACGACGCCATGCAACCACCCACCCACGCCGACGACCGCAGCGGCAGGCTGCGCCACTGGGTGCGGCGCGAATTGCCGCCGCTGGCCCTGACCATCGCGCTGCTCGTCCTGGCACGCTCGTCGTTCGCCAACCACTACCAGGTCCCGAGCGGCTCGATGCTGCCCGCGCTCGTTCCGGGCGACCGCGTGGTGGTGGACATGAGCGCCTATGGCCTGCGGGTGCCGTTCACCGGCATCGCGCTGTCCGAACGCGGCCGTCCCGAGCCCGGTGACGTGGTGGTGTTCAAGTCGCCCGTGGACGGCACCCGCCTGATCAAGCGGGTCGCCGCGGTCGGCGGGCAGACCGTCGCCCTGGCGGACGGACGCCTGTGGATCGACGGGCGGCCGCTGGCCGAGGCGGCGGACGCCACGGTGGAGCGCATCGGCGAGCGCCGGGTAGGGCTCGATCTGGCCGACGGCGGCGGACCGGATATCGCGCCGCTGACCATTCCCGAAGGCATGGTGCTGGTACTGGGCGACCATCGCGGCGCCAGCGCCGATGGCCGCTACTTCGGCCTCGTGCCGGAGCAGGCGTTCTACGGCAAGGCACTGGGGGTGTACTGGCGCCGCGGCCAGGGCCCGGTCTGGCGCCGGCTGTAGTCGGCACCACGGTTCGCCGCCGTCGCGGGGCGACGCCTGACCGGGCAGCGGCACCGGATTCCCGCACGAAGGCCGTCGCTCATCGCGGCTGCGATGGAATCGCGCGTGTGCTCAGTCGTCCACCAGGCTGCCGCCCGGCAGGAACTGCCAGGTCCGGGTGACGTGGAGGATGTCGATCTCCTCCTCGGTGCGCGGCAGCGGTGGATAGGGCTCGGCCAGCTTGGCGATGCGCAGCGCCGCGTCGTCCAGCAGCCTGGTGCCGCTGGAACGCAGGATGTCGGCGCGTTCGACCGAGCCATCGCGCCGGATCGCCACGCTGATCACCAGTTCGCCCGACAGCTGCCGACGGCGCGCCTCGTCGGGATAGTTGAGGTTGCCCACGCGTTCCACGCGGTCCACCCAGTCGCGAAGGTAGCCGGCGTAGGCCCATTCCTGGGTGCTGGCGGACACGAACTTGCGCTTGGGACGCTTGGCGTAACGCTCCGAGCGCAGGTGGATCTCCGCGGCCAAGCGCGCCATGGCCAGGTCGCGCTCGACCTTTTCCGGCCCCCGCGGCTGGGCGCTGTCCTCGGCCTGGGGGCGCGCGTCCGCGGTCGGGGCCGCCGCCTGGCCGCGCTGGCTGGCGACCGCGCGCGCCTGCGGTGGCGGCTGTGCCGACGGCGACTGCGCGCGCATCTCCACCGGCGCCACGCCCGATTCGGCCTGCGCCACCAGGCCGGCCTGGTCGTCGCGCGGTCGCGTGCTGCGCTCGTGTTCGCCACCCCCCTGGTTGCTGGCCTGGGCGAGGAAGTCGGCCTGGGCCTGGGTCAGCGGGCTGGTGGTCTCGGTGATGATCACGTCCAGTGTCGGCAGCACCGGCGCGGCATCGTCCAGCGTGAAACCCACGCCCAGCACCAGCATCCCGTGCAGCAGCAGCGACAGCACCAGCGTCGCGCTCAGTCGCTCGCGTTCGCCGATCACCGGCGGCGGGGGCAGGGCGAGGGCCGACATGCAGGGACGCCGGTCCTAGCCGCGCTCGATCGCGTCGAACAGCATCCCCGCGATGTTCAGCCCGAACTGCGCGTCCAGTTCGCGGATGCAGGTGGGGCTGGTGACGTTGACTTCGGTCAGCCAGTCGCCGATCACGTCCAGGCCGACGAATCGCATGCCGCGACGCTTCAGCTCGGGCCCGACCTGGGCGGCGATCCAGCGGTCGCGCTCGCCCAGCGGGCGTCCCTCGCCACGGCCACCGGCCGCCAGGTTGCCGCGGAACTCGTCGCCCTGCGGGATGCGCGCCAGGCAGTAGTCGACCGGCTCGCCGTCCACCAGCAGGATGCGCTTGTCGCCATCCACGATCTCCGGGAGATAGCGCTGCGCCATCGCCAGGTGGCGGCCGCCCTGGGTGAGGGTTTCCAGGATCACGTTGAGGTTGGCATCGCCGGCGCGCGCGCGGAAGATCGAGCGGCCGCCCATGCCGTCCAGCGGCTTGAGCACCGCGTCGCCGTGTTCGGCCACGAACGCCTTGAGCGCGACGGCCTCGCGGCTGACCACGGTGGGCGGGCAGCACTGCGGAAACTCCAGCGCGGCGAGCTTCTCGTTCATGTCGCGCAGGCCGCGCGGATCATTCACCACGCGCGCGCCCTGGCGCTGCGCCATGGACAGGATCTGGGTGTCGTGGATGAAGTCCGCGTCCACCGGCGGGTCCTTGCGCATCAGCACGAGGTCGCCCGGCCTCAGCGCACGATGTGATGGCGATCCCAGTTCGAACCAGCCGCTGCGATCGTCGCGCACGCGCAGCGGCGCCAGCCGCGCATGCGCCTCCCCATGGACCATGCCAAGGCTGCCCGGCTGCACGTACAGCAGCGAATGGCCGCGGCGCTGCGCCTCCAGCAGCATCGCGAAAGTCGAATCCTTTGCGATGTTGATGGACCCGATCGGATCCATCACCACCACGACGTTCAGCTGCATATGACCCACCAGTGGCAGTTTCTGACAAATGTTAGCAGTCGCCGCGAGAGCCCGTTTCGCCCGTGCCTGCGCCGACTTGCGCAATCTTCTTCATCGACGCTTGACAGTCCCGCGCGAGGCTGGAATATACGGCGATCGCGGCAGTGCGGGCAGTGGCCCGGCATTGTGCGCCGGGGGAAGGACGCATGACGGAACACGAAAGCCGCGCCGGCAGCCTCGAAGGCCTGCGGGTGATGGTCATCGACGACTCGAAGACGATCCGGCGGACCGCCGAGACGCTGCTCAAGCGCGAAGGCGCCGACGTGGTGACGGCCGTCGACGGTTTCGAAGCGCTGGCCAAGATCGCCGACCAGAAGCCGCAGATCATCTTCGTCGACATCATGATGCCGCGCCTGGACGGGTACCAGACCTGCGCGCTGATCAAGAACAACCAGCTGTTCAAGAACACGCCGGTGATCATGCTGTCCTCCAAGGACGGCCTGTTCGACAAGGCGCGCGGCCGCATCGTCGGCTCCGAGCAGTACGTCACCAAGCCATTCACGCGCGAGGAACTCCTCGACGCGATCCGTACCCATGTCAAGGCGTGAAAGGGGGAACCGCCGTGGCCCGAATCCTGTTGATCGAAGACTCGCCGACCGATACCGCGGTGCTCACCCAGCTGCTTGAGCGCAACGGTCACGAGGTCCTGGCCGCGTCCAGCGCCGAGGACGGCATCGAGACCTGCAAGCGCGAACAGCCCGACCTGGTGCTGATGGACGTGGTGCTGCCGGGCATGAACGGCTTCCAGGCCACGCGCGCGCTGGGTCGCGACGGCGGCACCAGCGAGATCCCGGTGCTGATCGTGAGCACCAAGGGCATGGAAACCGACCAGGCCTGGGGGATGCGCCAGGGCGCCAAGGGCTACCTGGTCAAGCCGGTGAAGGAAGACGTGCTGATCAGCGAGGTCAACCGGCTGCTGGGGGCAGCGGGATGAATTCGCATCGCGACCCGTTCGCGATGCTGCTCGACTACGAGCAGCGCAGCCTGGCGCACGTCGCGGGCCTGCCGGAACAGTTCGACGCGCCGGGCCTGTGGCGCGGCGTCGGCTACCGGATCGGCGAGCGCCGGCTGGCGTCGGCCTTCGACGAAGTGCTCGAGATCCTGCCATTGCCGCAGGTCACGCCGGTGCCGGGGGCGCAGGCGTGGATGCTCGGGGTCGGCAACGTGCGCGGCAACCTCCTGCCCATCGTCGACCTGCGCCAGTTCCTCGAGGGCGAGCGCACGGTACTGCATGAGGCGCAGCGCGTGCTGATCGTGCGCCAGCCCGACGGCAACGTCGCGGTCACCATCGACGAGCTGTACGGCCAGCGCAGCTTCCACGACGAGCAGCAGGTGGACGCCGAACCCGTCGCGCAGGGCCGCTACGTGCACTTCATCGAGCGCGCGTACCGCCAGGCGGACCAGGAGTGGGGCGTGTTCAGCCTGGCCAGGCTGGCGCGCACGCCGGAATTTAGACAAGCGGCGGCCTGACGGTCGCGTCCGCAGGACAGAAGCAGGGGCAGGGGTAAGGGACCATGAGCACAGTAGTCGATACGGTCGCCGGCAAGGGGCGCGGGCTGGGAAGCAACTTCTGGATCGCGGCGCTGGTCGCCACGCTCGTGATCTTCGGCGCCAATACCGGTTACGCCGGCTGGAAGGCGGCGCGGCTGGGCGGCGCGAGTACCGCGGCCTCGAGCCTGCAGGTGAATTCGCAGCGCCTGGCCAACCAGGGCCGGGAAGCGGTGGCCGGCGACGCGGCCGCCTTCGCGGCGTTCAAGGAGACCAAGGCGCTGATCGACCGCGACGTCGAGCAGCTCAACGCCAACTTCGGCACCACCACGGGCGTGGCCGGGCCGATCCAGACCGTGACCGCGACCTGGACGCCGCTGGCGGCCAGTGCCGAGCAGGTGGCGGCCAGCGAGCAGGCGGTGAGCGGTTTCGCCGCCAACGCGCAGCGCTTCAGCCAGGCGGTGCCGCAGTTGCAGGCGCAGCTGGACGAACTGGTGCGCGCGATGTCCTCGAGCGGTTCGCCCGCCTCGCAGGTCTACATCGCCCTGCGCCAGAACGTGCTGGCCGGCAACATGGCGCGCCGCGTGGCCGAGATCCAGGCCGGCGGCAGCGGCGCCTCGATCGCGGGCGACGCGCTGGCGCGCGACGTGGGCGTGTTCGAGCAGGTGCTCGAAGGCCTGCGCGCCGGCGACCAGACGATGAACGTGCAGGCGCTGAGCAACGGCGGCGCCGTGGCCGCATTGAACCAGGCGGTCGAGCGCTGGACCGCGATGAAGCAGGACCTGGACGCGATCATCGCCAGCGCTCCGGCGCTGTTCCAGGCCCAGGCCGCTTCGGCCGCGCTCACCGGCGGCTCGGACAAGCTGCTGTCCGACAGCCAGGACCTGTTCTCCGCGTTCACCGCGTTCGGCTCGCTCAACGACAAGAGCGTGCTGGGCAACGTCTGGATCAGCATCATCTCCGGCCTGCTCGCCATCGTCGCGCTGGGCGGCCTGCTCTGGTCGCTGAACCGCGCCCAGCGCAAGCGCTACGAAGACACGATGGAGCTCAACAACCGCAACCAGGAGGCGATCATGCGCCTGCTGGATGAAATCGGCGCGCTGGCCGAAAACGACCTGACGGTCAAGGCCACCGTCACCGAGGACATGACCGGCGCCATCGCCGACTCGATCAACTTCGCGGTAGAAAACCTCCGCGACCTGGTAGGCACCATCAACGACACCTCGGCGCAGGTGGCATCGAGCGCGCAGGAGACGCAGGCCACCGCCATGCACCTGGCCGAGGCCGCCGAGCACCAGGCCCAGGAGATCAACTCCGCGTCCAGCCGCATCACCGAGATCGCATCGAGCATTGACCAGGTGTCGCGCAACTCGGCCGAATCGGCCGACGTGGCGCAGCGCTCGGTGCAGATCGCGACCAAGGGCGCGGGCGTGGTGCGCGAGACGATCGCCGGCATGGACTCGATCCGCGACCAGATCCAGGAGACGTCCAAGCGCATCAAGCGCCTGGGCGAGAGCTCCCAGGAAATCGGCTCGATCGTGGAACTGATCAACGACATCTCCGAGCAGACCAACATCCTGGCGCTGAACGCGGCCATCCAGGCGGCGTCCGCCGGCGAGGCGGGCCGCGGCTTCGCGGTGGTGGCCGACGAAGTGCAGCGACTGGCCGAACGCGCATCCAACGCGACCAAGCGCATCGAGACCCTGGTGCAGACGATTCAGTCCGACACCAACGAAGCGGTCAGCTCGATGGAGCAGACGACCTCCGAAGTGGTCGCGGGCGCACGCCTGGCCGAGGACGCCGGTACCGCACTGGGCGAGATCGAGAACGTGTCGAGCAACCTCGCCGGCCTGATTCTCGGGATCTCCACTGCGGCCAAGCAGCAGTCCGCCGCGGCGACCAACATCACCGAGACCATGAACACGATCCAGTCGATCACCGCGCAGACCTCGCAGGGCGCGAACCAGACGGCGCAGTCGATCGGCAACCTCGCGCAGCTGGCCGCCAACCTGCGTCGCTCGGTGGCCGACTTCAAGCTGCCGGCCTGAGCACGGAGCCAGGACACGGGATGAACGCGACGACGACCGGTCGCAGGCCGCTGCACGACAGCAGGCGCGGAGACAGCCGATGACTGCCCTGCGCGAGGCCCTCGAACACACTGCGCTGGGCTGGATCAAGCCGGAGCTCGACGAAACCCTGCGCCTGGCCAAGGCCGAGCTGGAGGACTACGTCGAGGACCCGGCCGATGTCGGCCGCATGCGGCTGTGCGCCGGCTACCTGCACCAGGTGCAGGGCACGCTGCGCATGGTCGAGCTGTACGCACCGGCGATGGTCGCCGAGGAAATGGAGCAGGTCGCGCTTGCGCTGCACGCGGGCTCCGTGGGCGACCGCGATGCCGCCTGCGCCGCGCTGCTGCGCGGCATCGTGCTGCTGCCCGACTACCTCGAACGCCTGCAGGGCGGGCATCGCGACATCCCGATCGTGCTGCTGCCGCTGCTCAACGAACTGCGGGCGTCGCGGGGCGAGAGCCTGCTCAGCGAGAGCGTGCTGTTCTCGCCGGACCTGGAGCGTCCACTGCCGGGCGATATCGCCAGCGGGCGATCCGCGTCCAACGACGATATCCCGCCGCTGCTCGAAGCGCTGCAGCGTGCCATCGGCCAGTGGCAGGAACACGCGACGGCCGATGCGCTGTCGGCGCTGGTGCCCGCGCTCGACGCGCTGCTGGGCCACGTGCGCCAGGTGCCCGTGCAGCGCATGCTGTGGGTGGCGTCGCGCGTGGCGCGCGCGCTGGCCGACGGGGCGTTGCCGCCATCTTCGGCGCTGCGCAAGGTCTTTGCCGGCGTGGAACGCGAAACGCGCCGCGCGCTGCTCGACAACGACGGCTACGCCGAGGCCAGCGGCGAAGCCGCGCAGGAGCCGACGCGTCAGCTGCTTTACCACGTCGCCCATCATCCCGAGGACGGCCACCCTGCGTTGCGCGAGCTGCGCGAGCTGTTCGAACTCGAGGCGGCACTGCCCACCCAGTCCGAGCTCGAACACGCGCAGGGCAGCATCAGCGGACGCAACCGGGCCCTGCTCGACACCGTGTCGGCCGCGGTGAAGGACGACCTGCTGCACGTCAAGGACGCGCTCGACCTGCACCTGCGCACCGGCTCCGACGATCTCGCCGCGCTGCAGCCGCACGCCGAGACGCTGGGGCGGGTCGCGGACACGCTCGGCATGCTCGGCCTCGGGGCGGCGCGCAAGGTGGTGCAGCAGCAGCGCGACGCGATGCAGGCCATCCTCGACGGCGCGATGGCCGCGAACGAGGATGCGCTGCTGGACGTCGCCGGTGCGCTGCTCTACGTCGATGCCACGCTCGACGACCAGGTGGCGCGTCTGGGCGCGGCGGAATCGGCCACGACCGGTGCGAGCGGCGACCTGTTCGCCGGCGAGGCCCGCCAGGTGGTCGACACCATCGTGCGCGAGGCGATCGCCAACTTCGTGCAGGCGCGCCAGGCGCTGGTGGCTTTCGTCGAAACCAGCTGGCAGCACGAACAGCTGACCGACGTGCCGCGCCTGCTCGACGAGGTGGCCGGCGCGCTGCGCATGATGGAACTTGGGCAGCCGGCCGACTATCTGGTCGCCGTCAGTCGCTACACCGAACGCGAGCTGATCGCGCGCCAGCGCGTACCCAACGGCCGTCAGCTGGATACGCTGGCCGATGCGCTGGCCAGCCTGGAGTACTACCTCGAGGCGCTGCGCGAACAGCGCGGCAACCGCGACGAGATCCTGGACATCGCCCGGGGCAGCCTGGAAGCGCTGGGCTACTGGCCGCTGCCGGAACCGATGCCGGCAGCGATCGAGGCGTCGCCCGAGCCGGTGGTGCCGCCGGTCGCCGAGACCCAGATCGACGCAGGCGTGTCGCCGGCCCAGGTCGAGACTCCTGTCGCGGCCGCGGCGGGCGAGGCCGCCGCACCGGTGCAGGAGGCGGCGGAGCAGCAGGAGCAGACGATCGTCGGCGGGTTCGAGACCGTGGGCGAGGAGATCGACGAAGAGATCCGCGAGGTGTTCCTCGAGGAATTCGCCGAGGAGATCGACAATCTCGATTCGCTGCTGCCGCAGTGGCGAGCGGCGCCCGAGAACATGGAGCGGCTGCGTCCCATCCGGCGCGTGTTTCACACCCTCAAGGGCAGTGGACGGCTGGTTGGCGCGCGCGCTCTCGGCGAGTTCAGCTGGAAAGTCGAGAACATGCTCAACCGCGTGCTCGACCGGTCGCGTCCGCCCAGCGCGGCGGTGATCGCGATGGTCGACCGCGCCTTCTATACCCTGCCGGAACTGCAGGCGGCGCTGCGACGCGAGCGCAGCCTCACCACCGATCTGGGGCCGTTGCAGGACGCCGCCGACCGGATCGCGGCCGGCGAGGAGACCATGCCGCCCGAGGCGGCCCGTGCCTCCATTGTCGTTCCGGACGCGCAGACGCATGTCGCCGAGCCCGTACGCGATGTTGTCGAGGCGCCGCTGGAACCCGCACCGGAATCCGCGCCCGAGCCCGGACCGGCCCCGGCGCCCGCGCATGAGCCGGTGCCTGCCAGCATCGATGCGCTGCTGCTCGAGATCCTCGACGCCGAAGTGCAGGGCCACCTGCAGACGGTCGATGCCTGGGTTGCGCAGGCGCGCGCCGGCGAGACCAGCGGCAGCGATGCCCTGCTGCGCGCACTGCACACCATGAATGGTGCGTTCGCGATGACCGAGGTGCCGGTCATCAACAGCGTGCTGGGCCCGGCCGAGCATTACGCAAGGCGCCTGCTGGCATCGCGCGCCGCCGCCGTGCCCGAGGGCGTCGATGCGATTGCCGAGCTGTCCACCACGGTGCGGGCGACGGTCGAGATCCTGAAGGGACCCGCGCCCGCCCTGCTGCCCCTGGACGGGTTGTCCGCGCAGCTGATTGCGCTGCGCGACAGCCTGCCTGAAGCCTCCAGCGGCCTGGCTGCCCTGGTCGACGCGCAGGCCATGGAGGAGGTCGAGGACGCCGAGGCGCCGGTACTCACCACCGAGGATCTGAGCGCGTACGGCGCCTTCATCCAGGAAGGTAGGCAGATCGGACCGGCGCCCACTGGCGTGGCCCCGGAGGACGGTACGGACCTCGCGCGTGGCGATGCGGGGATGGGGCCCAACGAAGCGGATCTCGAAGCCGAACGCCTCGAAGCCGAACGCCTCGAAGCCGAACGCCTCGAAGCCGAGCGCCTCGAAGCCGAGCGCCTCGAAGCAGAGCGCCTCGAAGCAGAGCGCCTCGAAGCAGAGCGCCTCGAAGCAGAGCGCCTCGAAGCAGAGCGCCTCGAAGCAGAGCGCCTCGAAGCAGAGCGCCTCGAAGCAGAGCGTCTCGAAGTTGAGCGTCTCGAAGTTGAGCGTCTCGATGCAGAGGGCCTCGAAACGGAGCGCCTCGAAGCCGAACGCCTGGAAGCCGAACGTCTCGAAGCCGAGCGCCTCGAAGCCGAGCGCCTCGAAGCCGAACGCCTCGAAGCCGAACGCCTCGAAGTCGAACGCCTCGAAGCCGAACGCCTCGAAACCGAACGTCTCGAAGCCGAACGTCTCGAAGCCGAACGTCTCGAAGCCGAGCGCCTCGAAGCCGAGCGCCTCGAAGCCGAACGCCTCGAAGTCGAACGCCTCGAAGCCGAACGTCTCGAAGCCGAACGTCTCGAAGCCGAACGCCTCGAAGCCGAGCAACTTGAAGCGGAGCAGCTCGAAGCCGAAGGTGCCGAGCCGCCAGCCGAACCCGAAGCAGTCGAGGGGATCGCCACGGAGTTCGCCGAGTCCGCCGCGGACACGGCGCAACACGACCAGTCCGCAGCCGAGTCGGCGCGTCCCGCCGCGCTTCCCGGCGTCGATGCGGCCGTCGCGGCGCTCCTCGCGCGCGTGCTGGCCAGTGAGGACCCGGACGAACCTTTCGATACCTCCAGGCTCGACATCGAGCTGCTCGACATCTTCTTGGAAGAAAGCGGCGACCTGCTCGACCATTCCGATACGGCGCTCACCCAGCTGCGCGAATCGCCCGATGCCCGGGAGCCCCTGATCGCGCTGCAGCGCGACCTGCACACGCTCAAGGGCGGCGCCCGCATGGCGGGGGTGTTCACCATCGGCGAGCTGGGCCACGCCATGGAATCGATGCTGGAGGCGGTGGTCGAACAGCGCTGCGAGCTCGACCGCACCGGCATCGGCCTGCTGGAAGGCGGCTTCGACCGGCTGCACGCGATGGTTACCCGGGTGGCCGAGCGGCGCGCCATCGCGATGCCGCAGCCGCTGATCGACGCCTTCAACGCGCTCGCGCGTGGCCGCCCCCTGGTGGCCGAGGAAGATCCGTCCTCGACCGCGTCGGCTGCGGCGCCGAAGCCGGAGCTCGCACCGCTGTCCACGCCGATCGCGGACATCGGCACCGACGACGACATGGCGATCCGCGCGCCGCAGGAACAGGTACGCATTCGTGCCGACTTGCTCGATCGCCTGGTCAACTACGCCGGCGAGGTGGCGATCTACCGTGCGCGCCTGGAGCAGCAGCTCGGTGCGTTCCGCGCGGCGATGAACGAGATGGAGCAGACCAATACGCGTCTGCGCGACCAGCTGCGCCGCCTCGACATCGAGACCGAAGCGCAGATCATCGCCCGCTACCAGCGCGAGAGCGACGCGCGCGACCTGACCTTCGATCCGCTCGAACTCGACCGCTTCTCGAACCTGCAGCAGCTTTCGCGCGCGCTGGGCGAGTCCGCGGCCGACATGGCCAGCCTGCAGCAGACCCTCGACGAACTGACCCGCCAGTACGAGACCCTGCTGCTGCAGCAGTCTCGCGTCAGCTCCGACCTGCAGGAAGGCCTCATGCGCACGCGCATGGTGCCGTTCGATGCGCTGGTCCCGCGTCTGCGCCGCGTATTGCGCCAGGCCGCTTCCGAAACCGGCAAGCAGGTGCAACTGCGGCTCGACGGCTCGCAGGGCGAGCTCGATCGCAACGTGCTCGAGCGCATGACCGCGCCGCTGGAACACATGTTGCGCAACGCGGTGGCCCACGGCATCGAAACCCCGGCGCAGCGCCAGGGCGCAGGCAAGCCCGAGGAGGGCACGGTGCGTATCGCCGTGCGCCGCGAAGGTTCGGAAGTCGTGCTGGAGATCGGCGACGACGGTTCGGGCCTGGACCGCGAGGCGATCCGCCGCCGTGCCGAGGACCGGGGCCTGGTGCGTCCCGGCGCGACGCTCAGCGACGGCGACCTGGATGCGCTGATCTTCGAGCCGGGCTTCTCCACCGCAGACGAGGTGAGCCGCCTCGCCGGCCGCGGCGTGGGCATGGATGTGGTCGCCAGCGAGGTCCGCCAGCTCGGCGGGTCGCTCGACATCGCCACCCGCCGCGGCCAGGGCACCAGCTTCACCCTGCGCCTGCCGCAGACACTGGCCGTCACCCAGGCGGTGTTCGTGCGCATCGGCGAAACCCAGTTCGCGGTGCCGATCGCTTCGGTCCGCGGCGTGGGCCGCATCGAACGCGGGCTGCTGGCCTCGGGCGAGGCCGCCTATCCCTACGGTGGCGAGGAGTACGCGCTGCACGACCTCGGTCAGCTCGTGGGCCATGCGCCGGCGCGTGCCGAAGGCCTGCTGCAGATGCCGCTGCTGCTGGTCCGTTCGGGCGAACTGCGCGCCGCGGTGGCGGTGGACGAGATCATCGGCAGCCGCGAGATCGTGGTGAAGCCGGTCGGCCCGCAGGTCGCCTCGATCCCGGGCATCTTCGGCGCCACGATCATGGGCGACGGCAGCGTGGTCGTGATCCTGGACGTCGCGCCGCTGGCCCGCCGTCACGCCGTGCTGCCGCGCGAGGCGACGCCCGAACCGCTGCAGGTGGAGCGTCGCCGGGTGCCGCTGGTGATGGTGGTCGACGACTCGGTGACGATGCGCAAGGTCACCGGCCGCGTGCTGGAGCGCCACAACTTCGAGGTGCTGACCGCGAAGGACGGCCTCGACGCGCTGGAGCGGATGGACGAACGCGTGCCCGATCTGATGCTGCTGGACATCGAGATGCCGCGCATGGACGGCTACGAGCTGGCCAAGCACATGAAGGCCGATCCGCGCCTGCGCGACGTGCTGATCATGATGATCACCTCGCGTACCGGCGAGAAGCATCGCCAGCGCGCCTTCGACCTGGGCGTGGATCGCTACCTCGGCAAGCCGTACCAGGAGCCGGAGCTGATGCGCAACGTGAACGAGCTGCTGAAGGTCTCGCATGGCCGCGAGTGAGGCAGCGCCGCGCGTCGCGCTGCTCGCCCGCGCGGGCGAAGCCTGCGAGCGCATCGCCGACGCGTTGCGCGAGGCCGGCGCGGAGGTGGTGCTGGTGGCCGATCCGATGCAGGCCGAGCCGCAGCAGGTCCGTCAGGCGCAGCCGCAGGCGGTGCTGGTGGCGCTGGAGCCGGCGATCGAGGATGCGATCGAACGCTTCGAGGACGTGCTCGCGGACCCGGCCTACATGGTCATCTTCGAGGAGGCCGAACAGGCTGCGCAGCGGACCGGCTGGGATGCGGCGCGCTGGATGCGCCACCTGTCGGCCAAGCTGCACCGGCACCACGACGTGCTGCCCGCGGGCGCGGGAGCCGGCGACGAACTCGAGCTGACCGCCGAGCCGATGCGCGCGCCCCTGGCGCTCATGGATTTCGACGATGCCATCGTCTCGCTCAGGGACGAGGCCCAGGGTCGCGCCGACGCCGTGCCGCAAGACGGGCTCGAAGGTCTGCTGGCCTCGCCCGACGTGGAAGATCCGGTCGCGGCTGGCGCGGACTGGCTGCAGGAACAGGCATTGCCCGCGTTCGACCCATCGCCATCCGTGCCGCACGCGGGCGATCCGGGCGCGCCTGAGTCCGGCCTTGAAGGCGTCGAGGGCACGGGCCCGAACGAGAGCCAGGAGGTTCCCTCCGGCATGGCGGTGGACTGGCAGGCCGACGCCGCCGGTTCCAGCCCCGGCTCGGGCGACGACATCGAACCCGAACAGGCGTTCAGCACATTCACCCTGTCGCTCGACGACGGCCAGGCGGGGGAGCTGGAGGAATTGTCGTTCGACCCCGAACGCTTCAGCCGCGCCCACCAGGCGGAAGATGCGCCGGCCGGCATCGAGGAATTCCTGGCCGCGCAGGCGGCCGCCGCCAAGCCGGGTCACGACGCACCGGGCGACTCCGCCGAGCCGTTGATCGACAGCGCAGCCCCGCCGCCGAGCCAGACGCGCGACGATGAGGCCGGCGGCGCGCCGGCGCGGCTGGATTTCTCTGCGCTGAGCCTGGTGGACGACGACCATCTGCCCGTGGCGCCCGTCGCGGCGGCCAAGGTCGCCCCGTCCTTCGACCTGGACGCGCTGGGCGCCGGTCTGTCGCTGGTGGATCCGGACAGCTATGGCAACGGCAAGACGCCGGGTCTGGTGTTGATCGAGGCCGGGCTGGGCGGGCCGGATGCGGTGCGCCAGTTGCTGGCCGCGCTGCCGGCCGGCTTCCCCAGGGCCATCCTCATCCGCCTGCAGCTGGAGGGCGGCCGCTACGACCGACTGGTCAAGCAGATGACGCGCGCGACCTCGGTACCGGTGAGCGTGGCCGAGGCCGGGGAGCAGGCTGCCGCGGGCAGCATCCACTTCGTGCCGCCGGGGCTGGGTCTCCGCGCTGCGAGCTCGGGCTGGGTCTTCGATGCCGCCGAGCCGCTGGATCCTGCCGGACTGCCTGCCGACGACAGCGCCGTGCTGTTCCTCAGCGGTGCGGATACCGCGCTGGTGCCGTCGCTGGCCGGCGGAGGCTGGGGTGGCCTGGTCCTGGGCCAGACCCCTGACGAAGGGTGCTACGACCCCGCTGCCGCGCGGGCGGCCATCGAGGCCGGGGCCGCGCATGGCAGTCCCTCCGAACTGGCGGCCGCGCTGCTGGCCCGCTGGCCGGCGCCCGTCGGACGCCCACCCACCGATCCGAACGGGATGCCGTGATGAATATCGCCCCTTCCGACATCCGCGCCGTGCTGATCCAGACCGAAGCCGCGCGCCTGCTGCTGCCCAACGCGACCATTTCCGAGGTGCTGTCCTACGCCGAACCCGACCCGGTCGACGATGCGCCCGACTGGCTGCTGGGCACGATCCGCTGGCGCGGCTGGCGGCTGCCGCTGGTCGCCTTCGCCCCGTTCAGCGGGCACGGGCCGGAGCGGGGCGGGCTGGGCCACAAGGTGATCGTGCTCAAGACCCTGGGCGGGCAGCCGACGATGCCGTACTTCGCCCTGCTCACGCGCGGCTTCCCGCGCCTGGTGACGGTGTCGCGCGACCGGCTGTCCGAGGACGAGGAGCGCGGCCCGCTGGCGCCGGGCGTCCTGGCGCAGGTGCGCTTCAACGATGAGGCCGCGCTGGTTCCCGACATCGACGGCATCGAACTGGCCCTGCGCGGCGCCATGGCCGCCTGAGATCAGCCGCGCAGGTCGCCGTACAGCGACTGCAGCGCAGCGATCGCCGCCAGGCCGGCGGTTTCGGTCCGCAGGATCCGCGGGCCCAGCCGCAACCCTTCGAATCCGGCCGCGCGCAGGTGTTCGCGGTCGCGTGGCGCCCAGCCGCCTTCCGGCCCGATCGCGAGCGCGATGGCAGCCGGCGCCGCGCCGCTGGACGCGCCAGTCAGCGTCGACAGCGCATGCGCGCCCTGGGGATCCAGGGTGAGCCGCAGGTCCGCGTCCGGCGCCACGTCGCCGATGCCGGCGATGTCGACCGGATCGTCCAGTTGCGGCAGCCGGGCGCGGCCGCACTGGCCACAGGCCGACGAAACCACGCCGCGCCAGTGCGCGACGCGCTTGGCCAGGCGCGCGCCTTCCAGCAGCACTTCGGTGCGTTCGGCGTCCACCGGTACGATCCGAGCCACGCCCAGCTCGGTGGCCTTCTGCAGGATCAGGTCCATCTTCTCGCCGCGGGCGATCCCCTGCAGCAGGGTGATGCGCATCGGCGACTCGTTCTCCACGGCGCGCAGCCCGAGCACCTCCACTTCGCCGCCGAGCTTGTCCAGCGACGCGATGCGCGCGTCATAGTCGTGGCCGTCGCCGTTGAACAGCACGCAGGCATCGCCCAGGCGCAGGCGCAGCACGCGCAGCAGATGGCTGGCCGCTTCCTCGGGCAGGCGCAGGCGTGCACCGGGGGCGAGAGCGAGATCGACGTGGGTGCGGGTCAGGCGCATGTGCGTGGTCGTGGTCGGAGGTGGCGGAAGGAAGCCTGGTCGCCCGCGCGAGGTCGGGCGGGGACGGGCGCCGTGGGACGCCGCGGAACGCATGCCCGACCCGTCGCCGTCCATGCGGCGCCCGCATGGCGGGGCTCAGGCGGTCGCCGCATCGATGGCCGAGCGGGTGACGTCGGCGAGCAGCTGCAGCTGCGCCTCGTCGATGCAGTAGGGCGGCATCCAGTACAGCACATCGCCCAGCGGGCGCAGCAGCACGCCGCGTGCGAGCGCGTGCCGGTAGGCATGCAGGCCCACCCGGCGCGCCGGATCGAACGGCGTGGCCCGGCTGCCGTCCTGGCCCAGCTCGATGGCGAGGATCATGCCGGTCTGGCGCACGTCGGCGACATGCGGATGCGCCGCCAGCGGGGCGGCGAGCTCGGCCATGCGCGCCGCGGTGCGCCGGTTGCGCCCGAGCACGTCGTCGGAGGCGAAGATGTCCAGCGAAGCCAGCGCCGCGGCACAGGCCAGCGGATTGCCGCTGTAGCTGTGCGAATGCAGGAAGGCGCGTTCGCGCGAGTCGTCCAGGAAGCCCTGGTAGATGGCATCGGTGGCCAGCACCGCGGCCAGCGGCAGGAAGCCGCCGGTCAGGCCCTTGGACAGGCACAGCAGGTCGGGCATTACCCCGGCCTGTTCGCAGGCGAACATGGTGCCGGTGCGGCCGAAGCCGACCGCGATCTCGTCGGCGATCATGAAGATGCCATGCACGTCGCACAGCTCGCGCACGCGCCGCAGGTAGGCAGGATGGTGCATGCGCATGCCGCCGGCGCACTGCACCAGCGGTTCCAGCACCAGCGCGCAGATCTCGCCGGCGTGCTCGTCCAGGAGGTGGGCCAGCGCGTCGGCGGCGTCTTCGGCGCAGGCCTGCGCGCTCTGGCCGTCGCGCGCGAGGAAGGCATCGGGCGAGGGCGCGAACACCGATTCCAGCAGCAGTGGCGCGTAGATGCGCCGGTACAGCGGGATGTCGCCCACCGAGAGTGCGCCGATGGTTTCGCCGTGATAGCCGTTCTGCAGCGCTACGAACTTGGTGCGTCGCGGCTCGTCGCCGCGATTGCGGAACCAGTGGAACGCCATCTTCAGCGCCACCTCGATCCCGGCCGAGCCGTTGTCGGCGTAGAACACCCTCGCCAGCGGTGCGCGCCCGGCCTGGCGCGGGGCGATCGCCAGCAGGCGCTCGGCCAGTTCGACCGCGGGCGGGTGCGAGCACCCGGCCAGGATCACCTGTTCCAGCGTGCTCGCCTGGCGCGCAATGGCCGCGGCGATGCGCGGTTCCGCGTGTCCATGCAGGTTGACCCACCAGCTGCTCACCGCATCGAGCGTGCGATGACCGTCGTGACCCACCAGCCAGGCGCCGTCCCCGCGCGCCACGGGGAGCAGCGGCAGCACATCGGGGTGCTCGCGCATCTGAGTGCAGGGGTGCCAGAGCACCGCCAGGTCGCGCGAACGCCAGCGATCCGCCTCGTCTAGAATGGAGCCATCGTGATTCGACATGCCACCATTATCGCCCTTGGCCTGTTGGGAGCGGACCCGCTCGAGGCGCGTCCGTTCGGGGCGACGTCGTGAGCCGCCGCCTGCCGACGATCCACGGCATCACCGAGCATGACGCCGGGCCCTACCGCATGGAGCGGATGGACCTGGAGTTCAGCAACGGCGAGCGCCGCCAGTTCGAACGCCTGCGCGGGCGGGGCCACGGCGCGGTGGCGGTGGTGCCGCTGCTCGATGACGACACCGTGCTGCTGGTGCGCGAATACGCCGCCGGCCTGCACCGGTACGAGCTGGGCCTGGTCAAGGGCCGGATCGACGCCGGTGAGACGCCCCTGCAGGCGGCCAACCGCGAACTGAAGGAAGAGGCCGGCTATGGCGCGCGCCGCCTCGACGTGGTGCGCACCCTCACCCTGGCGCCCGTCTACATGAGCCACGAGACCACCGTGGTGCTGGCGCGCGAGCTGTATCCCGAGCGCCTGCCGGGCGACGAGCCGGAGGAGCTGGAAGTGGTGCCGTGGCGCTTCGATGCGCTGGACGAACTGGCGCTGCGCGAGGACTTTTCGGAAGGGCGTTCGATCGCCGCGCTGGTGGCCGCGCGCCAGTACCTGCGGCGCGAAGCCGATGGCTGAGCCGTCCGCGCTGCCCCCGGACCTGCGCGAGGGCGTGATCGCCATCGCCCAGGCCGCATCGCGGGCGATCCTGCAGGTGTACGAGTCCTGTTTCGAGGTCGAGCACAAGGCCGACGAGAGTCCGCTCACCCAGGCCGACCTGGCCGCGCACCATTGCATCGTCGATGGGCTGGCCGCGCTCACGCCCGACATTCCGGTGCTGTCCGAGGAATCGGCGCACCTGGTCGACACCGCCACCCGGCGCCGCTGGCGGAGGCTGTGGCTGGTCGATCCGCTCGACGGGACCCGTGAGTTCGTCAAGCGCAATGGCGAATTCACCGTCAACATCGCCCTGATCGAGGACGGCGTGGCGACGTTCGGAGTGATCCAGGCGCCCGTGACCGGCATCGTCTGGTTCGGCGGCCCGGGGCAGGGCGCATGGGTACGCGACCCGCGTGGCGAGCGCCCCGCGCGCGCGCGATCGCCGGCGGCGGCGCCGCTGAGCGTGGCGGCGAGCCGTTCGCATCGCGATGTGCGTACCGAAGCGGTGATGTCGCGCATGGGGGAGGTGGAGCCGGTCGGGCTGGGTTCATCGCTCAAGTTCTGCCGGATCGCCGAAGGCGCGATGGACGTGTATCCGCGCTTCGGTCCCACCAGCGAATGGGACACGGGCGCCGGCCAGGCGATCCTGGAGGGCGCCGGCGGCGTGCTGTTCGACCCGGCTGGCCGGCCTTTCCGCTACAACCAGCGGGACACGCTGCTCAATGGCGAGTTCATCGCCCTGGGCGACCCGGCCTTGCCGTGGCGATCGTGGCTGGACGGGTGACCGGGCGACGCCGCGCCCGCCTGCCCCGGCAGGGCGGGCATGCCTGCCCTGCATCCGAAGTCGCGTCGACCTTGCAGGTGGATGGCGGGGGTGCGTCCGGATCGCGGGGCCTCGCCCGGGTTCCACCACGTACAAGGAGCCGGCGATGAGTGAGCCGCAGCGCGACATCCGGGACCTGATCGCGATCATGGCGCGCCTGCGCGATCCCGACGGGGGTTGCCCCTGGGACCTGGAGCAGGATTTCGCCAGCATCGCGCCCTACACGGTCGAGGAAGCCTACGAGGTGGCCGACGCGATCGATCGTGGCGACCTCCCCGCGCTCAAGGACGAGCTGGGCGACCTGCTGCTGCAGGTGGTGTTCCATGCGCGCATGGCGCAGGAGCAGGGGGCGTTCGATTTCGGCGATGTGGTCGCGGCGATCTGCGACAAGATGGTCCGGCGCCATCCGCACGTGTTCGGCGGCGCGACGGTGGCCGATGCGCAGGCGCAGACCGCGAACTGGGAACAGATCAAGCGCGCCGAGCGCGCCGCTGCCGGCGATGCCGACACCTCCGCGCTGGCGGGCATCCCGCGCGGCCTGCCCGAATGGCAGCGCGCCGTGAAGCTGCAGAACCGCGCCGCGCGCCTCGGTTTCGACTGGCCCGGCCCCGGCCCGGTGATCGCCAAGCTGCACGAGGAAATCGAGGAAGTGCGGACCGAGTTCGCGGCCGTGGCCGGGGCGCCGGACGATGCGGCCGCACGCGCGAGGCTGCAGGAAGAACTCGGCGACCTGCTATTCGTCGCGGCCAACCTTGCGCGGCATGCGCAGGTCGATCCAAGGTCGGCCCTGCGTGGCGCGAACCTCAAGTTCGAGCGGCGCTTCCGGGCGATGGAATCGCTCGCGGCTGCCGACGGACATCGTCTCCAGGACCTGTCGCTGGAAGCGCAGGAGGGCTACTGGGCGCGGGTGAAGGACGCGGAACGGTGAGCACGGTCGTCGCGCCGATGGCCCGCGTGGACCCGTCGCCGCAGAGCGCCCTGCCATGAAGACCCTGCTCCTGTTCGTCGCCACCGCGATCGCCGAGATCGTCGGTTGCTACCTGCCCTGGCTGTGGCTGCGCAGGGGCGGCAGCGCCTGGTTGCTGCTGCCCGCCGCGGCCAGCCTGGCGCTGTTCGTGTGGCTGCTCAGCCTGCATCCCACCGCGACCGGACGCGTCTACGCAGCCTACGGCGGGGTCTATGTGGGCGTGGCGCTGGTCTGGCTCTGGTGGGTGGACGCGGTCAGGCCGACGCGCTGGGACCTGATCGGCGTGGCGTTGTGCCTGCTGGGCATGGCCGTCATCATGTTCTCGCCCAGGCCGGCGTGACCGGAGGAAGGGAATGCGACGCTTCGCCAGTTTCCGTGAGTTCTATCCGTTCTACCTGGCCGAGCACGCCAACCGCACATCGCGGCGCCTGCACTTCATCGGCAGTTGCGGCGCGATCGTGCTGGTCGCGCTGGCGATCTTTCAGCGCGAGCCTTGGTGGCTGCTGGCGGCCTTGCTGTGCGGCTACGCTTTCGCCTGGGTGGGGCACTTCTTCTTCGAGAAGAACCGGCCCGCGACCTTCCGCCATCCGTTCTATTCCTTCGCCGGCGACTGGGTGATGTTCAAGGACATCCTGACGGGCAGGATCCGGTTCTGACCATCAGGCTGGCGGCGTTCGCGCCGCCGGGGCGCCCTCGTCCAAGGTGTTCGGGTCGTGCACGCAGGGTGCGCGCCGCCGGTTGCGCATGGAAGGCAAGCAAAGCGCCAGGCGCATCTAGTCCATGAAGATCAGCCAAGCCGCCACCACGATCAGGCCGAAGCCCGCCCAGTGGTTCCACTTCAGCGGCTGCTGCAGATACCAGGCCGAGAATCCGGCGAAGACCAGCAGGGTGATGACCTCCTGCATGCCCTTGAGCTGCGGCGCCGAGTAGAACGCCGAACCGAGCCGGTTGGCCGGCACCATCAGGCAGTACTCGAAGAACGCAATGCCCCAGCTCACCAGGATCACCGGCAGCAGGGCCGAGGACTTGTACTTCAGATGCCCGTACCAGGCGAAGGTCATGAAGATGTTGGAGCCGAGCAGGAGCAGGATCGGCAAGAATCGGTCGAAGGGGGGCATGGCGGATCCAGGGGAAATGGCGGCGCGTAAAGCATTCCCGGTCTTCACGGCGCTTGTACAGCCCGGCTGGCACCTTTCACAAAGCTGAAGACCCCTTCGAGGAACCAAACATGCGTGCAGGGCAGGAAACCGGCGGGCTGGTCCTGATCGTCGAGGACAACCGCAACATCTCGGAAATGGTGGGCGAATATCTGGAAGGCCGCGGTTTCGAGGTCGATTACGCTTCCGATGGCCTCGACGGCTACCGGCTGGCGGTGGAGAACAGCTACGACGTGATCGTGCTGGACCTGATGCTGCCGCGCCTGGACGGCGTCGAGGTCTGCAAGCGCCTGCGCGCCGAGGCCCGCAAGTCCACCCCCGTGCTGATGCTGACCGCCCGCGACACGCTGGACGAGAAGCTGAGCGGCCTGTCCTCGGGCGCCGACGACTACCTCACCAAGCCCTTCGCCATCCAGGAGCTCGAAGCCAGGCTGCGGGCCCTGATCCGCCGCGAGCGCCGCCAGGTGGGTTCCGAGGTGCTGAAGGTGGCCGACCTGGTGCTCGATCCGGCCAGCATGCGCGCCACCCGCGGCGGCACCGAACTGCAGCTCTCGCCGATCGGCATGAAGCTGCTGACCATCCTGATGCGCGAGTCTCCCCGCGTGGTGAACCGCCAGGAGATCGAACGCGAGATCTGGGGCAACGGGCTGCCCGATTCGGATACCCTGCGCAGCCACCTCTACAACCTGCGCAAGATCATCGACAAGCCGTTCGACAAGCCGCTGCTGCACACCGTGCAGAGTGCCGGGTACCGGATCGCGGATATCGACCAGTCGCCTGCCTGATCCTGCGGAACCACGCATGCCGCAGGGGTTGCCCCGGAAAATCCGTTACGCGTTCGTCACCCAGGGGCTGCTGCTGGTCCTTGCGGTGGTGTTCGGCGTAAGCCTGCTCACCTTGGTGACGCGCGACGCGCTGGTCCGACAGCGGCTGACGGTGGAGGCGCAGGCGTTCTGGGTGCGGCAGTCGGGCAGCCGGCTCAGCACCCACCTGCCCGCGACCAGCACCCTGCAGGGCTACTTCCGCCCGGCGAGCGAAGAGGCCGCGCTGCCACCTTACGTCGCTTCGCTGCCCGAGGGGGTGAACTTCGTCTACCGCTCGCACAAGGCGGTGCTGGTGCAGCGCAGGCCCGAGGGCGTGTTGTACCTGGTACTGCGCACGCGGGCGGTGGACGAGCTGATGTGGACCGCGGCGGGAGTGATGATCCTGCTCGGTCTGATGACTGCCCTGGCGGTCACCCTGCTCACCTACCGCAAGTCGCGCAGGATGGTCCTGCCCGTGAACCGGTTGGCGGAGGAGGTCGCGCGATGGGATCCCACCCAGGGGGATCTGACCACGCCGCTGGCGGTATCCGGCTTCGTCGAGGAGCCGAGCCGCGAAGTCCAGGCGTTGTCGCATGCGCTGCACGGCCTGGCATCGCGCGTAGGCGAATTCGTGCAGCGCGAGCGCGACTTCACCCGCGACGCCAGCCATGAGCTGCGCACCCCGCTGACCGTGATCCGGGTGGCCAGCGACATGATGCTGGCCGATCCTGCCCTGCCGCCGCATGGACGCAGGCCGCTGGAGCGGATCCAGCGCGCGGCACGGGACATGGAGGCGGTGATCGACGCTTTCCTGGTGCTCGCGCGCGAGAGCGGCGTCGCTCCGGTGAGCGAGGAATTCGACGTCGGTGCGGTGGTGCGCGAGGAAGTGGAAAAAGCGCGCCCCTCGCTGCTCGACAAGCCGGTCGAACTGCGCATGGAGGCCGTCGCCGCACCGAAGCTGTTCGCGCCGCCGAGCGTGCTGGCCATGATCGTGCGCAACCTCGTCCAGAACGCCTGCAACTTCACCGAGGAGGGCAGCGTGGAGGTGCGCGTGGAGGCCGACGCGGTGGTGGTGCGCGACAGCGGCATCGGCATGTCGGCGCAGACCCTCCAGCACGTGTACGACCCGTTCTTCCGCGCCGATGCCTTCAGCCCGCTGGGCAAGGGCTTCGGGCTGACCATCGCCAGCCGCCTGGCGCGCCGGTTCGGCTGGCAGCTCAGGCTGGAGAGCGTGGAATCCCGCGGCACGGTGGCCACCCTGCGCTTCGCGCCCCTCGCGGCTTCCTGACTGCCGCCGCGGGTGCTGTCAACCGGCGCCGGGATGGTGCGTTAGCCAGCTTCGACGCCAGACTGTTCCCGGACCCTTGCATGAGCAAACCCGCGCCCCGCCGCCGGCGGCCGTTCCCCCGTCTCCTCGTGGCCGCCGCCGTGGTCGCGGCGCTCGCCGCCATCGCCTGGCGCTGGTGGGGCGGCGCGAGCGAGAACGCCGACGAATCGCCCTGGCGTACGGTCCAGGTCGAACGCGGCGACATCCGGGTGGCGATCTCGGCCACCGGCACGCTGAGCGCGATCTCGACCGTGACCGTGGGCAGCCAGATCTCCGGCCAGGTCACCGAGGTGCTGGTGGACTTCAACAGCCAGGTCAGCCAGGGTCAGGTGCTGGCACGTATCGATCCACGCACCTACGAGGCGCAGATCGAACAGGGGGCTGCGCAGATCGCCAGCGCGCGCGCTTCGCTGGACCAGGCGCAGGCGACCCTGCGCAATGCCGAACTCGACTACCGCCGCAAGGCCGACCTCGGTACCCAGAAGCTGGTCGCCCAGGCCGACATCGACCTGGCGCGCGCCGCGCTCGACCAGGCGCGCGCCCAGGTGGCCGCCACCCAGGCCCAGATCCGCCAGCAGAGCGCATCCACCCAGACCACGCGCGTCAACCTCGAGCGCACCGTGATCACCTCGCCGGTGGACGGGGTGGTGCTCACCCGCACGATCGAGCCGGGCCAGACCGTGGCCGCCAGCCTGCAGGCGCCGGAACTGTTCACCATCGCCGAAGACCTGTCGAAGATGAAGATCGAACTGGCGGTGGACGAGGCGGACATCGGCCAGGTCAAGCGCGGGCAGACGGTTTCGTTCACCGCCGACGCCTTTCCCGACCGCCAGTTCCGCGGCGTGGTCGACCAGGTGCGCCTGGCCGCCACCACCACCAACAACGTCGTGACCTATCCGGTCGTGGTGAGCGTGGACAATTCCGACAACACGCTGCTGCCGGGCCTCACCGTCAACGCCGAGATCGAGGTCAGCAACCGGCAGGACGTGCTGAAGGTGTCCAACGCCGCGCTGCGCTACAAGCCGGTCGGCGATGCCGCGCCTGCCCAGGGCGGGGGAGGGCGTGGCGGCGCCGGCATGATCGAGGAGCTGGAGCGCGTGGCGGCCGAGCTCGACCTCGACGCCAGCCAGCGCGCCGCCTTCGACGCGGCCGTGGCGGCGCAGCGCGAGCGCGCCCAGGCGCAGCGTCCGCCCGGTGGAGCCGCGGCGCCGCGCGGCGGTGCGGGCGGTCCGCCGGGCATGGCGATGCGCGCCGGCGCGCCGGATCCCGCACTGCGTGCCCAGATGCGTCAACGCATGCTCGAGCGCATGCAGGAGAACTTCGCCGGTTTCACCCGCACGCTCGACGAGACGCAGCGCGCACGCTGGAACTCCGCGCTGGCCGCATCGCTCAATGCGACCCGCGCCACCCTGTACCGGCTGGTGAACGGGCAGCGCAAGGCGGTGCAGGTGCGCGTGGGTGCCAGCGACGGCAGCAGCACGGAAGTCCGCGGCGGCGTGGAGGCGGGCGACGAGATCATCACCGGCGAGCGGTCGCGCCGATGAGCGCGAGCGACGCACCGGTGATCGAGACCCGCGCCCTGCGCAAGGTCTATGCAGAAGGCAGCGAGGCCGAGGTCGTCGCGCTGGCGGGCGTGGACCTGCGCATCTCGCGCGGCGAGTTCATCGCGATCATGGGGCCATCCGGATCGGGCAAGTCCACCCTGATGAACCTGATCGGGTGCCTCGACACGCCGACCTCCGGGCAATACCTGTGCGACGGCGTCGACGTGGCCACGCTCGATCGCGAACAGCTGGCCGCGCTGCGCCGCGACAAGATCGGATTCGTGTTCCAGGGCTTCAACCTGTTGCCGCGGATGTCGGCCGAAGACAACGTGGCGATGCCGCTCGGCTACGCCCAGGTGCCGCCCGACGAACGCCGGCGGCTGGCGCAGGAAGCCTTGGCCGCCGTGGGGCTGGCCGGCCGCACCCATCACCGGCCCAGCGAACTGTCGGGCGGCCAGCAGCAGCGCGTGGCGATCGCGCGCGCTCTGATCAACCGGCCTCCGATCCTGCTGGCCGACGAGCCGACCGGCGCGCTGGATTCCAGGACTGGGGAGGAAATTCTCGCCCTGTTCAAGCGGCTGCGCGACGAGGACCACACGGTGGTGCTGATCACGCACGATGCGGAGGTCGCCGCCCACGCCGACCGCACCTGCGTGATGCGCGACGGCGAATTGCATGAGGAGCCGTGATCCAGGCGGCCGGGGGCGGCGCGGAAGGCGGGCGGCGCTCCTCCGCCATCCCGCGACCGCGACCGCGATCGCAGGCCAGGACGCCGTCGCGAAACATGTTTCCCAGTCACCAATGACGGATCCACGAACCAGATGAACTTCACCGACGTCCTGCGCACCGCCCTGTTCGCGCTGCGCGGCAACTGGATGCGCAGTGCGCTGACCTCGCTGGGGGTGATCATCGGCATCGCTTCGGTGATCGTGATGGTGTCGGTGGGGCAGGGCACCCAGGCCGAGATCGACAAGATGGTGGCCGGGCTGGGTTCGCAGCGGCTGGACATCTCGCCCAACGTCGCGCGCAGCAGTGGCGGCGTGCGCATGAGCGCGAGCAGCTTCTTCACCCTCAGCCAGGGCGACGTCGACGCGATCCGCAGCGAGGTTCCCGAGGTGCAGTACATCTCCGGTTCGCTGCGTGGCAGCAGCCAGGTGGTCTATGCCGAGCGCAACTGGAACAGCAGCTGGCAGGGCGTGGATGCCGACTACCTGGTCATCAACGGCTGGACGGTGAACGAGGGCCAGGGTTTCGACGAGGCGGGCGACGACAAGTCCGTGCTGATCGGCGAGACCGTGCGCCGCGAGCTGTTCGGCGAAGAGAGCGGCATCGGCGAGACCATCCGCATCGGACGCGTGCCGCTGACCGTGGCCGGGACGCTCGCGCCCAAGGGCCAGAGCAGCTGGGGGCGCGACCAGGACGAAATCGTGATGGTGCCGCTGGAGACCGCGCGCCGCCGGCTGTTGGGATCGATGGGCATGCCGCCCGGCGCGGTGATGGAGATCTCGCTGGCGGTCGCCAATCCCGACGACCTGGCCTACGTGCAGGGCGAGATCGAATCGCTGCTGCGCCAGCGCCACCGCATCGCGCCGGGCGCCGAGGACGATTTCCGCGTGCGCAACATGTCCGAGATCGTGGCCACGCGCACCGCCACCACGCGGCTGATGTCGTGGCTGCTGGGGGCGGTGGCGACGATCTCGCTGATCGTCGGCGGCATCGGCATCATGAACATCATGTTGGTGTCGGTGACCGAGCGTATCCGCGAGATCGGCCTGCGCATGGCGGTCGGTGCCGGACCGACCGACATCCGTCGCCAGTTCCTCGCCGAGGCGATGCTGCTCTCGCTGGGTGGCGGCCTGCTCGGCATCCTGATCGGCATCGCAGGCGCGCTGCTGGTGGGCCAGCTCAACAGCGAGCTTCCGGTCGAACTCAACGGCCAGGTCGTTGCCCTGGCCGCGGGCTTCTCCATCGCGACGGGTCTGTTCTTCGGCTACTACCCCGCCCGCAAGGCCAGCCAGCTCGATCCGATCGAGGCCTTGCGACAGCAATAGCGGTCGCCCTGCGCAGCGGCTGGGCCGCATGCCGGAGGCCCGGGTCCCGGAGCCATCGGCCGGACATTCCCCGGGCCTGCGCAGCCGCGCTGTGGTCGTCGCGGCGGCCGGGTCGCGGCGGATCCAAGTTGCCCGGCGAAATCCCGCGCACGCCGGTCACAGGCCCACGGAGGCGGGCGGATGGGCCTGCCGTGGGCGCAGGGACGCGCGTGACTGCGGTCGCGGTGGAGCACGGGCGAGCCGGCTGCAACCGCGCCCGCGGACGCAGGAATCACGCCCGGATATGGCAAAATTGCCCGGTTGCGGCCGTGGCCGCGTTGCTGATCGCTGCATGCCGCCGACTCCGTCGCAGTCCTGCCCCGGCACGGTCGTCGGGCGGACCGGAAAATCCGGCTGCCGGCCGGCCCGCGGTGCCGCCTGATGGCCGACGAGACCGGACACCTGCCGCGACGTCCCCGCCGCATCCTGCTGGCGACCCTCTGGTCGCTGCAGGGTCTCCGGGCGGCGTGGCTGCACGAGTCGTCGTTCCGGCTCGAGGTGTATCTGCTGGCGCTGCTCGGCCCGCTGGCGCTGTGGCTGGGCGACAGCGGTGTGGAACGCGCGCTGCTGCTGGGCAGCTGCCTGCTGGTACTGGCGGTCGAACTGCTCAATTCCGCCATCGAGGCGGTGATCGAGCGCTACGGTCCCGAGCGGCACGAGCTGGCCGGACGCGCCAAGGACATGGGATCGGCCGCGGTGTTCGTGTGCATGGTCAACGTTTTGCTGGTGTGGGGCCTGGTGCTGGGTCCGCGCTGGTTCTAGAAACCGAAAAGAGGAAGTGCTTCGATGTTGGAGATGTTGAGCGATCCGCAGGTCTGGATCCTGTTGCTGACCCTGAGCACGATCGAGATCGTGCTGGGCATCGACAACCTGGTGTTCATCTCGATCGCGGTCAGCAAGCTGCCGCCGGAACGACGCGAGTTCGCGCGCAAGTTCGGCATTGCCGTGGCCTGCATCACCCGCATCGCGCTGCTGCTGACCCTGGCCTGGCTGGCGAGCCTGACCACGGACCTGTTCTCGGTGCTGGGCCAGGGCATTTCGGTGCGCGACCTGGTCCTGATCCTGGGCGGCCTGTTCCTGCTGGTGAAGGGCGCGATGGAGATCCGCGACCTGGTCGTCGGCGAGCCGGAATCCGAGGATGTCGACACCAAACCCAAGGTGTCGTTCGGCGGCGTGATCGCGCAGATCGCCATCATCGACATCGTGTTCTCGCTCGATTCGGTGATCGCTGCGGTGGGCATGGCCGGCGACTACATCCCGGTGATGGTGGCGGCGATCCTGATCGCGGTCGCGGTGATGCTGCTGGCGGCGCGTCCGCTGGGCAACTTCATCGACAACAATCCGACGATCAAGATGCTGGCGCTGGCCTTCATCCTGCTGATCGGCGCGTATCTGATCGCCGAGGGCCTGGACGCGCACATCCCGCGCGGCTACATCTACGGCGCGATGGGCTTCTCCGCGCTGGTGGAGTGCCTCAACCTGTGGGTCAAGCGCAATGCGCGCCGGCGTGGCGAGAAGCCTACCACCGGCGTGGACGTTCCGCTCTGAAGACCCGCAGGCCCGACGTCCGGTGGCCGCCGGACGTCGGGCACAATGACCGCATAGCGTCGGGAGTCCAGGCGTTCCCATGATCCATCTCCATCAGATCGATCCGGTCGCGTTCTCGTTCGGGCCGGTGCGCGTGCACTGGTACGGGTTGATGTACCTGCTGGCCTTCGCAAGCGCCTGGTGGCTGGGCAACCGGCGCATCCGCGCCGGGCGCCTGCCGGTGGACGCGAACGCCTTCGGCGACCTGCTGTTCTACGGCATGATCGGCGTGGTGCTGGGCGGCCGGCTGGGGTCGATCCTGTTCTACGACCTCGACGGCTATCTCGCCGAGCCGGTGCGCATGCTCAAGCTCTGGGAAGGCGGGATGAGCTTCCACGGTGGCCTGCTGGGCGTGCTGGTCGCGGCCTGGCTGTGGTCGCGCAAGCACCGGCTGCATTTCTTCGACACCATGGATTTCGTGGCGCCGCTGGTGCCGGCCGGGCTGGGCTTCGGGCGACTGGGCAACTACATCGGCGCGGAACTGTGGGGCAAGTACACGCAGGCGGGCTGGGGCGTGGTGTTTCCGACCGACCCAGAACTCGCCGGCCGGACCGCCGAGCAACTGCAGGTGCAGTTCGCCAGCGGCGCGCTCGACGCGTTCGCGCGCCACCCCTCGCAGCTGTACCAGGCGTTTCTCGAAGGCCTGGTGATGTTCACGATGCTGTGGTGGTATTCGTCGAAGCCGCGGGCGCGCTACGCGGTCAGCGGGTTGTTCGCCTTGCTCTACGGCGTCTTCCGCTTCGTGGTCGAGTTCGTGCGCGTGCCGGATGCGGACATCGGCTACCTGGCCTTCGGCTGGCTGACGATGGGCCAGCTGCTGTCGCTGCCGCTGGTCGCGCTGGGCCTGTTCCTGCTGTGGAAGTCGCGCAGTGCGCCGACGCTGCGGCCCGTGCGCGCGGCAGGTTCGCCATGAAGGCCTACCTCGACCTCCTGCGTCACGTGCTGGAACATGGCGCGGAGAAGTCCGACCGCACCGGCACCGGCACCCGCAGCGTGTTCGGCTGGCAGATGCGCTTCGACCTGGGGGAAGGCTTCCCGCTGGTCACCACCAAGAAGCTGCACCTGCGCTCGATCATCCACGAACTGCTGTGGTTCCTGAAGGGCGACACCAACATCGGCTACCTCAAGGCCAATGGCGTCGGTATCTGGGACGAGTGGGCCGACGAGGCCGGCGAACTCGGCCCGGTGTATGGCCGGCAGTGGCGTGCCTGGCCCGACGGCAAGGGCGGCCACATCGACCAGATGCAGTGGCTGGTGGACGAGATCCGCCGCAATCCCGATTCGCGCAGGCTGGTGATCAGCGCCTGGAACGTGGCGGAACTGCCGCAGATGGCGCTGATGCCGTGCCATTCGCTGTTCCAGTTCTACGTGGTCGACGGCAAGCTCAGCTGCCAGCTGTACCAGCGCAGCGGCGACATCTTCCTCGGCGTACCGTTCAACATCGCCAGCTATGCGCTGCTCACCCACATGGTGGCGCAGGCGACCGGCCTGGGCGTGGGCGATTTCGTGCACACGCTGGGCGATGCGCATCTGTATTCGAACCACTTCGAGCAGGCGCGCGAGCAACTGGCGCGCGCGCCGCGCGCGCTGCCGAGGCTGCGGCTCAACCCCGAGGTCACGGACCTGTTCGCGTTCGGCTACGACGACATCGCCATCGAGGGCTACGACCCGCACCCGGCGATCAAGGCGCCGGTGGCGGTGTGAGCGCGACAGCGTCCGGCACGCGCCTGGGCGCAGCGACCGCGCCAGGCGAGACGGATCCGCCGATGCGCATCGGCCTGATCGTGGCCATGGATCGCAAGCGTGCGATCGGCAGGGACAATGCGCTGCCCTGGCACCTGCCCGACGACCTCAGGCGGTTCAAGGCGCTGACGCTCGGCAAGCCGGTGCTGATGGGACGCAGGACAGCCGAATCGCTGGGGCGCGCCCTGCCGGGCCGGACCAACCTGGTGTTGACGCGTGGCGACCGCATCCCGTTCGCGGGCATGCGCGAGGTGGCGTCGCTGGACCAGGCGCAGGCCATTGCGCAGGAGGAGGGCGCAGGCGAGCTGTGCGTGATCGGCGGGGCGCAGGTCTATGCGCTTGCGCTGCCGCGCGCCACCGACCTGCGGATGACCCATGTCGAGACCGTGGTCGCGGATGCCGACACTTTCTTTCCGGCCTACGAGGCTGCCGAGTGGACGCCCGTGTCGCGCGTGCGTCGCGACGCCGACGCCAGGCACCGTTTCGCCTTCGAGTTCGTGGACTACGTGCGCGCCGCGCCCGCCGTGTCGCGATAGCCGCCCCGCGGTGGACCCGGCCGGGCACCGCGCGACTCCGTCGCCGGCTTCCGCCAGCGACCGCGCCTCAGGATGCGGCCTCGCGCCCGGGTACCTGCACCACGTTCAGTCCTTCGGCATCGAGCTGGAGGGCAGTCAGCGTGCCGCCCCAGACCGCGCCGGTGTCGAGCGCGTGCACGCCGTGGCCGATGAACAGGCCCAGCGACGACCAGTGGCCACAGACGATCCGGAGGTCGCGCTCGGCCCGACCCGGCACCTCGTACCACGGATAGAGGCCCGGCTGCTGCGTGCCCGGTGCGCCCTTTTCCTCGAAGGCGATGCGCCCGCGCGGTGAGCAGTAGCGCATGCGCGTGAACACGTTGATGATCGCGCGATCGCGATCGGATCCGCGCAGGCGCGGCGACCACGCCGGCTGGTCGCCGTACATGTTGCGCAGCAGTTTGCGCGCTTCGTCTCCACGCAGCTTGCGCTCGATCTCGCGGGCATGCTGCTCGGCGATGGCGGTGGTCCACTTGGGCGCCAGGCCCGCATGCACCATCAGCCATCCCAGCCTGCGGTCGACGTGGACCAGCGGTTGCACACGCAGCCAGTCCAGCAGGACGTCGCGGTCCTCGGCGAACAGGACGGACTGCAGGTCGGGCTTGACCTTGCGCTGCTCCGGCCGGCTGCGTTCGGCGATCGCCAGCAGCGACAGGTCGTGGTTGCCGAGCACGCTGACGGCATTGGCGCGCAATGAATGCACCAGCCTCAGCGTCTGCAGCGATTCGCCGCCACGATTGACCAGATCGCCGCAGAACCACAGCTGGTCGCGCGCCGGATCGAACCGGATCTTCTCCAGCAGTCGCTGCGTCGGCCCGTAACAGCCCTGCAGGTCACCGATCGCCCAGACGGCCATGCGCGCGTCAGTGCAGGGTGCGGGGCACGGCCAGCGTGAAGGGCGGGATCGGGGCGTCGAACCGGGTGCCGTCGTCTCCGACCATGTCGTACTTGCCTTCCATGGTGCCGACCGCGGTAGGCAGGGTGGCGCCGGACGTATAGACGAACTGCTCGCCGGGCTCCAGCCGCGGCTGTTCGCCGACCACGCCATCGCCGCGCACCTCCTCGGTGCGGCCATTGGCATCGGTGATGATCCAGTGGCGGGCGATCAGCTGCGCCGGCAGGCGGCCCAGGTTGCGGATGCGGATGGTGTAGGCGAACACGTAGCGGTCGTCCTCGGGCTCGGATTCCTCGTCGAGGAACTGGGTCGCGATCTGGATCTCGAGGCTGTAGTCGGCGTTCCGGCTCATGTGCCCAGTGTATGCGCTGGCCGTGAACGGTTCGACTACGTTGACCGTCCGCGGCCGCGATTTCGGCACCGCATGTCGATCAGCCCGCGGCGTGATTGGCCAGCCGGACGAAGTCGGCGACCGGCAGCTGCTCGGCGCGCGCCTGCGGGTCCACCCCGGCCGCGCGGATCGTGGCTTCGTCACACAGGTTGGACAGGGCGTTGCGCAGCGTCTTGCGACGCTGGCCAAACGCGTCGCGCACGATGGCCGCGAAACGTGCCGGGTCGTCGATACCGACCGTTTCAGGGGCTCGCGGCACCAGCCGTACGACCGCGGAATCGACCTTGGGCGGCGGACGGAAGGCACCCGGCCCGACCGTGAACAGCGCCGTGACCCGGCACCAAGCCTGCAGCATCACGCTCAGCCGCCCGTACACCTTGCTGCCGGGGTCCGCCGCCATGCGGTCGACCACTTCCTTCTGCAGCATGAAATGCATGTCCCGGACCGCGGACGCATGGTCGAGCGCATGGAACAGGATCGGCGAGGACAGGTTGTAGGGCAGGTTGCCGACCAGGCGGATCGGCTGGCCCTGCGCCAGCGCGGTGAAGTCGACGTCGAGCACGTTGGCGTGCACCAGGGTCAGTTCGCCATGCGCGCGCGCCGCTTCGGTGAGGGGTGCCAGCAGGTCGCGGTCGAACTCGATCGCCGTCAGGCTGCCGTGACGCTGCAGCAGCGGGAAGGTCATCGCGCCCTGGCCGGGACCGATCTCGACGAGGCGGTCGCCGGGCCGGGGATCGACCGCGAGGACGATCTTCTCGACCACTCCGCGCTCGTGCAGGAAGTGCTGCCCGAGCGACTTCTTGGCCGGACTGCCGAAGCCGCTCACAGCAGACGGGTCCCGAGCGGCACGTCGCGGTCGGGCACGCACAGCGCGACCGCGCCATCGGCGTCGTGGAAGCCGGTCACCAGGCATTGGGACATCAGGGGGCCGATCTGCTTGGGTGGAAAATTCACCACGCCCACCACCAGCCGGCCGACCAGCTCGTCCGCGCGGTACAGCGCGGTGAGTTGCGCGCTCGACTTGCGCACGCCGATGTCGGGTCCGAAGTCCACCTCCAGCACATAGGCGGGCTTGCGCGCTTCGGCGAATGCGCGTGCCGACAGTACGCGGCCGACGCGCAGTTCGACCTTCAGGAAGTCGTTCCAGTCGATGTCCTGCATGGTCTTGCGGGCGGGGTTGTCCGAAGAGACGGGTGGTTCGTGCATGTGGATCCTGGGGCGGCGGCCGGTTGCCGCGGCGCCGGTCATTGCAGTGGAAAGGATATGCCGATGGCGGCCCCGCCGTGCATGCCGGGCCTGCCTGCGAGCGGGCGCGCCGTCAGTGCCGGCCGCGCCGGGCAAGTCGCGCACAAGTCTCGATTGCGGCATACAGGCTCGCCGGATCCGCGCGCCCGGTTCCGGCCAGATCGAAGGCGGTACCGTGATCGACCGCCACGCGCGGCCAGGGCAGGCCCAGGGTCAGGTTCACCGCGCGTTCGAAACCGCTGTACTTGAGCACCGGCAGGCCCTGGTCGTGGTACATCGCCAGCACCGCGTCGAAGCCGCGCAGCTTCGCGGGCAGGAAGGCGGTGTCGGCAGGCAGGGGGCCGCGAAGGTCCATGCCTTCCCCCCGCAGCCGGCCGAGCAGCGGCTCGATCACCTCGATCTCCTCGCGTCCCAGGTGACCGGATTCGCCTGCGTGCGGATTGAGCCCGAGCACCGCGATCCGCGGCGCATCGATGCCGAAATCGCGTCGCAGCGCGCCGTGCAGGATACGCAGGACGCGCTCCAGCGCCAGGGGCGTGACCGCATCGGCCACCTCGCGCAAGGGCAGATGGGTGGTGGCGAGCGCGACGCGGACGATGTCGTTGGCGAGCATCATGACCACCTCGCAGCGCGCGTGCGCCGCCAGCAGCTCGGTGGTACCGGAGTAGGGAATGCCGCCGAGATTGATGGTGGCCTTGTGCACGGGACCGGTGACGATGCCGTGGCAGGTGCCGTCGTCGCAGGCCGACATCGCGCGGGTGAGAGCTTCGATCACGGAGGCCGCGTTGCGCGGGTCGGCGACGCCGGGCGTGCATGGCGCCGGAGCGGGAATCTCGACCAGGCGCAGCTCGCCGGGTTCCGCCGAGCGGGCCTCGGCGGGGAGCAGGGTCAGGGGCAGTCCGAGCCGAGTGGCCGCGTCCCGCAGCGAGGCGGGATCGCCGAAAGCGACAAGCTCGGCGTCCCAGCTGCGCTGCGCCGCGCGCACGCACAGCTCCGGCCCGACGCCTGCCGGTTCGCCCGGCACCAGCGCCAGCCGCGGACGCATCTCAGCTGCCGTCGCCCGTCGCCTGGGCGTTGCCGGAGCGGATGTCCACGTAGGCTTCGCCGCGCATCTCGCGCACGTAGCGGTCCCACTCGTCCTCCAGCTTGCGCTGGCCGATCGCCTCGCGCACCTGGTTGCGGCGGTTCTCGTCGCCGGCCGTGGTCTGGCGGCTTGCGACCCGCTGCACCACGTGCCAGCCGGCCTGGGTGCGGAACGGAGCCGAGACTTGACCATCTTCCAGCGCCGAGACCTGGCCACCGAACTCGGGGCCGAACTCATCCTGCGTGAACCAGCCCAGGTCGCCGCCCTCGGCCTTGCTGACCGTGTCGTCGGAGCTTTCGCGCGCGACTTCCTGGAAGTCGGCACCACCGGCGATGCGCGCGCGCAGCGTATCGATGCGGGCCTTGGCTTCGCCGTCCCCGCCTGCGCCCTCGGCCGGACGGATCAGGATATGACGGGCGTTGTACTGGGTGACCGTGCCGCCGGCCGCCTCCGGATTGCTCTCGCGCATGTCCACCAGCTGCAGCAGCTGGAAGCCGCTGGGTCCGCGCGTCGGCCCGATCACGTCGCCCGGCGACATCGTGCGGATCGCGTTGGCGAACGCCACCGGGATCTCGTCGAGGCTGCGCCAGCCCAGGCTGCCGCCTTCGAGCGCGTTGGGACTGTCGGAATAGCGCACCGCGGCGGCGGCGAACTCGATCTCGCCCCGGTCCAGCAGGCCCTTGATGCCGTCGATCTTCTGCTGTCCGGTCGCGATCTGTTCGGGCGTGGCGCCTTCGGGCAGGGCGACCAGGATATGGGCGAGCTGGTATTGTGCGCCGCCGGCCTGCGCGGCCATCGCCGCGTCGACTTCAGCGTCGCTGACGCTCACCCGGCTCTGCGCGAAGCGCTGGCGCAGGCGCTGGATCAGCATCTCGTCGCGCAGCGAGCTGCGGAAGTCGTCGAGCGACATGCCGTCGCGCGCCAGCTGCTGGCGCAGCTGGTCGGGGGACAGGTTGTTCTGCTGGGCGATGTTGCCCATCGCCGCGTCCAGCTCGGGATCGCTCACGCGCACGCCGGTCTCGGCCGCGCGCGCGGTCTGCAGCTTGACCAGGACCAGGCGCTCGAGCACCTGGCGCTCGAGCACCTGGCGCGGCGGCAGCTGGGTCTGGCGGTTGGCATATTGGGCCAGGATGTTGGCGACCGCCCGGTCCAGTTCGCTCTGCAGGATGACGTCCTCGTCGACCACCGCCGCGATGCGTTCCAGCGGCTGGACGGATTGCGCCTGGAGGTTGCCCACGAACAGCAGGGCGGCGCACAGGAATGCGATGCGGGTCTTCATGGGGAGAGTTCTGCGGGATATTCGTCGTCGTCCAGGCCAGTGCGCAGCTCCGACGGCGGGACGAGATAGAGGTCGTCGCGGTGATAGCCGAGGATAGCACGGCGCAGCCGGCCCCGATTGTCCGGGCCGGCCGAGCCCAGGCCCTTGAGTTCGATCTCGAGCTGGATCGAATCGTTCATCTCGCCGCGGGTATTGCGCACGTAGCGGCGCCCGACCAGGCGCGCGGCGATGCAGCAGCTTTCCCACTGCACGCCGGCAATGCCTTCGATGACCTGGTTGTCCAGCAGCGAGTAGTAGTAGCGGCCCACCAGGCTCCACGTCTGATTGATCGGGTACAGGAACGAGAAGTCGACCTGCTCGAGCAGATCGCTCTGGTTGCGCACGTTGCGGCGGTAGCGGTAGGAAAGGTTGATGATGCCGTCGTCGCCAACCAGGTAGCGGGTGCGGACGCTGGCCAGGTCTTCGCGACGGCTGGCGGGGTTCCACTGGTAGGAGGCGCCCAGCGTCCAGCGGTCGTTGATCGCATAGTTGGCATCGGCCACCCAGGACGAACTGCCTTTCTCCACAGGCACTTCGCCGCCGAGGGTCACTCTGGCATCCTCGAAGTAGCGGATCTGGCCGATGCTGGCCGACAGCTTCTCGCGCCCATCCGACTCGCGGATCAGGCGGGTAGTCAGGGCCATGGTCAGCTGGTTGGCATCGCCCTGCCGATCCGCGCCCGAATAGCGGTTGTCGCGGAACAGCTGGCCCCAGCTGAACGTCATCGGGCGGGTGTCGAACAGCGGCATGTCGTCCTGCTCGCGATAGGGCGAGTTGAGGTAGAACAGCCGAGGCTCGAGGGTGTGCAGGAAGCTCTCGCCGCGGAAACGCGTGTCTCGTTCGAAGGACAGGCCCGCGTCGACGCTGCCGATCGGCTGGCTGCGCGACGGCGAGCGGTTCGCGAACTCCTCGTCCAGCCGGTAGGCGGTGTAACGCCAGGCCAGCGTCGGCGTCACATACCAGCTCGCTCCCTCCAGCGGCATGCTGATCCACGGCTTGAGGTCGACGCGCACGCCGCCCGCCTTGAGCGCAGACTCGACATGGTTGAAGCGGACCGCTTCGGTATCGGCGCCTGCGAGGAAGCGTCCGAACGGCTGCTCCCAACGGAAATACGCGCGCGGCAGCCGGTTGTAGGGGAGCTGTTGCTCTCTAAGTGTGTAGTCGGCCAGATGCTGGTAGTCGGCCATCAGGCCGGCATTCCAGTACCGGCTGCGCCCGTAGATGCCGAGGTTGCTGGTCAGCGAATAGGCGGACATGCCCTCGGCGTTGCTGCTGGCATCCTCGATCCACCGGGGATCGCTCAGCCAGTACAGATTGGCGCGCGCCTGCCAGGTGCCGTCGAGGTTCTGGAACGCCGAGTAGTTGAACATGCCGCGGTTTTCCTCGCGGTAGTTCTCCGGCGGAATCCGCGGGTCGGCGATCTCGTCGGGGCGCTCGCGCCAGGTCAGGTCGTCGGACGGCAGCACCTGCAGGTCGACCACGCCGCCGCCGCGTTCGGTCAGGTAGCGGAACTCCGTGCCCAGCTGCAGGCCACGGTTGCTCATCCAGCGCGGCGTCAGGGTGAGGTCGTAATTCGGCGCGAGGTTGAAATAGACCGGCTGGCGCCAGTCGAAACCGTTACGGCTGGACAGGCCGATGCTCGGGTACAGCAGGCCGGTGCGGCGGCGGTCGTCGATCGGAAACGCCACCCAGGGGATGTACAGCAGCGGCACCTTGCCCACGCGCAGGGTGGCGTTGCGTGCCACACCGGTCCCTTCGGCGGTATCGATGTCGATGCGCTGCGCGCGCAGTTCCCACCAGCGCTGGCTGGGCGGGCAACTGGAATAGGTCGAGCCGAACATCCGTCCGGTCGACTGCTGCATCTCGATCCGCTCGGCGCCGCCGTTGCCGCGGCGTTCGGTGAGCTGGTAGCGCACGTTGTCGATGCGATGCGAGTCGTTGTTCTGGTCGCCCTCGAGCCGCTCGGCCACCACCCGCATGCCCGAATCCTGGTAGCGCACGTTGCCGGTCGCGGTATAGGTGCCGGTCTCCTGCGAGAACTCGATGTTGTCGGTGCCGAGGAACTGGTCGCCGCGACGCAGGGTGACGTTGCCGGTGACGTTGTAGACGCCCCCGTCCACGCCCATGGTCTGGTCGCCCTGGATGTCGGTCGGCAGGTTCTCGCGGTCGGCGATATTGCCCACGGGCGGCTGCGCATCCGGGAACAGGGGCACCGCGTCCTCGATCGGGCACATCGACCAGTCGACCGGGATATCGTCGTCCGCGTGGGCTGCCAGCGACAGGGCGATGCAGAGCGGCAGGGGCAGCAGGCGGAACGCAGGTCGCACGCGACGGGATCCCGGGGACGGAAAGGCCGCTAGCTTGCCGGAAGCCTTGTGCAGCGGCAATGCAGGCCGCCAGCGCCGGTTCATGCAGGATCGGGCGAGGATGCGGCCAGCGCGGCGACGTGGGCGACGGCGCATTCCCCCAGCGCCTGCAGGTGGTAGCCGCCCTCGAGCATCGAGACCATGCGGCCCTCGCCATGGCGTGCGGCCAGCCGCCGCAGCTCGCCGGTCAGCCAGCCGAAATCGTCGGGCACCAGCTCGAGCTGGGCCATCGGGTCGCGGCGGTCGCCGTCGAAGCCGGCCGAAACCAGCAGCAGCTGCGGCGCGAAGGCGTCGAGCGCGGGCAGCAACTGGTCCCGCCAGCAGCGGCGGAATGCTTCGCTGCCGTCTCCCGCGGCCAGCAGGGCGTTGACGATGTTGCCGGTGCCGCGCTCGTTGCCCGCGCCGGTCCAGGGATACAGCGGCGCCTGGTGGGAGCTGAGATAGAGCACGCGCGGGTCCTGCTCGAAGATCGCCTGGGTGCCGTTGCCGTGGTGGACGTCGAAATCGACGATGGCCACCCGCGCCAGGCCGAAACGGTCCAGCGCATGGGCAGCCGCCACTGCGATGTTGTCGAACAGGCAGAATCCCATCGCCGCGTCGATGGTGGCGTGGTGGCCCGGTGGCCGCACGGCGCAGAAGGCGACGTCGGCCTCGCCGTGCATCACCGCCTCGGTGGCGGCAACGCCCGCGCCGGCCGCGCGCAGTGCGGCCTCGGGAGAGCCGGGCGATACGACCGTATCGGGGTCCAGGCGGATCCGGTCGGGCGGGTGCGGCGCCAGCACCGTGGCCAGCAGGCGCGGGTCGTGCACGCGCAGCAACTGGCCGCGGGTGGCGCGGGGCGCTTCCATCCACTCCATCTGCGGGAAGGCCTCGTGCAGGGCTTCGAGCACGGCGCCCAGGCGGTCGGCGCATTCGGGGTGTCCCGGCCCGGTATCGTGCTCCAGGCACGCGGGGTGGGTGTAGCCGAGGATGCGCGCCATCGCGGCCTGCCTAGCGGCGGTCGTGCCGCCAGAGCACTTCGCCGTGGCCGTCGGCCCGGGCCAGCACCCGCGCCAGCACGAACAACAGGTCGGAGAGGCGGTTGAGATAGCCGATCGCCTGTGGCCGCACCGCCTCCTGCCGCGACAGGGTGACCGCCTCGCGCTCGGCGCGACGCACCACGGTGCGGGCGATGTGGCAGCGCGCGGCGGCCTCGCCGCCGCCGGGGAGGATGAAATCCTTCAGCGGTGGCAGCGCCTGGTTGTAGTGGTCCAGCCGTTCCTCCAGGCGCGCGATGTCGGCGTCGAAGATGGCGGCATGGCCGGGGATGCAGAGTTCGCCGCCGAGGTCGAACAGCTGGTGCTGCACCGAGACCAGCAGCTCACGTACGTCCTCGGGCAGCGGCGCGGCCAGCAGGAGGCCGATCGCGGAGTTGGCTTCGTCGACGGTGCCGTAGGCAGCGACCCGAGGCGCGTCCTTGACGATGCGGCTGCCGTCGCCCAGGCCCGTGGTGCCGTCGTCGCCGGTCCGGGTGTAGATCTTCGACAGGCGGTTGCCCACGGCGGGCGCGACGCCTAGACGGTCTGCGCGCGCAGCGCCGGCAGGCGCCCGCGCAGCAGCGCGAACCCGCCGAACAGCAGGGCCGAATAGGCCAGCGTGCTCAGCAGGGTCGTCTTGAAGAACGGCAGCGCCGCGACGTAGCAGGGCAGCAGGCCGGTGCTGCAGGCCGGGTAGCCCGGGACCATGAACGCGGTCAGCCAGACCGCGAAGTTGCTGACCAGGAAGAACAGCACCGAACCGGCCAGCGAGTAGCCCAGCACGCGCGCGCCGTTGACCCGGCCGCGCAGTCCGAAGGCCAGCGCCACGGTGGCGGCGATGCTCAGGTAGTTGGCCAGCAGGCTGGGCAGGTAGCCGGTGCTGGTGAAGTAGGCCAGGTAGGTATCGCCGCGCAGCAGGCCCAGGGCCAGGTCGGCCACCAGCATCGCCAGCACCGGCACCAGGAAGGCCAGGCTGCGACGTGCGAAGTACGCGCCGCCGAACAGCGCGATCGCCTCGATCGGCGCGAAGTTCGGCGGCAGCGGCAGCAGGCGCGAGAATGCGGCCAGCAGGATCATCGCCGTCAGGACCATCGGGCCGGGTGCGAACGGGGTGTCGGGAACGGATCGGGTCATGGCGTGCGGTCGCAGGCGTTGGAAACCCCGGCATTCTACCCGTTCGCGTGGGGGGCGGCGCCCGCCACGACGCGGGTGGCCAGGGCCCTGCCGGTATGATGCCGCGACATGGCAGACCTGCAGATCCACGACGTACTGATCATCGGCGGTGGCCTGGTCGGTGCCAGCCTGGCGCTGGCGCTCGACCGCGCCGGGGTGGCCGCGACCCTGCTCGAGGTCACGCCGCCCGCGGCGATGCCCGCGGTGTTCGACCAGCGCAACCTCAGCTTCGCCGAGGCCACGGTCAACGCGCTGGGCGCGCTCGGGGTGATGGCACGCCTGCGGCGGCCGGCCGGATCGATCCGGCGTATCCACATCAGCCGCGCGGGCGATTTCGGACAGGCCTGGCTGCAGGCCGTGGATTTCGGACGCGAAGCGTTCGGCCAGGTGGTGGTGGCGCGCGACCTGGGCGAGGCGCTGGAGGGGCGGCTGTCCGACGCGCAGCGGCTCACGCGGCTGCGGCCGGTCCGTTTCCTCGGTTTCGACGCCGGTCCGGACGCTGACCTCCGTTACGTGCGCGTGGCCGGCGACGGCGGCGAGCAGCGGCTGGCCGCGCGGCTGGTCGTGGCCGCCGACGGCGCCACGAGCCTGGTGCGCGCAGCCGCCGGCATCGGTGCGGCGACGCACGACTACGGGCAGCGCCTGTTCGTGGCGCGGCTGCGCACACAGCGAGCGCCGGACGGGACCGCCTACGAGCGCCTGGGCGATGACGGCCCGACCGCGCTGCTGCCACGCGGCGACGGCTGCTATGGCCTGGTCCATGGGGTGGCCGCGGGCAGCGCGGATACGGTCGCGGCGCTGGACGACCGCGGCTTCCTGGCGCGGGTGCAGGACGCCTTCGGATGGCGCGCAGGGCGCTTCCTGGAGGTGGGCGAACGTAGCGTGTATCCGGCGATACGCGTCGTGGCCGAGCGCACCGCGGCCCGGCGTGTGGTCCTGGTCGGCAACGCCGCGCAGGCCCTGCATCCGCTCGGGGCGCAGGGCTTCAACCTTGGCCTGCGCGATGCGCTGACGCTGGCCGAGCTGCTCGCCGGCGCCGGCGATCCCGGTGCAGAGACGTTGCTGGACGCCTACGCGCGGCGACGCGCGGAAGATCGCCGCCGCACCGTGGCCTTCTCGGACGGGCTGGCGCGGCTCACCGCCAACCCGTCACCCCTGCTGCGTCCGCTGCGCAGCCTGGGATTGACCGCGCTGGGCGCGGTGCCCTCGCTGCAGTCGATGCTGGCGGGTGGGGCGATGGGCTATCGCGGCGATGTGCCGGCCCTGTGCCGCGGAGGCGTTGCATGAGCCGGCGGGGTCCGCACGACGTGGTGGTGGTGGGCGGCGGCGTGGTGGGCGCGGCCTGCGCGCTGGCGCTGGCGCAGGCCGGCCTCGACGCCTGCCTGGTGGAGGCGCGGCGGCCGCCGGCCTGGTCGCGCGACACCCCCGACCTGCGTGTCTACGCGCTGGCGCCGGACAACGTCGCCCTGCTGGATGCGCTGGGCGCATGGCGGAGCGTGCAGGCCTCGCGCGCGCATCCCTATCGCCGCATGCATGTCTGGGATGCTGCTGGCGGCGGCCCGGCCGTGTTCGATGCCGACGCGCTGGCGCGTACCGAACTGGGCTGGATCGTCGAACATGGCCTGCTGGTGGACGCGCTGTGGCAGCGGTTGGAACAGTCCGGCGTGCGACTGCAGTGCCCGGCCGCGGTCGAGGCGCTGGAGGAGGACGTCGACGGCCTGCGCCTGCGGCTGGACGACGGCAGCCGGGTATCGGCCCGCATCGCGGTCGCCGCCGATGGGGCAGCGTCGCGCCTGCGTGCGCTGGCGGGCATCGAGGTGGAGACGCACGACTATGCGCAGCAGGGCGTGGTCGCTTACGTGCGCACCGCGCAGCCACACCAGGACACCGCCTGGCAGCGTTTCCTGCCGACCGGCCCGCTGGCATTGCTGCCCTGTGCCGACGGCACCTGCTCGATCGTCTGGACCCTGCCTCAGGACGAGGCCGCGCGCGTGCTGGCACTGGACGATGCGGCGTTCGGCAGGGAGCTCACCGTGGCTTTCGACGCCCGGCTGGGCCCGATCCAGCCGGTCAGTCGCCGGGTCGGTTTCCCGCTGCGGCGGCAACTGGCGGCGCGGCAGGTACAGGGTCGCGTGCTGGTCGTAGGCGATGCCGCGCATGCGGTGCATCCGCTGGCGGGGCAGGGCGTGAACCTCGGCCTGCGCGACGTCGCCGCGCTGCAGGCTACGGTGCGCGATGCCGGGCGTCTGCGCGCCGCCTGGGACACGCCGCAGCGGCTAGCCCGCTGGGCGCGCGGCCGCCGCAGCGACAACACGATCGCCGCCTACAGCTTCGAAGCCATCAACCACCTGTTCTCCAACGACGCCATGCTGCCCACGCTGGTGCGCGGCCACCTGCTCGGCATTGCCGGCCGGCTGCCGCCGCTGCTGGGCATGTTCTGGCGACGCGCTGCCGGGCTCTGAACCGGCGGAGAGCCTTCAATGCGTGGCTTCGGCCGGCGCGCCGCGCAGCCGCCGGACCAGCGTCACCACGCCCACCACCGCGGCACCTGCGGCGATGCCGACCGCGGCGTTGATCAGCATCGGGGTCAGCGCCCCCAGCACCACGCCCACGCCCGGCACATGGGAGGCCTCCATCGCGGCATCGCCGATCCATTCGCTGACTGCGTGGAAGCCATGGGTGAGGATGCCGCCACCGACCAGGAACATCGCCGCCGTGCCGGCCACCGCCAGGCCCTTCATCAGCCAGGGCGCCATGCGCAGGATGCCGGTGCCAATGGCGCGCGCAGCGCTGCTGACGCTGCGGCTCAGGTACAGGCCGAAGTCGTCCAGCTTCACGATGCCGGCCACCAGGCCGTAGACGCCCACCGTCATCAGCGCGGCGATCCCGACCAGCACGCCGAGTTGCACCGGGAAGGCCTTGTCGGTCACGGTGCCCAGCGAGATCACGATGATCTCCGCCGAGAGAATGAAATCGGTGCGGATCGCGCCCTTGATCTTGTCCTTTTCCAGCTGCAGCAGGTCCGCATCGGACGCGGCGAGGGCAGCGGCATGGGCGGCATGGCGCTGGTCGCGCTCGGCCTTGCCGTGCAGGAAGCGGTGCAGCAGTTTCTCCGCGCCCTCGTAGCACAGGAACAGGCCACCCGCCATCAACAGGGGCGTCACCAGCCAAGGCAGGAAGGCGCTGATCGCCAGCGCCGCCGGCACCAGGAACAGCTTGTTGAGCGCCGAGCCCTTGGCCACTGCCCAGACCACCGGCAACTCGCGGTCCGCGCGCACCCCGCTGACCTGCTCGGCATTGAGCGCCAGATCGTCGCCCAGTACGCCTGCCGTCTTCTTCGCCGCCACCTTGGTCATCACCGACACGTCGTCCAGGATCGTGGCGATGTCGTCGAGCAGGACAAGCAGGCTGGAAGCCATGGATAGGCGCCGTGTGGGAAACCGGGTGGATTGTAGGGCCAGGCCGCTCCGGCGAAGGTGACGGGGTGAACGTGATGCGCCGTCGCCGGGAGGCGGCCGCCGGCCGGCCGGGCGGAAGGCGTTGCGCTGGGCGCGTCAGCGGATCCGGGCGGTGTATTCGTCGCGGTCGATGCGGCCGTCGCGGTTGCTGTCCACTACGTCGAAGCTGCCTGCCAGCGCGGGTTCGGCCGAGGCCTCGGCCTTCGACACGGCACCATCGCCGTCCGTATCGAGCTGGTTGAAGGCACGGCTGGCCGCCACCATCGCCGGCCTGGTGTTGTGCGAGGTCACCGTGACCATGGGCTCGGGCAGCGCGGTGCTGGTCGTGACCGGCGGCTGTGGTGGCACCGGCGGCGCGCTGGCCGCTTCGACCGCCGCCCGCGAGGACACCACAGCTTCGGCGGCGGCCTGCTGCGCGGTCGTGCTCGCGGCCGCGGCGTGGAGGCGGGCCGTGGTCGCTTCGGCCATGGCGCCAAGCGGCTGCGCGGTACCCGAGTAGGCGGCGCCGCGGGCGGCGCCGGTGCGATTGGCCGCGTCTTCGGCCGCCTGGGCCGATGCCTGCGCACGTAGTGCGGCTTCCCGCGCCACATGGGCGTGGTAATCGGCGCTGGCCTCGCCGCGTGCCGTCACTGCGGGCGTCCGCGCTGCCGCGGCGGCCTCCGCAGCGGCCTGCTGCGCGTCACGGGCGACCGCACGTGCGGCTCCAGCTTCTGCACGTGCGGCATCGGTTGCCACGCTGCTGACTGCCTTGGCTCGCGGCGTGCCGGCCGACTGGGCGGCGACGTCTCCTGAGGCGAGCGCGATCGCGGCGGCGAGGGCAGTGCAACGCAGGATGCGCTGGTTCATGACCGGACTCCCGTTGAAGACAGGGCCATGCTCCGCAGCGCGCGATGAAACACGCGTCAAGCGCGACCGGCCGCGGGCTGAACGGCCCGCCGCATTCAGGCGCCGGCCATGCGCCTGGCGAAGACCGTGACCTCCTCGCGGTCGTGGTAGAGCTGCCGCGCGCGTACCTCGACGGGCACGCCGGCTGCTTCGCGGAAGGCCTCCAGGCTGCGCTGCGTTTCCAGCCAGCGCTTCTTCATCGGCAGTTTGAGATTGAAGATCGACTGTCGGCACCAGCCTTCGCGGAACCACTCGCCCATCCGCCGCGCGACGCGCGAAGGCTGCTCGACCATGTCGCAGACCATCCAGTCGAGCGACCGCGGAGGATGCCAGCGGAAACCGTCCGCGCGCAGGTGTTCGACCAGCCCGGTGTCGAACAGGTGCGCGCGCAGCGGGCCGTTGTCGATGGCGGTGACGCGCAGCCCCTGGCGGGCCAGCACCCAGGTCCAGCCGCCCGGTGCCGCGCCGAGGTCGGCCGCGGACATGCCTGGCTGCAGCAGCTCGCGCCGCTGCACCGGATCGAGCAGCGCAAGCAGCGCCTCCTCCAGCTTGAGCGCCGAACGCGAGGGCGCGTCGGCGTGCAGCTTCAGGCGCGGCACGCCAAGCGGCCAGGGCGACGTGCGGGCCGGATCGGCGCTGGCGAGCAGGGCATGGTCGCCGGCCAGGAAGCACACGTGCAGGCGCGGCAGCGCTGGATCATCGTTCGCGGCCAGCAGGCCGCGCTTGCGCAGCGCGGGACGCAGGGCATTGGCGAAGCTGCGCGCAAGGGCCGACAGCGGCTTGCCGGCGTCCGAATCGGGGTGTTCCACCCACAACGCACCGTAACGACGCGCGCTGCCCGCGCTTTCGATCGCCTCGAGCATCGGCGTGATGCGATCGCCTGGATCGAGCGCGCGCAGTTCGGCGAACAGCGACAGCGACTGCCGCGCGAACACCAGCGAGCGCCACGGCAGGCGCGTGGACATGTCCGTCGCGTCGCCCAGGAACAGCACATGGCCCTCGCCGCGACCGGCGCGGGCATAGCCGACGACGCCCGCGTCCGCGGCGCGCTCGCCCAGCTCGGCCGCGAGGTCGGGTTCGAAGCCGGCGCGGCAGTAGCACAACAGGCCGTTCATGCGCGGCCCGGGCGGGAGCCGGGCGCGGCCGGCTCAGTAGCGGCCGGCATCGGCTGCGCCGTAGGCCCGCAACACTTCGCAGGCCGCGTCGCGATGGAGATCGCGCACCACCTCGATGCCGCGCCGCTGCAGTTCGCCGACCCAGTCGGCCGGGAGCGGACCTTCGTCGAACGGCGTCAGGGCTTCCACGTCCTGGGAGCGCGCGCCGATCAGCAGCCGGTCGATGCCGGCCCACACCGTCGCGCCATAGCACTGGCAGCAGGGTTGCGCCGACGTTGCCAGCACGAAGCGCCCGACGACGTTGTCGTCCAGGTCGCGGTTGAGGCGTGCGCGTTGCAGGCGCTGCTGCGCCAGCATGTAAGCCATGGTCTCGGCATGGGCGACCGAACAGTTCTGCGGCAGCACGCGGTTGACGCCGACCGACACGACGCGATCGTTGCCGGCGTCGAAGACCACGGCTCCGAATGGGCCACCGCTGCCGGCCTCGACGTTCAGGCGCGACAGCTCGATGGCCAGCGCCACCTTGGCGTCGTCGCCGGGATAGGCGCGCGCCAGATCGACGCGGGTGTGCACCCAGTCGGGCAGGGTGAGTTGGACCTGGGCGACCGTCGTCATCGCGTCACCGGCTTCAGGGCATTGGACGCTGTGCACTGGCCCTGGACACAGTCGCAGGCCTCGATCTCCTGCCAGCCGCAGACCGACGACAGACCGTCGCGTTCGCACTGTGCGCGGACCGCCTCAGGGTCCACCTCGGCGTCCTTGTTCACGCATGCCGGAAAATAGCCGCAACAGTTGCCGACGTTCCTGACCGTGCAGTCGCTGGCGAGCCGGCAGGAGCGGTCCGGCGCAAGGGCGGTCGCGGACGGCGCGGGAATGTCCGGCTGCGTCTCCGCGGGCGGGGCCGCGGCCGGCGCGGAGATGTCCGCACGCGGCGCACAGGCCCCGAGCAGCAGCGCCAGCAGCAGCGTCGCGGAATGGCGTAGTGCGCTCGCCATGCTCAGGTCCTGGCCGCCCAGGTGTCGCGCAGCGAGACGCTGCGGTTGAACACCGGCGCATCGGCGCGGTGGTCGACGCGGTCGGCGACGAAATAGCCCAGGCGTTCGAACTGGAACGACTGTTCCGCGCCGGCCATCGCCGCGGCTGGCTCCACGTAGCCGCGCACGCTGCGCCTGGAGTCGGGATTGAGATGATCGCGGTAGCTCTTGCCTTCGCTCTCGTCGTCCGGATCGGGAACCGAGAACAGGCGGTCGTACAGACGGACTTCGGCTTCCACCGCGTGCCGGGCGCTGACCCAGTGGATGGTGCCCTTGACCTTGCGATTGGCGCCTTCCATGCCCGGACGCGATTCGGGATCGAGCCAGCCGCGCAGTTCCACCACGTTGCCGTCGGCGTCCTTCACCACCTCGTCCACGCGCGCGATGCCGGCGCCGCGCAGCCGCACCTCGCCGCCCGGGACCAGGCGCTTCCAGCCCTTGGGCGGCACTTCGGCGAAGTCTTCGCGCTCGATCCACAGCTCGCGCGAGAACGGCACTTCGCGCGTGCCGAAGGACTCGTCCTTGGGATGGTTGGAGAAGACCAGCGTTTCCTCGTGGTCCTCCGCCAGGTTGGACAGCACCAGCCTGAGCGGATCGACCACGGCCATGCGCCGCGGCGCGGAAGCGTCCAGGTCCTCGCGCAGCGCCCCCTCGAGCACCGAGAAATCGATCATCGAGTTCTGCTTGCTGATGCCGATCCGGTCCACGAACAGGCGCAGCGCGGCCGGCGTGTAGCCGCGCCGGCGCAGGCCCTGCAGGGTGTACATGCGCGGATCGTCCCAGCCGTCGACCAGGCCGTCGGCGACCAGCTGGGTGAGCTTGCGCTTGCTCATCACCGTGTAGTTGATGTTGAGCCGCGAGAACTCGATCTGGCGCGGACGCGCCGCCACGTTGGGCAGCCCCTTGTCGACCAGCGGCGCAAGCAGTCCAGGGTCGCCGGCGAGGTCCACCTTCTGCACGCACCAGTCGTACAGCGGCCGGTGGTCCTCGAACTCCAGCGTGCACAGCGAGTGGGTGATGCCCTCGATGGCATCGCCCAGGGCGTGGGCGAAGTCGTACATCGGATAGATGCACCAGCCGGCGCCGGCGATCGGATGCGGCATGTGCTTGATCCGGTACAGGGCCGGGTCGCGCAGGTTGATGTTGCCGCTGGCCATGTCGATCTTGGCGCGCAGGGTGCGGGCGCCGTCGGCGAACTCGCCCGCGCGCATGCGCCGGAACAGGTCCAGGTTGTCCTCGATCGACCTGTCGCGGAAGGGCGAATTGCGACCCGGTTCGGTCAGGCTGCCGCGGTACTGGCGCACCTCCTCGGGCGTGAGGTCGCAGACGAAGGCGTCGCCCTGGCGGACCAGTTTCTCGGCGGCCAGGTAGTACACCTCGAAATAGTCGGAAGCGTGGCGCAGCTCGGCCCAGTCGAAGCCCAGCCAGCGCACATCCTCCTGGATGGCGCGCACGAAGGCCGGGTCTTCCTTGGCCGGGTTGGTGTCGTCGAACCGCAGGTTGCACGCCCCGCCGAACTCCTCGGCGATGCCGAAGTCCAGGCAGATCGCCTTGGCGTGCCCGATGTGCAGGTAGCCGTTGGGCTCGGGCGGGAAACGGGTGCGGATCGCGCTGTGCTTGCCGCTGGCCAGGTCGTCGCGGACGATCTGGCGGATGAAGTCGTGGCGGGCCGGGCTGGGCTCGGTGGACGGCGCCGGGGGGGTGGCGGCCGGTTCGGCTGAGGTCATGACGCGCTTTGAGGGGAAAACGCCAGTGTAGCCGAGCGGCCTGTCTTGCCTGCCCGCGGTTGCGCGCGTACGGCGGGTGTGGACAGGGCCTCGCCAGCATGGGCACGATGCTTGCTTACCATCCGCAGGCGCATTGCGCGCAGGATGAAGCCCGGCATGCCCGCTGTCCGATACCCCGCCATGCGTGTCCCTGGCCTGCCTTGCGGGGGCAGCGGGCGGCCGTGCGGTGCCGGCGGGGGTGGATCCTGATCGGGCCGCGTGAAACCGGGTCGCGCCACGATGGCCTGGTGGCGCTCGGCGTCGCCCTGCTGCTGTGGCTGTTGGCCACGGCGGTGGCCGGCAGCGTGCCGCAGGGCCAGGGCGTGCCGGTCGCGCTCGCGCCGCTGGTTGCGGATGCGACGAGCCCGCCCGGCGCCGATGGCCCGCGTCCCGCGTCCCTGCTGATGCGGTTCGAACTGCCGGCGGCCGGGGACGGGTCGCGCTGGGTCGTCCGGCTGGAGCGCAGCGCGCTGGACGCGGTCTGGCTGCAGCGCGGCGACTGGCGCAGCGAGACCCGGAGCTTCTTTTCGCCCATCGACGACGCTGGACTCCTGCCCAGCAGCTTCCTGTTCACGCTGCCCGCCCACTGGCAGGGGCCGGTGGAACTGGAACTGCACGCCCACGGCAGTGGCCGCCGGGCCTTGCGCCCGGAGGTGATGGACCAGACCCGGGCCATGCGCCTGGAGCAGTACGGCGTGGCCGCCAGCGCGATGATCTACGCCTGTCTGTTCACCATCGGCCTGCTGGCGCTGGCGCTGTACTCGGCCGCGCGTGACCGGCTGTTCCTGGGCCTGTTCGGTTTCGCCCTGGCCACCCTGCTCACGCTGTCGGCGGTCAATGGCCATCTCTACCAGTTCCCGGGCCTGCGCCTGTTCGCGTTCTGGCGCAGCCAGGGCGTGATCGCGCTGTCGCTGCTGCTGTGCGCGGCCTGGCTGCAGATGCTGCTCAGGTACGTGGAGATGCATCAGGGCCGCATGGCCTGGAAGTCCTGGGTGGACGGGGTGTCGCTTGCCGCGGTCGCACTGGCGGGGCTGTGCCTGCTCAATCTCCCCGCGCTGGTGCGGCCGGTACTGCAGGGCCAGATCGTCGCCTACTGCCTGGCCTTGCTGCTGGCCCTGGCGCTGCTGGTGGACGGCGGCAGGCGGCGCATCGCGATGGCCTGGCCGATGGTGGCGCTCACGCTGTGCACCCTTGCCGGCGTGGTCTTCGCCGAACTGGCGATTCGCGGCCATGTCATCGACACCCTCGTGGTCCGCTACGGCTACCAGCTGGCGATCGCCCTGGGCGTGGCGATCCTGGCGGTGGGACTGGTGGGCCGGATCCGCGAATACCGCTACCAGCGCGACCGCGAGTTGCTCGCGCGCGCGGACACCGAGCGGCGGATGGCGCGCGAGACCGCGCGCTCGGACCTCGCGGCGCAGCTGCAGGCCCAGCTGCGTGCGCTGCCTGCGGCCGAGATGCAGGCCACCGCGTTCCGATTGCTGATCGACCGGCTGCTGCCGCTGCTGCCGGTACAGGCCTGCACCGTGGTGGTGCAGGGCTACCATGGTCTGGACCTGGTGCTGGCCGAGCCGTCCCGGCACCTGCTGGCCGTGCATCCGGAAATCGCGCGGCGGCAACTGGCGCTCAGGCGCCAGGCGGCCGGCGGGGTGGCGTTGCAGCAGCCGGTCACCGAGGAAGGGCAGTCCTCGATCGTCGCGATGGAGGCCGTGGTACCGCTGCAGATCCGCGCGCCCGCCTGGGGCGTGCTGCTGCTCAGGCGCGAAGGCGGCGAGGGCTTCGCCACCGAGGAACTGTCGCTGGCGGGAGAGTTCGCGCAACTGGCGGTCCAGCACGTGGACCAGGCCGTCGCCGCGGTCAACCTGCGCCGCTCGGCGGAACTGGACGCGCTGACCGGCAGCCTGAATCGGCGCACGATCGACCAGTGGCTGGCGCGCAGCTTCGCCGAGGCCGCCCGCGACCAGCAGCCGGTGTCGGTGCTGTTCATCGACCTGGATCATTTCAAGGCGGTCAACGACCGCCATGGCCACGCCGGTGGCGACTTCTGCCTGCGCCATGTCGCGGTCGCGCTGCGTGGAGCGCTGGAGCAGGGCGACCTGTTCGGCCGCTACGGGGGCGAGGAGTTCATCGCCGTGCTGCCGGGGCGCAACGGCGCCGCGGCGCGCGTGGCGGCCGAACATCTGCGCATGGCGGTGGAGAACCTGCGCCCGGTCTGGAACGGCAAGCCGCTGCGTCTGACCGTGAGCGTGGGAGTGGCGACGCGACTGCCCAACGAAGACACGCCAGAGGGTGCCGTGGCGCGCGCCGATCGCGCGCTGTACGCGGCCAAGTCGCATGGTCGCAACTGCGTGCAGGTGGCGCCGGCAGTCTTCACGTGACCGTGCCGATGGCTTGAAGCGCGCCCGCGCGGCCGCACATCCTGCCCGTCCCCCGAGGAGTTTTCGCGATGCCCGGAATCGGAGCCTGGAAACAACGCCTGCCGCTGCCTGGCGAAGCCCTCCCTGGGCGGGAGACGATCATGCCGCTGCGCGTGAATCGCCACCACGTGCTCAACGCGCCGCTGCGGGATGCGTTCCCCGGCCTGGCGCAGGTGCAGTTCGGCATGGGCTGCTTCTGGGGCGCGGAGCGCAAGTTCTGGACCCTGCCTGGCGTGGCCACGACGGCGGTCGGCTATGCCGGCGGCCAGACCCCCAACCCGAACTACCGCGAGGTCTGTTCCGGCCAGACCGGCCATGCCGAAGTGGTGCTGGTGGTCTACGACCCGGCGACGCTGCCGTTCGCGCAGTTGCTGCAGGCGTTCTGGGAAAATCACGATCCAACCCAGGGCATGCGCCAGGGCAACGACATCGGCACCCAGTACCGTTCGGCGATCTACTGCAGCACCCCGGCGCAGCACGAACAGGCCTTGCGCAGCCGCGATGCGTTCCAGCAGCGGCTGAGCGAGGCGGGGCGGGGCACGATCACCACCGAGATCGCCTTCCCGGCGCCGGTGTTCCATTACGCCGAAGACGAACACCAGCAGTACCTGTCGAAGAACCCGGCCGGCTATTGCGGCCTGGGCGGCACCGGGGTGAGTTGCCCGGTCGGGAGCTTCGGCTAGGTCGCGACGGAGCCCCTCGCCCCGGCGTGCCGGTGGACGCGACGCCGGGTACGCGACTGCGCGCGGCAGATCGATGCGAAGCCCGCGACGACGGTGTCAGCGCCGCCTGCCGGCGGCGCGGCGCGGGCCGGGCGCGCCGTGGCGGCGGTGCGAGGGCGACCGTGAGGTGCGCCCGTCAAGGGCAGGCAGGCATCAGGGTCAGGCAACCAGGTCGACTCAGGCAGCCGCGCGCGCCGGCAGCGCCGGCGCGAGGCGACAAGCGTCAGGCTGTCGCCGCGTGGACGCCGGTGACGCGCAGTTTCAGCGGACGGCCCTGGGGCGTGCTCCAGTCGATCGACTGGCCCACCGACAGGCCCAGCAGCGCGCTGCCCACCGGCGCCATGATCGAAATCCTGCCGGCGCCGGCATCGGCCTCCTGCGGGTACACCAGGGTCAGGGTATGGGTCTCGCCGCTGTTTTCGTCCACGCATTCGACCCGCGAATGCATGCCGACCACGTCCGCAGGCATGGCCGCGTCGTCGACGACTTCCGCGCGGGTCAGTTCCCCCAGCAAGGCTTCCGCCGTGGCGTCGTTCTGCCAACGCGGCGAATCGATCAGGGCCTCCAGTCGCGCCGCGTCGCGGCGGGAGACGACGATCGGGGGCGGCAGGCCGCCGGTGGATTGGGAGGTCATGTTCGGTCTTGCTCCGTGGCAGGTCGGGACGGGCAGGGCCCGTTCCCAAAGAAAAACGGACGGCGCGTCCAGCGCGTCGCCCGCTTCGGTGTCCCGATAACGGTAGCGCTCCCGGCGGCGCGCATCAAGTGGCGGGCGCGCGCCTCGCTCAGAGCATGTCGGGCGGTGGCGGCGCGGCCGCAAGCTCGCGGGTGCGGCCCGGCGGGCCGAGCAGGGCAGGCGGGACGGCGCCGAACACGGCCGCCAGGCCGGACAGAAAACCCGACATCGCCGAACTGCGCCGCCAGAACATGGCGATCTGGCGGCTCGGCTGCGCTCCCGTGAACGGCAGCAGGCGGATGTGCGAGGGCTGCGACACCGGCGGCTGCACCGCCAGCGCCGGCAGCAGGGTGATCCCCACGTTGGCCGCGACCATCTGCCGCAGCGTTTCCAGGCTGGTGGCGCGGAACTCGCTCTTTTCCTGCGCGCCGGCGAGGTGGCAGACATCGAGGGTCTGCCGGCGCAGGCAATGGCCATCCTCCAGCAGCAGCAGGTTCTCGCTGGACAGGTCGTCCAGGCTCAGCGCGTCGCGGCGGGCCAGGCGGTGCTGCTCGGGCACCGCCAGCAGGAAGGGTTCCTCGAACAGGTACTCATGGTGCAACTGGTCGTCGTGCACCGGCATGGCCAGGATCGCCGCGTCCAGGCGTCCGTCGCGCAGCCGTGCCAGCAGCTCGTCGCTCTTCTCCTCCACCAGCAGCAGCTGCAGGTCGGGATAGCGCTCGCGGATCGGCGGGATCACGTGCGGGAGCAGGTAAGGGCCCAGGGTGGGAAAGATCCCGAGGCGCACCGCGCCCGCTTCCGGCCGCTGGCTGCGCCGCGCGGCTTCCTTCATCTGCTCGACTTCCGAGGCCACCCGGCGTGCGCGCTCGACGATCTCGACCCCGATCGGAGTCAGCATCACCTTGCGCGGCGCGCGCTCGATCAGCGACACGCCGAGTTCGTCCTCGAGCTTGCGGATCTGGGTCGACAGCGTCGGCTGGCTGACGAAGCTCGCCGCCGCGGCACGGCCGAAGTGGCGATGGTCGGCGACCGCAATCAGATACTTGAGGTCGCGCAGGTTCACCGGATCAGGCCGTATGCGCTTCGAGCGGCGCCGCCGCGGCGGGGGCCGAGGTCCGGATCAGGTGGTCGAATGCCGCCAGCGCGGCCTTGGAGCCTTCGCCCATCGCGATCACGATCTGCTTGTACGGCACCGTGGTGCAGTCGCCCGCGGCGAACACACCCGGCACGCTGGTCTGGCCGCGGTCGTCGACGACGATCTCGCCGCGCGGCGACAGGGCCACCGTCCCCTCGAGCCATTCGGTGTTGGGCAGCAGGCCGATCTGCACGAACACGCCCTCCAGTTCCAGCCGGTGCGTGTCGCCGCCGGCGCGATCCTTGTACGCCAGGCCGGTGACCCGGCTGCCGTCCCCCAGCACCTCGGTGGTCTGGGCGCTGGTGATGATGCGCACGTTGGGCAGGCTGCGCAGCTTGCGCTGCAGCACTTCGTCGGCGCGCAGCTTCGAATCGAACTCGATCAGGGTGACGTGGGCGACGATGCCGGCCAGGTCGATGGCGGCCTCGACGCCGGAGTTGCCGCCGCCGATCACCGCCACGCGCTTGCCCTTGAACAGCGGGCCGTCGCAGTGGGGACAATAGGCCACGCCCTTGTTGCGGTACTGGTCCTCGCCGGGCACGCCCATCTGCCGCCAGCGTGCGCCGGTCGAGAGCACCACCGTCTTCGACTTCAGCGAGGCGCCGCTTTCCAGCTTCACCTCCACCAGGCCGTCGGCGCCGGCGGGAACCAGGGCGGTGGCCTTCTGCAGGTTCATCACATCCACGTCGTACTCGCGCACGTGCTGCTCGAGCTGCGCGGCGAGCTTCGGACCTTCGGTATGCGGCACCGAGATGAAGTTCTCGATGGCCATGGTGTCGAGCACTTGGCCGCCGAAGCGCTCGGCCGCCACGCCGGTGCGGATGCCCTTGCGCGCGGCGTAGACCGCGGCCGCCGCGCCGGCCGGGCCGCCGCCGACGACCAGCACGTCGAACGCGTCCTTGGTGGCGATCTTCGCCGCCTCGCGCTTCGCAGCGCCGGTGTCGAGCTTGGCCACGATCTGCTCCAGGCTCATGCGGCCCTGGTCGAACAGCTCGCCGTTGAGGAAGATCGAGGGCACCGACATCACCTGGCGCGACTCGACCTCGTCCTGGAACAGGGCGCCGTCGATGGCCACGTGCGAGATGTTCGGGTTCAGCACCGCGGCCAGGTTGAGCGCCTGGACCACGTCCGGGCAGTTCTGGCAGCTGAGCGAGTAATAGGTTTCGAAGCGGAACTCGCCTTTCAGCCCGCGCACCTGCTCGAGCAGTTCCGGCGCGGCCTTGGACGGGTGGCCACCCACCTGCAGCAGGGCCAGCACCAGCGAGGTGAACTCGTGGCCCATCGGCAGGCCGGCGAAGCGCAGCGCGATGTCATGGCCCGGGGAGGTCAGCGCGAACGAGGGCTTGCGCTCGGCATCGTCGCGGCGCACTTCGACCGTGATGCGATCGGACTGGGCGCGGATGTCCTCCAGCAGTTCCAGCATCTCCTTCGAGCTGTCGCCGTCGTCGACCGAGGCGACGATCGCGACCGGACGCTGCAGTCGTTCGAGATAGGCCTTGAGCTGGCCCTTGAGATCGTTGTCGAGCACGTGGGACTCCTTGGGGGAGGGCGCTGCGGAAGCGGATCGGAACCGACGCCGGCTTGGCTTGCCGCCGGACGAGGGGAGGGACTCCAGCCGCTGGCTGGGCCGGCATCGGCTCCGATCCGCTCCCGCGCCGCCGGGCGGCGGCACGGGGCGGGGTTCAATCGGTGGAGCGGGTGTCGCGGTGGATCAGATCTTGCCGACCAGGTCCAGCGACGGCTTCAGGGTCTTCTCGCCTTCCTTCCACTTGGCCGGGCAGACCTCGTTGGGGTTGGCGGCGACGAACTGGGCGGCCTTGAGCTTGCGCAGGGTCTCGGTGACGTCGCGGGCGATGGCGTTGTCGTGGATCTCGACGGTCTTGATCACGCCTTCCGGGTTGATCACGAAGGTGCCGCGCAGAGCCAGGCCTTCTTCCTCGATGTGCACGCCGAAGGCGCGGGTCAGCTGGTGGGTCGGGTCGCCGACCAGCGGGAACTGGGCCTTGCCCACCGCCGGGGAGGTCTCGTGCCACACCTTGTGCGAGAAGTGCGTGTCGGTGGTGACGATGTACACCTCGGCGCCGGCCTTCTGGAACTCGGCGTAGTTGTTGGCGGCGTCCTCGACCTCGGTCGGGCAATTGAAGGTGAAGGCGGCCGGCATGAAGATCAGGACCGACCACTTGCCCTTGAGGCTGGCATCGGTGACTTCGATGAACTCGCCGTTCTGGTAGGCGGAGGCCTTGAACGGCTTGATTTCGGTGTTGATCAGGGACATGGGCACCTCTTGGTTGCGGATGGACGTGCTTCGATCCGGGTTTGGATCGACCGGCAAATGATAGACCTCGACTATCAATAAGCAAAATCGAATATGTTTATTCTTCCGATAGATAGTATCTATCAATTTTGGCGATAAATCCACCCCGAACCGTGCTGGAAATGCTTGCAACTCTTTTTGCAGTGCAGCATATTTCGTTCACGCACTGCAGTCCGGGGAGGACGCAGGTTCGGAGCCTCCGGGGCAGTGCAGGGCATCGGATCTGGCGTGCCCGCACGCCGATCCCGCCGCGTTCCGTATTCGTTCCTCCCTCCCACACGCGTACGGAATCTTTGAAGGCGGCTTCGGCCGCCTTCTCTTTGTCCGGCGCTGTCAGGGGGCGCCCTCGCTACGATGCCTGCGATGACCGATCGCCCCCAGCCGACTGTCCGCTGCCTGCTCGACGCCGCCCGCGCGCGGATCGACGCGGTCGATGCGGCCGTGCTGCTGGCGCATGTGCTGGAGCGCCCGCGGGCCTGGCTGTTCGCCCATGCCGGGGATGCTGTCGCAGCCGCGGATGCGTCGACGTTCGCGGATCTGCTGGACCGCCGGGAGCGGGGCGAGCCGGTGGCTTACCTGTGCGGCCGCCAAGGCTTCTGGACCCTCGACCTTGCGGTGACGCCCGACACGCTGATTCCCCGCCCGGAAACCGAACTGCTGGTGGAACTGGCGCTGGAGCGCCTTCCGGCCGAGGCAGCAGCGCGCGTGGCCGACCTGGGCACCGGCAGCGGCGCCATCGCCCTGGCGCTGGCCAGCGAACGTCCGCGCGCACAGGTAGTGGCGACCGACGCCAGCGCGGCCGCGCTGGCAGTGGCGCAGGCCAACGCCGCCCGCCTCGGCCTGCGCAACCTCGTCTTCGGCCAGGGCGACTGGTTCGGCGCCGTGCCGGGGCAGCGGTTCGACCTGGTGGCGAGCAACCCGCCCTACATCGCCAGCGACGATCCCCACCTGGGCCAGGGCGATCTGCGCCACGAGCCGCCGGCCGCGCTGGCCTCGGGGCCGGACGGACTCGACGCGATCCGTGCCATCGCCGCGGCGGCGCCTGCGCACCTGGTTCCCGGCGGCTGGCTGTTGTTTGAACACGGCTGGACCCAGGGCGCGGCGGTGCGCGCGCTGCTCGAGGCGGCGGGACTGTCGGAGGTCGCCACCCACGCCGACCTCGAGCGGCGCGACCGCGTCAGCCTCGGTCGCTGGCCGGGATAGCCGGCTGTACGACGGCCGCGCGGCCCGAATCGGCGTGCGCGCGTCGGAACGTCTCGGGCGATGCGGTCGCGCCACCGCGACGCGCCCACTAGACTGGCGGCACTGCTTTTACGGAGGCGCCGCATGCGCACGCTGTACCCGGAGATCACGCCCTACGACACGGGCAGCCTGCAGGTCGACGACCGCCACACCCTGTACTACGAACAATGCGGCAACCCCAGGGGCAAGCCGGTGGTGCTGCTGCACGGCGGTCCGGGCGGCGGCTGCAACGCCAAGATGCGCCGCTTCCACGACCCCTCGAAGTACCGCATCGTGCTGTTCGACCAGCGTGGCTCCGGGCGTTCGACGCCGCATGCCGACCTGGTGGACAACACCACCTGGCACCTGGTCGCCGATATCGAGGCGCTGCGCGAACATCTGGGCATCGAGCGCTGGCAGGTGTTCGGCGGCTCCTGGGGCTCGACCCTGGCCCTGGCCTACGCGCAGAGCCACAGCCTGCGCGTGACCGAACTGGTGCTGCGCGGCATCTTCATGCTGCGCCACTGGGAGCTGCAGTGGTTCTACCAGGAAGGCGCATCGCGGCTGTTCCCCGAGGCCTGGGAGCACTACATCGGCGCGATCCCCGAGGACGAGCGCGACGACCTGATCGCCGCCTTCCACCGCCGCCTGACTTCGGAGGACGAAGCCACCCGCCTGGCCGCCGCGCGCGCCTGGAGCGTCTGGGAAGGGGCGACCTCGTTCCTCCATGTCGACCAGGACTTCGTCAGCGGCCACGAGGACGCGCAGTTCGCGCTCGCGTTCGCGCGGATCGAGAACCACTACTTCACCAACAAGGGGTTCTTCGAGGTCGACGACCAGCTGCTGCGCGATGCCTATCGCATCGCCGGCATCCCGGGGGTCATCGTGCATGGCCGCTACGACGTGGTCTGCCCGGTGCAGAACGCCTGGGACCTGCACAAGGTCTGGCCCAAGGCCGAGCTGGTGATCACTCCCGCGTCGGGGCATTCGGCCTTCGAAGCCGAGAACGTGGACGCGCTGGTGCGCGCCACCGACGCCTTCGCCGGCGCCTGACGCCGGCTCAACCCGCTGCGAAGCGGTCCTGCAGGCGCGCGAACAGGCGCGCCAGGCGGTCGGCCCAGGCCTGCTGGCCGCGCGTATCGGCGATCAGGTCCTGGCGGATCTCGAGTTCGACATGCGGCAGCCCGCGCCGTTCGGCGTGGACGGGGATGGCGTAGTCGGTCGCGTCGCTGACGGCGTAGGGTTCGTTGTCGCCGACCACCAGGTCGCCTTCGTCGCGCAATGCGTCCAGCAGCGCGTGCGCCATCCGGGTGTCGCGCTGGTAGAGCACGCCAGCGTGCCAGGGCCGCCGGTGACCGCCCATCTCCGGGGTGAAGCTGTGCATCGCCACCAGCAGCGTGGGCCGTCCGGCAGCGGCGCGCCGATCGAGTTCCACCGCGATGCGCGCATGGTAGGGGCGGAAGATCGCGTCGATGCGGCGCTGCCGCGCACTGGCGTGGATGCCGGCATTGCCGGGAACCTCCGTACCGTCGCTGCGTTCGACGATCGAGCCGGGCGCGTCCAGCGGTCGGTTGCAGTCGATCACCAGGCGCGAATAGGCCTGCAGGATTGCGCAGGCGTCGAGGCGTTCGGCCAGGCGCGCGGTCACCCCCGCGATGCCGATGTCCCAGCCGATGTGGCGGTCGAGCTCGTGCTGCGGCAGGCCCAGCCGCGAGAGCGCCGCGGGCACCGCCTGGCCGGCGTGGTCGGCGATCAGCAGCCAGGGCGACGCGGCATCGGCGCGCAGCACCTGCACCGGCGGCGGATCGTCCGGGCCGAGCAGGCCGGCGGCGACGGGGTCAGCGGCGCGGGGAACCGTCGGGGTCATGGTCGATCATCCAGAGGCCGGCCCAGAGCTTGAGGTCGAGTTCGTAGCCCTCGGCATGCTTGCGCATCAGCCAGGCCGGCGCCTGCGCGCGCGGCACCGTGTGCACCACGATGTCCTCGTCGTCCACGCCGCCGCCGTCGCCGACCTTGCGCAGGTCGAGCGCGCGCGCGAAGGCGATGCGTTCGTTGCTCATGCCCGATGACGTAGGCCCGATCAGCAGCACGTCCACGCGCCCGGCCTCCCAGCCGGTTTCCTCGATCAGCTCGCGCCGGGCGGCGGATTCGAGCGTGTCCAGGTCGTGGCTGTCGCCCACCAGGCCTGCCGGCATCTCGATGGTGCGCGCACCCAGCGGCACGCGGTACTGGTCGACGAACAGCACCTCGTCATCCGGCGTGACCGCGATCACCAGCACCGCCAGGCCATCGCGGCCGTGGGTGCGTTCGCACGACTCCCAGCGCCCGCGGCGGACCAGCCGCAGCCACTGGCCTTCGTAGAGCAGTTCGGCATCCGAGGGCGGCGTGCTCATGCCGGCAAGGCTCCTTCCCAGGCCGCATCGGCCAGCGGTGGCGTGTAGTCCAGGCCCGCCGCGGCATACAGGCGGCGGCGCGTCAGGGGCCCGAAACGCAGCAGTTCGCAGAGGCCGGCGATGGCATCGCCGTCGGCCGGCGCGCGCGCGAAGACGGGCGCCGCGTCGCCCAGCGGCGCATCGCAGGCGATGGTGGTCAGGCGGCGGCACAGCAACGCCTGTTCGCGGTGCTGGCGCAGACGCGCCGCCGCCTGCGCGGCCCCGCGCAGGCGCAGGAACGGAATCTCGTCGACCCGCGCCAGCAGCGCGTCGAGCGTGCCGAAATGCGCCAGCAGGACCGCAGCGGTCTTCGCGCCGATGCCGGGCACGCCCGGGATGTTGTCGATCGCGTCGCCGCAGAGCGCCAGGTAATCGGCGATCTGCCGCGCCTCCACGCCGTGCCGCGCCTTCACGCCCGCCGCGCCCCAGCGCTGGCCGCGAGCGAAGTCCCATTGCTCGTCGAGGTCTTCGAGCAGCTGCGAGAGGTCCTTGTCGGCCGACACGATCAGGCCGCGATGCCCGAGTCCGCGCGCGCCGCGCAGGGCACTGCCGATCAGGTCGTCGGCCTCGTACTCGCTGTGCGCCAGCACGTTCAGGCCCAGCGCCGCGGCCAGCGACTTGCAGTGCGCGAACTGGCGCCGCAGATCGTCCGGCGCGGGCGGGCGGTTGGCCTTGTAGGCCGGGTAGAGCGCGTTGCGGAAGCAGCTGTCCAGCGCCTCGTCGAAGGCCACGGCGATGTGGCGCGGGCGCTCGCGCTCGACCAGTTCGAGCAGGAAACGCGCGAAGCCGTGGACCGCGTTGCTGGGCCAGCCCTGTGCGTCGCGGAATTCGTCGGGCATCGAATGCCAGGCGCGGAACACGTAAAGGCTGGCATCGACCAGGTACAGCGTGGGGCGGCTCATCCCGCCATTGTAGGCGCCGTGCCGCACCGGTCAGCCGGGGAGCGCGAGATCGCTCAGCAGCGCCTGCGGATCCGGGCGGTTGCGTTCCGGTGCCTCCTGCAGCGGGGTGCCGATGTGGATGAAGCCGGCGACCTGCTCGTGCGCTCCCAGCCCCATCAGCTGCTGCGCCTGCGGATCGTGGGCCGGCCAGCCGGTCAGCCAGCAGGCGCCGAAACCGAGCGCCTGCGCGGCCTGGAGCAGGGCGAAGCAGACGCTTCCCGCGCTCAGCAGGCGCTCCACCTCCGGGATCTGCCGGTCCTCCGGGTCCAGCACCGCCACCACCACGATCACCAGCGGGGCGTGGGTGAAGCGCTGGCGGTCCTTGTCGAGCGCGGCCTGCGGCGCCTCCGGATCCCGCGCCAGGCTGATCGCGGCGAGCGCCTCGCCCAGGCGGCCGGCCGTCTCTCCGGCCACGCGGATGAAGCGGAAGGGCACGCGCTTGCCGTGGTCGGGCACGCGCACCGCCGAACCCAGCATACGCAGCAGGGTGGCCTCGTCGGGCCCGGGTTCGCCGAGCTGTCGGGCGGGGACGGAGCGGCGCTGATCCAGCGCGGCCAGGGCGGTCGGGGAGTTATTTGCGGATGCAGTCACAGACTGTGCACTATGAAAACTGAATGATGTTGCGGCGTCTAAACGTGACGCATTGTCCCCCAGAATGATGCCTCGTTCCGTTCCGACAGGTCAGCCAGCCGGCCGGGGAGATCCCGTGCGGGCGCCTGCCCGGGTGCTGGAAACGCTCAAACACGAGGCGATGACCGAGCTGGGCGGCCTGCTGTCCGGTTTCTGGAGCGCGATCGAGGAACAGGTGCGGCTGGCCGCACTGGCCGGCCACGACTACGTCGCCGCGCAGGAAGACCGCGTTGCAGTGATGGCGCTGAGCCACCGCGCGCTGGAGCTGGCGACGCGCTTTCGTGAGTCGATCGAGAAGGAGTTCGCGCGCTGGCTGGATGCGGAGGATTCGCCGCAGCGCGAGCGCTCGCTGACGCTGATGTCGGAATCCGAGCTCGAGATCCACCTCGCCGGGCAGCAGATCGTCGAACTGCTCGACCACCAGTTCCTGCATCCGCTGGCCCAGCTCGACGAGCGCCTGCGGCAGCTGTCCGAGGCGCTGGGGATCGGCCGCAAGCGGCCCAATCCGCTGCGCCCGGAGGTCGCGGTGACGGCGTTCGTCGCGCTGTTCGAGGAGGACGATCTCACCTCCGGCCTGCGCTCGATGGTGTTCCAGCAGTTCGACAAGCGCCTGCCCAAGGTGCTGGGCGAACTCTACGAGAAGGCCAATGCCACCCTCGACGCGGCCGCGTTCAGCGCTGCCGCGTCGGCGCCGGCGGCACCCCGCGCCGCGCCACGCCCCGCACCCGCGGCGCAGGACGCGTCCGGCGAATGGGTACCCGACGGGGGCGTGGTGCCGCACTCCGGACCGGGCGTTGCACCCGGCGCGGCCGGCCCCGTCGGCGCCCAGGTCGACCAGGGGTTCGGCCCAGGCGCAGGTGGCGGTGGCGTTGCGGGCCCGGTGGCAGGAGCCGCGGCCAGCCCCTCCAGTGGCGAAAGCGCAGCCACCAGCCGCGTGCGCGAACAGGTCGTCGCCGAAGCGCTGGCCAGCGGCCGTCCGCTGCGCTACCGCGACCTGGTGCGCGACCAGCTTCGCGCCTGGCGCGAACGGTCCGCCGGGTCGGCCGACGCGATGCCGGCCCACGGCCTGGCCCGCTCCGCGTTCGCGGCGGTGCAGCCGCCTGCGACCCAGGAGGGCGGGCATGTGCTCGACACGCAGGAGCTGATCAGCCTCGCCTCGCTGCTGCAGGGCGACGACCCGGCCCCGTTCGAGAAGGTGCTGGCCGGCGAGGATTCGCGCCCGCTGGCCGACGTGATCCGGCATTCGCTGCTCGACGGCGTGCGCCAGATCGGCTTCGACCCGGCCCACACCCACTTCAGTGGCGACGAGGAAGACGCGATCGACCTGATCGGGATCCTGTTCCAGTCGCTGTTCGACGCCAACGACCTGGTCGGCGACGCCCGCCAGCTCTACGGCAAGCTGGTGGTGCCCTACCTGAAGGTGGCGCTGACCGACGACTCCCTGTTCAACCGCCGCAGTCATCCCGCGCGCCGCCTGCTGGATGCGGTGACCGAGGCCTGCGACGGCAACGAGGGCAAGACCCCGCAGGATCAGGAAACTTTGAACCAGGCCGGGCATGCCGTCGATCGCGTGGTCGAGGAATACCAGGACGACCAGGCGATCTTCGAACTGGCCGCCTCGGAGCTGCGCGACCACCTCGATCAGCAGCGCCGCCGCGCAGAACTCACCGAGAAGCGCGCCGCCGAAGCCATCCATGGGCGCGAACGTCTGCAGCAGGCGCGTCGCAGCGCGGCCGACCTGGTCGCCTCGCGCCTGGCGGGTCGGCCGCTGACCGCCGCGGTCGCCCATTTCCTAGACCGCCATTGGCGCCACCACCTGACCCAGACCTGGCTGCGCGACGGTGCCGATTCGGAGCGCCACCTGGCGGCGATCCAGCTTGGCGATGCGATGGTGCAGGTCGATGCCGACGCCGCCGAGGTGCGTGGCGCGGTCGTGGCCCGGCAGTTGCTGGCGCTGCAGGTGCCGCTGGGCGAGTGTTACGCCAACTGTGGCATGGAGGCCGGCAGCGCGCGCGATGCGATGGCCCGCATCATTTCCGCGCTGGCGCTGCCCGATACCCCGCGTACCGTGCATCAGCCGCAGCTCGACGAGGGCGAGGCGCCGGAATCCGACGGCGTGCTGCGCGTGGCCGGCGGCAGTGCGCAGCTGGGGTTCGATCCCGCGATCGCCGCGCGCATGCGCCGGCTGCGGGTGGGGCAGGGGCTGCGGCTGGTCGATGAGGACGGCCAGGACAGCGCCGGGCGCATCGCCTGGATCAGCCCGTTGACGGGCCGTTTCCTGATCGTCAACCGTCGCGGCCTGCGCAAGACCGTGGTCTCTCCCGAGGAACTCGCGGTGATGGTGGCGCAGGGCAATGCCCAGGTCCGCTCGGTGGATTCGCCATTCGACGAGGCGATGAAGCAGCTGTGGCAGCGGATCAACGCCGTCGCGGAGGATGCCGCGGCCACCCAGCAGCCCAGGCGCCGGCTGGGCTGAGCGACAAGGCAGGCGCCTTTCCGGGTGGGGCACCCCACGGCCGGCGCGTCGCGCCTGCGCGGGCGATTCGCTAGGATGGCGCGACTTTCGCGGGGGTGGATGCATGACAGTGATCATTGCGGTCGCGCGCGAGCGCGCGCCGGGCGAGCGGCGCGTGGCGCTGACCCCGGAAACGGCGAAGAAGTTGACCTCGGCCGGCGCCACGCTGCGCGTGGAGCAGGGCCTGGGCGCGCTCGCCCACTTCCCCGATCAGGCGTATGCCGATGCCGGCGCGACGCTGGTCGACGGGGACGTCCTGGATGGCGCCGACATCGTGCTGTGCGTGCAGTCGCCGCCGCCCGCCGCCATCGCGCGCATGAAGCCCGGCGCGGTGCTGGTCGGCGCCCTGCATCCGCAGGCCGACGACGCCCGCGCCGAGGCCATCCGCAGTGCCGGCGTATTCGCCTTCCCGCTGGAGCGCCTGCCGCGTACCACGCGCGCCCAGGCCATGGACATCCTCAGTTCGCAGGCCGGCATCGCCGGATACAAGGCGGTGCTGATCGCGGCCCAGCTGGCGCCGCGCTACTTCCCCATGCTCACCACCGCCGCCGGCACGATCCGGCCCTCGAAGGTGCTGGTCATCGGCGCCGGCGTGGCCGGCCTGCAGGCGGTGGCGACGGCCAAGCGCCTGGGCGCGCAGGTCGAGTGCTTCGACGTGCGACCCGAGACGCGCGAGCAGATCGAATCGCTGGGCGGGCGCTTTCTCGACCTCGGCGTGAGCGCGGCAGGCGAGGGAGGCTACGCGCGCCAGCTCACCGACGATGAGCGCGCGCTGCAGCAGCAGCGCCTGGCCGAGCACCTCCGCGGAATCGACGTGATCGTCTGTACCGCGGCCGTGCCCGGGCGCCCCGCGCCCAGGATCGTGACCGCGGCGATGGTGGCCGGTATGAAGCCCGGCAGCGTGCTGGTGGACCTGGCGGCCGAGACGGGCGGCAACTGCGAACTGACCCGTCGAGGGGAAACCATCGAGAGCGGCGGCGTCACCATTGCCGGTCCGCTCGACCTGGCGAGCCAGGGCGCACTGCACGCCAGCGAGATGTTTGCGCGCAACGTCTACAACTTCGTGTCGCTGCTGCTGCGGGACGGCGCGCTCACGTTCGACTGGGACGACGAACTGCTGTCCAGGACGGTGTGGCCGGAGCGGGCGCCGCCAGGCTGAGGGGTCTCCCGGGTCGCACGTCCTTTAGCCGGTGTCACTGGTTCCCTGCTGCCGGCGATGACGCTACCGGCCAGGCTGGACCCGCGGGACTTGCCGCATGACGTGGTCTCCCTGCGCAGGGAGACCCGACTGCTCCGGATTGGCCGGCTGGATCCGGGTCCGCAGGGAGACGATTGCCCTTGGCCCGGTCCGGGTGACCGCGCGCGGGAGCAGGCGGCCATCGGCGTGACGATCCGGCGCGCGTCGCGGCGGCCGGCCGATCCGCGGCTGAAGATCGCGCGCCGGCCTGCCGCAACGGCGAACGGATGCGCCGCGAGGCGGGACCGGCCTGCGGCCTAGTTGGACCGCTCCGGCGACTGCGGCGGATTCGCGTCCACCCAGGCCTTGCGCTGTTCGGGCGTCATCGCCTTCCAGCGCTGGATCATCGCCTTGCGCTCGGCCTCCGGCAGGCCGCGGGTGTATTCGAACAGCGCGCGCGCCTGGTGGCGTTTCTCCGGCGGCAGGTCGCGCCAGCGCTTCATGCCATGGCGCGCGTGTTCGCGCTGCTCCGGCGTCATGGTCTGCCAGCGGCGCGCATGCTCGAGCATGTGCGCGCGCTTGGCCGGCTCGCTGCGGTTCCAGCGCTCGCGCACCGGCGCCAGCAACAGTTCGCGCTGCTCGGCGGTGAGCTGGTCCCAGGCCGGAAGTGCGGTGGTGGTGGCGGGTGCTGCGCTGGCCGCAAGCGGGGCCATGAGCAGGACGAGGACAGGCAGGAAGCGGCGTGGCGACATGGTTCACTCCATCGCGATCAGGTCGGCATCGCCCGAGGCGAGCCAGACGTAGAAGTCGGGGGCCTGGTCCAGATCGTCGAGCACCGCCTCGATCCCCGGCTCGGCAACTGGCGCGGCAGCGAGTGCCGGTGTCGGCACCGCCGGCGCCTGCGGCGTGTCGCCGGACCAGTTCAGGCCAACGCCCAGCCCGACGGCGACCACCAGCACCGAGGCGAATGCCGCGGCCGGCAGACGCCATTTCAGGCCGCGGGCGGGCACCGTGGACAGCGCGGCATGCCGACGGCGATGCAGCTGCGCCATGGTGCTGGCGGACACGTGCGCCAGCGCGTTGGAATGCGCGGCGCGGGCAGCCTGGTCGAAGCCTGCCTGGCCCGGGTCGGAACGGTTCATCGGAAATCCTCCAGTTGTTTCTGCAGGGCCTCGCGGGCGCGGAACAGGTGGGTCTTCACCGATCCCTCGCTGCAGCCCATGACTTTTGCGGTGGCCCCGACGTCCAGTTCCTCCAGCACCCGCAGGCTGAAGGCCTCGCGCTGGCGCGTGGGCAGGCCGCGCAGCGCGGCGGCCAGCCGGCCCCAGGCCTCGCGGCTGTCGTGAGCCCGGGACGGGTCCGGCGTGGATTCGTCGGACCAGTCGATCTCTTCGCCGTCGGGGTCGCGCGCATCGCTCATCCATTTCAGGCGGAAGCTGCGCCGGCGCTGCAGGTCGATGATCCGGCTGCGCAGCACCGACCAGAACAGCGGGGTCCATTCTTCCGGGCTGCGGTCGCGGTAGCCCAGCATCTTCGCCATCGCATCCTGCACCGCGTCCAGCGCATCCTCGCGATGGCGCAGGCCGAGCTCGGCGAAGCGGAAGGCGCGGGCCGAGACGCCTGCCAGGAATTGCTCCAGGCTGGCGGCGGGCGCCGCTGCGGAAACGGGCGCTGTGAAGGCGGGGCTGTCCACGCCAGCCAGCCTAACCGGTGCCGCGTCCGCGCGCGCCGTTGTACCGCGCCCTGCAGGACTCATGTCGTAGCCGCCATCCATCGCCGGTCGCACCGGAATTCCCGTGGGGTCGGGGACTGACAACGCGCGGACAGCGGGGAGGTTGACCGGCACCCGCCGGGTTCAGCCGCGGTTATGATGCGGGCCTCTTGCAGCGGCCTTGGGGAAGGGGATGAGCGACGGGTTCGTGGCCTTGTACATCTTCATGCTGGCGGCGATCGCCGGGCACGTGATCATCTCGCGGGTGCCGGTGATCCTGCACACGCCGCTGATGTCGGGCAGCAACTTCATCCACGGCATCGTGCTGATCGGCGCGATGGTGGTCCTGGGCCACGCCGACACCACGCTTGAGAAGGCGATCGGGTTCTTCGCGGTGCTGATGGGCGCGGGCAACGCGGCCGGCGGCTACGTGGTCACCGAACGCATGCTGGAGATGTTCAAGTCCTCGAAGACGCCGGGGTCGAAGGCATGAGCGGCGCGGAGATCCTCCAGTTCGTGGTGAAGGCCAGCTATCTGGTGGCCGCGACCCTGTTCCTGCTGGGGCTGCAGCGCATGGCCTCGCCGATGACGGCCCGCAGCGGCATCCGCTGGGCGGGCCTGGGCATGGTGATCGCCACCGTCGCGACCTTCTTCCTGCCCGATCTGCACAACATTCCCCTGATCCTGGCGGCGGTGGCGATCGGCACCGCGCTGGCCTGGGTGTCGGGCAGGCGCGTGGCGATCACCGACATGCCGCAGATGGTGGCCCTGTACAACGGCCTGGGCGGCGGTTCGGCGGCGGCGATCGGCGCGGTCGAACTGCTGCGCTGGTCCGCGCTGGGCCAGGCGAGCGGGCCGGTGCCGCTGGTGCTGGCGGTGCTGGGCGCACTGATCGGTTCGGTGGCGCTGTCGGGTTCGGTGATCGCCTGGGCCAAGCTCGACGGTCGCATGGACAAGCGCTACGCCTTCCCCGGGATGCAGGCGTTCAATGCGCTGGTGGCGCTGGGCACGGTGGTGCTGGGCGGGCTGGTGATCTGGTCGCTGGGCGTGCCCTGGATCGTCGCCTTCTTCGTCGCGGCGCTGGCGCTGGGCGTGCTGATGACGCTGCCGATCGGCGGCGCGGACATGCCGGTGGTGATCTCGCTGTACAACGCGCTGACCGGCCTGGCGGTGGCCTTCGAGGGCTATGTGCTGGGCAACGAGGCGCTGATCATCGCCGGCATGATGGTCGGCGCGGCCGGCATCCTGCTGACGCGCCTGATGGCCAAGGCGATGAACCGCTCGATCAAGAGCGTGCTGTTCTCCAACTTCGGCGGTGGTGGCGAGGCGCAGGCGATCGAGGGCGCGCAGAAGCCGATCGAGGCCGGCGACGTGGCGGCGATGATGGCCTACGCCGAGCGCGTGGTGATCGTGCCCGGCTACGGCATGGCCGTGGCGCAGGCGCAGCACAAGATCTGGGAGCTCACCCAGCGCCTGGTCGAGCGCGGGGTCAAGGTGAAGTTCGCCATCCACCCGGTCGCCGGGCGCATGCCCGGGCACATGAACGTGCTGCTGGCCGAGGCCGGGGTGCCCTACGACCTCATCGCCGACATGGACGACATCAACCCGGAGTTCGCCAATACCGATGTCTCGCTGGTGATCGGCGCCAACGACGTGGTCAACCCCGTCGCCAAGACCGACCCCGCCAGCCCGATCTACGGCATGCCGATCCTCGACGTGGTGGAGTCGAAGAACACCATCGTCATCAAGCGTGGCAAGGGTACGGGTTTTGCCGGTATCGAGAACGCGCTGTTCTACGCCGACAACACCCGCATGCTTTACGGCGACGGGGCGGAGATGGCCAGCGCTCTGGTGAGCGAACTCAAGGCGCTCGACGGCGGCCACTGACCGCCGTCAGCGCGACGCCAGCACCGCGGCGACCAGCGCGACCGCCATCCAGGCCAGGTCGGCCGGGCTGTTGAACAGGCGCACCAGCAGGGCGCCCAGTTCGGGTCCCAGCTTGACCAGGGATTCCCACGGCAGCAGGCCCATGTGCCTGCCCAGCCAGGTGGCCACGATCGCCCAGTTGGCGGCGAGGATCGCCAGCAGCGTGGCCAGCACGCCGCACACGGCGCGCACCGCGCCCGGGCGCATGCGCAACAGCCGCACCACCAGTGCGGCGTCCAGCGCCGCGACCACCGCCATCCAGCTGCACTGCCGGTCCAGGCGCATCGACAGCATCACCCAGACGGCGGCCACGCCCAGGCTGGCCAGCCCCAGCAATGCCGCGGCGAAGATCGGTGAGACGGGGCGGCGCGCTGGCGGCATCGGAAGGCTGCGTTGCGGAAGGTCGCACAGGATACCGGGCGCACGACGGTACAATGGCGCATTGCACCTCGGGCCGGCGGCCCCATCTTCCCCGCATGTATTCCCGCAGCAGCGAACCGGTGCGCTTCGAGCGCGACTCCGATGCCGTCCTCGTCCCGCAGGGCGAACAGGTCACCCTGCCTGCCGGCAGCGTCGGCTACATCACCCAGGCGCTGGGCGGAAGCTGGACCGTGTTCGTAGAAGGCAACCTGTTCCGGATCGCCGGCAAGGACGCCGACGCCATCGGCAAGGAGCCGCCGGAACCGCTGGAACTCCCGGAAGGCGCGGACGATGCCGCCGTGGAGCAGCTGGTGTGGAAGCAGCTGCGGACCTGCTTCGACCCCGAGATCCCGATCAACGTGGTCGACCTCGGCCTGGTCTATGAGGCCGACGTGCGCGCGCTGGAAGCCGGCGGACGTGCGGTGGAGGTGAAGATGACCCTGACCGCCCCCGGCTGCGGCATGGGCGACATCCTGGTCGAGGACGTGCGCAGCAAGCTGGAGCTGATTCCGACGGTGGAGGAGGCGGACGTCGAGCTGGTATTCGATCCGCCGTGGAACCGGTCGATGATGTCCGAGGCCGCTAGGCTGGAAACGGGCATGCTCTGAGGGGCGCAGACAGCGCTCGACATGCTGGATTCGTGACGGGAGTCGCGATTTCACATGCAACTGATTCTCGTCATCCCGTTGCGGCACCATTCAGCTGTCGTGTAGCGTCAGTTTGCGGACGATTTTGTCAGTTCGCACACGTCCGACTGACGCGAGGACACAGGGATGTTCCACGATTCGTCCATCTGCCTGGTCCCGTGCCCGCCGGCATTTCGCCGCCGAGGCGGCTTGCTCCTTTTCCGGGGGTCATCCAGATGAAGCACTCTCCCAGGCGTCCCATCCGCCTGCACGCGCTTGCCGCGGCGACCGCGGTCGCCCTGTCCGTCCTCGTGGTCGCGCCGGCGTCGGCCGGGCAGGCCAACCTCGAAGGGCTCCAATCGGACACCGCGTTCGACCAGTTCATCGTCAAGTACCGCGACGGCGCGCCCGAGCACGCCGATGCCGCGCTGCGCGCGCGTGGACTCGATGACGCGGCCGCCTCGCTCGCGGCGGTCTCGTCCACCCTGCAACGCCAGGGCGTGCGTGCCGGTGCGCTGCGCGTCGCGCACGAGCGGCGCCTGTCGGTGGGTGCCGACGTGATCCGCGTCAACCGCAAGCTCGACCGCGCCGACGCCGAGACGCTGATGCGCCAGCTGGCGGCGGACCCCAACGTCGAGTACGTCGAGGTCGACCAGCTGATGCGCGCGCTGATGACGCCCAACGATCCGCGCTACGCCGAGCAGTGGGGCTTCCACAGCAGCGCCGGCGGCATCCGCGCACCTGCGGCCTGGGACGAATCCACCGGCGCCGGGGTGGTGGTGGCGATCGTCGACAGCGGCATCATCGCCCATCCCGATCTCGACGCGAACTCGGTCGGGGGCTACGACTTCGTCAGCTCCACCAGCACCGGCAATGCAGGCTCCGGCGACGGCAACGGCCGCGATCCAGACCCCACCGACGCCTCGGGCGTGCTGCACGGCACCCACGTGGCCGGCACGGTGGCCGCGGTCACCAACAACAACACCGGCGTCGCCGGGACCGCGCCCGACGCCAGGCTGCTGCACCTGCGGGTGCTGGGCAACAACGGTTACGGCAGCACCTCCGACATCGTCGATGCGATCGTCTGGGCTTCGGGCGGCAGCGTTTCGGGCGTGCCGGCCAACGCCAACCCGGCCGAGGTGATCAACCTGAGCCTCGGCGGCAGCGGCTCGTGCAGCGCCACCTACCAGAACGCGATTAACAGTGCGATCTCGCGCGGCAGCACGGTGGTGATCGCCGCCGGCAACAGCAACGTCAACGTGTCGGGCGCATCGCCGGCGAACTGCAACAGCATCATCTCGGTGGCCGCCAACGACCAGAACGGCGCGCGCTCGATCTGGACCGGCGGGCAGGCGTCCAACTACGGCAACCTGATCGATATCGCCGCGCCGGGCACCAACATCCTGTCGACCTATCGCTCCGGCTCCAGCCCCGCCTATGCCAACAACAGCGGCACGTCGATGGCGGCGCCGCACGTGGCCGGCGTGGTGGCGCTGATGCAGGCGGCGGCGTCCTCGCCGAAGACTCCGGCCGAGATCGAAACGATCATCAAGCAGACGGCGCGCGCATTCCCGTCCACGCCTAGCCAGCCGATCGGCGCGGGCATCATCGACGCCAATGCCGCGGTGACCGCGGTGATGGGCGGCACGCCCGGCAATGCCGCGCCGGCCGCCTCCTTTACATCGACGGTCAACGGGCTGACCGTGCAGTTCACCGACACCTCCACCGACAGCGACGGCTCCATCGCCTCGCGCAGCTGGAACTTCGGCGACGGCACCACCTCGACCGCCGCCAACCCGTCCAAGACCTATGCCGCGGCAGGCACCTACAGTGTGTCGCTGACCGTCACCGACGACGACGGTGCCAGCAACACGCGCACCCAGTCGGTCACGGTAAGCGGCGGTGGTGGCGGCGGCAGCGTGCTGCAGAACGGCGTGCCGGTCACGGGCCTGTCTGCCAGCAGCGGCAACTGGGTGCACTACACGATGGTCGTGCCGGCGGGCGCGTCCAACCTCAATATCAGCGCTTCCGGCGGCAGTGGCGACGCCGACCTGCATGTGCGCTACGGCAGCCAGCCCACGACCAGCGCCTACGACTGCCGTCCCTACCGCACCGGCAATACCGAGACCTGCACGTTCGCATCGCCGCAGGCCGGCACCTGGCATGTGTCGCTGCGCGCCTACAGCGCGTTCTCCGGCGTGAGCCTGGTGGGCAGCTACAGCGCCGGCGGAGGCGGCGGCAGCCAGACCTACAGCAACGGCACCGATTACGCGATCAACAGCAATGCTACGGTCGAAAGCCCGATCAGCGTCTCCGGCCGCAGCGGCAACGCGCCGGCCAGCACGCCGGTCGCGGTGGATATCCGCCACACCTATCGCGGGGATCTCAAGGTCGACCTGGTGGCGCCGGACGGCAGCGTCTACGTGCTGCACAACCGCAGCGGCGGCAGTGCCGACAACATCATCGGTACCTACACGCTCAATCTCTCCAGCGAGCCTCTCAACGGCAACTGGCGGCTGCGGGTCAACGACAACGCGGCCGGCGACACCGGCTACATCAACAGCTGGAGCATCACATTCTGATGCGCCCGCGCAGCAACCACCGCAAGGCAGGGTGACAAGGGGCGGCACGCCGGGCAACCGGCGTGCCGTCTTTCCTTATCGGGGCGAAGCCCACCGCAAGAGGAGTCGAAGGAATGAAACGGTTCACCGGTTGGATCATCGCGGGACTACTGGCAGCGGGGGCGGCGCAGGCCGCCACCAGCGATGCGCGGCCAGCAGCGTTCAATCACAGGCTGCCCGCGGAGCACACCGTCGAGGTGAAGAGCCTGCCCGGCGTGGACGTCGCGCGTCTCCGTGCGGAGGATGCCCGGCGCTCGGCCAAGCTCGCCAATGCCCCGGTGCGGTTCGCCGCCCCGCTCGCGGTCGACATCACGCCCGCCACGGCAGGCGACTGGGACGAGGCCGGCGACATGCTCGTCTGGCGGCTGCGCGTGCAGTCCAGGGATGCGCTGACGCTCAACTTCGGCTTCAGCGAATACCACATGCCCGAAGGCGGGCACATGCTGATCTATCCGGCCGGCCTGCGCAGCAATGCCAGCCCGGACCTGATCCGCGCCTTCACCAGCGCCGACAACAAGACGCATGGTCGGTTGTGGACGCCGGTGGTGCCGGGCGACCATGCCGTCATCGAGGTGGCCGTGCCCAAGGCGCGCGCGGGCGAACTGCGGCTGCGCCTGACCAGCGTCAACCATGACTACGTCGGCTTCGACCGTCTGGCGCGCAGCGGGCTGGTGCAGCCGCAGGGCGTGTCGGGCAGCTGCAACATCGACGTGGCGTGCCCGGCCGGCGACGGCTGGCGCGACCAGATCCGCTCGGTCGGCGCCTATTCGCGATTCGGCACGTTCTATTGCTCCGGTTCGCTGGTCAACAACACGGCCAACGACCAGAGCATGTACTTCCTCACCGCCAACCACTGCAGCATGGGCACGCCGGAAGCGGCGGCGAGCATCGTCGTGTACTGGAACTACCAGAACTCGTTCTGCCGTACGCCGGGCAGCGCCGAGAGCGGGCAGAACGGCGATGGCAGCCTGGCGCAGAACCAGACCGGCGCGACCCCGCTGGCCAGCTACGCCGCATCCGACTTCACCCTGCTTGAACTGGATGCGCCGGCGAACGAGGAGTTCAACCTCTACTGGGCCGGCTGGGACCGCCGCGACACGACCTTCCCGGGCGCGACCGGCATCCACCACCCGCGCGTGGCCGAGAAGCGCATCACCCATTCCTCCAATCCCCTGGAGATCAGTGGCTATTTCGCCACCGGCACCAGCCACCTGCACGTGTTCTGGGACCAGCCCGGCACGACCGAGGGCGGTTCTTCGGGCTCGCCGCTGTACAGCCCCGACGGTCGCGTGATCGGGCAGCTGCACGGTGGCCTGGCCTCGTGCGCGACCAGCGGCGCCGACCACAGCGACTACTACGGCCGCGTGTTCGTGTCGTGGACCGGCGGCGGGACCGACGCTTCGCGCCTGAGCAACTGGCTGGATCCCGCGGGCACCGGCGCCGAGTTCATCGACGGTCTCGATTCCACGCCCACCGACCCGACCCTGCCTGTCGCCGGCTTCACCTGGACGGCGGAGGAGCTGACGGTCACCTTCAGCAATACCTCCACCGACGACGGCGCCGACCTGACCCATGCCTGGGACTTCGGCGACGGCAACAGTTCGACCGAGGAGAATCCGGTCCACACCTACGCCGCCGATGGCAGCTACACGGTCACGCTGACGGTGACCGACGCCGACGGCAACACCGATACGCACACCGCGACCGTGGACGTGGAGGCGATCCCGGATGCGATCGAACTGGTCAATGGCGAGGTGAGCACCATCTCGGGGGCCGCCGGCAGCGACACGCTGTACCGCCTGGAAGTTCCGGAGAACGGGACCGGTCCGCTCAGCTTCCGCACCTACAGCGGCAGCGGCAACGTTTCGCTGTACGTGAGCCATGAAGACGTGCCCACCACCAGCGCCTATGACTGGCGTTCCACCCGTCCGGGCAACAACGAGGCCATCGTCATCGCCGATCCGGAGCCCGGCGTGTACTACGTGCTGGTGCGCGGAGAGAGCGCGTACTCGGGCGTGCGCCTGGGGGCCGCGCACGGGTTGAGCGAGACCTACAGCAACACCACCGCATATCCGATCCCCGACAACAGCAGTGCGGGCGTGGAGAGCCCGATCACCGTGTCCGGCGCCACCGGCAATGCCTCCTCGGAGACCGAGGTGTCGGTCAACATCACCCACACCTGGATCGGCGATCTGATCGTCACCCTGCGTGCGCCGGATGGCACGGCCTACGTGCTGCACAACCGCACCGGTGGCAGCGCCGACAACATCGTGGCGACCTATACGGTCGACCTGTCGAGCGAGCCCAAGAACGGCTCTTGGCGCCTGCACGTGTCGGACAACGCCGGCGCCGACACCGGCACCTTGAACCAGTGGAGCATCACCTTCTGATGCGGGCGAGGGCTCCGCGTGGCGGAGCCCATCCGCGATCCGGACCCCGGCCCTGGCCGGGGTCTTTCTTTCGGGTCGCCGGTCGCGACCGCGGCATGCCGTGGATCCGCAAGCTGCGCGGCGCACATAGCGAGAGCGACTGACGGCGGCCGTTCACCTGGCGCAAACCCGGCGTTGCCCACGATCCGCCCCTTCGGCGGATCGCAAAAGGACGGAGACGATGACGAATGCGCTGCGACGCCAACTGGCCCTGGCGGTCCTGCTGCCGGGACTGCTGATGGCAGCATGTGCGACGGCGACGGGAGAGCAGGCCATGGCACCGTTCGAACTGCAGGGCGACGGCCCGTTCCAGCGTTTCATCGTGCGCTATCGCGATGGCAGCGTTCCGGCGCAGGATCGCGAGCGGGTACCAGCGCGCCTCCAGCAGAGCGCCATGGCGGCGTCGCTGAGTCCGGCCCCGGTGCCACACTGGCAGCGGCGCCTGGCGGTCGGCGCGGATGTGTTCACCCTGGACCGGCCGCTCGACCGCGCGTCGGCCATGGCGCTGATGACGGCCTTCAGCCGCGACCCGGACGTGGAGTACATCGAGGTCGACCGGATGATGGGCATCTGGCCGCAGCCACGCATGCCGCTGCGCGACGGCGACTGACGCCCGCCGCTCAGCCGGCGGCCTCGAAGCGGTTGGCGAGCACGTTCTTGCGGACCTTCGCGGGATCCCAGATGCGGCCGTTCATGGCGATGTAGGCGCCCGGCGGCAGGCACTGGACCGCGCCTACCGCGGTACCGATGTTGAACTCGGCATCCGAGCCACGGAAGCGGGCGGGATTGAGCGCGCCCGTGAGCACGATCGTCTTGTCCGGGATCGAAGCCAGCACGCGCGCGGTCTCGACCATCGAGTCGGTGCCGTGGGTCAGCAGCACGTGGCGCGCCGGCTGCGCGGCGATGGTGGCGCGCACCAGTTCGCGATCCTCGTCGCTGATGTGCAGCGAGTCCTTGCGCAGGATGGGGATCACGCGGAAACGGAACGCCACCCCGAGCTCCTCGAGGATGCGTCCGATCTGCGGATCGCCAACCTGGTAGTCGGATTTGTCGTCGAAGTAGATCTTGTCGATCGTGCCACCGGTGGTGACGATCAGCAGCTCTTCCATTGCACAGCTCCTGCCTGCGACGCGCGCAAGCGCTTGAATTGATTGTCGGACAACGCGGACCGCGGCAGCTGCCCGCCGGGCGTCAGCGTCGCGGGCCGAAGCGCGCGCGCAGCCCGTCCCAGCTCGAGGCGAAGACCGCGAGCACGGACAGGACGGTGGCGCCCAGCGCGAACCAGCGCTGCCCAGGTTCGGCCCATGCGGTCATCACCCCGTGGCAGAACAGGAACAGGCCCAGCACTCCGGCCCAGAACGCGGCGCGGGTACTGCCCGCCAGGGTGGCGACGAGCAGCAGCGCCGGCGGCAGCACGAATACCAGCATGGCGGCCAGCAGGTGGCGGTCGTCATGGAACCATGCGACGTACAGCGCCACCTGCGCCAGCAGGGTCGCTGCGAGCATGCGTCGCGGGTTGCGGGCGCGGGCCACCATCAGGCGAGCTTCCCGGCAAGCGTGGCCACGCGCCGGCCCAGGGCGCGCGCCAGCACCGCCTCCTCGTCGGTCAATGCCGGATCGTCGGACTGACCGGCCACATGGCTGGCGCCGTAGGGCGTGCCGCCGCTGCGGGTGCTGCTCAGCGCCTGCTCGGTGAAGGGAATCCCCGCGATCACGCAGCCGTGGTGCAGCAGCGGCAGCAGCATCGTCAGCAGGGTCGATTCCTGGCCGCCGTGCATGGAGGCGGTGGACGTGAATACGCCGGCCGGCTTGCCCACCAGGGTGCCGCTGGCCCACTGCGCCCCCAGTCCATCGAGGAAATGCTTGAGCGGCGCGGCCATGTTGCCGAAACGGGTAGGGCTTCCAAGCAGCAGGCCGGCGCACTCCTCCAGGTCGGCCGCATCCACGTAGGGCGCGCCGCTGTCGGGCACCGGCGGCTCGGCAGTGCGCGTGACCGCGGCCACAGGCGGCACGGTGCGCAGGCGTGCGCTCATGCCGGGCACCTCGCCGACGCCGCGCGCCACCTGCCTGGCCAGCTGCGCGACCGAGCCGTTGCGGCTGTAGTAGAGCACCAGGATGTCGGGCATGCGCGGCTCCGCGAAAACAGGCCGCCAATTCTGACAGGCTTTGCCGTGCGGCTCACCGGCAGGACGCGCGGCTTTGCTACGCTGCGCCGATGCAGCCGCTGGCAACGCTCGAACATTGGATGGACCGGGTGCGTGACCGCGAGCGCGTCGGCACGTTCGCCCGTTTCCTGGCGCGTCGCTTCCTCGACGACCGCCTGTTCCAGGCCTCGGCCGCGCTGGCGTACACCACCATCTTCGCCCTGGTGCCGCTGGCGATCGTGGTGCTGGGCGTGCTGTCCGCCTTCCCCATGTTCGGCGAGTGGCGCGACCAGCTGACCGAATACATCTTCTCCAACTTCGTGCCCAGCGCCGCCAGCACGGTCAAGGAGACGCTGCTGCGACTGGTGGGCGACGCCACCACGCTCACCGTGGCCGGCGCGGTCGGCCTGATCGCATCGCTGCTGATCACCCTCAACAGCGTCGAGGCCACCTTCAACCAGATCTGGCGCGTACCTTCGTCGCGGCCGCAGCTGGGCCGGTTCCTGGTGTACTGGACGGTGCTCACCCTGGGCGCGCTGCTGGCCGCCGCGTCGCTGGCGATGTCCGCCTGGCTGTTCGCGCTGCCGGTGTTCAGCACCAGCGAAGGCCAGGTGCTGTCGGGCGTCGCCCTGCGCCTGGCCCCGTTCACGATCGAGCTGCTGCTGGTCACGGCGCTGTACCGGGTGGTGCCGCACCGCTCGGTGGCGCTGCGTCACGCCTTCGCCGGGGCGCTGCTCGCAACGGTGCTGCTGGAGCTGGTGAAGTGGGGGCTGGGCGTCTACCTGGGCATGTTCACGACCTACCAGCGCCTGTATGGCGCGCTGGCGGCGCTGCCGATCCTGATGATCTGGATCTACCTGGGCTGGGTGGCGGTGCTGCTGGGCGCCTCCTTCGCCTCGGCGATCTCGGCCTTCCGCTACCAGCCGGCCGCGATGCGCCTGCCCGAGGGGTACGAGATGTATGGCCTGCTGCGCCTGCTCGGCCGCTTCGCCGAGGCGCGGCGCTCCGGCCGCGGCCTGCACACCGCGCAGATGCTCGAGCTCGAGCCGATGCTCACCGACAGCCAGCTGCAGCAGTTCCTCTGCCAGCTCGGCGAGATCCAGCTGCTGCAGCGCGCTGAAACCGGCGAATGGCTGCTCGCCCGCGACCTCGACACCCTGTCGCTGGCCGACCTCTACGAGGCCTGCCAGCTGCGCGTGCCGGTGTCCGAAGCCTGGCTGCCTTGCAGGGACGATCCGCTCGGTGCGGCGGCGATCGCCGCACTGGACGAACTCCGCCTGCCGCTGCGCGACCTCCTCAAGCGCAACGTCTCCCACCTCTATCCAACCGCAGGGACCTCCGCATGAACCGCGCCGCCGTCGCCACCGTCCTATTCGCACTGCTCCTGGCCGGCTGCCGCCAGGCATCGGACGCGCCGGCCGGCGCCGCCGCCGAGCCGGCCGAAGGCCCGGATGCACCGGCAGCGCCCGATGCAGCGCCTGCCAACCCGGTGCAGGCGGCCGAGCCCGAGCGGCCGGACGAACCCACCCTCAAGGTCACCACGCTCGACGGCAGCCAGTACGACCTGGCGGAACTGCGGGGCCAGTGGGTGGTCGTCAACTTCTGGGCCACCTGGTGCTCGCCCTGCCTGAAGGAGATGCCCGAGCTGTCTGCGCTGCACACCATGCGCGAACACATCAGCGTGGTCGGCCTGGCCTACGAGGAGATCGATGTCCCGGCCATGCAGTCGTTCCTCGCCGAGCACCCGGTGGCCTATCCGATCGCGATCATCGATGTGTACGACCCGCCGGCGGACTTCGAGACGCCGCGCGGGCTGCCGATGACTTATCTGATCGGCCCGGATGGCAAGGTGGCACGCCAGTTCCTCGGCCCGGTCACGGCGAAGGAAATCGAAACCGCGATCGAGGGGAGCGGCGGTCCGAAGCTCGACGCGCCGCCGGCGGCAGAGCCCACGCAGGCGTGAGCAGCGCGGTTCGCTTCCTGGTCAGCGGGCAGGTGCAGGGCGTCTATTTCCGTGCCTCGACCCGCGAACAGGCACTGCGCCTCGGCCTGGCCGGATACGCGCGCAACCTGGACGACGGCTGCGTCGAGGTCCTCGCGGCGGGCGAGACGCAGGCGATCGAGGCCCTGGCGCAGTGGCTCGAGGACGGCCCGCCTACAGCGCGGGTGGACCACGTGCAGCGGTTCGTCCATGCCGGCCCCGCGCCAGACACTGGCTTCCACGTGCTCTGAACGCGTGCCCTGGCGCCGGTGCCGCCCCGCGGCCTGCGCAGGGCGGGTCTCCGGCGTCCACCGGGCAGGACGCGTCGCCGACCTCTGGCGAGGCCCGGGCCGGGTCACCTGGGCGTGTCGGAGGGCGGGCTGCTGGCCGCGGCAGGGCGGCCGCCCTCGTGCAGCCGCATCGCGCGTTCGAGCTGCGCTTCGTCCAGCGGCGGGGGCCGCGCCTCGGCGCCGATCACCTGGTTCTGCCAGTTGGGCAGGGAGCGGATGCCCTTCGCGGCCAGTTCCAGGCCCTTGTTGATCCCCATCTGCACGATTCCGCCACGCATGCCGATCTCTTCCAGGCCCGGCGGCTCGTCCCAGGCACGATCGAACACGGTGGAGTCCGTCTCCACCGGATTGCGAAAGCCGAACGGATCGGGTCGGTGCCCGATCACACGCACCGGCGCCATCTCGGTCGCGGGCGGGTGCGCCGCCTGCCCGTCGCCAGCCTCGGGAAGGTCCTGGGCGTGTCCATGCAGGGCCAGCAACAGCGTCAGGGCGGCGAGTGGGCGGCGCAGGTCGGTGTCTGGATGGCGCCGGTAGCGGGCGAGCAGGCCGGCCGGGTCGGCACGGCGGCGGAGCACAAGCGGAGCGCAGGGTCGTGCAAGCGGTCGCCACCGGCAGATGGTCGCGGCAAGCCCGGCATCGGCGCGGCGTCCTGCGCGCATCAGTCGACCCCGGATCCGGGCCGCGCGTCGCGCCCTCCGCGCGTGACGCCGACCAGGCCCGCGTCCCGCGTCAGCGGGTCAGCGGCACCGGGTGACGGCCGCCGGCAGGCGACAGGCGCGGTACGGCGGGCCGGCACCGTTCAGGCCGGCTCCGAAAGGCGCGGCCGGATGGTCGCGAGATTGCAGGGGCGGGTGCGCGAGTCGAGCTGGGTGCGGATGATCCGCTCCCAGGCCGTGCGGCAAGCCGAGGTGGAGCCGGGCAGGGCGAACAGGAAGGTCGCGTTGGCGAGGCCTGCGAACGCGCGCGACTGCAGCGAGGAGGTGCCGATCTTCTCGAACGAGATCGCGCGGAACAGTTCGCCGAAGCCGGGCATCTGCTTGTCCAGCAGCGGCAGCAGCGCCTCGGGCGTCGAGTCGCGGCCGGTGAAGCCGGTGCCGCCGGTGACCAGGATGCCGTCCACGTCGGGATCGGCAATCCATTTCGACACCAGGGCGCGCATGGCGTAGCGATCGTCCGGCAGGAGCGCGCGCTCGACCAGGCGGTGGCCCTCGGCCTGCAGGGCGGTGGCCAGATACTCGCCGGACCCGTCCTCGGCCAGCGTGCGCGAATCGGATACCGTCAGCACGCACAGCGCGAGCGGGATCCTGTCCTGGGTAGCGGTCATGCCGGCAGCCTACCGCACACCGGAGCAAACCGGATCGGGACTCCCGGCGACACCGCGTGCACCGCTCACCGCAGCGACAGCGAGTACCACTGGGTCGCGTCCTCCTGCCAGCCGGCGGCCCGGTAGGTGGCGCGGGCGGCCGCGTTGTCGCGCATGGTCTCGAGCTGGATCGCGGCCGCGCCGTCCTCACGCGCGAATCCGGCGGCCGCGTCGAGCAGGCTGCGTGCGATGCCCTGCCGGCGCGTGGCCGGCAGCACGAACAGGTCGTTGAGGATCCAGATGCGGGCCATCCGCACCGACGAGTACATCGGATAGAGCTGGGCGAAACCGACCGCATCGCGGCCGCGGCGCGCCAGCAGCACCCTGGATTCGCCGAAACGCAGGCGGTTGCGCAGCCAGTCGCGCGCTGCGGCGACGTCCGACGCCTGGCCGTAGAACTGCCGGTAGGCATCGAACAGCGCGGCGAGTGCGTCGAGATCGGCGGGCTGGGCGTGGGTGACGGTGGTGTCCATCGATCAGTGTCCCTGGGTCAGCCGCGAAAGTTCGTCGGCCTGGTGTTCGCGCGAGAGGCGGTCGACCAGGGCGTCGATATTGCCTTCCAGCACATTGGGCAGGTCGTACAGGGTCAGCCCCTCGACGCGGTGGTCGGTGATGCGGCCCTGCGGGTAGTTGTAGGTGCGGATGCGCTGGCTGCGGTCGCCGCTGCCCACCTGCAGCTTGCGGCTGGCGGCGGTGGCGGCGGCGCGGCGTTCGGCCTCGGCCTCGGCGAGCGTGGCGCGCAGGCGCTTCATCGCCTTGTCGCGGTTGGCGTGCTGGCTGCGCTCGGTCTGCGACTCGACCACGATGCCGCTGGGCAGGTGGGTGATGCGGATCGCGGAGTCGGTCTTGTTCACGTGCTGGCCGCCGGCGCCGGAGGAGCGGAACGTGTCGACGCGCAGCTCGGCCGGGTTGATCTCGATCGGCTCGCCGTCTTCCTCCACGGGAATGATCGCCACGGTCGCGGCCGAGGTGTGGATACGGCCTTGGGATTCGGTTTCCGGCACGCGCTGCACGCGGTGGGTGCCGGACTCGAACTTCAGCCGGGCGTAGGCGCCTTCGCCATCGACGCGGGCGATCACTTCGCGGAAACCGCCGTGCTCGCCCGCGCTGGCCGATTCCACCTCCACCCGCCAGCCCTGCCGTTCGGCGTAGCGGGTGTACATGCGCAGCAGGTCGCCTGCGAAGATCGCCGCCTCGTCGCCGCCGGTGCCGGCGCGGATCTCGAGGTACAGGCCGCCATCGTCGCGCGCGTCGCGCGGCACCAGCAGCGCCATCAGGGTGTCGTCGAGCTCGGCCAGGCGCGCCTGCGCGGCGGCGATCTCCTCTTCGGCCAGGTCGCGCAATTCCAGGTCGCCGCGCATCGCCTCGGCGGCGGCCAGGTCTTCGCGCGCGCGGCGCTCGTCGGCCAGGGCCGCGGCCAGTGGTTCGAGCTGGGAGAACTCGCGCGACAGGACGCGGAAGCGCGCCTGGTCGCCGGCCACCGCCGGGTCGGCGAGCAGGCGTTCCAGTTCGTCGCGGCGTTCTGCCAGCGCCTCCAGCTTACGGCGCAGGGTCGGCAGCATCGTCGTCGGGCGTGGAAGCGGGCAGCAGGGGTTCGAAGCTGCGCAGCAGGTCGAGGTTGCCGCGCGCGGCCGCGTCGCGCAGCACCGCGGTGGGCACGTGCAGCAGCCGGTTGGTCAGGGCGTGGGCCAGCTGGTCGACCACCGCGCCGGCGTCCTGCCCGGAAGCGAGCTGCTGGCGCGCGCGCGCCACCAGTTCGGCGCGCGTGGCCTCGCCGTGGGCACGCAGGCGCTTGAGCTGCTCGTTGCGCGCGCCGAGCGCCTGCGCCTGCGCGTAGCGCCCGACCTGCAGGTCGACGATGGTCTCGGCCTGCTGCGCGGCGTCGCCGCGGCTGCGGCGGTTCTGTTCGACCACCCGGTCCAGGTCGTCGACGGTATAGAGGAAGGCGTCTTCCAGGTCGGCCACTTCCGGCTCGATATCGCGGGGCACCGCCAGGTCCATCAGCAGCATCGGCCGGCGCTTGCGCAGGGCCAGCGCCTGGGCGACCTGGCTCCGGGTCAGGATCGGCGTCTGGCTGGCGGTGGCCGAGAACACCACGTCGGCCAGGAACAGGTGGCGCTCCAGTTCGTCCAGCGGCAAGGCCACCGCGCCATGCCGCTCGGCCAGTTCCTGCGCGTGGCGGTAGGTGCGGTTGGCGATCAGCAGGCGCTTCACCCGTGCCTGGGAAAGATGGCGCGCGGTGAGCTCGATGGTTTCGCCGGCGCCGATCAGCAGCGCGACCGAGTCATCCGGCCTGGCGAACGACTCCTGCGCCAGGCGCACGGCCAGCGACGCCACCGAGACGGGACTCGAACCGATCCGGGTCTCGGTGCGCGCGCGCTTGGCGGTCACGAAGGCGTGCTGGAACAGGCGGTCGAGTTCGCTGCCCAGGGCGCCGGCGCCACGCGCCATCGACCAGGCCTGTTTCACCTGGCCCAGGATCTGCGGTTCGCCCAGCACCATCGAATCCAGCCCGCAGGCCACCCGGAACAGGTGCCGCGCCGCGGCGTCGCCGGCGTGGCGGTACAGATAGGCATGCAGCCCCTGCGCCGGATCCTGCCCGGCCTCGCCCGCGCCCGGCTGCGCCGCCAGCCAGTCGGCCAGCACCGCATCGTCCTCGGCCGCGGCGTACAGCTCGGTGCGGTTGCAGGTGGACAGCAGCGCCACCTCGCGCACGCCGGGCAGCGCACGCAGCTCGTCCAGCGCGGCGGGAACCGTGCTGTCGGAGAAGGCCACGCGTTCGCGCAGGGCGACCGGGGCGGTCTGGTGGTTGATGCCGAGGGCGTACAGGGTCATGCGCGTTGGCTGGCTGCCCGCCGGCGATTGCCGTTCAGGCGGTTGCGATAAGCTTCCGGGTCGTCAGGACACCATTTTAAGGCCCGGCCGACGTCGATGCCCGCTTTTCCGAACCCAGTCCGCCGGATCGCGCTGTCCTGCCTGCTGCTGGCCATGTCGGCCGGCGCGCTTGCCGCGAGCGCCGACCCGCTGCGCGAGGACGTGCTGGGCGCCACCATGGCCGGCGAATTCGCGCTGCAGGCGGGCCGGCTGGACGAGGCCGCGGCCTGGTACCTGGACGCCGCCCGCGCCGCCGGGGACGACGAGGCCGGCCTGGCCGAGCGGGCCACCCGCATCGCCCTGCTGGGCCAGGACGACGATCTGGCGGCACGCGCCCTGGCGCTGTGGAGCGCGCGCGCGCCCGATTCGATGGCCATGCGTGCGGCCGAGGCCACCCTGGCCCTACGCCAGGGCCGGGAGCGGGCCGCCCTGCGCGGATTGAAGCGGCTGATCGCCGAGCCCGATCGGTCCGGCTGGCGCCACGCGCTGTCGGTGATCGCTACCGGGCCACGCGATCCGCAGGTGTCCGGCCGGATCATGCGGCGCCTGCTCGAGGCCGGAGCGGTGCCCGACGAATTGATGGCCTGGTTGGCCTTCGGCGACCTCGCCCAGCGGCTGGAGCAGGCGGAACTCGCCCGCCTGGTGGTCGAACGCATCGTCGAGCGGTTCCCTGGCGAACCCCGCATCGGGCTGCTGAGGGCCTCGCTGCTGCGCGAGGCGGGCGACCTCGCCGGTGCCCGCGAGGCGCTGGCGGGCGTGGGCGATGCCGCCGCCGGCGCTCCCGAACTGCGCCTGGCCATGGCCGCCGAGTACGACGCGCTGGGCGACCTGGTCGCTGCCGAGCGGGTGCTCGCCCAGGGCCCGCAGGACCGTCGCAGCTACGCCCTGCGCGCCTCGCTGCTGGCGCGCGCGGAAGACAAGGTGTCGCTGGCCGCGCTGTACGACGAGCTGCGCCGCGGCGCGGCCGATCCCGAGCCGCAGCAACGCCTGCTGCTGGGCCAGGTGGCCGAATTCCTCGATCGCCACGCCGAGGCGCTGGACTGGTACCACGGCGTGCCCGGTGGCGAGGCGCGCCTGCAGGCCCGGCTGCGCGCGGCCAACGTGCTGCACGAACTGGGGCGCGGCGAAGAGGCGTATGCCGCGCTGCAGCGGCTGCAGGTGGACGGTTCGATCGACGAGAGCGCGCGTCGCGCCGCGTACCTGCTCGAAGGCGAGCTGCGGGTCAAGGATGGAGATCTGGACGCGGAAAACGATGCCTACGCCCGCGGCCTCGGCGACTGGCCCGACGAACCCTCGCTGCTCTACGCGCGCGCCCTGATGTGGGAGCGGCGCGACGATATCGCCCGCGCCGAGGCGGACCTGCGCCGCATCCTGGTGGCCGAGCCGGAAAACGTGGCCGCGCTCAACGCCCTGGGTTACACCCTGGCCGACCGCACCGACCGCTATGACGAGGCGCTCGAGCTGATCGACCGTGCGCGGGTGGCGGAGCCGGGCAACGCCGCGATCATCGACAGCTACGGCTGGGTGCTGTACCGGCTGGGCCGCCTGGACGAGGCGCTGGTGGAACTGCGCCGTGCCTACACCCTGCAGAAGGACGCCGAGATCGCCGCGCATATCGCCGAGGTCCTGTGGATGCTGGACCGGCGCGATGAGGCGCGCCGCTATTTCGACGACGCGCGGCGGCTCGATCCGGACAACCGCTCGCTGCGGCGCGCGCTGGAGAAGACCGGGGCATGAGCCGTATGCGCATTCCGCTGCTGGCCGCGCTCGCGGCGCTGTCGCTCTCCGCCTGCGTATCGCAGCCGGTCCGCACGCCGCCGGTGGATCCGGAGCAGGCGCGGCAGGCCGCGGCGCAGCGCGCTGCACTGGCCGACTGGAGCCTGTCCGGGCGGGTCGCGATCTCGGGTACTCGCCAGGGCGGCAGCGGCCGGATCGACTGGACCCAGCGCGCAGACCGCTACGACATCACCCTCGCGGCCCCCATCACCCGGCAGGGCTGGCGCCTGAGCGGCGATGCCGGCTCGGCGCGACTCGACGGGGTCGAGGGCGGCCCGCGCGAAAGCGCCGATGTCGAACAACTGCTGTATGCCGCCACCGGCTGGGACGTGCCCGTGCGGGCGATGGTGGACTGGGTGCGTGCGGTCGCGGCGGCGGAAGACAGGCATGGCCCGGCCCAGCTCAGTGCCGGCGCCAATGGACTTCCCGCGCGCATCGACCAGGCGGGCTGGCGCATCGAATACCGCGACTGGTACGAGGCCGGTATCGGCCAGCCCGCGCTGCCTCGCCGGATCGAGGCCGCGCGCGGAGAGGCCCGGGTGCGGTTGCTGGTCGACAGCTGGACGGTGGTGCCCGGGGCGGCGCCCGCGACCGCGGCTGAGGACGAGGCGCCCGACGCGGCGCTGGCGCGGACGCTGCAGTCCTTGCGCCTGCAGGATCCTGCCGCAGACATGCGCGAACGCACCTCGGCAGGAGACCTGCGCCCGGTCGCGGTCTGCGGTTTTGCCTGCCTGGCACCGGGCTATGGCCCGGAGGGCGGGGCCGTGGCCGGACGGGCGGAGGACCTGCGCGTCATCGACGGCAGCGGCGATGCGATCCTCGGCGAGCGGCACCTGGCGCTCAAGCGGCAGGCCCAGGCCTACGCCGAGACCTACAACCGTGCGCTGGCCGCCTGGCTGCGGTCGCGACCCACCGCCTCCGGCGTCGACGCGGCGGACTGAGGCATGGCGAGGCCCCCCGCGGGCGAGGGCTGGTCGTCATGGCCGGCGCCCGCCAAGCTCAACCTGTTCCTGCGCATTCCCCGGCGCCGGCCGGATGGCTACCACGACCTGCAGACCGTGTTCCGGATCCTCGCCTGGGGCGACACCGTGCACCTGCGGCTGCGCGCGGATGGACAGGTACGCCGGATCGGGACCTCGGCACCGGGCGTGGCTGAGGCGGACGACCTGGTGGTTCGCGCCGCCAAATTGCTGGCATGCGAGGCTAAAGTCGCCGAAGGTGTCGACATCCGGGTTGAAAAGCGGATTCCGTCCGGGGCCGGAATGGGTGGCGGCTCCTCCGATGCCGCCACCGTGCTACTCGCTCTGGACCGGCTCTGGGGGCTGGATCTTGGGGAAGACCGGCTTGCCGCGCTGGGCCTGCGACTGGGGGCGGATGTGCCCGTGTTCGTCCGCGGTCGCAACGCCTGGGCCGAAGGGGTGGGCGAGATCCTGACTCCGCTCGACCTGCCTCCGGCCTGGTATCTGCTGACGGACCCTGGGGTTCATGTACCGACCGCCGCCCTTTTCCAAGCCCCTGAATTGACGCGAAATGCCGCACCCGCGACAATAGCGGACTTCGTTTCGGGAGCTGGGCTCGGCAATGCGTTCGAGCCGGTGCTGCGCCGCCGCGAACCCGCCGTGGAGGCGGTGTTCGATGCGCTGGCGCGGGTCGGCACGCCGCGGTTGACCGGGTCGGGCAGCGGCTGCTTCGTCGAGTTCGCCACGCGCGAGTCCGCCGAAGCCGCGCTGGCGGCGTTGCCATCATCGCTCAGGGCGTGGGTGGCGGCGGGTGCGGCGCGCTCACCGCTGCTGGATGCGCTCGAAGCGTGGGGAGTCGTGAGGGATGAGTCGTGATTCGTGATGGCCAGGAGCGCCGGGCTGCTGGCCATCACGAATCACCGGTCATCCATCGCGTCTCAACAGGGGCGTCGCCAAGTGGTTAAGGCACCGGGTTTTGATCCCGGCATGCGTAGGTTCGAATCCTTCCGCCCCTGCCAGATTGCCGTGATGGAGAACGGATGATCCGAAAGGAGGTCGGCCCCCGGGCCGAGGTTCCGGTCCCGGTCCACCATCGCTTTACACACCCAACCGCACGGTCAGAGCGGAGCGGAGCAGCACAATGAAGGAAGATCGAAACCTGCTGATCTTCTCGGGCAACGCGAACCGGCCGCTGGCGCAGTCGGTCTGCCGCGAGCTCGGGGTGCGGCAGGGCAGGGCCCTGGTCTCGACGTTCTCCGACGGCGAGGCGCAGGTCGAGATCGAGGAGAACGTGCGGCGGCAGGATGTGTTCGTCATCCAGCCGACCAGCGCGCCCTCGGCCGAGCACCTGATGGAGCTGCTGGCGCTGATCGACGCGCTCAAGCGCGCCTCGGCCTCGTCGGTGACCGCGGTGGTGCCGTACTTCGGCTACGCCAGGCAGGATCGCCGCATGCGCTCCTCGCGCGTGCCGATCACCGCCAAGCTGGCGGCCAAGATGTTCACCGCCGCGGGCGCCGACGGCGTGCTCACGGTGGATCTGCACGCCGATCAGATCCAGGGCTTTTTCGACATCCCGGTCGACAACGTCTATGCCTCGCCGCTGCTGCTGGCCGACATCTGGCGGGCGCACGGTACCGACAACATGGTGGTGGTTTCGCCGGACGTCGGCGGCGTGGTCCGCGCCCGTGCGATCGCCAAGCGCCTGGACGATGCCGACCTGGCGATCATCGACAAGCGCCGTCCGAAGGCCAACGTGGCGACGGTGATGAACATCATCGGCGACGTCGACGGCAAGACCTGCGTGCTGGTCGACGACATCGTCGATACCGCCGGCACGCTCTGCGCCGCCGCCGGCGCGCTCAAGGCCAATGGCGCGCAGAAGGTCGTGGCCTACTGCACCCATCCGGTGCTGTCGGGCGCGGCGATCGACAACATCACCCGCTCGCAGCTGGACGAGCTGGTGGTCACCGACACCATTCCGCTGTCGGATGCCGCGCGCGCCTGCAGCCGCATCCGCCAGCTCAGCGTCGCCGAGATGCTGGCCGAGACGATCCGCCGGATCGCCTTCGGAGAATCCGTCAGTTCGCTCTACCTGGACTGACACCGCCGCTCACCTGGTCGCGGGTGAGCGTTATCGACCGCCGCGAGGCGGTCTACCTACGCAAAGAAGAGAAGCAAACATGGCAACGACTCATGAAATCAAGGTCGAGCGCCGCGCAGACGAAGGGAAGGGTGCGAGCCGCCGCCTCCGTCACGCGGGCAAGATCCCGGCCGTCGTCTACGGCGGCGACCTGGCCCCGGTCAGCATCCAGCTCGACCACGAGCCGGTGTGGCTGGCCAGCCAGCACGAATGGTTCTACTCGTCGATCCTCGACCTGAGCCTGGGCGGCGACATCCAGAAGGTGCTGCTGCGCGACATCCAGCGCCATCCCTACCGCCAGCTGATCATGCACCTGGACTTCCAGCGCGTGAACGACAAGGAGCTGCTGCGCACCTCGGTGCCGCTGCACTTCGTCAACGAGGACACCTCGCCCGCCGGCAAGTCCGCCGACGTGGTGGTGACCCACGAGCTCAAGGAAGTCGCGGTCGAGTGCCTGCCGTCGAACCTGCCGGAGTCGATCGAAGTCGACCTGTCGGACCTGAAGCTGGGCGACATCGTGTACCTGTCCGACCTCAAGCTGCCCGAAGGCGTGGAAATCCCGCAGCTAAAGCTCGGCAAGGACCACGACGACGCCGTGGTGATCGCCAAGCACGGCCGCGAGGAGTCCGCCGACGACGAGGCGGCCGAGGGCGGCGACGTGCCGGCCAGCAAGGTCGGCGACGACAAGTGACCTTCGCCTAGCGAAGGCCATCCCGAGCCGCAGGCGAGGGGGCCGGTCCAGGGGCGGCGTGGCGTGTTCCGCGCCCGCCGTTCCTGCGTTCGGAGCCCGCCTTGCGGCCCGGGGCTGTCCCGATGGAAGGATTGCGACTCATCGTCGGCCTCGGCAATCCGGGGCCGGAGCATGCGCGGACCCGGCACAACGCCGGGTTCCGCTTCGTCGACGCGCTTGCCGACAGCGCCGGCGTGCGTTTCGGCATCGAGGCCAAGCTGTTCGGCGAGACCGCGCGGGTGGACATCGGCGGGCGTCCAGTCTGGCTGCTGCGGCCCGCCACCTTCATGAATCTCAGCGGCAAGTCGGTCGCGGCGGCCCTGCGCTACTGGAAGATCGAGCCGGAGCAGGCGCTGCTGGCCCACGACGAGCTGGACCTGCCGCCGGGCGTGGCGCGGCTGAAGTTCGATGGCGGCCACGGCGGCCAGAACGGCCTGCGCGACACGATCAAGCTGCTCGGGCATGGCCGTTTCCACCGGCTGCGCATCGGCATCGGCCATCCGGGCCACAAGGACCGCGTGGTGTCCTGGGTGCTGGGCCGGCCCGGCAGTGACGACGACATCCTCATCAACCGCGCCATCGACGACGCGCGCGCCGTACTGCCGCTGGCGGTGGCCGGCGACTTCAACGAGGCAATGAAGCGGCTGCATACGAGCAGGGATTAGGGATTGGGGATTGGGGATTCGGAGCGTTCTCCGAATCCCCAATCCCGAATTCCCAATCCCGGATTCTCATGGGCATCCAATGCGGCATCGTCGGCCTGCCGAACGTCGGCAAGTCGACCCTCTTCAATGCGCTGACCAAGGCGGGCATCGCCGCGGCCAACTTCCCGTTCTGCACGATCGAACCCAACGTCGGCGTGGTGCCGGTGCCCGACCCGCGCCTCGGCGCGCTGGCGGAGATCGTCAAGCCTGAGAAGGTCGTGCCGACCGCGGTCGAGTTCGTCGACATCGCCGGCCTGGTGGCGGGCGCGGCCAGCGGCGAGGGCCTGGGCAACAAGTTTCTGGCGCACATCCGCGAGGTGGACGCGATCGCGCACGTGGTGCGCTGCTTCGAGCACCCGGACGTGATCCACGTGGCCAACAAGGTCGATCCGATCGCCGACATCGACACCATCGACACCGAGCTGGCCCTGGCGGACCTGGATTCGGTGGACAAGGCGATCGCCCGCTACGAGCGCGTGGCCAAGAGCGGCGACAAGGACGCCAAGGCCCGCATCGAGGTGCTGGGCAGGTTGCGCGCGGCCCTGGACGAGGGCAAGCCGGCCCGCTCGGTGGCGCTGGCCGACGAGGAGCGCGCGCTGCTGCGCGAGCTGTTCCTGCTGACCATGAAGCCGGTGCTCTACATCGCCAACGTGCTCGAGGACGGCTTCGATGGCAATCCGCACCTGGACGCCGTGCGCGCCCGCGCCGCGACCGAGGGCGCCGAGGTGGTGCCGGTGTCGGCCGCGATCGAGGAAGAGCTGAGCCAGCTCGACGACGCCGACCGCGACGAGATGCTGGCCAGCTACGGCCTGGACGAGCCGGGCCTGAACCGGGTGATCCGCGCCGCCTACCGCCTGCTGGGGCTGCAGACCTATTTCACCGCGGGCGTGAAGGAAGTCCGGGCCTGGACGGTGAAGGCCGGGGCCACCGCGCCGCAGGCCGCGGCCGTGATCCACACCGACTTCGAGAAGGGCTTCATCCGCGCCGAGACCATCGGTTACGAGGATTTCGTCCGCTACCGCGGGGAGGCGGGCGCGCGCGAGGCCGGCCGGCTGCGGCTGGAGGGCAAGGAATACCGGGTCCAGGAGGGCGATATCCTGCATTTCCGCTTCAACGTCTGAGCGCCGGGCTGGCGGTCCGGGCGACTTCCCGGCACGCCGGCGACCCGATTCTCATCGCGGGATGCGGAATGCGTTGACAGGCCCGCGCGGCACCTCCAAAATAACGGGCTGTTTCACCGGTGCTTCTTCGACGACCGGAGGGATACCCAAGCGGCCAACGGGGGCAGACTGTAAATCTGCTGGCTTACGCCTTCGGTGGTTCGAATCCACCTCCCTCCACCAGTCTTCAACCGGGAACAACGAGTCAACCGCGCGGCGCGGGAGTAGTTCAATGGTAGAACCTCAGCCTTCCAAGCTGATGGTGCGGGTTCGATTCCCGTCTCCCGCTCCATTGCACCCTGCGACACGCACCAGTTTCACGCTCACGTAGCTCAGTCGGTAGAGCACCTCCTTGGTAAGGAGGAGGTCGATGGTTCGATTCCATTCGTGAGCACCATCCAGGCGGGGTCTCCCCGCAAGCGTCCGGCTCCCCCGGCCGGGCCATCCACCACCAGCAGTCACAACCGTCAGCGAGAGTCACAGTCATGGCAAAGGGTAAGTTCGAGCGCACCAAGCCCCACGTGAACGTGGGCACGATTGGTCACGTTGACCACGGCAAGACGACGCTGACGGCGGCGCTGACGAAGATCGGTGCGGAGCGTTTCGGCGGCGAGTTCCGCGCCTACGACGCGATCGACAAGGCGCCGGAAGAGAAGGCGCGCGGGATCACGATCTCGACCTCGCACGTGGAGTACGAGAGCCCGACCCGCCACTACGCGCACGTCGACTGCCCTGGGCACGCCGACTACGTGAAGAACATGATCACGGGTGCGGCGCAGATGGACGGCGCGATCCTGGTGTGCTCGGCCGCTGACGGCCCGATGCCGCAGACGCGCGAGCACATCCTGCTGGCGCGCCAGGTGGGCGTGCCGTACATCGTGGTCTTCCTGAACAAGGCGGACATGGTGGACGACGCCGAGCTGCTGGAGCTGGTGGAGATGGAAGTGCGCGAGCTTCTGTCCAAGTACGAGTTCCCGGGCGACGACACCCCGATCGTGCACGGTTCGGCGCTGAAGGCGCTGGAAGGCGACCAGTCGGACATCGGCGTGCCGGCGATCATCAAGCTGGTCGAGGCGCTGGACAGCTGGATCCCGGAGCCGGAGCGCGACGTGGACAAGCCGTTCCTGATGCCGGTGGAAGACGTGTTCTCGATCTCGGGCCGCGGCACCGTGGTGACCGGCCGCATCGAGCGCGGTGTGATCAAGGTGGGCGAGGAAATCGAGATCGTCGGTATCCGCCCGACCCAGAAGACCACCGTGACCGGCGTGGAAATGTTCCGCAAGCTGCTGGACCAGGGTCAGGCGGGCGACAACGCGGGCCTGCTGCTGCGCGGCACCAAGCGTGACGACGTGGAGCGCGGCCAGGTGCTGTGCAAGCCGGGTTCGATCGCGCCGCACACCGAGTTCGAGGCCGAGGTGTACGTGCTGTCGAAGGACGAGGGTGGCCGTCATACCCCGTTCTTCAAGGGCTACCGCCCGCAGTTCTACTTCCGCACGACCGACATCACCGGCGCGGTGACGCTGCCGGAGGGCACCGAGATGGTGATGCCGGGCGACAACGTGAAGATGCAGGTGGCGCTGATCAACCCGATCGCGATGGACGAAGGCCTGCGTTTCGCGATCCGCGAAGGCGGCCGCACGGTCGGCGCCGGCGTGGTGGCGAAGATCATCAAGTGATCTGACGGCCCACGCGCCGCTGGCGCGTGGGCACCGGAAGGTCGTCCCGGGCGCAGCGAGGGATCCCGATCCCCGCCGCGCCAGGGTTCCCGCAAGGGATCTCCGCTTCCCCTCTCCCCTGGAGATGGTCGGAACAGGGCAAGGCGGCGCAAGCCGCCATTGCCATTTTCGGAAGCGGCATAATTCAAAGATACGCCAGTAGCTCAATTGGCAGAGCAGCGGTCTCCAAAACCGCAGGTTGGGGGTTCGAGTCCCTCCTGGCGTGCCATCCAGAGTATCGAGTCGAGTGAACAGCAGAGTCGAGCAGCCCGGCACCGCGTCCGCGGGCGACATGGTCAAGTACGCACTGGCGCTGCTGCTGGTGGCGGCCGGGGTGTTCGCGTTCTACTGGTTCGAGACGCAGTGGCCGGCGCCAGCGCGCGTTGGCCTGGTGGTGGTTGGCGTGGCGGCGGCGGTGGCGGTGTTCATGACCAGCTTCAAGGGCCGCCAGACGCGCGAATTCCTGTCCGAGTCGCGTTTCGAGCTGCGCAAGGTGGTCTGGCCGACGCGCCAGGAGGCCATGCGCATGACCTGGGTGGTGATGATCGTCGTGGTCGTCATCGCGCTGATGCTGGCCGGTTTCGACACGGTCATCCAGTGGCTGGTGAAGTTGTTCCTCGGGCAATAAGTGGAGAGTCGGGTTTGATGGAAGCCGAAAGCGTCAAGCGTTGGTATGTGGTGCACGCCTATTCCGGCTTCGAGAAGTCGGTGGCGCAGGCGCTGCGTGACCGCATCGCGCGCGCGGAAATGCAGGACCGCTTCGGCGACGTCCTGGTCCCGACCGAGGAAGTGGTGGAGATGCGCTCCGGCCAGAAGCGCCGTTCCGAGCGCAAGTTCTTCCCGGGCTACGTGCTGGTCCAGATCGCGACCCGCGACGAGGGCGGCATCCCCCGGATGGACAGCGAGAGCTGGCATCTGGTGAAGGAGACCCCGAAGGTGATGGGCTTCATCGGCGGCACCGCCGACCGGCCGCTGCCGATCCGCGACGAGGAGGCGGCCGCCATCCTCGACCGCGTTCAGGAAGGCGTCGAGAAGCCGCGCCCGAAGGTGCTGTTCGAGCCGGGCCAGATGGTCCGCGTGGTCGACGGGCCCTTCAACGACTTCAACGGCGTGGTCGAGGAAGTCAATTACGAGAAGAGCCGCCTGCGCGTGGCGGTGCTGATCTTCGGCCGTTCGACCCCGGTCGAACTCGAGTTCGGACAGGTCGAGAAGGCCTGAGGCCGCCCGGGCTGCAATGGCCCGGAAAACCCGCTATACTAGCCGGCTCCCCGCCCGGGAAGCCGGGCAGAACCGCAGGCCGCCGCACAGGCGGTCTTTCGCGTGGAAGGAGCGCCGCGATGCCGGGACGCGCTGCTCTGGATGGACTGTTCCCGGCCCGATGGGGAGCCTGACGGCGCTTGCACCCGGAGAGACCTGAGAAATGGCAAAGAAAGTAGTCGGTTACATCAAGCTGCAGGTGAAGGCCGGGCAGGCCAACCCCTCGCCGCCGGTCGGTCCCGCGCTGGGTCAGCGCGGCCTGAACATCATGGAGTTCTGCAAGGCGTTCAACGCGGCGACCTCCAAGCTCGAGCCGGGTCTGCCGACCCCGGTCATCATCACGGCCTACTCGGACCGTACCTTCACCTTCGTCACCAAGAGCACGCCGGCCACGGTGCTGCTGAAGAAGGCCGCCGGCGTCACCTCCGGCTCCAAGCGCCCGAACACCGAGAAGGTGGGCAAGGTCACCCGTGCCCAGCTCGAGGACATCGCCAAGGCGAAGGAACCCGACCTGACCGCGGCCGACCTGGACGCAGCGGTGCGCACCATCGCGGGCTCGGCCCGTTCGATGGGTCTGACGGTGGAGGGCTGAGCACATGGCACTGAACAAGCGACAGAAGGCGGGCAAGGCGGCGGTCCAGCCCGGCAAGGCGTATGCGATCGATGACGCCCTGAAGATCGTCAAGGACAACAGCAAGGCCAAGTTCGTCGAGGCCGTGGACGTGGCCGTGCGCCTGGGCGTGGACGCCAAGAAGTCCGACCAGCAGGTGCGCGGCTCGACTGTGCTGCCGGAGGGCACCGGCAAGACCGTGCGCGTGGCGGTGTTCGCCCCGGCCGGCGCGAAGGCCGACGAGGCCCTGGCCGCCGGCGCCGACGCGGTCGGCATGGACGACCTGGCCGAGAAGATGCAGGGCGGCGACCTGAACTACGACGTGGTCATCGCCACGCCGGACGCGATGCGCGTGGTCGGCAAGCTCGGCACCCTGCTGGGTCCGCGCGGCCTGATGCCGAACCCGAAGGTCGGCACCGTGTCCCCGAACCCGGGCGAAGCGGTGAAGAACGCCAAGGGCGGCCAGGTGCGCTACCGCACCGACAAGGCCGGCATCATCCACTGCACCATCGGCAAGGCCGACTTCGACGCCGACCGCCTGAAGGAGAACCTGCAGGCGCTGCTGGTCGACCTGGTCAAGGCCAAGCCGGCCACCTCCAAGGGGCAGTACCTGCAGAAGATCTCGGTCAGCTCGACCATGGGTCCGGGCGTCATCGTCGATGCGTCGACGCTGAGCCTGAAGTAATCGTGTTAACGCCCCGCCCGGACACGGACGGGGCACTTGAGGGCAGTCGCCGCCGGCAACGTCGGCGACAGCCGTCAAAGACCGCAGGTGCGGTCAGCGCGCAACGACGACGGGCAGGGAGCTCGTGCTGGCAGGGAATCGCCGTCGTGGCTAGCGGGATCGCTTAATCGAACCCTCCGGGGTCCGCCTGCGCAGATGGTGCCGCCTTGATGGAAGTTGTTCTGGTGCGTTCGCGAACCGCCAGCCGGACAGGCCACCAACCCGGGACCTCGCGTCCCCGGCGTCCACGGACCGGATGCCGTCCAGGACCGCCAGCGGCAGGAGCCGCGGGCGGAGTCAACAAGTGAGGAGTGTATGGCTCTCAATCTGTCCCAGAAGCAAGAAGTTGTCGCCGAACTGGCAGACGTCGCCTCCAAGGCACACTCCCTGGTCGCCGCCGAATACGCAGGCACGACGGTCGCGCAAATGACCGCCATGCGCAAGAAGGCCCGCGAGGAAGGCGTGTTCTTGAAGGTTGTCAAGAACACCCTGGCCGCGCGCGCCGTCGAAGGCACGGACTACGAGGTTGTCAAGGACAAGCTCGTCGGCCCGCTGCTGTATGCGTTTTCGATCGAGGAGCCCGGCGCCGCCGGCCGCCTGATCAAGGAATTCGCCAAGGGCAACGACAAGCTGCAGCCGAAGGTCGTTTCCGTGGGGGGCGAGCTGTATCCCGCCAGCCACGTGGATGTGCTCGCTGCGCTGCCGACCCGCGACCAGGCGCTGTCCATGCTGGCCCGCGTCCTGCTCGAGCCGGCCGCGATGTTCGCCCGTGCCGTCCAGGCCGTGGCCGACAAGCAGGGTGGTGGCGAAGCGCCGGCGGAAGCCGCCGCCGAAGCCACGGCCGAAGCCTGAGTTCGACGTCATCCGGTTCGCTTGAACCCAAACCCAGATAATTTCCAAAGGTAAACATCATGTCCCTTACCAACGAACAGATCGTCGACGCGATCGCCGAAAAGTCCCTGATGGAAGTGGTGGAGCTGGTCAAGGCCATCGAAGAGAAGTTCGGCGTCTCCGCCGCCGCCCCGGTCGCCGTCGCCGCTGCTGCCGGCCCGGCCGCTGCTGTCGAGGAGCAGACCGAGTTCACCGTCACCCTGAAGTCGGCCGGCGACAAGAAGGTCGAAGTGATCAAGGCCGTGCGCGCGATCACCGGCCTGGGCCTGAAGGAAGCCAAGGACCTCACCGAGGCCGGCGGCGTCCTGAAGGAAGGCGTCTCGAAGGAAGATGCCGAGAAGTGCAAGAAGGACCTCGAGGCGGCCGGCGCCACCGTCGAGATCAAGTGATGCAGCGGCCGGCCCGTGCGCATGGCGCGCGCGTCGGCCGAGGTGTCATCCCCGCCCAGGCGGGGGTCCACGGCTTCCGCCACCGCGGCAGCCAACCGAGGTAGAGATTGGCCCTCAACCGAGAGCAAATCGCAGCAGTAGCCGCCGCAGTGCCGCCTCCGCGGGACTGATGGCGGAAGCCGAGGCTGGGGGCATAACGCCCCCGGCCTTCGGTCGTTGTAAAGCAGGGATTCGGAATTTGGGATTCGGGATTCGTAAAAGCAGCCGCTTTTGCCAATCCCGAATCCCGACACCCATCCCGGCTCCACTAGTTGTCAGTGGTCAGTAGCGGGAGAAGGCGTGCTGGTGCCGGCAATACCAGCGACTGTCCAGTGACAACTTTTCGTTTTCAAGGACTCGCGTCCGCGCGCGTCCCCGACCGAGGCATCAGCTCCCCATGACGACCCAACTCCAGTCGAACTACTCGTTCACCGAGAAGAAGCGCATCCGGAAGAACTTCGGAAAGCGCCGCTCGATCCTCGAAGTGCCGTTCCTGCTCGCCATCCAGGTCGACTCGTACCGCGAGTTCCTGCAGGCCGACAAGGATCCGAACAAGCGCGACGACAAGGGCCTGCACGCCGCGCTGAAGTCGGTGTTCCCGATCGTCAGCTACAACGGCTACGCCGCCCTCGAGTACGTCGGCTACAAGCTCGGCGAGCCCGTGTTCGACGAGCGAGAGTGCCGCCAGCGCGGCATGAGCTACGGTGCGCCGCTGCGCGTGACCGTGCGCCTGGTGATCTACGACCGCGAGTCGTCGAACAAGGCGATCAAGTACGTGAAGGAGCAGGAGGTCTACATGGGCGAGATCCCGCTCATGACCGACAACGGCACCTTCATCGTCAACGGCACCGAGCGCGTCATCGTCTCGCAGCTGCACCGTTCGCCCGGCGTGTTCTTCGACCACGACCGCGGCAAGACCCACAGCTCGGGCAAGCTGCTGTTCTCCGCGCGCGTGATCCCCTACCGCGGCTCGTGGCTGGACTTCGAGTTCGACCCGAAGGACGCGCTGTACACCCGTATCGACCGCCGTCGCAAGCTGCCGGTGTCGGTGCTGCTGCGCGCGCTCGGCTACAACAACGAAGAAATGCTCAATGAGTTCTTCGAGATCAACACCTTCCACATCCTGCCCGAAGGGGAGGGCGTGCAGCTGGAGCTGGTGCCCGAGCGCCTGCGCGGCGAGACGCTGAACTTCGACCTGGCCGATGGCGACAAGGTGATCGTCGAGGCCGGCAAGCGCATCACCGCGCGCCACGTGAAGCAGCTCGAGGCCGCCGGCGTCGCCGCGCTGGCCGTGCCGGACGAGTACCTGGTCGGGCGCGTGCTCTCGCACGACGTGGTCGATGCCTCGACCGGCGAGCTGATCGCCTCGGCCAACGACGAGATCAACGACGACACGCTGCAGGCGCTGCGCAAGGCCGGCATCGAGGCCGTCGGCACGATCTGGACCAACGACCTGGATCGCGGCGCCTACCTGTCCAACACCCTGCGCGTGGACGCGACCAAGACCCAGCTCGATGCGCTGGTCGAGATCTACCGCATGATGCGTCCCGGCGAGCCGCCGACCAAGGACGCCGCGCAGAACCTGTTCCACAACCTGTTCTTCGCCTTCGAGCGCTACGACCTGTCGGGCGTCGGCCGGATGAAGTTCAACCGCCGGCTGGGCCGCCGCGAGGTGACCGGCGCCGCGGTGCTGTACGACGCCAAGTACTTCGCCGAGCGCAAGGACGAAGAGTCCGTGCGCCTGCGCGAGGCCTGCGGCGACAGCTCCGACATCCTCGACGTGATCAAGGTGCTGACCGAGATCCGCAACGGCCGTGGCGTGGTGGACGACATCGACCACCTGGGCAACCGTCGCGTGCGTTCGGTGGGCGAGATGGCCGAGAACGTGTTCCGCGTGGGCCTGGTCCGCGTCGAGCGCGCCGTGCGCGAGCGCCTGACCATGGCCGAGGCCGATGGCCTGACCCCGCAGGAGCTGATCAACGCCAAGCCGGTCGCGGCCGCGGTCAAGGAGTTCTTCGGCTCCTCGCAGCTGTCGCAGTTCATGGACCAGAACAATCCGCTGTCGGAAGTCACCCACAAGCGCCGCGTCTCGGCGCTGGGCCCGGGCGGCCTGACCCGCGAGCGCGCCGGCTTCGAAGTGCGCGACGTGCATCCGACCCACTACGGCCGCGTCTGCACCATCGAGACGCCGGAAGGCCCGAACATCGGCCTGATCAACTCGCTGGCCGTGTTCGCCCGCACCAACCGCTACGGCTTCCTCGAGACGCCGTACCGCAAGGTCGTGGACGGCCGCGTCACCGACGAGATCGAGTACCTGTCGGCGATCGAAGAGAACGAGTTCGTGATCGCGCAGGCCGACTCGCCTCAGGATGCCAAGGGCAACCTCGACGCGCAGTTCGTCTCCTGCCGCTTCCAGGGCGAAAACCTGCTCAAGCCGCCGGCCGAGATCCATTACATGGACGTCTCGCCGATGCAGACCGTGTCGGTCGCCGCGGCGCTGGTGCCCTTCCTGGAGCACGACGACGCTAACCGCGCACTGATGGGCGCCAACATGCAGCGTCAGGCCGTGCCGACGCTGCGCGCGCAGAAGCCGCTGGTGGGCACCGGCATCGAGCGCGCCGTGGCGCGCGACTCGGGCGTGACGGTGAACGCCCGCCGCGGCGGCGTGATCGAGCAGATCGACGCCGGCCGCATCGTGGTCAAGGCGTTCGAGGACGAGATCACCGGCGAGACCGATGCCGGCGTCGACATCTACAACCTGATCAAGTACACCCGTTCCAACCAGAACACCTGCATCAACCAGACCCCGCTGGTGAACGTGGGCGACGTGGTCGCGCGCGGCGACGTGTTGGCCGACGGCCCCTCGACCGACATCGGCGAGCTGGCGCTCGGCCAGAACATGCTGGTCGCGTTCATGCCCTGGAACGGCTACAACTTCGAGGACTCGATCCTGCTGTCGGAGCGCGTGGTCCAGGAAGACCGCTACACCACGATCCACATCGAAGAACTCACCGCCGTCGCCCGCGACACCAAGCTCGGGCCGGAGGAGATCTCGGCCGACATCCCGAACGTCTCCGAGCAGGCGCTGAACCGCCTCGACGAGTCGGGCGTGGTGTACATCGGCGCCGAAGTGCGCGCCGGCGACATCCTGGTCGGCAAGGTCACGCCCAAGGGCGAGAGCCAGCTGACTCCGGAAGAGAAGCTGCTGCGCGCGATCTTCGGCGAGAAGGCCTCGGACGTGAAGGACAGCTCGCTGCGCGTGCCCCCGGGCATGGACGGCACCGTCATCGACGTGCAGGTCTTCACCCGCGACGGCATCGAGAAGGACAAGCGCGCCCGCCAGATCGAGGAATCCGAGGTCAAGCGCGTCAAGAAGGACTTCGACGACCAGTTCCGCATCCTCGAGGCGGCGATCTACGACCGCCTGCGCTCGCAGCTGCTGGGCAAGGTCGCCAATGGCGGCCCGGGCCTGAAGAAGGGCGACACGGTCACCTCGCTGGTGCTCGACGGGCTGAAGAAGTCCGACTGGTTCCAGCTGCGCATGAAGGACGATGACGCGTCCGAAGCGATCGAGCGTGCGCAGAAGCAGATCGAGGTGCACGAGAAGGAGTTCGAGAAGCGCTTCGCCGACAAGCGCGGCAAGATCATGCAGGGCGACGACCTCGCTCCTGGCGTGCTGAAGATGGTCAAGGTCTACCTGGCCGTGAAGCGCCGCATCCAGCCGGGCGACAAGATGGCCGGCCGCCACGGCAACAAGGGTGTGGTGTCGACCATCGTGCCGGTCGAGGACATGCCGCACATGGCCAACGGCGAGACCGTCGACATCGTGCTCAACCCGCTGGGCGTGCCCTCGCGTATGAACATCGGCCAGATCCTGGAAACCCACCTGGGCTGGGCGGCGAAGGGCCTGGGTCGCAAGATCGACCAGATGCTGCAGGCGCAGGCCAAGGTGGCCGAACTGCGCAAGTTCCTCGACGAGATCTACAACCACGACAAGGAACTCATCGCGCAGCGCGTCGACCTCAAGCAGTTCAGCGACGAGGAACTGATCACGCTCGCCAGGAACCTCACCGACGGCGTGCCGATGGCCACCCCGGTGTTCGACGGCGCCAGCGAGGCCGAGATCAAGCGCATGCTCGAACTCGCCGACCTGCCGACCAGCGGCCAGGCGCAGCTGTTCGACGGCCGTACCGGCGAGGCCTTCGAGCGCAAGGTGACCGTGGGCTACATGCACATGCTGAAGCTCAACCACCTGGTCGACGACAAGATGCACGCCCGTTCGACCGGCCCGTACTCGCTCGTCACCCAGCAGCCGCTGGGCGGCAAGGCGCAGTTCGGCGGCCAGCGCTTCGGTGAGATGGAAATGTGGGCGCTGGAAGCCTACGGCGCGGCCTACACCATGCAGGAAATGCTGACGGTGAAGTCCGACGACGTGCAGGGCCGCAACCAGATGTACAAGAACATCGTCGATGGCGAGTACGAGATGGTCGCCGGCATGCCGGAGTCCTTCAACGTCCTGGTCAAGGAAATCCGCTCGCTGGCCATCAATATGGAACTCGAGGAGCACTGAGAAGCGGTGATTGGGGATTAGGGACTAGGGCTTCGCAAAGGCACACGCCGCGCGCCCGAAACCACGATCCCCGCCTTATCCAATCCCGAATCTCGAATCCCGAATCCCGGAGATACACATGAAAGACTTGCTCAACCTCTTCAACCAGCAGCGTCCGACGCCCGATTTCGACGCGATCAAGATCGCGCTGGCGTCGCCGGACCTGATCCGTTCGTGGTCCTACGGCGAAGTGAAGAAGCCCGAGACCATCAACTACCGTACCTTCAAGCCCGAGCGCGACGGCCTGTTCTGCGCGTCCATCTTCGGGCCGATCAAGGACTACGAGTGCCTGTGCGGCAAGTACAAGCGCATGAAGCACCGCGGCGTGGTCTGCGAGAAGTGCGGCACGGAAGTGACCCTGGCCAAGGTGCGCCGCGAGCGCATGGGCCACATCGACCTGGCTTCGCCGGTCGCGCACATCTGGTTCCTCAAGTCGCTGCCCTCGCGCATCGGCCTGATGCTGGACATGACCCTGCGCGACATCGAGCGCATCCTGTACTTCGAGGCGTTCGTCGTCACCGAGCCGGGCCTGACCCCGCTTGAGCGCGGCCAGCTGCTCAATGAAGAGCAGTTCATGCAGATGCGCCAGGAGCATGGCGACGACTTCGACGCCGCCATGGGCGCCGAGGCGGTCTACGACCTGCTGCGCACCATCGACCTGCAGGCCGAAACGGTCAAGCTGAAGGAAGACATCGCCGCCACCGGTTCGGAAACCAAGCTCAAGCGCCTGACCAAGCGCATCAAGCTGGTCGAGGCCTTCCTCGAGTCGGGCAACCGCCCCGAGTGGATGGTCATGACCGTGCTGCCGGTGCTGCCGCCGGACCTGCGTCCGCTGGTGCCGCTGGACGGCGGCCGCTTCGCGACCTCCGACCTGAACGACCTGTACCGCCGCGTCATCAACCGCAACAACCGCCTGCGCCGCCTGCTGGAGCTCAATGCGCCCGACATCATCGTGCGCAACGAGAAGCGCATGCTGCAGGAGTCGGTGGACGCGCTGATGGACAACGGCCGCCGCGGCCGCGCCATCACCGGCACCAACAAGCGCCCGCTCAAGTCGCTCGCCGATATGATCAAGGGCAAGCAGGGCCGCTTCCGCCAGAACCTGCTCGGCAAGCGCGTCGACTACTCGGGCCGTTCGGTCATCGTGGTCGGCCCGACCCTGCGCCTGCACGAGTGCGGCCTGCCGAAGAAGATGGCGCTGGAGCTGTTCAAGCCCTTCATCTTCGCCAAGCTGCAGCGCCGTGGCCTGGCCACGACGATCAAGGCCGCCAAGAAGCTGGTCGAGCGCGAAGAGGCCGAGGTGTGGGACATCCTCGAAGAGGTGATCCGCGAACACCCCGTGCTGCTCAACCGCGCCCCGACGCTGCACCGCCTGGGCATCCAGGCGTTCGAGCCGGTGCTGATCGAGGGCAAGGCGATCCAGCTGCACCCGCTGGTCTGCACCGCGTTCAACGCCGACTTCGACGGTGACCAGATGGCCGTCCACGTGCCGCTCTCGCTGGAAGCCCAGCTGGAAGCGCGCGCGCTGATGATGTCGACCAACAACATCCTCTCGCCGGCGAACGGCGAGCCGATCATCGTGCCGTCGCAGGACGTGGTGCTCGGCCTGTACTACATGACCCGTGCGCTGGAGAACACCCCGGGCGAGGGCATGGCGTTCGCCAACGTCGCCGAAGCGCGCCGTGCCTACGACAACAAGGTCGCGGGCCTGCATGCCAAGGTGAAGGTGCGCATCACCGAGACGGTGGTGGACGAGGAGGGCAACCGCGAGAAGAAGACCTCGATCGTGGACACCACGGTCGGGCGTGCGCTGCTGGCCGAGATCCTGCCGGAAGGGCTGCCGTTCGCCCTGGCCAACACCGAGCTGACCAAGAAGAACATCTCGCGCCTGATCAACAGCTGCTACCGCCAGCTGGGCCTGAAGGACACCGTGGTGTTCGCCGACAAGCTGATGTACACCGGCTTCGGCTTCGCCACCCGCGCGGGCGTGTCGATCGGCATCGACGACATGACCATCCCCGACGAGAAGAAGGGCATCCTCGCCGAGGCCGAAGCCGAGGTGCTGGAGATCCAGCAGCAGTACCAGTCGGGCCTGGTCACCGCGGGCGAGCGCTACAACAAGGTGGTCGACATCTGGTCGCGCACCAACGAGCGCGTGGCCAAGGCGATGATGGACACCATCGGCACCGAGACCGTGACCAACGCCAAGGGCGAGCAGGTCGCGCAGAAGTCGATGAACTCGATCTACATCATGGCCGACTCCGGCGCGCGTGGTTCGCAGGCGCAGATCCGCCAGCTGGCCGGCATGCGCGGCCTGATGGCCAAGCCGGACGGCTCGATCATCGAAACGCCGATCACCTCGAACTTCCGCGAGGGCCTGAACGTCCAGCAGTACTTCATCTCGACCCACGGCGCCCGTAAGGGCCTGGCGGATACCGCGCTGAAGACGGCGAACTCCGGTTACCTGACCCGTCGCCTGGTCGACGTGGCGCAGGACGTGGTGATCACCGAGAGCGACTGCGGCACGATGAACGGCCTGACCATGACCCCGATCGTGGAAGGCGGCGACGTGGTCGAGCCGCTGCGCGACCGCGTGCTCGGCCGCGTCGTGGCCGAGGACGTGTTCCTGCCGGGCAACGACGAGGATCCGATCGTCACCCGCAACACGCTGCTCGACGAGGCGTGGGTGCAGAAGCTCGAGGACGCGAGCGTGCAGTCGTTCAAGGTGCGCTCGACGATCACCTGCGAAAGCAGCTTCGGCGTGTGCGCGCACTGCTACGGCCGCGACCTGGGCCGTGGCCACATCGTCAACCTCGGCGAGGCCGTGGGCGTGGTCGCCGCGCAGTCGATCGGCGAGCCCGGTACCCAGCTGACGATGCGTACGTTCCACATCGGTGGTGCGGCGTCGCGTGCGGCCGCCATCGACAACGTGACGGTCAAGACCACCGGCTCGATCAAGTTCAACAACCTCAAGACGGTGCAGCACGCCAGCGGCAACCTGACGGTGGTCTCGCGTTCGGGCGAGCTCTCCGTGCTCGATGGCCACGGCCGCGAGCGCGAGCGCTACAAGCTGCCCTATGGCGCGACCATCACCGTCAAGGACGGCGCCGAGATCAAGGCCGGCCAGACCGTCGCCAACTGGGATCCGCATAACCACCCGATCGTCTCGGAAGTGGCCGGTTCGATCCGCTTCGTGGACTTCGTCGATGGCGTCACCGTCATCGAGAAGACCGACGAACTGACCGGCCTGGCCTCGCGCGAGATCACCGATCCCAAGCGCCGCGGCTCGCAGGGCAAGGACCTGCGCCCGATCGTGCGCATCGTCGACAAGGATGGCAACGACCTCAACATCCCGGGCACCGACCTGCCGGCGCAGTACCTGCTGCCGCCGCGCTCGATCGTGAACCTGCAGGACGGCGCGCCGGTGGGCGTGGGCGACGTAGTCGCCAAGATCCCGCAGGAAGCCTCGAAGACCCGCGACATCACCGGTGGTCTGCCGCGCGTGGCCGACCTGTTCGAGGCGCGCAAGCCCAAGGACCCGGCGATCCTGGCCGAGAAGTCGGGCGTCGTGAGCTTCGGCAAGGACACCAAGGGCAAGCAGCGCCTGATCATCAAGGGCGCCGATGGTGAGGACCACGAGGAGCTGATTCCGAAGTACCGCCAGATCATCGTGTTCGAAGGCGAGCACGTGGAGAAGGGCGAGACCGTGGTTGACGGCGAGCCGAGCCCGCAGGACATCCTGCGCCTGCTGGGCGTGGAGCCGCTGGCCTCGTACCTGACCAAGGAGATCCAGGACGTCTATCGCCTGCAGGGCGTGAAGATCAACGACAAGCACATCGAGGTGATCATTCGCCAGATGCTGCGCAAGGTCGAGGTCACCGACCCGGGCGACAGCCGCTACCTGGCCGGCGAGCAGGCCGAGCGCCAGCGCGTGATCGAGGAGAACCAGAAGCTGGTCGCGCGCAACGAACTGCCGGTGCGCGTCGACCCGGTGCTGCTGGGCATCACCAAGGCCTCGCTGGCGACCGAGTCGTTCCTGTCGGCGGCCTCCTTCCAGGAGACCACCCGCGTGCTGACCGAGGCGGCCGTCCGCGGCACCCGCGACAGCCTGCGCGGCCTGAAGGAGAACGTGATCGTCGGCCGCCTGATTCCCGCCGGCACCGGCCTGGCGTACCATACCCGCCGTCGCAACAAGGCCACCGGCCTGACCGAGTCCGAGCTGGACGCCCTGGCGGGCGCCCCGGCGGAAGCGGCCACGGCCGTGGCGGATCCGTCCACGATCATGATCGAGGACGCGCCCGCCGCCGACCAGGACTCCAGCGCGAGCTGAGCGGCAATACCCGGCCCCCGTCAGGGGGCCCAGATCTCGAAATGAGGCGCAGGGAGCGCCTCGTTTTCGGCCCAGGATGGGCGGAGGCAGTTTGGTCCGGCAGCGGGTAACCGCGGCGACGGGGCCACGGAGCATGGCTTGCGTTGACGGTCTCCGTCAGCGCGGGCTATACTTTTTCGTCTCGGCAGGTGGGAGTTCCCGCCTGCCGTCGTTTTCACGAGGGCATCCGCCCCGAAACCCAAGAAACCCCTGACCGATGGCAACGATCAATCAGCTGGTGCGCAAGCCGCGCAGCCCTGAAATCTACAAGAGCACGTCGCCCGCGCTGGCCAACTGCCCGCAGCGTCGTGGCGTGTGCACGCGCGTGTACACCACCACCCCGAAGAAGCCGAACTCGGCCCTGCGCAAGGTGGCCAAGGTGCGCCTGACCAACGGGTACGAAGTCATTTCGTACATCGGCGGCGAAGGCCACAACCTGCAGGAACACAGCGTGGTGCTGATCCGCGGCGGTCGCGTCAAGGACCTGCCGGGCGTGCGTTACCACACCGTGCGCGGCTCGCTCGACGCCGCCGGCGTCGCCAAGCGCAAGCAGGCGCGTTCCAAGTACGGCGCCAAGCGCCCGAAGGCCTGAGGAAACTGAATCATGTCGCGTAAAGGCAATACTCCCCAGCGTTCGGTCCTGCCCGATCCCAAGCACGGCAGCGAAGTCATCGCCCGTTTCATCAACATGGTCATGCAGAGCGGCAAGAAGTCGGTCGCCGAGAAGATCGTGTACGGCGCCATGGACGTGATCGGCGAGAAGAACGGCAACGCCCTGGAAGTGGTCGAGAAGGCCCTGGGCAACGTGTCCCCGGCGGTCGAGGTGAAGTCCCGCCGCGTCGGCGGCGCCACCTACCAGGTGCCGGTCGAAGTGCGCCAGTCGCGCCGCATGGCGCTGGCGATGCGCTGGCTGATCGAGTCGGCGCGCAAGCGCGGCGAGAACTCGATGCCGCGCAAGCTGGCCGGCGAACTGATCGACGCGTCCGAGAGCCGCGGTGGCGCGATCAAGAAGCGCGAGGAAACGCACCGCATGGCGGATGCGAACAAGGCGTTCGCGCACTACCGCTGGTAACAGCACCTGGGGCCGGGCTTCGGCCCCCGCGGCGCCAACGGCGCCACTTCAGCGGCCATGCCGCACGCGATGTCCGATGCCGCCGCCAGGCGGCATTCGGCCATTGAAGAAGCGAGTCCTTCGCGACGGTCCCCGCCCTTGCTGCGCGGACTTCCACAGCATCGAATCTGAGGCATACCCGTGGCCCGCACGACCCCCATCGAACGCTACCGCAACTTCGGCATCATGGCGCACATCGACGCCGGCAAGACCACGACGTCGGAGCGCATCCTGTTCTACACCGGCAAGAGCCACAAGATCGGCGAGGTGCACGATGGCGCCGCGACGATGGACTGGATGGAGCAGGAGCAGGAACGCGGCATCACGATCCAGTCGGCGGCCACCACGGCGTTCTGGAAGGGCATGGACAAGTCCCTGCCTGAGCACCGCTTCAACATCATCGACACCCCCGGGCACGTCGACTTCACCATCGAGGTCGAGCGTTCGCTGCGCGTGCTCGACGGCGCGGTGTTCGTGCTGTGCGCGGTCGGCGGCGTGCAGCCGCAGTCCGAGACGGTGTGGCGCCAGGCCAACAAGTACCACGTGCCGCGCATCGCGTTCGTCAACAAGATGGACCGCACCGGCGCCAACTTCTTCAAGGTCCGCGACCAGCTGAAGGCGCGCCTGGGCGCGTTCCCGGTGCCGATGCAGGTGCCGATCGGCGCCGAAGACGGATTCGAGGGCGTGGTCGACCTGCTCAAGATGAAGGCGATCCATTGGGATACCGCCTCGCAGGGCCTGAACTTCGAGTACCGCGACATCCCGGCCAACCTGCAGTCGCAGGCCGAGGAAGCGCGCGCGTTCATGGTCGAGTCCGCGGCCGAAGCCAGCGAAGAACTGATGGACAAGTACCTCGAGGGCGGCGAGCTCTCCGAGGCCGAGATCATCGGCGGCCTGCGCGCGCGCACGCTCAAGACCGAGATCGTGCCGATGTTCTGCGGCACGGCGTTCAAGAACAAGGGCGTTCAGGCGATGCTCGACGGCGTGGTGCAGCTGCTGCCGTCGCCGGTCGACGTGCCGGCGATCAGGGGCGTCGACGTCGACGACGAGACCAAGGAACTGACCCGCGAGTCCAGCGACAAGGCGCCGTTCTCGGCCCTGGCGTTCAAGATCATGACCGACCCGTTCGTAGGGTCGCTGACCTTCTTCCGCGTCTACTCGGGCGTGCTCAACGCCGGCGACCAGGTACTGAACTCGGTCAAGGGCAAGAAGGAGCGCATCGGCCGCGTGCTGCAGATGCACTCCAACAACCGCGAGGAAATCAAGGAAGTGCTGGCCGGCGACATCGCCGCGGCGGTGGGCCTGAAGGACGTCACCACCGGCGACACGCTGTGCGCGCAGGACGCGCCGATCGTGCTCGAGCGCATGAGCTTCCCGGAGCCCGTGATCTCGATGGCGGTCGAGCCCAAGACCAAGTCGGACCAGGAGAAGATGGGCCTGGCGCTGGGTCGCCTGGCGCAGGAAGACCCGTCGTTCCGCGTCAAGACCGACGAAGAGTCCGGCCAGACCATCATTTCGGGCATGGGCGAGCTGCACCTGGACATCATCGTCGACCGCATGAAGCGCGAGTTCAACGTCGAGGCCAACGTCGGCAAGCCGCAGGTCGCCTACCGCGAGACCATCCGCTCGAAGGACGTCAAGTCCGACTACAAGCACGCCAAGCAGTCGGGCGGCAAGGGCCAGTACGGCCACGTGGTGATCGAGATGTCGCCGCTGACCGCCGAGGACCGCGAGAAGTACGCTTCGGACATCAAGGATGACTTCCTGTTCATCAACGAGATCACCGGTGGCGTGATCCCGAAGGAGTTCATCCCCTCGGTCGAGAAGGGCATGCGCGAAACCATCACCAGCGGTCCGCTGGCCGGCTTCCCGGTGGTGGGCGTCAAGGCCAAGCTGGTGTTCGGCTCGTACCACGACGTCGACTCGTCGGAAATGGCGTTCAAGCTGGCCGCCTCGATGGCGTTCAAGCAGGGCTTCGCGAAGGCCTCGCCTGCGCTGCTCGAACCGATCATGAAGGTGGAGATCGTCAGCCCCGAGGACTACCTGGGCGACGTGATGGGCGACGTGAGCCGCCGCCGCGGCGTGCTGCAGGGCCAGGACGACAGCCCCTCGGGCAAGATCATCAACGCGATGATCCCGCTGGGCGAGATGTTCGGCTATGCGACCTCGCTGCGTTCGATGACCCAGGGCCGCGCCACCTTCACGATGGAGTTCGACCACTACGAAGAAGCGCCGACCAACATCGCCGACGCGGTCATCAAGAAGGGTTGATCCCGGTTTCGCGGCGCACCGGACCCGGTGCGCCGCGCCACATCACTGATTTCGAATCCAGAGGTAAAGATCATGGCAAAGGGCAAGTTCGAGCGCACCAAGCCCCACGTGAACGTGGGCACGATTGGTCACGTTGACCACGGCAAGACGACGCTGACGGCGGCGCTGACGAAGATCGGTGCGGAGCGTTTCGGCGGCGAGTTCCGCGCCTACGACGCGATCGACAAGGCGCCGGAAGAGAAGGCGCGCGGGATCACGATCTCGACCTCGCACGTGGAGTACGAGAGCCCGACCCGCCACTACGCGCACGTCGACTGCCCTGGGCACGCCGACTACGTGAAGAACATGATCACGGGTGCGGCGCAGATGGACGGCGCGATCCTGGTGTGCTCGGCCGCTGACGGCCCGATGCCGCAGACGCGCGAGCACATCCTGCTGGCGCGCCAGGTGGGCGTGCCGTACATCGTGGTCTTCCTGAACAAGGCGGACATGGTGGACGACGCCGAGCTGCTGGAGCTGGTGGAGATGGAAGTGCGCGAGCTTCTGTCCAAGTACGAGTTCCCGGGCGACGACACCCCGATCGTGCACGGTTCGGCGCTGAAGGCGCTGGAAGGCGACCAGTCGGACATCGGCGTGCCGGCGATCATCAAGCTGGTCGAGGCGCTGGACAGCTGGATCCCGGAGCCGGAGCGCGACGTGGACAAGCCGTTCCTGATGCCGGTGGAAGACGTGTTCTCGATCTCGGGCCGCGGCACCGTGGTGACCGGCCGCATCGAGCGCGGTGTGATCAAGGTGGGCGAGGAAATCGAGATCGTCGGTATCCGCCCGACCCAGAAGACCACCGTGACCGGCGTGGAAATGTTCCGCAAGCTGCTGGACCAGGGTCAGGCGGGCGACAACGCGGGCCTGCTGCTGCGCGGCACCAAGCGTGACGACGTGGAGCGCGGCCAGGTGCTGTGCAAGCCGGGTTCGATCGCGCCGCACACCGAGTTCGAGGCCGAGGTGTACGTGCTGTCGAAGGACGAGGGTGGCCGTCATACCCCGTTCTTCAAGGGCTACCGCCCGCAGTTCTACTTCCGCACGACCGACATCACCGGCGCGGTGACGCTGCCGGAGGGCACCGAGATGGTGATGCCGGGCGACAACGTGAAGATGCAGGTGGCGCTGATCAACCCGATCGCGATGGACGAAGGCCTGCGTTTCGCGATCCGCGAAGGCGGCCGCACGGTCGGCGCCGGCGTGGTGGCGAAGATCATCAAGTGATCTGACGGCCCACGCGCCGCTGGCGCGTGGGCACCGGAAGGTCGTCCCGGGCGCAGCGAGGGATCCCGATCCCCGCCGCGCCAGGGTTCCCGCAGGGGAGTCCGCCCGTCCCTCGCGGATGGGCGGGGGAGGGCAGGAGGGCGCCGCTCGCCGGGCCCCTTGGCGCCTCCAGCAGAAAAAGCGGCTACCCCCTTGCATCCCGGGGGTGAAGGTTTCATAATGTTCGACTCACCGCAGCCGAGTTTGTCAGGCGGCTGCGGGACCGCGAAATGAGGTGCAGGACGCGCCTCGTTTTCGCCAGACAAGGATCTTGTCGCGTGGCAGGTGCTCCGCCCGTTCCGGAAGTCTCCGGGACACATAGGCGGGGCGTTTCGGCACGTTCGTGATCCAGGTCTGGGCGGATCGGGAAACCGGTCTGCCCTGCTTTTTTGTTCTTCCCCAGCTTTCCGGAGGCGTCTGGTCCGGAGGTCGGGGCCCCGATACGGGGTCCGACGCACACAGCCGTCGGGCCTGTCGCTCTTTCAACGAAGGAATTCCGTCATGGCGGACCAGAAAATCCGGATCCGGCTCAAGGCGTTCGATCACAGGCTGATCGACCGTTCGGCCAGCGAGATCGTCGAAACGGCCAAGCGGACCGGCGCGCAGGTGCGCGGCCCGATCCCGCTGCCCACCAAGATCGAACGCTACACCGTTCTGACCTCGCCGCACGTCGACAAGGACGCGCGCGACCAGTACGAAACCCGCACGCACAAGCGCGTGCTCGACATCGTCGACCCCAACGACAAGACCGTGGACGCGCTGATGAAGCTCGAACTCGCGGCTGGCGTCGACGTCCAGATCAAGCTGACCTGAGGCCCCGAACCATGACCGCGAAGATCCATTCGTTGGGCATTGTCGGCCGCAAGGCCGGCATGAGCCGAGTGTTCACCGAGGATGGCAAGTCCGTCCCCGTGACCCTGATCGAAGCCACCCCGAACCGCATCACCCAGGTGAAGACGGTCGACACCGACGGCTACAGCGCCGTGCAGGTGACCGCCGGCGTCAAGCGCGCCTCGCTGCTGACCAAGCCCGAGGCCGGCCACCTGGCCAAGGCCAAGGTCGAGTCCGGCCGCGGCCTGTGGGAGCTGCGCGTGGCCGACGATCGCGTCTCCGACTTCCAGGTCGGTGGCGAGATCAAGGCCGACATCTTCGAGGTCGGCCAGCTGGTCGACGTCCAGGGTGTCACCAAGGGCAAAGGCTTCCAAGGCACGATCAAGCGCTGGAACTTCAGCATGGGCGATGCGACGCACGGCAACTCGCTGTCGCACCGTTCGCCCGGCTCGATCGGCCAGCGCCAGACCCCGGGTCGCGTGTTCCCGGGCAAGAAGATGTCCGGCCACATGGGCGCCGAAACCCAGACCACCCAGCGTCTGCAGGTGGTCAAGGTCGACGCCGAGCGCGGGCTGATCGCCGTCAAGGGCGCGGTCCCCGGTGCACCGGGTGGCGACGTCATCGTGCGTCCCTCGAGCAAGGCATAAGGAGAGATGACGATGGAACTCGCCATCAACGGTAGCAACGACAAACTGTCCGTCTCCGACGCGATCTTCGGCCGCGAGTTCAGCGAGGACCTGGTCCACCAGGTCGTCGTTGCCTACCGCAACGCCGGTCGCGCCGGGACCAAGGCGCAGAAGACCCGCGCCGAAGTCAACGGCACCACCAAGAAGTCGAAGAAGCAGAAGGGCGGCGGTGCCCGTCACGGCGCGCTGACCGCTCCGATCTTCGTCGGCGGCGGCGTGACCTTCGCGGCCAAGCCGCGCAGCTTCGCGCAGAAGGTCAACCGCAAGCAGTATCGCGCCGCCATGGCCGTGATCCTGTCCGAGCTCAACCGCCAGGGCCGCATCACGGTGGTCGAGTCGTTCGACGTCGACGCGCCCAAGACCGCCGGCCTGGTGTCCAAGCTCAAGGGCTTCGAGCTGGGCAAGCGCCCGCTGATCGTCACCGAGGACGCCTCGGAAAACCTGTACCTGTCCGCGCGCAACCTGCCGTACGTCGAAGTGCGCGACGTGCAGGGGCTGGACCCGGTGTCGCTGGTCGGTGCCGACAGCGTGCTGGTCACCACCGATGCGGTGAAGAAGATCGAGGAGTGGCTGGCATGAACGACGCCAAGCTCTATGAAGTGATCCGTGCACCGCGCGTGTCCGAAAAGACCGCGCGCCTGCAGGAAGTGTCCAACCAGTACGCGTTCGAAGTGGCGAAGGATGCGACCAAGGCCGACATCAAGGCTGCGGTCGAGAAGCTTTTCGACGTCAAGGTGCAGGCTGTCAACGTGGTCAACGTGAAGGGCAAGAACAAGGCCTTCCGTTTCCGCCAGGGCAGCCGTGGCAACTGGCGCAAGGCGTATGTGACGCTGGCCGAAGGCCAGTCGATCGACGTGATCAACGCGACGGCCTGAGGAAGCTCCCATGCCATTGATGAAGTTCAAGCCCACGTCCCCCGGCCGCCGCAGCGCGGTCCGCGTGGTGACGCCCGACCTGCACAAGGGTGCGCCGCACGCGGCGCTCGTCGAACCGCAGGGCAAGACCGGCGGTCGTAACCACCACGGCCGCATCACCACCCGTCACATGGGCGGTGGCCACAAGCAGCACTACCGCATCATCGACTTCAAGCGCGACAAGGAAGGCATCCCGGCGCGCGTGGAGCGGATCGAATACGATCCCAACCGCACCGCGCACATCGCGCTGCTGTGCTACGTCGATGGCGAGCGTCGCTACATCATCGCGCCGAAGGGCCTGAAGGCCGGCGACCAGGTGATCGCGGGCAACGATGCGCCGATCAAGGCAGGCAACACGCTGCCGCTGCGCAACATCCCGGTCGGCTCCACGGTGCATTGCATCGAGATGAAGCCCGGCAAGGGCGCGCAGATCGCCCGTGCCGCCGGTGCCGGCGTGCAGCTGGTCGCGCGCGAAGGCGTCTATGCGCTGCTCCGCCTGCGTTCGGGCGAGATGCGCAAGGTGCCGGCCGAGTGCCGCGCCACCATCGGCGAAGTCGGCAATGTCGAGCACAACCTCGAGAAGCTGGGCAAGGCCGGTGCGAAGCGCTGGCGCGGCGTCAAGCCGACCGTCCGCGGCGCGGCGATGAACCCGGTCGACCACCCGCACGGCGGTGGTGAGGCCAAGGCCGGCCAGGGCAACCCGCACCCGGTCACCCCGTGGGGCGTGCCGACCAAGGGCTACAAGACGCGCAAGAACAAGCGCACCCAGCAATTCATCGTGCGCGATCGCAGGAGTTAATCGGCCATGGCACGTTCACTGAAGAAGGGCCCGTTCGTGGACCACCACCTGATCAAGAAGGTGGAAGCGGCGGGCAACACCAAGAAGCCGATCAAGACCTGGTCGCGCCGTTCGATGATCCTGCCCGAAATGGTGGGCTTCACGATCGCCGTCCACAACGGCAAGAACCACATCCCGGTGTTGGTCAACGAGAACATGGTTGGCCACAAGCTCGGCGAATTCGCGTTGACGCGGACCTTCAAGGGTCACGGCGGCGACAAGAAGTCGGGCAGGTAAGGAGCGCACGATGGACAAGGCAACACGAGCCAAGCACGAAGAAGCCAAGCGCGCGCGCTCCGAGGTCAACAAGCGGACCGCCGTGCTGCGCACGGCCCGCATCTCGCCGCAGAAGGCGCGCCTGGTCGCAGACCAGGTCCGCGGCCTGCCGGCCGAGCGCGCGGTCAACCTGCTCAAGTTCTCGGACAAGAAGGCGGCTGCGCTGATCAAGAAGCTGGTCGAGTCGGCGATCGCCAATGCGGAAAACAACGCTGGCGCCGACATCGACGAGCTGAAGATCGCCACGATCACCGTCGACGAAGGCCCGCTGCTGAAGCGCTTCATGGCGCGCGCCAAGGGCCGCGGCACGCGCATCCTCAAGCGCACCAGCCACATCACCGTCGTCGTGGGAGAGGGCAAGTAATATGGGTCATAAAGTTCACCCCACCGGCATCCGCCTCGGCATCGCCAAGGACTGGAACTCCAAGTGGTACGCCGGCAAGAAGGAATACGCCGGTTACCTGGCGGCCGACCTCAAGGTCCGCGACATGCTGCGCAAGCGGCTCGCCGCGGCCGGCATCAGCAAGATCCTGATCGAGCGTCCGGCCAAGACGGCGCGCGTGACGATCCACACCGCCCGCCCGGGCGTGGTGATCGGCAAGCGCGGCGAGGACATCGAGAAGCTGCGCAAGGACGTCAGCGAGATGATGGGCGTGCCCGCCCACATCAACGTGACCGAAGTGCGCAAGCCCGAGCTCGACGCGCAGCTGGTCGCCGAGTCGATCGCGCAGCAGCTCGAGCGCCGCATCATGTTCCGTCGCGCGATGAAGCGCGCCGTGGGCAACGCGATGCGCTTGGGCGCGCTGGGCATCAAGGTCAACGTCGCCGGCCGCCTCAACGGCGCCGAGATCGCGCGTTCGGAGTGGTACCGCGAAGGTCGCGTGCCGCTGCACACGCTGCGCGCCGACGTCGACTACGGCTTCGCCGAGGCCAAGACGACCTACGGGATCATCGGCATCAAGACCTGGATCTACAAGGGCGAGATCTTCGATTTCAGCCAGGTGGGCCAGGAGAAGCAGGACGACTCGCCGCGTGGCGAGCGTGGCGACCGCGGCGACCGTGAGCGTCCGCGCGGCCCGCGCCGTGACCGTGGCGACCGCGAGGCGAGGGACTAAGTCATGTTGCAACCCAAGCGAACCAAATACCGCAAGATGCACAAGGGCCGTAACGACGGCCTGGCGTGGAGCGGCAACGCCGTCAGCTTCGGCGAGTACGGCCTGAAGTCGACCGCGACCGGGCAGCTCACCGCCCGCCAGATCGAAGCCGGCCGCCGGTCCATCAGCCGCCACGTCAAGCGCGGCGGCAAGATGTGGATCCGCGTGTTCCCCGACAAGCCGATCACCAAGAAGCCGATCGAAGTCCGCATGGGCTCGGGCAAGGGCTCGGTGGAATACTGGGTCGCGCAGATCCAGCCCGGCCGCATGATCTACGAGATCGAGGGCGTGAGCGAGGAAGTGGCGCGCGAGGCGTTTCGCCTGGCCGCGGCCAAGCTCTCGGTGACCACCACTTTCGTGACCCGGACGGTGCGCTGATGGCGACGACCAAGGAACTGCGCGGCAAGTCCGCGGACGAGCTGCAGAGCCACCTGCTGGAGCTGCAGAAGGAGCGTTTCGCCCTGCGCATGCAGAAGGCGACCGGCCAGCTGACCAAGACCCACGAGGCGCGTCGCGTGCGTCGTGAGATCGCACGCGTCAACACGCTGCTGTCGGCGAAGAAGTAAGGCACAAGACCATGAACAACAGCGAAAAGAAGCAGAACACGGTTCAGGGCCGCGTGGTCAGCGACAAGATGGACAAGACGGTCACCGTCCTGGTCGAGCGCAACGTCAAGCACGCGCTGTACGGCAAGTACATCCGCCGCTCGACCAAGCTGCACGCGCACGACGCCGAAAACTCCGCGAAGGAAGGCGACATCGTCCGCCTCGTGGAAGTGGCCCCGATCTCGAAGACCAAGAACTGGCGCGTGGTCGAGATCGTCGCCCGCGCGGCCGAATAACGAAAGGACGCTTCCCATGATCCAGATGCAGAGCCACCTCGACGTGGCCGACAACTCCGGTGCCAAGGAAGTGATGTGCATCAAGGTGCTCGGCGGCTCCAAGCGCCGTTACGCCGCGATCGGCGACATCATCAAGGTTTCTGTCAAGGATGCGATCCCGCGCGGCAAGGTCAAGAAGGGCGAGGTCTACGACGCCGTCGTGGTGCGTACCCGCAAGGGCGTGCGCCGCGCCGACGGTTCGCTGATCCGCTTCGACGGCAACGCCGCGGTGTTGCTCAACAACAAGCAGGAGCCGATCGGCACCCGCATCTTCGGGCCTGTGACCCGCGAGCTGCGTACCGAGAAGTTCATGAAGATCGTCTCGCTCGCTCCCGAAGTGCTGTGAGCGGAAGGACCTAGACATGGCTAATCGAATCAAGAAGGGCGATCAGGTTGTCGTGATCGCCGGCAGGGACAAGGGCAAGACGGGCGACGTGGTGCGCGTGCTCGGCGACAAGGTCGTCGTGTCGAACATCAACATCGTCAAGCGCCACACCAAGCCCAACCCCCAGGCCGGCCAGCCCGGCGGCGTGATCGAGCGCGAGTCGCCGATCCACGTGTCGAACGTGATGCTGTTCAACCCTGCCACCGGCAAGGGCGAGCGCGTCGGTACCAAGGTGCTCGAGGATGGACGGCGGCTGCGCGTGTTCCGCTCGAGTGGCGAGGCGGTCTGAAAAGACCCGCCTGATCCCCAGGAAAGAAGACAATGACGACCCGTCTGGAAAAGTTCTACAAGGATGAAGTGGTGCCGAAGCTGATGCAGCAGTTCGGCTACGACAACATCATGCAGGTTCCGCGCCTGACCAAGATCACGCTCAACATGGGCGTGGGCGAGGCCGCGGCCAATAAGAAGATCCTCGAGAACGCGACCGCCGACATGGCGAAGATCAGCGGCCAGAAGCCGCTGGTGACCAAGTCGCGCATCTCGGTGGCTTCGTTCAAGATCCGCGACGGCTGGCCGATCGGCTGCAAGGTCACGCTGCGCCGCGCGAAGATGTACGAGTTCCTCGACCGCCTGGTCAACGTCTCGCTGCCGCGCGTTCGCGACTTCCGCGGCGTGTCGGCGCGTTCGTTCGACGGCCGCGGCAACTACAACATGGGCGTCAAGGAACAGATCATCTTCCCGGAGATCGATTTCGACCAGGTGGACGCGGTGCGCGGCATGGACATCGCCATCACCACGACGGCCAAGACCAACGCTGAAGCCAAGGCCCTGCTCGAGGCCTTCCGCTTCCCGTTCCGCAACTGAGGAAACAGATATGGCGAAGACCTCCATGGTCAACCGCGAGGCCAAGCGCGCCAAGCTGGTGAAGAAGCACGCCGCCAAGCGCGCCGAACTGAAGAAGATCATCTCCAGCCTGACGGCGAGCTACGAGGAGAAGATCGAGGCCGCGACTCGGCTGCAGAAGCTGCCGCGCGACTCGTCGCCGGCGCGTCAGACCACCCGCTGCGCGATGAGCGGCCGTCCCCGCGGCGTCTACGCGAAGTTCGGCCTCGGCCGCAACATGCTGCGCCAGGCCACCATGCGCGGCGACGTGCCGGGCCTGCGCAAGGCCAGCTGGTAAGCAGGACCCGCCCCGCCGCAGGGCGGGCAGGTGCCACCGCGGCGGCCGCGCCGGGGTGGATGCGGCCGTCGCGCCCCACAAGGGCGCGTCAGTCGTATATAATCGCCGGCTTGCTCGCGTCAGCGTGCAGGCCACGGCCCGGCCAACCGGCCGTGGACAACCAAACAGATTTTCGCGAAAGCGGATATCGGTGCACTCATAAGGAACTTCCATGAGCATGACTGATCCCATCGCCGACATGCTGGTCCGCATCAGGAATGCGGCGGCGGTCGGCAAGCCGACGGTGAAGATGCCGTCCTCCAAGACCAAGGTCGCGATCGCCAACGTGCTGAAGGCCGAAGGCTATATCGGCGACCTGCGCGTGATCGAGAACGGCGCCAAGGCCGAGCTCGAGATCGTTCTCAAGTATTTCGAAGGCCGTCCGGTGATCGAGCAGCTCAAGCGCGTGTCGCGCTCGGGCCTGCGCCAGTACCGCGGCAAGGACGCGCTGCCCAAGGTCCTCGGTGGCCTCGGCGTCGCCATCATCTCCACCTCGAAGGGCATCATGACCGATGCGCAGGCGCGCCAGCAGGGCGTCGGCGGCGAGGTCCTGTGCTTCGTGGCCTAAGGGAGTAACCCGCATGTCCCGCATCGCCAAGAAGCCGATTGCCCTGCCGAAGGGTGTCGAGATCAACGCGCAGCCCGAGTCGATCAGCGTCAAGGGTCCCAAGGGCACCCTGTCGGTGGTCAAGCCGGCCGATATCCAGGTCCAGATCGAGGGCGGCAACGCACTGCTGTCGGCCAACGATCCGGCGCAGATCGCCCTGACCGGCACCCTGCGCGCCATCGTCGCCAACATGGTCCACGGCGTCTCGCAGGGCTTCGAGCGCAAGCTCGAGCTGGTCGGCGTCGGTTACCGTGCCGCGGCCCAGGGCAAGGACCTGAACCTCTCGCTGGGCTTCTCGCACCCGGTCGTGTTCCAGGCGCCCGAAGGCATCACCATCACCACGCCGACCCAGACCGAGATCGTGGTCGCCGGCGCGGACAAGCAGCTGGTGGGCGAGGTCGCCGCCAAGATCCGCGGATTCCGTCCGCCGGAGCCCTACAAGGGCAAGGGTGTGAAGTACTCCGACGAAGTCATCATCCGCAAGGAAGCCAAGAAGGCGTAATGCGGGCGCCGGCATTGCCGGCACCGCCAGCCGATCCGCTTCCCGCCACAGAGCATATCCATGGACAAGAAAATCGCCCGCCTGCGCCGCGCCAAGTCCACGCGCGCGCACATTCGCGAACTCGGCGTGCCGCGCCTGTCGGTGCTGCGCACCGGCCAGCACGTCTACGCCCAGGTGTTCAGCGCCGACGGCTCCAAGGTTCTGGCCGCGGCCAGCACCACCCAGGCCGACGTTCGCGACGGCCTGAAGAACGGCAAGAACGCCGATGCCGCCGCCAAGGTCGGCCGTGCGATCGCCGAGAAGGCCAAGGCTGCCGGTATCGAGAAGGTCGCTTTCGACCGCTCCGGCTACCGCTACCATGGCCGCATCAAGGCACTGGCCGATGCCGCCCGCGAGGGTGGTCTGCAGTTCTGATGGATCGACGGGGGCTTGCCTCCGTCGCTTGTAAATCCGGTCATGGACGCCATCCATGGCGGAACACTGTCCCTCGGGGCAGTCGGCCCGGCCTTCCATGGCCGGGCGTTCGCCAGGGCAGCGCGGCAGTGCCGCGCCGAGCGTGTCTTGACTCACCCTGCCGGTGCGGGCTGCACCGGGCGCGCCGCGGCTTCTGCCCGACGGACGCGGTCCACCGCTCCAGACCACAACCATAAGCGGCCAAGCCGCAAATTCCCTTTCAAGACGAGATACGGCAATGGCAGAACAACGTGAACCCCGCGGGCGCGACCGCAATCGCGACCGGGAAGAGATCGACGACGGCATGATCGAGAAGCTGGTCGCGGTCAACCGCGTCAGCAAGACCGTCAAGGGCGGCCGCCAGTTCACCTTCACCGCGCTGACGGTGGTGGGCGACGGCAACGGCAAGGTCGGCTTCGGCTACGGCAAGGCGCGCGAAGTGCCGGTCGCGATCCAGAAGTCGATGGAGTACGCGCGCAAGAACATGAACGCGGTCGACCTCAACGGCGGCACGCTGTTCCACAGCGTGAAGTCCGGTCACGGCGCGGCGCGCGTGTTCATGCAGCCGGCCTCCGAGGGTACCGGCGTGATCGCCGGCGGCGCGATGCGCGCCGTGCTCGAGGCGGTGGGCGTGAAGGACGTGCTGGCCAAGGCCACCGGCTCGCGCAACCCGATCAACCTGGTCCGCGCCACCGTCAAGGGCCTGACCGAGATGCAGTCGCCTGCCCGCATCGCGGCCAAGCGCGGCAAGAAGGTGGAGGAGATCCTCAATGGCTAAGAACGAAGCCGCCGGCGGCACCGTCAAGGTGCGCCTGGTCAAGGGCCTGCGCGGCTCGCAGGCGAAGCATCGCCTGTCGGTGCGCGCGCTCGGCCTGAACAAGCTCAACGACGTCCGCGAACTGAAGGACAGCCCCCAGGTCCGTGGCCTGATCAACAAGGTCCACTACCTGGTCCGGGTGGAGGAGTAATCACATGAAGCTCAATACGCTCAAGCCTGCCGACGGCGCCCGCAAGGAGCGCACCCGCGTCGGTCGCGGCATCGGTTCCGGCCTCGGCAAGACCGCCGGCCGCGGCCACAAGGGTTCGTTCGCACGTTCCGGCAAGGGCAAGATCAAGGCCGGCTTCGAAGGCGGCCAGATGCCCATGCACATGCGCCTGCCGAAGATCGGCTTCCGCTCCAAGCTGAAGGCCGACACCGCCGAGGTGTTCCTGTACCAGCTCGACAAGCTCGAGGGCGACGTCGACTTCGCCGCGCTGCGCGCCGCCAAGCTGGTGCCGAGCACCGCGAAGAAGGCGAAGATCGTGAAGAAGGGCGAGATCTCGAAGAAGCTCGTGCTCAAGGGCCTGCTGGCAACGGCAGGTGCGCGCGCGGCGATCGAGGCCGCCGGCGGCAAGATCGAGGAGTAAGCAAGGCATGGCGCGAAGCGCGGGAGCGATGTCGGGTCTGGCCGGCGCGGGCAAGTTCACCGAACTGCGCCAGCGCCTGCTGTTCGTGCTCGGTGCGCTGATCGTCTACCGGATCGGCTGCTTCATCCCGGTGCCGGGCGTGAACCCGGACGCGATGCTGCAGCTGATGGAGCGCCAGGAAGGCACCATCGTGGACATGTTCAACATGTTCTCCGGTGGTGCCCTGGAGCGTTTCAGCCTGTTCGCGCTGAACGTGATCCCCTACATCTCGGCGTCGATCGTCATGCAGCTCATGGTGCAGATCGTGCCGAGCCTGAAGGCGATCCAGAAGGAAGGCGAGTCCGGCCGCCGGCGGATCACCCAGTGGTCGCGCATCGGCGCGATCCCGCTGGCGATCTTCCAGTCGGCGGGCATCGCGATCGCGCTGCAGACGCAGGGCGCGGGCACCGGTATCCCGGTGGTCTACGCTCCGGGGCCGGGCTTCGTGGCGACCGCGATCGTGGCCCTCACCGCCGGCACCATGTTCCTGGTCTGGCTGGGCGAGCAGGTCACCGAGCGCGGCATCGGCAACGGCGTGTCGCTGATCATCTTCGCCGGTATCGTCGCGGGCCTGCCCTCGGCGGTGATCGGCACGATCGAGGCCGCCCGCAACGGCGACATCAGCCCGATCGCGGTGATCATGATCGCGGTGATCGTGGCGGTGTTCACCTACTTCGTGGTGTTCGTCGAGCGCGGCCAGCGCCGGATCACGGTGAACTACGCGCGCCGCCAGGGTGGCCGCAACGCGTACATGAACCAGACCTCGTTCCTGCCGCTCAAGCTCAACATGGCGGGCGTGATTCCGGCGATCTTCGCCTCGTCGATCATCATGTTCCCGGCCACGGCGACCACCTGGTTCGGTCAGGCGGGCTCGGCCCAGTGGCTGCAGCGTGTGGCGCAGGCGCTCTCGCCGGGCGAGCCGCTGTACATCCTGCTGTATGCGGGCCTGATCGCCGGTTTCGCGTTCTTCTACACCGCGCTGGTGTTCAACTCGCAGGAAACGGCCGACAACCTGAAGAAGTCTGGCGCGCTGGTGCCGGGCATCCGGCCGGGCAAGGCGACCGCCGAGTACATCGACGGGGTGCTGACCCGACTGACCGCGGCGGGCGCCGCCTACCTGGTGCTGGTGTGCCTGCTGCCCGAGTTCATGCGCGCCGAGCTCAACGTCTCGTTCTATTTCGGCGGCACTTCGCTGCTGATCGTGGTGGTCGTGGTGATGGACTTCATCGCCCAGATCCAGGCCCACCTGATGTCGCACCAGTACGAAAGCCTGCTGAAGAAGGCGAACCTCAAGGGCGGGGCCCGGGGGCGCTGAGACGCAGGACAGGCCCGCCTCGGCGGGCCTGGTTGGACCCGGACCCAGGATGGGGCCGGTGCGGGACGAAGGCCTCGGCCCTGTCCCGGTATGCCAGGGAGCGGCAAGCATTCAGCCGGCGCGGAGCCAAGCCTCCCCCGGCACGATGGGCGACCCCTGCGGCAGTCCCGCGCGGGGGTGGATCCGGGCCGTTCGCGCACCAGAGTAGTGCGCGGGGCCGGGCGGGGGAGACCCCGGCCGGCCAGTCCGGGTCCATCGCCGGAGCATGGGCACACTCCCCATGCCGGGTCGGCGGCGCTACGGCGCCGTCGGCTTCCAAGCAACCCGGGACCCTGTTAGAATTTCGTGTTCACTCCGCCGGGGACCCCCGTTTCCGGCCGACCAACCAGTTGGAGATCCGCGCATGGCGCGTATTGCAGGTGTCAACCTGCCTGCCCAGAAGCACGTCTGGGTCGGGCTGCAAAGCATCTACGGCATCGGCCGTACCCGTTCGAAGCAGGTCTGCGAAGCCGCAGGCGTGACCTCGAACACCAAGATCCGCGACCTGTCGGAGCCGGAAGTCGAGCGCCTGCGCGTCGAGGTCGGCAAGTACGTGGTCGAGGGCGACCTGCGTCGCGAGATCGGCATGGCGATCAAGCGCCTGATGGACCTGGCCTGCTATCGCGGCCTGCGCCACCGTCGCGGCCTGCCGCTGCGTGGCCAGCGCACCCGGACCAATGCACGCACCCGCAAGGGTCCGCGCAAGGCCATCAAGAAGTAAGGAACAGACACCATGGCCAAGCCAGCTGCCAAGCAGAAGAAGAAGATCAAGCGCGTCGTCACCGACGGCATCGCGCATGTCCACGCTTCGTTCAACAACACCATCATCACGATCACCGACCGCCAGGGCAATGCGCTGTCGTGGGCGACTTCGGGCGGCGCGGGTTTCCGCGGCTCGCGCAAGTCCACCCCGTTCGCCGCGCAGGTGGCCGCCGAGAAGGCGGGCAAGGATGCGCTGGACTACGGCGTGAAGTCGCTGGAAGTCCGCATCAAGGGCCCGGGTCCGGGTCGTGAGTCGGCCGTGCGTTCGTTGAACAACGTGGGCTACAAGATCACCAACATCATCGACGTGACGCCGATCCCGCACAACGGGTGCCGTCCGCCGAAGAAGCGTCGCGTCTAAGGGAGCGATAAGAAATGGCTCGTTACATCGGTCCCACCTGCAAGCTCGCGCGCCGCGAAGGCGCCGACCTCTCGCTCAAGTCCCCGACCCGCGCGCTCGACTCCAAGTGCAAGCTGGAGCAGAAGCCCGGCCAGCACGGCGCCGGCACCGGCGCGCGTCGCAGCAAGCTGTCCGACTACGCCCTGCAGCTTCGCGAGAAGCAGAAGGTCAAGCGTATCTACGGCCTGCTGGAGCGCCAGTTCCGCAACTACTACAAGAAGGCCTCGAACAAGAAGGGCAACACGGGTGAGAACCTGCTGCAGCTCCTCGAGACCCGCCTGGACAACGTCGTCTACCGCATGGGCTTCGCGGTGACCCGTCCGTCGGCCCGCCAGCTGGTCTCGCACCGCGGCGTCACGGTCAACGGCAAGCCGGTCAACCTGCCGTCCTACCAGGTGAAGGCCGGCGACGCGATTGCGCTGTCGGAGAAGGCGCAGAAGCAGATGCGCGTGCAGGAAGCGCTGAACGTCTCGTCCAGCATGGACCTGTCGCCGTCCTGGGTCGAAGTCGACCAGAAGAAGTTCAGCGGCGTGTTCAAGGCGGTCCCCGACCGCGGCGACCTGCCCGCCGACATCAACGAGGCGCTGATCGTCGAGCTGTACTCGAAGTAAGGACTGGCGGCGGGTCATTCCCGCGGCACCAGCAACAACTCCCCCGGCCCGTGCCCGCGCACGGGCCACCCCTTGGCAGCAAGGGGCTCCAAACGTCCAGGGCCGTGCATCGACGGATGCGGTGGCCCTGCAGGAGACGCTACGAATATGACTGTTACCGCCAACCAGGTCCTGCGCCCCCGTGGTCCCCAGATCGAACGCCTCGCCGGCAACCGTGCGAAGGTCGTGATCGAACCCCTCGAGCGTGGCTATGGCCATACCCTGGGCAATGCGCTGCGCCGCGTGCTGCTGTCCTCGATCCCCGGCTTCGCGATCACCGAGGTCGAGATCGATGGCGTGCTGCATGAGTACAGCACGATCGAGGGCCTGCAGGAGGACGTGCTCGAAGTCCTGCTGAACCTCAAGGACGTCGCGATCCGCATGGGCACGGGCGAGAGCTCGACCCTCACCCTGAGCAAGGGCGGCCCGGGCGTCGTTACCGCCGCCGACATCAAGACCGACCACAACGTCGAGATCCTCAATCCCGACCACGTGATCGCGCACCTGACCAAGGACACCCAGCTCAACATCCGCCTGAAGATCGAGCGCGGTTTCGGCTACCAGCCTGCCGCCGCCCGCCGTCGTCCGGATGAAGAGACCCGCGCCATCGGTCGCCTGATGCTGGACGCGTCGTTCTCGCCGGTCCGCCGCGTGGCCTATGAGGTCGAAGCGGCCCGCGTCGAACAGCGCACCGACCTGGACAAGCTGGTCCTGGACATCGAGACCAACGGCACGATCGACGCCGAGGAAGCCGTGCGCACCGCCGCCGACATCCTCACCGACCAGCTGAGCGTGTTCGGCGACTTCACCCACCGCGACCGCGGCGGCCAGAAGGCGGCCACGCCGGGCGTCGACCCGATCCTGCTGCGCCCGATCGACGACCTGGAGCTGACCGTGCGTTCGGCCAACTGCCTCAAGGCCGAGAGCATCTACTACATCGGCGACCTGATCCAGAAGACCGAAGTGGAGCTGCTCAAGACCCCGAACCTCGGCAAGAAGTCGCTCACCGAGATCAAGGAAGTGCTGGCCCAGCGTGGCCTGTCGCTCGGCATGAAGCTCGAGAACTGGCCGCCGGCCGGCGTCTCGGCGCACGGAATGCTTGGGTGAGGCAGCGCGTTCGCGAGCCACTGGCTCGCGCGCTGCCGAACGCCCGGCCACGGATGGCCGGGCCGGGCGTTCCGAAGCCCGCGCAGTTGCGCCATGGACGGCAGCCGTAGTTCTATCGTAGTCGTTGCAATATTGCCGACGGGCTGAAGCCCGCGGCACGACCGGCAAGGGACGCCGGCAAGGACCATCCGCAGTCCGCATACAACGCCGGGAAGGCGACACAGACGTACACGGCTCCACACTTCATTCTCAAAGGAATTCACCATGCGTCACCAGAAAGCCGGCCGCAAGTTCAACCGCACCAGCGCGCACCGCCAGGCGATGTTCTCCAACATGGCCGCCTCGCTGTTCAAGCACGAGCTGATCAAGACCACCCTGCCCAAGGCCAAGGAACTGCGCCGCGTCGCCGAGCCGCTGGTCACCCTGGCCAAGGTCGACAGCGTGGCCAACCGCCGTCTGGCCTTCTCGCGCCTGCGCGACAAGGAAGCCGTCGGCAACCTGTTCACCACGCTGGGCCCGCGTTACGCGAGCCGTCCGGGTGGTTACCTGCGCATCCTCAAGTGCGGCTTCCGAGCCGGCGACAACGCGCCGATGGCGTACGTCGAACTGGTCGATCGTCCGCAGGCGTCCGCCGAGTAATCCGGCCCGCCAGAGACGTCAAGCGAAACCCCGGCCGCCGCCGGGGTTTCTGCTTTTCCGGACCAGGAAAATGCGGTCGCCTGCGCGACGACCGATTGCGGCAGCCGATGCGACTGGGGGTGGGCCCGACTCCGTCTGCATGCAGGCACTGGCGCCCACTGCGCCGGGCGGCATGCACCGAGCGCCGGGCGGACGCGCGCCGCGCCGCGCAGCAGCGATAATGCAGGCCGGTTCCGTTGCCCGCAGGCGTCCATGAATCCATTCCGCTGGTCATTCCGCTTCCAGATGCTGGCAGGCGCGGCCATCTGCTTCGCGCTGATCGGTTTTGCGATCTACAGCCAGCTCGCCTGGGGGCTGGATCCCTGCCCGCTGTGCATCTTCCAGCGCATCGCCTTCGCGGCGCTGGGCATGGTGATGCTGGCCGCTGGGCTGCATGCGCCGCGCGGGTCCGGCGGGCGCGGCGTCTGGGCGCTGCTGTCCCTGGTTGCGGCCGCGGTCGGCATCGGCATTGCCGGGCGCCACGTGTGGCTGCAGATGTTCCCGCCGGAGATTCCCGCCTGCGGCGCGCCCTTCGCGTTCATGCGCGAGACCATGGACACGCCCGGGCTGATCCGCCAGGTGCTGACCGGCACGGGCGACTGCGGCACGATCGACTGGACCTTCCTCGGCCTGTCGATGCCCTGGTGGAGCCTGATCTGGTTCGTGCTGCTCGCGGCGTGGGCACTGCACGCGGGTTTGCGTCGCCGCTGAGTCGTCGCGCGTCCGTTGCAGCTGAAATTGACGCGCCGCAGCAAGCGGCGCACCATGCGCTTTCGTATCGGACACCCCCATGCAAAGCGCAGACCGCACCCTCCAGGCAGTGAATCTCCCCTCCGAATGGCACCCGGGCAGCTGGCGTGCGCGCCCTGCGCTGCAGATGCCGGTCTATCCCGATGAAGAGGCGCTGGCCGAGGTGCAGGACGAGCTGCGGCAGCTGCCGCCGCTGGTGACCTCGCGCGAGATCCTCACCCTCAAGCAGCAGCTGGCCGAGGCCCAGGAGGGCAGGCGCTTCCTGCTGCAGGGCGGCGACTGCGCCGAGAACTTCGCCGAGTGCAGCTCGGAGATCATCTCCAACCGGCTCAAGGTGCTGCTGCAGATGAGCCTGGTGCTGGTGCACGGCATGAAGCTGCCGGTGGTGCGCGTGGGCCGCTTCGCCGGCCAGTACGCCAAGCCGCGCTCGGCAGGCACCGAGGTGCGCGACGGCGTGGAGCTGCCGAGCTACCGTGGCGACATCGTCAACGGGCCTGCATTCACGGCCGAGGCGCGCATCCCCGACCCGCGGCGCATGGTCAAGGCGCACGCGCGCTCGGCGATGACGATGAACTTCGTGCGTTCGCTGATCGATGGCGGCTTCGCCGACCTGCACCACCCCGAGTACTGGGGCCTGGGCTGGGTCTCGCAGGCGCCGCTGGCGGGCGAGTACGAGAAGATGGTCGCCGGCATCGGCGACGCCGTGCGCTTCATGGAGACGCTGGCGGGGCGGCAGATGCACAGCCTCAACCGCGTCGACTTCTACACCTCGCACGAGGCGCTGCTGCTGCCTTACGAGGAAACGCAGACGCGCCAGGTGCCGCGTCAGTGGGGCTGGTTCAACCTCAGCACGCATTTCCCGTGGGTGGGCATGCGCACCGCGGCGCTCGAGGGCGCGCATACCGAGTACTTCCGGGGCATCCGCAACCCGATCGCGGTCAAGGTGGGGCCGACCGCGACGGTGGACCAGTTGCTCAAGCTGATCGACGTGCTCAATCCCGACGACGAGCCGGGTCGCCTCGGCCTGATCCATCGCATGGGCGCCGCGGACGTCGCGGCCAAGCTGCCGCCGCTGCTGGACGCGGTGAAGCGCGAGGGCCGGCGCGTGCTGTGGATCTGCGACGCGATGCACGGCAACACCGAGTCCACCAGCAACGGCTACAAGACCCGCCGCTTCGACAATATCCGTAGCGAGATCGAGCAGTCGTTCGACATCCACGCCGCCGCCGGCACGCGCCTGGGCGGCGTGCACCTGGAGCTCACCGGCGAGGACGTCACCGAGTGCACCGGCGGCGCGCGTGCGCTTACCGAGGTCGACCTGGAACGCGCGTACCGCTCGACCGTCGACCCGCGCCTGAACTACGAACAGGCGCTCGAAACCGCGATGCTGATCGTGCGCAAGCACGCCCAGCTCAATCCGCCGATCAGCGCCTGAGGGGCGAGGGCGCGGGGCGATCCCGCGCCGGTTTCAGGCCCGACGACGCAGCAGATCGCGGCCCAGCACTGCGACCACGACCAGGTTCACCGCGAGCACGGACAGCGCGAGCCAGCCGGGATGGCGGATCAGCGCATGCAGTTCGAACGGCAGGTAGAGCGCGGCCGAGACGCAACCCAGCCATGACGCCCAGGCGCGGGCGCGCCACAGGCCCCAGGCTTCGACCAGCCGCAGCAGGCCGTAGACGACGACCGCAAGCACGACCAGGCGCACCGATTCGGTGCTGATCGCGCGCTGCAGCCAGCCGGTACCGGGAGCCCGGGCCTGGAACCGCGAGAGCAGGATCGCGGCCCATTGCTGCAGCAGGGCGGCGCCGGCCAGGGCGAGCCCGGCAGCGGCGGCCAGCGACACGATGCCCTTGAGGCCTTCGAACAGCGCCACGGCGCGCAGCGCTGGATCGGCGGACGGTGGAGCCGCGGCAACAGCGACGATCTCCGCGGGCGTGCGCATCGCGGTCAGAACAGCGACGGCTGTTGCTGCGCGGGCGGCGCGGTGCCGCGCAGCGGCCATTCGCCCAGCGTCTGGTAGCGGCCACCGGCGTTGAACAGCAGTTCGAAGCCGTCGACCCGGAGCGGCTCGCCGGCGCAATCGACCTCGTCGAGCCAGGGCTGCGGCGCCGCACCGCGCTCCAGGTAGGCCAGGGTCACGTGCGGTTGCGTGGTCGCCTCCTGCGGGCGGATGCCGGCATCGCGAAGTGCGTCGCGGTTGGCGTCGCACAGCGCCTGCAGCAGCGCGTTGCGCCGGGGCAGGGCGACCAGCACGCCGGCGGCGCGCCAGAACGCGAGGCGTTCGATGCTGAACTCGTGCGGCGGGACGGCCTTGGCCGCGGCGCCGAGGGCGTTGCGTGTCGCTGCCACGACAGCGTCGTCGAAGTCGCGTGCGACGAAGCACAGGGTGATGTGCCATTGGTCGGGGCGACGCAGCGACAGCGACGGCGCATCGCCTGGCCGGGCCGCCACGATGCGGTCGCGCAGGCCGCCGAGCGTCGCCTGCGCGGCGACGCCCGGTTTCCAGCCGGTGAACAGTGTGCGGCTCACGCCGCGCGGCTGGCCCGCTTGCGGTCGCTCTCGGTCAGCAGCTTCTTGCGCAGGCGGATTTCCTTCGGCGTGATCTCGACCAGCTCGTCGTCGTCGATGAAGTCCAGCGCCTGCTCCAGCGAGAACTTGATCGCAGGCGAAAGCTGGATCGCATCGTCCTTGCCGGAGGCGCGCATGTTGGTCAGCGGCTTGGGCTTGATCGCGTTGACGGTCAGGTCGTTGTCCTTGGAGTGGATGCCGACCAGCTGCCCTTCGTAGACGTTGTCGCCCTCGGCGGCGAACAGCTTGCCGCGCTCCTGCAGCGGCCCGAGCGAGTAGGCCGGCGTGGTGCCTGGCGCGTTGGCGATCATCACGCCGTTCTGGCGCTTGGCGATCGCCCCCTGTTCCTTCGGGCCGTAATGGTCGAAGACGTGGAACAGCAGGCCGCTGCCGGAGGTGAGCGTCTTGAACTCGTTCTGGAAGCCGATCAGCCCGCGCGCGGGGATCATGTAGTCGAGCCGTACGCGGCCCTTGCCGTCCGACTCCATGTTCTTGAGCTGCGCCTTGCGCATGCCCAGCTTCTCCATCACGCCGCCCTGGTGGATCTCCTCCACGTCGACGACGAGCTGCTCGATCGGCTCCATCAGCTGGCCGTCGATCTCCTTGATGATCACTTCCGGGCGCGACACGGCGAGCTCGAAGCCTTCGCGGCGCATGTTCTCGATCAGCACCGACAGGTGCAGTTCGCCACGGCCGGAGACCAGGAACTTGTCGGCATCCTCGAGCTGCTCGACGCGCAGCGCGACGTTGTGCACGGCTTCGCGCTCGAGGCGGTCCTTGATCTGGCGGCTGGTGAGGAACTTGCCGCCCGACAGATCCTTGTTGCCGGCGAACGGCGAGTTGTTGACCTGGAAGGTCATCGAGATCGTGGGCTCGTCGACCGTCAGCGCCGGCAGCGCCTCGGGCGTGTCGAGCGCGCAGACGGTATCGGAAATGGTTAGGTCGGCGATGCCGGAGATGGCGACGATGTCGCCGGCCTGCGCGCTGTCCTGCTCGATGCGCTCCAGGCCCATGAAGCCCAGCACCTGCAGCACCTTGCCCTGGCGCTTCTTGCCTTCGCGATCGATGATCACGACCGGCTGGTTCTTCTTCACCGTGCCGCGCTGCACGCGGCCGATGCCGATCACGCCGACGAAGCTGTTGTAGTCGAGCTGGCTGATGCGCATCTGGAACGCGCCCTCCAGGTCGACCGGCGGCGCGGGCACGTGCTCCATGATCGCCTCGTACAGCGGGGTCATGTCGCCCTCGCGCACGTCCTCGGTCAGGCCGGCATAGCCGTTGAGGCCGGAGGCGTAGATGATCGGGAAATCCATCTGTTCCGGGGTCGCGCCGAGGCGGTCGAACAGATCCCAGACCTGCTCCACCACCCACTCCGGCCGCGCGCCGGGGCGGTCGACCTTGTTGATCACCACGATCGGCTTGAAGCCCATCGCGAACGCCTTCTGGGTGACGAAGCGCGTCTGCGGCATCGGACCGTCCATCGCGTCGACCAGCAGCAGCACCGAGTCGACCATCGACAGCACGCGTTCGACCTCGCCGCCGAAGTCGGCGTGCCCAGGGGTGTCGACGATGTTGATGCGGTTGCCCTGCCAGGTGATGGCGGTGTTCTTGGCCAGGATGGTGATGCCCCGTTCCTTTTCCTGATCGTTGCTGTCCATCACGCGCTCGGCGAGGACGGTGCGTTCGTTCAGGGTGCCCGACTGCTTGAGCAACTGGTCGACGAGGGTGGTCTTGCCGTGGTCGACGTGGGCGACGATGGCGATATTGCGCAGGCGTTGGATGGACATGGATTCGGAGGTCGGGTCATCCGCACACGCTGCCGTGGAAGGGGCAGGGCGCGGGGGAGGGTGGAGGAAGCGGGCTATTATATGGGGTCAACCGCCCGGTCCGGGCCATTGGAGCTGAATACATGAGCCTTATTGCCGTTTTCGACACCGACCGGGGCCCGATCAAGGTCGAATTGTTCGCCGACAAGGCGCCGCTGACCGTCGCCAGCTTCGTCAACCTGGCCCGCCGCGGCTTCTACGACGGGCTGAATTTCCACCGCGTGATCCCCGACTTCATGATCCAGGGTGGCTGCCCCAAGGGCACCGGGACGGGCGGCCCGGGCTACAAGTTCGAGGATGAGACCAACAATGGCGTGAAGCACGACCGGGGCGTGCTGTCGATGGCCAACGCCGGCCCCAACACCAACGGCAGCCAGTTCTTCATCACCCACATCAAGACTGACTGGCTGGACGGCAAGCACACCGTGTTCGGCAAGGTCCTCGAAGGCCTGGACGTGGTGGATGCGGTGAAGCAGGGCGACGCCATCAAGTCGGTGAAGATCGAGGGCGACGTGGACTCCGTGCTCGCAGCCAAGGCCGACCGCGTCGCGGAGTGGGACCGGATCCTCGCCGCCTGAGTCATCGCCAGCGTGCCGGCGCGGCGGTCACGAGCTGACGCGCCGGGACACTGGCAATGAAGACGGGCGGTCCCTGATCGAACGGCCGCCTCGTCTCCGGGCGTGGCGCAACCGGGGGCAGTCGGACAGGGAAGCAAGCGGAAACAGTGGCTTGCGTCCCGCCAAGGCCGCTCGTGGCGGTGTCGCATGCTAGAATCCTGCGCCGCAAAATGCGCGCCCGGCGGTCGCCGGTCCGCCCACCTTTTCCGGGAATCCTCGCGATGCCGCAACTCGCCCGCCGCATGGGCCGCGCCAAGCAGAGCGCGATCATGCTCGTCGCCGAACGGGCAAGGCAGCTCAAGGCCCAGGGCCGCGACATCATCAGCTTCTCGATCGGCGTGCCCAATTTTCTGCCGGGTGCGCACGTGTACGCGGCTGCGCGCGCCGCGCTCGACGCCGATTCCGGCCAATACGGCAGCAACCGCGGTGCCGATGCGCTGCTCGACGCCTTCCTCGGGCACCTCGAGGCGGCGGGCCTGACCGGCTACACGCGGGCCAACTGCGCCACCGGCATCGGCGCCAAGCACGTGCTCTACAACCTGTGCGAGGCGCTGCTCGACCCGGGCGACGGCTTCGTCTTCGCCACGCCGTACTGGACCAGCTACCTGGACATCGGCGAACTGCTGGGCGCGGACGTCCGCCTGCTGCCCTGCCCGCCGGAGCAGGACTACAAGCTCGTCCCCGCGCAGCTCGACGCGGCGCTGTCGCGCAAGCCCAGGCTGTTCCTGTTCAACAACCCGTCCAACCCGACCGGCATGGTCTATACCCGCGAGGAGATCGCCGCGCTGGCGGACGTCCTCGCGCGCCATCCCGACACCTGGGTGATCACCGACGACATCTACCACCGGATGGTGTTCGACGGCGTGGGCTACCACAACTTCCTGCATGCAAGGCCGGAACTGCGCGACCGCGTGATCTTCGTCGATTCGCTGTCCAAGACCTATGGCATGCCGGGATGGCGCACCGGATTCATGGCCGGGCCCGAGGTGGTCGCCCAGGCGCTCACTGCGCTCAATTCGACCCACATCACCAACGTGCCGGAAGTGGTCACGGCCGCTGCGGTGGCGGCGCTGTCGGGCCCGCAGGACGTGCCGGAGGCTCGGCGCGAGGAGTTCCAGCAGCGCCGCGACCAGGTGCTCGCGGTGCTTGCAACGATTCCCGGCGTGGTCTGCCCGAAGCCGCAGGGCGCGTTCTACGTGTTTCCGGATGTCAGTGTCGCGTTCGGTCGCCGCCATGCGCCGTCCGGTCTGCGGATCGACAACGACGTCGACCTGTGCAACGCGCTGCTCGAGGCCAAGGGCGTGGCCTGCGTACCGGGTTCGGCCTTCGGCGAGCCGCGCGCGTTGCGGATCAGCTATACCTGCCCGGAGGCGCAGCTCACGCCGGGCCTGCAGCGCTTCCGCGAGTTCTTCGCGGAACTGTCCTGAGCGCTGCGATGCGCGCGCTGGCCCTGCTGATGCTGGTCGGTCTGGCGGGCGCGTTCTTCCACTTCCGCGACGCCGACGCCCCGGTTTTGGCCGCCGACGATCCGCGCAATACCACCGGCGACGAGCGCATCGTCATGCTGGCCGCCGAATGGTGCGGCTACTGCCGCAGGCAGCAGGCCGAGTTCGAACGCGCGAACGTGCGCTACCGCCTGCTCGACGTCGACACGCCGGATGGCGATCGCGCGATGCAGGCGCTGGGCGCACGCGGCGTGCCGGTCACCGTCGTGGGACAGACCGTCATCCGCGGGTTCGACCCCGATGCCCTGCGCCACTCTCTCTCACCCCTGGGTTATCGCGTGTTCCCACGCTGACCTGTATTCCACGTCGCAAGAGGATCTCCCCATGAAAGCCCCCGTTCGAGTCGCAGTCACCGGCGCCGCCGGCCAGATCGGCTACGCCCTGCTGTTCCGCATCGCGTCCGGCGAAATGCTGGGCACGGACCAGCCCGTCATCCTGCAACTGCTCGAACTGCCGATCGACAAGGCGCAGGCCGCGCTCAAGGGCGTGATGATGGAGCTGGAAGACTGCGCGTTCCCGCTGCTGGCAGGCATGGTCGGTACCGACGATCCGGAGGTCGCGTTCAAGGACGCCGACTATGCGCTGCTCGTCGGTGCGCGTCCGCGTGGCCCCGGCATGGAGCGCAAGGACCTGCTGCTGGAGAACGCCAAGATCTTCACCGCCCAGGGCGCCGCGCTGAACAAGGTCGCCAGCCGCGACGTCAGGGTGCTGGTGGTCGGCAACCCGGCCAACACCAACGCCTACATCGCGATGAAGTCCGCGCCCGACCTGCCGGCGAAGAACTTCACCGCGATGCTGCGTCTCGACCACAACCGCGCGCTGAGCCAGCTGGCCGGCAAGGCGGGCGTGGCCGTGGGCGATATCGAGAAGCTGGTGGTTTGGGGCAACCACAGCCCGACCATGTACCCCGACTACCGCTTCGCCACGGTCAAGGGCGAGTCGCTCAAGGACAGGATCAACGACGCGGACTGGAACGCCAACGAGTTCATTCCCAAGGTGGGCAAGCGCGGCGCCGCGATCATCGAAGCGCGCGGCCTCTCTTCCGCGGCGTCCGCCGCGAACGCCGCGATCGACCATATCCGCGACTGGGCGCTGGGCAGCAACGGCAAGTGGGTCACGATGGGCATCCCTTCCGATGGCTCCTACGGCATCCCGGAAGGCGTGATCTTCGGGTTCGCCGTGACCACCGAGAACGGCGAGTACACGATGGTGCGCGACCTGCCGGTCGACGACTTCAGCCGCGCGGCGATCGACAAGACGCTGGCCGAGCTCGAGGAAGAGCGCAGCGGCGTGGCGCACCTGCTGGGCTGAGCGCCCGGCCCCGATACCGCCGCCCAACGGCGACAGATCCGGGGCCTCGCCGCGCATTTCCCGGGTTGACCATCCCGATCAACCCGCTTGATCGGGACCGTCAACAGGTACAGAAAAGGCCGATTTTTCCGGCCTTTTCTGCATTTCATCGCGAATGATACGAAGGTCTTAACGCTTTCCCGGCGGCGCGGGCCTAGCCTTTCGCCCGAACATCGCGGAGGCGGCCATGGGCTACGAAGAGCTGTACCGGCAGTCGATCGAGGCGCCGGAGGAATTCTGGGCTGAGCAGGCGCGGGCGATCCATTGGCATCGTCCACCCGAGCGGATCCTCGACGACTCGAATCCCCCGTTCCGCAAGTGGTTCGTGGGCGGCCAGACCAACCTCTGCTTCAACGCCGTCGACCGTCATCTCGATGCGCGTGGCGACCAGCTGGCGCTGGTCGGCTGGTCGACCGAGACCGACAGCATCCGCGAGCTGAGCTACCGGGAACTGCATCGCGAGGTGAACGTGTTCGCGGCCAGCCTGCAGTCGCTCGGCGTCGGCAGCGGAGACCGCGTGGTGATCTACATGCCGCACACCGTCGATGCGGTGATCGCGATGCTGGCATGCGCGCGCATCGGTGCGATCCACTCGGTCGTGTTCGGTGGCTTCGCCGCGCACAACCTGGCCCTGCGCGTGGACGACGCGCAGCCACGGGTGCTGGTGACTGCCGATGCGGGCATCCGTGGCGGCAAGGTCATTCCGTTCCTGCCCCTGGTGGACGAGGCGCTGGCACGGGCCGAACATCCACCGGAGAAGGTGCTGGTGATCGACCGCGGCCTGGCCGGGCCGCTGCCGCTGCGGGCGGGTCGCGACGTGGATTACGCGACGCTGCGGCGCGCGCACGAGGATGCCGACGTGCCGGTGGCCTGGCTGGAGTCCAACGAGCCGAGCTACATCCTCTACACCTCCGGCACCACCGGCAAACCGAAGGGCGTGCAGCGCGACGTCGGTGGATACGCGGTCGCGCTGGCGTTGTCGATGTGGTCCGTGTACGACATCCGCGCCGGCCAGGTGATGTTCTCCACCTCCGACATCGGCTGGGTGGTCGGGCATTCCTACAACGTCTACGGGCCGCTGATCGCCGGCGCCACCTCGATCATCTACGAGGGCCTGCCGACCTCGCCCGACGCGGGCATCTGGTGGCGCATCGTCGAGCGCTACGGCGTGCGCACGATGTTTTCCTCGCCCACCGCGCTGCGCGTGCTCAAGAAGAACGATCCGGCCTTCATCACCGATCGCGACCTGTCGACGCTGCAGCACCTGTTCCTGGCGGGAGAGCCGCTGGACGAGCCCACCGCGCGCTGGATCTCGGAGGTGCTGGGCAAGCCCGTGATCGACAATTACTGGCAGACCGAAACGGGCTGGCCGGTGTTGACCCTGATGCCGGGCCTGGACATGAAGCCGGTGCGATTTGGCTCGCCCGGCATGCCCAACCTCGGCTTCCGGCTGCGGGTGATCGACGAGGTCACCGGCGAAGACGCCGCGGCGGGCGAGAAGGGCGTGCTGGTGATCCAGCCACCGCTGCCGCCGGGCTGCATGAGCACGGTGTGGCGCAACGACCAGCGGTTCGTCGACAGCTACTTCAGCCACTTCAAGGAGCTGCTCTACAGTTCGCTGGACTGGGCGATCCGCGATCAGGACGGATACACCTTCATCCTGGGGCGGACCGACGACGTGATCAACGTCGCCGGACACCGGCTGGGAACGCGCGAGATCGAGGAGTCGGTGTCGAGCCATCCGGACGTGGCGGAGGCCGCCGTGATCGGCGTGCAGGACGCGCTGAAAGGGCAGGTGCCGATCGTGTTCGCCACGCTCAAGCGCGCCCATTCGGATGAAGAGGCCAGCGAGACCGCCGCGCAGATGCAGAAGGTGGTGGTCGAACAACTGGGAGGCGTGGCCCGTCCCGCGCGCGTGTACCTGCTCAATGCCCTGCCCAAGACCCGCTCGGGCAAGCTGCTCAGGCGGTCGCTGCAGGCGCTGGCCGAGTCGCGCGATCCGGGCGACCTGTCCACCCTCGACGATCCCGGTGCGCTGGAGGAGGTCCGCCGAGCGCTGGAGCGTGGCCCGGAGGCGGGCAGCTGAGACGGGCATGGCGTCCTGCGCAGGGCGCCACAAGCTGACGCAACAGGGCAGGTGCTGGCTGCCGCAGGGGCGGGGTCTGCTGCACCGGGCCTGGCGCGGCACGCAATTGTTGCGATGCAGTAATCACACCCAGTCGGATATGGAAAGGTCGGACCGGCCTGATTTTCGTGCGTCGAGTCACAAATCCAGAAGCCGCCAGCGCGCTGGCCCGGCGTTGGGACGGCGCTGGTATGGATCGTGCGAATTTCCACCCGTTGGGACGCGATAACCGGGAGGCGATATGCAGCTTCAGCTAATGCCGGCGAAGACCGAACAGGGGCGCGCCGAGATCGAAAGCCGCAGCCGCAAGCTGCCGGGGGGGCTGCGCTCGGTGCTGCTGCTCGTGGATGGAAGGCGGACCGTGGCTGAACTCCAAGAGCTGGCCAAGCGCCTGAACGCGCCGGAAGACGCGTTGCAGCAACTGCTGTCGCTGGAACTGATCTCGGGCGAGATGGCCGATGCGCGCCCTTCGATCGGCGAACCGGCCAACGAGCCGATCGGGCCGCGCGAGAGCGGCAACAACCGCTACGCGATCGTCTATTCGCTGATGACCGACCTGGTGCGCGAGCAGCTGGGCGTGCGCGGCTATTTCTTCCAGCTCAAGCTGGAGCGTGCCGAAGACTACGCAGCGCTGGAAGCACTGCTGCCGGAACTGCAGTCCGCCCTGGCCAAGAAAACCAGCATGCAGGGCGCGGCATCGAGCATCGCCCGCATCCGCGCTGCGGCAGAGGTTGCGGACGCCGGCTGAGCGACGTCGCTCGCGGCGTCATTGCGTCATTGCGTCATCGGCGCGCCTGCGCGCAACAGCGCCCGGCGCCGGTGCTCAGCTCTTGGGCTTGAGCCTCTGCACCTTGAGGAAGGTGTGATCGCCGATCGTCGCGACCTGGTAGGCATTGCGCCAGCTCGGCGCGGCGATGGCATGCGCCATGAAGTGGCTGGCGCCCGGCACGACTTCGGTGCGTTCGCCAGCCGGCAGCGCCCAGTTGCGCTCCGACTCGATGGCGATGCCCACCGCCTGCGCCCAGGCTTCGGTGTTGTGCATGCGGGTCCCGGGGGACACGATCGTGGGAGCGAACTGCTTGCGCGCGGTGACAACCTCGCACATCGAATCGCCCCACAGGCCGCTTTCCTCACGGCGAAGGGCGACCTCGGCGACGGCCTGCTGGCCCAGCACGGACTGGTTGCGTGCCTCCAGATAGAGCGTCGTGCTCAGGCACAGCGAATCGGCGGCTTGCGGCGACATCAGCGAGGCCAACCACAGGATCCAGGCCAGTTTCATCGGAACTCCTTGCTGCGTTGCGTCCGGTCGCCCCCGGGCGTGCGCCTCCTTGGAGAAGCGACGCCGTTAGCGGCGATGGTCGGACATGGCGTATTGGGGAGGGCAGCGACTCTATGGCGCTTTTGCCCGGGCGCCGAAGGCCGCGGAAGGCGGATCGGGCCGGTTCCCGCCAGTGTGGGCGGCGGGGAAAGTGCGCGCACGGTAAAAGCCGGTAACCGAATCGTTCCTGAATGCGGGTGGAGAAGTGGATGATTCGATTGGAGTTTTTGCTCAATCCAGAACGCGTTCAGCCAGCAGGATCAAGGCGTTAGCGGGCGGCCTTCAGATCCTGACGCGGTCATGGCGGGTTGGCCGCTGTGCTGCAGGGAACCGGCGGCGGTCTAGAGCGCCGCCGCCAGCCGGCAGGCCTGGGCGATGGCCCGCTTGGCGTCGAGTTCGGCCGCCACCTCGGCGCCGCCGATCAGATGGACCGGCCGCCCGGCCGCCTGCAGAGGGGCGAGCAGGCTGCGCTCGGGTTCCTGGCCGGCGCAGACCACCACATGGTCCACCGGCAGCAGCTGCGGCTGCCCGTCGACACGCAGATGGAAGCCCTCGTCGTCGACGGCGACGTACTCGACTCCGCCGATCATCCGCACGCCCTTGTGCTTGAGCGTGCTGCGATGGATCCAGCCGGTCGTCTTGCCCAGGCGCGCGCCGGGGCGGCCCGGGCTCCGCTGCAGCAGCCACACCTCGCGCGAGGGCGGCGCCACGCGTGGCGGGTGCAGGCCGCCGGCGCTCTCGAACGCCGGATCGACGCCCCATTCGCGCATCCACAGCGCCGGATCGAGACTCGGCGACGGCTTGTCCTGCACCAGGAACTCGCCGACGTCGAAACCGATGCCGCCAGCGCCCACGATGGCCACGCGGCGGCCGGGCACCGCGTGACCGCGCAGGACGTCTAGGTAGCCGACCACTTTCGGATGATCGTGGCCTTCGAAGTCGACGCGGCGCGGGTTCACGCCCGTGGCCAGCACGATCTCGTCGAAACCCGAAAGTGCATCGGGCGTGGCGTCGGTGGACAGGCGCAGCGTGACGCCGGTTTCGCGAATGCGATGCCCGAACCACCGCAGCGTCTCGCCGAACTCTTCCTTGCCGGGGATCTTCCACGCCAGGTTGAACTGGCCACCGATGCGGTCGGCGCGATCGAACAACACGACGTCGTGGCCGCGCTGGGCGGCGACCGTTGCGCAGGCCAGGCCGGCAGGGCCCGCACCGACCACGGCCACGCGCTTGCGGGTGCTGGCCGGCAGGTAGTTCAGCTCGGTTTCGGCGCAGGCACGGGGATTGACCAGGCAGCTTGCGGTCTTGCGCTGGAACACATGGTCCAGGCAGGCCTGGTTGCAGGCGATGCAGGTGTTGATTGCCTGCGGCATGCCCGCGCGCGCCTTGTTCACCCATTCGGGATCGGCCAGCAGCGGCCGCGCCATCGACACCATGTCGGCGCCGCCGGAGGCGAGCACCGCTTCGGCCACGTCGGGCATGTTGATGCGGTTGGTCGCCACCAGCGGCAGCGAGACATGTGGCTTGAGCTTGGCGGTGACGCCGGCGAACGCGGCGCGCGGCACCGAGGTGGCGATGGTCGGCACGCGCGCCTCGTGCCAGCCGATGCCGGTGTTGATGAGCGTGGCGCCGGCGGTTTCGATCGCGCGCGCCTGCTGCACGATCTCGCTCCAGTCGGAGCCGTCGGGCACCAGCTCGAGCATCGACAGCCGGTAGATGATGATGAAGTCCGGCCCGCAGGCCTCGCGCACGCGGCGCACGATCTCGGTGGCGAAGCGCATGCGCGCGGAGACGTCGCCGCCCCAGCGGTCGTCGCGGCGATTGGTGCGCGCGCTGAGGAACTGGTTGATCAGGTAGCCTTCCGAACCCATCACCTCCACGCCGTCGTAGCCGCCCTCGCGGGCGAGGCGCGCGGCAGTCGCGTAGGCATCGATCGTGCGTTCGATGCCACGCGCGCTGAGCGCGCGTGGGGCGAAGGGCGTGATCGGCGACTTGATCTTCGAAGGCGCCACCGACAGCGGGTGGTAGGCATAGCGCCCGGCGTGCAGCAGCTGCAGGCAGATCTTCGCGCCGTGCCCGTGTACGGCATCGGTGACCTGGCGATGCTTGCGCGCCTCCCAGGGCCAGGCCAGACGGCTGGCGAAGGGCGTGAGCCAGCCCTCGAAGTTGGGCGAGAAACCGCCGGTGACGATCAGCGCCACGCCGCCGGCCGCACGTTCGGCGAAGTACGCCGCCAGCTTCGGGAAGTCGCGCTTGCGATCTTCCAGCCCGGTATGCATCGAGCCCATCAGCACCCTGTTGCGCAGGGTGGTGAAGCCCAGGTCCAGCGGCGCGAACAGGTGCGGATAGGCGGTGGCGTCGTCGCGGTCGGCGATCATGGCGGAATACGCTGCCGTATGGATCGCGCACCATGCCGCGAATCCCGGACGGCGGCAAGTCGCCGCCGTGGGCTCAGGCCAGCGCGGGACGCGGCGGCAGCCGGGTTTCGCACCAGGGCAGGGTGCGTCCGACCAGCGGCCCGATCAGCAGGGCGAAGGCCAGCGTGCCCAGGCCCACCGTGCCGCCCATCCACCAGCCAGCCAGCAACACCGAGCCCTCGATGCCGCTGCGTACCGCCCACACCGGCCAGCCGGTGCGGGCGTGCAGCCCGGTCATCAGTCCGTCGCGCGGACCGGGGCCGAAGCGGGCGCCGATGTACAGCCCGGTGGCCAGGGCCAGCAGGAGCAGGCCGGATCCGAACACCAACACCTGCTGCCAGACGCCGTGGACATCGGGCAGCAGCCAGAGCCCGAACTGCGCGCTGGGGCCGACCAGCAGCGCGTTGAGCACGGTGCCCAGTCCTGGTCGCTGCCGCAGTGGCCACCACAGCAGCAGGACGCCCACGCCGATCAGGACGGTCAGCGTGCCGAACGACAGGCCGGTCTGACGCACCAGGCCCAGGTTCAGTACGTCCCACGGCGCCACGCCGAGGCCGGCGCGCACCATCAGGCTCATCGCGAAGCCGTAGAGGAACACGCCGGACAGCAGTTTCGACAGGCGCAGGGCCAGCAGGGGAGGCAGGGTCATGGAAGGAGTGTGGCGGAGGAAGACGGAGCGCGGCGTTGCGCGCCGCGGCCTGCTGCGTTGCGCAGCCATCGCGGCTACCAGCCCGAGAGCGCGAGCTTGCCGATACTGCGTCCCGATTCCAGGCGCCGGTGCGCCTCGCGCAGGTTGGCGGCGCTGATCGGAGAGAGCGTCTCGCGCAGCGTGCCGCGCAGGCGTCCCTCGTCCACCAGCTGCGCGACCTGCGCGAGGATCCTCCCCTGCCGGTCCATGTCGGCAGTGCCGAAGCGCGGGCGCGCGAACATGAATTCCCAGTGGATGCCGATGCATTTGGCCTTGTAGGGATCGCCGATGCGTAGTGCGCCGACCGGCTCCACGATCAGGCCGACGCGGCCCTGCGGCGCCAGCAGTTCGCCGAGTTCTGTCCAGTAGCGGTCGGTATCGGCGAAGTTGAGCGCGGCATCGATCGCATCGATGCCTTGCGACTGCAGCTGAGGCGCCAGCGGCTGGCGATGGTCGACCACCTCGTCGGCACCCAGCTCGCGGCACCAGTCGGCGCTTTCCTGGCGCGAAGCAGTGGCGACGACGCGGAAGCCCGCAAGCTTCGCCAGCTGGATCGCGATCGAACCCACGCCGCCGGCGCCCCCGATCACCAGCAGGCTGCGGCCGGCCCCACCGCCTTCGAACGCATAACCCATGCGGTCGAACAGCAGCTCCCAGGCGGTGAGCGCGGTCAGGGGCAGCGCCGCGGCCTGCGCGAAATCGAGCGATGCGGGCTTGCGCGCGACGATGCGTTCATCCACCAGCTGCAGTTGCGCGTTGCTGCCGGGCCGGGTGATGTCGCCCGCGTAATACACCGCATCGCCGGGGCGGAAGCCGGTGACGTGGCTGCCGACCGCCTCCACCACGCCTGCGCCGTCGTAGCCCAGCACCCGCGGCTGCGCTTCGACCTGCGGCCTGGGCGCGCGCACCTTGGTGTCGACCGGATTGACCGACACCGCTTCCACGCGCACCAGCAGGTCGCGCGCGCCGGGCACGGGGCGTTCAAGCTCGAGCTCGATGAGGGAATCGGGGTCGTCGATGGGCAGGTAGCGGCGCAGGCCGACCGCTCGCATGGTGCTCATGGGGAGATATCCGTGTGGGGGAAGGAAGGGCGACGGCATCGCCTGACACGGTGATGCCGCCGGCAGCCGGGATGTCGACCCGCAGCAGGCCCGGACGGCCCATCGCCGCGCCCTGGTGGATCTCCAGGCGCGCGGGCGCCATGACGATGCCGGCATCGCGGAGGTAGCCGCCCAGCGCGGCCGCCGCGGCGCCGGTGGCGGGATCTTCGACCACGCCGCCGACGGGGAAGGGATTGCGCGCATGCCAGCGCGTGGGCGATTCGCGCCAGACGAGCTGCAGCGTGGTGAGGCCGTCGCCCAGCATCAGCGCCTTGAGGCGCGCGAAGTCGTAGTCCAGCCGCGCCAGGCGCGCGGCATCCGCGGCGGCCAGCACCAGGTGCCAGGCACCCGCGAAGGCGCGCGCGGGCGGTATCGCGGGATCGAGTTCGGCCTCGCGCCAACCCAGCGTGTCCAGCACGTCGCGCAGCAGCGCCGGCGGGGCGGGCTCGTGGCGAGGCGGCACCGAGACCAGGCTGGCCATGCGCGCCCCGGCATGCGTCGACACCTGCGCGGGGATGTCGCCGGTGGCCGTGGCGAACACGTAGCGGCCATCGCCTTCGCGATCGCCCAGGGCGACGGCGGCGGCGATGGTGGCATGGCCGCAGAACGGCACTTCGGCCTCGGGACTGAAGTAGCGCGTGGGACGCCGGCCGTCCGCGCCGGGCGCGGCGACGAAAGCGGTTTCCGAATCGCCGACCTGCGCGGCGATTCGCTGCATCCGCGCTGCGTCGGGCAGCTGCTCGCCCAGCCAGACGCCGGCGGGGTTGCCGCCGGCGGGATCGCGGGAGAACGCGGTGTAACGCAGCAGTTGCGATGCCATGTGGATTCTCGGGGGCGGCTCAGCCGGCGACGGGCAGGGGCACGGAAGGCGGTGCGAGCTCGGTGAACATGCCGTTCCAGTAGGGATAGTAGGGGTAGGGCGGCGGCACGTGGCTGGCGGCATCGAGCAGGGCGATGTGTTCCTGCGACAGCGGCAACGCGGCGGCCCCGAGGTTCTCGCGCAGCTGCGCCTCGTTGCGCGCGCCGACCAGCACGGTGGACACGGTCGGCCGCCGCAGCAGCCAGGCCAGTGCGACTTCGGGCACGCTGGCATCGAGCTGCGCCGCGACCGCGTCCAGCGCATCGACCACGCGGTACAGGCGTTCGGCCTCGAGCGGCGGCGCGAAGGCCTCGGTGTCGTGCAGGCGGCTGCGTTCGGGCAGCGGCTGGCCGCGGCGGATCCTGCCGGTCAACCGCCCCCATCCCAGCGGGCTCCAGACCACCGTGCCGATGCCCTGGTCGAGCGCCAGCGGCATCAGTTCCCACTCGTAGTCGCGGCCGACCAGCGAGTAGTAGGCCTGGTGCGCGATGGGCGGCGTGAGGCCACGCCGGTCGGCGATGGCCAGCGCCTTCATCAGCTGCCAGCCGGAAAAGTTCGACACGCCGTAGTAACGCAGCTTGCCCGCGCGTACCAGGCCATCGAGCGTGTCGAGGGTCTCCTCCAGCGGCGTGTTCGCATCGAAGGCATGCAGCTGCAGCAGGTCGATGTAGTCGGTGCGCAGGCGTGCGAGCGAGGCGTCGACCGCGCGCAGCAGGCGATGGCGCGAGGCGCCCGCGTCGTTGGGTCCGTCGCCGAGGCGGAGCGCGGTCTTGGTCGAGAGCACGACGCGGTCGCGGCGGCCCGCGAGCGCAGCGCCAAGGATCGATTCGGACGCGCCGTCCGAGTACACGTCGGCGGTGTCGAACAGGGTGACGCCGGCATCGAGCGCGATGTCGGCCAGGCGAGATGCCTCGTCGACGCCGGTGTCGCCCCAGGCCGAGAACAGCGGGCCCTTGCCGCCGAAGGTGCCGGCGCCGAAACCGAGTGCCGAGACCTTCAGGCCGGACGTGCCGAGGGAGCGGTATTGCATGGGGGTCTCCGGTCGTGGTGCCGGGCGACACCGGCGGTCAGGACGTGGATGCGGGAGCGCCGCGCCGGGCGAACCAGGCAACCGCCGGGGCCGCGAGCGGGAGGCGGCCGGGGCGGGCATGGACGCGGGCATTGCGACGAAGGGCGCCCACTGTCGCCGTTTGCTTCTCGATGAAAAATGGAGAAGATGGAGAAGCACTTTCAATGGATTGTTGACAGCCATGGACCGCGTCGGCGATATCGCCCTGTTCCTGCAGGTACTCGACCAGGGCTCGATCAGCGCGGCCGCGCGGCAGCTCGACCTGTCGGTCGCCGTGGCCAGCCAGCGGCTCAAGCGCCTGGAGCGCGACCTCGGCGTGCGCCTGCTGCACCGGACCACGCGCAGGCTGCATCCCACCGCGGAAGGCCTGGCGCTGGCGCAGGAGGGGCGCGCGCTCGTGGACGAACTCGCCGCGCTGGGCGACCGGCTCAAGCAGCGCGGCGGCGAAGTCACCGGCACGCTGCGGGTCACCGCTTCGGCCTCGTTCGGCCGCCAGTACATCGCCGCCCTGCTGCCCGGCTTTCTCGCGAAGCATCCGGGGCTGCGGGTGAGCCTGCACCTCGACGACCGCGTCGTCGACCTGGTCGGTGCCGGCTACGACCTGGCGATCCGGATCGGGCGGCTCGACGATTCCTCGCTGGTCTCGCGCCAGCTGGCCCACAACGAACGCGTGCTGTGCGCCTCGCCGGACTACCTGCGCCGGCGCGGGGAGCCGCAGACGCCTGCCGACCTCGCCCACCACGACTGCCTGCTCCTGAGCGGTCGCGACGGGCGGCATGAGAGCTGGCCGCTGACCGGCACGGATGGCGAGCCGCTGGCGGTACGGGTCGGCGGGCGTTTCGAGAGCAATTACGGCGAGGCGCTGCGCGAGGCGGCGGTGGGCGGGCTGGGGATCGCGATGCATTCGGTGTGGCAGGTGCATCGGGACCTGGCCGACGGGCGTCTGCGGGTCGTCCTGCCGCGGCACCCGGTCTCGGCCACCGGCATCCACGCGGTCATGCCGGGCCGGACCCTGGTGCCGGCGCGGGTGCGGGCCTTCGTCGACCATCTGGCCGGCTACTTCGCCGAGCCGCCGTGGGCGGGCCCCTGGCGGGCCATCCGCGGCGGGCTGGGCGGCGACTTGCACGCAAGTCGCTGAAACCCATATAATTCCGCTTCTGTCCGCCCTCGATGGCGTGCAGATCAAACAATAACTACAGAATCGAACACCTACAGAGGCTCCACATGTACGCAGTACTGGTCACCGGCGGTAAGCAATACCGCGTGGCGCAGGGCGAAACGCTCCGCGTCGAGAAGCTCGAGGCCGAAGCCGGCAACGAGATCAGCTTCGACAACATCCTGATGCTCGGCGACAGCGACGGCATCAAGGTCGGCGACGCGCTCAAGGGCGCCAGCGTCACCGCCAAGGTCGTCGGCCACGGCCGCGCCGACAAGGTGCGCATCATCAAGTTCCGCCGCCGCAAGCACCACATGAAGCGGCAGGGGCATCGCCAGCACTACACCGAAATCGAGATCACCGGCATCGCCGGTGGCGACAAGAAGTAAGGAGAAGCAGTCATGGCACATAAAAAGGGCGTAGGTTCCTCGCGCAACGGCCGCGACTCCAACCCGAAGTATCTCGGCGTCAAGATCTACGGCGGCCAGGCCATCGAAGCGGGCAACATCATCGTGCGCCAGCGTGGCACCCAGTTCCATCCGGGTCCGGGCGTGGGCCTGGGCCGCGACCACACGCTGTTCGCGCTGGTCGATGGCCAGGTCGAGTTCGGCGTCAAGGGTCCGAAGAAGCGTCGCACCGTGAGCGTGGTGGCGCAGGCGTAAGCCTCGCCCCAAGCCGAGCGAAGGCCCCGCCGCGTGCGGGGCTTTTTCGTTCTGGCGGGCTTGGCCCGCCAGAACGACGGGATTGGGGATTCGGGATTGGGGATTCGAAAAAGCGGATTCCATCCCGTCTGCCCTTTGCCGAAGTCGGCCTGCCGGTAGACTGCGCAACGCTGTTCCGAATCCCCAATCCCGAATCCCCAATCCCATGAAGTTAGTCGACGAAGCTGAAATCACCGTCACCGCCGGCAATGGCGGCAACGGCTGCGTGGGCTTCCGGCGCGAGAAGTTCATCCCGCTCGGCGGCCCGGACGGCGGCGACGGCGGCGACGGCGGCAGCGTGTACCTGGTGGCAGACGAGAACCTCAACACCCTGGTCGACTTCCGCCACCAGAAGCAGTTCCGCGCCCAGCGTGGCGAGAACGGCATGGGCCGGCAGATGTACGGCAAGGGCGGCGAGGATGTGCTCATCGCCGTGCCCACCGGCACGGTGGTGCACAACGTCGACACCGACGAAGTGATCGGCGACCTGACCCGCCACGGCGAGCGCCTGCTGGTGGCCCAGGGCGGTAAGGGCGGCCTGGGCAACATGCATTTCAAGAGCTCGACCAACCGCACGCCGCGGCAGTCCACGCCGGGCACGCCGGGCGAGGAGCGCACCCTGCGGCTGGAACTCAAGCTGCTGGCCGACGTCGGCCTGCTGGGCTTCCCCAACGCCGGCAAGAGCACCCTGATCCGCGCGGTCTCGGCGGCGACGCCGAAGGTGGCGGATTACCCGTTCACCACGCTGTATCCCAACCTGGGCGTGGTCAGTGTGGAGCCCGCGCGCAGCTTCGTCATCGCCGACATCCCCGGCCTGATCGAGGGCGCGGCCGACGGCGCCGGCCTGGGCGCCCTGTTCCTGCGCCATATCCAGCGCACGCGCCTGCTGCTGCACCTGGTGGAGATCGAGCCGCTGGACGGCAGCGACGCGGTGGAGCAGGTCCGCACGATCGAGAAGGAACTGGCCAAGTTCGACGCCGGCCTGCTCGACAAGCCGCGCTGGCTGCTGCTCAACAAGGCCGACCTGATTCCCGCGGACGATGCGCGCGCGCTGGCCGGGCGCATCGTGTCCGAGCTCGGCTGGACCGGGCCCTGGTTCATCGTGTCGGGCCTGGCGCGGGAAGGCACCCGCGAGGTGATGCTGAAGGTGCAGGGCCACCTGGACGAACTGGCGCGCGGCGAGCGCGAGGCGGCGGCGGACTTCGGCGACTGAGCGCGGCATGCGGCCGGGCGTCTACCTCGATCACGGATCCACGCGGACACGCGCGGGCGCGGCCTTGCGGCCGGCGCCGGTCCGCGCGCCTGGCGCCGGCCGGACGCACGCTGTCATCGGGGTTCGCCTGGCTGCAGAAACGAAAAACCCGGCCGGAGCCGGGTTTCTCCACAGCAGGGCGGCCCGGGAATCAGGCGGCCTTGAGCGCCTTGATGCGGGCGGTCAGGCGGCTCTTGTGGCGGGCGGCCTTGTTCTTGTGGATCAGGCCGCGCGAGCTGAAGCGGTCGAGCAGCGGCTGGGCGATGGAGAAAGCGGCTTCGGCGCCGGCGGCGTCGTTGGCGTCGAGGGCCTTGATGACCTTCTTGACGGCGGTGCGCAGCTGCGAACGCTGGGCCGTGTTGCGCGCGTTGCGCACGACGGTCTGCTTGGCGCGCTTCTTGGCGGACTTGATGTTGGCCACGATGGGATCCTGGAAACGGGTATGGAATTGAACGGCGAAAACCGGCAGTGGCCGGGTTTCGGAAAGACGGAGCCGGAAATTATGGGGGATTCAGTCACTTGGGTCAACAGGGCCGTACGCCCCGGGAGCAGGGCGTGAGCCAGCCCGATCCCGCCCTTCCGCCAGGCGACGCGCCGCCGGCCCAGCGCCGGGGCGGGCTGCTGCGCTCGACCGCGGTGTTCAGCGCGATGACCTTCATCTCGCGCATTTCCGGGCTGGTCCGCGACCAGGTCTACGCGGCCGTGTTCGGGGCCAACCCGGCCATGGACGCCTTCCTGGTCGCCTTTCGCATCCCCAACTTCCTGCGCCGGCTCTCGGCCGAAGGCTCGTTCTCCATGGCCTTTGTGCCGGTGCTGAGCGAGTACCGCGAGCGTCGCGACCACGCCGCGGTGAAGGAACTGGTCGACCGCGTGGCCGGCACCCTGCTGGCGGTGCTGCTGGTGCTGACCGCGCTGGCGGTGCTGGCCGCGCCCTGGGTGATCCGGGTGTTCGCCCCCGGGTTCGATGCCGATGGCGAGCAGGGGCGGCTCGCGACGGACATGTTGCGCATCACCTTCCCCTACCTGCTGTTCATCTCGATGGCCTCGCTGGCCGGGGGCGTGCTCAACAGCTACCGGCATTTCGCCGTGCCGGCCCTGTCGCCGGTGCTGTTGAACATCGCCATGATCGCCGCGGCGCTGGCGCTGGCCCCGCGCATGCAGCAGCCGGTGATGGCCCTGGCCTGGGGCGTGTTCGCCGCGGGCATCCTGCAGCTGGCGTTCCACCTGCCTTCGCTGGCGCGGCTGGGACTGCTGCCGCGACCGCGCTGGGGGGCTGCGCACGACGGCGTGCGGCGGGTGATGAAGCTGATGGTGCCGACCCTGTTCGGCTCGTCCGTGGCCCAGCTCAACCTGCTGCTCAACACCGTCGTGGCCTCGATGTTGATCGGCGGCAGCGTGACCTGGCTGTACCTGGGCGACCGCCTGCTGGAATTCCCGCTCGGCATGTTCGGCGTGGCGATCGGCGCGGTGATCCTGCCGCACCTGTCCAGCCGGCACGCGGTGGCCGATCCGGAAGGCTATTCCAAGGCGCTCGACTGGGGCTTCCGCCTGTGCCTGATGATCGCGGTGCCGGCCTGTCTGGGCCTGATGCTCTCCGCCGAGGCGCTGGTGGCCACGCTGTTCCAGCATGGCCGCTTCACCGCCCACGACACGCAGATGGCCCGGCTGACGGTGCTGGCCCTGTCCACCGCGCTGCCTGCCTTCCTGCTGGTGAAGGTGCTGGCGCCGGCGTTCTACTCGCGCCAGGACACCCGGACCCCGGTGAAGGCGGGGCTGGTGGCGGTCGCGGCCAACCTGGCCGCGACCGCGCTGTTCCTGGCGGCGCTGCTGTGGCTGACCGGGCCGGGGCGCCAGGCCTGGGCGGCGGGCGGCGGCGAGTTGGGGGCCGCGCTCAAGGCCTTGCCGGGCGCGCATGCCTGCCTGGCCCTGGCGACTGCGGTGGCCGGATGGACCAATGCGCTGCAGCTTTGGTGGTACCTGCGGCGGGCGCAGGTGTTCCGCGCTCAGCCGGGCTGGGGCCGGTTCTGGCGCCAGCTGGTGGTGGCCAGCCTGGCGATGGCCGCGGTGGTGGCGGCGCTGCTGCTGGCGTGGAGCGGCTGGACCACATGGCACTGGAGCGAGCGGGTGTGGAAGCTTGCGGTCGTGGTGGGCAGCGGCGGGCTGGTCTACGTGGCGGCGCTCTGGCTGCAGGGCATCCGCCCTCGCGACCTGCGCCATTGAACCGGGCGCTCCCGCTTCGCCGGCGGCAGCCCGGCGCCCGGGCCGCCCGCTATACTCCGCGGTTCCCATGAGCAGGCTGTTTCGCGACGTCGACGGCGGGCCGCTGTGCCCCAACGGCAGTGTGGTCTGCATCGGCGCGTTCGATGGCCTGCATCTCGGTCATCGCGCTCTGGTGCGCCACGCGGTGGGACGCGCACGCGCGCTCGGCGTGGACGCGGTGGCCCTGAGCTTCGAACCGCTGCCGCGCGAATTCTTCGCCCCTGCCAGCCCGCCGCCGCGGCTCAGCCTGGCACGCGCCAAGATCGAAGCCCTGGCCGCGCTGGACATCGACTGCGTCGGCCTGCTGCGTTTCGACGCCACGCTCGCGGCCATGCCGCCGCAGGCGTTCGTAGAGAAGGTGCTGGCCGCCCGGTTGGCCGCGCGCGAGGTCTGGGTGGGCCCGGAGTTCCGGTTCGGCCACCGGCGTGCCGGGGATATCGATGTGCTGAGCGCCGAAGGTGCGCGGCATGGTTTCACCGCGGGTGAGATCGAGCCGTTGCACCTGGATGGCGAACGCGTCTCGAGCACGCGTATCCGCCAGGCGCTGGTCGCGGGCGAGTTCGACGCCGCGACCCGCCTGCTCGGCAAGCCCTATGCGGTGTCCGGACGGGTAGTGCGCGGCCAGCAGCTCGGGCGCACGCTCGGCTACCCCACCGCCAACCTGCGCTACGGCGGCAAGGTGCCGGCGCTGCGCGGCATCTACGCCACGCGCGTGCATGGCGTGGACGGCGGCGAGGCGTGGCCGTCGGTCTCCAGCTTCGGTACCCGGCCCACGGTGGGCGGCGTCGAACCGCTGCTCGAAGCGCACCTGTTCGACTTCCACGGCGACCTCTACGGGCGCCGGATCGAGGTCGAGTTCGTCGCACGACTGCGCGATGAAGAAAAGTTCTCCGACCTGCCGGCGCTCGTCGCGCAGATGCATCGCGATGCCGGCGAAGCCCGTCGCATCCTCCAACAGCACACCCCAGGGCGGGCCACCGCGTGACCGAAGACAACGACAGCCAGCGCTACAAGTCCACGATCCTGCTGCCCGCGACGGAATTCCCGATGCGCGGCGATCTGCCCAAGCGCGAGCCGGCGACGCTCGAGCGCTGGGAGCGCGAGGGCCTGTATGCGCAGCTGCGCGAGAACGCCCAGGGCCGCCCGCTGTTCGTGCTGCACGACGGCCCGCCGTATGCGAACGGCCAGATCCACCTCGGCCACGCGGTCAACAAGATCCTCAAGGACGTCATCGTCAAGTCGAAGTACCTGGCCGGCTTCGACGCGCCCTACGTGCCGGGCTGGGACTGCCATGGCCTGCCGATCGAGATCGCGATCGAGAAGAAGTACGGCAAGGTCGGCGTGAAGCTCGACGCGGTCGAGTTCCGGCAGAAATGCCGCGAATACGCCGAGGCGCAGATCGAAATCCAGCGCAAGGACTTCAAGCGCCTGGGCGTGATCGGCGACTGGGACAACCCCTACAAGACGCTCGACTTCCGCTTCGAGGCCAACGAGATCCGCGCGCTGGCGAAGATCGTCGACAACGGCCACCTCACCCGCGGCGTGAAGCCGGTGCACTGGTGCTTCGACTGCGGCTCGGCGCTGGCCGAGGCCGAGATCGAATACGCCGACAAAGTCTCGCCCGCGGTCGACGTGGCCTACGTCGCGCGCAGCCCGCAGGCGGTGGCGCGCGCCTTCGGGGTCGAGGTGCCGGAGGATGTGGAGGTCGCCGCGGTGATCTGGACCACCACGCCGTGGACGCTGCCGGCTTCGCTGGCGATCTCGATGGGCGCGGGCCTCGAATACGCCCTGGTCGAAGGCCCGGCGCGCGACGGCCGTCGCCGCTGGCTGGTGCTGGCCGATGCGCTGGCCGAGGGCGCGCTCAAGCGCTACGGCGTGGAAGCGACGACGGTGCTGGGCCGGGCCACGGGCGAGAAGCTCGAGGGCCTGCTGTTCGCGCATCCGTTCTACGACCAGCGCGATATCCCGGTGCTGCTCGGCGACCACGTCTCGGCCGAGGACGGCACGGGCGCGGTTCACACCGCGCCCGGCCACGGCCAGGAGGACTACGCGGTCGGCAGGCAGTACGGTCTGCTGGAGAAGTACGGCGCGGCCGAGCTCAATCCGGTCGACGGTCGCGGTGTCTACCTGCCATCCACGCCCGCTGCGCACGGCGTCGGGCTGGCCGGCCAGCACATCTGGAAGGCCAACGACGCCATCGTCGAGGTGCTTCGCGATGCCGGCGCGCTGCTGGCGCACCGCAAGCTCGAGCACAGCTATCCGCACTGCTGGCGGCACAAGACGCCGATCGCGTTCCGGGCCACGCCGCAGTGGTTCATCTCGATGGAGCAGGCCAACCTGCGACGCGACGCGCTGGAGGCGATCAAGGGCGTCGGCTGGTTTCCCGCCTGGGGCGAGGCACGCATCGCCGGGATGGTGGAAGGCCGCCCGGACTGGACGATCTCGCGCCAGCGCACCTGGGGTGTGCCGATCGCGCTGTTCGTGCATCGCGAGAGCGGCGAGCCGCACCCGCGCAGCAGCGAGCTGATGCGCCAGGTCGCCGACCGTGTCGAGCAGGGCGGCGTGGACGTCTGGTACACGCTGGACGCTGCTGAACTGCTGGGCGCGGAGGCCGCGCAGTACGAGAAGATCACCGACATCCTCGATGTCTGGTTCGACTCGGGCGTGACCCACGAGGGCGTGCTGCTCGAGCGCGGCTTCGGCAAGCCGGCCGACCTCTACCTGGAAGGCTCGGACCAGCACCGCGGCTGGTTCCAGTCGTCCCTGCTCACCGGCGTTGCCATCGACCGGGCGGCGCCGTACCGCCAGTGCCTGACCCACGGCTTCACCGTGGACGAGCACGGCCGCAAGATGTCCAAGTCGCTGGGCAATGGCATCGAGCCGCAGGACATCATGAAGACGCTGGGCGCGGACATCCTGCGCCTGTGGATCGCCAGTGCCGACTACAGCAACGAGATGTCGCTGTCGCAGGAGATCCTCAAGCGCAACGCCGATGCCTACCGCCGCCTGCGCAACACCGCGCGCTTCCTGCTCGGCAACCTCAACGGTTTCGAGCCGGCGCGGCACCTGTGCGCGCATGAGGACATGCTGGCCTTCGACCGCTGGATCGTGCATCGCGCCTGGGAGCTGCAGGAGAAGGTCGCGGCCGCCTACGCGCGCTACGACCTCGCCGAGATCGTGCAGCTGCTGCTCAATTTCTGCAGCGTCGACCTGGGTTCGCTGTACCTGGACGTGACCAAGGACCGGCTCTACACCATGCGCGAGGATTCGCAGGGGCGGCGCAGCGCGCAAAGCGCGATGTACCACGTCAGCGAGGCCTTCGTACGCTGGATCGCCCCGGTGCTGAGCTTCACCGCCGACGAGATGTGGGCCTACCTGCCCGCGCCCGCTGCCGGCACGCGCCAAGCGAATGTGCTGATGGCGACCTGGTACGACGGCCTGGCGCCGCTGCCGGCCGACGCGGCGCTGTCGGCGCACGATTTCGAGCGGCTGCTCGGCTTGCGCGAGAAGGTGGCCCGGGTGCTGGAGCCGATGCGGGCCAGCGGCGAGATCGGCGCCGCGCTCGAGGCCGAGATCGAGCTGCATGCTGGCACCGCCGACCAGATCCGGCTCGCGCCGCTGGTCGACGAGCTGCGTTTCTTCCTGATCAGCGGCGACGTGAAGGTGCTGCCGTTCGATGGCGAGGAATCGCGCATCGTCGCCACCCGCACCGCCAAGCCGAAATGCGTGCGCTGCTGGCACCATCGCGCCGACGTGGGCGCCGACGCCGGGCATCCGCAGCTCTGCGGCCGCTGCGTGTCGAACGTCGACGGCCCGGGCGAGGACCGCAGATGGTTCTGAGCGGCGCCGTGCGGTGCACCGCGCCTGCGCATGTATCGCCGGGCGGATGCGTCGCCAGGCGAGTGCCGCGCGCCCTTTGCGACATGTTTTCCTGAGACCAGCTCGCGGCCCGAACCGCGCCTACGGACAAGGTGGCGCGGCCGCCCAAGCCATCGAGAAACCCCAATGACTCCAAGCACACGACCCAATGCGCTGCCCTGGCTGATCCTTTCGGCGATCGTCATCGTGCTCGACCAGCTCAGCAAGTGGTGGGTGCTGACCAGCCTGCCCGAGTACACCGCGGTCCCGGTGATCGAGGGATTCTGGAACTGGTACCGCACCTACAACACCGGGGCGGCCTTCAGCTTCCTGGCCGGCGCCGGCGGCTGGCAGAAGTGGTTCTTCACCGTGCTGGGCATCGGCATCAGCGGACTGCTGGCGTTCTGGCTGTCGCGCACGCCGCGTAGCGATTGGCGCACCGCGCTGCCGTTCGCGCTGGTGATCGGCGGCGCGCTGGGCAACATCATCGACCGCCAGCTGCATGGCCACGTGGTCGACTTCATCCAGTGGTACTGGAAGGACTACTACTGGCCAGCCTTCAACATCGCCGATTGCGCGGTGGTGGGCGGGGCGATCGGCATCGCGCTGTTCGGGCTGCTGCAGGGCAAGGCCGGCGCCACGGGACGCTGACCGTCCTGCCCGGCGCGGCGCAGCGGACGACGGCAGTCACGGCAGCAGCGGCGCGCCGGCATCCCGCGCGAGGCGGCTGTCGCACCGGCCGGAGGCAGCCGGCCCGCGGCCCAGCGGCCTGTTGTTTTCCGTCGGCGCTATGGGCGAAGGGGCGATGCCCAGCAGTCCAGCCCGGCGGTGAACCCGACTGGCTGGGCGCGATCTGGGGGGCGTTTGGGCATGGCATTGCGGGCCGCCGGACTGACGCCGGTACGCTGCCGGTGCCGTCCGTCCGGTTCTCGCGACGCTGGCCACTGCCGCGGCGGGCCCCACCGCTGGCCGGTGAGCCCGCCAGCGGCACGCGGTGTTCCGGCGCGGTTGCGGGCTGGAGCGCTACACTTGGCGCCATGGACATCGTGCTCGCCAATCCCCGCGGCTTCTGCGCCGGTGTCGACCGCGCCATCGAGATCGTCAAACGCGCCATCGAGACCCTGGGCGCGCCCATCTACGTGCGCCACGAAGTGGTGCACAACCGGTTCGTGGTCGAGGATCTGCGCCGCCGCGGCGCGATCTTCGTCGAGGAACTCGATGAGGTGCCCGACGGCAATACCGTGATCTTCAGCGCCCACGGCGTGTCGCAGGCGGTGCGCGAGGAGGCCGGACGACGCGGCCTGAAGGTGTTCGATGCCACCTGCCCGCTGGTGACCAAGGTGCATCTGGAAGTCGCCCGCCAGTGCCGCGCCGGACGCGACGTGGTGCTGATCGGTCACGCCGGGCATCCCGAGGTCGAGGGCACGATGGGGCAGTGGAAGGCCGAGGCCGGCAGCGGCCGCATCTACCTGGTCGAGGACCTGGAAGACGTGGCCTGGCTCGATCCCTCGCAGCCGGACAACATCGCCTACACCACCCAGACCACGCTGTCGGTGGACGACACCCGCGATATCATCGCCGCGCTGCGCGCGCGCTTTCCCCTGATCCAGGGGCCGAAGAACGACGACATCTGCTACGCCACCCAGAACCGCCAGGATGCCGTGCGCGAACTGGCGCGCCAGTGCGACCTGGTGCTTGTGGTCGGTTCGCCCAACAGCTCCAACTCCAACCGGCTGCGCGAGCTGGCCGAGCGCGATGGCGTGGAGTCCTATCTGATCGACGGCGCCGCCGAGATCGATCCGGAGTGGGTGATCGGCCGTCGCCACATCGGCGTGACCGCCGGCGCATCGGCCCCGGACGTGCTGGTACAGGGCGTGCTGGCACGGTTGCGCGAGCTGGGCGCCCACTCGGTGCGGGAACTGCACGGAGAGCCGGAAAGCATGGTGTTCGCCCTGCCCAAGGAACTGCGCGTGCACCTGGTGGACTGACCGGCGCGCCTGCCGCGTCGCCACCGCCCGGAACGAAAAAGCCCCGCGATGCGGGGCTTTGACGTATCTGGTGCCGGAAATAGGAATCGAACCTACGACCTACGCATTACGAATGCGCCGCTCTACCAACTGAGCTATTCCGGCGAGGGTCGCAGATTCTAGGCGCTGGCGCCGGTCCGGTCAAAGGCTGGGCGAGCCTGCCCGGCCCAGCCGCCGTCTTCCGCACGGCGGGCCGTCCGAGACCCGGCGGGGCTACAGCATCCCGAGCATCGACAGTTCGGTCAGCCGCAGCCGCAGCTCGTCGGCCAGCCGGATGGCCAGTGCGGTGATGGTGAGGGTGGGGAAGGACCAGCCGCCGGTGGGGAAGACCGAGCTCCCGGCCACGTACAGGTTCTCGACGCCATGCGTCCTGCAGTTGCGATCGACCACACCGGTGGCCGGCGAGTCGGACATGCGGGTGGTGCCCATGTGATGCGCGGTGGCCTGGACCGGCGGCAGCTGGCCGGGGTCGCGCAACCAGTCGGCCGGAACGAAGCGGCAGTCGTACTGGCGGGCGACGTCCTGGCCCACCAGCATCGATGCAGTGCGGATGTTGTCGAGGTCGCGGCCGGTCAGGCGCCAGTCGACCTGCACCTTGCGCAGGCCCAGGGCATCGCGCTGGTCCGACAGGGTGATGCGGCTCTCGCGGTCGGGGACCTGCTCGAAATAGCCGACCATCTCCACGCGCTCGGTGGCCACCGCTGCACGGCCCGCCAGCTTGCGCACGCCGGCGCGGATCACGTCGGGCGCGTTCACTGCCGTGCGCAAGGCCAGTCGCGCCCTGGGCGGGGAGGCCACGCGGGGCCGTGGCCGCACGGGCAGGTCGCGCGCGAGCGCGTCGAGCAGGTGGCGTTCGACGTGGCTGCCTGGTGCCTCCACGGTGCGGCGCAGCGAGGCGCGCAGTTCGCGCAGCGCGTGCAGGCCGGGGGCCGGGCGCTCGACCGCGAACGGCCAGAAGCGGGCGTTGAGCAGGTGGTGCTTGCGCTGCGCATGGCCGGACAGGCTCAACTGGTTCGTGGCCGGCGCGCGCGCGCGATCCAGCGGACGCCTGCACCAGTCCGCCAGCCGCTCGACCTGCCCGGCCTCGAAGCTGCCGAGGCCGCAGCGCGGATGATCCATGAAGCAGCGGCCCACCATGTCGTGCGCGTTGCCCAGCCCCTGCGGCATCGCCGCGTCGGACAGAAGCAGCAGCCTGGCGTTCTCGATCCCCCCCGCCGCCAGTACGAAGCAACGCGCGACCACCTGGCCGCGGCGGCCGTCGGTGCTGGCGATGAACGCGCGTTGCACGCGTCGCGCGTCGGCCGAGGCCTCCAACTGCATGAGGGTGGCATGCAGCACCAGTTGCACGTTGGGCGCGGCCTGCAGCAGCGGCAGGTGGACCTGGCCGAAATCCTGTGGCCGCATGCGACAGATGCGGGGCTCCAGGCTGGGGGCCGGAAGGCCTCGTCCCACCGCCGGTGGCTGGTAGCTGCCGTCCACCATCTCCCCGGGTTCGACCCCGCAGATCCGGTTGGCGCGCGCGTAGTACGGCGCCAGCTCCTCCCAGCCCAGGGGCCAGCCGCTGTCGGGCACCCATTCGCGGCGGGCCAGCTCCAGCGAACTCATCGGGATGCAGCCGCCGCCCCAGATGCGGGTGGCGCCGCCGAGCGCGCGCAGGCGGCTGGTCGCGGGATCGAGCAGGTGGGGGCCGACCGACAGGCCGGCATTGAGCGCCTGGCTCTCCGGCTCGCTGCTCTGCCCGCCGCTTTCGAGCAGGCAGATCCGCCAGGGCGTTCCGGCTAGTTCGCGGGCGATGGTGAGGCCAGCGGGGCCGCCACCGACGATGCACAGGTCGACCTCGAAACGGTCGGCGCAGGCGGTGGATCGGAAGTCCGAGATCATTCCATCGTTGCCCGGTTCTCGATCTGCAGGAGGAGCGTCTCAGCTCCCCGGATCGCGCTCCGGTACGCTGGCGTCCGGTTCTACAACGCAAACGCAGATATGGCCAAGGCGCGGACAGCCTACGTGTGCAACGAGTGTGGCGCGGACTTCAGCAAGTGGCAGGGCCAGTGCGCGGCCTGTGGCGCATGGGACACGCTGTCGGAGATCGTGGTCGAGAGCGCGGCCGCGGCCAAGTCGCCCGCGTCGAGGCGCAGCGGCTGGGCCGGCAAGGTCGATCCCCCCAAGGTCACCGCGCTCAAGGATGTGCAGCAGGGCGACGAGGTGCGGGTCTCGACCGGGATCGGCGAGTTCGACCGGGTGCTGGGAGGCGGCCTGGTGGCGGGCGCGGTGGTGCTGGTCGGCGGCGATCCGGGCATCGGCAAGTCGACCCTGCTGCTGCAGGCGGTGGCGTCGATGGCGGCGTCGTTGCCCGGCCTGTACGTCACCGGCGAAGAATCGCTGGCGCAGGTGGCCGGGCGCGCCTCGCGCCTGGGCCTGCAGGTGGAAGGCGTCAACGCCCTGGCCGAAACCGGAATCGAGCGCATCCTCGAACAGGCCGCGCAGCTGCGGCCGCGCATCATCGTCGCCGACTCGGTGCAGACGCTCTGGACCGAATCGCTTACCGCCGCCCCCGGTTCGGTCAGCCAGGTGCGCGAAAGCGCGGCCAGGCTGGTGCGCTATGCCAAGGAAACCGGAACGGCGGTGTTCCTGGTCGGCCATGTCACCAAGGAGGGCGGCATCGCCGGCCCACGCGTGCTCGAGCACATGGTCGATGCCGTGCTGTATTTCGAGGGCGACTCGGGCAGCCGCTTCCGCGTGCTGCGCGCGTTCAAGAACCGCTTCGGCGCGGTCAACGAACTGGGCGTGTTCGCGATGGGCGACAAGGGCCTGAAGGAAGTGCCCAATCCTTCGGCGATCTTCCTGTCCGGCGGCAGCGCGCGGCAGCCCGGCAGCTGCGTGATGGTCACGCGCGAGGGCACGCGGCCGCTGCTGGTGGAAGTGCAGGCCCTGGTGGACGCTTCACCGTTGTCCAATCCACGGCGTGTCGCGGTCGGCCTGGAAGGCAACCGCATGGCGATGCTGCTGGCGGTGCTGCATCGCCATGGCGGCGTGGCTACCGGCGACCAGGACGTGTTCGTCAACGTGGTGGGCGGGATCCGCGTGCAGGAGACCGCAGCCGACCTGCCGGTGCTGCTTTCGGTGCTGTCCTCGCTGCGCGATGCGCCATTGCCGGAAAAGACGATCGCATTCGGCGAGGTCGGCCTGTCGGGCGAGATCCGGCCGGTGCCCAATGGCGAGGAACGCCTGAAGGAAGCGGCCACGCACGGCTTCCTCCGCGCCATCGTGCCCAAGGCGAACGCACCCAAGGCGGGCAGCTACAAGGGCATGCAGGTGGTCGGGGTCGAGCGGCTGGCCGACGCGCTGGACGAGGTATGAGTCCGTCGACACCGCAGGCGCTGCCGGCGCCATTCGCGCGTGCCGTCTCCGTGCTGCTGCATCCGTTCGCGGTGTTCGCGGCACTGGCCCTGCTGGCGGCATGGCGGCTCGATCCGGCCGGCGTGCCGCGCACGGCGATCGGCATCGCCGCGGCGATTGCGGTCGTGTGGGTCTTCGTCCTGCGGCGCCGGCGATCGGGACGCTGGCAGACCGTCGACGCCTCGCGCCCGCATGAACGGCCGGCCCTCTACCTGCTCGTGCTGGCGGTGGCCGGCGGCTACTGGTGGTGGCTCGGCGGACGCGGATCGGCGGTATCGATCGGCGTGCTGGGTGCGATCGCCATGCTGTGTGCCGCCGGCCTTGCCAACCGCTGGATCAAGCTCTCGCTGCACATGGCCAGCCTGGCGTTCGCCGGCGCGGTCCTGCTCGACCTCGTGCCCGTGGCCGGCGTCATCGCGTTGGCGCTGCTGCCGCTGCTCGGCTGGTCGCGGCTGCGGATGGGACGTCATACGCTGCCGGAAGTGCTGGGCGGCATGGCGCTTGGACTGGCCTGTGGGGGAGCGCTGCTGGCGATGCAGTAAACGCGTGCGGCACCGGGCTGCAGGGTTGTCTCCGCGATGGTGTTGGCGGCCGCAGGGAAAGCAGGTGCTCTCCCCTAGGTGCGGCGCATCGATGCGGCCTGCAGGATCGCCGCCGCCGGCGCCTCCGGTGCGCGAGGTTCCGGGCGGCGCTAGCGCCGGTCGTGGCGCGAAACCGGCTGCAGGTCGGGCAGGGGGCCGTCGCCGTCCGCGGCTGCCGCCACGATGCGGTCCGCGTTCTCCACCTCGATGCCCTCGGCGAGATACCAGGACGGGTTGTAGTAGCTGTGGGCATAGCGCTCGCCGCCATCGCACAGGATGGTGACGATCGAGCCCGACTCGCCGCGCGCGCGCATCGACTGCGCCACCCGCAGCACGCCCACGAAATTGGTGCCGGTCGAACCGCCGACGCGCCGGCCCAGCCTGCGGTTGACGTAGCGCATCGCAGCCAGGCTCAGCGCATCGGGCACTTTGACCATGGCGTCGACGCATCCGGGGATGAAACTCGGTTCCGGCCGCGGCCGGCCGATGCCTTCGATCCGCGAGGCCGGCGTGGGCGCTTCCGGTGGAGGCAGGCCCTGCGCCAGCGCCGCGTAGTGCGCATGGAAGGCCGAATGCTGCGGGTCCGTGCACATGACCCAGGTGCAAAGGCCGCGATAGCTCGCGTAGCGGCCGATGGTGGCGCTGGTGCCTCCGGTGCCGGCACTGCACACCACCCAGGTCGGCACCGGATGAGGTTCCTGCTCCATCTGGCGGAAGATGGATTCGGCGATGTTGTTGTTGGCGCGCCAGTCGGTGGCGCGCTCGGCGTAGGTGAACTGGTCCATGAAGTGGCCGCCGCTTTCCCGGGCCAGCCGCACCGATTCGGCCGCGATGTCGCGCGCGTCGCGCACCAGGTGGCAGCGGCCGCCATGGAATTCGATCGCCGCGATCTTCTCGGGCGAGGTCGAAGCCGGGATCACCGCCACGAACGGAAGCCCGAGCAGCTTGGCGAAATAGGCTTCCGACACCGCGGTCGAACCGCTGGACGCCTCCACCACGGTGCTGCCCGCATGCAGCCAGCCGTTGGCGAGCGCATACAGGAACAGCGAGCGCGCGAGCCGGTGCTTGAGGCTGCCGGTCGGATGGCTGGACTCGTCCTTGAAGTACACATCGATGCCCGGAAAGCCGGGCAGCGCGAGCGGGATCAGGTGGGTGTCGGCGGAACGGTTGAAGTCGGCCTCGATCCGGCGGATCGCCGCGCTGGTCCAGGCGTGGTGACCGCGGCAGGCGAGGTGGCTGGAGTCGTCGAGAAGGGGCATGGCATGCGATGGGGCCGGGGACGTCGCATTCTCGCCGATCCAACGCTTCCTGGCCGGCGCGACAAGGTTTGCGCCGGCGCGCCGGCGCCGGCAGACTGGCCACGACCGCATATGGAGATGCAGGCATGTCGAATGGAATCCGCCGCCTGGCCCGCGCCTGGCTGTTTTTCCTCCTGCTGGCGGGCGTGGCGCCAGCGCACGCCGAGCCCCCTGTCGAACGGCTGGGTGTGTCCGGGCCGCTGCAACTGGATGGACAGACGTTCCACTTCGTCTGGAGCAGCCATCCCTACCCGCACTTCTACAAGCAGGAATACCTGCCCGAAGGGCAGACGCTGACCCGCTACCGGCAGATGCTGATGATCGATGTGCTGCTGGGCGACGCCGGGCCGCGCGAGCTGACGCGGATCAAGCTGGCCGAACTGGAGGCGCGGAAGGCGGAAGATCCCGTGATCCAGCACGATCTGATCGTGAAGGAGGACGGCTCGGCCTACCTGCTCGACTTCGTGGTGTCGGGGCGCACTGCGGATGGCGAACTGATCGTCGAGTGGAACGCCTACCGTTACGAGGCGCTGCCTGGCGGCGCGGTGATGCTGGGCATGAGCCGTCGCGGCTATGGCGACGAGGGGGCGCGCCGCTTTCTCATCGACGAGATGAAGCCGCGGCGCCAGGAGTGGATCTCGGAGCTGGCCCGGCTGGACATGCCCCGCATCGTGCCGAAGGCGCCCTGACGGTCCTGCTCAGGCGCGCTGCAGCACCAGCTCCAGCACGAACTTGCTGCCGAAGAAGGCGAGCACCAGCAGGGCCATCGCCACCAGGGTCAAGCGCACGGCCTTGGCCCCGCGCCAGCCGTGGCGCCAGCGGCCGACGAGCAGGGCGCCGAACACCAGCCAGGACAGGAGGCTCAGCACCGACTTGTGGATCAGGTGCTGGGCGAAAAAGTCGTCGACGAACAGGATGCCGGTCAGCAGCGTCGCGGTGAGCAGCACGAAGCCGACCCAGATCGTGCGGAACAGCAGCGATTCCAGTTCGGTCAGCGGCGGCAGCACCCGCAGCCAGTTGCCGAACTGGCGCCGGCGCAGTGCGCGCTCCTGCAGGCGCAGCATCAGCGCCAGCACGGCGGCGATCGCGAGGGTGGCGTAGGCCAGCAGCGCGAGCCAGGCGTGCAGTTCGAGGCGCCAGTCCAGGTCGCGCGCTTCCGACCCGCCTGACATTCCGTAGCCGATCAGGGTGGCCGCCGCGACGGGGAAGACCACCACGCCCAGCGCGCCCATCCGTCCCGTCGCCGCGTACAGCGTCGTCAGCGCCCCCATCCCGAGTCCGACGAGGGACAGCGCCGAGAAGAAATGCAGGTCCATGGCGGCGGCCGCGCGCCAGGCGAGGAAGTGGAACAGGCCATGCAGCGCAACCGCACTCACCGCGGTCAGCAGCCAGAAGCCCGCCCTGGCGCCGCCGTCCGTCCGCAGGCGGCGCACGACCAGCCAGGCGGCCAGCAGGTAGAACGCGGCGGCAATGAGAACGATTGGCATCGCGAAAGTGTCGCATGAACGCGTGGCGCGGGGCAGCGGGCGCGCACGCACGCGGGGCGGGCGGCGCGGATCGCTATAATTGGCGGCCCTGCTTCCGCGATCTTCCCGCCATGTTCGAATCGCTCACCCAGCGCCTGTCCGGCACCATCGACCGCCTGCGCGGCCGCGGCCGGCTGACCGAGGAGAACATCCGCGAGGCCACCCGCGAGGTGCGCATCGCGCTGCTGGAAGCCGACGTCGCCCTGCCGGTGGTGCAGGCCCTGATCGAGCGCATCAAGGTGCGCGCCGTCGGGCAGGAGGTCCTGAAGTCGCTGACGCCCGGCCAGGCCCTGATCAAGGTGGTGCGCGACGAGCTCACCGCGGTGATGGGCGCCCAGGCCGTCGAGCTGAACCTGAATGTGCCGGCGCCGGCCGTCATCCTGATGGCCGGCCTGCAGGGCGCGGGCAAGACCACGACCGTGGGCAAGCTCGCGCGCCTGCTCCGGGAAAAGCGCAAGAAGAAGGTGATGGTGGTGTCGGCCGACGTGTACCGGCCCGCCGCCATCGAACAGCTCAAGACCCTGGCCGGTCAGACCGGCGTGCTGTTCTTCCCGTCCGATGCCGGGCAGAAGCCCGAGGACATCGTGCGCGCGGCCATCGCCGATGCGAAGAAGTCGTTCGTCGACGTGCTGCTGGTCGATACCGCCGGCCGGCTCGCCATCGACGAGGCGATGATGGCCGAGATCAAGGCGCTGCACGCCGCGGTCGCCCCGGTCGAGACCCTGTTCGTGGTCGACTCGATGACCGGCCAGGACGCGGCCAACACCGCCAAGGCCTTTGGCGAGGCGCTGCCGCTGACCGGCGTGGTGCTGACCAAGACCGACGGCGATGCCCGCGGCGGCGCCGCGCTGAGCGTGCGCTACATCACCGGCAAGCCGATCAAGTTCATCGGCACCAGCGAAAAGACCGACGGCCTGGACGTGTTCCACCCCGAGCGCGTCGCCAGCCGCATCCTCGACATGGGCGACGTGCTGTCGCTGGTCGAGCAGGTCGAGCAGCAGGTCGACAAGGACAAGGCGGCCAAGCTCGCCGAGAAGGTCGCCAAGGGCAAGAAGTTCGACCTCAACGACATGCGCGACCAGCTCGAGCAGATGCAGAACATGGGCGGCATCGGCAGCCTGATGGAGAAGCTGCCGGGCATGGGCCAGATCCCCGAGCACCTCAAGCAGCAGGTGCAGCAGAGCAGGGAAGTGCCGCGCATGATCGCCATCATCAATTCGATGACGAAGAAGGAGCGCCGCAACCCCGCCCTGCTCAACGGCTCGCGCCGCGCGCGCATCGCCGGCGGTTCCGGCACCCATCCCTCCGACGTCAACAAGCTGATGAAGCAGTATCAGCAGATGGAGAAGATGATGGGCAAAATGTCCCGAGGCGGCATGAAGGGGATGATGCGCGGCCTCCAGGGCATGATGGGCGGCATGGGGCGCATGCCCTTCCGCTGATCGATGACGCTCGCCTTCCTCGACGGCCGGCCGGCCGGCGCCGACGACCTGCGCGCGCTGGCGCTGGCCAACTACGGCCATTTCAGCTCGATGCAGGTGCGCGGGAGGGCCGTGCAGGGACTCGAGCTGCACCTGCACCGCCTCAAGTCGGCCACCCGCGAACTGTTCGACGCCAGGATCGACGACGCGCGCATCCGCGCCGCGATCCTGGCCGCGCTCGATGCGGCGGTTCTGGATGACGCCAGTGTCCGGGTCACCGTGTTCGCGCCCGGCTTCGACTACGTCCAGCCCGATCGCGTGCTGCCCGTCGAACTGCTGGTCTCGCTGGCTCCGCCCAGGCAGGCCGAGCCGAAACCCGTGTGGGTGAAGACGTACGCCTTCCAGCGGCCGTCGCCCCATATCAAGCACGTCGGCACGTTCCCGCTGTTCCAGCTCCGCCGGCAGGCGCGGCGCGAGGGCGTGGACGACGCGCTGTTCGTCGACGCGCGCGGCCGGATCAGCGAGGGCTCGGTCTGGAACATCGGTTTCTGGGACGGGCGCCAGGTCGTCTGGCCGCAGGCCGAGGCCTTGCGCGGGACCGCCGAACGCCTGCTGCAGGCGGGGCTGGCCGAGGCCGGCATCGGCCAGCGTCATGCCCCGGTGGAGGCCCGCGCGCTGGCGGGGCTGCGCGCGGCGTTCGCGGCCAATGCCACCGGGATCTGGCCGATCGGCGGCATCGACGAGACCACCCTGCGCCCGGACCCGGCGCTGATGGAGCTGCTGGACGGGGCACTGCGCAGCCAGCCGTGGCGGCCGCTGGCGGGTTGAGCGGTTCGGGCGGGGTTCCGCGGCGCGGTCCCATGGGCTAGAATTGCCGGCTTACCTCGCCATCCTGGCGACTGGGCAACACCGAGAACGCACCATGGTCAAGATCCGCCTCACCCGCGGCGGCGCGAAGAAGCGCCCCTTCTACCACATCATCGTCACCGACTCGCGCAGTGCGCGCGACGGTCGCAACATCGAGCGCGTGGGCTACTACAACCCCGTTGCCCAGGGCGCCGAGCAGCGCGTGGTGCTGGACACCGCCCGCGTCGACCATTGGGTCAAGCAGGGCGCGCAGTTGACCGACAAGGTCCGCAACCTGTACCGCGAAGCCGCCAAGGCCGCGCCGGCCGCCTGATGGCCGGGTTGCGCATCGCGCAGCCATTGCAAGCATGAACGACCAGACGCGCCGCATCCTCATGGGCAGGATCCACGGCGCGTTTGGCGTGCGTGGCGAACTGAAGCTCGAATCCTTCAGCGACCCGCCCGAGGCGATCTTCCGCTACCTGCCGCTGACCCTGCGCACGCCGCAGGGCGTCGAGCGGGAGCTCGAAGGCGCGCGCGGCCGCAGCAGCCCCAAGGGCATCGTCATGCGCCTGCCCGGGGTGGAGGACCGCGACGCGGCCGAGGCGCTGCGCGGCGCCGAACTGTACGTGCCGCGCGAGGCGCTGCCGCCGCCGTCGCCGGGCGAGTATTACTGGGTCGACCTGGAAGGCGTGCGCGTGGTCAACACCGAAGGCGCCGATTTCGGCGTGGTCTCGCACCTGTTCTCCACCGGCGCCAATGACGTGCTGGTGGCGCGTGGCGAGCGCGAGCGGATGATTCCCTTCATCCAGCCCGACTACATCGTCTCGGTCGATTTCGACGCGGGCGTCGTGACGGTGGACTGGGACGCGGAGTTCTGAGGGGGGGAATCGGGAGTGGGGAGTCGGGAATCGTGAGAGCCCCGTATCGACGACGCTGACGGAACGTCGGAGACTTCTGGACAACCTCCGCAAGCCCGCGTCGCGTCCCCGGTTCGATCCCATTCCCGACTCCCGACTCCCGACTCCCGAATCCCGACTCCCGAATCCCGAATCCCGAATCCCGAATCCCGAATCCCGAATCCCGAATCCCGAA
>NZ_JBNWEM010000006.1:0-230865 GCF_051162505.1 Luteimonas campi
GGCCAGCACCTGGCCGGCCGCGTCGAAGGCGGTGAAGCGCATGCCGTTGGTGTGGTGCGGCAGTTTCTGGCGCTTGTTCATCACCAGGTCGCGCTTCTCGTCGAAGGCGACCGGATGCGTGCCGCCGAGCGCGATCCGCCTGTCGCCGCGGATCCGCGCCAGCGCGGCGGGAATGATGTCCGGGTCGATGAGGTGGGGCAGCTGCCCTTCCAGACCCATCAGCAGCGCCTTGTCGGTGCCGTGGCCGCGGCCGGTGAGCGCCAGCGAGCCGAACACCTCCGCGCGCACCTGCGCCACCTCGTGCAGGCGGCCCGGTTCCACCAGCCAGCGCTCGACGAAGCGCGCCGCCGCGCGCATCGGCCCCACCGTATGCGAGGAGCTCGGCCCGATGCCGATCTTGTAGAGGTCGAAGGTGCTGACGGACATGGCTACCGCGCCGACCGGCCGCTCCCCGGCAGCATCCGCCATGCGGTACCGTCGCGCAGCACCCACTGGTGCAGCGCCGCCGCCAGCACGTGCAGCGCCACCAGCGCGGCCAGCAGCCAGAACAACCACAGGTGCAGCGCGTCGACGACGCGGCGCCAGTCCGGATTGCGTTCGGCCAGCGCGGGCACGTCGAACAGGCCGAACCACACCAGCGGCTGGCCAGCCACCGAGTTGAGCATCCAGCCCGAGAGCGGGACCGCGAGCATCAGCAGGTACAACAGCAGGTGCGTCGCCTGCGCGAGGCGTTGGCTCCACCTCGCACCTGCGGGCGCCGGCGACCGGGTGGCGGCGCGCATGACCAGGCGCAACAGGGCCAGGACCAGTACCGCCAGTCCCAGCGACTTGTGGCTGATATAGGCGAGGCGACGCAGTTCCGAGCCGCGCTCGAGCCCGCCCATCGACAGGCCGATCACGGCCACCGCCAGGATCATCGCAACGCCCAGCCAGTGCAGCCAGCGCACGCCCGCCGACCAGTGCGTCGGCGACCCGGGCGCGGAGGCCGATACCGCCGCCTCGCTCCACGCGCCGCTGTTCAATGGAAGAACTCCGCCACCGTCGCCGAGCCGAGGAAGGCGCCCGTGGCCGCGGTCAGCGATACAAGCACGATCCGCCAGCCCAGCCGCCTGAACATCGGCAGCTTGCGCGCCACCGAGAAGCCGGCCAGCGCCAGCACCGTGGTGGTGATGCTCATGAACTGCACGCGATTGATGATGCCGGTCACCTCGGCGGCCAGCGGCCAGACGCCCTCGAGCGTGACCAGCGTGGCGAAGACGGCCAGGAACAGCATGAGCGGCAACCTCGACCAGACGCGGTTGAGCAGCAGCCCCGCCAGCACGATCGACACCATGATCGCCACGCCCGGCAGGGTCTGCAGCGGCGCCACGCCGTGTCCGATCCAGTTGCTGAGCACGATGCCCGCCACCATCAGCAGCATCGCGAACACGCTGTCCGCGAGCGTCGCCCTGCCATCACCCTCGCCTTCCGCCGCGGCGCCCGCATCGAGATCGCGGGTCGATGGCGCGCGCCGCGCCAGCGCCGTGCGTCCCAGCATCGGCTCGAGCCGGTCGTACAGCCAGTTGCACAGCGGCAGGGTGATGAACATGGCGAAATAGAAGCCCACCACGCCCGCGATCAGGTTGGCCGCGCCCGCGATGGCGGTGAGTTCGCGCGCGAACTCAGGCGACTGCCCGACGGTCAGCGGCCCGAGCGCCGCGGCCATCATGCTGCCCGATCCGATGCCGGCGCCCATCGCCAGCGAACGCAGGTCGAAGATGCCCAGCGAGGCGACCACGCTGGATAGCAGCGAGATGAACACCGCACCGAGCACGGTGCCGGTGATGTATTCGGCCAGTACCCCGCGTCCTTCCGGGGATTGCATGCCGTAGCGCTGGCCGATGATGACCATGCCGGTCTCGCGGCCGATCGAGAAGGTGGCGCCCACGGCCTCGCGCTTGATGCCGAGCAGCAGCGCCAGCGGCAGCGCCAGCACCATCGTGCCGAAGGCGTGGCCGAGCTCCTGGAACGCCAGCGCCCAGCCGACCTGGCGCAGGGCCTGCATGTTCGCGCCGGCCATCAGGCCCAGCTTGACGATGAACAGCAGCAGCGCGATGCCGAGCAGCTTGTCCGCATAGGCCTGGACGGACAGGCCGAGGCGCAGTGGCTGCGGCATGCGCCGATACGAGACCGCCAGCAGGGTGGTGAGCAGCAGCGCCACGAGCATCGGCAGGATCACGATGCTGGCCGACAGCACCGGAATGGTGGCCGGCCCGATCCACTCGGTCAGCGCGGTGACGACCAGCACGGTCGCCGCCAGCCACCACAGGCCCGCGGGCCGGGTCTGCGGCGGAACAATCGGGGACGGCGGCGGGGCGTCGGGCATGTTCGTCTCGTTCGTGGTGTTCATGCGTGCGGTACGGGCCGGCGCCTGCTTCAGCACGCGGCTGGTGGGGCCTTGGCCTCGCCGGCGGTGAACCAGTCGCTTGGCGCCACCTCATGGAACACCACGCGCACCGCCGAAGCCGGCACGTTGAGATGTTCGACCGCGGCGGCGGTCACCGCGCGCGCGAACGCGGCCTTCTGTTCATGGCTGCGCCCGGCCAGCACGTTGGCGTGGATGATCGGCATGGTTCAGTCCTCGACGTGGAAGCCGCAGCGCCCGAGCGATTCCATCTCGAGCGACACCCAGGTGCCGGGAACCAGCGCGCTGGCGGCGGTCGCGCCGCCGGCCAGCACCAGGTCGCCGGGCGACAGCGTTTCGCCGGCTTCGGCCACCATGCGCGCAGCCGCGACCAGGGACCGCAGCGGATGACCCAGGATGGCCGCGGTCGAGCCGAACGCCTGGGGACGGCCATTGAAGGACATCACCAGGCCCAGGTTCTCCAGCGCGGTATCCGGGCGGCACCACGGCCCGACCACGAAGCCCGACGAGGAACTGTTGTCGGCCACCACATCGGTCAGCGAGAAGCGGAAGTTCTCGTAGCGCGAATCGATGATCTCGAGCGCCGGCGCCACGGCTTCGACGGCGGCCAGGGCCTGCATCGCGGTCACGCGCCCGGACAGCGGACGCCCGATCAGGAACGCCACCTCCGGCTCGACCCGCGGATGCACGTAGTGGCCGAGCGCGACGCTGCCGCCATCCTCGACCTGCATGGCCGATGTCAGGCGGCCCCAGATCATGTCGGACACGCCCATCTGCACCATCTTCGCGCGGCTGGTGAACCCCATCTTGATGCCGAGCCGCTGCTCGCCGCGCGCGAGCCTGCGGTCGATGCTGGCGCGCTGCACGGCATAGGCCTGGTCGAGCGTGATCGGCTGTTCGAGCTGCGGCGTGGCCACCGCGTTGAACGCGGCAGCGTCGAGACGGACCGCGAGGGCGTCGATATCGGGAGCGGTACTCATGCGGCATCCACCTTGTTGTTGCGTTGCTGGACCAGGTCGAGCGCGACATCGACGATCATGTCCTCCTGTCCGCCGACCATGCGCCGCTCGCCCAGTTCGACCAGGATCGAGCGTACGTCGAGCCCGTAATCGGCGGCGGCCTTTTCCGCGTGCCGCAGGAAGCTCGAGTACACGCCCGCGTAACCCAAGCTCAGGGTCTCGCGGTCGACCCGCACCGGCCGGTCCTGCAGCGGACGCACCAGGTCGTCGGCCGCGTCCATCAGCCGGTAGAGATCGCAGCCATGGTCCCAGCCCATCCGGTCCGCGGCCGCGATGAACACCTCCAGCGGCGCATTGCCGGCGCCCGCGCCCATGCCGGCCAGCGAGGCGTCGACCCGGGTCACGCCATGCTCGACCGCCACGATGCTGTTAGCCACGCCCAGCGACAGGTTGTGGTGGGCGTGGATGCCGATCTGCGTCTCCGGACGCAGCGCCTCGCGCAGCGCGCGCACGCGCTCGCGGGCGCCGTCCATGGTCAGCGCGCCGCCCGAGTCGGTCACGTAGACGCAGCAGGCGCCGTAGCTTTCCATCTTCTTGGCCTGTTCGGCGAGCGCGACCGCATCGATCATGTGGCTCATCATCAGGAAGCCGGCGACGTCGATGTCGAGCCGTCGCGCTTCCTCGATGTGCTGGCGCGCCACGTCGGCCTCGGTGCAGTGCGTGGCCACGCGCACCGAACGCACGCCCGCCGACACCGCCTGGCGCAGGTCGTGCACCGTGCCGATGCCCGGCAGCAGCAGCGTGGTCAGCCGCGCCTGGCTCACGCTCTCGCGCACCGCCTCGATCCATTCCAGATCGTCGTGGCGGCCGAAGCCGTAGTTGAAGCTGGAGCCGGCCAGGCCGTCGCCATGCGCGACCTCGATCGCGGCCACGCCGGCCGCGTCGAGCGCGCGGGCGATCGCGCGCACGTGATCGAGACCGTACTGGTGGCGGATGGCGTGCATGCCATCGCGCAGGGTGACGTCCTGGATGTAGAGCCTGTCGGTCGCGGCGGTGTTCATCACGCCACCTCCTTCTGAGCGGCCCGTTCGGCCATGCGTTCGGCTGCGGCCAGTGCGGCCGAGGTCATGATGTCGAGGTTGCCGGCGTAGGCCGGCAGGTAGTGGCCGGCGCCCTCGACTTCGAGGAATACGCTGACTTTCAGCCCGGGCGCGGCGTCCGGCTGGCGCAGGATGGCGGCACAGGCCGCGCCATCGAGGCGCTCGAACTGCACCGCCTGCTTGAGCCGGTAGCCCGGCACGTATCGGTTCACGCGCCCGACCATGGCCTCGACCGAGGCGCGGATCGCGCCCTCGTCGCCGCCTTCGGTCAGGCAATAGACGGTGTCGCGCATGATCAGCGGCGGCTCCGCCGGGTTGAGCACGATGATCGCCTTGCCGCGGGCCGCGCGGCCCACCGTCTCGATCGCGCGCGAAGTGGTTTCGGTGAATTCGTCGATGTTGGCGCGCGTGCCGGGGCCGGCCGACTTCGAGGCGATCGACGCGACGATCTCGGCATAGCGCACCGGCGCCACGCCCGCCACGGCGGCCACGACCGGGATCGTGGCCTGGCCCCCGCAGGTGACCATGTTGAGGTTGGGCGCGTCGATGTGCTCGTCGAGGTTGACCGCGGGCACGGCGTAGGGGCCGACGGCGGCCGGCGTCAGGTCGATGACGCGCTTGCCGTCGGCCCGCAGCACTTCGGCGTGGCGCAGGTGCGCGCCGGCCGACGTGGCGTCGAAGACGATGCCGATGTCGGCGTACCCCGGCATCGCGCGCAGCCCGTCGAGGCCTTCGTGCGTGGTGGCCACGCCCATGCGACGGGCGCGCGCCAGCCCGTCGGAGTCCGGATCCACGCCGACCATCGCCGCCATCTCCAGGCGGCCGTCTCGGCGCAGCAGCTTGATCATCAGGTCGGTGCCGATGTTGCCCGAGCCGATGATCGCGACTTTAAGCCTCTCCATCCCCCCTACTCCTTCGCGCCTGCGTCTTGCGAGAACACGGCCGACACCCGGCCGAGGCCGGAGATGCGGGCTTCGAACACCTCGCCGGCCTGCACCGGCACCATCGGCCCGAGCGCGCCGGACAGCACCACGTCGCCGGCGCGCAACGGCCGACCCATGCGCGCCACCGTGCGCGCCAGCCACGTCACCGCGTTGAGCGGATTGCCCAGGCAGGCCGCGCCGCAACCGACCGAGACCGGCTCGCCGCGCAGCTCCAGCGACATGCCGCACAGGGCCAGGTCGAAGGCGTCGATCTTCCTCGGCGAACCGCCGAGCACGTAGACCCCTGACGAGGCGTTGTCGGCGATGGTGTCGAGGATGCTGATCTTCCAATCGCGCACGCGGCTGTCGACGACCTCGATCGCCGGCAGCGCATAGCCGATCGCGCCCAGCACCTGGCCCAGCGTGGGACGCTCGGATGCGAGGTCGCGATCGAACACGAAGGCGATCTCGGCCTCGACCTTGGGCTGGATCAGCCGCGACAGCGGTACTTCCTGGCCATCGCCGAACTCCATGTCGTCGAACAGCACGCCGAAGTCGGGCTGGTCGACGCCCAGTTGCTTCTGCACGGCCGCGGAGGTCAGGCCGATCTTGCGGCCGACGATGCGGCGGCCCGCGGACAGTGCCTGTTCGGTGAGCAGATGCTGCACGGCGTAGGCCGCCCCGATGCCCGCGCCCTCCAGCAGCGGCTTGACCGGATCGCAGGACACGCCGCTGTACGCGGCCTCGCCGAGCAGGCGCGCCGACTGGCGCACCCCGTCCGACGCCAGCAGCGCCTCAAAGCTTGATGCAGACATTTCGCAGCTCCGTGTAGAACTCCAGACCATGCACGCCGCCCTCGCGGCCGATACCCGACTGCTTGGCGCCGCCGAAGGCGGTCCGCAGGTCGCGCAGGAACCAGCAGTTCACCCAGGCGATGCCGACCTCGATCGCCGCGGCCACGCGATGGGCGCGGGTGACGTTGCCGGTCCAGATCGTGGTGGCCAGGCCATAGGGACTGGCGTTGGCGCGCTCGATCGCCTCGTCCTCGTGGTCGAACGGGGCGATGTGGCAGCAGGGCCCGAAGATCTCTTCGCCGATCACCGGCGAGTCTTCCGATAGCCCGGTCCAGATCGTGGGCTGCACCCAGTAGCCGCCGGACAGCGGCGCCGGCAGCTCGGGCACGCCGCCTCCGGTGACGACGGTGGCGCCCTCTTCGCGCGCGCGCTGGTAGTAGGACAGCACCTTGGCACGATGCCTGGCGCTGATCAGCGGACCGAAGCTGGTGGCGTGGTCGTCCGGATCGCCGGGACGCAGCGCCTCGGCCGCGACCTTCAGCCGCGCCACGAACTCGTCGAAGATCGGCCGCTCCACGTAGACGCGCTCGGTGCCGAGGCAGACCTGGCCGCTGTTGAGGAAGGCCGAGCGGGTGATGCCGGCAACGGCGGCATCCAGGTCGCAGTCGGCGAACACGATCCCGGCGTTCTTGCCGCCGAGTTCGAACGAGACCGGGCGCACGCCCTTGGCGGCCGCCTTCATGATCGCCTCGCCGGTGCGGGTCTCGCCGGTGAAGGTGATCGCATCGACCTGCGGATGCTCGGTAAGGTACTGGCCGGCGCTGTCCGGCCCGAAGCCGTGGACCACGTTGAACACGCCATCGGGCACACCCGCGTCGCGCATCACCTCGCCCAGCAGGGCGGTGGTGGAAGGTGTGTCCTCGGATGGCTTCACCACCACGGTATTGCCGAAGGCCAGCGCCGGCGCGACCTTCCAGGTCATCAGCAGCAGCGGCAGGTTCCAGGGGCAGATCACCGCGATCACCCCGCGCGGCGTGCGCAGGCCGTAGTTGAGCGCACCGCGGCCGTCCGGCGTGGGGCTGCGGAACGCCTCGGTGGCGCCGGCCGCGATCTGGTCGGCGAAGACCTCGAAGTTGGCGCCGCCGCGGGGAATGTCGAGATGGCTGGCCAGTTCGTAGGGCTTGCCGGTGTCGCGCATCTCGGCGGCGAGGAATTCGTCGAAACGGTCGCGCACGCCCTGGGCGACACGGCGCAGCGCTGCCGCGCGCTCGGCATCGGTGAACCGCGACCAGGGTCCCTTCAGGGCCCTGCGCGCCGCCTGCACGGCCAGATCGACGGTCTCGACGTCGGCTTCGTGCACCAGGGCCGCCACCGCCCCCGTGGCCGGGTTGTGGCAGGGGAAGGGCTGTCGGGTCGACTCGACGTACTGGCCATCGATGAAATGTCGGATCACGGCGGGCGCGGCGGGCGAATGGGTCTGGGTCATGGAGGGCTGTCTGGCAGGGTGGCGTCCGTGCAGGCCGGCGGCCGGGAGGGCCGCGCGGGTTGCGCACCGGCAGGGGATAGTCGGCCAATTGGAAAGAAAAATTCGAAATTAGTCAAACATCCAGCCGGATAGCCTCGGGAATCGCGAATCGTTCGCGTCCTAATATCGAAATTATGTTGACATTTGCATAGGCCGCTGCTTCCATCCCACCCTCTTCCGACCCGTTGCGAGCCACGCGCCATGCCCCAGATCCCCGCCCCGGTCCTCGAGCTCTCACAGGAAATGGCCGGATGGCGCCACCGCATCCACGCCTGGCCTGAACTCGGCTTCGAGGAGGAGCGCACCTCGGCCCTGGTCGCCGAGGTGCTGTCGGGGCTGGGGCTGGAGGTGCATCGGGGCCTGGGCGGCACCGGCCTGGTGGCGGTGATCGACAGCGGCAAGCCTGGCCCGTCGATCGGCCTGCGCGCGGACATGGACGCGCTGCCGATGGACGAGCAGAACGAGCTCGAATACCGATCGCAGCGTCCCGGCGTGGCCCATACCTGCGGCCACGACGGCCATACCTCGGCCCTGCTCGGCACCGCCAAGCATCTGGCGGCGCACCCGCCGGCGAGCGGTCGCGTCGTGCTGATCTTCCAGCCGGCCGAGGAAGGCGGGCGCGGTGCGATCCGGATGATCGAGGACGGACTGCTCGAGCGCTTCCCCTGCGACGAGGTCTACGCTTTCCACAACATGCCAATGCTCAGGACCGGCGAGGCCAGCGTACGCACCGGCGCCACGCTGCAGTCGCTGGCGGTGTTCGAGATCGCCATCGAGGGCGTCGGCGGCCACGCTGCGGCGCCGCACAAGGCCACCGATCCGCTGCAGGTCGCCGCGCGGCTGGCAGTGGACATCGGCGCCATCGTCGGCCGCCACATCGACCCGATGGAGGCCGCGCTGATCAACGTCGGCAGCCTGCAGGCCGGCACCACCCACAACATCATCCCCTCGAGCGCGGCGCTCAGCGGCACCATCCGCGCGCTGTCGGCCGAGGTGCACGACGAGCTGCTGCGCCGCCTGCGCGCCCTCTGCGAAGGCCATGCGCAGATCTCCGGCTGCAGCATCCGGCTCGAGATCCCGCACTCGTGCCCGCCCTGCGTCAATGCGCCGGAGCAGGCCGCGCTCGCGGCCGAAGCGCTGGCCGAGGTGCTGGGGCAGGACAAGGTGCGCACCGACATGCGCGCCTACCCGTTCTCCGACGACTTCTCCTACATGCTCGAGCGCTGGCCCGGCGCCTATCTCTTCCTGGGCATGGACAGCGCCATGTGCCACCACCCCACCTTCCGTTTCGACGACCAGCTGCTGCCGATCGCGGCCGCGGTGTTCTCCAACATCGTCCGCCGACGCCTGGGCTGAGTTCCGCCACCCACGCCTGCCGCATTCCCGCGCACGGACGCGCCCCATCACCCAGGGCCGAACCGCATGAGCCTCGCCACCGATCGTTGCCTCGTCCAGCAGCTGCGCTACGTCCACCTCGGCAGTCGCGACCCGGAAGCGGCCGCAGGTTTCGCCGAGGAACGCCTGGGCATGCGCCTGGCCGGCACGGAAAGCGGGCAGTGGCTGCTGCGCAGCGACCATCGGGCGTTCACCCTGGCCTTCTCCGCCGAGCGCCGCCAGGCGGTCGGGCTGCAGGTCGCCGACATCGACGCGCTCGAACTCGCCGCCGAGCGCCTGGCCGGGCTGGGCATCGTGGCGCGGCGCGACGACGCCCTGGCCGCGCGGCGGCTCGCCAGGGCGCTGCTGGCCTTCACCCTGCCGGGGGGCGTCGACATCGAACTGGTGGTGCGTCCGCTGGACAAGGGCTGGCGCTTCTTCCCCAGCCGCGAGATCGGGCTGGCCGGACTGGCCGCTGTCGCCCTGCGCTCCACCCGCATCGCGGAGGACGAGGCGGTGCTGGGCGGCGCACTGGGCATGCGCGTGGCCGACTGGGTCGGCGACGCGTCCTACCTCGGCTTCGACGCGGCCCACCACCGCCTGGCCCTGCATCCATCGAGCGCCACCGGCGTGCTGTCGGTGGAGTTCGCGCTGGACGACCTCGACGAGCTGATGCAGGCCTGGTACCGGCTGCGCGACGCCGGCGAAGTGCCGGCGCACGGCCCCGGGCGTCGCCCCGCATCGGAACAGGCGTTCCTGACCTTCGACGGGCCGGACGAGGTCTACTTCGGCCTCGTCGCCGAAGGACGCACGCCTGCGGAGGGCGAGCGTCCGCGCCAGTTCGCCGCCGAGCAGGCCTCGCACTGCGCCTGGGGCAGCGCGTGCACGATCGCCGAGTACGGTGCCGCGACCCAGGTGCGCGGCCGCCCGCACCTGCGCGAGGTCGGGCCGTGATCGAACTGCGCGACATCAGCTACGTGCGCCTGGGCACGCGCGACCTCGAGGGCGCGACGCGCTACGCCACCGACATCCTCGGGCTGGAGATCGCCGAGCGCAGCGCCGGCGCGGTGTACTTCCGCTCCGATGCGCGTGCGCACACGCTCTGCTACTTCGAGGGCGACCCGACCGAGCAGGCCGTGGCCTTCGAGGTCGGCAGCCGCGACGAACTCGATGCCGCGGGCGCCGAGCTCGAGCGACTGGGGCATCCGGTGCACGCCGGCACGCGCGCGCAGAGCGACCAGCGCAAGGTGCGCGATTTCATCGCCTTCCACGACCCGACCGGCAACCGCATCGAGCTGGCGTGGCGGCCGGAGATGAGCGGCCGCCGCTTCCACGGCACGCGCGACGCCGGCATCACCGGCTTCAGCCACATCGGCCTGTGCACCACCGACGCCGCCCGCGACGAGGCGTTCTGGACGCGCGTGTGCAACGCGAAGGCCAGCGACCACATCGGCGACGCGCCGCTGCTGCGGATCGGCAGGATCCACCACACGCTGGCGCTGTTCCCGACCGACCGCAAGGGCATCCAGCACATCAACCACCAGATGGCCAGCACCGACGACATCCAGCGCGCCTACCACCACATCCTGGCGCACAAGGTGCCGGTGGTGTTCGGGCCCGGCAAGCACCCGACCTCGTCGGCAAGGTTCCTCTATTTCGAAGGGCCCGACGGCATGGTGTACGAGTATTCGTCGGGGGTGTGCGAGATCGACGACGAGGCCGCCTGGCGCAGCCGCCAGTTCGAAGCCGCGCCGCGGGGCTTCTGCAAATGGGGCGCCAGACCCGACATCCGCGAGTTCAAGGCATGAGCCCCACGCAGGAGCAGCAGCGCCTGCTGCGCGTCGCGGCGCGGGCGCTCGGAAGGCACGGCCTGGCTCACGCCTATGGTCACGTCAGCCTGCGCCTGGACGCACACCGCTTCCTGGTGGGGACAGCGAAGCCGCTGGGGCTGGTCTTGCCCGAGGACAGCGGCACCGTGGTGCCCCTCGACGGGCCCCTGCCCGAAGGCGTGCTGCCGGAAGTGCGCATCCATCGCGAGATCTATCGCGCGCGCGCCGACGTGGGCGGCATCGTCCGGGTGCAACCGCCCAGGACCATGAGCCTGAGCGCGCTCGGCCGCACGCCGGAGGCCTGCCATGGCTTCGGCAGCTACTTCCATCCCGCGCCGCCGCTGTGGGAAGACCCGATGCTGGTGCGCGACGATGCGCGCGCGGTCGAGCTGGCCGCAGCGCTGGGCGATGCGCGCGCGATCGTGATGCGCGGCAACGGCGCGGTCCTGGCCGGCGATTGCCCGCAGATGGCAACGGTACTGGCCTGGTACCTCGAGGACGCGGCGCGGGTCGAACTCGACTGCCTGGCGACCGGACTCGCGCCCGTGCGTTTCACCGCGGCGCAGTCCGCCGCGCGCGCCACCTGGAACGGACGGCTGCTCGAGCGCATGTGGGATTTCCTCGTGCACGGCGATCCCGAAGCCTGATCCGGCCACCACGCGGCAAGCCCGTCGCGCACGTCCCGCGTCGGCCCGGCCGCATGCGGCGGCGACGTTTTCCTCCTTCTCCAACGCAAGCGCAAGACATGAAGACAACCACCCTTTCCCTGTGCCTGCCACTCCTGTTCGCAGCCGGTGCCGTCGCCAACGCCCGTGCCGCCGACACCTGCGCCAGCGCCGACGACGCGCGCGTGGTCCAGGACTATTACGCCAACGTCCGCCCCGGCGCGCCGCCGCCGCCGGTCAGCCGCCTGTTCCGCGTGCAGGAATCGCGCGTGGTCAGCGGGCTGAAGGCCGAGGAGGCGTATGGCGTCCGGTCGGACCGCGTGTTCTTCGACCAAGTCTGGAAATCCGTGGACAGCTGGGGCAAGGACACGCGGATCGGCCTGGTGTTCACCTCCGGCGGCATGCACGCCTGGAACTTCCCGAGCACGGTGCCGCAGACCCAGGCCAGCACGTCGCCGATCTGGTACGACATGTACGCCGACGACGGCGCCGGCGTGCACGGCCACATCACCCCGCAGGAAGTCGACCAGATCTGGGCGCTGCAGCTGCCCACGAAGCAAGCCGGCAAGTTCACCCGCATCCTCGGCTTCTACGGCAAGGACGGCCACCTGATCGTGGGCCTCTATGTCTCCGAAGGCGTAAAGGATTTCGATCCCAGGGCCGTGGCCGGCTTCGAGCGCACGCGCGAGCTGCTGAAGACGCGTCCGCGCATCTGCCAGCGCGGCTGAGGAATCGGGCGCTGGCCTGCCGCCTGCGCGACGGCTACGGCGTCCGTCGTGCCGGCGCCTGCGGTATCGGCGTCAGGCCGCCGCCGACTCCGCCTGCATCCGCGCCAGCGCCCCGCGCACCGCGTCGTAGGTGCGCATCAGATGATCCTCGGTGAGACGGCAGGCGCGCAGCGCGTTGCGCGCCACCGCGGCCTCGAAGATGGCCACATGCTCATCGTGCACGAACCTGCGGCCCTGCGAATAGTTGAGCGACACGCGGCGATAGCGCTCGGACTGCTGGTAGAGCAGTTCCTGCAACCGCACCAACCAGGGCGAACGGCAGGCCGCCACCAGGGCGGTATGGAAGGCCTGGTTGCGCTCCTCCCACAGATCCATGGTGTCCTGCGGCACCGGCTGCGGCAGGGCCGACAGCTCGGCCTCGACCCGGGTCAGCGCGTCGAAGGCGTCGCGGACCTCGCGCTCCCAGGCGTCGTCGCCGTGTTCGATCGACAGGCGCAGCGCCTCGGTCTCGATCAGCGTCCGTACGCGCGAGATGTCGTCGAGCTCCTCGAGCGACAGCGGCGCCACCCAGAAGCCGCGCTGGTCCTCGGTCTTGACCAGCTGGTCGCCGGCCAGCCGGGCGAGCGCCTCGCGCAGCGGCGACATCCCGATGCCATAGCGCTGGACCAGGGTCTCGAGCTTGAGCTTGCTGCCGGGCTGGAGCTGCCCCGCCACGATGTCCCGGCGGAGGCGGTGGTAGGCCCTGCGCGCGAGGGTACGCGCGGAGGGCGCGGGGGTCTTGTCGGTCATGGCGGCAGCATGGCCGCCACAATTTCGGAAATCAACGGCCGCTCGTCTGCGGCCGCGGCCGGACATGCGCGCTAATATCGAATATGACCAGCATAACTTGTTGATTTCCTCTTCCAGTTGCTGAATTTCACCTAGAAATATCGTAATTCGTTGACAGCAGACCGCGAGGGGTGTTGTGATCGCGACGTGAGGACAGTCCGGCCAGGCATGGCGGGAGCGCGCTCCAGGCGCGGGTGAAAGGAAGCGGGCCGGACGCCAGTCATCGATCAACTAGAGTCGGGGGAGGACCCGCTGATGAAACTGAACAAGACAGGCCGCGTGGGCTGCACCGTCAGCCTGCTGGCACTGGGGATCTCGGGCGCACTGCATGCACAGGCACCCGCTGGCCAGGACGAAGTCCAGTCGCTGGACAAGATCATCGTCACCGGAACCAACATCCGCGGCGCCACCCCGGCGGGCAACGCGGTGGCGGTGATCAGCCGCGAGCAGCTCGAGCAGAGCGGCAAGGCCACCATCGGCGACTTCCTGCGCGAGCTGCCCGCCAACTTCGCCGGCGGCGTGGGCATGAGCGACAACGTCCAGGGCGGCCAGGACTCCAGCGTCGCCGGTTCCAACATGACCGGCGGCCAGGGCGTGAACCTGCGCGGTCTCGGCGCGCTGTCCACCCTGGTGCTGGTCAACGGTCGGCGCGCGGCCGCGTCGGGCCAATACGGCGACTTCGTCGACATCTCGTCGATCCCGACCAACGCCGTGTCGCACATGGAAATCCTGCTCGACGGCGCATCGGCCGTGTACGGTTCCGACGCGGTCGGTGGCGTGGTCAACATCATCCTCAAGCGCAGCGACGATGGCGCGCACACCAGCCTGCGCCTGGGCAGCACCAGCCAGGGCGGCGGCGAGCAGGTCCAGATCGGCCAGACCTGGGGCACGCAGTGGGATGCGGGCGGCCTGATCGTGGGCTACGAGTACAACCGCCAGGAAAACGTCCTGGCCAACGATCGCGACATCTACAACGGCGGCGACTTCAGCGACCGCGGCGGGATCAACTGGCAGCGCAGGACCGCGCGCGCAGGCGCGGCGGCCAACCTGTTCGCGGGCACCGCGTCGGGCAACGGCGTGGTCAGCGGCCGCGTGCCCGGCGGTGCCGGCGCCGGCCTGGGCGCTGGCGACGTGATCCGGGTGACCGACGGGGTCGGCAATACCTACGACCCGTGGGACATGGTCGACATCCTGCCGGAGATGGAGCGCCACAGCGCCTTCTTCGGCTTCGAGCACGGCCTCGACAACGGCACCGAACTGTACGGCGACCTGCGCTATTCGCAGCGCCGCGGCCGCTACAACCAGGGCTACCAGGCGCTGTACGGCACGCTGGGGCCGGGCAATCCGTATTTCATCCCGGGCGTGGCCAACAACTACGGCGTGCTGATCGACGACCGTCCGCTGGGTCGCGATGTCGAGGCCGACAGCCTGTTCGCCAACCTTGGCGCGGTCTTCGAACTCGGCGGCAACTGGCGCGGCGAGGCCAACCTGTCCTACAGCCGCGAGGAGCAGCGCCGCAACTCCGACGTGCAGCGCAACGCCAACATCTACGACTACCTGCCCACCCCCGCCGGTGGCCAGGCCCAGGCGCCGACTTCGATCCAGTGCAGCCAGGGGCTCACCCCCAACTTCTCCGCCGCCGCGCAGGCGTACTGCGCCGGGCTGGGCTACGCGGCGTTCAACCCGTGGACCACCGACCCCCTGTCGGACCAGGTGCTGTCGCAGCTGATCGGCTACGAGGACCTGCGCTTTAATTCCTGGCTGGCACAGGCCAGCTTCAAGGTCGACGGCGACCTGTTCGCGATGGGCGGGGGCATGGCCAAGCTCGCGGCCGGCATCGACTACCGCCGCGAGAACATCGGCGGCGCGCTCGACTTCAACTGGCGCGGCACCTCCGATCGGCACGAGGCGTTCGGCACGACCGAACGCGATGTCGGCGCGCTGTTCGCCGAACTCGCCTTCCCCCTGATCGGCAGGGACAACGCGTCGCGCTTCGCCAGGAAGCTCGACATCTCGCTGGCGGGCCGCTACGAGCGGGGTCGTGGCCTGGGCGACTTCTCGACCTTCAATCCCAAGGTCGGCATCGACTTCAAGCCCACCGACGACCTGACCCTGCGCGGTAGCTGGGGCACCTCGTTCCACGCGCCGCCGATGCGCTACGCCTACAACGGCGTGCAGCCGATCACCGGCGGAAACGGCGCGTTCCTGCGTGCCGACCTGTACACCGCGCCCTGCTCCACCACCCTGGTGCCGCTCAACGGCGTGACCGGCACGCCGGGCGGCCCTGGCAACTGCACCTTCAGCGCGATCGTGGTGTCCGGCGGCGCAGGCCCCACGCTGCGTCCGGAAGAAGCGACCACCTGGACCCTGGGCTTCGACTGGAAGCCGGAATGGGCGCCGGGCCTGCACCTGGGCGCCAGCTACTTCAACCTCGGGATCGACGACCGCATCGTGCGCATCCAGGCCGGCCAGCTCGGCGGCATCCTGGCCGAACTGTTCGCCACCGGCAGCACGCCGTACATCGACAGCCTGGAGATCAACCCCGGCGCGGCGCGCGTGCAGGACATCATGAGCAACGACCCGCGCTACCTCGGCCAGCTCGGCGCCGGCCCGGTACAGAGCGCGGCCGACGTGGCGATGATCGTCAACGCCACCCAGCTCAACCTGGCCTCGCTGAAGATGGACGGCGTGGACTTCAACCTCAGCTACGGCTTCGACACCAGCTACGGCGGCTCGGTCGAACTGTTCACCCGCGGCACCTGGCTGCGCTCGTACGAGGTCGAGGCCACGCCGGGCTCGGGCTATGTCGACCAGCTGGGCAAGTACAGCGCAGTCGGCAACCCGGTGCCGCTGCGGTCCATGCAGGGCCTGCGCTGGCGCTATGGCGATCTGGACGCCGCGCTGACGATGAACTACGTCGACGAGTACGAGTGCGCCTCCGGCTGCCTGCGGCCGAACGCGGCCGGCGCACCGGTGGCGATCACCAGCCCGGTCAGGATCAAGGCCTGGAAGACGTTCGACTTCCAGCTCGGTTACGACCTGTCCGCCCGCGGCGGCCTGTTCGACGGGGCGCGGGTGAACTTCACCGCGCTCAATTTCACCGACGGCGATCCGCCCTTCATCGACGGCGGCACCGCGGCCAACGATGTCCTGGCCGATCCCTACGACCCGGCGAACGCGACCGTGCTCGGCCGCACGCTGGTACTGTCCTTCGACAAACGCTGGTAAGCAACGCGCAGGCGGGGCGCCACGGCGCCCCGCCGCGAGAGGTCCGCATGATCCGATCCTGGCATTCCCTCGCCGCCGCCGTATTGCTCGGCGGCGCGCTCGTTTCCACCGTGTCCACACCGGTCCGGGCCGCGCCCGCGGGCGCCGCCAGCGCCGAAGTCCGGCTGCCGCAGTCGCGGCAGTGGACCATGCGCGCGGCGAACGGGCGCGACTACGAGATCTTCGTCGCCGTGCCCGAAGGGGCGCCACCGGCGGGCGGTTTCGCCACGCTGTACGTGCTCGACGGCAACGCGATGTTCCTCACCACCGCCGAGGCTGTGCGCGCCTACGCGCGACGACGCGAGTCCGAGCGCGACCTGCGCGCCCTCGTGGTCGGCATCGGCTATCCGGAGGGTGTCGACATCCCTGCCGCACGCACGCTCGACCTGACCCCCGCCGTGCCCGAACCGCGCGCGCGGCATGCCACCGGCGGCGCCGATGCCTTCCTCGATTTCATCCTCGACGAGCTGCGCCCGCGCATCGCCCGCGAGTTTTCCATCGACCCGGGCCGCCAGGGCCTGATGGGGCATTCCTATGGCGGACTGTTCACGATCGGTGCGCTGACCCGCCGCCCCGAGGCCTTCCAGACCTGGATCGGCATGAGCAGTTCGTTCTGGTTCGGCCAGCACGACCTCAGCGCGCGGATCGATCGGTTCGCGCAGGCGCGCACTGCCGACGCCGCCCCGGTGCGCGTGCAGCTCACCGCCGGCGAGTTCGAACAGCAGCCGCGTCCGGGCGAATGGGCGCTGGATCCCGAGCGCGCGGCCAGCGCCGCGCGCGACCTGGAGTGGCGCGGGCAGTCGACGCGCGCGGCCGCCGCGGCCCGCGCACTCGCGCAGGCGCCCGGCATCGTCGTGGACTTCAGGCAGATCGCGGGGGAGGACCACGGCAGCGTGATCCCCGCCGCCATCGCCCGCGGCGTCGACTTTTTCTTCAATGCGGCCACCGAGGTGCCTCCGGTGCCGACAGCCGATGCCTACCTCGCGCTCGGGGCCGACGGCCGCTACCGGCTGCGCATGCAGGTGCGCGCACTCCCCGATCTGCACCGCATCCCGTGGCTGAACGGGCTCAAGGCCTCGCTGAAGGCGGGACTGGATCGCGAGGCGCATGCCGCCCTGCACGCCGAGCGGATGGAGATGGACGCGCGCTACGGCAGCCGCCCGCACGAGAACAACGCCGACTGAGCATCCGCTCCCGGCGACAAGCCGTCATGCGCGGAGCAGGCATGGCGCGCCGTCCCGGGTGCATGCCGTGGCGGGACGGACGGGACGAGGCCAACGCAGGACCCGCGCAGCGCGCGGCTCCTCGCCCGATCTGAAGCCTGCACAGGCGCCGCGGAGCCAGCCGCCCTCCCGAGGCCGCCGCGCAGCGGATTCAGGTCCGCTGGCTGCCCGACATCGCGTCCTGGATCAGGGCCACGATCTGCTCGACCGTGGGATCCTTGGGCAGGGACATGCTCTTGAATGTGAAGTCCAGCTCACTTTCGAGATCCAGCATGATGTCCACCTGGATGATGGAATCGATGCCCAGCTCCCTGAGCCGCGTCTGTGCCGTAATCGGGACGGCCGTCTCACCGACCCGTTCTTGAAGCATTTCGGTCAAACGACGCAGAATGGCGGAGTTTTCCATGCGGGGACACCTGTCATGTCCTCGCTGGCCCGGTTCCTGCGTGCCGGAAGCCATGGACCCCGTCGGCGGAACGAACGACAGCAATCGGACGTTGAGGGCATTGTAATGGACGCGGCCGGCAGTCACGAGGCGAACAGGAACGTCATCGCACAGGCGAACTTCCGGCTGAGGTTCGGCGTGCTGGTGGCCGTCACGATCGCGTGCGTGCACTGGTTCGGTTCGCCCGGCACCGGCACCGCCGATCTCGTGCTGGCCTGCATGCTTTGCGGCTACGTCGGCTATGCGGCGCTGGCGCGCTGGCTGTCGGCGCGTCCGCAGTGGCTGGGCAACCGCGACTTGGTGGTGATCACGGCGGTGATCGATCCGCTGATCCTCTCGGCGTGGATGTACTTCGCCGGCGGCTCGTCGATGGTGTTCGTGGCCTTCTACCTGTTCACCACGCTCGGCTTCGGGTTCCGCGTGGGCACCATGGCGATGCACATCTGCCAGGCGTTCGCGCTGGTGGGCTTCGGCATCGTGGTGTTGTTTTCGCCGTTGTGGCAGGAGCACCTGCTGTTCGCCACCTCGCACGCGCTGCTGCTGGTGGTGGTTCCGCTGTACGCGGCCAGCCTCGTCCGGCGCATCAATGCGGCGCGCGAAGCGGCCGAGTTCGACAGCCGCGCCAAGTCGCAGCTGCTGGCCAAGGTCAGCCACGAGCTGCGCACGCCGCTCACCGGCATCGTCGCCGACGCGCAGCTGCTGGAGGTGGAGGCCGTCGATGCCGGCACGGTCAACCGCGCCCGGTCGATCCAGCGCCTGGCCACCACCCTGGACTCGGAGATCAAGCAGCTCCTGGACCTGTCCAAGATCGCGGTGCACGGCGGCGACAGCAGCCTCGCTCCGGAGACTTTCAGCCTGGCCTTCACCGCCACCCAGGTGATCGGCTCGGTCCGGTCGATCGTCGGCGCCAAGCCGCTCGCGGTGGAGCTGGATTTCGACGAGCGGATCAAGCTGCCGGTGGTCGGGCGCCACCAGGAGCTGGTGTCGATCCTGACCAACCTGGCCGGCAATGCGGTCAAGTTCACCGAGCAGGGATCGGTCAAGGTCGAAATCAGCCTGCTCGAGACCACGGACGCCGGCTATCGCATCCGCTTTGCCGTCAGCGACACCGGCATCGGCATCGACCCGGCCTACCACGAGAAGATCTTCCAGCCGTTCTTCCAGGTCGAAAGCGGCCCAGCGCGCCGCTACGGCGGCACCGGCCTCGGCATCTCGATCGCCAGCGAGCTGGTGCGGCGCATGGGCGGCCGCCTGCAGGTCGACAGTGCGCCGGGACGCGGCAGCACCTTCTTCTTCGAGCTGCTGCTGCCGGTCGACGCCAGCCCGGCCGCGGAGACGGCCCTGGCAGAGTCGGTGCCCTCGGCCGTCGCGGGCAAGCGCGTGCTGGTGGCCGACGACAACGCCACCAACCTGTCGCTGCTGCGCGAGATGCTGCTCAAGGACGGGCACCAGGTGACGGCGGTGGAGAGCGGGCACGAAGCCATCCTCATGCTCAGCGCCAATACCTACGACGTCATCTTCCTGGACTACAACATGGACGACGTCAACGGCGCAGTCGTCTACCAGACCTACGCCTACAGCCGGGTGCAGCTGGCGCCGACCTTCTTCATCACCGCCGACACCACGGCGATGACCACGCGCCTGCTCGAGGACCTCGGCGCCAACGGTGTGATCTACAAGCCGCTCACCTTCGAGAAGATCCGCGCCGCCATCGCCAGCGTGTTTCCGGACGAGGCGCGGCCGGTGCCCGAGCCGGTCCGGCCGCGGCAGGCCGGGCCGATCCCGCTCAGCGGCGTGCCGGTCGAGTACCTCGACCCCACCGCGATCGAGGAACTGCGCGAGATCAAGGACAACCCCGAGTTCCTGCACGCGGTGGTGGCCGACGGCATCGCCGACATCCACGGCCTGCACCAGGCCATGGCCGAGGCCATCGACGGCAGCGACCTGCCCGGCCTGCACAAGCAGGCGCATGCGATGAAGGGCGTGGCGTTGAGCCTGGGTGCGGTGCGCCTGGCGCATCTGGCCGACCGCATGATGACCATGACCCACGACACGCTGACCGGCAGCGCCGCGCGCTGGCACGAGGACCTGGATGTGTGCGTGGCCAAGAGCTGCCAGTCGCTGGACGACCTGCGCCTGGCGCTCGCCACGGAGTCCGCGGTCAATCACTGACCGGCGCCACGGCGCGATCGCCGTGGCCCGGGGGGGAGGAACGTGGAAGGAACAGGCGCCGGGGGGCGCCGGGACTCAGGCGACGCGCGCCGCCGGTACCGGAGCGGCCATCGGCGCCGCGCCGGCCTGCTGCTCGCCGACCTGCATCAGGATCAGCATCTCCATCGCGCGCACTTCCTCGGCCGACAGCTGCATCGCCGCCTCGACCCAGTCGTCGACCACGCGGGTGCCTTCGGCGTAATCGATGCCGGCGCTGCGACGCGCGGCCTGGCGGACCATCATCCGCGCCTTGCGACGCGAAGCGTGTTCGCGGATGTAGCGCTCCACGGCCAGCTCGCCTGCGCCCTGCGGCACCACCTCGTCGACCAGGCCCATGTCCAGCAGCTGCGCGGCGCTGTAGACCTTCTTGTTGGTCATCAGCTTCTCGGCGACCTTGGGGGCGACGCGCTCGCACAGCAGGCCCATCGCGCCGCTGCAGGGGAACAGGCCGAACATGATCTCGGGGAAGCCGAAGCTGCTCTGTTCCTCGGCGATGATGTGGTCGGCGGCCAGCGCCAGCTCGAAGCCGCCGCCCAGGGCGCGGCCCTGTACCAGCGAGATCGTGGACATGTTGCCCTTGAACTCGGTCGACCAGGCGACGATCGCGTCCAGGCAACGCATCGAATACGCGCGCAGCCGCTGCACATCGCGGCGCTTGATGCAGTCCAGGAAGAAGCGCAGGTCGCCGCCCTGGCTGAAGTAGGTCGGATGGGCGGACTGGATCACCGCGTACGGCGGCGGGTGGCCGATCGCGCCGGCGACCGCGGCCGGGATCCGCATCTCGTCGATCAGCTCGTGGAACTCCTCCACCAGCGCCGGGGTGAAGTTGTGGACGCCGTTGGCATCGGGCGCGACGTTGATCCACAGCGTGCGCTCGGCAAGCTGCCGGATCTGGGTGCTGACGCGGGCGTGGTTGCGGTTGACGGTATTCAGGACGTGCTGCATGGAACTTCTCCTTGTGGGCGGGATGGCGATTGCCTGGGACAACTGGAAATCACGAGCGCGGCATTGGTGCCGCCGAAACCGCAGGAGAAGGACAGTGCGTGCGGGATCGGCATCGCACGCGGAACCGGACCGACATGGTTGACCGCGCAGGCCGGATCCGGCTCGCCGATATGGGCGCTGGCCGGGGCGATGCCGATGCGCATCGCCAGCAGGGTGAGCACGAACTCCAGCGCACTGGCGGCGCCGAGGAGGTGGCCGTGCACCGATTTGGTCGAGGAAACGAAGGCCGCCTCGGGGCCCGCGCCGAACACCTCGCGGATGGACGCGGCCTCGATCTCGTCGCCGCCGCGGGTGGCGGTGGCGTGGGCGTTCACGTAGGCGATGTCGGCCGGCTGCAGCCCGGCCTCGGCGATCGCCCGGCGCAGCGCCGCGACCTGCCCGCGGGAGTCGGGCATGCCGATGTGGTGGGCGTCGTTGGTGCAGGCATAGCCGCCGAGGTAGCCCAGCACCTGCGCCCCGCGTTCGCGCGCGAGCCTGGCGTTCTCCAGGATCACGAAAGCCGCTCCTTCACCGAGCACCAGGCCGGTGCGCTGCCTGGAGAATGGACGGCAGGTGGTCGAGGGATCGTCAGGATCGGGTTCGGACATCGCCCGGGTGCCGTCGAAGGTGCCCAGCACCGGCGAGGTCAGCGCGGCTTCCGAGCCGCCGGCAACGGCGATGTCGAGGTCGCCGTACGCGATCGCCCGGGCGGCCTCGCCGATCGACACGCCGGAGGAGGCGCAGGCGCTGGCGCTGGTGATCACCGGGCCACTGATGCGGTGGCGGATCGCGACCTGCGCGCCGCCGCCATTGCCCATGATCGCCATCGACGTCCACGGGCGCGAGCGCTGCTGGCCCTCGAGCAGCAGCCGCTGGAACCAGTCCAGGATGCTGGCGGTGCCGCCATTGACGTTGCCGTAGTACAGGCCTGCGCGCTCGCCGTAGGCGGAAAACTCCTCCAGCCCCGCCTGGGAGATCGCCTGGCGCGCGGCCAGGATGGCCATCTGCTGGACGCGATCCAAGAACGGCCGCTCCAGCTTCGGGAACTCCTCTTCGAACTGCACGGGGATCGCACCCGCAGCGAACAGCTTGCGGATCGGCGGCGCCTCATGGAGGCGGATACCCGACGCGCCCGACCGCAGTGCGGCCTCGGCGTCGGCCACGCCGATGCCGATGGGCGAAACGAGGCCCATGCCGGTAATCGCGACATCCTGCAATGTCATGCCCTATTCATCCCGATCATCGATCGGGACGCCCCTGGTTTTCGTCCCTGTTCCTGGCGCGCCCGGATCACAAACTGACAATGCGCGTCAGGACGGTACCATCGAAGGGCAACTGCGAGTAGGGGAAGCGCCGCCTGCCCCGCGTGTAGGCAAGCGCGCGGACAGTGAGCGACCCGTTTTCGCGAACTTCATCACAGATTGTACCCTTGCCGGCCCCCGCGCGGCAGGTCGGGCGGTTGATCCAGGTCATGGGGCCCGGGGGTGGCGCGCCGCTAGGCTGGCCCCATGCCGCACGCCGCCTCCTTCCCGATCCCGCCCGCCCTCCATCCTGCCGACGGCCAGCGCACGCTCGATGCCTGCTTCCTCGGCCCCTACGGAGAAAACGACACGCTGCTGGAGCGGCTGGTGGTCGAGTTCCTGCGCGACCACGTGCACTGGCGGCGCAATTTCCATCCCGAGGATCCGCCCGCCATTCCCACGCGCGCCGCGCAGCATCCGGACCACCAGGCTTTCGAGGCGCGGATGCGGCGCGAGCTGCACCAGCTCTCGGCGGCGCTCAAGCGTTCGGTGCCGTTCCACAGCCCGCGCTACATCGGCCACATGGTGTCCGACCTGCTGCTGCCGGGGCTGGCGGCGCAGATCCTGACCCTGCCCTACAACCCCAACAACGTCAGCGGAGACGCCGCGCCGGTGACCCTGCAGCTGGAAATGCAGGTCGGCCTGCAACTGGCGCGCATGTTCGGCTGGCCGCACGATCCGGCACGCCCGGACTGCGCGTTCGGCCACCTCACCTCAGGCGGCACCCTGGCCAACTACCAGGCGCTGCGGCTGGCGATGGCGGTGAAGGCCTTCCCGGTCGCCCTGCGCGCCGCCAGCGTGCCGGGGCTGTCGCTGCCCGACGACGCGTGGCAGGCGTTCAACCTCGGTCCCGATGCGGCCACCGCACTGTTCGTCCAGTGGCAGCAATGGCTCGCCTCCCTGCCGGCCGCCGAGCGTGCGCACTGGAGCGCCCGGGTACAGGCCGAGCGCATCGAACAGCTGGGTCTGGTGGCGTTCTTCGCGCGCCATCACACGCTGCGCGTGCCCCTGGTGCTGGCGCCGATCACCGCGCACTACTCCTGGAGCAAGGGCCTGAAGCTGCTCGGGCTGGGCCGCGAGCAGCTGCGCCTGCTGCCCACCCGCGGCATGCGCCTGGATGCCGATGCGCTGGAGGCGACGCTGGACGATTGCCTGCGCGGGCAGCAGCCGGTGCTGGCGGCCGTCGCCGTGCTCGGCAGCACCGAGTACGGCACGATCGATCCGGTCGATGCGGTGGTGGACGCCCGGCAGCGTTCGCAGGCCCGCGGGCTTGGCTTCAGCGTGCATGTCGACGCGGCCTGGGGCGGCTACCTCACCACGCTGTTCCGCAATCCCGATGGCAGCCTGCGGACGCTGGACGAAGTGCGGCAAGGCTTCGCCGCCTTCCCGCAACCGGCAGTGCACGCCGCGTTCGCAGCGCTGTCCGCTGTCGATTCGGTCACGGTCGATCCGCACAAGCTCGGCTATCTGCCCTACGGCGCGGGCGCCTTCGTCTGCCGCGACCAGCGTGCGCTGCCGCTGCTCGCCGAGACGGCTGACTACGTGTTCGACGACAGCGGCGGCAACGACTACGCCAGCCGCTACCGGCAGCTCGGGCAGCTCATCCCCGAAGGCTCCAAGTCCGGGGCGATGGCGGCGGCGGTGTACGTCAGCCATGGCGTGCTGCCGCTGGACCACGCGCATTTCGGCCTGCTGCCGCGGCAGACGGTGCTGGCCGCGGAGGCCTTCCGCGAGCGCGCCGCACGCTTCGCCGCCGAGATGGCCGGCACCGTGGCGGCCTGCGTCCCGTTTCCACCGGACAGCAACCTCGTCTGCCTGGCGCTCAACCCCGGCGGCAACCGCAGCCTGACCGGTGCCAATGCCTTCGTCCGCCGGCTGCACGATGGGCTGCGCGTCGATCCCGGACAGCCGCTGCAGTCCAGGCAGTTCTTCGCCTCGATCACCACGCTGCGGCGCGACGTGGTCGGCGCGCAGGACATGCTGCGGATCCTCGATGCGCTCGGCCTCGATGCGGACGGCGACGACGGCGGCCAGGACGCCGACCGCCTGGTGATCCTGCGCCACACGCTGATGAATCCCTACCTGGTCGACCACGAGAACGGCATCAGCTACATCGACCGCTACTTCGAACACCTGCAGGCGCGGCTGCGCGCGCTGCTGGCGGAACCGACGCAGTGGCGGCCGCACCGCTCCTGAGCGCTGGCGGACGACAACGATGACCGGCAGGACGAAGCCACCGCTGGTGTATTCGTGCTCGGGCTGTTCCAGCGCCGCGCAGATGGCCAACCAGCTGGCGCTGTGGCTCGACCGGGCGGGCGAGGCGGAGATGTCCTGCATCGCCGGCGTCGGCGGCGGCGTGGCCGGCCTGGTGCGCACCGCCCGGGCCGGACGCCCGATCCTCGCGCTGGACGGCTGCGTGCTGCACTGCGTGTCCGCCTGCCTGGCGCGGGCGGGCGTGCGGGCCGATGCGCACCTGACGCTGTCCGACTATGGCGTGGCCAAGCGCAGGCACGCCGACTTCGACCAGGCGCAGGCGCGCGTGGTGTTCGAGGCGCAGGTGCTGCCGGCAGCGCGCGGGCTGCGCCCTGCCACGGGCGGCGACGCGACGGCTGCAGCGGACGCTTGACCTGGGTCAGCGCGGGGCGGCCGGCGAGGCCGATAGGCTGCGCATCACCGGGCCACGCGGACCGCTTCGCACGACGAGGGCGCTCCAGGCGACGGCCACGGGAACACGATTCCGTGCAGGAGCAACCACCATCCGACCCCGACCCGCCTCTCCGCAGGTCCCGCCACCGCCGCTCGCGTCGCGCGTGCTGCTCGCTTGCGCACGCCACGGCATCGACCGCGTCGACGACGGCATGCTGGGGTTGCTGGCGCTGCGTCGGCTGATGTCGGCGGCGGCCGGGCGCCAGAAGCGCGCGCTGGGCCGGCCTCTGCGCGACGAGGCACGCGAATCGCAGGTGCGCCGGCGCGCGCGCCTCCTCGCGCAACGCCTGCGCGTCTCCACCGAAACCGCCGACGCCCTGGCCTCCCTGCTGTTCGCCGATGCCCTGCGCCAGCAGACGCTGCAGGGCGCGCGCGCGGCGACTCAGGCCGCCTGTTCCGACTTCCGCCACACGAGCAACACCGATATGGACCGAGCCCACGCCCTGCTGCGCCTGATCCCGCCCCCTGCCCGCTGGCGGCCCCTGCTGCGGCTTGCCCCGCCACCGCTGCGCGACCGGCTCGTGGCCCGCGCGCTGTCGCAGGCGCTCTCGCCCGCGCACATCGGCAGTGCGCTCGACGACATCGCAGGACGCCGCCTCGGCCTGGAGATCAGCGACCTGGGCCAGCGTTGCGTGCTGGAGTGGCGCAACGGCCGGCTGCATGCCGGGCACGCACCGGCCGAAGCGACGGTGCGCGGCACGGCGACCGACCTGCTGCTGCTCGCCGCCCGGCTGGAGGATGCCGACACCCTGTTCTTCCAGCGGCGCTTGGTACTCACCGGCGATACCGAGCTGGGCTTGACCGTGCGTAACCTGCTCGACCGCATGCCCTGGGAGGCGGTGCCCCTGGCGCTGCGCATCGTCCTGCATCGCGGTGGACATTTCGCCCGCGCGGCGCGGGAAGCCTACCGCGCCTGAAGGCACCGTACCCTGCCATCCGCGTGCACGCTGACAGCACGTCCACTCTCCCATTCCACTGGCTCGGACAATGGAGATGTGGATGCGCGCCGCGGTGCCCGTGGGTGGCGGTGTCCTGTTGCCCTGTCCTGGAAGATCGGTAGAAGAGCAGGAACATGCGCCGCTCTCGCGGATGGGTCGCCCCGACCGCGACGCGCTTGTAGCGGGAGTGACGGGACGCGGCGCGTGCCGCCGACCCGCCTTCAGGCCGGCGGCTGCGCCAGCGAGGCCTTGCCCGGCTGGCCATCCCAGTAGCCATTGCGCGCGCCTGCTGGCGCGGGCGCTTCGGGCGCGGCCAGACCGGCATGGAAGCGCCACACCACCTCCGCCATGCACTCGGCCTGCGGCGACAGGCGCAGGGCGCCCACGCCCAGCGCCGCCAGCTCATCGCGCTGCGGCAGCATGTCCACCACCTCGGCGCCCTGGACCTGGATGCCGTTGATCGTCATGAACGGCCCGCCTTCGCGGGTGGCCAGCGGCAGGCCGTCGGGATGCTCGATGCAGCGGAAGCCGCACTGGTCCTTGGGGACGTCCATCGCGCGCGCGGTGAAGCAGCGTGCGGAGTAGGCCAGCGGCAGCCGCCCCCAGGCCGGCATCTCCAGCTCGGGCATCGTGCCGCCTTCGGCCTCAAGCGCGGCGCGCAGTTCCTGCAGCAGTTGGCGGCCCTGCTCGACGCCGGGCACCCAGCGGTACAGTCCGTCGTCCATCAGCATCGCCAGGGCGCGGTGGTTGTACACGTTGAGCGTCGGCCCACCGACGAAGGGCAGACGACGTTCTCGGCACACCTGCACCGCGGACAGGTCGTTGGCCTCGATCCGGTAGCCGCCTTGCGCCACCTGGCGGCGCAGCGCACCCAGCTCCGATTCGGCTTCGATCAGCGCCAGCGTCGAGAGCACCACTTCCTTGCCGGCGTCGGCGAGTTCCCGCGCGATCTCCAGCCAGTTGCGCAGGCGCAGTTCGCGGCGCTTGCTGCAGATCGTTTCGCCCAGATAGACGATGTCGACGGGCCAGCCCGCCGCCTCGCGATAGAACGCGAGCACCTGTTCGCGCGGCCAGAAGTACTGCAGCGGCCCGAGACTGAGTTTCATCGATGCGTACTCCTGCGTTCAGTGCCAGGCGCGGTGGTAGGGGCCGAGCGTGGTCTGCTGCCCTTCCGCGTGCGCGGCCAGCGCCTGCTGCCAGGCCGCTTCGGTGGTCCAGCGCTGCGGATCGGCGCGGTAGCGGTCGATCGCCTGGCGCCAGGTGGTGGCCACCGCACGCACATAGGCCACGCCGCGCTGCCGGCCTTCGACCTTCAGCGCCACCACGCCGGCTTCGGCCAGCTGCGGCAGCAGCTCCAGCGTGTTGAGGCTGGTCGGTTCCTCCAGCGCGTGGAAGATCTCGCCGCCCACCGCATAACGGCCCTTGCAGACGGTCGGATAGCCCGCCGGCTCGCCGTCGCCGAAGCGGTCGATCAGCATGCCGTTCAGGCGCACGCTGCGGCTGTTGTCGGCATGCTCGTCCCAGCGCACGAAGCTGGCCGGCGAGCAGACGCCGTGGCGATTGGGCGAGACCCCGGTGACGTAGCTCGACAGCTGGCAGCGCCCCTCGACCATGATGCACAGGCTGCCGAAGGCGAACACTTCCAGCGGGACCGGCGAGGCCGCGCACAGGCGCTGCACCTGCTGCAGCGCCAGCACCCGCGGCAGCACCGCGCGGGCGATGCCGAAGCGCTCGAAGGCATAGGTCAGCGCGGCGGCGGTGGTGGCCGAGCCCTGCACCGACAGGTGTCGCGCCAGCCCCGGATGGGCACGGCAGGCGTAGTCGAGCACGCCCATTTCCGCGGCGATGATCGCGTCCACGCCCAGCGCCGCGGCATGGTCGACCGCGCCCTGCCAGTACGGCAGGCGCACGCTGTCGGGATAGGTATTGAGCGCGAGGTAGACCTTGCGCCCGCGCGCGTGCGCATAGGCGATGCCGCGGCGCAGTTCCTGTTCGTCGAAGTTCAGGCCGGGGAAGGCGCGCGCGTTGGTCTGGTCGCGCAACCCGGCGTAGACCGCGTCGGCGCCCGCATCGATCGCGGCCTGCAGCGCGGGCAGATTGCCCGCAGGACATACCAGTTGCATCAGCGACTCCCTGTGTCGGTGATATCGGCCATGGACGCCGGCGGAGGTCCAGCCATCGGTCCCGGATGCTGCAAGCGCGTGGCCTGCAACTGCGCCCACAGCGCATCGACGCGGCGCTCCACCTGCGGGTCGGGCACGATCGGCCGGCCCCATTCGCGATCCGATTCGCCGGGCCACTTGCGGGTCGCGTCGAGCCCGAGCTTGGAGCCGAGGCCCGCCACCGGCGAGGCGAAGTCGAGGTAGTCGATCGGCGTGTTCTCGACCAGCAGCATGTCGCGCGCGGGGTCCACGCGCGTGGACAGCGCCCACAGCACCTGGCCCCAGTCGCGCACGTCGATGTCGTCATCGACGACGATCACGAACTTGGTGTAGGTGAACTGGCGCAGGTACGACCAGACCGCCATCATCACGCGCCGCGCGTGGCCGGCATACTGCTTGCGGACCGACACCACCGCGATGCGGTACGAACACGCCTCCGGCGGCAGGTGGAAATCCACGATCTCCGGGAACACTCGCTGCATGATCGGCACGAACACGTCGTTGAGCGCGGCCGACAGCACCGAGGGCTCGTCGAAGGGCGCGCGCCCCATGTAGCTGCCGTGGTAGATCGCGCCCTGGCGCAGGCGCATCCGCGCCACGGTCAGAACCGGGAACCGGCCCTGCGCGTTGTAATAGCCGGTGTGGTCGCCGAACGGGCCTTCGATCGCGGTGTCACCCGGATGGATGAAGCCTTCGAGCAGGATCTCGGCACCGGCGGGCGCGTCCAGGCCGGTCGCCTCGCTGTGCCACACGCGCGTGCGCTCGCCGCGCAGCAGGCCCGCGAACTCGTATTCCGACAGGGTATCGGGGATCGGCGCAACCGCGGCCAGCATCGTCGCCGGGTCGGCGCCGATCGCCACCAGCACCGGGAACGGCTGGTCCGGATGCTGCTGCCGCCAGGCAGCGTAGTCGAGTGCGCCACCGCGGTGCGGCAGCCAGCGCATGATCAGGCGGTTGCGCGCGATCGGCTGCTGGCGGTAGATCGCCACGTTCTGGCGGCGCCGCTGCGGTCCGCGGGTGACGACCAGACCGAAGGTGAGCAGGCGGTCGACATCCCCGGGCCAGCAATGCTGGATCGGCAGCCGCGACAGGTCGACATCCCCGCCTTCGATCACGTGCTCGCAGAACGCGGCCTCGCGCACGCGCCGCGGCGCGGCATGCGCCAGCTGCGCCAGGCCGGGCCAGGCGCCCAGCGCCTCGCGCATCGATCCCGGCCAGTCGGGTTCCTTGAGCCGCGCCAGCAGTTCGCCCAGCTCGCGCAGCGAGGACAGCGGCCGGTCGCCGAGCGCGAGCTCGATGCGGCGGCGATGGCCGAACAGGTTGCCGAGCAGCGGGTGGCGCGATCCGGTGGCCTGGCGCATCAGCAGCGCCGGGCCCTGTTCGCGCAGCGCGCGCAGGCTCAGCGCCGTGCTTTCGAGCACCGGATCGACCGGCGCATCGATCCGCAGCAGGTCGCCACGCGCGGACAGGCGATCGAGATAGCCGCGCAGATCGTGGAAACTCATGCGCAACCGCCCGTGGCGCGCAGGCGCTGCGTGCATGTCGCCGGCGCGGGCGACCGTCCGGTGACGCCGCGCCCCGGAGCACACGCCCCCTGACGGGCGCGACGCACGCCCCGCTGGTTCCCCTTCATGCCCACCTGTCCGCACCTGCAGCGCGTGATGATGCGCGGCGGCGGCGGCGCGTCGTCTGACCTGGATCAAGCGCGGCGCGATCGACTCACGCCTGCGGGAGCGTGGCCGCCACGGCCGGATGTCTGCATTCGGCGGGCAGTGTCGACAGGACCGCCGGTCGGTCCGGACGCAGGAAATGACGCGTCATGACGGCGGCACCGATCCAAGCCGCGATATCGCGGCATGGATGCCGCGCCACCCGCGAGACGACGCTTTCCCGGTGTTGCCCTGGCGCGTCCCTGCTGGCGCGGCCCAGGCCGTCAGACGCGCATCGCGACCGGATGGGAACGCCGTCCGGGCACCTGCATCGCGCAACGTGCCCCGGTGCCCGGTCTGGCCCGCAGGCACGATACGCGCGCGGGCACGGGGGCGGCTACCAGAACAATGTGTACAGCGCCGCCAGGATCGCCAGCACCGCGATCGCGCCGACGTTGAACGCGCCACTGGTGCGGTAGTCCACGTCGCGGGTCCGGATGATGTCCTTCTCCGGCGCATGCCGGGTCGCGAGCGACACCACCACCGCCAGCGCAAGGGCGAGCAGGAACACCAGGCCGACCCGGTCGATGAAGGGCAGCGATGGCCAGGCCAGCTTGAGCAGGATCGACAGCGCGAACGAGCCGATCGCGGCGGCCAGCGCGCCGGCCTCGTTGGCGCGCTTCCAGAACAGGCCCAGCACGAAGATCACCACGATGCCCGGGGTGAAGAAGCCGGTGTATTCCTGGATGTACTGGAAGGCCTGGTCGAAGCTGCCCAGCAGCGGCCGGGCGGTGAGGATGCCGAGCAGCACCGCGAGGGCGGCCGCGATGCGCCCCACCCGTACCAGCCGCTGCTGGTCGGCCTGGGGCGCGCGCTTGGCGTAGAAATCGAGGGTGAAGATCGTCGCCACCGAGTTGATCTTGGACGCCAGCGAGGCCACGATCGCCGCGACCAGCGCCGCGAACACCAGGCCAAGGATGCCGGTGGGCAGCAGCCGCATCATGGTCGGGTAGGCCTCGTCCGGCCGCGAGAGCTCCGGCGCCAGCATCACCGCGGCAATACCCGGCAGCACCACGATCACCGGCATCAGCAGCTTGAGGAAGGCGGCGAACAGCACGCCCTTCTGCGCCTCGTGGATGTCCTTGGCGGCCAGCGCGCGCTGGATGATGTACTGGTTGAAGCCCCAGTAGCTGATGTTCATGATCCACATGCCGCCGATCAGCACGCTGATGCCCGGCAGGTCCTTGTAGAACGGGTTGTCCTTGTCGAGGATCATCTCGAAGTGGCCGGGGTGTTCGGCCCACAGGCGGTTGAAGCCGGCCACGATGCCACTGCCCTCGCCCAGCTGGTTGAGTGTGAGCCCGGCCACCAGCAGGCCGCCGAGCACCAGCAGGGTCACCTGCACGATGTCGGTCAGCGCCACGGCCTTGAGCCCGCCGTAGAGCTGGTAGGCCAGCGCGAACAGGCCGATCAGCACCACCGCCAGCATCTGGTCCATGCCGGTGACTTGGCTCACCGCGATCGCGCCCAGCCACAGGATCGAGGTGATGTTGACGAACACGTACAGGCCCAGCCAGAACACCGCCATCACCGTGCGGATGCGGGTGCCGTAACGCTGCTCGAGGAACTGCGGCATAGTGTAGATGCCGTTGCGCAGGAACACCGGCAGGAACCACTTGCCGACGATCAGCAGGGTCGCCGCCGCCATCCATTCGTAGGAGGCGATCGCCAGGCCGATGGCATAGCCCGAGCCGGACATGCCGATGATCTGCTCGGCCGAGATGTTGGCCGCGATCAGCGAGGCGCCGATCGCCCACCAGGGCAGCGACCTGCTAGCGAGGAAATAGTCCTGCGCGTCCTTGCTGTGCCCCGCCTTCTCGCGCGAAACCCACTGCGCCAGCACGAACACGCCGGCCAGGTAGGCCAGCACGATCCCGATATCGAGGCTCGACAGCTGCATTGCGTGCTCCCGCTGCGATCAGACGCGGATGGTCCGAAGGCAACTCGTCATGACCACCGCGTCGTCCCCGCGCACGCGGGAGGCGTCTTCCAGCCGGCCAAGGCTGGTCATCCACGATCCCAACCGCATGGATGGCCAGCCTTCCAGGCTGCTGCAAGGCGCTTCCCGCTTTTTCGGGAACGACGATCTTTTCCCCGCACTGCCCGCCGGCGCAGCAGAGGGCGTCAGCCCTCCATCTGCTCCAGCTCTCGGCCCTTGGTTTCGTGCACGAACTTGAGTACGAAGAACACCGACAGCACCGCCATCGCCGTGTAGATGCCATAGGCCGTGGCCAGGCCAATGCCCGCCAGCAGCATCGGGAAGGTCCAGGTGATGAAGAAGTTCGCCACCCACTGCGCGAGGCCCGCCACCGCCAGGCCCGAACCGCGGATCTGGTTGGGGAACATCTCGCCCAGCATCACCCACATCACCGGGCCCCAGGACATGTTGAAGAACACCACATAGGCATTGGCCGCGACCAGGGCCAGCGTGCCCATCGAACCGGACAGCTGCAGCTTGCCGGCGGCATCGACGCCGCCGGTGGCGAAGGCGAACGTGACCAGGCCCAGCGTCGCCGCCATGCCCACCGAGCCGATCCACAGCAGCGGCTTGCGGCCCACCTTGTCGATCAGCAGCACGGTCACGATGCAGGCGCCGATGCTGAGCGCGCCCGAGATCACGTTGATCAGCAGCGCGTCGCTTTCGGAGAAGCCCACCGCCTGCCACAGCACCGCGCCGTAGTAGAACACCACATTGATGCCGACCAGCTGCTGGAAGGTGGCCAGGCCCACGCCGACCCAGACGATCGGGCGGATCCTGCCGGTGGCCTTGCTGACCAGGTCGGACAGCCTCGGGCGGTGGTGGTCGCTGGCCAGCGAGGCGTCGATCTCGCCGAGCTTGCGCTCGCCCTGGATCGCGCCGTACAGACGCGACAGCACGCCCTGCGCGCGCTCGCGCAGGCCGCGCGCCACCAGGTAGCGCGGGCTCTCGGGGATGAAGAACAGCAGGAACAGGAACAGGAACGCGGGCACCAGCTCGGCCCAGAACATCCAGCGCCAGGCTTCGTAGTCCCACCACAGCATGGCGGTGGACGCGGTGGCCAGGCGCGCGAGCAGATAGTTGCTCAGGAACGAGGCGAACAGGCCGGAGATGATCGCGATCTGCTGCACCGTCGCCAGCCGCCCGCGATAGCGCGCCGGCGCCACTTCGCTGATGTAGGCCGGCGACATCACGCTTGCGGCACCGACGGCGAAACCGCCGATCACGCGGTAGATGACGAACTCCGCCGACGAGGTGGCGATGCCCGAACCCCAGGCCGAGACGATGAAGAACACCGCGGCCCACAGCAGCATCGTGCGGCGCCCGTAGCGGTCTGCCAGGGTGCCGGCGAACCAGGCGCCGATGGCACAGCCCAGCAGCATCGAGGCGACGTTGAACCCAGTGACAGCGGCATCGGAGTTGAAGGCCGCGGTGATGCCGTCGACGGTGCCGTTGATCACGCCACTGTCGTAGCCGAACAGGAAGCCGCCGATGGTGGCGACCAGGCTGATCAGGATGATGAAGCGCGTGTTCTCACCTGATGCGTTGGGACTGCTCATTCGCTCCCTCCCGGGGAATTGCATTCGATCTTTCGTGTCGGCATGCGATGCGGCGCACTCCTGCGTGCCGCCGGAGCCGCGACCCCGCCGGCGGACAGGCGGCCCAATCGCCGCAGGTCGACGCGATCAGCGTGCGACCTTCGGCAGGACAACGCCTGGCCACCGGATGACTGCGCTGTCATCGGCGCGACAGGGTAATCGCAATGCGCGGCGAGTGGATTCTGCATTGCAGCAAAACCGGTTCGGTTGCGATTGAAACGGCAGCGGCCACGTCCGGATCCCCACGTCCTCAAGCCCGCACCAGGCCGCGTGGCCCCGAACGAAGCCTCGCCGATTCCCCCGCGCCCAGCGCCAGCGCCAGCTCACCGCCCCGATAGTCGATGCGGTATTCGCCGCCGCGTTCGCTGTGCAGGATTGCGTGGTGCAGGACGCCCTCGCCCCAGGCCAGGTCCAGCCGTGCGGCGTTGCGCACACGCACGCCACGCAGCTCGCCTGTCGCCCAGTCCCGGGGCAGCGCCGGCAGCAGGAACACCGTGCCGCCCCAGCTCTGCACCAGCATCTCGGTGATGCCCGCGGCGCCGCCGAAGTTGCCGTCGATCTGGAACGGCGGATGCGCGTCGAACAGGTTGGGGTAGGTGCGCGACGGGCTGAGCAGCATGCGCAGAATCTTCATCGCGCGCTCGCCGTCGCGCAGCCGCGCCCACAGGTTCAGGCGCCAGCCGATGCCCCAGCCGGTGGCCTCGTCGCCGCGGATCTCCAGCGAGCGGCGCGCGGCCGCGGCGAGCGCAGGCGTGTCGCGCGGATTGATCTGGCTGGAGGGGTGCAGCGCGTACAGGTGGGAGACGTGGCGATGGTCGATCTCGGGCGCCGCCATGTCCCAGTCGGCCTGCCACTCCTGCAGCTGGCCGGCCTTGCCGACGCGATGCGGCGGCAGGCGTTCGCGCAGCGTGGCCAGACGCGCGGCCAGGTCCGCATCCACGCCGAGCATGCCTGCGATCTGGATGCACTGGTCGAACAGGTCGCGCAGGATCTGCGCGTCCATCGACGGGCCGGCGCACAGCGTGGCGCCGTGCGGGTGCACGTTCTCCGGCGAGATCGAGGGCGCGGTGACCATCGCGCCCGTGTCCGGGTCTTCGACCAGAGTAGCGGCGAAGAACTCGGCCGCGCCGCGGAACAGCGGCCACACCCGGGCCAGGTAGTCGGGGTCGCGGCCATAGTCCCAGCGGTCCCACAGGTGCTGCAGCAGCCAGGCTCCGCCCAGCGGCCACATCCCCCACTGCGCGCCGTCGATGGGGGCGGTGGCGCGCCACAGGTCGGTGTTGTGGTGCGCGACCCAGCCCGGCGCATCGTACATCCGGCGCGCGGTCCGCGCGCCCGACTCGGCCAGCTCGAACACCATGCGCTCCAGCGGCTCGACGCACTCGGCCAGCGCATTGGCCTCGCTGGGCCAGTAGTTCATCTGGGTGTTGATGTTGATCGTGTACTTGCTCTCCCAGGGCGGCTGCATCAGGTCGTTCCAGATGCCCTGCAGATTGGCCGGCTGGCTGCCGGGCCGGGAGCTTGCGATCAGCAGGTAGCGGCCGAACTGGTGGTAGAGCGCTGCCAGCTGCGGATCGTGGTCGTCGGCGAAGCGGGCGACGCGCTCGTCGGTGGGCAGCGCCGCAACCGCCGGCGCCGTGGCGCCGAGATCGATCGACACGCGCCGGAACAGGGCGCGATGCGCGGCGACATGCGCCTCGCGCATCGCCTGCCAGCTGCGTGCAGCCGCACGCGCAAGCTGATCCTGGCTGATCGCCTCCGGATCGCCGGATACGTCCGCGGAGCTGCGGAAGCTGGTGGCGGCGGTGAGCAGCAGCACGACTTCGTCGGCATCGCGCACTTCGATGCGATCGCCCTGTCTCCGCAGCGTGCCGCCGCGCGGCAGCACCCGCAGCCGCGCGGCGAAGCGCAGGCTGCCATCGATGCCGAACGCGGCCTCGTTGCGGCCGCGCAGCAGCAGGCCGGCCTCGCCGTCGGGCTCGACGCTGGCCGACGGCTGATCGCTGGCCAGCCCGATGCGCAGCGAGATGCGGCCCGGCTTGTCGCCCGACAGGCGCACCGCCACGCACTGGTCGACCGGCGAGACGAACACCTCCCGCCGGTGCTGCAGCCCGCGCGCTTCGAAGTCCGACGTGGCCACCGCGGTATCGAGGTCGAGCTCGCGCCGGTAGCCGTTGGTTTCGGCGATCTCGAAAAAGTCCAGCACCAGGTCGCCCAGTGGCTGGTAGGGCATCTGCTTCACCGGCCGGCCCATCATCTCCGCGTTGGCCAGCGCCTCGGCCTCGGCGTAGCGGCCGGCGAACAGCAGCCGCCGCACCTCGGGCAGGGCCGCCAGCGCCCCGGGCGGCGTCGGATCGTAAGGCCCGCCCGCGTAGAGCGTGTCCTCGTTGAGCTGGATGCGCTCGTGCTTGCCGCCGCCCCAGACCATCGCGCCCAGACGGCCGTTGCCCAGCGGCAGCGCCTCGACCCACTGCGTGGCCGGACGCGGATACCACAGTCGCAGCGCGTCCCAGCCGCGGGGCGCGCTGCCGGTTGCGTGGGCCGCGGCGCCGCTGGCCTGTGCCGCCGCGTGCGGGCCGGCAACGTCGCCGGATGCCGCTGCCTTGCCCAGGCCGGCAGCGCCCGCACCGCCGGCGACCGCGGCCAGCGCGGCCGCCTTCAGCGCCTCGCGTCGGCGGGGATCGAAACTCACGCGCGCACGCTCCGCGCCCTCATGTCGCCGGGCGCATGACGACCTGCGCCTTGCCGTCGTAGCGCACGGTCACGTCCGCCGCGGGTTCCAGCACGCCATTGTCGCCGCGCGGGCCGTCGACGAAGCGCACGCGCACCTCGCGCTGCGTCGCCATGCCCGGATACGCACCCTCGCGCGCGCCGATCGACAGTTGGCCCTTGGCCTCGTCCCAGGCCAGCGGAATCCGCGCGGACTCGCCCCGCTCGTAGCCGTAGCTGCGCCCGTTGTCCTCGTACAGCGAGAAGCTGCCGTCGGCGCCGGTGTAGACCTCGATCGTCAGCGGCGCATCCGGCTGCTCGTCGACGTACTGCTGCACCACCGTACGCGGCACGATCGAGCCGGCGCGCACGAACAGAGGCATGCGCTGCAGCGGCGCGGCGGCGGTGATGGTCTGCCCGCCTTCGTGGCGCTGCCCGGTTTCGAAGTCGATCCACTGCGCGCCGGCCGGCAGGTAGACCTCGCGGCTGGTGGCCTTGAACTGCGTGACCGGCGCGACCAGGAAGGCAGGTCCGAACAAGTACTGGTCGGCGATGTCGCGCGCCTTGGCGTCGGCGGGGAAGTCCATCGCCAGCGCGCGCAGGATGGTGCCATCGCGGTGCCAGGTATCGCCCGCCAGGGTGTAGATGTAGGGCAGCAGGGTGTAGCGCAGCTTGAGGTAGTGCACGAAGCTGTCGTAGTGCGGCGTGCCCTCGGGCGCGATCTCCCAGATCTCGCGGTAGGGGAACTGGCCGTGCAGGCGGAACACCGGCACGAAGGCGCCGTGCTGGAACCAGCGCAGGCTCAGTTCCCGCCACTCGGGCAGGTGCGCCGGATCCTTGGTCTCGTAGCGGCGCTCGGGCGAGAAGCCGCCGATATCGAAGCTCACGTTCGGCGCGCCCGCCATCGAGGCGTTGACCAAGCCGGAGATCTGCTCGCGATAGTCCTCCCAGCGCGGCACGATGTCGCCGCTCCAGAACGCCGCGCCCGCACGCTGCTGCCCGGCGAAGTAGGCGCGCGAGAGGATGAACACGCGCTTGTCCGGCTCGACCTCGCGCGAGCCGCGGTACACGCCCTCCGAATGCGGCAGCGGATAGGCGTTGAAGTACTCGGTCGACGAGCCCAGCGCGTTGGGCATGGTGCGTGCCTTGCGCTCGCCGATGTCGATATTGCTGTGCAGGTCCGGCTCGGACGCGTCCAGCCACCAGGCGTCGAAGCCCTTGCTGTTGAGCTTGGTGTTGACCTGGCGCCAGAAGATGTCCTGCGCCTCCTTGGTAAACGGATCGTAGAAGGAGTTCAGATAGCCCTTGCCGATCCAGTCCAGCTCACTGACCTCGACGTTGCGCTTGTACATGTAGCCGGCGGCGTCGAGTTCCTTGTAATGCTCGGTGGTCGGGTAGAACTTGGGCCACACCGAGATCATGATCTGCGCGTTCCGGTCGTGCACATGCTTGACCATGCCGTCTGCATCAGGGAAGTGCTTCGGGTCGAAGTCGTGCGAGCCCCAGGCGTCCTCGGGCCAGTACGACCAGTCGAGCACGATGGCGTCGATCGGCAGCTTGCGGCGGCGGTACTCGTCCAGCGCACCGGTCAGTTCGGCCTGGGTCTTGTAGCGTTCCCGGCTCTGCCAGAAGCCGTAGGACCACTTGGGCAGCAGCACCGCCTTGCCGGTGAGTTCGCGATAGCCGGCGATCACGCCGTCGGTATCACTGGCGGCCACCACGTAGTAGTCGATCACCTGCGCGGCCTCGGACCAGATCGACAGGTCGCCGGCCTCGTCGGCCGGCAGCGGATCGCGGCCCTGCAGGGCCAGGTAGGCCGGCTCGATCCGGTCCCATTCGATGCGCAGGTCGTGCTTCTGCCCGGCCTTGAGGTCGAGCGCGAACTCGTGGTGCCAGGGATTCCAGTTCTGGCGCCAGCGGTCGATCACCAGCTTGCCGTCGACGTAGAGCTTGGCGTACTCGCTGTTGTAGAGCGAGAAGGTGTGGCGTCCATCCGTGCGCGCGGCGATCTGCCCTTCCCAGACCACGTCGCTGCGCCCGCCCGGGGCCGTGTTCTTGCCCTCGTCGGGGAAAGCCTCGAGGCCGGAAATGAACTGGTAGTCGATCTTCTCCTCGCGCCGTGCCAGCTTGACCTCGCCGTCGATGGAATAGGTCGCGGTCAGCGCGCCTTCCACGCCATCCTTGTCGTAGAGCGTGACCACCTCGCCGATCTGGCGCAGGCCACGCGGATCGCCGTAGCGGGTGATCGAGTTGTTGTCCCAGAGGATGCCGTAGTTGCGGGTCGAGCTCAGATAGGGAATCGCGTTGTCGATGTTGTGCTGCAGCAGTTCGACGTCGCGGCCCTTGAGGTTCATCCAGCCCTGCTGGTGCAGGCCGGTGCCGTACAGGCCTTCGTCGTCGTGCGGTTCGAAGCGCTGGCGGATGCTGTAGTAGGGCGTGCCGTCGAACTCGGTGGCCTCGAAGCTGCGTCCGCCCGCCACTTCCGAGACCAGCGGCTCGCCGTCGGCATCGAAGAAGGACACGCGGCCGTCCTGCAGCGAGACTTCCGCCGAGATGCCGGCGGCGGCGACGCGCACCGTGCCATCGCCCTCGCTGACCTCGAACTTCGGCGCCGCGCCCTCGCGTTCGACGCGCATGAGGCTGGCGGAACGCTCGAAATCGCCGTCCGGATCGGCGGTGACGCGGATGATGCGGTCGGACACCACCTGCAGGCGCACGTTGGCGGCGCCCTCGCCCACCGGATCGACGATCACGTCGTTGCCGGACTGCGTCCACGGCGTGGCGGCCTGCGCGCCGCAGCCGGCCAGCGCGATGGCCACGGGCAGCGCCAGCAGGCGCGGGAATCGGGTGAGTCGGGTCATGGCGTCAGTCCTCCTGCGGGTCGACGTCGGTAGTGGTGCGATAGGTCGCGAGGCTTACGCGCAGCAGCTGCACTGCGTCGGAGAAGTTGAGGCCGTAGTCGGTCTGGTCGCCGTTCCAGTTGCGGTGGAACTGCCACGCACCGTCGGCATAACGCCCTTCCTCGACGCGGTCGTAGATCAGCGCCTCGCCAGCCGCGGCCGGGTGCAGGGTCACGCGCGCGTGCATGCCGGTGACCAGGAACTCGTCCGGACCCAGCTCGGCGATCAGCGCGCCGCCGATCGGCTCGGGATTGCCCGGTACCGCGCCCTGGAACCAGAAATGCGGCAGGCCGTAGCCGATGGTCGCGTTCCAGCGGTCGTTGAGGCGGATGGTCTGCTCCGGCACGCCGGGCTGCTCGGCCACCCCGTGCAGGCGGCCTTCGGAGGCGGCCTTTGCGAACTCGCGCATGCCCTGGTTGACCAGGGCGAAGCCCAGCGCAAACGGCGCGATGGTCTCCGGCGTGGTGCGCTTCACGCCCAGCGGATAGTTGCCATAGGGCGTGTAGTCCATGCCGAAGGGCACCCAGCCGATGCCGTCATGACCCAGCGCGGCGAACAGGTAGCGCGCATACGTCGCCGAGTTGCCGGTCTCGGCCACGAACAGGGCGTTGTCCGGCCGCGCATAGCGCTCGAGTACGGTGGTGTAGTTCACGTACTCGGGCATGTAGATGTCGGGCGCGAGGATGTCGATGTCCGGTGCCGCGGCCTTGTACACGTCGAGCATGTTGTCGGTCGGCCCGCCGCTGGCGTACTGGCCGGGCTGGCCCGGGTTGAACGGCCCGCGCAGCGCGGCGTTGATGTACATCGGCAGCGGATACTCGGCCTTGCCGGCCTTCGCCACCTCGTTGATGTAATGGGCGATGTGCCAGGCGTGGAAGGTCTCGTCGGCATCGCTCCCGAACACCTGGCGCCAGGTCCCGGGTGCCTTGCCGAGGTGCTCGACCAGCGCCTGCGGCACCTGGCCGTCGAAGACCTGCTGCGCCATGGGCGAGAAGTCGCGCACGCCGCCGTAGGTGCCGGGCTCGTTCTGCGGTTGCACCAGGATCACGGTGCGCTGCGCATCGTGCTCGCGCAGGTGCGCCATCAGCCGGGCGAAAGCGCGGCGATCGGCGTCGAGCGTGGCCTTCGCATGCGGCGAAAGCGAGTTCAGCACCACGCCATCCTCGCGCACCACGCGCGGGAAGCGGGCGTTGTCGAGCTTGACCCAGGCCGGCGCGTAGTTCGGCCCGTTGTTCTTCCAGGTGGCGAACCAGAGCAGGATCAGGCGCTTGTCGTGCGCGCGCGCCTGTTCGAGCAGGTGGTCGACGAACGAGAAGTCGAACCGCCCTTCCTCCGGTTCGATCTGCTCCCAGGCGATCGAGATCGAGAGCGTGTTCGCACCCAGATCGTCCAGCGCCGGCCAGACCTGCCTGAGAGGCTCGGGATAGTTGCTGGAGTTGTGGGCCTGCCCGCCGAGGATCAGGAAGGGCGCCCCGTCGACGATCAGGGCGTGTTTGCCATCGCGGCTTTCGAAGCGGGGCATGGGGCGTTCGACGCCTGCGTGCGGCGCAGCCGCGCGGCCCGCCGCATTCGCCGTCCCGGGTGGGAGCGACGCGGGAGCGGGGTCGCCACCGGCCTCGCGTCCGCAGCCTGCCAGGACGAGCAGTCCGGCGAGCGCGAGCACCCATGCGGAAAGCTGCGCGATGCGCGGGACCGGTTGCGCCGGCCCGCCCTTGCCGCCGTCCACGTACTGCGATCGGGCGCGGACCGGCTGTGGCATCTGCCCGCTCACCAGTTGTCGCTCCGGAACGGCGACGCCGGCAGGCCGCTTGCGCCGGCCAGGTTCGCATCCACCGGCGCGTCGCTCCAGGCGTATCGCACCGCGACCGGTGCCGGCACCGCCTCGCTGCGCACGATCACCCGGCCATCCTCGATCAGCGCCCCGGCCGGGTGGAACACGCGGTCGGCGCCCGCCAGGCGGAAGCCCTGCAGGGCGCCGCCGCCGCGCACCGCCGGCGCATCGCCTTCGAACGCCAGCCGCGCCACACCATCGTCGAACTCCACTTTGGCGAACACCGGCCCTGCGTGCACGACCTCCTCGCCGTAGACCACGCGCCGCGCCGCCAGCGCCAGCCGCTTGCCGACATCCTGCTTGTTCTTCGGGTGGATGTCGGCCACATCGCCGATGTCGATCGCCACCGCCTGTGCGGTGGCGGGCAGCGCCAGCGTGGCCGTCTGCGACTCGCGCAGCACCGCCCAGGGGCTGGTGTCGCCGCGGTCGCCGCCGGAATGCCAGCTGGCGAGCTGCACCCACAGGAATGGCAACTCCGGCGCATTCCACTGCGCGCGCCACTGCCGGATCAGCGCGGGGAACTGCGCGCGGTAACCCATCGCCTGCTCGACGCTGCCGGCATTGGACTCGCCCTGGTACCAGATCACACCGCGCAGCGGGAACGGCTGCAGCGGCGCGACCATCGCGTTGTAGAGCAGCGTGGGCCGCTGGTTCTTGTTGTCGTCGAGCGCCAGCGCGGTGACCTGCGCGGGCCGGAACTTCCATATGCCCGCAAGCGGGCGACGCGCACCGCCAGCCGGCTGCACGAACAGGCCTTCGGCAGGACCGTGGATGCCGCCGCCGCCACCGGTATCTGTGACGCGCACGGCGATCTCGTTGACGCCCGCGCGCAGGGCCGACGCCGGCACCGGGTACTCGCGCGCCAGGTCGTACTGCATGGTGGTGCGCCCCACCTCGACGCCGTTCACCCAGGTGGTGTCGCTGTCGTCGATGCGGCCGACGCCGAGCGTCGCGCCCGCCCGCGCCTCCTCCGCCGTCAGCGTGAAGGTGGTGCGGTACCACGCCACGCCGTCCATCCCGTTCCAGCCCGCGGTTTCCCACAGGCCCGGCACCGGCATCTCGTCCCAGTCCGCGGTGTCGACGCCAGCCCCGTGCCAGCCGCTGTCGTCCGCCGGAAGCCGCCAGCGCGCCACCTGCGCGCGCGCCTGCGCCAGCGCCTGCTCGTCCTCGGCCTTGAGCTGGCGCGCCAGCGCGACCAGGCCATCGCCGTCGATGCCCTGGGTGGCCGCGTCCATCCATGCCTCGATGCTGCTGCCGCCCCAGGTGCTGTCGATGATGCCGATCGGCACGCCTTCGGATGCGCGCAGTTCGCGCGCGAAGAAGTGCGCGACCGCGGAGAAATTGCCTGCCACCGCCGGCGAGGACGCCTGCCATTCGCCACCGGCCAGCTGCCACTGGGGCAGGCCCGCCCACGATTTTGGAATCTTGAAATGACGGATCAACGGATCGGTCGACCGTGCCGTTTCAAGCTCGGCATCGGCCGACTGCGAGATCGGCCATTCCATGTTGGACTGGCCCGAAGCCAGCCAGACATCGCCGACCAGCACGTCGCGCAACTCCTGCGGCGCCTGGCCGTCGTCGACGCGCAGCAGGAACGGACCGCCCGCGCCGCGCGCCGGCAGCAGCACCCGCCAGGCGCCGTTGCCATCGGCTTGGGTCTGGACGGTCGCGCCGTCGAACGAGACATCGACCCTGGCACCGGGCGCAGCCTGCCCCCAGACCGGAATCGCCTGGTCGCGCTGCAGCACCATGCCGTCGGTGAACATGCGCGGCAATTCCACGGCCTGCGCGCCGGCCGACACCAGCAGCAACGCTGCGTAGGCACTGCGGCGGCCGCGGCGCGAAGGGCCGGCATAGGCGACAGCAAGACCCGGCCGGGTCCCGTCGCCCGCGCGCACGGACTTCGCCGCGCCGGTTGTGGCCGCATTGCCGCGCATGCATGAAGCGGACAGCTGTTTCACTGAGGATCTCCGTACCAGATGCCCCGCCCTTCCGTGCCGAAGTACACGCGGCCGTGCAGGCGGGGGTCGCCCGTGACGTGGCGCACGATGCCGCCAAAACGCATTCCGTCGTGATCGATGCGGCGCCAGCTTGCGCCGCTGTCGTCGGAGCGGTGCAGTCCGACGCTGCCGGCCACGCGCCCGTGCAGGAACATCACCGACGCGCCGCCGGCATCCGCAGGAGCGCCCAGGCCGATCGAGCGCGCGTCCTCCACCTTCGCGATGCGCACGGCGCCGTCCAGCGACCAGCGCCACAGCCCGCGCGGGCCCGCCGCCAACCAGCCTTCGCCACGACGTTCCGCCAGCGGGCGCAGCTCCACGCGGGCATCCGCTCCGGCAAGGTCGTGCAGCGTCCAGGCCGCCGCGAACGTTGCACCCCCGTCGGTGCTGACGAGCAAGCGCCCAGCCGTGGCGTCGAAGGCGTAGAAGCGGTCGGGAGCCAGCGGGTCGGCCTCGACCACCGCGCCCTGGCCGAGGCCCCGCACCTGGCGCCACCGCCTGCCATGCGGATCGCCCAGCCAGTGGTGCTGCGCGTTGCGCGGCCGCCAGATCGCATGCCGGCCGTCGGCCGACAGCACGATCCGCCCCGCGCCATCGCCTTCCGGCGGCTCGCTGGCGAATACGGTCCAGTGCCTGCCGCCATCCTCCGACCAGGCGCCGCGGATCGCGCCTGCCGGCCGGTTGTGGAAATAGCCGGTGCGCACCATGTGCAGCGGCGAGTGCGCCGCCATCGCCAGGCTCTCGGTATTGGAGAAGCGCACGCCGGTGAAGCGCTGCTGCGCCGCATCCAGCCGGTCGTGCACGAAGCCATCGACGTCGCCCAGGCCGCTGACCAGGTGCGGACCACGCGGAGGACTGAGCAGCGCCAGCAGCACTGTCTCCTCGAAGCCGGCCTGCGGGAATTCCCACCGGACCAACCCGCCGGCGTCGAACGCACGCGCGTTGCGCGATGCCCAGACGCCGTAGCCGGTGACGAACCAGATCCGCTCCGGATCGTGCGGATCGATCTCGATGTCGGCCATCCAGTGCGGCTTGGCGTCCTGCGTCCACGGCGCCTGCGCATGATCGAAGCGCGAACGCGCGAACATCGGCGCCCAGCTGCGGCCACCGTCGAGGCTGCGATAGAGGTCGTCGCCGGGCTGGTAGCGGCGGAACGTGGACGCGATGATGACGTCCGGATCGTCGGCCTCGACGGCCACCGCGCCCCATCCGAAGCCGCTCGCCCGTCCTGGCGTGCGCGGCAGCGGCGTGATGTCGGTCCAGCTGCCGTCGGCCGGATCGAAGCGGTACACCGCGCCGTCGGCCATGTGGTTCGGACCCGGCTCATCGCCATAGCTCAGCAGCCAGCGTCCGCGTGCATCGCGCACCATGTGGCTCGGGCGCAGGCCGGTCGGCTGCCCGGGCACCGGCTCCCAGCTCGCGCCGCCATCGCGGGACCGGTAGAGGCTGATGGCTTGCGTGGACACACCGGCGTAGACGGTGGACGCGACGTCGCCGGCTGCGCGCGGCTCGAAGACCACGAAGGCGATGCCCACCGGCACCTCGTCGCGCCAGCCCCTGGCCCATGCGTCCCGGGCCTTCGCCGCCGCGGGAAACGCCTCCACTTCAGCCCAATGCATGCCGCCGTCGCGGCTGCGCCACAGCCCGTGCGCGCGCGTCCCGAGCAGCAGCAGGTCGCTGTCGTGGGGATCCACGGCCAGGCGCTCCCCGTTGCCGCGCCCCTGTTCGTTGCCGCCCATCCTGAAAGGCAGTTCGGCACGCTCGAACGTCCTGCCGCGGTCGCGCGAACGCAGGATCGCGCCGTTGGCGCCCCGCGCATGCAGATAGGTGCCGACGGCGAGGTAGAGCCGGTCGGGGTCGGACGGATCCAGCGCCAGGCTCTCGACGCCGAAACGTCCGCGATCGTCCTCGCCCATCCAGTCCAGCAGCGGCGTCCACCGTTGCTCCGCCGGCTCCCAGCGGTATGCGCCGCCGATGTCGGTGCGCGCATAGAGCAGTCCCTGCTCGGCAGGATGGAATACCAGCCCGCTCACGAAGCCGCCGCCACCGATGACGACATTGCGCCAGCGATAATCCTGGGCCTGCACCGGCAGCACGAACGCGAGCCAGCACAGGCAGATCGACAGCCATGCACGCGCCAGGGTCCGGCGCATCTTGCCCGCAGTTCCTCCTCGCACCCGCATCGCCCCCGGCATCGACCGTATTACCGTCCGGGACCGAGCATAGGTGGCGCAGCAATTCCGCACCAATGAAGAAATCGGCCCCGCGTATAGCGGGCGGGAATGCTGCGACGCGGAAGAATGCCGACGCCCGGTGACCTGCACCGGGCATCGGAGGTATCGCACGCTGCTGTCCGCGCGCGAATCGCGGGGCTTACCAGCTCGCGCGCAACACTGCCGAGTAGCGGCGGTCGTTCTCGAACCAGGCGCGGTTGTACAGCGTGTCGTCGACGAAACCGTCGCGTCGGTAGCCACGCGGCCCCATCAGCAGCTTGGTCGTGCTGTTGGTGATGTTGTTGACCTGCAGGCCCAGCTGGATGTTGTCGGTCAGGTTGTAGAAGAACGAGCCGTCGAGCTGGCCGTAGTCGTCGTTCCACACCGGCTGGCGCATGGCCGGCATCACATCGCTGCTGGTGAGCAGGTAACGCGAACGCCAGTTGTACGCCAGGCGGAAGGACACCGGGCCCCGCTCGAAGATGCCGATCACGTTGTAGCTGCGACGCGACAGTCCTTCCAGCGGAAGCTCGAGGGCGACCTCGGGGACGACCTGCGCACCCGTCGGGATCGCGATATCCACGTTGGTGCCGCCAGAGCTGTCCACGAAGGTGTAGTTCGCCTGCACGCCCAGGCCGGGCAGGAAGTCGAAGAACTGCGAATACCCCAGTTCGAAGCCCTTGATCTTGCCTTCGTCGAGGTTGCGCGTGCGGTTCATCTGGTACAGCCGCCCGTCGATGATCTCGGTGCCCAGCGAGGTCGCGAAGTAGTCCTTGACGTCCTTCTTGAAGACCGTGATGTACGCGCTGTTGGCCGGACCGAAGTACCACTCCAGCGCGGTATCGAACTGGTTGGCGCGCATCGGCTTGAGGTCGGGGTTGCCGCCGCTGCCGCTGTAGGCGAGATCGTCGAAACTGCACAGTTCCGTACGCAGGCCATCCTCGCGCGCCTGGGCGCACCCGGCCGCGTTGGCGCCGAGCGTGATCCAGTTCTGCATCAGACGGAACTCGGGCCGGGCGATCGCCTTGGATGCGGCGAAGCGCCACTGCAGGCCATGGTCGAATCGCACCCGCACGTTCAGGCTCGGCAGCACATCGGTGTAGGACGTGTTGACCTGGCTGGTGAACGCCTGGCCGTAGAACGCGTCGCGCACTTCCTGGGCCACGTCCTCGACATACGATCCGGTCATGTCGGGCAGCAGGCCACCACCCAGCGCCTTGACACTGGTCTTGACCACGCGCACGCCGACATTGCCATCGACCGGATTGCGCAGCTCGTCGTTGCCGAAGTACACCATGCCGTACGCGGCCTGGGTGCGCTCGCGCTGCTGGTTGATCGCATCGGGCGAGTATTCGATCGGGTTCCACTGCGCGCCGGGAATCGTCGCCAGCGTGTCGCGCACGCGCCCGATGTCCACGAAGCCGTCGCGCGCAGCCCAGAACTGGGTCGGGACGGCGGCGTCGCCACCGAAGAAGTCTTCCAGCGTATAGAGCGCCGACTCGGTGGGGTAGAACTGGTCGAGCCACGCCACCGGCGGACGGGTCGGATCGGGATTGGTGATCCGGTTCCAGTCGTCGCTGATCGGCTGCCAGTTATAGGTCGTGTAGAAGCTGGTGTATTCGCGATCGGCCACGCGCGCGCCGAAGCGCGCCATGCGCAACCAGCTGTGGTCGTCGAAGTTGTACTCGAAGTCCAGGCGCCCTGCGCGCTCGTGGCCTTCGTTGTCGGCCAGGTGGTCCATCGCCGAGCGCCAGAAGTAGCTGTCCTGCTGCAGCGCCCTGTCCGGATTGTCGAGCGTCACCGACGGGTACTTGCCGGTGAGGTCCAGGGTGATGCCCTCGAGCAGGGTCGAGGTATGGACGGAGAAGTCGACCTGGTCGCTCGTGGCCTTCACGTACTGGAAGTCGCCGCGCATCACGAAGTTGTCGCTGAAGTAGTGCCGGAAGCCGGTCGACCAGTCGGTGGTCTTGGAGGACTGCACGTTGTAGCGGTTGCCGACGGCGAACTGGATGCCCGGACCCTGGTACATGCCGTTGGAATCGTCGCCCGGCTGCCCGCGCCAGCCGCCCAGGCGGATGCTGCCGCGCAGGAAGCGGCCGTTCTCGTCGTACTCGAACCGGGTGCCCGGCATCGGGATCAGGCGGTTGGTGCGATCGGCCAGGCCATCGCCGCCATCGTAGGCGTTGCCGTAGTAGTCCGGGTCGCCGGTCCAGTTGTCGGTGTTGTTGGCCTCGCCCGCGCCGGCGTACTCCATGAAGTGCTCGCGCCAGGTCATGTCGTACTTGGACGTGATGAACTGGGTGTAGATCTCGGTGTCTTCGCTGGGACGCCACTGGAACGCAAACGCGCCGCCCTGGCGCTTGCGGTCGAAGTCGGTGCGACGCCAGTTGACGCCGCCCGGCACGAACACGTGGTCGCGATCGGTGCCTTCCAGCAGCAGGTCGCGCTGGCTGTCGGACGACACCCAGGCCTCCTGCTCCCAGTCGTAGACCCAGCCTTCGCCGTTCGGCAGGCCTTCGGGCTGCTCTGCCGGCGTGCGGCCGCGGCGCGAGTAAGGCTGGATCTGGATGCCGTCGGACTGGGTCGCCAATTCCGAATACGAGACGTTGGCCATGAAGCCCATCTCGCCCACGCCGGTGTCCCAGCGGTCGCTGAACAGGAACGACGCCGACGGGCGAGCGTCCTTGGCCTTGTCGCCGTAGTTGTAGTCGACGCTGCCGGCGATCTTGCGGCCAGGCTCGTCGAAGGGCATGCGGGTGCGCAGGTTGATGGTGCCGCCCAGGCCGCCTTCGATGATCTCGGCCGAAGGGTTCTTGTACACGTCCACGCCCGCCATCAGCTCGGCCGAGACTTCCTCGAAGCTGATGCCGCGGCCACCGTTGGCGGTGAACACGTCGCGACCGTTGAGCTCGCCACGCACGAAGGTCAGGCCGCGGATCATCACGCCGCTGCCTTCGGCCGAGAAGTGGTCGGTATCGTCGCGCGCGGCGAAGCCGGTGACGGTCAGGCCGCTGATGCGCTTGAGGGTCTCGGTGACGCTGCGGTCGGGCAGCGCGCCGATGTCTTCGGCGGTCACCGAGTCGACGATCTGGGAGGCCTCCTGCTTGATGTCCTGGGCGCGCATGACCGCGCCGCGGACGCCCTTCACCACCACTGCGTCGAGGTTGACCGCCTCGTTGGCGGAGGAAGGCGCGGGGTCCTGGGCATGCAAGGGTGCGGTGAGCAGGGTGGCCACGCCGAGGGCGAGGGCGCTACGGCGGAACTGACGCAGGACGGCTGCACCTGCCATCCGGCGTGCCGGACGGTGCTGGCTGGACATACGCATGGATTTCCCTCCCGAGGAACTTTGCGTCGATCAACTGGATTTGTGGGTGCACGGTGCCGCGGCGGCACGCTCGGTCACTCCGGACCGATACGCCCACCTGCGATGACATCTTCCCCGGCTGCCAATGCGGGCACCGTGCCGGCGCCGCTGCAGCAATCGAACCCCAGGCCGTCCGGCCGCGCTTCTGAACTGGCGATCTGCTGTCGCCAGCCGATGTTAGCGTTAACTTTTCGGCAGCGTCAACGTGCCAAGGCCCCACAGCACAGGGACCGGTTCTTGCAGTTGAAACGGTCGCGCCCCGGCCCAGGCCGGCGGCCGAATGCACTGCGACGGGCGACGGCGCGACCGGCCTCGGGAGGGCCGGCCGCGCCGCAGGTACTTCAGAACGTCAGTCGCAACGTGGCCGCATAGCGCCGGTCGTTGACATACCAGGACGTCACGCGCCGGCCGGCGCCGTTCTGGTCCATGATCGTGCGCTGCTCGGCGTTGTTGAGGTTGTTCATCTCAAGGCCCAGCTGCACGTTGTCGGAGACGCGATAGAAGATCGAGCCGTCGAGCTGACCGAAGCTGTCGCTGTACACCGGCAGCTTCCAGGCGATGTCGTTGTGGGTGCCGTTGTAGCCGTTGGGCCCGATCGAGAGCAGGTATTCGCTGCGCCAGTTGTAGGCCAGGCGCACCTGCCACGGCCCCTTCTCGTAGAACACCGCCGCGTTGTAGGCGTTCTTCGACAGGCCATCGGCAGGCAGGGTGCCGAAGGTCGAGCCGTCGGTATCCAGCGGCTGCGTGTCGAGGTTGTTGGGCACGTCGGTGCTGCTGTCGATGTAGGTGTAGTTGGCCGACATGCCCAGGCCGTCGAACGGCGCCGGCAGGAAGTCGAAGAACTGGTTCCAGCCGAGCTCGGCGCCCTGGATCTTCGCCGTGCCCACGTTCACCGGCCGGGTGATCAGGTATTCGTACGCGTTGCCGTCCGCGCCCGGATAGGCCACCAGTTCGGTCTGGCGACGGAAGTAGTCCTTGACGTCCTTGTAGAAGAAGTTGACCCAGGCCATGCCGCCGCGGTCGGGCGCGAAGTACCACTCCAGCGACAGGTCGAACTGGTTGGCCTTCATCGGCTCCAGATAGGGATTGTCGAAGGAGCTGCCGGTGAGGTCGAGCTGGTCGGGCGGCAGCGTGCCGCCGTCGTCGGGCGGGTCGATGCCGGGCCGGGTCGAGGCGCCGAGTTGCTGGTAGGCCTGCATGTCGCTGAAGTTGGGGCGCGCGATCGCCTTGGAGGCGGCGAAGCGCAGGACCAGGTTCTCGCGCGGCTCCCACTTCACGTTCACGCTCGGGAGCACGTCGGTGTAGGCGTTCTCGGCGGTGATCGGCTCGGCCTCGCCGGCGCCCAGATACGGCGCATAGGCGACGTTCGGATAGACCAGGTAACCGCTGGCGCTGTTTTCCGTGCGGATGACGCGCACGCCGAAGTTGCCGTCCAGCATCAGCTCGTCCATCGCGAAGTTGAGCATCGCGTAGCCGGCATAGGTCTTCTCGCGCTGCTCGTTGCCCCATTGCGGGTCGGCGATGTTGCGCGGCGTGTAGTCCGAGCAGCACAGGTAGTACGGCACGGCGGCGTCGTGGATGGCGCGGTAGCTGCCGGGGAAACCGAGCGCGGTGGCCAGGATCGGGGCGTAGAACGCGCCCGGCGTGTTGGCGTCGCCGCGATAGAAGTTCTCGAACGTGGTCAGGTTGACCAGGCTCGAGTTCACCTGGTCGTTGAGGTTCACGCCCGGCAGCGGCCCGGCGGGCAGCTTCCAGTCCTGCATCCACGGCTGGATCACCGCCTGCCAGTTGTAGCCGGTGTCGATGCTGTGCGCATCGCGGTCGGTCACGCGCACGCCGAACCGGACCGAATCGAAGACATTGCTGTCGAACCCGTGCTTGATGTCGGCGCGCCAGGCGATCTCCTCGGCCTCGTTGTCGTCCTGGTGGTCCATGGTGAACGCCCAGTAGTAGTTGTCGAGGTTGCCGGAGAACGACTCGTCGATGCCGATGACCGGGCGGCCGCCCCCGACGTCCACGTCGATGTAGGGCACGTTGAGCCCCAGGGTGACGGTGGAGTCGAGCGCGCGCGTGTCGGCCTTGATGTACTGCAGCTCGGTCGAGAATTCGGTGCGGTCGCCGATCACCCAGTTCAGGCCGGTGGAGAAGTCCTGCGTCTTGGACTGGCGGTGCGAGGCGCGGATGTCCGCACCCATCGGGATGTTGCCGTCCGAGCGCAACCGGCCGGACACGAAGACGTTGCCGTCGAACTCGTAGGGTTCGCTGGGATCGAGCCGCACCTGCAGCGGATCGTTGTCGAGGAAGATCGCGTCCTCGTGCCAGAGTTCGTCGTACTTGCTCTGGAACGCGGTGGCGAACAGCTCGACCCGGTCGTTGGGCTGCCACTGCAGGGCCACGTAGGCGCCCTGGCGCTCGCGTTCGTAATCCAGGGTGCGCCAGTCGGCACCGCGCGGCAGCCACAGCTGCTCATTGGTGCCGTCGCCGTCGAGGTCGGTATTGGCGTTGTTGAAGAACGGGCGCACGAACATGCCGTCGGTGCGGGTCGCCAGCTCCGAATGCGCCAGGTTGACCAGGATGCCGAAATCGCCGGCGCCGGTGTCCCAGCGGTTGCTGTAGAGCAGCGACCCCGAAGGCTTGACCTGGTCGGCGAAGTCGCCGCGGTTGGCGCTGAACGACGCGCTCAGCTTGTCCTCGTCGAAATCCAGCGGCATGAAGGTGCGCAGGTCGACGGTGCCGCCGAGGCCGCCCTCGATCATTTCGGCGGTCTGGTTCTTGTACACGTCCACGCCGGCCATCAGTTCGGACGGCACGTCCTGGAAGCTCAGCGCGCGGCCGCCGGAGGCGGAGAAGCTGTCGCGACCGTTGAGCTCGGAACGTACCTGGGTCAGGCCGCGCACCTGGACGCCACCGCCCTCGGCGGAGAAGTGCTCCGGATCGCCGACGGAGAGGAATCGGTCGATGGTGACGCCCGGGATGCGCGAGAGGGTTTCGGTGACGCTGCGGTCGGGCAGCGCGCCGATGTCGAGTGCGGTGACCGAATCGACGAAGGTGTCGGCCTCACGCTTGATGTCCTGGGCGCGGTAGACCGAGCCGCGGATGCCGGACACCACCACCGCGTCGAGGGTCGTGGCTTCGTCCTGCGGCCCGGCGGGGGGATCGGCCTGCTGCGCGTGCAGCGGCGTGGAGACCAGGGCGGCGACGGCCAGCGCCATGGCGCTGCGACGGAGGGTACGGATGGCGTGGCGTCCCGCGGGCCGGCATGCGCGGCGGCGGTGGTCGAGCGTTGACATGGTGTTCCCCTCCCAAGGGCACATGACAAGCGGATCCGGATTTTTCTTGTTCACGGCGCTGTGGCCGTGCTTGCGCGACGGCCGCCCCCTTGCTGACAACGGAGGACAACCGGCGCGCTGGGAGCATGGAACGCCCAGCCATGCGCTACCAATGAATTTTTAGGCTTGAGCTAGGTGGATCAGGAATACCTGCAGACGCCCCGGGCCGCGCAGGCCGGCCTGCCGCCAGGGCACCGGCCCGGGCCAGGACGAGGGAAGTGCGGATCGCCGCGTCGGCGCCCGCTGCCGTCAGGCCAGCGGCGGATAGATGCGCCGCGCGGTGGCGCGCAGCGTGTCGAGCATGTGGACCACGCCGGGCGCGGGCGCCTTGTCGCGGCGCCGGATGATGCCGAAGTACTCCATGCGTACGTCGAGTTCGATCGGCAGCACCCGCATCTGCGCGGTCTGCAGGTAGGGTGCGACGCACTCGGGCGGCAGCGCGGCCAGCAGGTCGCTGTGGCGCAGCAGGTGGATGATCACCGGCAGCGAGGCGGTCTCGACCAGGTTCTGCGGCGAGCGCAGGCCGTGCTGGTGGAACACCGCGTCAAGGCGCGCGCGCAGCACGCTGGCGGCGGGCGGCATGATCCAGCCCTGGTCGTGCAGATCGGCGATGTCCAGCGTCTCGCGCGCGGCCAGGGGATGTCCGGCGCGCACGATCACCGCGTGCGGCTCGTCGGCCAGCGGTTCGAACTCCAGTTCGGCCGCACCCTCGGGCACCATGATGCGGCCGATCACGATGTCCAGCTGGCCGTCCAGCAGGCGCGCCACCAGCGGCCGGCTGTAGTCCATCTCCACTTCGACCAGGATGCCGGGGTAGTCGCGCTTCATCGCGGCCACCGCCTGCGGCACGAGGGTGGTGCCCGGGTTGACCACCGTGCCGATCGCGACCTTGCCCAGGCGCCCCTCGCGCAGCGCGGCGATCTCCTCGCCGCCGCGCTCGATCTCGGCCAGCGCCGAGCGCGCGCGCCGCACCATCGCCAGACCGAACGCGGTCGGCTCCACGCCGCGGGCATGGCGTTCGAACAGCGGCACGCCGAGCAGGGATTCCATTTCGGCCAGGAGTTTGGAGGCGGCCGGCTGGGTCATGTTGGCGGCCTCTGCGGCGCGCAGCACCGAGCCTTGGTCGTGGAGGTGCAGCAGCAGCGCCAGATGGCGCGTCTTCAGGCGCGTCACGCCCGACCAGCCCGGTGCAGCCTGCGCCATGCCCCGATCTCCCTGGATGCTATTCGACGGGGGAATAGCGTACGCCGAATATTTCATTTGTCGTACATACCCCGCCACGCGAGCCTATGCCCGCCGAGACTGTCGGCGCGGGCGGCAGCCGCGCGCCTGCCGCCGGATCCCGCCACCGGAGCCCCGCCCCGTCGCCATGGACGACCCGCACCCGCCCTTCCACCCGCCGCTGGTCGCGATCCTGCGCGGCGTCACCCCGGCCGACGTGGCCGCGCACATCGACGCGCTGCTGGAGGCAGGATTCGGCGCGATCGAGATCCCGACCAACTCCCCCGGGTGGGCGCACAGCGTGGCCATTGCGGTCGCCGCCTGCGGCGAGCGCGCCGAGGTGGGCGCCGGAACCGTGCTGGAGCCGGCGCATCTGGATGCCCTGCAGGCCGCGGGCGGCCGACTGGTGGTGACGCCCAACGTGCGTCCGGCGCTGATCCGGCAGGCGCGCGAACGGGGGTTCACCATCGCCGCCGGCTGCGCCACGGCCAGCGAGGCCTTCGACGCGCTCGAGGCCGGCGCCCACATCCTCAAGCTGTTCCCTGCCTCGGTGTACGGACCGCCGCTGGTGCGCGCCCTGCGCAGCGTGCTGCCGCCGGTGCCGCTGCTGGCGGTGGGCGGCATCACCCCCGGCAACCTCGGCGAGTACCTGTCGGCCGGCTGCAACGGCGCGGCGATCGGCGGCGAGCTGTATCGCCCGGGCCAGGCCCCGGCGCAGACCCTGGCGAACGCGCGCGCCTTCCTCGATGCCTGGCGGGAGCACGCGGCATGAAGATCACCCGCCTGAGCACCTGGCACGCGCCGCCGCGCTGGCTGTTCCTGAAGATCGAGACCGACGAGGGCATCAGCGGCTGGGGCGAGCCGGTGATCGAGGGCCGCGCGGCCACCGTGGAGGCGGCCGTGCACGAACTGGGCGAGCTGCTGGTTGGCCGCGACCCCGCGCACATCAACGACCTGTGGCAGCTGATGTATCGCGGCGGCTTCTACCGCGGCGGCGCGATCCTGATGAGCGCGATCGCCGGCATCGACCAGGCGCTGTGGGACATCAAGGGCAAGGCCCTGGGCGTGCCGGTGTACCAACTGCTCGGCGGCCTGGTGCGCGAACGGATGAAAACCTACCGCTGGGTCGGCGGCGACCGGCCGGCCGATATCGTCGCGCAGATGCAGGCGCATCGCGCGCTCGGCTTCGACACCTTCAAGTTCAACGGCACCGAGGAGCTCAAGCTGATCGACAGCCCGCGTGCGATCGACGCGGCGGTGGCCAAGGTCGCCGCGGTGCGCGAGGCGGTGGGCGATACGGTGGATTTCGGCATCGACTTCCATGGGCGGGTGAGCACCCCGATGGCGCGGGTGCTGCTGCGCGAGCTGGCGCCGTTCAAGCCGCTGTTCGTCGAAGAGCCGGTGCTGCCCGAGCAGTGGGAGTACTACCGGCCGCTGTCGGACGCGACCTCGATCCCGCTGGCCGCGGGCGAGCGCATGTACTCGCGCGCCGAGTTCAAGCCGGTGCTGGCGGCCGGTGGCCTGGCGCTGCTGCAGCCGGACCTCTCGCATGCCGGCGGCATCACCGAATGCATCAAGATCGCGGCCATGGCCGAGGCCCATGATGTCGGCCTGGCGCCGCACTGCCCGCTCGGGCCGGTGGCGCTGGCGGCCTGCCTGCAGGTGGACTTCGTGAGCTGGAATGCGATGCTGCAGGAGCAAAGCATCGGCATCCACTACAACCAGGGGGCGGATCTGCTCGACTACGTGCTCAACAAGGACGATTTCCGCTGCGACGCCGACGGCTGCATCGCCGCGCTGCCCGGCCCCGGCCTGGGCGTGGAGATCGACGAGGAACTGCTGGCGCGCGTGAGCCGCGAGCCGCCGCAGTGGCGCAATCCCGTCTGGCGCCATGCCGACGGCAGCATGGCCGAGTGGTGACGTCATGATGTCTCCGAGAGCCGACACCACCGCGACCCTGGCCGTCGACAGCCGCTGCCAGCTGGGCGAAGGCATCGTCTGGGACGCGCGCACGCAGCGCCTGTACTGGACCGACATCCTTTCTTCGCGGCTGTGGATGCACGCGCCGGCCAGCGGCCAGACCCATCGCTGGGACCTGCCCGAGCCGCTCGGCTGCCTGGCGCTGTGCGAGGACGGGCGCCTGCTGCTGGCGCTGGCCAAGTCGATCCGGATCGCGGCCGCGCCGGTGCCCGGTGCGCCACTGGCGCTCGACACGCTGTGCGAACTGGAGCCTGAACTCGGCGCTTCCACGCGCAGCAACGACGGCCGCTGCGATCGCCACGGCAACTTCGTGTTCGGCACCAAGGACGAAACCGGGGCCGACCCGCCGCTGGGGCGTTTCTACCAGTTCTCCGCCGCGCACGGGCTGCGGCCACTGCCCTTGCCGGCGGCGGCGATCCCCAATTCGATCTGCTTCTCGCCCGATGGCGGCACGTTGTACTTCTGCGATTCGGTCGACCCGCGGATCCTGCGCTGCGACTACGATCCGGATGCGGCCACCGTGTCCACGCCGACGCTGTTCGCGCAGGTCGAAGGCGGCGGCGCACCCGATGGTTCCACCGTCGATGCGCAGGGCCACCTGTGGAACGCGCAGTGGGGCGGTGGCCGCGCGGTGCGCTATGCGCCCGATGGCCGCATCGACCGCGTCGTCGCCATCCCCGCTGGCATGCCGTCCTGTTGCGCCATCGGCGGCGAGGGCCTAGACACGCTGTACGTGACCAGCGCGCGCGAGGACATGGATGCCGATGCGCTGGCGGCGGCGCCCACGGCCGGCGGTGTGTTCGCGCTGGCGCTCGGCGTGTCGCTGGGCCTGCAGGAAGCGCGGTTCCGCGGCACATGATCGCGGTCGACTGGGGCAGCACCCACCTGCGCATGTACCGGTTCGGGCCGGACGGGACGCTGCACAAGCGCCTGCGCAGCGGCCAGGGCACGCTCGCCAGTCGCGGCCGCTTCGGGGAGGTGCTCCGGCACGAGCTCGACGGCTGGGACGATGGCCCGGTGTTGCTGTGCGGCATGGTCGGCGCGCGCGGCGGCTGGCACGAGATGCCCTACCTCGACTGTCCCGCCGGCAACGACGAGCTGGCCGCGGGCATGCAGCGCGTGCGGCCGGCCGATTTCTCCGGGCGCGAACTGTGGTTCGTGCCGGGCCTGCGCGATGCCGGCGCCGACGCGGTGCCCGACGTGATGCGCGGCGAGGAAACCCAGCTCGCCGCCCTGCTCGACACGCTGCCGGGCGGCGCGCACCACGTCTGCCTGCCCGGCACGCACAGCAAATGGGTGAGCGTGCGCGAGCGACGCGTGCAGCGCATCCGCACCTTCATGACCGGCGAGCTGTATTCGGTGCTGCGCGGCCACAGCATCCTCGGCGCACTGATGGACGCGGACGACAGCCGCTTCGATGCCGACGCCTTCGATGCCGGGCTGCGCCGCAGCGGCGACCCCGGCGGCCTGACCCACCACATGTTCGGCGTGCGCACCACCGGCCTGTCGGGGCAGTTCCGTGGCGAGGCCCTGCCCTCCTACCTGTCGGGGCTGCTGATCGGCCATGAACTGCACGGCGGCCTGGCCGGGAACGGTGCCCGGCCGGCCCTGGTCCATCTGGTCGGCAGCGAGCGCCTGCTCAACGCCTATGCCCGGGCGCTGGTCGCGTTCGGAATCGGCGTCCAGCGCCATCCCGAAGACCTGGCCGCGCATGGACTGCACGCGCTGTGGAACCGGCGCATGGCGGCCGCAGCCTGATTCACAACCCGCCCGAGGAATACGCGATGCGCGCGCACCCAAGGCATCGATGGACCTTGCTGCTGGCCGGCCTGCTCGGCGCGGGCGCCTGCGCGGGCGAGGCCCGCTTCATCGCGGTCGACTATCGCGGCGACGATGGCGGGCCTGCGCCGACGGCGACGCAGTTCCGCAATCCCGTCGTGGCAGGCTTTTACCCCGATCCGTCCGCGATCCGCGTCGGCGACGACTTCTACCTCGTCGCCTCGAGCTTCGGCTACTACCCCGGCCTGCCGCTGTTCCACAGCACCGACCTGGTGTCGTGGCGGCAGATCGGCAACGCGATCGACCGCCCGCAGCAGATGCCGTACGGCGATGGCGAGGAGCTCACGCGCGGCCTGTTCGCGGCCACGCTCAGCCACGACGGGCGGCGCTTCTACATCGCCAACACCTGTTTCTACTGCCCCGGCCGCGGCATGGGCAACTACGTCGTCACCGCCGACGATCCGGCCGGGCCGTGGTCGGACCTCGCCTGGCTCGACATCGATGGCATCGATCCCTCGCTGTTCTTCGACCGCGACGGCCGCGCCTGGCTGGTCAACAACGACGTGCCCGAAGGGCCGATGCGTTACGACGGGCACCGCGCGATCTGGATCCAGCAGTTCGATGCCGCCACGCTCACGCTGACCGGCCCACGCATCCAGCTGGTGGATGCCGGCGTAGATCCGGCCAGCAATCCCGAGCATGTCGAAGGCCCGCATGTGTTCCGCCGCGGCGACTGGTACTACCTCACCGCGGCCGAGGGCGGCACCGGCGAGCAGCACGCGCAGATGATCTGGCGCAGCCGCAGCGTCACCGGCCCCTATGAGGCGTGGGACGGCAACCCGACCCTGACCCAGCGCGACCTCGATCCGGCGCGCGCAGGCCCGGTCACCTCCACCGGCCATGCGCAGTTCGTCGAACTGGCCGACGGCAGCTGGTGGGCGGTGTTCCTGGCCACGCGCCCCTACCGAGGCAACCAGTACAACCTCGGCCGCGAGACCTTCCTGCTGCCGGTAGAGTGGCGCGACAATTGGCCGGTGATCCTGCGGCGCGGCGAGCGCGTGCCGATGGTGGTCGAACGACCCGTGCTGCCGCGCGGCGAACAGCCGCTGCCGACCAGCGGGCCGATGGTCTGGACCGAGAGCTTCCGCACCGACGTGTTGCCGCATGCGTGGGTGCTGCTCGATCCGCCGGCATCCCCATGGTTCTCCACCGGCACCGATGGTCTGCGGATCACGCCTTCGGCCACGCCGCTGGGCGGACACGGTGTCGGTGATGGCCAGCCCGCTTTCGTCGGCCATCGCCTGCAGCACCATCGCGCCAGCTTCGCCGCCACCCTCGATGCGAGCGCGCTCGATGCGGGCGAGCTGGCCGGACTGGCGCTGCTGCAGAACGAGCGCCATCACTACGTGGCCGCGATCGAGCGCCACGGCGACGAGGCATCGCTGGTACTGCTGCGGCGCGCAGGCGAGGATGATCCACCGCACGGGCGCGAGCTGGTGCGCATCGCGCTCGCGTCGCTGCCCGCGCAGCTCTCGCTGCGCATGCGCCTGGACGGCCCGCGCCTGGACGTCGACTACGCGCTGGCGCCCGAGGCCTGGCAGCCGCTGGCCGGACAGCTCGATGCCAGTCTGCTCAGCGTCGAGACCGCCGGCGGATTCATCGGCAACACCTTCGGCCCCTATGCGGTAAAGCGAGACGGCGCGCCGTAGGGATCTGTTCAAGGGGATGGCGGCCGGCGCCGTGGCCGCGCCGCTGGCCAGCCTCGCGTCGCCACCAGATCCCTGCCTCGCGACCGTTCCGCGCTGGGCCAAGGGCGCGCATCGCCGCGACCGATCATCGGCCTGCCCTCCGGGCAGGTCGTTCCTCGCCCGACCATCGGCCGCGTACCCGTTCCCGCCTCCGCTGCGCTACCGGCACTGCGATCGGGCTGATGTGCGCGACAGCGCTTGCAGGGTTTCCATTGCCGTCTGCGCCTGCCCGACTGGAACGAACAGATGATCGTGGCGGACACCAGCCACCATGTTGCAGCTGATTCCGGCCCGTGCGAGCGCCTGCGAAACCGCAGCGGTCAGGCCGACGGCGGCCAGATCCGAGTGGACGGTCAGGGTGATCCAGGCGGCGGTGAATGCGACGGGCCAGCCCCGGGCCAGGGCCAGTTGTTCCGGAACGATGAGCGACAACCCCTCGCGTTCGCGGATCGACGCCACGACCAAGGCCGGGTCGACCGTGGATCCGGCCGGCAGCGTCACGAACGCGTAGCGGCCGGCGTCGAGCTCCGGCCGCAGCTGGACCAGCAGTTCTTCCAGTACCGAGACCGTCTCCATTCTCCCTCCGACGGGGCTGCAGGCAGGCGGCTGCCGCGCTACATCCCGGCGTAGTTCGGCCCGCCGCCGCCCTGCGGCGCCACCCAGACGATGTTCTGGGTCGGGTCCTTGATGTCGCAGGTCTTGCAGTGCACGCAGTTGGCGAAGTTGATCTGCAGGCGCGCCGCGTCGCCTTCGCCCACGAACTCGTACACCGCGGCCGGGCAGTAGCGCGCCTCCGGCCCGGCATATTCCTTCAGGTTCACCTCGACCGGGATCGAGGCGTCCTTCAGCGTCAGGTGGCTGGGCTGGTTCTCGTCGTGGATCGTGCTCGACAGGAACACCGAGCTCAGCCGGTCGAAGCTCAGCACGCCATCGGGTTTCGGATACGGGATGCGCGCATGCTGCGCGGCCGGCTCCAGGCAGGCGTGGTCGGGCTTGTTCCGATGGATCGTCCAGGGTGGATTGCGGATGCCGAGCTTCGGCAGCAGCCACTGCTCGATGCCGGTCATCAGCGTGGCCAGCGTGCGCCCCTTCTTGAACCACTGCTTGAAGTTCTTCGACTGGCGCAGCTCGCCGTAGAGCCAGCTGGCCTCGAAGGCCTGCGGATAGGCGGTTAGCTCGTCCTGCGCGCGGCCCTCGCCGATCGCCGCGAACGCGGCCTCGGCGGCGAGCATGCCGGTCTTGATCGCGGCGTGGCTGCCCTTGATCCGGCTGGCGTTGAGGAAGCCCGCCTCGCAGCCGACCATCGCGCCGCCCGGGAACACGAGTTTGGGCAGCGACAGCAGGCCGCCGGCGGTGATCGCGCGCGCGCCGTAGCCGATGCGCTTGCCGCCTTCCAGGTGCTTGCGGATCGCCGGATGGGTCTTCCAGCGCTGGAACTCCTCGAACGGGCTCAGGTACGGGTTGGCATAGTCCAGCCCGACCACGAAGCCGACCGCGATCTTTCCGTCTTCCGCGTGGTACAGGAACGAGCCGCCGTAGGTGTCGCCGTCCAGCGGCCAGCCGGCCGTGTGCACTACCAGCCCCGGCTGGTGCTTGCCCGGATCGGCCTGCCACAGCTCCTTGATGCCGATGCCGTAGCTCTGCGGGTCGCGGCCCTCGTCGAGCTTGAACTTCGCAATCAGCTGGCGGCCGAGGTGGCCGCGTGAGCCTTCGGCGAAGATCGTGTACTTCGCGTGCAGCTCCATGCCGAGCTGGAACTCGGCCGTGGGCTGGCCGTCCTTGCCCAGGCCCATGTTGCCGGTGGCTACGCCGCGCACCGCGCCGGCCGCGTCGTACAACACTTCATCGGCGGCGAAGCCAGGGAAGATCTCCACGCCCAGCGCTTCGGCCTGCGCGCCGAGCCAGCGCGTCACCGCGCCGAGCGAGACGATGTAGTTGCCGTGGTTGTTGAAGCAGTCGGGCAGGAAGAAGGCCGGTGTGGCCTTGGCCTTGTCCTCGTCCAGGAACAGGAACTCGTCGCGCGAGACCGCCTGCTTCAGCGGCGCGCCGCGCGCCTCCCAGTCGGGGAACAGCTCGGCCAGCGCGCGCGGATCCATGATCGCGCCCGAGAGGATGTGGGCACCTGGTTCGGATCCCTTCTCGAGCACGCAGACCGACACCTCGCGCCCGGCGTCGGCGGCCAGCTGCTTGAGGCGGATGGCAGTGGCCAGGCCGGCAGGACCGGCGCCCACGACCACCACGTCGTATTCCATCGACTCGCGCGGGCCGTACTGTTCCAGCAATTCCTGAGGCGTCATGTCGATCCGGGTCCGTGCCGTCGGGTGGGGACGTTGTGCCGCATTTTAGGCCAAGTCAGCCATCGAGGCCGCCCATGCACAGGTACTTGAGTTCGAGGTAGTCGTCGATGCCGTGACGGGAACCTTCACGCCCCAGCCCCGAGGCCTTGATGCCGCCGAACGGCGCCACCTCGGTCGAGATCAGCCCCTCGTTGATGCCGACGATGCCGTACTCCAGGCGGTCGGCCACCCGCATCACGCGGCCGATGTCGCGGCTGTAGAAGTACGAGGCCAGGCCGAAGGGCGTGTCGTTGGCCAGCGCGATCGCCTCGCCCTCGTCGCGGAAACGGAACAGCGGCGCCACCGGGCCGAAGGTCTCCTCGGCGAAGATCTTCGCTTCGCGCGGCACCTCGCCCAGCACCGTCGGCTGGAAGAAATTCCCGCCCAGCGCGTGCGCGTCGCCACCGGCAAGCACGCGCGCGCCGCGCGCGACGGCGTCCTCGATGTGCTCGCGCGTCTTGGCCACGGCATTGCCGTCGATCAGCGGCCCGATCGTCACCCCCGCCTGCGTGCCATCGCCGACCACCAGCGCCGACACTGCTGCCACCAGCCGCTCGGCGAAGGCGTCGTAGACGCGCTCATGCACCAGGAAACGGTTGGTGCACACGCAGGTCTGTCCCGCATTGCGGAACTTGGAGGCCACCGCGCCCTGCACCGCGGCGTCGAGGTCGGCGTCCTCGAACACGATGAAGGGCGCGTTCCCGCCCAGCTCCATGCTGGTCTTCTTGATGTCCGGCGCGCACTGCGCCAGCAGCTGCGCACCGACCTCGGTGCTGCCGGTGAACGAGAGCTTGCGCACGACCGGACTGGAGGTCATCTCCGCGCCGATCGCGCTCCCCGGACCGGTGATCACGTTGCACACGCCCGGCGGCAGGCCCGCTTCCTCGGCCAGCGCGGCCAGCGCGAGCGCGGAGAACGGCGTCTGGCTGGCGGGGCGGATCACGCCGGTGCAGCCCGCGGCCCAGCCCGCGCCGGCCTTGCGGGTGATCATCGCGGCGGGGAAGTTCCACGGGGTGACCGCGGCGAACACGCCGACCGGCTCGCGCAGCACGATCAGCCGGCGGCCCGGCAGCGGCGCCGGGATGGTTTCGCCGTAGACGCGCTTGCCTTCCTCGGCGAACCATTCGATGAAGCTGGCCGCGTAGGCGATTTCGCCGCGTGCCTCGGCCAGCGGCTTGCCCTGCTCGGCGGTCATGATCCGCGCCAGGTCCTCCTGGTGCGCCTGCATCAGCTCGTACAGCCGGCGCAGGACGGCGGCACGCTGCTTCGCGGTCTGCGCGCGCCAGGCCGGCAGCGCGCGCCGCGCCGCATCGATCGCGCGCGCGGCGTCCTCCCGCCCCAATGACGGCACCCGGCCCAGGACGGCGCCAGTGGCCGGGTTGGACACCTCGATGGCCGCGCCGTCGACCGCTTCCCAGCGGCCGTCGATGTAGTTCGCCTCGCGCAACAGCGAGGGCTCGCGCAGGGTGGAGAGGAATGCCGGGTCAGCCATGGATCACCTTGTCTGGGCGGGTGGAGGCGCGCGATCGCGCCTGCATCGACGTCACGCCACCAGCTCCTCAAGCTGGCGCGCGATCACCATGCGCTGCACGTCGCTGGTCCCCTCGTAGATCTGGCACACGCGCACGTCGCGATAGATGCGCTCGACCGGGAACTCGGTGACGTAGCCATAGCCGCCGTGCACCTGCAGCGCGTCCGAACACACCTTCTCGGCCATTTCCGAGGAGAACAGCTTGGCCATCGAGGCCTCGCGCAGGCAGGGCCTGCCCGCATCGCGCAGCGCCGCCGCGTGCAGCACCATCTGCCGCGCGACCTCGATGCGCGTGGCCATGTTGGCCAGGCGGAAGGCGATGGCCTGGTGCTCGATGATCGGCTTGCCGAAGCTCTGGCGCTCGCGCGCGAACGCATGCGCGGCGGCCAGCGCGGCGCGCGCCATGCCCACCGACTGCGCAGCAATGCCGATGCGGCCACCCTCGAGGTTGGACAGCGCGATGCGATAGCCCTGCCCGGGCTCGCCCAGCAGCTGGTCGTCGGCGACGAAACAATCATCGAGCTGGATCTGGGCGGTGTCGGAGGCCGACTGGCCCATCTTGTCCTCGATCCGCGCCACCGCGTAGCCGGGGCTGTCGGTGGGCACGATGAAGGCGCTGATGCCCTTCTTGCCGGCCGCCGGATCGGTGACCGCGAACACGATCGCCACGCCGGCATGGCGGCCGGAGGTGATGAACTGCTTGGTGCCGTCCAGGCGCCAGCCGCCATCGACGCGCCTGGCGCGGCAGCGCAGCGCGGATGCGTCCGACCCGGCCTGCGGCTCGGTCAGGCAGAAAGCGGCCAGCATCTCGCCGCGTGCCATCGGGCGCAGGAAGCGCTGCTTCTGCGCGTCGCTGCCGTACTTGAGCACGGGCATGCAGCCGACCGAATTGTGCACGCTCATGATGGTGCTGATCGCGCCGTCCCCGGCCGCGATCTCCTCGATCGCGAGCGCGTACGAGACGTGGTCGACCCCGGCGCCGTCCCATTCGGCCGGCACCAGCATGCCCAGCAGGCCCAGGCCACCCATCTGCTGCAGCGCATCGGCCGGAAACCGGTGCTCGCGCGCCCAGTGCGCGGCGTGCGGCACGATCTCCTGGCGCGCGAACTCGCGGGCCAGGCCGCGGATCATCTCCTGCTCTTCGCTCAACAGCATCGCGCTCTCCTCGGACAGGGCCAGGCCGCGCTCACGGGCGGAACCGGAAGCCGGAGCCGGCGGCCTGCAGCAGCCGGGCCGGCGGCGTGAAGCGCGCGCCGAGCGTCTGCGCCAATTGCTCGAGCCGCGCCACGAAGCGCTGGCTCCCGATCGCATCAATCTCGGCCGCCGGGCCACCGAGATGGGCCGGGAAGGCCCAGCCCAGATGCGCACCCAGGTCGATCTCGTCGGCGTGCGCGATCACGTCCTCGGCCCAGCAGCGCGCCGCCTCGAGCAGCTGTACGTACAGCAGGCGTTCGCGCAGCTGCGCATCGTCGGGCTGCGGTTGCGTTGCGTCCGGTGCCACGAGGCCCGCCAGGGTGGTGGCGTCCAGGTGCTTGGGCGCGCCTTCGGGATAGGCGTAGAAGCCCGCCCCGCTCTTCCTGCCGCGCCGACCCTGCGCGACGAGCGCGTCGATGATGCCGTTGACCGGCCGATGACGGTCCTCGCCCACCGGACCGGGTTCGCGCGCGCGGAAGAAGTGCGCGATGTGCTGGATGACGTCGATGCCCACTTCGTCGGCGAGCGCCAGCGGCCCCACCGGCATGCCGAGCTCGACGCCGGCGCGCTCGATCCGCGCGGGCTCCACGCCATCGGCCAGCATGCGGATGCCTTCGCGGTAATAGGCGTCCACGCAGCGCGTCGTGTAGAAACCGTAGCCGTCGTTGACCACGATCGGCGTCTTGCGGATCTGCCGCACGTAATCGAGCGCGCGCGCCAGGGTCTGCTCCGAGGTGTGCTTGCCGACGATGACCTCGACCAGGGCCATCCGCGGCACCGGCGAGAAGAAGTGCAGGCCGATGAAGTTCTGCGGCCGCACGCTGGCGCGCGCCAGTTCGTCGATCGGCAGGGCCGAGGTGTTGGTGGCGAAGATGCCGTCCCCGCCGAGCACGGCCTCGGTGCGGCCGATCACGTCGGCCTTGATCGCCTCGTCCTCGGCCACCGCCTCGATCACCAGGTCGCAGCCGGCCAGCGCATCGATGTCCTGACCCGCTTCGATCCGCGCCAGCGCCGCATCGCGCGCCGCCGCCGCGAGCCGGCCCTTGTCCACGTCGGCCTGCCAGGCGCGCGCGATCGCCTCGCGGCTGCCGGCCGCGATCTCGGCGCTGCGGTCGACCAGGACCACGTCGATCCCGGCCAGCGCCGAGACCTGGGCGATGCCCGCGCCCATGAAGCCGGCGCCGAGTACGCCGAGGCGTCGCACGCGGCTCGGCGCGATGCCGGCGGGGCGGCGCGAAAGCTTGTCGGCCGCCTGCTTCGCGAAGAAGCCGGTGCGCAGCATGTTGCGCGAGACCGCCCCGCGCAACAGCGGCATGAACGCGTCCAGTTCCACCGCCAGGCCTTCGTCCAGAGGCAACGCAAGCCCGCGCTCGACCGCATCGAGGATCGCCAGCGGTGCCGGCTGGTGTCCGCGCGTGCGCGCCAGCACCCGTTCGCGCTGATGCGCCAGCGCCTGCAGCGCGTCGGCATCGAGCGCTGCATGTGGGCGGCCCTGCATCACCCGGCCGTCATCGATCGCCGCGCGCGCCGCCGCGACCAGGTCCGCAGCCGGGACCACCGCGTCGAGTACGCCCAGGCGGCGCATGGCGGCCACATCCATCGGCTTGCCTTCGAGCAGCAGCGGCAGGCTGCCGGCGACGCCGATCAGCCGCGGCAGGCGCTGGGTGCCACCGGCGCCGGGGAGCAGGCCAAGGCCGACTTCCGGCAGACCGTAGCGCGCCGCTGCATCCTCGCTGGCGATGCGATGGTGGGTGGCCAGCAGCAGCTCCAGGCCGCCACCCAGGGCAGTGCCCGGTGTCGCGCCCACCACCGGCTTGTGGGCGAGTTCGATCCGGCGCAGCAGGGCGCCGATCGCGGCGATCGCCGCCCGCGCGTCCGGCTCGGCCACCTCGGGCGATGCGAGTGTCGCGATCTCGGCCAGGTCGGCACCGGCGACGAAGCTGGGCTTGGCGCTGGTGATGACGATGCCGCGCACCTGCGGGTCGTCCAGCGCCCGGGAGAATTCGGCCTCCAGTGCGGCCAGCAGCCCGGCGTTGAGCACGTTCATGCTGCGCCCGGGCATGTCGATGGACAGCACGGCGATGCCGCCGGCCTGTGTGGTGTTGATCATGTCGATGTCTGTCGCGGGGGGAGAGGACGTACGGCGCGCGCCTATGCGGCCCTGGCGCCTGCGATGCGCGCCAGCGTCGGCTCGCGGCCGCCCGCGGTGGCGAGCAGCAGGCGCGCGCGCTTGAGCAACAGGTGCGGCAGCGCTTCCTCGCTGAAGCCGATGCCGCCATGCACCTGGATGTTGGTGGAGGCGTTGTCCAGCGCGGCGTCGGCTGCCACCAGCAGCGCGCAGTCGACCTGGAATCCCGCATCCGGGCGCGCCTGGTCGACCGCCACCGAGGCAAAGCCGACCTGGTCGCGGGCGTTGCGTGCGGCGATGGCCATGTTGGCGCAGTGGTGCTTGATCGCCTGGAAGCTGCCGATCGGCCGCCCGAACTGGCGTCGCTCGCCGGCATAGGCCACCGCCTGCTCGAGCGCCAGCGCGGCGATTCCGGCCAGCGCCGCGGCATCGTTGAGCCGCAGCCGGGTCAGGCCCGCGGCGTCGAGCCTCGCGACTTCGTTGCCGGGCGCCTGGCTTGCCAGGAGATCGGCATGCCACAGCTCGGTATCGATCGCGTCGCGCAGCGCCGGCAGTTCGTGGACGCTAGCTGTGTCTTCGCCGCGCAGCAGGAGCAGACTCGCATGCGCGTCATGCACCAGGGTCACGCCTGCCTTGCGCCACCATCCTGCGGCGACGCGCACATCGACAAGCGGCGCACTGCCGGCGCGGGGGCGCGCATGCGCCGCGCCGATCGTCGCCAGCACCGAAGGCGACACCAGCCCGCGGCCGAGTTCCATCGCGATCAGCGCCTCTTCCGCAGCGCCCAGGCCGGCGCCGCCTGCGGCTTCCTCGCGACCGATGCCGAACAGGCCGATGCCCTCGAGTTCGGCCCACAGCGCAGCGTCCTCGCAGTGGCGGGCATGCACGCTCTCCAGCGGCAGCAGCCCGTGCAGCGAGTCGGCGAACATCTCGGCCACTGCGCGCTGCTCGAGACAGGGGTGGTAGCGGAGTCCTGGACTCATGCGTCTTCCGGATGACGAGGCTTGAGCCGCATCTTGCGGCCCGGTGGTGGTGGCGCAATGCGGCGACAGCCGAATGACGCACTGCGCAAAGATTGCGTCGCCGCTGGTCAAAGCCACGCGCGGCGTGCCGGGCGCTCCGGGCACCGCACACGCTGGCGCACGGCGCAAACATTGCGTCGCCCGGCATCAATCCCGCGCCTGCGGCGATCCGGGATGCTAGTCCGCACAGGGCGCGACGGCGCCGCCCGGGGGACGGAATCACGTGGAGTTCGGTTGGTCGGCGGAGGAACAGGCGCACCGCGCCAGGGTCCGCGATGTGCTCGGGCGTCTGCTCCCGCCGGACTGGGAGCAACAGTCCGTGCACGGTCCCGGCAGCGACTGGCAGACCGACTACTCGCGCGAGTTCTGCGCTGCACTGGCCGAAATGGGCCTGCTGATCCCTCACTGGCCACAGGAGTTCGGTGGCGAGGACGCCGCGGTGTGGCACCAGTTCATCCTGGGCGAGGAGATGTGGGCTGCGGGAGAGCCGCGTGGTCCGCAGTACATGAACATCAACTGGATCGGGCCGGTGCTGATGCGCTTCGGCACTCCCGACCAGCAGACGCGCTACCTGCCGGCGATCCGCGAGGGGCGCGCGATCTGGTGCCAGGGCTTCTCCGAGCCGTCGGCCGGTTCGGACCTGGCCGCCTTGCGCACGCGCGCGGTGCCGGTGGACGGGGGTTACCGGGTATCGGGCGCCAAGGTCTGGACGTCCTATGCCGGACACGCCGACACCTGTTTCCTGCTCGCGCGCGTACCGGCCGACGAAGGCGGCGCCAGCGGCAAGGCCGGCATCGTCATCCTGCTCACCGACATGGCCTCGCCCGGCATCCAGGTCAAGCAGATCCCGGCCCTGATCGGCGAGGGCGACATCCACGAGGTGTTCTTCGACGAGGTCTTCGTGCCGCAGGCGGACCGCCTCGGCGAGGAAGGCCAGGCCTGGGAGATCATCAACTACGCGCTGCAGAACGAACGCGTGGGCATCGCCCGCTACGAGTTCTCGCGTCGCATGCTCGACCGCGCGGTCGCGCGGCTGAAGGCGCAGGGACGCTGGCAGGACCCGGCCGTACAGGAACGCGCGGGCCGCGCGCTGATGCTGTGCGAAGCCGCGCGCCTGCTGGTCTACCGCATCGTCGACGGCAAGGCGCGCAACCTGCCGGCCGACGCCTTCGGCGCGGTGGCGCGCTGGTCGGTGGTGCTGGCCGACAACGGCGTCAACGAATTCCTCACCGAATTCCTGCCCGAGGGCCTGCTTGACGATCCGGTGCAGGTGGCCCACCACCAGCGCGCGATCGCCGCCGGCATCGCCTCCGGCGCTGCCGAAATCCAGCTCAACCTCATCGCCCGGCGCTGGCTGGACCTGCCCTCGGAGCGCGCGCGCCCATGAAGTTCGCACTCACCGACGATCAGGCCAGCGTGCTCAACGAGCTCGAGCGCATGCTCGAGGGGCTGCCGGCGCACACCGAACCGGTGGTGGCACCCTACAGCGATGCGCTCGATGCGGCACTGTCGGAATCGGGCTTCCTCGACATCGCCCGCGAGGACGGCTTCGGCATGCTGGACGCCGCGCTGCTGGTCGAGCGCCTGGCGCGCGCGCCGCATATCGTCGAGGCGGCGGTGTCGGCCATCGTAGGGCCGGCGATCGGCCTGGAGCCCGGCCTGCGGCCGCTGGCGCTGGTGGTCGGCGATCCCACCCGTCCGACCCGCTTCCTGCCGCGCGCGCGCATGCTGGTGGCCGACATGGGCGACCACGCGCTCGCGATCGACGTCGATCCCGCGCGCGTGCAGCCGGTCGGGAGCCTGTTCGCCTATCCCTATGGCCGTCTCGATTCGATCGAGGGGCTGGCCACGCGCCGCATCGACGATGTCGCGACGCTGCGCCGCCGCTGGCGCATCGCGCTGGCCGCCGAGATCGCCGGCTGCATGGCCGGCGCGCTGGCGCTGGTGGTCGAGCACGTCAAGGCGCGCAATGCCTTCGGCCGACCGCTGGGCAGTTTCCAGGGCATCCAGCATCGCCTGGCCATGGCCGCCGAGAGCGCGGAATCCAGTCGCTGGCTGGCGCTGCGCGCGGCCTGGTCGGACGACGAAGGCGATGCTGCGCAGGCAGCCGGCTTCGCCCAGTCGCGCATCCACGCGCTGAGCTACGACCTGCACCAGTTCAGCGGCGCTATGGGGCTGACGCTGGAGTACCCGCTCCACCTCTGGACCTACCGCTTGCGGGCGTTGGCCGGGGAACTCGGCGGAGCGGGCGCGCAGGCGCGCGCCGCTGCAGCCGCCGCATGGCCGGACCACGCCGCATGACCGAGAGCCACACCGAATTCCGCCGCCGCGCCCGCGCCTGGCTCGAGGCCAATGTCCCGCGCGACCCCGCTCCCCGCGACGGCCTGGCCGCGCGCGAGTTCAGTCTGCGCTGGCAGCGCACCCAGGCCGAGGGCGGCTGGGCGGGCGTGTCCTGGCCGAAGGAGGCCGGCGGCCAGGGGCGTTCGGTAAGCGAACAGATCATCTGGTTCGAAGAGTGCGCCCGTGCCCGCGCCCCGTCGCCGCTGGGGCCGGGCTTCGTCGGCCTCAACCATGCCGGTCCGACGATCAATGCCTGTGGCGACGCCGCACAGAAGGCGTTCCACCTGCCGAAGATCCTCGGTGGCGAAGTGCTGTGGTGCCAGGGCTTCTCCGAGCCCAACTCCGGCTCCGACCTCGGCAGCGTCCGCACCCGCGGGCGGGTCGAGGGCGACGAACTGGTCATCGACGGGCAGAAGCTGTGGTCCAGCTATGCCGACATCGCCGACTGGCAGGAAATGCTGGTGCGCACAGACCCCGATGCGCGGAACTCCGCCGCGCTGTCGTGGGTGATCGTGCCGATGGACGCGCCCGGGATCACCGTGCGTCCGATCCGCACCATGGCCGCGAGCCGCACCTTCTGCGAGGTGTTCTACGACGCGGTCCGGGTGCCGCTGTCGAATATCGTCGGAGGCTTGGGCAACGGCTGGGCGACCGCGATGTCGACGCTGTCGTTCGAGCGCGGCACGGCCACGCTGGCGCTGCTGATCGAGACCGTCTCGCGCGTCGACGACCTGCTGTCCGACTGCCCCGCTTCGCGTCCGGCGATGCGGGCGACGCTTGCGACCCTGCGCGCCGAAGGCCAGGCCATCCTGGCCTCCACCTACCGCTTCGCGCTCGATTCCGAACACGGCACGCCCGACGCCAGCGGCTCGATGATCCGCCTGGCCTTCGCCGAGTTCGCGCAGCGCGTCACCGCAGCTGCCGTGGACCTGTACGGCATCGATGCGCCGCAGGTCGTCGGTGCGCACGGCTGGGGCCACGAGTACCTGCACGCGTTCTCCGAGACCATCGCCGGCGGCACCGCGGAGATCCAGCGCAACATCATCGCCGAGCGGGTGCTGGGACTGCCGAAAGAGCCGCGCTGAGGCCGGCTCGGGGCGCCGCCACGGCGCCCGCCCCTTGGATCCCGTGGCCGACCGCAGGCGCCTGCTCAAACCGACGCGCCCGTGCCGGTACTGGCGACTCAGGAGAGGGTGGATGGTCGCCAGGCGCGAAGCCTGCGCGCGTGCGCTCAGCGGCGCGCGTTCGGATCCGGGTTCCAGCGCGGCTTGCGCTTCTCGGCGAACGCCCTGGGACCTTCCTCGAAGTCGGGATGCGACCAGTGCGATTTCAGCAGCTCCCACCCGCGATCGTGCGCGGCTGGATCCGGCATCTCGGTCGCGCCCCAGATCGCGCGCTTGGTCAGCGCCATCGCCTGCGGCGAGTTCTCCAGCAGCGCCTCGGCGAGTGCGCGCGCCCGGTCCCGCGTCGACGCGGGATCGGGTTCGAGCAGGTCGACCATGCCCAGCTGGTAGGCGCGTTCGGCCGGCATGCGGTAGCCGCGGCCGGCCAAGCCCATCAGCAGCGCCGCGCCGAGGCCGGCCCGCCGCGCGATGCCGACCGACTCCAGGCCCGAGACCTGCCCGACGCTGACATGGCTGTCCATGAACGCCGCAGTGGCGCTGGCCACTACGATGTCGCTGTCGGCGACGAAGTGCAGGCCTCCGCCGTTGGCCAGGCCATTGACCGCGCAGATCACCGGCTTGGTAACGTGGCACATGCGCGGCGAGAAGCGGTTGGCCAGGACATGCGGCTGGTTGTTGAGGCTGCCCTGGCCGACCTCGAGCGCGGACACCGAGGCGCCGGTGCAGAAATGGCGGTCGCCCGCGCCGGTGACGATGGCGACGCGGATGTCGGGGTCGCGTTCCACCTGCGTCCAGGCCTGCTCCAGCGCCAGCAGCATCGCAGGCGTCATCGCATTGCCTTCCTGAGGCCGGTCGAGCGTGAGCAGGGCGATCCCGCCGTCCAGATCAAAACGCAGTGCGTCGGTCATGCCGTCCCCTCGTCTTGGCCTGCAGGCGGCCGCATGTCCTGCGCCCGCGCCGGTCGCGCATTGAGCAAGGTGCCGGCGTGCGCGGCGAAGCCGTCGTGCGTCGCGCAGGCATGGAAGGCATCGCGCTCGGCGCGCAGCTGGCCGTCGAAATCGCGCGCATGCGCGTCGCGCAGCAGCCGCGTCATGCGGCCCAGGGCCGGCGCCGGCATCCGCGCGATGCGCGCGGCCAGGTCCTGCACGTGGGCGTCGAGCGCCTCGGCGTCGACTACCGCGTTCAGAATCCCCAGCCGCAGCGCCTCATCGGCGTCGAAGGTCGGATTGAGCAGGGCCAGCTCCATCGCCTTGCGTGGACCGACCACGCGGGGCAAGGTCCAAGACGCCCCGAGGTCGCTGCTGGCTCCGACGCGCAGGTACGCCATGCTGAAGCGCGAGCCGCGCGCCGCGACCGCCAGGTCGCTGGCCAGCACCAGGCTCAAGCCCGCCCCGGCCGCGCTGCCGTGGACGGCAGCGATCAGCGGCACGTCATGAGCGTGCAGCATCGACAGCCCGCGATGCATGGGATCGATCAGGCGCGGGGCAACCTCATCCGGCGCCTCGGCCAGCATGCGCAGGTCGCCGCCCGCGACGAAGCCGCGGCCCGCGCCGCGCAGCACCACCACGCGCACCTCCGGATCGCGCACGATGGTTTCGCAGGCGCCGATGAAGCGCTGCGCAATTTCCTCGTCGATCGCATTCAGGGCCGCAGGCCGGTTGAAGACGATCGTCGCGACCGGGCCTGTGCGGCTGTACAGCAGGGCGGGTTCGGTATCCATCACGCACGGCTTCCTGCCGGCGAGAGCGTCGTCGCCGGAATGCACCGACCTTGCCACAGCATTCCGGTCATCGATTGACGACAGGCGACAAGTTACGCACGCCCCGCGACCGGCACGGCGCACCATCGAACGGACGCGCCGCGCGCTTCGTGTGAGGTGTCGTCGTTGTCGTGCGCGATCAAGCGCCAGCGCGACCCCGGTTGCTAGCCTGCGATCGACCCCACAGCAAGGCATGCGAGACGGCGGCGCGAAGACATGCGCACGCCATCGCGGACCGATCAGGATCCATACCCGATGAGCCAGGCATACATCGTTCAGGCCCTGCGCACGGCGTCCGGCAGGCGCAAGGGCGCGCTCTCCGGCTGGCATCCGGCCGACCTCGGCGCGCAGATCCTGGATGCACTGGTCGCCCGCAGCGGCATCGATCCGGCGGCGGTGGACGACGTGGTCTTCGGCTGCGTGAGCCAGGTGGGCGAGCAGAGCTTCCACGTAGGCCGCAACGCGGTGCTGGCCTCGCGCCTGCCCGACACGGTGCCGGCGGTCACCATTGACCGGCAGTGCGGATCCTCGCAGCAGGCCCTGCATTTCGCGGCGCAGGCGGTGATGTCCGGCACCCAGGACGTGGTGATCGCGGCGGGCGTGGAGAGCATGACCCGCGTGCCGATGGGCAGCCCCACGCGGCTGGCTGTCGATGCAGGCCTCGGCGGGCCGTGGAGCCAGCGCATCCAGGATCGCTACGGGGTGACCGGCTTCAGCCAGTTCACCGGGGCCAACCTGCTGGCGACCAAATATCGGCTCGACCGCGACGCACTCGATGCCTACGCGCTGCGCAGCCACCAGCGCGCCGCCGCGGCCGCCAACAGCGGCGCGTTCGCGCAGGAGATCCTCGAGGTGGAGGGTGTCGACGGCATCCATCGCGTCGACGAAGGCATCCGCTTCGATGCGTCGCTGGAGGCGATCGGCGCGGTCAAACCGCTCGAGGAAGGAGGCGTCATCACCGCCGCCAATGCCAGCCAGATGGCCGACGGCGCCGCCGGCCTGCTGGTGGTGAGCGAGCGCGCGCTCAAGACCCATCGTCTCACGCCGCTGGCGCGCGTCCACCACATGACCGTGCTCGGCGGCGATCCGGTGATCATGCTCGAAGCGCCGGTTCCCGCGACGCGCCAGGCGCTGCGCCGCGCCGGCCTGTCGCTCGACGACATCGACCTGTACGAGGTCAACGAGGCCTTCGCCTCCGTCGCGCTTGCCTGGCAGCAGGCCCTGCTCGCCGATATGGACCGACTCAACGTCAACGGCGGCGCGATCGCGCTCGGCCATCCCCTGGGCGCCTCGGGCGCCAAGCTCATGGCCACCCTGGTGCACGCGCTGCGCGCGCGCGGCAAGCACTACGGCCTGCAGGCGATGTGCGAGGGCGGCGGCCTGGCCAATGTCACCATCGTCGAGGCGCTCTGACATGGCGATCAGCACTCCGTTCTCACGCCTGCTCGGCATCGAGCATCCCATAGTCCAGGGCGGCATGCAGTGGGTGGGCCGCGCCGAACTGGCCGCGGCGGTCTCCAACGCCGGCGGGCTCGGCATCCTCACCGCGCTGACCCAGCCCACCCCGGACGCGCTGGCCGCGGAAATCGCGCGCTGCCGCACGATGACCGACAAGCCCTTCGGCGTGAACCTCACCATCCTGCCGACGATGACGCCACCGCCCTACGCCGACTACCGGCAGGCGATCATCGACAGCGGCGTGCGCATCGTCGAGACCGCGGGCTCCAAGCCGCAGGAGCACGTCGAGCACTTCAAGGCCAACGGCATCACCGTGATCCACAAATGCACGGCGGTGCGGCACGCGCTGTCGGCGCAGCGCATGGGCGTGGACGTGATCTCCATCGACGGCTTCGAGTGCGCCGGCCATCCGGGCGAAGACGACGTACCTGGCCTGGTGCTGATCCCCGCCGCAGTCGACAGGCTCGACATCCCGGTCATCGCCTCGGGCGGCATCGCCGACGGACGCGGCCTGGCCGCGGCGCTCGCGCTGGGCGCGCAGGGCGTGAACATGGGCACGCGCTTCTGCGCCACGCAGGAAGCGCCGATCCACGACAACGTGAAGCGCTACCTGGTCGCCAACGACGAGCGGGGCACCAACCTCATCTTCCGCAAGCTGCACAACACCGCGCGCGTGGGCAAGAACAGCGTCTCGGACGAGGTGGTGCGGATCCTGCAGGACCCCGAGGCCACCTTCGCCGACGTCGCGCCGCTGGTGCGCGGCGCCAAGGGCCGCGAGCTGCTCGAAACCGGCAACCTCGATGCCGGCCTGGTCTGGGCCAGCCAGTCGCAGGGCCTCATCCACGACATTCCCAGCGTGGCCGAGCTGATCGAGCGCATCGTCGGCGACGCCACCCGCATCATCGAACGCGACCTGCGCGCCCTGCTGGCGTGAACAGGGACGCGGTCCGGTTCCAAGGAGATTCAAGTTCGTGCGCAGGATCCTGGTAGGACTCAAGCGGGTGGTGGACGCCAATGTCCGCATCCGCGTCAAGCCCGACGGCAGCGGCATCGATGCCGACGGCGCCAAGCTCGGCATCAATCCCTTCGACGAGATCGCGCTCGAGGAAGCCCTGCGCATCCGCGAACGGGGCGAGGCCGACGAGGTGGTCGTGGTCAGCATCGGCCCGGACGACGCGCAGCAGCAGCTGCGCAACGGCCTGGCCATGGGCGCCGATCGCGCGATCCTCGTGCAGTCCGGCGACGCGCTCGAGCCGCTGGCCGTTGCGCGCGTCCTGCTGGCGCTGGTGCAGCGCGAGGCCCCGATGCTGGTCCTGCTCGGCAAGCAGGGCATCGATGGCGACCACAACCAGACCGGGCAGATGCTGGCCGCGCTGTGGGACCGGCCGCAGGCCACGTTCGCCTCGAAGATCGAACTGCAGGAAGGCGTGGCGCGCGTCACCCGCGAGGTCGACGCCGGACTCGAAACCCTGGAGATCGACCTGCCCGCCGTGGCCACCGCCGACCTGCGGCTCAACGAGCCGCGCTTCGTCAAGCTGCCCGACATCATGAAAGCCAAGCGCAAGCCGCTCGACGTCCTGCCGCTCGATACGCTCGGCGTCGATACCCGTCCGCGCTTCCGCGCGCTGCGTCACGCGCCGCCCGCGACCCGCGCACGCGGGATCCTGGTCAAGGACGCTGCCGAGCTGGTCTCCGCCCTCGCCGCAAGGGGGGTGCTGTGATGCGCGTGCTCATCGTCGCCGAACACGACGGCCAGCGCCTCAACGCCGCCACCGGCAAGTGCGTCGACTGCGCGCGCGGCATCGAAGGCGCGTCCATCGACGTGCTGGTGCTGGCCGCCGACGCGACCGCTATCGCGGACGCGGCATCCCGCATCGACGGCGTGGACCGGGTGCTGACGCTGGAACATCCGGCCAATGCCGACGCCCTGGCGGCCGTGCTCGCACCGCAGGTGGCGGCGCTCGCCGCGTCCTATAGCCACGTGCTGGCCCCGGCCACCACCTTCGGCAAGGACCTGATGCCGCGCGTGGCCGCATTGCTCGGCGTGGGCCAAGTCAGCGACATCGCGAAGGTCGAGTCCACCCATCGCTTCCAGCGCCCGATCTACGCCGGCAATGCCGTGCTGACGATCGAGGCGCCGGCCGACGAGATCGTCGTCGGGACCGTGCGGACCGCCTCCTACTCCGATCCGGCAAGTGGCAACAACGCACCGGTCGAAGCCGTGACGGTGGAAATCACGCTGCCGGCGCACACCCGGCTCCTCGGACGCTCCGCATCGGCCGCCGACCGCCCGGACCTGCAGTCGGCCAGGCGCGTGGTCTCCGGCGGCCGCGCCCTGGGCAGCGCGGAGAACTTCGGACTCATCGAAGCCCTGGCCGACCGCCTCGGCGCCGCCGTCGGCGCCTCGCGCGCGGCCGTGGACGCCGGCTATGTCGGCAGCGACCTGCAGGTCGGTCAGACCGGCAAGATCATCGCGCCCGAGCTGTATGTCGCCGTCGGCATCTCCGGTGCGATCCAGCACCTGACCGGCATCAAGGACGCACGCACCATCGTCGCGATCAACAAGGATCCCGACGCGCCGATCTTCGAGATCGCGGATATCGGGCTGGTGGGGGATCTGTTCACCACATTGCCGGCGCTGGAAACGGCGCTGGAAGGAGCAACGACGCGATGACTGCGCAGTTCGACGCATGGGTGGGCCGCGAAGAGCGGCGCGAAGACATCATCCATCCCGGCAGGATCGCCGAAATGGCGGCCACGCTCGATCTCGACGCTCCGCCCGGCGATGCCCTGCCCCCGGGCTGGCAATGGCTGTTCTTCAACCCGGCGGTGCGCCGCAGCCAGCTCGGCGTGGATGGACACCCCGCGCGTGGCGGCTTCCTGCCGCCGGTGGAGCTGCCGCGCCGCATGTGGGCCGGCAGCCGCATCCGCTATCTCGCCGATCTCCCCGTCGGTGCGCAAGCCGAGCGCCTGAGCAGGATCCTCAAGGTCGAAAGCAAGACCGGCAAGCGCGGCTCGCTGTGCTTCGTGACCGTGCAGCACCTCACCTCGTATGGCGGCACCACCTGCATCGAGGAAGAACAGGACATCGTCTATCGCGAGGCCACCGCGCCGGGCGGGCCGCCCGCTCCGCCGCCGCCGCGCCACGAAGCGCAGGCCCAGTGGAGCCGCGACGTCGTGCCCGACAGCACCCTGCTGTTCCGCTATTCCGCGTTGACCTTCAATGGCCACCGCATCCATTACGACCTGCCCTATGCCCGTGACGAAGAGGGCTATCCGGGCCTGGTCGTGCACGGGCCGCTGACGGCCACCCTGTTGCAGCAGTTCGCCGTCGAGTGCGCGGACGGACGGCCCTTGGCGGCGTTCGACTTCCGTGGCGTCGCGCCGCTGTTCGCCGGCCGCCGCTTCCAGCTGGAGGCCAGCGCGGACGGCGACGCGATGACGCTGTGGGCGCGCGGTCCCGATGGCGAGCTGGCGATGTCGGCCAGCGCCCGCTTCCGCTGACGTACTTCCTACACCTCTACGAGACTCCACCATGGCCCAACATTCCAGCGGTCCTGCCGACCTCACCGGCCAGGTCGCCTTCATCACCGGCGCCGCGGGCGGCATGGGCAGCGCGATCTCCCGCGCATTCCAGGCCGCCGGCGCGACCGTGGTCGCCACCGACATCGCCGATGCGCACGACGCCGGCCCCGGCATCGAGTACCTGCGTTACGACGTCACCTCCCGCGCCGACACCGATCGCGTCATCGACGAGGTGATCGCGCGCCACGGCAAGGTCGACCTGCTGGTGCTGTGCGCCGGCACCATCGCGCGCACGCCCCTGGCCGACAGCACCGACGAGGAATGGGACGCGATCTTCTCGGTCAACGTGCGCGGCGTGGTCAACCCCGCGCGCAAGCTGTTCCCGCTGATGTGCGCCAACGGGTTCGGCAAGATCCTGGCGGCCGGATCGATCGCGGCCAAGAATGGCGGTGTCTCGTCCGGCCCCGCCTATGTCGCGGCCAAGTCCGCCGTCCACGGCATGGTCCGCTGGATCGCCAAGGCCGGCGCGCCGCACGGCGTCTATGCCAACACCCTGGCGCCGGGCCCGGTGGAAACCGCGATGTGGGCCAAGGTCAACGCGGGCGCGAGCACGCCGGCCGCCAACAGCTCGGTGCCGCTGGGGCGCTGGGGCAACAGCGAAGACATCGCCCAGGCGGCATTGTTCCTGTGCTCGCCGGCATCGAACTGGATCACGGGCACGTCGCTGGATGTCAGCGGCGGCATGTGGATGGACTGAGGACCCCGGCATGACCACAGCAGACCAGCCGGTCATCGGTTTCATCGGCCTCGGCGTCATGGGCGGACCGATGTGCCGCAACATGGCGCTCAAGCATCCGGGCGAGGTGATCGCCTACGACGCGTACGCGGCTGCGTTCGCGGCGCTCGACGATACCGGCGCCGTCCGCGCCGGGTCGGTGGGCGAAGTCGCGGCGCGTGCGGACATCGTCTTCCTGTCGCTGCCGGGCGGCACCCAGGTCGAGGCGGTGTGCACCGGCTCCGGCGGCCTGGCCGAGGGCGAACGCAAGCCGGCGATCGTGGTCGACCTGAGCACGACCTCGGTCGAACAGGCCCTGGCCGTGGCCGCGAAGCTGGCCGCGCACGGGATCGCCTTCGTCGATGCACCGGTGGCGCGCACGCGCGAGGCGGCGCAGCGCGGCGAACTGAGCGTGATGGTGGGTGCACCGGAAGCGCTGTTCGCCCGGGTCGAGCCGCTGCTGCGCTACATCGGCACCGACGTGACCCTGTGCGGCGACACCGGCTGCGGCCAGGTGGTCAAGCTGGTCAACAACGCGCTGGTGTTCGAGAACACCCTGGCGCTGGCGGAGATGATGGTGATCGGCGAGCGCGCAGGCGTGGCGCCAGCCACCCTGCTCGACGCGGTGTCCAAGGGCTCGGGCGACAGCTTCGCCCTGCGCAACCACGGCCGCAAATCGCTGCTGCCGCGCAGCTTTCCGGAAAAATCCTTCCCGCCCGAGTACGCGCTCAAGGACCTGGGCTACGTACTGGAACTCGCCGGTCACGTCGAGGTGGACGCGCGCGTGGCGCGGCTGGCGCAGCGCTACTACGCCTCTGCCGCCGAGCATGGTTGGGCCGGGCGCTACTACCCGGCCGTGATCGAGGTGATCGACCGCGGCCTGCCGGTGGACGTCTCGGCCGATGGTGCGCCGGCATGAGCTTCGCCCTGGCGACGGAGACGATCGAATGAAGCAGCTGCGGCTCGAGGGCGAAGTGATCGCCAGCGGATTGCGCTTCCCCGAAGGCCCCATCGCCCTGCCCGACGGCAGCCTGCTGGTGGTCGAGATCATGGGCGCACGCCTGCTGCGCATCATGCCCCACGGCGGCATCCAGGTCGTGGCGGAGCTCGGGGGCGGGCCCAACGGCGCGGCTATCGGCCCGGACGGCCACTGCTACGTGTGCAACAACGGCGGCTTCTCGTGGCGCACCGACGACGGGTTCTCGCGTCCCACCGGCGCCGCCGCCGACTATCGCGGCGGCTCGATCCAGAAGGTAGACCTGGCGACCTGCACGGTGCGCACCCTCTATACGCACTGCGGCGACACGCCGCTGCATGGGCCGAACGACATCGTGTTCGATGGCGATGGCGGCTTCTGGTTCACCGACTTCGGCAAGAAGCTCGACGACCGGCTGATGACCGGCGCGGTCTATTACGCGCGTACCGACGGCAGCCTGATCAAGCGCGCGGCATCGCACCTGCTGACGCCCAACGGCATCGGCCTGTCGCCGGACAGCCGAACGCTCTACGTCGCCGAGACCGAGACCTCGCGCCTGTGGCGCTATCCAGTCACCGGCCCCGGCGAGCTGGCGCTGGCGCCCTGGCCCTCGCCCAACGGTGGCGAGCTGGTCCACGGATTGCCCGGCTACCAGCGTTTCGACTCGATGGCGCTGGAGGAGAACGGCAACATCTGTGTCGCGACCCTGGTCAACGGGGGCATCAGCGTGTTCTCCTCGGACGGCGAGCTGCTGGAATTCCATGCCGCGCCCGAGGGCTACTGCACCAACCTGTGCTTCGGCGGGCCTGACCTGCGCACCGCCTACGTGACCCTGTCCGGATACGGACAGCTGCTGGCCGTGCCGTGGGCGCGCGCCGGCCTTTCGCTGGCGGGCAAGCCCCGCTCCTGACATCCACCGCGTCGACCGAACGATCCGCGTTGACGTACTCTCGCAGATAATGCATTCTGCATTTCACATCAAACATTGTTCAACGGAGAGCGCACGTGAGTACTGAAGTGAAGGGAGACGTCGGTTCCGCCCCCGTCCAGGGCGTCATCACCGACGAGGCGGTTGCCGCCGCAAAGGCCATGATCGGCCTGCACCTGCGTCCGGAAGGGCCCTACCTGCAGGACGCCACCTCCGACACGCTGCGCAACTGGTGCAACGGCATCGGCGATCTCAACCCGCTGTACCGCGATCCCGGCTACGGCCACAACACCCGCTACGGCACCCAGATCGGCCATCCGATGTTCCCGATGGCGTTCGGTTGGCTGGGCCGCACCCGCTGGGGCCTGCCCGGCGTGCACGGCTTCTACGCCGGCAACGACTGGGAGCTGTTCCGCCACGTCCGCCCGGGCGACCGCATCACCGCGATCGAGCGCGTGGTCGGCGTCGAGGAGAAGCAGAGCAAGTTCTCCGGCCGCCTGGTGCTGCAGTACGTCGAGGCCTGCTACTACAACCAGCGCAGCGAGCTGGTCGCGCGCGCGCTCGGCACCTGCACCCGGCATGAGCGCAAGGCCGCGCGCGAGGCAGGCAAGTACGCCGAGATCACCCAGCACGAATACACCAACGAAGAGCACGACCGTATCGACCAGGCGGTGCTCGACGAGCCCAAGAACATCCGCGGCGCCAATGTGCGCTACTGGGAGGACGTCGAGGTCGGCGAGGAACTGCCGCCGATCGCACGCGGCCCGCTCTCGCTGATGGACACGATGGGCTTCCTGGTCGGCTGCGGCCGCGGCCACACCCACGGCGTGGTCCTGCAGGCGGCGGTCAAGCATCCCGGCCACTTCTTCCGCAACCCGGAAGCCGGCGGCGGCGTGGAGTACACCGGCATCGGCCACCACCGCGAGTCTGTGGCCAAGGAAGTCGGCGTGCCCGGCACCTACGACTACGGCCCGCAGCGCTCGTCCTGGATGTGCTCGCTGGTAACCAACTGGATGGGCGACGCCGGTTTCCTCAAGCGCGTGCGCACCGAGATGCGCCGCTTCAACATCGTCGGCGACACCACCTGGTGCAAGGGCAAGGTCGTGCGCAAGTACGTGAAGGACAAGACCGGCCTGGTGGACATCGAACTGGCGGCCGAGAACCAGCGCGGCGAAGTGACCACGCCCGGCATCGCCACCGTGGCGCTGCCCTCGCGCGACGTGAAGCTGCCCGCCTTCATCGACGGGTCGGCCTGCGACCTGGAACTGCCGATCACCCGCTGATCGGCACGACCAGGACAGCATGATGGATCAACCCGCCTCCGCCACACCGGACCCCGGCCTCGCGCAGCGTCCGCTGCCCCTGCAGGGCTGCCGCGTGGTCGAACGCGCGGGCTCGGTGGCAGGCGCCTATGCAGGGCGCCTGCTGGCCACGCTCGGTGCCGACGTGGTCATGCTCGAGCCTGCCGGCGGATCGCCGCTGCGGTCGCTGCCGCCGATGCTGCCCGGCGACGGCGGCAGCGCACTGTTCGCCTATCTCGGCGCCGGCAAGCGCAGCCTGCAGGCCGCGCTGGACGATCCGCGCGTCGAGGCCCTGCTGGGCGAAGCCGACATCCTGATCGACGACACCCCGCTGGCCCAGCGCGAATCGGAAGGCTGGAGCGAGCAGCAGCTGGGCCAGCGCCATCCCCGCCTGGTCGCGGTGAGCGTGCTGCCGTTCGGCGCGCAGGGGCCCAAGGCGGCCTGGCGTGGCGAGGAGATCAACCTCGTCCACGCCAGCGGCGAGGGCTTCCTGCTGCCCAACGGGCTCTCGCACCAGATGTTTCCCGAGCGGCCTCCGCTGAAGATCTACGGCCATTTCGCCAGCTATCAGGGCGGCTGCGTGGCCGCCCTCGCCGCGCTGGCCGCGTGGTGGGCGAAGCCGGAGCACGGCGGCCAGCGCGTCGACGTCTCGGTCCAGGACGCGATGCTGCTGTGCGGCGCCTTCGCCCTGCAGCGGCTGGGCGACGGTTCGCTCGAACACCGGAGCACGCGCAGCTTCCGCTACGGCGGCGTGTTCCGCGCGCGCGATGGCTATGTCGAACTGCTGACCCTGGAAGATCGCCAGTGGCAGGGGCTGGTGCAGTTGCTGGGCGAGCCGGACTGGGCCCGCGACGAAGCGCTGCGCGACTCGCTCGAGCGCAGCCGGCGCGGCGACGAGATCAACGCCCATATCCGAGAATGGATGCTGGTGCACGACTGCGAATCGATCGTCGCCCGCGCGCAGGCGCTTGGCGTGCCCGCGGCCAAGTACCGCACCCCCACCGATGTGCTCGGCGGGGCCCACGAAGCGGCCAGAGGCCTGTTCGCCACGCGCCATACCGCCGACGGTCGCCCCTACCAGGTGCTGGTCGCGCCCTACCAGTTCCGGCTGTCGCCGCTGCGGCTCGATCCGGCCGGCGAGGCCGTGGCCCGCCACGAAGGAGCCAACGCATGAGCGCCGCCGGTGCGCCCCTGGCCGGGCTTCGCATTGCCGATTTCACCATCCACGCCGCCGGGCCTTTCTGTACCCACGTGCTTTCGCAGCTCGGCGCCGAGTGCATCAAGATCGAGAGCGCGGCCAGGCCCGACGCATTCCGCAAGCCGCATGCCGTCTATGGACGCATGACCGCGGCCACCTTCGACCAGGTGGCGTCCAACAAGCGCTCGGTGCGCATCAACCTCAAGAAGCCCGAAGGCGTGGCGCTTGCCAAGCGCCTGGTCGCCATTTCCGATGCGGCGGCCGAAAGTTTCCGTGCCGGCGTCATGCGGCGCCTCGGCCTGGACTTCGACAGCCTGCTGGCGGTCAAGCCCGACCTGGTGATGCTGTCGCTGTCCTCGAGCGGCCAGGAAGGACCGGACTCGCATTTCGCCGGCTACGCGCCGCTGTTCGGCGCCTGGGGCGGGCTCGGCTGGATGTGCGGCTACAGCGACGGCCCACCGATGGAGATGCGCCACGTCATGGACCATGCGGCCGGCTACCACGCGGCCCTGGCGCTGATGGCGGGCTTGCACCAGCGCCGCGCGACCGGATTGCCGCAATACATCGACATCGCGGCGCGCGACGTGGCGAGCGCGATGATCGGCGACGCGTTGGCGATCGCCAGCCTGGGCATCACGCCCGAGCGCCCCGGCAACCGTCAACCGGGCATGGCGCCGCACGGCACCTACGCCACCGCACAGCCCGACCGCTGGCTGACCATCGCCGTCCGAGACGATGCGCAGTGGCGCGCCCTGCTCGCGGTGCTGGGCCGGGACGATGCGGCCACCGACCCGCGCTTCTCCACGCCTGAAGCTCGCGAGCGACACCAGGATGCGCTCGACGCCATGCTGTCCGGATGGCTGGCCGAGCGCGATGCGGACGCGACGGCGGCGGCGCTGCAGGCGGCCGGCGTCGCGGCGCACGTGTCCTGGAACATGCGCGATGTCGCGGAGGACGCGCACCTGCACGCGCGTGGCACACTCGTGCCGGTACCCGATCCCGCCAATCCGTCTCGCCTCGCGGTGGGCTCTCCCGCGAAGTTCTCCGCAACCGGCGAGGCCGGCATCCGCAGCGGGACGCCTGCCCTCGGCGAGGGCGAGGACTACGTGTACGGCGAGCTGCTCGGGATGGACAGCGCCACCCGCAGCGACCTGCAGCAACGCGAAGTGATTTTCTGACCCCGGGCGGCGCACGGCGTCGCCACAGCCGCAAGGATCCAGCATGAGCAAGTCGATCTACCTCGTCCTCGACATGATGAACGACCTCGTCCACGCCGACGGCCCCAACGGCCAGGCCGCCTATGGCGAGCAGGTGCGCGCGCGCGACATCGTCGCCCGGACGCGGGTGGCCATCGACAAGGCGCGGGCCGCCGGGGTGCCGGTCGGATTCGTGCGCGTGGGCTTCTCGCCCGACTACCGCGAATGCCCGCCCGATTCGCCGATCTTCTCCGGCGCGCGTCGCAACGGCATTTTCAAGCTCGGCGAATGGGGCACGCAGACCCATCCCGACCTTGGACAGCGCGAGGACGACTTCGACATCGTCAAGCACCGGGTCAGCCCGTTCTATGCCACCAGCCTGGAGGCGATCCTGCGCGCGAACGGCATCACCCGGATCTACTGCTCGGGCATTTCCACTAACGCCGTCGTCCAGGCGATGGTGCGCGAGGGCCATGACCGCGACTACGAGATCGTGGTGCTGGAGGACTGCTGCTGTGGTCTGTCGACAGAAGAGCACGAGCTCGCGGTCAAGAGTTTCCAGCGCTTCTGCAAGCTCACCAGTTCTGCCGACGTCGAGTTCGCCTGAGCCCATGACCGTCCTCGCGCTCGCCCAGAGCCTGCTGTTCGTTCCCGGCAGCCGCCCCGACCGCTTCGACAAGGCCGCGGCCAGCGGCGCCCACGCGATCGTGCTCGACCTCGAGGACGCGGTGGCGCTGCCGGACAAGGATGCGGCGCGCGACGCGGTGGCCGCGTGGCTGTCCGCGGGCGGCCAGGCGGTGGTGCGCGTCAACGGCGCCGCGACGCCCTGGTACGAGGCAGACATGGCGATGCTGGCGCGCTTTCCCCGCGTCGCGGTGATGCTGGCCAAGGCCGACGCGGCCTCCACCGCCCGCAGCGTGCGACTGCTGCCGGGGCGTCCGCTGCTGGCGCTGGTGGAGAGCATCGCCGGCGTGCGCGACCTGGCCCAGGTGGCGGCCACGCCGGGCGTGCTCCGGCTTGCGTTCGGCAGCATCGACTTCGGCGCCGAGACGGGCATTTCCGACGTCGGCGAGGCGATGAGCCTGGTCCGCAGCCGGTTCGTGCTCGAGTCGTGCTTTGCGCGCATCGCCGCGCCAATCGACGGCGTGACCACCAGCGTCGACGACACCGGCCTGGTGCTGTCCGACGCCCGGCGGGCGCAACAGTTCGGCTTCGGAGGCAAGCTGTGCATCCACCCGCGACAGGTGGAGCCGGTCCACCAGGGGTTCCGCCCGGATCCGGCCGAGGTCGAGTGGGCCGGACGCGTGCTGGCGGCCAGCGAGGCCAGCGGCGGCGCGGCGACGGCAGTGGACGGCAAGATGGTCGACGCCCCGGTGGTCGAGCAGGCCCGCCGCATCCTGGGAAGGATGCCGACTGCCGCGCACTGAGCCGCGCGCGCGGCGGCCGTAGGGGCCGGCCATGCGCCTGCGTTGGCGCGCCCGAGGGCCGGCGCTACACTGATCCGAGCATCCGACGCGGAACACGCCGTTGCCCACTTTCGCCATGGACCATCGCACCAAGGAAGAGCAGGTCGCCGACTTCCTGCGCGAGGGCATCATCTCGGGCGCCTACCCGCGCGGCTCGCGCCTGAAGCAGGCCGAGCTTGCGGAACAGCTGAGTCTGAGCATCACGCCGGTGCGCGAAGCGCTGAAGATGCTCGAGGCCGAAGGCTACGTGAAACGCGATTCCTATCGCGGCGCGAGCGTGGTGCCCTTCGATCCGGCCGCGTCGGCCGAGATCCTGCAGCTGCGGCTGCTGCTGGAGGCGCAGCTGGTGAAGGCCGCCGTCGAAAAGGCCACCGCGACCGACCTGGCGGAACTGCGCGCACTCCAGAGCGAGTTCGAGCGGGCCTTCGACAGCGGCGACCGCGCCAGCGCGCGTGGCATCAACTACCGTTTCCACCGCCGCCTGTACGACATCGCGGGACTGCCCCACACCCAGCACTTCGTGCAGATCCTGTGGGCGCGCTATCCCTTCGACGTGATCAATGCCGCGCACGAGCGCGGCAAGGATGCTTCGAGCGAGCATCGGGAGATTCTCGATGCGCTGGCCGCGCGCGACACGGCCGCCGCCATCCTCTCGATGCGCCGGCACATCGAATCCGGCTGGAGCGTGCTCAAGTCAGAGACCGCCCAGGACGGCTGAGCGCGTCCGGTCGGGACGCGCATCGCCGACGGACGCAGACGGCTGGAGGGCGGCGCAGGACGCGCCTTGCGGACGCGTTCAAGACGCCGGCGGGAACGCGCGTCGCGGGGGACTCAGGACGCGCGTTGAGGACGCGACCAGACCAGCTGGTCCGGCCCGGCGACGGCGATCGCGCCGGACTCCAGCAGACCCTGCGCCTGTTCGCCGAGGCCCAGCGCGGCCAGCAGCTCCAGGCTGTGTTCGCCCAGGTGCGGCGGCGGCAGGCCGTCGCCGGCGTGGCCGCCGGGAAACTCCGGCACCTCGAACTGCAGCCCGTGGAAGTCCAGCGTGCGCAGCTTGCCGGGATGGCGCGCCTGCGGCGCCTCCAGCACCCGCTCCAGCGGCAGCACCTCGGTATGGCCCACGCCCTCGGCGCGCAGCCGCTCGCAGGCCTGTTCGAAATCCACCCGCGCGACGGCCTGGCGGATCGCCGCCTCGATGCGCGCGCGCTCCCGCTTGCGCTCGCGCAGGCGGTCGAACTGCGGATCGTCGCCCTCGGCGATCGACAGCGCGCGCGCCAGCTTCTTCCAGTGCGCATCGGTGATCACCAGCAGGTACAGCCAGCGTCCGTCCGAGGTCTGGTAGGCGCCGTAACCCGGCATGGCGAACTCGCCGCCGGCTTCCTTTTCCGGGCGGCCCAGCAGCTGGGTCTTGAGCTGGATGCCCGCCAGGTCGCGCCCGGCCACGTGCAGCCCGGTCTCGTACAGGCCGATCTCGATGTAGCGGTCCTCCGCTGCGCGCGGCGCGGGCAGCAGCAGCGCGCCGAGCACGCGGATCACTGCATACGCGCCTGCGAACTGGTCGTGGTACGACGGCCCGAGGCGGCTGGGCCGCCCGTCGATGCGATGGTCGTCCATCACGCCGGTGGAGGCCTCAGCGACCGGGTTGGTGGCCAGGTCCTCATGCTGGGGGCCGGCGGCATAGCCGCGGATATGGCAATACACCAGCTCCGGGTTCGCATCCGCCAGGTCCTCGGCCGTGATCCGCAGCTTGCGCGTCGCGGCGGGCGAGAGGTTGTGGATCACCACGTCGGCGGTGGCCACCAGTCGGCGAAACACGTCCAGTCCCTCGCTCGAGGTCAGGTCGATGGAGAGGCTCTTCTTGCCATGGTTGTAGGCGATGAAGGTGCCGCTCGGCCCGCCGCGCACGAGGGCGCGCGTGGTGTCGCCGGTAGGCGGCTCGACCTTGATCACCTCGGCGCCGAGTTGGGCCAGCAGGTGGGTGGCGAAGGGGGCGGCAATCATGGTGCCCAGTTCCACCACGCGGCGGCCGAGCAGGGGGAGTTGCGACATCGTCAGTCTTCCGGGGAGAGATGGAGCAGGAATTCGCTCAGGCGTGCGCGGGAACGGCGGGCCCGGCGCGCGGGCGGCGCAGGGCAGCCACCGCGAGCATGGCCAGGGCGCAGGCGCCGGCGACGTACAGCAGGGTCCAGTCGAAGGCGCGCGGGCTCGAGTACTGCTGCGCGCTGCCCGGGACCACGATCAGGTCCGAGGTCACGAAGAACGCGACCAGCGACGCGCCCACCGCCTGGAAGATCGACCGCACCACGCTGTTGAGCCCGACAGCCTCGCTCACCCGTTCGGGCGGCGCGTGTTCGATGATCAGGGTGGGAAGCGCGGCATAGGCGATCGGCAGCCCGGGCCCGAGGAACACGGCCGCCAGCGCGACGTGGGCGATGTCGCCGCGCGCGAACAGCAGCAGGCCCCAGCCGACCACCAGCAACGAGCAGCCAAGGAGCGCGGCACGCCCGGCGCCGTAGCGGGCGCTGATCTTGCCCGACAGCGGTCCACCCAGGATCCCGGCCCACAGCACCGGCCCCAGCACCAGCCCGGTCGTGGTGGCCGTCAGGCCAAGGCCGCCGTATGCCACCGGTTGCTGCATGAACAGCGACAGCACGTAGCCGAACTGGAAGGCCCCGAGGCCCAGGAAGCCCATGCACAGGTAGGCCGCGGCGATCTGCGGCACCGCGAACAGCCGCACCTGGATCAGCGGATTGACCTGCCGCCACTGATGGCGCGCCCAGTAGGCGAGAACGAGCGTGCCGGCCAACAGCAGCCAGAGGGTGCGCTGATCGAACAGGCCCCAGGTCCGGGTCTGGCCGATCGCATACATCAGCAGCACGATGCCGGGCGCGAACAGGATGCCCCGCCACACGTCCATGCGCTCGCGGGTGGCGCGCACCACCGCGCGCGGTCGGAGGCACAGGGCGATGGCCAGCATGCCGACGATCGCGAAGCTGCCGCTGGCCAGGAAGATCGCATGCCAGTCGAAACGGTCGACCAGCCAGCCGCCCAGCAGCAGTCCGCCGCCGCCGCCGGCCATCACCGCACCGACGATGATCCCGACCGCGACGGGCACCTTCTCGCGCGGCAGCCGCTCGCTGGCCAGGCCCAGACACAGCGGCAGGATGGTGCCGGACAGGCCCTGGATCGCCGTGCCGATCACGACGCCGGTGAGCGAGGTCGAGAATGCCGAAACGAAGGAGCCGATCGCGCATGCCGCCAGCACGATCAGCAGCACGCGCCGCCGGCCGTGCAGGTCGCCCAGACGGGCGCACAGGGCGGCGGCCACCGACGAGACCAGCAGGCAACCGGTGAGGATCCATCCGGCGGCGAGCGGATCGCCGAACACGCGCACGAAACGCGGCATCGCCGCGAAGATCATCGACACCTCGAAGGCCGAGGTGATCTCGGCCAGCACCAGGGCGGCGATGATGAGCCAGCTTGGCGTGCGGTCGGCCGACATGGACCTCACCACGCGACCCTGCGGTCCACGCCCGTCGCGACCGCCACCTCAGTCCTCGCCTTCCAGGACGAAGGTCTGGAACCTCGCCACCGACTGGCGATGGGGCAGCGCGGCCTGGTAGGCGTCGCTGCGGTACCAGGCCAGCGCCTCGTCGTAGCTGGGGAACTTGAGCAGGGCCACGTTCTCGGCGGCATCGCCCTCCATGACCTCGAACCGCGTCGCGCGCGTGGCGAGGGGCCGGATCCTGTCGAGATTGGGCGCCTGCATCGCCTGCTCGGTGTATTTCTGCAGCGCAGCCGCGTATCCCGCCGGGTCGGTGGTCTGCTCGCGGATGATGATCACGTAGCCTGCCAAGGTCTGCCTCTCTGATAAGTGCCGCTATGGGGGTTGGGCCGCGCCGGGCCGTGCAGCCGGCGCGGCCTCGATCAGAAGCGCCAGGAAAGCCTGGCCCACAGCTCGCGGCCGCGCTCGACGAAGCAGCTGCCCTCGTCCTGGCCGGCAGGTCCGCCCTGCGGCGCGCCCGAGATCTGTCCACCGAGGATGCCGCCGTTCTGGCTGTTGTCGTTGGAGCAGCGGCCGACCACGTGCTCGTCGGTCAGGTTGCGGCCGATCAGGCTGATCTCCCAGCGGTCGTCGCGCCCGCTCAGGCCCAGGTGCATGTCGAAGCGCGCGAACGCGTCCTGCGGAAAGCCGGGCGAGTCGACCAGGGTGGTGGCGTAGTCGGAGGTGTAGTTCACGCCAGCACCGTAGTTCACGCGCTTGCCGTCGGGCAGGTAGACCTCGTGGTCGAAGGAGACGAAGCCGCTCAGGTCCGGCGACCGGACCAGCCGGCGGCCCGACAGGTCCTGTGCGGAATAGCGGCCGGTCGTCGGATTCAGCAGCTGGTCGCAGCCCTGCGCGATGGTCTGGCCGTTGCCGCAGGGCGCGTTGGGGAAGCTGTCGTAGCGTGCGCGGTTGTAGTTCAGCGCCGCGTTGATCACCATCCCGGGCACCGCGTCGGGCAGGTAGCTCAGGTCGAATTCGACGCCGCGCGTCGTCGCCGAGGCGGCGTTGAGCGTGCGGGTAAAGACCAGGTAGCTGCCGTTGCCGACGTCGGCCAGCTCCAGCGCACCGACCTGCAGGTCACTGTACTTGTAGTTGTACAGCGCGACGCCGCCGGAGAGTTTGCGGTCGAAGGCGCGGAACTTGATTCCCGCCTCCGCACCTTCGGCCTCTTCCTCGCCGAACGAGGCGGGCCGGTTGGGCGCGGTGTAGTTGATGCCCATGAACGAACCCGACTTGAAGCCGGTGCGGTACGAGCCGAACACGGTCAGATCCTCGTTCGCCTTGTAGGCGATGGACAGTTCCGGGGACACGTTGGAGGCGTTGATCTTCGGATCCAGGCGATCGACCTGACCAATGGCGCCCAGGCTGGCGTTGAGGTTGTACAGCTCGTGGTGGCGCGTCTCGTCCGTCCAGCGCGCGCCGCCCGAGAGCTCGAGCTTGTCGGTGACGTCCCAGATCGCCTGCCCAAACACCGAAACCGCCTCGATGTCGACCACGTTGAGCACGTTCTGCATGTTGCGGCCCAGGCCGAGCAGGATGTTGCCGCCGATGTCGACCTCGTTGCGCAGCTCGCCCTTCTGGTAGAAGGCGCCGAGCATGAAGTTCACCGGACGGTCCGCGTAGTCGGAGAACAGCCTGAGCTCCTGGGTGAACTGGCGGTTGTCGAACTGGTAGGTCTGCGCCATCAGCTGCGCGACCGGCGAGGTGCTGCCGGCGAACAGCGAGCGGTAGTCGTTGCTGTAGTGGCCGGTGACCGAAGTCAGCGTCAGGGCCTCGCCCAGGCCGAAGTTCATCTCCAGCGTCCCGAACAGCTGGGTGCTGTCCTCGAAGGGAATCCCGTCGTTCTCGGTGGCGTCGGGGAACGCCGCGAAGTCGAACCAGGGGCGACGGATGATGCGATCGGCCTTGCAGTCCTCGCCTTCAAGGAAGGAGATGTTCAGCGGCGGCACGCCGCCGGTGCCCTCGGGGCAGTACACAGTCTGGAAGCCAGACGCGCCGCCGTCCATCCGGTAGTCGCTGTAGTTGAGCTTGAGGCGCGCATTGAAGCGGTCGCTGGGCTCGAATAGCGCGGTACCGCGCAGCAGCACTTCTTCGACGGGCGCGTAGTTGCGGAACGTGGGCGTCCTGCCGCCCAGGCCCGGGACCGCCACCGCCTCGTTGCGGAAATAGCCTTCCTGGTCCGAGACGCGCGCGGCCAGGCGCAGCTTGAGCATGTCGTTCACCGGGCCGGACAGGATCAGCTCGCCGGTCTTTTCCTGGGCCTCGGTCTCGTAGCCGATGCGTACGATGCGCTCGACCTGGTCGGTCGGATCGGCACTGCGCAGCGAGATCACGCCCGCGGTGTTGTTCTTGCCGAAGAACAGCGACTGCGGGCCTTTGAGCACCTCCACTTGCCCGACGTCGAACATGCCGAGCCCATAGGCCGCGCCCTGGCTGAGCGAGAGCCCGTCGATGTTGAGCGAGACGGAGTTGTCCATGGTCGGGTTGATCGCGGTGGTGCCGATGCCGCGCAGCGAGACCTGGGTGCCGCTCGAGGTCACGCCGTTGCCCAGCAGCAGGCTGGGCACGCGCGTGGCCACCGAATAGAGGTCGTCGACCTTGGTCTTTTCCAGCGTCTCCTGGGTCATGACGTTGGCCACGACCGGCACTTCGAACACCGATTCCTTGCGCTTGCGTGCGGTGACAGTCACCGCGTCCAGGCTGACGGCGTCGGCGGCCCCGTCGCGGTCGGCGTCGGCCGGCGCAGCGGACTCCTGCGCCGCGATGGACGTCGCCTGCGCCGCGAGCGCGGCGGCGATGGTCAGAACCAGGGTGCGTTTAGCGAGCATGGCGATATCCGGTTGGGAGCATTGTGGGCACTTTTGGTGCCCAATGTATGATGCATTCTGCAGAATGTGTCACGTGGCGTTGCAGCACGATCGCGGGCGGGAATCAGTGAAGCGAGGCCAGGGAGGGACGACCCGCCTTCAGGTCGTAGGCTTCCTGGGCCGACGTCAGGGCCTTGAGGGCAGGACCGACCACCGGGTGCTCCTGCATGCGCCTGCGGTAGGCCACGACGGCAGGCTGGCTGTCGACCGGGTCCGCGGCCAGCCCCAGCATCAGGCTGATCCGCCGACTCAGGTGCAACGCCGGCGGCACGACGCAGTCCACGAAGGACGCGGCCGCCTGCACCTGCGGCAGGGGACCGCGCAGCCAGTGATCGAGCAGGCCTAGGCCGTGCTTCCACCGCTCCACTTCGGACGCCACGACGCCAGCGTCGCGCGTCGACGCCGCCAGCTGCGGGAACAGCCGGACCACCGGCTCCATCACGTAGGTGTCGACCAGGGCCGCGATGGCATTCATTCGCGCCCTGCCCTCGGCATCGCCGGGAAACAGCGAGGGCGCGGGGTGGCGATCCTCCAGATAGCGCAGGATCACCGTCGACTCGGGCAGGGCCAGGCTGCCGGTGTCGAGCACCGGGATCTTGCCTGCCGGATTGAGCGCCAGGAACTGCGCCGAACGCAGGCCGCCCTCCGGCAGCGGGGCCTGCGCCAGATCCAGGCCCTTGGCCCGGGCGGCGATCGATACCCGGGTCGCAAACGGCGAGTTGGCCGAGCCGTACAGGCGCATCGGTCGGGACTCAGTAGCTGCCGCGGGGGTCGCCGAGGTTGTCGCCCGCCTCGCCGTACCAGGTGCGGAACTCACCGATGCCCGGCAGGTTGGGCATGTCCCAGTTCGCCTCGTGGTCGATCTCCACATGCACGACGGCAGGCTTGCCGGAGGCCAGCGCGCGCTCGACCGCGGGAGCGATCTCTTCCGCACGCGTCACATACTCGCCATGGGCGCCGAAAGCCTCGGCCGCGCGGTCGAGGCGGACGGTCTTGCCCCACTGCGCTTCTCCGACGAAGGCATCCTTGCCCAGCCCTGCGCGATAGGACGCCACCTCGATGCCCCAGGCATGGTCGACCCAGACCACGCTCACGACCGGAAGGTTCTTTCGCACCGCCGTTTCCAGTTCGGTGAGATGGAACATGAAGGACGAGTCGCCGGTCAGCAGCACGACGCGGCGCGTGTCGCCCACCGCCACCTGGGCGCCCACCGCATACGGCAGGCCGGGACCGATGCTGCCGTAGTTCTGGTTCCAGAAGTAGTCGCGCGGCCGGAACTGCATGTACGGCGACATGAACAGGCTGGACGAACCGCCGTCACGCACGATCACCGCGTTCTTCGGCAGCACGCGCGTGGCCTCGACCGCGAGGCGGGCCGGATGGATCGGCTGCGAGGTGGTCGGCACCGCGGCCGTTGCCTCCTCGAACTGGCGCGTCTGTTCGGCCGCCCATGCCGGCAGACGCTCGCAGCGGCGCGAGACCTCGCCCTTCACTGCGGCGGTGAGCTGCGGCACCACCGCCCGCAGGTCGCCCACCAGGGGCACGTCGATGGGCCGGTTCACGCCGATCGCCGAGGCGTCCTGCTCGATGTAGAGCCACTTGCGGTCGGTGCGGCCCTTCGACCAGTGATGGCCGCGCCCGTAGTGCAGCGGCTCACCCAGCTCGGTGCCGATCGCCACCACCACATCGGACTCGCCGACGATCTCGTTGGCCACCGGGGTGCCGTAGAGGAAGGTGCGGTCGTCCATCCCTTCGATCACGCTGGGTGCGCCGGTGGTCTGGATGATCGGGCAGTCCAGGGCCAGGGCCAGCGCGCCGACCGCCGCCTGCGCGCGGCTCACGTGCGCGCCCTGCCCCACCAGCAGGATCGGCGACGTCGCCGCCTTGAGCGCTTGCACCGCCTGCGCGATCGCATCGGTCCCTGCCTGCTGGCCGACCAGCCGGTACTGCGACGGCGCAAGCTTCGGCGCGTCCTTCAACTCGACGCCAAGGACGTTCTGCGGGAAGTCGATGTAGACCGGGCCCGGCGTCCCGTCGAGCGCGCGTCGGATCGCCTCGCGCACGATCTCGTCGGTCTGCTCCGGGTACTCGATCACGCCGACGTACTTCATCGCCGGCTCGAACAGGCGCGGCTGGCTCAGGTACTGCATCTTGCCGCGACGCACGCGCTGCTCGTACAGGCGATGGCGCTGACCACCGATGTAGATCGTCGGCGTGTTCTCCTTGGCCGCGTGCACCGCGCCCGAGAGCAGGTTGGCCACGCCCGGGCCCTTGTTGCCGATCACGACAGCCGGCTTGCCGCTCATGCGCCACGCCGCTTCGGCCATGAACGAGGCCGCTTCTTCATGGTGCGGGGCGACGACGTTCCAGCCGCGCGCCTCGGCGTGGATGAACATCGAGAAGAAGCTCGGGTCCGGGATGCCGAACAGGTTGTTGATGCCTTCGGCTTCGAACAGCTCGATGATGCGCTCGTGGATCTTCATGTGGTACTCCAGTGAAATGGGGGCAGGCGCCGATCGTTGTCAGACGGCCTGTGCAAGCTGCTGGCGGTGCCGTTGTCTGGACGGCGCCAGCAGGACCAGGCACGCCAGGACCGCGCCCATCGCCGCCATGAGGTAGAACGCCGTCTGGTAGCTGCCCATGCGATCGAACGCCAGGCCGGTGAGGAAGGGGCTGACCGCGGCGAAGGCGTTGCTGAAAGGCATCTGCGATCCCAGCACCGTGGGGAAAGCGCGCGGGCCGAAATAGTGCGCCACGGTCGAGTGCCAGCACGTCAGCGCGCCGCCCGCACCGACGCCGAGCGTGCAGGCGAATGCGATCATCATCGGGAGGCTATGGGCCAGCGTCGCGAGCACGACCGAGGCCGAGAGCACCAGGATGAAGCAGGTCCACATGTAGCGCGGCTCGAAACGGTCGCATAGCCAGCCGGCGGCGAGCTTCCCGGCCACGCTGGCGAGGGCGAACATGCTGATCGCGCCTGCGGCCACTTCCGGCGAATGGCCGAGGTCGCGCAGGTGCGGGACGCCATGCGCCAGCACGGCGCTGCTGGGAACCGTCTCGCCCACGGCGGCCACGGTGATCAGCCAGTATGCGCGGCTGCCCATTGCCTGCCGCAAGGTCATCGCCGGCGCGTCCGTGGCTGCCGCATCGGTGTCGGCGTGCTCGCCGACCGGCCGGCCGTCCGGGGTCTGCCCGATGTCCTCGGGACGGTCACGCACCAGCCACAGTGCCAGCAGCCCGGAGACGCATGCAGCCGCGAACACGCAGTACCAGCCTCCGCGCCAGTCGCCGCCGTTCCATTCGATGGCCTGGTTGATCAGCGGCGCCGCCACCGAACCCGCGACGCCGCTTCCGGCCAGCACGATGGCCAGCCCGAACGAGCGGCGCTTGACGAACCAGTTGGCGACGCAGCTCTGCGCCGGAATCAGCGCGCCAAGCCCGCTGCCCATCGCCACTACGCCGCCATAGACCGCAATGTAGCTCCAGCCGCTATCCACCACGATCGTGAGCAGCAGCGCCCCGACCGCAACCAGCGCGGAGCCGGCGGCGAGCGTGCGCCGCGGCCCGTAGCGCGCCACCAGCCTGGCGCTCACCGGCGCGCTGCAGCCCACCATCAGCACGAACGCGGTGAAGCCCAGGCCGAGCATGCCGCGGGTCAGTTCCATCTCCGTGGCCATGGCGGCATTGGTGACGCTCGCGCCGGTGTAGCAGAAGCCGAAGTTGATACCGACGATGGCCGCAAGTACCACCACGAGCAACCATCCGTAAAAGGGCCGCCGTGCACTCAACACTCACCTCCTGCGCGGCGGCGCGCCGCCATCCACCACTGGCACTGGCGGCGCGGATGACTCATGCGTCTTTGCGGAAGCCGAAGTCGAACTCGGTCTTCGTGGCATTGATGATCATCGCCCAGAAGGACCACCAGGCCACGCCCACGGTGAGGGCCAGCGTGTCGCGCTCGTCGAAGTGCGCGGCAACCCGCTGATAGAGCTCGTCCGGCACCGAGCCTTCGACCACCGCCACTGTGTACTCGATCACCAGGCGCTGCTCATCGTTGAAGGCGTTGGACGTCTTCCAGAACGGGATCTGCGTCTGCAGCTCCAGGCTGATCCCGGCCGCTGCCGCGGGCGCGATGTGCGACTGGAATGAGAAGTCGCAGCCAAGCTTCCAGTTGAGCGCCTGCACCATCAGCTGCTGCAGGTCGCGGCGGGTGCTGGTAAACGGCATCTCGCGCACGACGTAGTCGCTGAGCTTGACCAGCAACAGCGCCAGCTTCGGATCGTTGGCGACGGTGCCGAAAGCGGCGGATTTTCCAGGGATCTCCGGGTTCTCGACGCCGGGGAACATGTGGTCAAACAGAGCCTTCGCCGCCGCCCGGGTGGCGTCGTCAGCACCGGCAGGGTAGTCGGAAGGCTTCAGCATCGGCTTGATACGGGACATAGTGCTTCCTCCTGGATCCATCAGAACCAGCGGTACTCGAACTGCGCGGCGATCTCGCGGGGACGGGCGAACGTGCCGGTGTGCTGGGTAGCGGGGCCGCCCGGCGACGAGGCCGACGCCACCATGTAGTACTCGTCGGTCAGGTTCCGGCCGATCAGCGAGAAGCGGTAGCGCTCGTCCGCCGGGGTCAGGTGGACCGCCGCATTGAGACGCCAGAACGACTCCTGCATGGCGCCGGGATGATTGTCCGGCTGGGTCTGGTAGGACGAGCTGTAAGAGCCGCCCAGCGAGAAGTCCGCGAACCAGCTGCCCACGTACGCGCGGTAGTCAACGCCAAGGTTAGCGGTCAGCTTCGGCGCGCGCACCAGATACTCACCGCTGAGGTCCTGCACGCCGCCAATGCAGCCCGCGGTCGTAGTTTGGCCCGAATAGCACTGCGCGTTACGGTAGTCGGTATAGCGCGAGCGGTTGTAACCGATGTTGCCGTTGAACGACAGCCGGTCGGTCGCCAGCCACTGGAGCGAGCCGCCAACGCCCTCGGTGCGCGCCTCGGCCGCATTCCCGATGGTGAAGCTGATGGTGTTCTGGTTGAAGGTGGCGACCTGCAGGCCCTCGTAGTCGTAGCGATAGGCCGACACGTCCAGGCGCAGCGTGTTATCGAGCAGCGTAGCCTTGTAGCCCACCTCGAAGCCGGCCGCTTCCTCGGCATCGAACTCCAGGTTCGACTGGTCGGCGGTGGCGTTGAGGATCGCGCCGTTCGACAACCCACCGGCCTTGTAGCCGGTCTTGTAGCCGAAGTAGAAGGTCTGGTCGCGATCGGGCTTCCAGCGCAGCGTCATTTCGGGCGATACGTTGCTGGCTGAGAATTTTGCACGGGCTACCTGCCCGACCGGGTACAGATTCATCCCGGAAACGCCGATGGACTCGTTCCAGAACTCGCCGTCTTTGTCGTCGCGCGTGTAGCGCGCACCGCCGGAAAGCTCCCAGTTCTCGTTGAAGTTCCACTGCAGCTGGGCGAAGCCGGACAGGCTTTCGGATTCCACAGAGGCTGCGGTCTCGAAGGTCGTCCAGTTCTGGGCCTGGGTGTTGAAGCCGCCGTGGAACAGGTCGGCCGCATTGAACCAGTCGCGGCTGCTCTTCTCGTAGAACAGGCCGACCTGGTAGTTGAACGGGCCGTCGAAGACCGAACTCAGCCGGAACTCCTGAGTGAAGAGACGGTAGTCCTCCTGCTGGCTGCTCCACAGCAGCGCGAACTCGGTGTAGTCGGCGTTGTTGCTACCGACGATCTCCTGGCTGTACAGGCCGGTGGTTGACACCAGGCTATGGTTGGAGAAGTCCTTGGTGATGCCTAGGCTTCCCAACGTGTACTCGGACCGGTAATCCGGTACGCCGCCGTTGCCATAGGGCCAGTTGACCGCGTACTCGGCCGGCAGGCCGCCCTCGGCCTTGCGCCTGTTCTTCTCGCAGTCCGCCTGCGGCATCGGAATGCCCGCGATCGAGGGCTGGGTCTGGTCACCGGAGCAGTACAGCTCCACGTACGCGTTCATCGCGTTCATGGTCTGCACGTCGTGGGTCAGCTTGAGGTTGGCGGTGAAGTCGTCGGCCGGCTGCCACAGCAGGGTCAGCCGCGCCGCGACGTTGTCGCCGTCAGGCCCAGTGCTGCCGGAGTTAGCGCCTCGCACCGTGTAGTCGGGCCGGATCGGATCGGCAATCGGCTCAGCCACATTCTCGATCCAGCCGTCCATGCTCGCCGCGCGCACGGCGATGCGGCCTTTGAGGGTCGACGTGAGCGGGCCGGACACCGCTGCCTCCAGGTAACGTTCGGCCGCCTCGGCCTCGTAACCGATCCGGGCGTAGCCCTCGAAAACGTCCGTCGGATCCTTGGTTCGCAGCGAAATCGCCCCGGCCGGCGAGTTCTTGCCGAAGAACAGCGCCTGCGGCCCGGACAGGACCTCGACCTGCGCGAGATCGTAGACGGTCGAGTTGATCACGCGACCGCGCGACATCGGCACGCCGTCGACGCTGACCGACACGCTCTGGTCGAGGCCGGCGTCGGACGTCGCGGAACTGATGCCGCGGATGGTCAGGAAACCGCCGGTGCCGTTTGACGCGCGGCCGATGATGACCTGTGGCGCCACCTCGCCGATCTTGGCGAGGTCGGTGGCCATGTTCTTCTCAAGCTGCTCTGGCGTCAGCGAGGTGATGGCGACCGGCACGTCCTGGATCGACTCACTCCGCTTGCGGGCAGTGACGTTGACTGCGTCTAGGGTCGTAGCCTGGGCCTGGCCTGCCGCGGTGTCCGCCGCGTCCGGGCCAGCTTCGGCGGCCGCAGTCTGCATGGCCACGATCGAAGCAGTACTGCACAACAGCGACAACAAGGTTCTGCGCATCGCGTTCCCTCCCAAGAATGGCGACACAGGATTTATTGATTCCTGTAGAACCGTCCTTGCAAGGTAACGGTCATCAGGTGATTCGACGTTAGCAACGCGTCCGGCGACGCCGATTGACCGGGGACGACAACACGCACGCAGCGGGCGACGCGGCACAGGCTGCGGCGGTCGGCGGCGCTTGCCCATGCCGGGGCGCGCCAGCAGCGCGGGCATAGCGGCTGCCTGATGCGCGGACGCAGCACAGCGATGGCCAGGCTAGGCGCCAGCGGCCGCCTCCCGCTGGCCTGGCGCATAGCCCACGTACGCGATCTCCTCCAGGAACGCGTCGAATCCATACGCCCCCCACTCGCGCCCGTTGCCCGACATCTTGCAGCCGCCGAACGGCGAGTGCGGATCGAGCAGATCGAGGTCGCCGTTGAGGTTGATCTGCCCGGCGCGGATCCGTGAGCCTACCCGGCGCGCGCGCTCAATACTGGCCGAGTGCACGTAGGCCGCCAGCCCGTAGGGCGTGTCGTTGGCGATCCGTACCGCGTCGTCCTCGCCGTCGTACGGCATGATCGACAGTACGGGCCCGAAGATCTCCTCCTTCGCGATGGTCATGCTGCCGTCCACGTCGGCGAAGATCGTGGGCCTGCAGTAGTAGCCCTGCTCCAGCCCGGGTGGCTTGCCGACGCCGCCAAAGACCAGGCGCGCGCCCTCGCGGATGCCGCTTTCGATCAGGCCCTGTACCTTCTCCCATTGCGCGGCGTTGATCAGGGGACCGACGAACGCGCCGCTGTCGGGCGCGCCCACGGCCAACGATTCCGCCGTCGCCACCGCGATCGACACCGCCTCGTCCATGCGTTCGCGCGGTACCAGCATCCGCGAAGGCACCGAGCAGGTCTGGCCCGAGTTGAGGAAGATGTAGCGCACGCCGGCTGCGACGGCCTTGTCGAAGTCGGCGTCGTCGAGGATGACGTTGGGGCTCTTGCCGCCCAGTTCCTGGTGCACGCGCTTGACCGTGGGCGCGGCGTTACGCGCGACCTCGATGCCGGCACGCGTCGATCCGGTGATCGAGACCGCATCCACCTCGGGATGGCTCGACAGCGCGGCGCCCACTACGGGGCCGTCGCCGAAGACCAGGTTGAATACGCCCGGCGGCACCTCGGCCTCGTGCAGGATCTCGGCCAGCACCTGCGCCGAGTACGGCGCGAATTCCGACGGTTTGAGCACCACCGTGCACCCCATCGCCAGGGCGGGCACGAGCTTGGAGACGACCAGCGACAGCGGCCAGTTCCAGGGCGTGATCAGGCCGCACACGCCCACCGGCTGCTTGCGGACGAGCGTGATGCCGCGCTGCGTCTCAAAGGCGTAGTCCCGCAGCGTGTCGATCGCGACCTGGATATGCGTGGCTGGCAGTGGCACCTGCGCCTGCTCGGCGAGCCACGTCGGGCAGCCCAGCTCGGCCACCACGGCGGCGCACAGATCCGGCTTGCGCGCCTCGAAACGGGCGGCGATGCGTTCGAGCAGGGCGATGCGCTGTTCGCGGCTGGTCGCCGAATAGCTGTCGAAGGCGCGGCGCGCGGCCTGTACCGCGCGGTCCACATCGATCTCGCTGCCCATGGCCACGCGACCGGAAGGCGCTTCGGTGGTGGGATCCACGACGGTGTGGATTCCTGTCCCCACCGGCTCCACCCACTGTCCATCGATGTAGAACTTCAGACACTCACGCATGGCGATCTCCGGTAGACAGGGCTGATGGCCGGCGATGGGTTGCGCTCATTCGCCCGCCGCGGTCCAGGTCGAGGTCCGTCCGAACTCGGACAGGTACTTGGTCGTACTCCAGCCACCGTCGACGACGATGGTCTGGCCATTGATGAAGCTGCCGCCCGGCGAGCACAGGAAGGCGATGGTGCTGGCGATGTCTTCCACCCGCCCCAGGCGCGTGTGCGGTGTGACCTCTGTATTCATGCGGCGGAACACCGGGTCTTCGAGACGATGCTCGACCATCGGCGTGACCGTGACGCCGGGCGCCACGGAGTTGGCGCGGATTCCCTGCGCGCCGTACTGGCAGGCGATATGGCGCGTCAGCCCGTCCAGGCCCGCCTTTGCGGCCGAGTAGGCGCCGCCGCGCAGTCCGCCGACCACGGCGAAGATCGAGGAGACGTTGATGATCGCCCCGCCCGGCTGCAGCCGCGTCACCGCCTCGCGCGCGAGCCGGAACGGCGCACGCAGCATCACGTCGAGGAAGTGGTCGAGGTTCTCGTCGTCGGTCTCGTGCAGCGGCTTCGGGCTGCCCAGGCCAGCATTGTTGATCAGGTAGTCCACCCGCCCCCAGCGCGCGAGCGCCGCGCCGAGGATCCTCGCGGGCGCCTCGTCGCAGGTGATGTCGATGGCGAGCGTACCCACCCGCTCCGGCGCGTCGATGCGACGCGCCATCTCGGCGAGCTTGTCCGGATCGCGCCCCACGCCGAGCACACGCATGCCCATGTCGGCCAGCTTGACGGCGGTGCCCAGGCCGATGCCGCTGCCTGCCCCGGTGACGATGGCGACGGGTGCGTCGCCTGCGCGATCGGTCGATTCTGTACTCATGCTCGGGCTCCGGCATCGGGCGCCTGCGCGCCGTCGAGCAGCGCGGCGCGGATCACGTGTTTGAGGACCTTGCCGGTATCGTTGCGGGGCAGCGACGGCCAGGCTTCCACCTGCTCGGGGAACTTGAACGGCGCGACGCCATGCGCGGCGAGGTAGCTGGCGAGGCTCGGCACGTCGGGCGCGGGCTGCCCCGCCGCAGGCACCACGACCGCGCAGGCGCGCTCGCCCGTGCGCGGGTCGGGCAGGCCGACGATCGCAACCTCGCCGACCTGCGGATGGGCGAGCAGCAGGTCTTCGACTTCCTTCGGCGCGATGTTCTCGCCGTGGCGGATGATGATGTCCTTGCTGCGGCCGGTGATGACCAGGCAATCGCCCCGCCAGTGGCCGAGGTCGCCGGTGCGGTAGTAGCCGTCCTCGTCGAATACCGCATCCTCGCCTTCAGGATGCAGGTAGCCGACCAGCATCTGCGGGCCGCGCACGCGGATCTCGCCATCGGCGCTGCCCGGCTCGCCCGCGATCCTGACCTGGGCGATGCCAGCGCGGCCGTCGGTTTCTGCAGCCTGCGCCAGATCTTCCCGGTGGGGGCATCCCACCGTCGTGACCGGCACTTCCGTGGAGCCGTAGACGCGCGTGATCGCCGCCGAGGTGAAGTGTTCTGCCGCGCGGCGGATCAGATCGGGCGGAACCGAGGCGCCGCCGCAGACGAAGACCTTGAGCGAGGGCAGGCTGGTGCCCAGGCGGCGCGCGGCTTCCAGCAGCTGCTCCAGGAACGGCGTTGCGCCGCAGATGTGGCTGCAGCCTTCGCGTTCGGCCAGCCAGAGTCCGGCATCGGCCTCCCAGCGTTCCATCAGCACCGCGCGCGACCCGAGCAGCAGCGGCGCCTCGAAGGCGTAGATCGATCCGCCGATATGGCTGATCGGAGAAGGCACCAGGAAGGTGTCGCCGGGGTCGATGCGCCAGCTTTGCCCGAGTTGCCGCATCAGCGCGTGCAAGGTGTTGTGGGTGTGCAGCACGCCCTTGGAACGCCCGGTCGTCCCGGACGTGTACATGATCAGTCGCACCGCATCGGGGTCAATCTCCGGCAAGGGCCGGAGCTCCCCGGTGTCGCAGAACATGTCCGGATAGGCCGTATGCCGTCCCGATGCGCCCCGCAGCACCACGACCTCGGGTCCCGGAGCCATGCCCTCGAGCACGCGCCCGAGCATCTCGACGTAATCCAGACGCCGGAACTGTGCGGGGATGAAGAGCAGCTGCGAGTTCGCGTCCTGCAGCTGGAAGTGCAGCTCGCTGTCGCGCAGCGAGGGCAGGACCGGGTGCGCGACCATACCGGCCAGGGTGATGCCGAGGTAGATTTCCACGGCCTCGTGCCAGTTCGGCAGCATGAACGACACCACGCTGCCGGGCGCCATGCGCGACAGCAGCGCCTGTGCCAGCGCGTGCGCGCGCCAGTGCGCCTGGCGGCAGTCGAGCCTGACCTCGCCGTCCACCACCAGCACCCGCTCCGGGGTCTGCGCTGCCGCCTGGGCGAGCGCATCGGCCAGGGTCGAGTCGACCCAGTGGCCATCGCGATAGGCGGCCTCGGCGAAACCCGCATCCCACCGCAGGGAGAACGCGCCCTTGCGTACGCGTCCCGACACTTTGCTGACAGCGCTCAAACGCACCTTCCAGGCCCTCGTGTGCTTCGCCCACCGCGCGCGTCCTCCGCGACCGGGGCCTGCACGGCGATGGCGTGCTGCGCCGGCCCGGCCGCGGCGGCCGTCGGTGCAACAGGATGATGTCGAAGCCCGTCCACGCGCGTCTTGATGCCAGGCGACAGGCGGCGCACCGGGGACGACGCAGGGCCGTCACCCGCAACAACGCCTGGAAGCCGTCTGCAGTCGGGTCGCTAGAGCCCTGCCGCGCAGGGGCCGACCGGGGCCTGGCGCGCGCGCCGCTGCGTGCGCAGTTCGCTGGGGCTGACCGAGAACCAGCGGAAGCAGCTGCGCGAGAGCACCGAGGTTTCCGCATAGCCGAGCCTTTCGGCCACGCGCTTGAGCGGCATGTCGCCGTTCTGGATGTAGCGCAGCGCCAGATCCCGGCGGATCTCGTCCTTGATGTCCTCGAACGAGGTGCCCTCGGCGCGCAGCCGGCGCTGCAGGGTGCGCGGATGCATGCAGAACTCCGCCGCGATGCGTTCGTTGGTGCAGTCCTTGCTGCCGATGTACTGCTCGACCAGGCTGCGCACGCGCGACTGGATGGAGGCCTCGGCGTACGGGAAGCGCGACTCGATGAAGGTGGTCGCCATTTCGTAGACCCGGGAATCGGGGTCCACCACGGGGCACAGCAGGTCGTCTTCGGTCAGGATCAGGCCGTCGACCTTCTCGCCGAAGACGACATCGCAGTTGAAGTACTGGCGGTACAGACGGGTCGAGGCCTGCGGCTCGTGCGTGAACAGCACCTTGCGTACGCGCGCGCCGCCGCCGGTCAGCTCGCGCATGTTGAGGCTGGCCAGCATCAGGGCGTGCTCCACCGCCTGTCGCCGATCGGGTGCACGTTCAAGCAGGATCTCCAGCTTGACCAGAAGGCGGTGGTTGGGGCGATCGGGCTCGAACCGCACGCGCGTCGCCAGGCTGTAGGCATGGATGTTCTTGGCGCAGTAGCCGATCGCCTGGCCCAGCGTGGTCGAGTTCTTCATCACCACGCCGATCGGCCCGATGCTCTTGTTGCCGCCCTGGGCCACCGCCAGGCGCAGCCCGAAGTCAGGGCAGTCGAGCGCTTCGGCGGCGATCTGCATCGCATTGAGCAGCGCGCGGTATTCGATGCTGCCGCCCTGCGCCTCGAGCAGGGCCGGATCGATCTGCGCGGAGCGCAGGATCAGTTCGGGGTCGCCGCCAAGCTGGCGTACGAGTTCCGGGAAGCCACGCAGGCTGTCGACATCCACTGTCTCCGGCGAAGCCCTGTATCTGGTCTCGGTCCACTCGACATGGTCTTTGCCGACACTGTCCAGCATATGCGCTCCCACAGCGTCGCCCTCAAAAATCCTGCTTGCAGCGACGCGACTACGTATCGACGCATTCCGCGCCGACGGGCTTTGACACGTGTCCCGCGAGGGGACGTCCCGATGCTAGCCCGCGCGACTTCGCAGGGTCAATTGGCCTGACGCACACACCGCGCCGTCGCAGTGCGCTGCGCGGCGGGATGCCGTCCGCACGCCCGGGGAAGGCGCCGACAGCACGCGACAACCCCATTGCAACTGGCGACACGGGAGGCGCGACGGAACTCGGGCGGCCATGCGAACATTCGCGCATGGACATCTTCAAGAGCTTCACCCTGGAGGCCGCCCACCGGCTGCCGAACGTACCGGCCGGGCACAAGTGCGCGCGCCTGCACGGGCACTCGTTCGGGGTGGAACTGCACGTCAGCGGGGAGCCCGGGGCCGACACCGGCTGGGTGATGGATTTCGCCGACATCAAGGCGGCCTTCAAGCCCCTGTACGAGCAACTCGACCACCACTACCTCAACGACATTCCCGGCCTGGAGAATCCGACCAGCGAGCGCCTGGCCGCCTGGATCTGGGAGCGGCTGAAGCCCGCGCTGCCCCAGCTGAGCGCGGTGGTGATCCGCGAGACCTGCACCTCCGGTTGCCGCTACACCGGTTGACGCAGCGGGCGGCTACGCGGACGCAGCGTCGCTCCAACCAATTGATTTCATTGAAAGATGAACGGCAGTTTGCCGTTCGTCGGCCAAATGTTGCATCGCAACATGGACCCGCATATGCTGCACCGCACAAACCGGCATTCCGCGCCGGCCACTGTACGCAGGAGATTCCCATGAACTACCAGTACAACGAGCAGTTCGCCGCCGCGACGCGTCAGTTCGCCGACACCGCCGCGCGCATCAGCCAGCTCAGCCTCGACAACGCGCAGAAGGCGTTCGGCCTGCAGCTGGCCACGCTGGAAGAGAACGCCAGCGCCGCCTTCTCGTTCTTCGGCGAAGCTGCCGACGTGCGCGATTTCGACGGCTTCAAGACCCTGCTGCCCAAGGGCGTGCAGATCGCCCGCGAGAACGTCGAGCGCACCATCAGCGCCGGCCAGGAAGTCTTCGGCGCCACCGTGAAGACCAACGAAGCCATCGCCCAGCTCGCCAAGGCCCAGCTCGAGACCGCCACGGCCAAGGCCCAGGCCGCCGCCGAGACCGCGACCGCGCAGGCCACCAAGTCGGCCAAGCGTCGCTGATCCAGGCGTTCCCCTAGCCGGCGCGATCTCTCCCCTCTCGCGCCGACGCAACCCGGCAGCTCCGGCTGCCGGGTTTTTTTGTGGCTGCGCGAGGCGCTCCGGCCAGTCCCAGCACCTCGTCGCCCGGCGACGGCACCGGCATGCCAGGCGATCGGGCAGCCCACCCCCGCCGCTGGACACGCCGATCGCGGTGACGAGCCCTCGCCGCGTCCACCGAACGCCTCGACGGCCACGCCATCCGGCATCTCAACCGGCGGCGCAACGCCTTCCTGCGGCGCAGGCCGGCACGAAAAGAGGTTCTTCTTCCTTTCGAGGGAGCTCGGACTTGGATGTCGGGCGAGTCCAGGGGCTTGCGGGGCGAGGCTCTCCCGTTCGGGGCTTGCTTCCCGCCTCGGTCAGCCATCCATGGCTGACTCGCCGCCGCAGCGCATCCATGCGCTGCTATCCGCAAGCCCCGGGCCGGAACGGCCACGCTCTTCGCTGTCGTCGCTTCGATCACCGAAAGCGCCAAGCCTTCGTCGATCGGAGCGCCGAACCGCGAACCAGTGAGCTGCGTCCTGACGTCTGGCGCGGCGAGCAAAGCCTCGACGCCTCGCGCGCAAGTCAGGACACGGTGAGCCAGATGGCTCGCGCGCCGCGCCGCGCATCCACGGGGGCGCCCGGCACGCTGCGCTGGGCCGACCGCGCAGCGGGCCTGACTGAGGCAAGAGCGCCCGGGGCCGGCAGGCAGCGACGTCCGGAGGCCGGACCTGCGTGCCCGGCCAAGCTCCCCTCCATTGGGAGAAGAAACGAAAAACCCGCCCCTGTCGCCAGGGGGGGGTCCGTCATCCAGGCCCGAGCCGTCAGCCCTGCGCCTGCGGCAGCTGCTTCTGCGGCAGCGGCTCGTCCATCTTGTCGCCCAGCATCCTGCGTACCGCGACGAAGAACACCGGGATCAGCAGCAGGCCGAGGAAGGTGGCGAACAGCATGCCGCCGATCACGCCGGTGCCGATCGCATGGCGCGCATTGGCGCCGGCGCCGGTTGAGATCGCCATCGGCACCACGCCCATGATGAAGGCCAGCGAGGTCATCAGGATCGGGCGGAAGCGCAGGCGCGCGGCCTCGATCGTCGCCTCGCGCAGGGTCTTGCCCGCGGCGCGCTCGAGCACCGCGAACTCCACGATCAGGATCGCGTTCTTCGCCGCCAGGCCGATCACCGTCACCAGGCCAATCATGAAGAAGATGTCGTTCGACAACCCGCGCAGCGCCGTGAACACCACCGCGCCGAGGATGCCCAGCGGCACCACCAGCAGCACCGACACCGGGATCGACCAGCTTTCGTACAGCGCCGCCAGGCACAGGAACACCACCAGCACCGACAGCACCAGCAGCAGGGTCGCGGTATTGCCGGCGATGATTTCCTGGTAGGACATGCCGGTCCAGTCCGAACCGATGCCGGCCGGCAACTGCTCGGCGACGATGCTCTCCATCGCGGCCATCGCCTCGCCCGAGCTGCGGCCCGGCGCCGGCGAGCCGTTGATGTTGACCGCCGAATAGCCGTTGTAGCGCGTCAGCGACGGCGTGTTCATGCCCCACTCCGAACGCACCACGTTGCTCAGCGGAATCATCGCCGGCGTCCCGTCGGGATTCTTCTCGCTCGAGGGCGAATAGAAACGCGACAGCGATTCCTCGCCGGTGCGGAACGGCGCGTCGGCGCGCATCACCACGCGCTTGATGCGGCCTTCGGAGAAGTAGTCGTTGACGTAGACCGGCGCCAGCATCAGCTGGATCGCGTTGTACACATCGCCGGTCGACAGGCCCATGGCCTCCGCCTGCGCGCGGTCGACCTCGAGCTGCAGCTGCGGTGCGTCCGCCAGGGTGTTCGGGCGCACGCCCGCCAGCAGGTCGGGCTGCTGCGCCGCGGCCCCGAGCAGGGTGCCCTGCGCCTGGGCCAGCGCCTCACGGCCCAGGCCCGCGCGGTCCTGCAGGTACATGTCGAAGCCGCCGAACTGACCCAGGCCCTGGATCGTGGGCAGGTTGACCACGAAGATCGACGCGTCGCGGATGCCGTGCAGCGCGCCATTGGCCTGCTGGATGAACTCGGGCACGGTGATGTCGCGGTCGGCCCAGTCCTGGAGCTTGATGAAGGCCATGCCGACGTTCTCGCCCTGGCCGACGAAGCTGAAGCCGGCGATCTGCATCATGCCTTCGTAGCCGTCCAGCCCTTCCAGCGTGCCGCGCACCTGCTCGAACACCTTCTGCGTGCGCTGCAGGGTCGCGCCCGGCGGCAGCTGCACGATCGCCATCGCGTAGCCCTGGTCCTCCTCGGGCACGAAGCTGCCCGGCAGGCGCGTCAGCATCACGCCGCAGGCCACCGCCAGCACCACGAACACCACCATCCAGCGCGGCGTATGCCGCACGGCGCTGCCGATGTGGCCGACGTAGGTATTGGAGACGCGATCGTAGAGGCGGTTGAAGCCGCGCACGAAGCGGTTCTCCCTTTTCTCCCCCGGCGCCGCATGCTGCTTGAGGAAGGTCGCGCACAGCGCCGGGGTGAAGCCCAGCGCGAGGAACGCGGAGAAGCCCATCGCCACGGCGATGGTGATCGCGAACTGCTTGTAGATCTCGCCCGAGGCGCCGCCCTGCAGCGCGCTGGGAATGAACACCGCCGCCAGCACCACGGTGATCGCGACCACCGCGCCGGTGATCTGGTCCATCGCCTTCTCGGTCGCCTCCAGCGGTGGCAGGTGCTCCTCGGCCATGATCCGCTCGACGTTCTCGATCACCACGATCGCGTCGTCGACCACGATGCCGATCGCCAGCACCATCGCGAACATGGTCAGCTGGTTGACGGTGAAGCCGATCAGGCTGAGGGTCAGGAAGGTGCCCAGCAGCGCGACCGGGATGACCAGGGTCGGGATGATCGTGGCGCGCAGGTTCTGCAGGAACAGCAGCATCACCAGGAACACCAGGATCATCGCCTCGATCAGGGTCTTGACCACTTCGTTGATCGACAGACGCACGAAGGTCGTGCTGTCGAAGGGCGAGAACCATTCCACGCCGGGCGGGAACGAGGCCTGCAGCTCGTCCATGCGCGCGGTGACCGCTTCGGCCACGCCAAGCGCATTGGCGCCGGGCTGCAGCATGATCGCGACCGCACCCGTGGGCTGGCCGTTGAACTGCGCATCGAAGCCATAGCCCTGGGCACCGACCTGGACGCGCGCCACATCGCCCAGGCGCACGATCGCGCCATCGGCGTCCGAGCGCAGGATGATGTTGCGGAACTCCTCGGGCGAGCTGAAGCGCCCCTCGGCCGAGACCGTGGCGGTGAAGCCCTGGCCCTCGGGCGCGGGATCCGCGCCGATCGAGCCGGCCGCGAACTGCGCGTTCTGGGCGCGCACGGCCTGCAGCACCTGGGTGGCCGACATGCCGTAGCCCTGCAGCTTGGTCGGATCCAGCCAGATGTTCATGGCGTACTCGGAGCCGAAGTGCTGGGTATTGCCGACGCCCGGCACGCGCGCCAGCGGCTCGAGGATGCGCGAGGCGATCAGGTCGTTGAGCGCATTGCGGTCCATGTCCGGATCGCTGGAACGCAGGCCGACCACCATCAGGAAGCCGCTGTTGGCCTTGGCCACCACCACGCCCTGCTGCACCACCTCGGTGGGCAGGCGCGGCGTGGCCAGCGAGACCTTGTTCTGCACCTGGACCTGGGCGATGTCCGGATCGGTGCCGGTCTCGAAGGTGAGCGTGATCGAGGCGCGGCCCGACGAACTCGAGGTCGAGTTGAAATACAGCAGGTTGTCGATGCCGGTGAGCTGCTGCTCGATGACCTGGGTCACCGCCTGCTCGGCGGTCTGCGCATCGGCACCGGGATAGGTGGCGCCGATGGTGACCTGCGGCGGGGCGACGTTGGGATACGACTCCACGCCCATGTTGAGCACGGCGATCACGCCCGAAAGCGAGATCAGGATCGCAATGACCCAGGCGAAGACCGGGTGGTGGATGAAAAACCTGGACATGGCGGATCAGCCTTCGGCGGAGTCGGTGGCCGCGGGTGCCTTGGCAGCCGGCGCCTGCGGTGCAGGCGCGTCCTCTGCGGCCGGCGCCTGGCCTTCAGCGGCGGGCGCGGCGCCTGCCGGTGCCTGGCCGGCGGCCCCGACCGGCGTCCACGGCGCGGCCTTGGCCGGCGCACCTTCCTGCACCTTCTGCAGGCCCGAGACGATGACCTGCTCGCCATCCTGCAGGCCGGCAGTGACGATCCAGTTGCCGCCCTCGGCGCTGTCGAGGGTGACGTCCCGGCGCACGACGTTGCCGTCGCCGCCCACGACCAGCACGTAGGCGCTCTTCGCGTCGCGCTGCACCGCCGCCTGCGGGATCGCGTACACGCCCTGCATCTGGCCCAGGCGCGCGCGCAGGGTGACGTAGGTGCCGGGCAGCAGGCGACCGTCGGGATTGGGGATCAGCGCGCGCATCGAGATCGCGCCGGTGGACGGATCGACGATGTCGCCGGAGAAATCCAGCGTGCCCGCGTGTTCGTATGCGCTGCCGTCGGCCAGGACCACCTCGACCGTGGACTCGGTGTCCGCCGCCGCCCGCGCACGCCGGATCTGCTCCAGTTCGCCCACGCCGATGGAGAAGTTGGCGTACAGCGGGTCGACCTGGTCGACGGTGGTCAGCAGCGTCGCCGTGCCCTGTCCGACCAGCGCGCCCTCGGTGACCTGCTGCTTGCCGGCGCGGCCGCTGATCGGGGCGCGCACGGTGGCATAGCCGAGGTTGATGCGGGCCGACTCCACCGCGGCCCGGCCCGCCTGCACCGAGGCCTCGGCGCTGCGTTCGGTGGCCAGGGCGTTGTCCAGGTCGGAACGCGAGATGAACTCGGTCGGCGCCAGCCGGCGCGCGCGGTCGGCGTTGGCCTTGGCATTGGCGAAGTTGGCCTGGGCCTGCGCCAGCGAGGCCTGGGCGGTGCCCAGCGCCGCCTGCAGGGGAGCCGGGTCGATCAGGAACAGCACATCGCCTTCCTTCACGTCGCTGCCCTCTTCGTACACGCGCTTCTGCAGCACGCCCGGGACCCGTGCACGCACGTCGGCGCTGCGAAAGCCGGCCAGACGGCCGCCGATCTCGCGGGTCAGCGGCAGGTTGGCGGCCCGGGCCTCGATCACGCCCACTTCGGGCGGCGGCGGCTGTGCGGGCGCCTCTTCCCCACCGCAGGCGGCGAGCAGGCACAGGGAAAGGACGAGCGGCAAGGCGGCGGCGTTGCGGAGGTTCATCGGGGGAGGACCTGTCAGGGCCTGCGCGCAGCAGGCGGCGGCGACGTAATTTCTGAACCCGGCAGTATACTTGGGCGCTGGATGAACAGAACCCTGCCATAGGTCAGGTTCGGGCCGGGTGTTCGCATGACCGGCTTTACAACACTGGACCGGGATGCGGATATTGGATCACGATCCGAATCTGGTTCACAATCGCGCCCCCTCCTCCTCTCCGCCACGCGCTCGCCATGGCCACCACCGACCGACGCCAGCGCGAATTCGCCCAGCGCGAGGCGCTGCTGCTCGATACCGCCCAGGCGCTGATCCAGCGCGAGGGCCTGCTCAACCTGCAGATGGCGCGGATCGCCGAGGAGTGCGAGCACGCGATCGGCACCCTGTACCGGCACTTCGCCAGCAAGGAGGACCTGCTGGTGGCGCTGGCCACGCGCAGTTGCCTGGAACGGGTCGAACTGTTCGAACGCGCCGCGCGCTGGCAGGGCCCCACCCGCGACCGCATCGTCGCGGTCGCGCTCGCCGACCTGCTCATGCTGCGCCAGCAGCCCGAGCATTTCCGCCTCGCCCAGTTCGTCTGGACCGACGTGGTCTGGGACGCGGCGTCGGAGGCCAGCCGCCAGCGCGCGCTCGCGGCCTGCGAGCCGCTGGCGTCCCTGGTCGACGGCATCGCCGCCGAGGCACGCGCCAACGGCGAGCTTCCGGCGGGCCTGCCCATGACGGACGAAGGGCTGACGATCGGCCCATGGATCCTGTGCCTGGGCATGCATACTCTGGCCCAGCAGCAGGGCCTGCTGGACCCGGCCATCGGCGAGCCCTACCGGCTGCTGTTCAAGCACCTGCACTACCTGCTCAACGGCTACGGCTGGCAGCCGCTGTTCGATCCCGGCGACGACGAGGCGCTCGACCGGTCGGTCGAACGCCTGTGCCGCGACGTGTTCGATGCCCCCTGCCCGTATCCGTCCCACTGACGTTTCCACGGAAGACTCCGCCATGTCCACCGCTCCCACGAAGCGCAAGCCGCGGTTCGCGCTGCGCCTGATCCTGATGCTGCTCGGCACCGCGCTGGTGTTCGGCGGCGTGTTCGCCGTCAAGGCGATGATCGGCGCACAGACCAACAAGTTCTTCGACAACATGCCGCAGCCGGCGGCAGCGGTGAGCGCGGCCACCGCGACGACCGAGCGCTGGAGCGACGACGGCGAGGCGGTCGGGACCCTGGTCGCGGTCAACGGCACCGACGTCACCACCGAAGCCGGCGGCGTGGTGCGCGCGATCGAGTTCGAGGCCGGGCAACCGGTCAAGGCGGGCGAGGTGCTGGTGCGCCTGAACACCGACAACGAGCTGGCCACGCTCAAGTCGCTGGAGACGGCGGCCAAACTGGCCGACGTGCAGGCCGAACGCTGGCAGCAGCTGGGCCGCGACCAGCTGGTCTCGCTCGACGAAATGCAGCAGCGCGTGGCTTCGGCCGCCAGTGCGCGCGCCCAGGCCGACGCGCAGCGCGCGCTGATCGCGCAGAAGACCATCCGCGCACCCTTCAGCGGCGAACTCGGCATCCGCCGGGTCAACCTCGGCCAGTTCGTCTCGCCGGGCGACCCGATCGTGAGCCTGCAGCAGCTCGACCCGATCTACCTGGACTTCAGCCTTCCCGAACAGCGCATCGACACGCTGAAGCCCGGCACCCGCATCCGCGCCACCGTCGACGCGCTGCCGGGCAAGGTCTTCGAAGGCGAGGTGACGGCGGTCGAGCCGCGGGTCGATCCGAACACGCGCAACTTCACCGCCCAGGCCACGCTGGCCAATCCGGACGGCGTGCTGCGTCCGGGCGCGTTCGCGCGGGTGGGCTTCTCGCTGGGCGGCGAGCGCGAGGTGGTGGTGATCCCGCAGACCGCGGTCAGCTTCAACCCCTACGGCAACGCGGTGTTCGTGATCAGCGAAGTGCCGCGCAAGGAAGGGGAGACCGACATGCAGGGCAACCCGCTCACCGGCAACAAGTTCGTGGTCAACCAGCGCTTCATCCGCACTGGCGCCACCCGGGGCGACCTGATCACGGTGATCGAGGGCCTGAAGCCCGGCGAACAGGTTGCCACCAGCGGCCTGCTGAAGCTGCGCAACGAGGCCGAGGTGACCATCAACAACAAGATCCAGCCGACGGCCGAGGCGGCCCCGGACGCGCAGAACCGGTAGCGCTGCGGCCGGCTGCCTTCCTGCGCGTGGACGGCAACGCTCCGGCCGACACATGGGCAGAGCCTCGGCCCATGTCCCAGCCGTCCCCGCGTGCGGGGGCGGAGCTTGAATCCCAGCCCTCCCCGCCAGCGGGGAGGGAGCCTTGATTCCCGGCCCTCTCGCGAGCGCGGAAGGGAAAGGACGAACGATGAAATTCACGGACATCTTCATCAACAAGCCGGTGCTGGCGATGGTGGTCAGCCTGTTCATCCTGATCTTCGGGCTGCGCGCGTTCACCGAACTCAACGTGCGCCAGTACCCTGAGCTGCGCAACGCGGTGGTGAACGTCAGCACCGTCTACTACGGCGCCGACGCCGACCTGATCCAGGGCTTCATCACCACGCCGCTGGAGCGCGAGATCGCCAGCGCCGAGGGCATCGACTACCTGTCCTCGACCAGCTCGGCGGGCGTGAGCACGATCCAGGCCTACATCCGCCTGGACCACGACCCCAACGAGGCGCTCACCCAGATCGCGGCCAAGGTCAACAAGATGCGCGGCCAGCTGCCGCCCGAGTCCGAGGACCCGGTGATCGACCTGCAGCAGGGCCAGCAGATCGCGGCGATGTACGTGTCCTTCGCCAGCGAGACGCTCGACAACAACCAGATCACCGACTACCTCACCCGCGTGGTCCAGCCCAAGCTGGTGACGGTGGCCGGCGTGCAGCGCGCCGACATCCTCGGCGCCGGCACCTTCGCCATGCGCGTATGGCTGAAACCCGACCGCATGGCCGCGCTGCAGGTGACCGCCAGCGACGTGTCCAACGCGCTGCAGTCCAACAACGTGCTTTCGGCGGTGGGCTCGACCAAGGGCCAGATGGTCGCGATCGACATGACCGCGCGCACCGACCTGCGCAGCGCGGAAGAGTTCCGCGAGCTGGTAATCCGCGAGGAAGGCGGCGCGATCGTGCGCCTGGGCGACGTGGCCGACGTGGTGCTGGGGTCGGAGAACTACGGCACCTCGGTGCGCATCAACGGCGAAGCGGCGACGTTCATGGGTATCTTCGTCTCGCCCGACGCCAATTCGCTGGACGTGATCGGCGAAGTCCGCGCGCTGTGGGACGGCGAGATCGTGCCGCAGCTGCCCGAGGGCATCATCGCCACCATCCCCTACGACAGCACCGAAGCGATCCAGGACGCGATCAACGAGGTGGTGAGCACGATCGTCGAGGCGGTGATCATCGTGATCGTGGTGATCTACCTGTTCCTCGGTTCGCTGCGCAGCGTGCTGATCCCGGCGGTGACGGTGCCGCTGTCGCTGGTCGGCGCGCTGTTCCTGATGCTGTTGATGGGCTTCACCATCAACCTGCTGACCCTGCTGGCGATGGTGCTGGCAATCGGCATCGTGGTGGACGACGCGATCATCGTGCTGGAGAACATCCACCGCCACATCGAGGAGGGCATGTCGCCCTTTGATGCCGCGATCAAGGGCGCGCGCGAGCTGGCCTGGCCGGTGGTGGCCATGACCACCACCCTGGTCGCGGTGTACCTGCCGATCGGTTTCCAGGGCGGCCTGACCGGCATCCTGTTCACCGAGTTCGCCTTCACCCTGGCCGGCAGCGTGCTGCTGTCGGGCGTGATCGCGCTGACGCTCACGCCGATGATGAGCTCCAAGATCCTCAAGCCCCACGGCGAGGGCAGCAAGGGCCGGCTGGAGGCGTGGCTGGACCGGCGCTTCGACAAGATCCAGAACGGCTACCAGCGGCGCCTGCATGGTGCGCTGGAGACCAAATCGGTGATCGCGATCTTCGGCGGGATCGTGCTGGTCTCGTGCGTGTTCCTGTACATGACCGCGCCCAAGGAGCCGGCGCCGCTCGAGGACGAGGGCTTCGTGTTCGCGATCTCGCAGGCCGATCCGACCGCGACGCTCGACTACGTGGAGAGCTATACCGAGGAGATGTCGGCGATCGCCCAGGCGATTCCCGAGGTGCAGGACTACTTCCTGTTCAACGGCGGCTTCGGCGGCAGCGGCGGCGGCGCCAGCCCGATGGCGATGGCCGGCTTCGTGCTCAAGCCCTGGAGCGAACGCGACCGCTCGACCAAGCAGGTGCTCGAGCAGGAACTGCAGCCGAAGATCGGCGAGGTCACCGGCCTCAACACCTTCGCCCTGGTGCCGCCTTCGTTGCCCAGCGCCGGCGGCGACGGCGGCGGCGAGTTCATCATCGGCGGCGTGGGCGAGCTGGCCCAGCTGAGCGAATTGGCCGACGAGATTCTCGGCCGGGCGATGGCCAGCAAGCGCTTCATCTTCCTCGACAAGGACCTGAAGATCGACAAGCCGCGCATCGAGGTGCACATCGACCGCGACAAGGCCGCCTCGCTGGGCATCGACATGCGCACGCTCGCGGCCGACATGGCGGCGATGCTTTCGGGCGGCTACACCAACCGCTTCGCGATGCAGAACCGTTCCTACCTGGTGATCCCGCAGGTGCAGCGCAGCGACCGGCTCAATGCCTCGGACCTGCAGAACTACTACACCCGCACCCGCGACGGCGACCTGATCCCGCTCTCGACCCTGGTGACGCTGCGGGAGAGCGCGCAGCCGCAGTCGCTCAAGCGCTTCCAGCAGCTGAACTCGGTGTCGATCACCTTCGCCCCGCGTCCCGGCGTGAGCAAGGGCGAAGCGCTGGAGATCCTCGACCAGGCCGCGCGCGAGGTGCTTCCGCAGGGGTACACGGTCGACTACGCGGGCGAGTCGCGCCAGTTCAAGCAGGAAGGCGCGGCGATGCTGCTGACCCTGGGACTGGCGCTGATCGTGATCTTCCTGGTGCTGGCCGCGCAGTTCGAAAGCTTCCGCGACGCCACGATCATGCTGCTGACCGTGCCGATGGCGATCTGCGGCGCGCTGCTCACGCTCAACGTGCTGGCGATCGTGGGCGGCATCCTCGGCTTCGCCGGGATCGAGGCCTTCCCCGGCATGAGCATCAACATCTACACCCAGGTCGGCCTGGTGACCCTGGTGGGCGTGATCTCCAAGCACGGCATCCTGATCGTGGAGTTCGCCAACAAGCTGCAGGAGCAGGGGATGTCCAAGCGCGAGGCGATCGAACAGGCCGCCGCGATCCGCCTGCGCCCGGTGCTGATGACCACCGCCGCACTGGTGTTCGCGATGATCCCGCTGTTGATCGCCAAGGGCCCGGGCGCGGCCTCGCGCTTCTCGATGGGCACGGTGATCGCGTCGGGCATGACCATCGGCACGCTGTTCACCCTGTTCGTGCTGCCGGCGTTCTACCTGTATCTGGCGCGCGACCATGCGCACGACGGGGCGCGCGCGCGGGCGGCCGGCAGCGACGGGACGGCGGCGGTACGGCCGCAGCACGGCTGAGCCGGAAGGCGTGGCCCGGTACGCCGGGCCACGCCCATGACGCCGCGGGGCCGCTGCTCAGGCGGGCCGGTCGCCGGGCAGGCGCAGCGAGGCGGCTGCTACGCCCATGTCCACGCCGTGGCCAAGTACACCGAGGCAGGGCGTGGGCAGGGCGTCGCCAAGCAGCTGCAGGTAATCGTCGACCCGGTCGAAGGCCGGATCGACGCGGTTGCCGATCCACCCCGCCAGCCGGCAGCCGTCGGCCGCGATGGCGCGGGCGCTCAACCGCGCATGGCTCAGGCAGCCCAGCCGCAACCCGACCACCAGCAGCACCTCGCCGCCCAGCGCGCGCGCCATCGCCGACTGCTCCAGACCGTCGCCCATCGGCGCCAGCCAGCCACCGGCGCCTTCCACCACTACCGCCTCGGCGCTGGCCGACAGCCGGTCGAACGCCGCCAGCAGCGGCGGCAACGCCACCACGACGCCGGCATCGCGCGCGGCCAGCTGCGGCGCGGTGGGCACCGGCAGCGCGAAGGGGTTGACGTCGGCATAGGCCGGTACCGGATCGCTCGCCGACTGCAGCGCCAGCGCGTCCTCGTTGTACCAGCCGTCGGCGCCCGGTTCGCAGCCGCTGGCCACCGGCTTCATCCCGACCGCGCGCAGGCCGCGTTCGCGCAGCGCGTGCAGCAGCGCCACCGAGGCGAAGGTCTTGCCCACGCCGGTATCGGTGCCGGTGACGAACCAGGCGCGCGTCATGCGGTCGCGTCCAGGGGCGGCGACACGGCCTGTCGTTGCCGCTCGCGCCGCAGGTGGTACCAGGGCATCCACAGCCCGAGCGTGGCGTAGCACCACATCGGCAGGCCCCCCAGCGCGCGCATCGGTCCGCGCAGCGCGGGATCGCGCACGTAAAGCGACAAGGCCAGCAGGAAGGCCGCGAGCGACACGGTGGCGAGGATCGCGTGCGAGCCGACCTCGGTGCGCAGCTGGTGGCGCTCGTTGGCGTCCAGGCCGAGCGCGTCGGCCTGACGCAGGGCATGGGCATTGAGCCGCCACAGCAGCCAGGCCAGCAGGCCGAAGCCCAGGCTGTAGACGATGAAGGTGGTCTGCAGGTCGCGCATCGCGCGCGCCGGCTCAAAGCCCAGCTCGTTGGGCAGCCAGCCGCCGGTGAGCAGGGACAGGAAGCTCGAGGTCACCATCCGCAGGGGATAGACGTACACCATCACCACCAGCACCAGCGCCAGGCTGAGCACGGTCGCGGTCGCGTCCTCCAGGCCGACGCGCCGGCTCCAGCGGTTGTGCGCGGCCCAGAACATCGTCAGCACCGCGAAGCAGGCGACGAAGGTGGGCACCTTGCGCAGCGCCGCGTGCAGCTCGGCGGCGGTCTGCGGCAGGTCGCTGGTGACGATCACCAGCAGTGTCAGCGAGAACGCGAAAGCCGCATCGACGAAGGTCTCCAGGCGCGTGACCTGCACGCCGCGCAGCCGGAAGCCGGAAGCGTCGCGTGGCAACTGCTGCAGGTGGTCCATCCATCCTCCGGAGCGCGCGGCATGCGCTGCTACACTGGCCGCATGTTCACTGCAGCCAGTCTAAGCGGCGACAAGCCGCAGCAGTATGCCCAGCTCGCCGAGCAGGCGCGCGCGCTGCTGTACGGCGAGCGCGACCGCATCGCCAACGCCGCCAACCTCTCGGCGCTGGTCTACCACGCGCTGCCGCGGCTGAACTGGGCCGGATTCTATTTCTTCGACGGCACCGAGCTCGTGGTCGGGCCGTTCCAGGGTCTTCCGGCCTGCGTGCGGATCCCGCTCGATCGCGGGGTCTGCGGCGCGGCCGCACGCAGTCGCCAGACCCAGCGGGTCGAGGACGTGCACGCGTTCCCGGGGCACATCGCCTGCGACGCGGCGTCGCGCTCGGAGCTGGTGGTGCCGCTGGTGCAGGGCGACAGCCTCGTCGGCGTGTTCGACCTGGACAGTCCTGACCCGGCCCGTTTCGACGTTCAAGACCAGGAGGGGCTGGAAGCCATCGCCCGCATCTACGTCCAATCGCTGCCATGAATGCACCGCTGAAGATGCGCAACATCGGCCCGAAGTCCGCCGCCTGGCTGCGCCAGGTCGGCCTTCGGACCAACGAGGACCTCGTCGCCGCCGGGCCGGTGGACGCGTTCATGCGGGTCAAGCGCGCCGGCTTCAAGCCAAGCCTGAACATGCTCTACGCGCTGGAAGGCGCGATGCAGGACTGCCACTGGCAGGACGTGCCCGAGGCGCGACGCGCCGAACTGGTGGCCGCGGTGGAGGCGGCCACCGCCGAGCTGCCGCCGCCACGCGGACGCCCCGCGGCCGCGCCGGTGACCACCACCCATCACCAGGACGAGGCGCCGTCCGCATCGTTCGGTTTCCTCGACGAACCCGCGGGCGACGAACGCGACTGATCGCGTTGGCCGCCCGTGCCGGGCTCCGCGCCGGACGCGCGCGGAAAGCCCGCCGCCGTCCATATCGCCCGTTCCGTACCCGGTCCGCAGCGCGCTCCCGTACAATGCGCGCTGCTCCAGGGTGGCCCGCGGACGTTCGTCCAAGGGCTGAAACGGGAAGCCGGTGACGCCGGCGTCGCCACACGCGACGCAGCCATTCCGGCACTGCCCCCGCAACGGTAAGCGAGTACGGCCGCCGCATCCGCCACTGTGCACTGCATGGGAAGGCGCGACGGCCGGGGCGACAACACGCCCCACCCGCGAGTCCGGAGACCGGCCCTGGAGCCCACTGGTTGCGATGCGGAGGGCGTCGCGGCGTGCCGTGCGCGTCGCGTGCCCGTCCGCCGTCCTCCCGCGCAACTCCATGCCATGCAAGGCGCGCGGGGCGCGCGATGGAGCCGTTGCGATGTTGAGCCGTAGTCTGCTTTCCCTGTCCCTGGCCACGGCGTTTGCCGCGGCCCTGCCCGCGGCGTCGGCCGCGCAATCGGCCGTCGACCTGGACGAAGTGGTCGTCACCGGCACCCGTACCCAGGTGCGCCTGTCCGAGAGCCTGGTTCCGGCCGAGGTGATCGACCGCGACCAGATCGAGCGCAGCCAGGCGCGCGACCTGATCGACCTGCTGCGCGGGCGTGCCGGCGTGGATGTCGGCAACACCGGCGGCCGCGGCAAGCTCAGCAGCCTGTACCTGCGCGGCGCCGAATCCGACCACGTGCTGGTCCTGCTCGACGGGATCAAGATCAACTCGGCCACCGCCGGCATGCCGGCGATCCAGGACCTGCCGCTGGCGCAGATCGAGCGCATCGAGATCATCCGCGGGCCACGCTCGAGCCTGTACGGATCGGAGGCGATCGGCGGCGTGGTGCAGATCTTCACCCGGCGCGCGGCCGCCCCCGGCCTGTCGCCGCAGCTGAGCCTGGGCCTCGGCAGCCACCGCAGCCGCGAGGTCAGCGCCGGCTTCGACCTGCGCGGCGAGCGCGGCTGGCTGGGGGTGCATGGCGCCTACGACTCGACCGACGGCTTCAACGCCTGCCGCGGCTCCGGCGCGCTGTTCCAGGGCTGCTTTGCCGACGAACCCGACGACGACGGCGCTCGCAACGTGTCGTTGGGCCTGCGCGGCGGCCTGCGCCTGGGCGACAGCGCCGATGTCGAGGGACACTTCCTGCAGGCCGATGGCGAGACCGAGTTCGACGGATCCTGGACCAACCGCTCCAGGGTGCGGCAGCAGGTTTCCGGGCTGAAGTTCCGGCACGCGCCACAGGACGGCCGGCTGGCGCTGACCGCCGCGCTCGGACGCAACCAGGACCGCTCCGACGACTACCAGGGCGAAGCGCTGCGCAGCGTCTTCGTCACCCGCCGCGACAGCGCATCGCTGCAGGCCGACCTGCGCCTGAAGCCGCAGCACCTGCTCAGCGTCGGTCTCGACCATCTCCACGACCGGGTCGACAGCCTGGTGCCCTACACCGTGGACGACCGCGACAACACGGGCCTGTTCCTGGCTTACGACGGCCGGATCGGCACGCAGCGCCTCCAGGCCAGCCTGCGCAACGACGACAATGCGCAGTTCGGCAACCACCTCACCGGCGGCCTCGGCTGGGGCAAGACCCTGGGCGGCGGCCTGCAGCTGTCGGCTAATGCGGCAACCGGGTTCAAGGCCCCGACCTTCAACGATCTGTACTACCCGGGCTCCGAGAGCCCCGGCCTGCAGCCGGAGACCTCGCGCAGCTTCAACCTCGGTCTTTCGCGGACCACCGCCAGCCACCGCTGGTCGCTGGATGTCTTCGAGAGCCGCATCGACGATCTGATCGTGTTCGTGTATCCGCCGCCGGATTTCCTGGGCGTGGGCAGCAACATCGACCAGGCCCGGATCCGGGGTGCGGAACTCGGTCTGGATACCCGCCTCGCCGGTTTCGAGCTGTCCGCCCAGCTCAGCCATGCCGACCCCCGCGACCGCAGCGGCGGCGTCCACCACGACCGCATCCTGGCGCGGCGCGCGCGTAATACCGGCCGCATCGAACTTGACCGCGGGTTTGGGCCGGTGCGGGCGGGGATCACCGTGCGCGGCGCCGGCGCGCGCTACGACGACGCGGCCAACAGCGTCCGCCTCGGCGGTTACGCGACCACCGACCTGCGCCTGGAATACGCCTTCCATCGCGACTGGACCCTGCTCGCCCGCGCCAGCAACGTCTTCGACCGCGAGTACGAGACCGTCGCCTGGTACCACCAGCCCGGCCGCGAATACCAGCTGACGCTGCGCTGGCGGCCGATGCCGCGCTGATCGCAACGCCGTCCGGCGAAGGCGGCGCGGGCGCCCTGGTGTCCGCGCCGCCTTTGCTCAGTGGAGCAGCGCGCCCGCCGGCGACAGCACCCGCGCTGCGGCCGGCCCGCCACGCACGCCGCGCAATACCGAGACCAGGTCGCGATAGCTGTCGGCCAGCCGCGCGAACAGGTCGGCATAGGCGTCGCGTCCGGCATCGGCCACGCCCTGGTAGGCGCCGCGGCCCAGGTCCACGAAGTAGTCCACGCTTACCCGGCGCCGCCGGGCCAGCGCCGGGAACAGCCCGGCCACCAGCAGGCAGCGGTCGCCCACGTCGCGCAGCGCGTCGGCGCGCACGCTTCCGGCCTGCTGCTGCGCGTCGAGCCATTCCAGTGCCTGGATGCGCGCCAGCAGGCGCGCATCGCGCTGGTGGCGCAGCAGGACGAAGACCAGGTAGCTCTCCTGCGCTTCATCGAGTTCCGGCCAGCCTTCGCGGCAGGCTTCACGGATCGCCGATTGCCACAGCTCGGCTGCGGCCCCCTGTCGGATCGTGCCCATGCATCTCCTCCGGTGACACGCCTGCGAGCCTAGCGCCGTCCCGGGTGGAGGTGTTGTCAGCAGCCTGGCGCACCTGCTGACAGCGCCGCGGCCTCAGCCCTCGAACAGCGCGCGCAGGTCGGCGACCACGCGCCAGGCGCCGGCCGCTTCGAGATCGAAGTCGCGGCGGTAGCCGTAGTCCACCAGGGCCAGCGGCATGGCCGCCGCGGCCGCGGCATCGGCGTCGGTGCGCGAATCGCCGACCATCAGGCACGCGCGCGCCTCCAGCCCGAATCCTTCGGCGATGTGCAGCAAGGGGCGCGCCTCCGGCTTGCGCTCCGGCAGGCTGTCGCCACCGACGATCGCCTCGAAGCTGTCCTGCCAGCCCAGCGCATCGAGCAGCGGGGCGATGAAGCGTTCGGGCTTGTTGGTGCAAAGCGCGATCCGCACGCCCCGCGCCTGCAGCCCGCGCATCGCCTCGGCCGCGCCCGGGTAGGCTACCGCCTGGCGCGGCAGCGAATCGCCGTAGTGGCGCATCAGCAAGGCGTAGGCGCGCTCGAAGGCGTCGCCCTCGGGCACGGCGGCGCCGGCGTGTTCCAGCGCGCGCCGCAGCAGCAGGCGCGCCCCATCCCCGATCCAGCCACGCACGGTGGCCTCGTCCTGGGTGGCGTGGCCCAGGTCGGCCAGGGTGCGGTTCACCGCCTCGGCGATGCCGCCTGCGCTGTCGATCAGGGTGCCATCGAGGTCGAACAGGACGGCGTGGAAGGGGAACGTCATGCGCTAGGCACCGGCGGCCGGCGGACCAGTGTATTCGCCCGGCGCGGGCCGGTCAGGCGCTGGAGGCGGCCTCGAACAGCCGGGCCTGGACCGCGTACTCCGCCGGATCCTGGAAGTTGGACAGGCCCACGCCCACCAGGCGGTAGCGCGTGGCCTCGGGCAGCGCCACGCGGCCGAGCAGGGACAGGGCGATCGTGCTGAACTCGTCCAGCGACGCCGGCGGCGCATCCGGCGTGAGGCTGCGGCTCAGGATGCGGAACTGCGCGGTCTTGAGCTTGAGCACCACGGTACGGCCCACGCGCGGGGTCTTGCGCGTGGCGGTCCAGGCCTTCTCGGCCATCCGCCGCACGTGCGGCGCCAGTTCGTGCAGCGGCAGGTCCTGGGCGAAGGTGTCCTCAGCGGAGATCGACTGCACCGGCTGGTCGGGTTCGACCGGGCGCTCGTCGATGCCGCGCGCCCGCCGGTACAGGGAGCCGCCGTAACTGCCGAAGCGCGCCTGCAGCGCCTCCAGCGGCAGCGTGCGCAGGTCGCCCACCGTGCGCACGCCCAGTTCCTCCAGCTTGCCCTGCATCACCTTGCCCACGCCCGGGATCCGGCCCACCGGCAGCGGCGTCAGGAACGCTTCCACCCGCTCGGGCCGCACCACGAACAGGCCATCGGGCTTGTTCCAGTCCGAGGCGATCTTGGCGATGAACTTGTTCGGCGCCACCCCCGCCGAGGCGGTCAGCTGCGTTTCCTCGCGGATGCGCGCACGGATCGCCTGCGCCGTGGCGGTGGCGCTGGCCGAGTCGATCTTCGGGACGGTGACGTCCAGATAGGCCTCGTCCAGCGACAGCGGTTCGACCAGGTCGGTGTGTTCCAGGAAGATCGCGCGCACCTGGCGCGACACCGCCTTGTAGCGCGGGAAGTCCGGCGGCACGAATACCGCATCCGGGCACAGCCGCTCGGCGCGCATCGCGGGCATCGCCGAGCGCACGCCGTAGCGACGCGCCTCGTAGGACGCGGCGCACACCACCGAGCGCGCGCCACGCCAGGCCACGACCACGGGCCGGCCGCGCAGCGAGGGATCGTCGCGCTGTTCCACCGACGCGTAGAACGCGTCCATGTCGATGTGCAGGATCTTGCGCACGGCCGCGACATTCTATTCGCCGGGCCTGGGGCCGCGGGTCCCGGCAGGCTGTCTCGCGTGGTCCGGAAATGGCCGTCCTGCCCCGACGGCGACCGCAGGTGGAACGCCACGATCTGCAATCCGCCGCGCGCGCCCGTCCCGACCTTGCGGGCCGCAGGCCGCGGAGGGCGAGCCTGCGTGGCGCAGGTCTACGCGACGTGACGCAGGCTTGCAGCGCGCGCCGCGCAGCGGATCGCGCGGATCGCGTTCAGTCCCACCGGCAACGCCTGCACTCGGGCGACCCATCGCCGACGCGCCCCGCGGCCGCATCGAGGCCGTCCTGGCTCAGCCTTGTCGGCAGACGCGCATAAAAAAGCCCCGCAGGCAGGGGGGGCCGGCGGGGCTCGGGGAACGGGACTCGGGGAGAAGTCTTACGTTCCGGATCTGCTCCAGGGGATGGGAGGAGATCAGCGACAGACCTTGCATCTGTCGCGAACTATATGACCACCACGAACATTGAGAGTTCGTGAAGATAGCGCTACCCCTCCGGAAGAATTCAGCCCGCGTTTACCTCGTCGCGAACACGCCGAAAAGCGGATTGGTGGCGCCTGTCACGGAAACCGGTCAACTGGAGCACAAGCGGCGATCAATGCGCCTCGTCCCAGTCGGCGCCGATGCCCGAATCGACCACCAGCGGAACACGCAGTTCCGCTGCTGCGGACATTCTCGCCGGCACTTCCCGCAGCAAGGTGTCGGCGAAACCCTGGTCCACCTCGAACACCAGTTCGTCGTGCACCTGCAGGATCATCTGCGCCGCGCCGCCCTGCCCGGCCAGCCAGCCGTCGATGTCGATCATCGCCCGCTTGATGATGTCTGCCGCGGTGCCCTGCATCGGCGCGTTGATCGCAGCGCGTTCGGCGCCCGCCCGCTGGGCCTGGTTGCCCCGCTGGATGTATTCCAGGTACAGCCGCCGGCCGAACACCGTTTCCACGTAGCCCTGTTCGCGCGCCTGCTGGCGGGTGCGTTCCATGAAATCGCGCACGCCCGGATAGCGCGAGAAGTAGGTGGCGATGTATTCCTGCGCCTCGCCGCGACCGATCCCCAGGTTGCGGGCCAGGCCGAAGGCGCCCATGCCGTACATCAGGCCGAAGTTGATCGCCTTGGCCGCGCGCCGCTCGTTCGCGCTCACTTCCTCGAGGCGGCGGCCGAACACCTCGGCGGCCGTGGCGCGATGGATGTCGGCGTCGGCCGAGAACGCCTCCAGCAACCCGGCGTCGCCCGAGAGGTGGGCCATGATCCGCAGCTCGATCTGCGAGTAGTCGCAGGCCACCAGGCGCCGCCCGGGGGGGGCAACGAAGGCCTTGCGGATGCGGCGCCCGTCCTCGGTGCGGATCGGGATGTTCTGCAGGTTCGGATCGCTCGAGGCCAGGCGGCCGGTGGCGGCGCCGGCCTGGTGATAGCTGGTGTGCACCCGGCCGGTATCCGGATTGATCATCTCCGGCAGCTTCTCGGTATAGGTGCTGCGCAGCTTGGCCAGACCCCGGTATTCCAGGATCAGCCGCGGCAGCTCGTGCTGGTCGGCGATGGCCTCCAGCGCCTCCTCGTTGGTGCTGGGCTGGCCCTTGGGCGTCTTCACCAGCGCCGGCAGGCCAAGCTCATCGAACAGCAGCGCCTGCAGCTGCTTGGGCGAGTCGAGGTTGAAGCTGCGCCCGGCTACCTCGGTGGCCTTCTGCTGGGCGGCGAGCATGCGCCGCGACAGGTCGGCGGTCTGGCGCCGAAGTTCGTCCGCATCGACCATCACCCCGTTGGCCTCGATCCGAGCGAGCACCTGCACCAGCGGCATCTCGATCGCGCGGTAGACCGCCTGCAGCGACGGCGTCGCGTCCAGTTGCGCCGACAGCTGGCCGTGCAGGCGCAGGGTGATGTCGGCATCCTCCGCCGCGTAGCGCGTCGCGTCGTCGATGGCGACGGCGTTGAACGGGATCTGCTTCGCGCCCTTGCCCGCAACCGCCTCGTAAGGGACGGTCTCGTAGCCGAGCAGGCGCCGGGCCATCGAATCCATGTCGTGGCGCTGGCTGGAGTTGAGCACGAAGCTCTCCAGCATCGTGTCCTCGGCGTAGCCGCGCACCTCGATGCCCAGGCGCCGGAAGATGTGCAGGTCGTATTTGCCGTGCTGGCCGATCTTGCGCACGCCGGCGTCCTCGAGCAGCGGGCGCAACGCTTCCAGCGCGGCCTGGCGGTCGATCTGGGCCGGGACGCCGGGGTAGTCGTGGCCCAGCGGCAGGTAGGCCGCGACGCCGGATTCGGCGGCGAAGCTGACGCCGACCAGATTGGCGCGCAGCGGATCGAGCGAATCGGTCTCGGTATCGAGCGCGAAGCAGCCAGCCCGGCGCAGCGACTCGATCCAGGCCGCCAGGCGCTCCATGTCGAGCAGGGCCTCGTGGCGGCCGGGCGCGGCCAGCGATGGATCGGGCGGCGGTGCATCCTCGGGGGCCGGGGCGGCATAGCGGCCGGTGCCGCGCGCGCGGCCAGGCTCCTTCTCCACCGCATCGGCGGCGCTGCCGCCCTCGAGTTCCTTGAGCGCCTGGTTGAAGCCGTAGCGGGCGTAGAGTTCGCGCAGGGCATCGGTATCGCGCTCGCGCAGCGCGAGCGTGCGCGGCGTGACCGGCAGCTCCACATCGGTCCGGATGGTGGCCAGCTGCCGGCTCAGCGGCAGTTGCACCAGCGCCTCGCGCAGGCTTTCGCCGATCTTGCCCTTCACCGCGTCGGCGCCGGCGATCACCGCGTCCAGGCTGCCGTGCTCGGCCAGCCACTTGGCGGCGGTCTTGGGCCCGCATTTGGGGACGCCGGGAATGTTGTCGACGCTGTCGCCCATCAGCGCGAGCATGTCGACGATCTGGTCCGGGCGCACGCCGAACTTCGCCATCACCGCCTCGACGCTGTCCAGGCGGCTGCCTGTCATGGTGTTGACCAATTCCACCAGGCCCTGCCCCGGGGCCGGCTCGCGCACCAGCTGGGCGAAATCCTTGTCGCTGGTGGAAATGGTGACGTCAATACCCTCGGCAGCGCCCTGCAGCGCCAGGGTGCCGATCACGTCGTCGGCCTCCACGCCCGGCTCGCGCAGGATGGTGAAGCCCAGCGCCTCGACGATGCGGCACATCGGCTCGACCTGCGCGCGCAGGTCGTCGGGCATCGGCGGGCGATTGGCCTTGTACAGCGGATACAGCGCCTCGCGGAAGGTCGGGCCGCTGGCATCGACCACGAAGGCGGCGTAGTCCGGCCGCTCCTTGAGCGTGGCGCGCAGCATGTTGACCACGCCGAACAGCGCGCCGGTGGGCTCGCCCTCGCCATTGGTCAGCGGCGGCAGCGCGTGGAAGGCGCGGAACAGGTAGGAGGAACCGTCGATGAGTACGAGTCTGGGCATCGCTGGATTCTACGCGCCGGTCGCCGGGGCCGATTCACGGGAGCGAAGCGCGACCGCGTCCGGGGCGCCGCGTCACCCGCCGGGCGCCCGCATCCGGCCGCGACCGGTCTCGCGCAGGCAAGCGACGCCGTCAGCGAGATGTCGCCCCTCCGCCTGGCCATCGGCGTGGAAGGATCGGCGGCCCGGTGGCGATCGGAGGGCCCGTTCGCGCAGTCGCCATCAGCGCCGCGCATAATGGACCTCCCGCCACACCGGAAGACCGCCATGCACGCCAGCCGCCTGTCCATGCCCGTCCTGCTGTCGGCGCTGCTGGCGCTGGGCGCCTGTGCGACCACCGTCGACCCGGGCGCGGTGGAGATTCCGCCCGGTGCCGAGGAGAACGTGCGCACCGAAGCCAATGGCGACGTGGTCACCGAATACCGCGTGGGCGGCGAGCTGCGCGTGGTCCAGGTGCAGCCTTCGCGCGGCCCGGCCTACTACCTGTACGTGCGCGACGGCCAGGTGCTGTCGACCCGCGAGGGCGACAACCCGCCGCAGACCTATTTCAAGCTGTTCGGCTGGTGAGGCGCCGGCACTGCCGCGCGGCGGGGTTGTCGGCATGACGCGGCCGCTCGATGTCGCCCTGGTCGGTTACGGCTACGCGGGACGGGTGTTCCATGCGCCGCTGATCGTCCATACGCCCGGACTGCGGCTGCATACCGTCGTCTCCAGCGATCCGGCGCGCGTGCATGCCGATCATCCGCAGGCCAGGGTGGTGGCCGACCCTGCCGAGGCCTTCGCCACGTCCGGCATCGATCTGGTGGTCATCGCCGCGCCCAACCAGGTGCATGCGCCGCTGGCGATCGATGCGCTGCGCGCGGGCCGCCACGTGCTGGTCGACAAGCCCTTCGCCACCACGCTGGAGGAGGCGCGCGGCATGGTCGCGGCAGCCGAGTCGGCGGGCCGCATCGCCAGCGTGTTCCAGAACCGCCGCTGGGACGCGGACTTCCTGGCGCTACGCGCCCTGCTCGACTCCGGCGCCCTGGGCGATGTGGCGGAGCTGCATTCGCATTTCGACCGTTTCCGCCCGGAGGTGCCCGACCGCTGGCGCGAACGTCCCGGCCCCGGCGCAGGCCTGTGGTTCGACCTCGGCCCGCACCTGGTCGACCAGGCGCTGCAGCTGTTCGGCCTCCCGCTGTCGGTGCAGGCGGATATCGCCGCCCAGCGTACGGGGGCCCGGGTGGACGACTTCTTCCACGTGCTGCTGCGCTATCCGCGCATGCGCGCGGTCCTGCACGCTGGCGCGCTGGTGCCGGCCGGCACGCTGCGCTTCGCTGTGCACGGCAGCCGCGGCAGTTTCCTCAAGCACGGACTGGACGCGCAGGAGGCCGCGCTGCGCGCCGGCACCGCCCCCGGCGCACCGGGATGGGGACAGGATCCGCGGCCCGGCACCCTGGTGTCGGTCGATGCCGAGGGTCGCAGCGACGAACGCCCGGTTCCGGGCCCGCCCGGCGACTATCGCGCCTGCTACGCGGCGATGCGCGAGGCGATCCTCGGGCACGGCGAGCCGCCGGTCAGCCTGGCCGAGGCACTGGACGTGATGCGCGTGCTCGAGGCGGGCTGCGAGAGCGCCCGCAGCGGCCGCGCGATCCCGCTGCAGGCGGGGCGCTAGCGCACCACCAGCACCGGCAGGTGGCCGCGGCTGACCACGGACTGGGTCTGGCTGCCCAGCAGCAGCTTGCGCAGGCCGCGGTGGCCGTGCGAGGCCATCACGATCAGGTCGGCGCCGCAGCTTTCGGCAGTTTCCAGAATGGCCTCGTCGGCCAGACGTTCGGCCACGTAGCGGGCGGCCAGCTCGACCCCACTGCGCGCCGCGCGCGCCTGCGCGTCGTCGATGACCGCCTGCGCCCGGACCTGCTGCTCCCTGCGACGCTCCTCACGCAATTCCGCGCCCAACGCCAGGCCGGACGGCTCGGCGGCCATCACCGCCTGCCAGGGATCGGACACGGTCACAAGGGTGGCCTTCGCCTTCAGCGCACTGGCCAGGGCCAGCCCCGCGTCGAGACCCTTGCCGGCCAGGGCCGATCCGTCGCTGGCGATCAGGATGTGCCTGTACATGGAACACCTCCGTTGTCATGGGTGCCCCATGGCACCATGCCTCGGACGGACCTGCATTGATCAGGGACAAGGCCGACGCCGATGCCGGGGCGCTCAGCGCGGTTTGACGCCGTGGCCGCCGAAGCCGGCCCGCATCGCCGCCAGCATCCTGTCGGCATAGGCGTTGTCCTGGCGCGAACGCAGGCGTTCGATCAGCGACTGGGTGATCACCGGCGCCGGCACGTCCAGTTCGATCGCCTCGGCCACCGTCCAGCGCCCTTCGCCCGAGTCCGGCACCCAGGGCGCGATCCCGTCCAGCGTCGGATTCTCGGCCAGCGCGGCGGCGGTGATGTCGAGCAGCCACGACCGCACCACGCTGCCGTGCCGCCACAATTCGGCCAGGCCGGCGATGTCGGATACCAGTTCCGGACGGCGCTCCAGGATCGCAAAGCCCTCGGCATAGGCCTGCATCATTCCGTACTCGATGCCGTTGTGGATCATCTTCGCGTAATGGCCGGCGCCACTGGGCCCGACATGCGCCCAGCCCCGCTCGGGCGACGGCGCCAGCGAGCGGAACAGCGGCGCCAGCGCAGTGGCGGCGTCGGCGTCGCCGCCGACCATGAGGCTGTAGCCTTCGTCGAGCCCCCAGATGCCGCCGCTTGTGCCGACGTCGACGTAGGCGATGCCGGCCTCGCGCAGTTCCGCGGCGCGGCGCTGGCTGTCGCGATAGAAGGAATTGCCGCCGTCGATCAGCACATCGCCGGCAGACAGCAACGGGCGCAGCGTGGCGATGGTCGCATCGACCACGGCGCCGGCGGGAACCATCATCCACAGCGCGCGCGGCGTGCCACTGCGCTCGACCAGCAGTTCGGCCGTGTCCTCGGTGGCGATGCCGTCCGCCGCCAGCGCCGCGCGCGCCTCCGGCGACGGATCGAAGCCGGCGACCTCGTGCCCATCGCGATGCAGACGCCTCGCCATGTTCGCGCCCATCCGGCCCAGTCCGATCATGCCCAGTTGCATCGAAAGCTCCTTGCCTGGTGTCAGTGGATGATGATGCACCAGCCGCGGTACGCGGCCTGCGGCATCGCAACGGAGCATCCTGCGCCTTGCGGGTTTCACATAGCGTGCAGGCGTGCACCGCAACACTGCCGGTATGTACGGACGCGAGCGACGCAGGCGCCACGACAAGGATCCGCGCGCGCTGCGCGAAGGTTTGACGGCTGCGCAACTGGAAGCTCTCAGGACCCTGGAACACTTCCACTGGACCCTGGAATTCGTGCGGCGTCCGATGTTCGAGGACCCTATTCCGGTGGTGATCGACCGCTATGGCGAGCGCTATGCAGTGCTGCGGGCCGACGGCAGCCTGGACGAGTCGCCCGGCTTCCGGATCCGCAAGTAACGCGGAGCGGGGCCGCCTCCGCCAAGACCTGGCCAAGTGTCCTCGACCGTGGTGTGCGGAGACCATGTGCCGCAGCCTGTCGCGCCATCGCCTGTCGCCCGGCGGAGATGGCGCCATGGCCGGCGGAGGCCCGCCCACGACGGCGTGTCGTCGCGAGGCAGGCGGGAACCCGCAGCCTCGCCCACGTGTCGCGGGGCGGCTAGGCGGGCGTCAGGTTGGCATACGCCAGCACCAGCCACTTCGACCCCACCTCGTCGAAGTTGACCTGCACGCGCGCGTGCGCGCCGCCGCCCTCCAGATCGGTGACGACACCGCTGCCGAACTTGGCATGCACCACGCTCTGGCCCAGGCGCAGGCCGGGAGACTGGTCCAGCGACGCATGACCCCAGTCGCGGCGCGGCTGCGGGGCGAACGCGGGCCGCGAAACCTGGACGCGCGGGCGCACTTCGTTGAGCAGCGCCGGCGGGATCTCGCGCAGGAAGCGCGAGGGCAGGCCGTACATGTCCTGGCCGTGCAGGCGCCGCGACTCGGCGTAACTGAGCACCAGCTTCTGCCGCGCCCGGGTGATGCCGACATAGGCCAGCCGACGCTCCTCCTCCAGCCGTCCGCTCTCCTCGATCGAGCGCGCGTTGGGGAACAGCCCTTCCTCCATCCCCGCCAGGAACACCAGCGGGAATTCCAGGCCCTTGGCGCTGTGCAGGGTCATCAGCTGCACGCCATCCTCGCCCGCCTGGGCCTGTCCTTCGCCGGCTTCCAGCGATGCGTAGGCGAGGAAGGCCACCAGCTCGCTGAGCTGCGCGGCATCCTCCTCGTCGCCCTTGACGAACCGCGAGGCCACCGACACCAGTTCGTCGAGGTTGTCCACGCGTGAATCGGCCGCGCCCTTGGACTCGTTGGTGTAATGCACGCGCAGCCCCGAACGCAGCAGCACGTGGTCGATCTTGTCCTTGAGCGGCAGCTCGGCCACTTCGGCCTCGAGCGCATCGATGAGCGCATGGAAGCCGGCCAGCGCATTGCGCGCACGCGCCTGCAGTGCGCCCGCCTGCTGCACGCGCAGCGAAGCCTCCCACAGTGCGATGCCGCTGGCGCGGGCCTGGCGCCGCACCTCGTCGAGCGTGCGATCGCCGATCCCCCTGGCGGGCGTGTTCACCGCCCGCTCGAACGCCGCATCATCGGCGCGGTTGGCCACCAGGCGCAGATAGGCCAGCGTGTCCTTGACCTCGGCGCGCTCGAAGAAGCGCACGCCGCCGTACACCCGGTACGGTACCTGCTCGGCCAGCAGGGCCTCTTCGAAGGCGCGCGACTGCGCGTTGCTGCGGTAGAGGATGGCGCAATCGCCGTGGCTGCCGCCGCCCTGCACCCACTGGGCGATGCGCTCGATCACGAAGCGCGACTCGTCGATCTCGTTGTAGGCGGCGTACAGGTCGATCGGCTCGCCCTCGCCGCTGTCGGTCCACAGCTGCTTGCCCAGGCGCTCGGGGTTGTGCGCGATCACCGCGTTGGCCGCGCCCAGGATGTTGGCGCTGGAGCGGTAGTTCTGCTCCAGGCGGATCGTGCGCGCGCCCGGGTAATCGCGCAGGAAACGCTGCATGTTCTCGACCTTGGCGCCGCGCCAGCCGTAGATCGACTGGTCGTCGTCGCCAACCACGAACACCTGGCCCTGGTCGCCCGCCAGCAGTCGCACGAAACCGTACTGGATCGCGTTGGTGTCCTGGAACTCGTCGACCAGCAGCTGGCCGAAGCGCTGGCGGTAGTGCGCCAGCAGCGCGGCGTTGTCGCGCAGCAGCTCGTGCGCGCGTAGCAGGATCTCGGCGAAGTCCACCAGCCCGGCGCGGTCGCAGCGCTCCTGGTAGAGCGCGTAACTCTTGAGCATCACCTCCGACCACTCGTCGCCGCCGGACTGGATGTGCTGCGGGCGCCGCCCCTCGTCCTTCTGCGCATTGATCCACCAGGCGATCTGCCGTGGCGGGAAGCGGGCCTCGTCGAACTCCAGCTGCTGCACCACGCGCTTGACCAGGCGCAGCTGGTCGTCCGAGTCCAGGATCTGGAAGCCTTCCGGCAGCCTCGCGTCCTGCCAGTGCAGGCGCAGCAGGCGGTGGGCCAGGCCGTGGAAGGTGCCGATCCACAGGCCGCGCGCGCCGTTGCGCAGCTGTCCGCCGATGCGGTGACGCATCTCGGCCGCCGCCTTGTTGGTGAAGGTGACGGCGAAGATGCCGTGCACGGGCACGCCCATCACCTCGTGCAGCCAGGCGATGCGGTGGGTGAGCACGCGGGTCTTGCCGCTGCCGGCGCCGGCCAGGACCAGATAATGGCCGGGCGGCGCGGACACGGCTTCGCGCTGGGCCGGGTTCAGCCCATCGAGCAGGTGGGAAACATCCATGTGCCTATTCTAGGCGACCGCAGTCGCAGCCCCTGGAACGGCTGCCCCGGCCGATCAGGAACCGCGTTCAGCCGCGGCCGGGAGCGCTTGCGCGCCTCGGCCGCGATAGAGCAGGGCCAGCAGCGGAGAGGCCATCACCGTCGTCGCCAGGGTCATCGCGAACAGCATCGTGAACAGCTCCGGCCCGATCAGGCCGGCGTCGTAGCCGATCTTGATCACGATCAGTTCCATCAGCCCGCGCGCGTTCATCAGCGACCCCACCGCGATGCTGTCGCGCCAGCCGTAGCCGCTCAGGCGGGCGCCTGCGGCGCAACCAGCCACCTTGCCGGCGATGGCCACCAGCAGGATCAGCGCGAATGCCCCCGGCCCCGCCCCACCGAACGCCTCGGGCGTGGTGTGCTGTCCGGCCAGCACGAACACCACCGGCATCAGCAGGCCGACCGCCAGCGGCTCGATGCCGCGCGTGAACCAGCGCACCAGGCGATCGTCGCGCGGCAGGCAGACCCCGAACAGGAAGGCCCCGAAGATGGCATGCAGGCCGACCCACTCGGCGAACGCGGCGCAGGCCAGCAGCCCAAGCAACACCGGCACGAGCGTCCCCGGCGAAGGGGCTCCTTCAAGCGTGGCCGGACGCAGCAGGCGCGCGCACAGCGGCCTGAGCAGGAGGAAGATGGCAGCGACCAGGGCCGCGGCGCCCACGACAGTCGACCCGACCGCCATGACCGGGCCGCCACCGGCCAGCGCCAGCACCGCGGCCAGGAGGATCCACACACAGCCATCGTCGATCGCCGCCGCGCCCAGGGCCAGGCGTCCGGGCGTCGAGCGCACCATGTCCCGATCCTTGAGGATGCGCGCCAGCACAGGGAACGCGGTGACCGAGATCGCCGCCGCGACGAACAGTGCGAACGGCCAGTAGCGCACACCCTCCGGCGCGAAGTGCCGGTACAGCAAGGGCGCGACCGCCAATCCCAGCGCGAGCGGCACGGCGATGCCGAAACCGCCGACCGACACCGCGGCGCGCACCTGGTGGCGATTTCCCTCGGGCCCGCGCAACTCCACGCCGACGATGAACATGAACAGGGTGACGCCCAGTGTTCCCAGTCCCGACAGGACCGGCAGCGAGGACGCAGGAAACACCGCAGCGTGCGCATCCGGCAGCCACGCGCCGAACACCAGCGGCCCAAGCAGCAGCCCCGCCGCCATCTCGCCGATCACCGGCGGCTGGCCGAGGTGGCGCAGCACAGCACCGCAGAGCCTGGCGGAGGCGAGCACCAGTACCAGCTGGAGCAGAAGCAGCAGCATTGCGCTCACGGCCGGCGCGCCTGCGCCGCGCTGTGCGGCGGGGATCGCGGCCTGTCGCCCGGGCGCTGCGAGCGATGGCGCACGGCGCTCACTCCAGCACGTCGATGAAGCTGTTGATCGAAAGCCGGCCGGCCTGGACGTCGGCCGGCGGCACGCGTGCGCTGTCGATATTGCCCGAATGCAGGGAGTTGCGCCGGTAGACCAGCATGCGGTTGAAGACCCCGTCGACGCTGTGCACCCGCTCGAACAGCGGCGAGTCGCCGTTGATATAGCCCGGCCCGACGGCGTCGGCCTGTTGCGCCTCCTCGCGCAGGCGATCGAAGTACGGGCCGCTGCGCGCCTCGTCCACGACTTCGAAGCCTGTGGCCCGATGCCGGTAGAACGCGGTGCCGCCCCAGTCGCCGCGGAACAGGTAGTGCACGGTGGCCAGGCCGTTGGCCTGGACCGAATCCACGTGCGGCACGCGCTGCAGGAAGTTCAGCCGCTCCGGCGGCAGGCTGACCAGCGAGTAGTGGCACATCGGGAAGGCCAGGCGCGCCTGGCCGGGCAGGCCGAAATGGGCGGCCAGCAGCGGACGCAGCAGCTTTTCCAGGAACACTTCATAGGACAGCGGCGCGCGGATGCGCAGGCCCGGGAACAGCGTGCCCTGCGGCGCAAAATGCCCGCGTCCGGCCTTGCGCACCAGCCGGTCGGGATCGGCCACCGCCTGGTCGATAACCAGCAGCGGCGCGCCTTCGGTGCCGATCCGGTGCGTCTGCATGCGCAGACCGGGATGCGGCTGGATCAGCACTGGCCCGTCACCCGGCCAGCTCGCCGCCGACGCCGGCGATCGTTCCGGTGATGCGCGCATGAGCGCGGGCGCGCTCGTACATCAGTTCCCAGGCCGAGGGCGGTGCCTTGCAATAGCTGTCGAGGAACTGCTGGTGGCTGGGCATGGCCGCCACGGCGCGCTCGATCGGCTGGCGGATGCCGTCGAACAGGCGCTTGAGCGCGTCGTCGGCCAGCGTGCGTGCGATGGGGTGGTGCGACTTCGGAACCACCCCCTGTCCGAGCATGCAATGCGTCCAGGAATCGAGCCGGAACAGCTCGTCCTCGCCCTGCAGCGCATGCGCGCGATCGCGGAACATCTGGATGCGATGGGCGATCTCCGGCGGCAGGCTCATGTGCCGGACCTGCTGCCACATCGGTTCGTCGCGCTGGTTGAGGTGGTAGTGCAGGATGATGAAGTCGCGCACATGTTCCATCTCCGCGCGGCTGATGTCGTTGTAGCGCTGCACCATCGACTCGTCGACGCCCTCGTCCGGGAACAGCTTGAGCAGGCGCGCCACGCCGCTGAGCGTGAGGTGGATACTGGTGGACTCGAGCGGTTCGATGAAACCGCTGGCCAGGCCCAGGGCGATCACGTTCTTGTTCCAGGCCTTGCGTCGGCGGCCGGTGCGGAACGGGATGATCCAGGGATCGCGCAGCGGCCTGGCGGGGTTCTCGGCCAGCAGCTTCGCGGTGGCCTCGTCGTCGGACATGTGCGCGTCGGAGAACACGATCCCGCAGCCGATGCGGTGCTGCAGCGCGATCTTCCAGTGCCAGCCGGCCTCGTGCGCGATGGCGCGGGTGTACGGCACGGCGGGTCCGTCGGCTTCGGTCTGCAGCGCAACAGCGCGATTGCTGGGCAGCCAGTTGTTCCAGTCTTCGTATCCCGTGTGCAGCGCCTGCTCGCTCAGCACGGCGCGGCCGCCGGTGCAGTCGATGAACAGGTCGCCTTCGACCACGCTGCCGTTGTCCAGCACGAGCGCCTCGATGTAGCCGCTCTCCGGATGCTGGCGCACCTGCTGGATCTTGCCCTCGATGCGGCGCAGCCCCTGGCGCTCGGCGCGCTCGCGCATGTAGGCCGCGTACAGCCCCGCGTCGAAATGGTAGGCGTAGTTCACCTCCAGCCGGTCGGGCGACATCGCCTGGTTGGCCCATCGGGTGGACCATTGCTGCCCCCCGCTGTTGTGATGGGTGAGTGCGAACCGGTCGACCCGGGAGGCCACCGTCTCCAGGCAGAAGTCGCCAAGTTCCGTCTTCAGCCCCCGGCGCAGGCTGTCGAGCCAGAAATGATGGAACTCCGCCGCCCAGGAGCCGAGGCCGGTCAGACCGAAAGGATGGAAGTAGCGCGAGCCCGGTCGCAGCCAGTTCTCGAAGGAGATGGACAGCTTGAAGCTCGCCGCCACCGAACTCATGAATTCGCGCTCGTCGATCCCCAGCAGGCGGTGGAAGGTCCGGATCGTCGGAATGGTGGATTCGCCCACGCCCACGGTGCCGATCTGCTCCGACTCCACCAGCGTGACCTGGAGCATGTCGCGGAACTGGTGGGTCAGCGCGCAGGCGGCCACCCAGCCCGCCGTGCCACCGCCGGCGATGACGACGCGCCTGATCCTGCCCTGTGTCATGTTTCCTGCCCCCTTGGCTGCAATGACCGCTGTGAAGATGATCGCTTCCGGTCCGCGACGCCTGTGCGGCGTCGTGGCGGTCGGCGTTTAACGCATGGACGTCGTCACCGGTTCAGACGCGCGATCAGCCAGGCCCGCATGCGCCGGGCCGCCGTGTCGTCGAACGGCGCCAGCCACCCGCGCGCCTGCGCCGGCAGGTGTCCGCCCGCACGCCCGGCCGGGCCGAACACGTAGTACTCGAAAACCTCGCGCCAGGCCTGCTTCTCGCGGTCGGGGCGATCGCGGATCGCCCACATCGCGTGGTGCAGCGCATGCATCGGCGTGGGTGCCCAGGCCGGCATGCTGTTCCACCAGTAGTTGACCAGGACGTTGAACGGCTCAAGCCCCCGCACGTGGTGCCACCACATGCTCGGGATGAAGATCGCATCGCCCGGCTCCAGCTCAACGCTGCGGGCGTGGACAAGCGCGTCGCGGAAGCGGGGGAAGCGCGTGAAGTCCGGGGCCTCGAAGTCGACCAGGCTCACCGCCTGTCCGCCCGGCGTTGGCTCCAGCGGGCCGGGATAGAGGTTGTGGATCTGCTCGGGCGGAAACAGCGTGAAGCAGCGTCGGCCCACCGCGCAGCAGGCGATATTGTCGGGCGCGTCGTAGTGGCAGGAAGCGGTGGTGCGGTTGCCGATCCAGATCGCCGGCGGCGCGTCCACCCCGTGCGCGGCAAAATCCAGGTCGTTGGACGCGCGCAGCCCGGGGAGCACGCCGTCCACCGGCACCGACGCCACGTAGTGGGTCGGTGGTCGGGCGTCGTCCAGGTGTGCGTGGATCTCTTCCAGCACCTGGTCGAGCTGGCCGCGACGCGCCTCGGTATTGAGCTGCGTGTAATCGTGGTTGTAGAACGGGCGCCCTGCCGTCTCCGGCGGCCCCCATGAGTAGGGCAAGGGCCGGCCGTTGTAGTGCGCGAGCAGATGGTCGATAGCGTCCCTCGGAGACTTGCGGCCGGCGACGACCAGGCTCCAGTCGCGTGCAATCCCCCTGAGCACCACCGGTTCGCCACCGGCAAGCAGATCCGCCAGCGGCAGCGCGTCCGGCCTGCAGCCGTCGATCGTGCGTACGCTGGCGGGCGCCGGGTCCATGCTCAGGCGGTCTGCCCCGCCTCGGCCTCGGCGCGCAGGCGACGCTGCTTCTCGGCGATCAGGCGCCGCATGTTGTACAGCGACGACAGCAGCAGGTAGACCCCCTCGAGCAGGCCCGCGCGGTGCAGGCGATGCAACTGTTCGGCATCGAGGGCAGCCAGCCGCTCGCGGTCGATCGCGTACAGCCCGGTCAGCCGCGCGCCGTGCGCCTCGTCGAACTGCAGTTCGAGGCTGGTGGGCTGGAGCAGGCCGAGCCCGTCGAATTCGGCATACATGGCCGCAGCGGCAGCGGCCCCGTCGTTGATGCCGCGCAGCACGGTCGTGACGTGTTCGAGATACGGGCTGTGCCCGCCCTTGGGCAGGAAGACGGCCGTTCCGCTGCCGTCGCGGGAGATTCGCGGGTGTTCAAGGTCGACGTGGATCACCGGTTCGCGAACCAGTTCGCCGCCCACCCGCTGCTCCTGGAAACCGATCAGGAACGGGCCGCGCGCGACGGCGCCCGGCAGGTAGCTGGCGTTCCAGCGGTCGCCCTGGACATAGAGGTTCTCGCCGCCATCGAAGCCGAGCAGGGCGACGGCCTGGAAAGCGCCCTGCTCGTCCTTGCGGAAGAAGATCGGATACTCGCGCTGCGCCTCGGCGAACTCGGTCGGCCAGATCGGGACCAGGCCCGCGGGATCGCCGAGTCCGGCTCCGAAATGGGTCAGGACCCGCAGGTCCTTGTGGGTCAGGTTATCGAGCAACTGATGCGACATTTCAGCTCCGGCGGCGCCGCACCCGTGCCGCGCCGCTTGGTGGACGCGGCCGCACGATGCACGGCCCTCGCCCCAATCATGCCTCTGCCGCGCCGGGAAATCGAGTCGCGCCACAGGCGAAAAAAGGGGCCGTTGCACCAGGCAACGGCCCCACCGTTCACACCCTCTGGGCCTTGGAGAGGTTCGGCGTCAGAAGGTGTAGCGGATCGCTGCCATGTAGCGCGGGCTCTGGTCGAGCAGACGGACCATCTGCTTCTCGGTGCGGGCGCGCCAGCGCACGTCCTCGCCGGTCAGGTTGATCGCCTCGAAGCCCACGGCCCAGTTGTCGCTCAGCTGCTTGCTGACGCTGAAGTCCCACTGGTAGTACTCCTCGACGTAGAACGGGTTCGTGTTGGAACCGTTCTGGTTCGCCGCGAACAGGTACTCGTCGCGCCAGTTCCACGCCAGTCGGGCGGTCCAGCCGTACTTCTCGTACATGAACACGGCGTTCGCGGTGTCGCTCAGGCCGGTGAGCGCGAACTGGTTCACGCCCGGTGCCGCGGCATCGTCGATGCCGACGTCGCCCTTGACGATGGTGTAGTTCGCCTGGACGCCGAAACCGCTGTCGCCGAAGAAGTACTGTCCGCCCAGTTCCCAGCCGTGGATGCGGGCCTTGCGCTGGTTGATCGGGCGGCTGACGTTGAACACGTACAGCGGGTCGGCATCGGTCCCGATCAGCTCGTTGCCCGACTGGCGCACCAGCTGCTCCATCGCGGTCCACTGCGCGTCGGTGCCGTCGTAAGCCGCGAGTCCGCCGGTCACGTCCGCATTGCGATACAGCGCCATCGCCGTGAACAGCGCGATGTTGTTGGCGCCGCAGGCGTTGGGACTGACGTCCGGATTGCCCGCAACTTGCGCGTCGCAGGCACCGCTCGTGAGCCAGTCGAGCACCAGCTGCGCATCCGGACCGGAGGTCGGGTCACGCAGACCGTACATCGATTCCTGGGTCTGCTGGGTGCCGATGAAGTTGTCCACGCGCTTGTCGAAGAACGTCACCGACAGGTAGCTGGCCGGGGCGAAATACCATTCCAGCGCCAGGTCGACGTTGTCCGACTCGAGCGGCAGCAGCGTCGGGTTCTGGTCGTTGGCGCCCGCGCGGAAGCTGGGGCCGATCAGGACGGAGCCGTTCGGGGTGCCGGGCGCGCCGGGACCGGCGTACAGGTTTCCGTAGGGCGCGCGCGCGATGGTCTGGCTGAGCGAGACGCGACCCTTGAGGTTGTTGGTGAAGTCCAGGCTGAAGTCGAGGTTGGGCAACAGGTAGCTGTACTCGGCCTCTTCCGTGTAGAACTCCCGCTGGTCCGACTGCGAGATCGCGAAGTCGTTGTCGCCGTTCCAGTTGACCGAAGCGGGCAGCTGGATGAGCGAGGTGGAGACCAGGTCCGTCTGCTCGTAGCGCGCGCCGACGACCAGCTGTGCCGGCATCGAACCCAGCTCGCCGTCCCAGGTGTACTGCAGGTAGACCGAATCGGTGCGTTCCTCGATCTGGTCGTTGTTCTGCATCTGCGGGTTGTAGGTGGCCGACGTGCCGTAGAAGCCGGTCGCCCACTGTGCCAGCTGGCTGGCGTTGCCCCACCACGCGCCCGACGCGGCGCCCGAGGTGTCGAAGTCCTCGAACATGTCGGTGATGCTGATCGGCTGGATCAGGTCGGCGAACCCGGGCTCTTCGCCGACGTTGTCGACGCCCCAGTTGCCCAGCACCGCCTGCGAGTCGGTGGACCCCATGCGACGCATCGAGACCTTGGAGGAATCGACGCCGAAGTGCAGGCGGCCGTTGTCGAACTCGAAGGTGCCGTCGATACGACCCTGCTCGACCTTGCTCTCCTGGCTCGAGTACCAGATGCGCTGGATCTGCGTGCCGACCTGCTCGATCGGGAAGTCGGGATTCAGCACGCCGTTGGTGCCGGCGTTGGCATCGGCCAGCGTCGGATACCAGGTGCGGGCCATGATCGGCAGGCTGTTGTTGAAGTACAGCTCCTGCGCCCAGTTGCCGCCGCAGTAGGGGCCCGCGCCCGGCGCGCAGGCATTGGTGCCGGCGAACGAGAACGCGGTGACGCTGCCGCCGGTAATCGGGTCGTTCGGCAGGCTCTTCGTTTCCGAACGGTGCACGTCGAAGTTCAGGTTGAGCCGGTCGGTGACCTGCCAGTCGGCGTTGAAGCCGATCGAGTCGAGCTTGTACTTCTGCTCGTTGCGCTGCTGCTCGTAGCCGAAGTCCTTGCCACCGGTCACCTCGCGGATGTACACCGGCACCGCGACCGCACCGCTGGTGTCGAACTCGATGTGGGTAAAGCCGCTGCCCTGGTTGAGCCACTGGGTCTGCTCACCGCGGTCCTCGGCGATCTCATTCGTCGAGTGGGTGTAGTCCAGGGTCAGGGTCAGCGCATCGGTCGGCGCGAACTGCAGCACGCCCTGCGCATTGATGCGCTCGCGCTCGAAGTTCGAGAAGGCGTAGCGCAGATCGTTCGGGATCGAGTAGAGCGAACCGGCCGCCGGCGCGTTCACGACCTCGATGTCGGGCCGGAAGGCGCCATCGCTACCGGTCCAGTTTCGGATGTTCCACTGGTTCTCGGTCGCCTGGGCCTCGCCACCCTTGCGCTTCTGGAAGCTGGTGCTCAGGCTGGCGCCCCAGCGCTTGTCGTCGCTGGCGAAGCTGATCACCGAGGACAGTTCGGGGGTGATGCTGTTGCCGATCGTCTGCGACTGGTCGTTGCCGAGCTTCAGGCCAGTGTTCAACGTGAGCCCGGACGGCAGATCCAGCGGACGCGAGGTCAGGATGTCGATGGTGGCGCCCATGCCGCCGCTGGGGGCGTTGGCGCGGCCGGTCTTGAATACCGTGATGCCGCTGATCGCCTCGGAGGCCAGCTGGGCGAAGTTGAAGCCACGGGTACCCGCGCCGACGCCGCCAGTGACGGAGTCGCCGTTGGAGAACGCGTCCGCGCCCGGGATCTGGCGACCGTTGAGCGTGACCATGTTGTAGCCAGGGCCGAAGCCACGCGCGGTCACCTGGGCGCCTTCGCCGTTGCGCCGCTCGATCGAGATGCCGGTGATGCGCTGCAGCGATTCGGCCAAGTTGGTGTCGGGGAACTTGCCGATGTCCTCGGCGCTGATCGCGTCGACGACACCCGAGGTGTCGCGCTTGATCCCCATCGAGTTCTCGAGACTGTTGCGCAGGCCGGTCACCACGACCGTGTCGAGCGTGGAGGCGTCCTGGGCAGCGGCCTGGGTCTGTTGTGCGACCGGCTGGTTCTGGGCCGGGTCCTGCGCGAATACGGGGTTGATGATCAGCACGCCGCCCACGAAGGTGAACATCGCCGTCGACTTCAGCCCCTTCAACTTCTTGTTGCTCATGGATATGTCCTCAGCACTGGTTTAGAGCGAAGAAAAGCGCGTCGCTGCACACGGCGACCTTGCGGCCACGCCAGTGCCGAACTTCCAGGATTCTGCTCACCCTCATTCGACTGCCCTCCCCGTTGATCATGACTTCAGTAGGTGTTTCGCGTTGCGCCCTTCCTCCGGGCCGCGCGGCCTGGCGGCCGTCGCTTTCAACAGACTTCAATCGACTGCGGGTCTCTGTCCTGCCGACCGCGCCCGTGGCGACCGGCGACCGCGTACTGCCTGTGACTTCATGCTTCCCTGCATGGTGTTTCTTCTTATTGTTAGCGCTAACATAGACGCGCCGATTTGATAACATGACGTTACGCGGGGTGTCACTCTGCGGTGCAACAAGACGGCTGCGGCCCGCATGACAGCGCAGTCGTTGCCCGGGCAACCATCGCCGGGCCTGACTGGATGCGCAGGAAATGACGCGGTCCGGCCGCGTTTTCACCCCGCGACGCCGGATTTTGCGCCCGGGGTCGAGGCGCCGATCGGCTAGCTCGCGACCACACCGTCAGGCCACCGGCCCGCGAGCCATCGCAGGCCAGTGGCGACCGGGCGGACCCTCAGTGCCCGGCGGCGTGCTCGCGCTTGGCGCTGCTGCCGGTCATCAGCTTGTCCGTATAGGCGATGCCGATGGCCGACAGGATGAAGGCGCCGTGGATGATCGACTGCCACATCACCCCCGCCGGGGTGACCTTGGTGCAGCCGGGCGCCGCAATATTGAGACCGCTGCCCAGAGCCTGCGCGTGTGCGCCGAGCGCTGCGATGTACTCGGCCGAACCGCATAGCGGAATGCCGACTTCACCGGCGGCGATGAAGGTCTTGAGTAGGTGGATCGACGAAATGCCGATGATCGCCATCGCCAGCTTGACTTTCAGCACGCTGGCATTGACGTGGCTGAGCCACTCGGGCTGGTCGGGATGATTGTGCAGCCCCAGCCGCGACACGAAGGTTTCGTAGCCACCCACGATCACCATCACCAGCAGGTTGGAGATCATCACCACGTCGATCAGCCCCAGCACCAGCAGCATGATGCCCTGCTCGGTCAGCGCGTTGGCACCCTGCACCAGGTGCAGGAGTTCCTTGAGGAACAGGAACACGTAGACGCACTGGGCCACGATCAGCCCCAGGTAGAGCGGCAGCTGCAGCCAGCGCGAGCCGAAGATCACCCAGGCGAGGGGCGGAAGGCGTGGCACGGAGGAAATGGGGGTTTGCATGGCGGGTGCGGACAAAAGAGGGCGGAGATTAGCGGCGCGCCGGGACGCTGCCAAGGGCCGGAACGGCTGGGCCAGGCACATCCGCTGCAAGGTGGCGGTGTCATGCTGCGTCGCGTCGAAAACAATACGGCTTCAATGACTTGCGGACCGCGTGCGGCGCCTGGGACGGAAACGTTTGACAACGTTGTCACGACCCCGTACAAGCGTTGTGGTCGCCGTGCCCGGCGCGGAGTGCGAGGAGAGGCGCACCTCTGCGACGGTACGTGACTGGCGGTGGCCGGATGGGGAGTCCGGCCACCGCCCTTTGTCTCCCCGCCCTCCACCAAGCAACGGCAGACCCATGACCACACATCAGACCCGCTGGTCGCAGTTCGGCGTGCTCGTCACCGTCTTCTTTTTCTGGGGCTTCGTGGCCGCCAGCAACGAGATCCTGATCCCGGTCTTCAAGAACGCCTTCGACCTGTCGCAGGCGCAGAGCCAGTACGTGGCGGTCGCCTTCTACGTGGCCTACACGGTGGGCTCGATCATCTATTTCGCGGTGTCCAAGCTGATCGGCGCGGACGTGCTCAACCGCATCGGCTACAAGAACGGTATCTCCCTGGGCCTGCTGATCTCGGCCGTGGGCACGCTGCTGTTCTACCCGGCCGCCAACACCGCCTCGTTCGGCCTGATGCTCTCGGGCCTGTTCATAGTCGGACTTGGGTTCTCGCTGCAGCAGATCGCGGCCAACCCGCTGGCGATCATGATGGGCGACCCTGCGACCGGCGCGCAGCGCCTGACCATGGCCGGCGGCGTCAACAACTTCGGCACCACCATCGGCCCGCTGCTGGTGAGCCTGGCGATCTTCGGCAGCGTGGCCGCCGGCGGTACCGAGGCGAGCATCGAATCGGTCAAGACGCCCTACCTCGTGCTCGGTGCCGCGTTCGTGCTGGTCGCGGTGTTCCTGAAGTTCTCCTCGGTTCCCAACCGCATCGACCTGGAAGCCATCGCCGAGGACGAGGCCGAGGATCCGGCCCGCCTGGCGCATCGCAAGTCGGCCTTCGCCTACCCCCAGCTGGCGCTGGGCATGATCGCGATCTTCGTCTATGTCGGGGTCGAGGTGGCGACCATCGCCAACCTGCCCGCCTATCTCAAGCTACCGGTCGAACAGGGTGGGCTGGGGCTGAACACGGCGATGATCGCGCCCTTCGTCTCGCTGTACTGGGCCAGCCTGATGATCGGCCGCTGGGCCGGCGCGGCCGGCGCATTCAACGCCGCGCCCTCGGTGAAGCTGGTGCTGACCCTGCTGCTGCCCTACCTGGCCTTCGGTGTATTCCTGGCCGTGAACACCATTGCCGGATATTCGGTGATGCAGTTCGTGCTGTACGGCGCGGTGATCGTGGTGATGATCGCTGCCACCTTCGCCAGCCGCGGCAACCCGGCGCGGATGCTGCTGTACTTCTCGCTGTGCGGCATCGCCGCCCTGCTGGTGGGCATGGCCACCACCGGCATGACCAGCGTCATCGCCTTCATCAGCGTGGGCCTGTTCTGCAGCACGATGTGGCCGTGCATCTTCGCCCTGGCCATCACCGGCCTGGGCCGCAATACCGGGCAGGGCAGCAGCCTGCTGGTGATGATGATCATGGGCGGCGGCCTGGTCAGCTGGCTTCAGGGCTGGCTGGCCGATACCCAGGGCATCCACCTGAGCTTCCTGGTCGGCGTGGCCTGCTTCGCCTACCTGGCGTTCTATGCCGCGCGGACGCCCGGCATCCTGCGCAGGCAGGGCATCGATCTCGACAGGCTGACCGCGGGCGGGGGACACTGAGCTTCCCAGCCGCGATGCCGCACGGATGAGCCACGCGATCACGACCACCGAGCTGTTCCTGATCGCGATGGCGATCATCTTCGCCGTCCCCTACCTGGTCTGGCGGCTGCTGCGCACCGACTACTGGGCGCCGCTGGTGGTGGTGCAGATCGTCGCCGGGATCCTGCTCGGCCCCGGCGTGCTGGGCCGGGCGATGCCCGAACTGCACGCCACGGTCTTCAACCCGGACGTCATCACCGCGCTCAACGGCCTGGCCTGGTGGGCGGTCATGCTGTTCGTGATGATCGCGGGCATCGAGCTGGACGTGCGCCAGGCCTGGGCCAACCGACGCGAAACCGGCGTGACCGCGGGACTGGCACTGGGCGTTCCGCTGGTGGCCGGCGCGCTGGTCGCGGTAGGCATGCTGGGCTTCGACGGCTGGATCGGGCCTGGCGGACGTCCCTGGCAGTTCGTCGCGGGCGTGGGCATGGCCTGCGCGGTGACCGCACTGCCGATCCTGATCCTGCTGATGGAGAAGCTGCAGCTGCTGCGCTCGCACCTGGGCCAGCGGATCCTGCGCTACGCCAGCCTCGACGACATCGCCATCTGGGGCGTGCTGGCGCTGGTGCTGATGGACTGGGAGCGGATCGGCCGGCAGGTGGCCTTCCTGCTGGCGTTCGCGCTTGCCTGCATCGCGTTCCGGCGCCTGATGCGCGCCATTCCCGCGCGCGATCGCTGGTTCGCCATGCTGATCTGGCTGGCGCTGTGCGCGTTCGGCGCCGACTGGGCCGGGCTGCACTACATGGTCGGCGCGTTCCTGGCCGGCGTGGTGATGGACGCGGACTGGTTCGAGCAGGAGACCCTCGACCTGCTGCGCCACCACGTGCTCCTGGTGATGATGCCGGTGTTCTTCCTGAGCACCGGTCTGCGCACGTCCTGGGAAGTGGGCGGGGCGGCGGTGTTCGTCGCCGCGGGCGCGCTGCTGGTCGCCTCGGTGGTTGGCAAGCTCGCCGGCATCGGGCTGGCGGGCCGTCTGCTGGGATGGAAGCCGGGCGAGGCCTCCATCATCGGCTGGCTGCTGCAGACCAAGGCCCTGATCATGATCATCTTCGCCAACATCCTGGTCGACAAGGCGATCATCACCAGCGCCACCTTCACCGCCCTGCTGCTGATGGCGGTGGCCAGCACGATGCTGACCATCCCGATGGTGGCGCCGAAGTTGCGGGCGCTGCATGCAGCCCGCTCGGCGCTTGGCAAGGGTAGCTCGCGCGTGGCCTGAGGGCCGGCGGCGGCCCGGCATACTCGTGGCGCGGTGGGTCTCCGCTCAGCCTGACCCTGCGGTGCGCCGCCCTCGGCGTGACCGGTGCCTGCAGAGGTCCAGGGGCGGCATCAGGCAGGCTTCGCGGCCGGCGCGTAGCTGCGCATGTAGTCCATGTGCGAGGGCAGGCCTTCGACGTTCCGCAGCGTCTGGTTGCGGATCTCGCCCAGGAAGCGCTCCAGGTCGGGCCTGTCCATCGCGTCGGCGCTGGGATGGTAATGCCGGGGCGTGATCCCCTGCCCCATCATCACCTGGACCCAGGAGTTCTCGCCGAACAATTCCCCGGGGACATGGAAGACGCTGCCCGTCTCGCGGAACAGGTCGATACGATGTTGCAGGCTGGCCGGCAACGCCATGTCCGCCATGTACTGCCAGTACGGCGTGTCGCGACGGTTGCTCAGTGCGTAGTGCAGGACCACGAAGTCGCGCACGTGCTGGAGCTCCGCATCCAGCTGCGCGTTGTACTGGTCGATGGCGCTTCGGGTGATGACCTGCGGGAAGTTCTGAAGAAAGTGGGTAATCCCGCGCTGGATGAGGTGGATCGTGGTCGACTCCAGCGGCTCGACAAAGCTGCCAGCCAGGCCCAGCGCAACGCAGTTCTTTTCCCAGCAGCGCTCTCGCCGTCCGGGCCGGAAACGCACCGGCCAGGGCTGCTTGATGACCTCGCCCTCGATGGTGGCCAGAAAGTGTTCCCGCGCTTCGTCGTCGGTGGTATGGCGGCTGGAATAGACGATTCCGTTGCCGACCCGGTGCTGCAGCGGAATGCGCCACTGCCAGCCGGCGGTCCAGGCGATCGCACGCGTGTAGGGCACTGCGTCGCGCACGGCGGTGGTCTGGGCGGCGAGCGCGCTGTCGTTGAGCAGCCAGCGCGACCAGTCCTCGAAGCCCACTCCAAGCGTCTTGCCGATCAGCAGCGCGCGGAAGCCGGTGCAGTCGAGGAAGAAATCCCCTTCGACAAGCCCGCCGTCTTCCATCTTCAACGCGGTGATGCAGCCGGATTCGGCATCGGTCATCACCTCGGCGATCTTGCCTTCCACCCGGCGCGTGCCGTGGCGTTCGCTCATCTGGCGCAGGTACCTGGCGTACAGGCTGGCGTCCATGTGATAGGCGTAGTTGATGCCGCCGCGCGGCAGGTGGGCGAAGCGGTCCGCCAGTGCCGCTTTCAGCTCGAAACAATAGTCCTCGTAGCCGCTGGCGATGCCCTCCTGCCGCCCGCGCAGCCAGAAGTGCTGGAAACCCGCCGTCCGCTGGTCCCTGCCGCTGAATCCGAACGAGTGGATGTAGCGGTGCCCGACATCCAGCCAGTTTTCGAACGAGATCCCGAGCTTGATGGTGCCCTGTACCGCCGACAAGAAGTCCTGCTCGCCGATGTCGAGCATCTGATGGAAGCTGAGGAGGGTGGGAATGGTGGCTTCGCCGACGCCCACCGTGCCGATCTCCTCCGACTCGACCAGGGTGATCTCCAGCGTCTTGCCGAGGATCCTGGAGACGGCGGCCGCCGCCATCCAGCCCGCGGTCCCGCCGCCGGCGATGACCACGCGCCTGATCGGGCGGTCGTGGATGCCACCGGGTTCATTGCGCATGGAAGGCTCCTGGCAGTTGGGTCAGCGGTTGATGCGTTTGAGCAGGCGCGCGCGCAGGTCCCGCGCGCGTTCCTCGTTCAGCGGGGACAGCACGCGGCGCGCGGGTTCCGGAATATGCCCGGCCGTGCCCGCATCGGCCTCGAACACGTAGTGGCGGAACACCTCCTGCCAGATGTCGCGCTCGTGCGGCGGCAGATCTCGCAGGGTCATCAGCGCGTACATCAGCACGTTCATCGGTGTATCCATCCAGCCGGGCACATCGCGCCACCAGTAGTTGACCAGCACATTGAACGGCTCCAGTCCCTCCATGTGGTGCCACCACATGGAGGGGATGTACACCGCGTCGCCCGGATTCAGTTCGGCGACCTGCGCGTGCCGCATCGCCTCGGCGAAGCGCGGGAAGCGCTGCAGGTCGGGCGCAGTGACGTCCACCAGGCTGATGGCCTGGCCGGCCGGAGTGAAATCCAGCGGGCCGATGTAGAGGTTGCGCAGCTGATCGGGCGGAAACAGGGTGACCCGGCGCCGCCCGGCCACGACGCACGCGACGTTGTCGGGCACGTCCTGGTGTGCGGCGATGCGCGTGCGGTTTCCGATCCAGATGCTCGCCAGCGGTTCGCGGTTGCCCAGCGTGAGAACATTCTCGTCGCGGAAACCCGGCAGCCATGTGTCCAGCGTGGTGGAGGCCACGTAGATCATCGGCGGCGCATCGTGCGCGGCGTACTTGAGCAGCGTGTCGAGCACGGTGCGCAGGCGGATCTGCTCCTGCCGGAAATTGAACCCGCTCAGATCCTCGTTGTAGAACACCCGCCCGCCGATCTCCGGCGGCCCGACGGTCGCGACCACGGGTGGCGCCTCCGGTCGTTCGAGGCGGCGCAAGTAGGCGACCGCCGCCTGCATGGAATCGCGCGCCGCCGCCACCATCGGCCAATGCGCGACGAGGCCACGCAGTACGACCGGTGCGGCCGACGTCAGGACCGCTTCGGACAGGGCATCGGGCGCATCGCCTCGACGCTCCGCGATTGGGCTAGCGCCTGCCAGCACGGCTCCGGTTCATCCTGTCGATCAGGTCGCGGAAGTTGGACACTGAAGCCACCGCCATGAAGACCGGCTCCAGGTGACCCGCGGCATGCAGCTCCCCCAGCGCCCCGGCGTCCAGCGCGCGCAGGCGGTCCTCGTTGATGGTGTGATAGCCCGCAAGCCGGTTGACCGAGCCGTCATCCAGCTCGATGTCCAGCACGAACGATTCCAGCAACTGGTGCGCCTGCAGCGCGTCCACGAATGCCGGCACGCGCTGCAGTCCGTTGTGCAGGGTCAACAGCACCGACGAGACACGATCCAGGTATTCGGTATTGCCGCCGTGCTCGCGGAACAGTGGCTGGCCGGCGTCGCGCCGTACGCGCGGGCTGTCCAGATCGAGGTGCACGGTGATGTCATCGCCGCCACGCCCGATCAGGAACGGGCTGCGCTCGATCGACAGCGGGACGTAGGCCGCGTCCCAACGCTCGCCCTCCAGGAACAGGTTGCGCCCCTCCTCGAAACCGAACAGCGCCAGCGGAGCGAACGTGCCGGTCGCATCGCGCCGAAACACGATCGGATAGTAGGCCTGGATCTCGCGGAACTCGGCCGGAAAGGTGGCGGCATAGGCCACGCCGTCGCCCAGCGCCACGCTGCGCCGGGTATCGATGCGCAGGTCCCGGTGATCGATGTTGTTGAGCTGGACGTGACGGGTCATCGGATCTCGGGCCTGAAACGCGGCATACCGCGCCGACTGACATGATCGGACATCTCGCGACGCTGCGGCAACGCGACCGGAGGTCGCGCTCCGCCCGCCGCGCGAGGACGCTTCCATGGGCATCCTAGCGCCATGCAGCCCGGCGTCGCGATGGGGATGGGGACGCGGGCAGACGGCTAGCGGGGCGGCGCCATGGCCGCCCCGCAACCGATGGATGCAGCCGCCTGTCGCCGGCGGCTGCATCCGTTCGTCACGGTCGCGTCAGTCGAAGTTGTAGCGGAAGCCCACCATGTACCGCGGCCCCGTCTGGGTGCCGTAGAACAGGATGTTCTTGTGGCGCTCGCTCAAGCGCGCGGTTTCATCGGTCAGGTTGATCCCCTCGAGCTGGAGGGTGAGGCGATCGGTAACCTGATACCCCACGCTGAGATCCCACTGCCCGTATTCCTCGACATAAACCGGGTTGTTCTTGGCGTTGTCGGCGGGATCGCCGTCGTACTGGCTGCTGAGGAACTTGTCGCGCCAGTTGTAGGCCAGGCGGACCTGCCACGGACCCTTGTCGTAGAAGCCGACCAGGTTGGCCGAGTCGCTCAGGCCGATCAGCACCTGCTGCGGGCCTTTGGCCGCGTTGTCGTACGACAGACTGTCGCTATCGACGATCGTGTAGTTCGCCGCCACGCCGAAGCCGGTTTCGCCGAACATGTGCTGCACGTTCAGCTCATAGCCGTTCAGGCTGTGGGACCCGGCATTGCCGGGAATCGCGACCCGGTACACCGTCAGCGGATCACCGGGACGGCCGGTGATGACGCCGTTCGAACCCGCCGTGCTGTCGACGCCCGGCTGGCCATCGAAGTTGTCGAAGATGTACTGGCGGATGCAGCCCACGTCCGCGTCGCCGCAACCCGCAGCCAGAGCCGCGTTCCAGTACTCGCCGCCGACTGGCGTGGGCAGGCTGAACAGGGTGTCCTCGAACGAGCCCGCGCCGCTGTCGATGTAGTTGGAGATGTTCTTGCGGTAATAGCCGACCGAGAAATAGCTGGCCTCCCCGTAATACCACTCGTAGGACAGGTCGATGTTCTTGGACAGCAGCGGCTTGAGGTTCGGATTGCCCGCCGCACCGCTGCCGCCATTGACGCGCAGCAGGGGGCTCACGGTCTGCCCGCCCTGGATGTCCTGCCAGCCCGGCCGGCCGATCGAATGGCCGTAGCTGGCGCGAAGCACCATGTCGTCGCGCAGTTCGAAACTGGTATCGACGTTGGGAAGCCAGTAGTCGTACTCGCCGGTCATGGTGGTGAACGACTTCGCGCCCATGTCGGTGAAAAACTCGTTGTCCGCCACCCAGCGCACCAGGACCGGAGTATCCACCTGGGCAGACGACTCGACCTTGGTCTTCTCGTAGCGCACGCCCACCGCCAGATTCACCGGAATCCGGGTCTGGAAGCTGGTGCTGTACTGGAGGTAGGCGCTCCTGGTCTTCTCCGTCGAGAGCAGGTCGGCACGATCGAAATTGTCCGGACGGCGCGCGAGGTCCGGCCTGCCGGTGAACTCGCCCACGGCCTGGCGCAGCCGCTCGAAGTCGAACGTCATGAACTGGCCGCTGAAGCGCGGATCGTTGTGGCCCGGGAAGGCGTCGAAGTAGCGCGACATGTCGTCGACGCTCCAGATGCTGTCGTCCCAGTCCGAAGCCAGGCCGATGCCGCCCCAGTCCGGTGCCTCGTTGATGCCCCAGGCGGTGCGATTCTTGACCTCGGTGGACGCCGCGCCGAACCGGAGGCTGGAGTAGTCGCCGAACTTGAAGTCGCCGCTCAGCTGCCCCTGGTCGACCTCGCCGCGCGAATAGCCATTCACGAACTGGCGGCCGGTCACACGTGCCTGCGAGGGATCCACTCCGCTGACGCCCGGCGCCAGCGCGAAGTTCACGATCGGCAGTTCACCGTCGAAATAGACGGTGGTATCGCCACGGATCCAAGCTGCGGTGCCAATCGCGGCCTGCGAACCCCACTCGCTGTCCGGGGACAGTTCTGCCGTGGAGTGGTGATAGTCGAACGCCAGGTCGAGCGAATCGTTCACTTCCCACTCGACGTTGAAGCCGGTCGACTCGTTGACGGCGCGAGTGGCGCTCTTGCCACCGGCCATCGCCAGGTCGCTGCACCCGGCATAGGTGCCGTCGGGGTTCTGCGTGCCCGTGCACGGGATCAGTTCACGGTAGAACACCGGTCCTGCCGCGGGACCATCGGTCCACGCGCTTTCAACGCCGACGAAGTTGAACCACACCGACATCTCGTTGCGCTGCTGCTGGATCTTGTTTTCCGAGTAGGTGTAATCCAGCGTGGTGGTCACCCGGTCGGTCGGCGCCCACTGCAGGGTCACCTGGCCGTTGGTGCGCTGGCGCTGAATGCTGTTGACGCTGTAGTTGAGGTTCTGGGGCACCGAGTACAGGTCGGTCGGGCCTGGCAGGTTGTCGTTGCCCGGAGTTCCGGGCGCGATCGCGCCCCAGCCGCCCTCGCCACCGAAGTGGGTGCGCCAGCCCGAGGTCACGCCGACCTGGCTGAAGCCACTGTCGCGATCCTGGTAGCTGCCGTTGAGCGCGATGCCGAACTTCCCGTCGGCGAAGGTCTGGCTGTAGATGCCGGACAGCTCGCCGGTGAAGTCGTCACCCTGAATCGATGCGGGCAGGTTGCCGTTGGACGTGTCGTGGACCGTCTTCAGCCCAATATTGGCCAGGCTGCCGACGTCCAGCGGACGCGCGGTCTTGATGTTGATGGTCGCACCGATGCCGCCGGTCGGGTTGGACGCCAGCCCGGTCTTGTAGACCTCCACACCCGACACCGCTTCGGACGCCAGGTTGGCGAAGTCGAAGGCACGCGAGTTGGAGACGGAGAAGCCGTTCAACAGCGCCCCCGGCATCTGTCGGCCGTTGAGCAGCACCAGGTTGTGGTCGGGGCCGATGCCGCGCACGGTGACCTTGGATCCTTCGCCGCTGGCGGTGCGGTCAATCGACACGCCGCTGATGCGCTGCAGCGATTCGGCCAGGTTGGTATCGGGGAACTTGCCGATGTCCTCGGCGACGATGCCGTCGACGACGCCTTGCGCGTCGCGCTTGAGGTTCATCGACGATTCCAGGCTGGCGCGAATGCCCGTGACGACGATCGCCTCGAGTTCGGCAGGTTCCTGGTCTGCTGCCTGCGAGGCCGCGGGCGCGGCGTCCTGGGCAACGGTCTGTGCCGCGAGCGGCGTGGTCAGCGCGAGCAGCAGCGCCGACGTCAACAGGCGCCGCTGGGGCGCTGCTTTGGTGGTTTTCATGAACCTTCCCTCTCCCAAGGTCGTCACGAATCAGGTTGTGAGGCCGGTGCCGGCGTGGCCGGTGGCGGCTGCATTAGGAAGGTGGCTGACAGCGTTGTCAACTCTTGAAATCGCGGCTCCGCGACTGTTAGCGCTACCTTTCGCTGTCTCGCAGCAGACATCGCCGCGCGTGTCGGGTCATGCGCCAACATCGGGCAGGAGGAGCCGGGGTCGGCAATACCGGGAAGCCAGGAAAAGTCTCAGCCGTGTCGTCGTCACGACATGGGAAGGCAAGCCGGATCCGGCTTGCGCAAGCGATTGCATCTGTGGCCGCCGACCATGCGGCGCGCTCCGCTCAGCTCCGGCGCGGACCGGTCGAACGCCGCAGTTGCAGCGTATAGGGCACGGTCACCATGCCGCCCTGCTCGCGGTCGCGGATGGCCTTGAGCAGTTCCACGCCCGCCAGGCGCCCCATCTCGCGGGTGGGCTGGCGCACGGTGGTGAGCGTCGGATAGATATGGCGTGCGATCGGCGTGTCGTCGAAACCGCAGACCGAGATATCGCGCGGCACCGCGAGTCCACGCTCGCAGACCGCGCCGATCGCGCCGGCCGCCATGTCGTCGTTCGCCGCGAAGATGGCGGTCGGCGGGTCGGGTAGATCCAGCAGGCGGTTGGTCGCCGCGAAACCCGAGTCGTAGGAGAACTCGCCATCGGCGATCAGCGTCTCGTCCAGCGGAAGGCCGGCGCGCGCCATCCCTTCGCGGTATCCGGCCAGTCGCCACTTGCTGGCGCCGTGTGCCGGGTGGCCCTTGATGTGCGCGATGCGGCGATGCCCCAGCGAGGCCAGGTGCCCGATCATCTCGGCCACCGCGCTGGGCTCGTCCACGATCACGCCGATGCGACGGTTGCGCTCGGTCGGCGAAATGCTCGCCCAGGGAATATCCAGCTCGTCCAGGCGCGCCAGCAGGGCGGCGTCGTCGGTGATCGGCGGGGTCAGCACCACGCCATCCAGGCGCGACTGCAGCACCAGCGATTCCACCTTGGAGACGATGTCCTTGGCGTCGTACACCAGCGGCGCCAGCATCAGGTTGTAGTGCTGGGCCTGGCAGGCGTCGAGCACGCCCTGCTCGACCTCCATCAGATAGTTGCTCGACGGATTGTCGTAGAGCATCGCCACCAGGTAGGACTTGCGCCCGGCGAGCACGCGCGCGGAAGGGTGCGGGCGGTACTGCAGCCGCTCGACCACCTCGCGTACGCGCTCTCGGGTGCGCTCGGAGACGTTGGGCTCCTCGTTGAGCACGCGCGAGACGGTCTTCATCGACACGCCCGCCTCCGCCGCCACATCCTCGATCCTTACGCGCACCATCGGTTTGCAGGTCCCCGTCGCAAAGCCTGTGGATTCTGCCAGACCGGCGCGACTGCCGGCCGCCTGCCCAGCCACGCCCCTGTCCCCGCCATCCCCGCCAGTGTTCATTCCATTCCCCGCTGGCGCCGCTTGTGCTTTGCAGCAAGCATCGTGGGCGCAGAGCGGGTATGGTGCGCGATCTGACAACGCTGTCATGTCGCGGCGCAGCATCGCGTGCCGCACGTGATGCCTTCAGTCCGGATCCGACAGTCCAGGGGACGACCGCCAATGAGTACACCTCGCACTTCACCCATCGTCTCGCGCCTTGGCGCTGGCCTGGCCGCGGCGCTGCTGCTCGCCGCCTGTGGCGGCGAGCGCGCGGGCGATGCCGCTGCCGCCAACGCGCAACCGGCGGAGGAATCGGCTGCCACGTCCAATGCCGGCGCGATCGATGCGGCGAACTGGCCGCAGCCGCAGTGGCCGTTCGCCGATGATCCGGCACTGGAGAAGAAGGTCGAGGACCTGCTGGCGACGATGACGGTCGAGGAGAAGGTCGGCCAGATCGTGCAGGGCGACATCGGCAGCATCACGCCCGACGACGTGCGCAAGTACCGGCTGGGCTCGATCCTGGCCGGCGGCGGCTCGGACCCGGGCGGCAAGTACAACGCCAAGCCCGAGGAGTGGCTGGCGCTGGCCGACGCGTTCTGGGAAGCCTCGATGGACACCAGCGGCGGCGGCAAGGCGATCCCGGTGATCTGGGGCATCGACGCGATGCATGGCCAGAGCAACATTGTCGGCGCCACCCTGTTCCCCCACAACATCGGCCTGGGCGCCACGCGCAATCCGGAACTGCTGCGCGAGATCGCGCGCATCACCGCGATCGAGACGCGCACCACCGGCATGGAATGGACCTTCGCGCCCACCGTCGCGGTGCCGCAGGACGATCGCTGGGGCCGCGCCTACGAAGGCTATTCGGAAGACCCGGCGCTGGTCGCCAGCTATGCCGGCGTGTTCGTCGAAGGCCTGCAGGGCAAGCCCGGCACGCCCGAGTTCCTCGACGACCACCACGTGATGAGTTCGGTCAAGCACTTCCTCGGCGATGGCGGCACCGCCAACGGCAAGGACCAGGGCGATACCGTGGTCACCGAGGCGAAGCTGCGCGACATCCATGCCGCCGGTTACGTGCCGTCGATCGCGGCGGGCGCGCAGGCGGTGATGGCCTCGTTCAACAGCTTCCACGGCGAGAAGATGCACGGCCACAAGCCGCTGCTCACCGACGTGCTCAAGGAGCGCATGAACTTCGGCGGCTTCATCGTCGGCGACTGGAACGGCCACGGCCAGGTGCGCGGCTGCACCAATACCGACTGCGCGCAGACCTACATCGCCGGCCTGGACATGGCGATGGCGTCCGACAGCTGGAAGGGCATGTACGAATCGACCCTGCGCCACGTCAAGGACGGCACCATCCCGATGCCGCGCCTGGACGATGCGGTGCGCCGCATCCTGCGGGTGAAGTTCCGCGCCAACCTGTTCGAGAAGCCGAAGCCCTCCGAGCGCGCGCTGGGCGGCAAGTTCGAACTGCTCGGCGCGCCGGCGCACCGCGAGGTCGCGCGGCGCGCGGTGCGCGAGTCGCTGGTGCTGCTCAAGAACCAGGGCGGCATCCTGCCGCTGTCGCCCAAGGCCAGGGTACTGGTGGCCGGCGACGGCGCCGACAACCTCGCCAAGCAGTCCGGCGGCTGGACGCTGACCTGGCAGGGCGATGGCACCAAGCGCGAGGATTTCCCCAACGCCGACTCGATCTGGGACGGGCTGAAGGCGCAGATCGATGCGGCCGGCGGCCGCGCCGAGCTGTCGGTCGACGGCAAGTACGACGCCAAGCCCGACGTGGCGGTGGTGGTGTTCGGCGAGGAGCCCTACGCCGAGTTCCAGGGCGACCTGTCGAACCTGATGTTCAAGTCGGGCAAGTCCGGCGACCTCGAACTGATCCAGAAGCTCAAGGCCGACGGCATCCCGGTCGTGGCGGTGTTCCTCAGCGGCCGGCCGCTGTGGCTCAACCGCGAGATCAATGCCGCCGACGCCTTCGTGGCGGCCTGGCTGCCGGGCTCGGAAGGCGGCGGCGTCGCCGACGTGCTGCTGCAGGGCGCCGACGGCAAGCCGCAGCACGACTTCAAGGGCAAGCTCAGCTTCTCCTGGCCGCGTCGCGCCGACCAGTACGACAACAACGTCGGACAGGAAGGCTATGACCCGCTGTTCGCGTTCGGCCACGGCCTGACCTACGCCGACGACGGCAACCTGGCGCCGCTGCCCGAGGATCCGGGCATCGATCCGGATGCCGACGGCGGCAACAGCTGGTTCGTGCGCGGTGCGCCCACCACCGGCCTGACCCTGCGCCTGGTCGGCGCGGACGGCAATGCCATGGACGTGGTGCATCCGGCCGCGAAGACCGCGGACGGCGCGCTGGAGATGAGCGCGATCAACACCGACGTGCAGGAAGGCGCGCGCCTGTTCCAGTGGACCGGCGCGGGCGTGGTGCAGCTGCTGTCCTACCAGCCGATCGACCTGTCGCGCGAAACCAACGGCGACGTGCCCGTCGTGCTCACGCTGCGCGTGGATGCGCTGCCGGCGCAGGCGGACGCGACGCTGTCGGCCGGTTGCGGCGAAGGCTGCAGCGGCGAGGTGGCGATCGGCCCGGCCCTGGCGAAGCTGCCCAAGGGCGAGTGGACGCGCCTGGGCGTGCCGCTCAAGTGCCTGCGCGCCGGCGGTGCCGATACCGGTCGCCTGGTGCTGCCGTTCGCGCTGCGCGCCGCAGCCGGCACGACGCTCGCGCTGAGCGGCGTGTCGGTGAGCACCGAGTTCGATCATCTGGCCGAGTGCGCTACCGAGTAAGGCTTCCTCCGCCGGGACGCGCCGATCCACGATCGGCCGTCCCGGTCTTTTCCCGCGGCATCCGCGGCGGGCGATTCCGGCCCTGCAACACAGCGGTGCGGGCCGGGCTGCACGCGGTCGCGCCGCGCGGGAGCTAGACTCCTCGGCTCCGCCAACGCGAGCGCGCGCCATGATCGACCTCCACTACTGGCCGACCCCGAACGGCCACAAGATCACCCTGCTGCTCGAGGAGCTGGCCGAGGCCGGCGCCGGGCTGGAGTACACCATCCGCCCGGTCAACATCGGCCAGGGCGACCAGTTCCGCGCGGAATTCCTGGCGATCTCGCCCAACAACAAGATGCCGGCCATCGTCGACCACGCGCCGGCCGACGGCGGCGCGCCGCTGAGCGTGTTCGAGTCCGGCGCGATCCTGCTCTACCTGGCCGGGAAGACCGGACGCTTCCTCCCCGCCGACCCGCGTACGCGCACCACCACGCTGGAATGGCTGTTCTGGCAGATGGCCGGACTGGGTCCGATGACCGGGCAGTACGGACACTTCCACGTCTACGCGCCCGAGCAGATCGACTACGCGAAGAAGCGTTATGCCGGCGAGGTGAACCGGCTGCTGGGCGTGCTCGACCACCGGCTCGAGGGACGCCGCTACATCGCCGGCGACGAATACACCATTGCCGACATGGCCGCCTATCCCTGGATCGGCGTGTACGACAAGGCGCCGATCGACCTGTCGCCCTACCCCGAAGTGATGCGCTGGCAGGCCGCCATCGCCGCGCGGCCGGCCACCCGCCGCGCCTATGCGCTGGCGCGCGAGGTCAACCCCGACCTGGGCAAGCCGATGAGCGAGGAACAGAAGCGGGTGCTGTTCGGCCCACGCTGACCTGCCGCGGGGCCTTCGACTGGCCCCGCCGTCCACGGCTCCTACAATAGGGCGGATGTTCCACGGAAGCCGTCCATGCGCCTCACCGCCCTGCTCGCCATGACCCTGATCGCCGCCACCGCCGCGCACGCGACGCCCGACACCGGCGCGCGCCGCCTCACCCTGGAGGCGATCACCGGCGACGCGCCACTGTCCGGTCCGACGCTGATGAAGCCGCAGGTCGCGCCCGACGGCTCGCGGGTAACCTTCCTGCGCGGCAAGGAAGACGACCGCAACCAGCTCGACCTGTGGGAATACGACGTCGCCAGCGGCCAGACCCGCATGCTGGTCGACTCGCGCGTGGTGCTGCCCGGCACCGAAACGCTGAGCGACGAGGAAAAGGCGCGCCGCGAGCGCCAGCGCATCGCCGGGCTCTCGGGCATCGTCGACTACCAGTGGGCGCCGGATGCGCGCCGCCTGCTGTTCCCGCTGGGCGGCGATCTCTATCTCTACGATCTGGACCGCAGCGGCGCGGACGCGGTGCGCAAGCTCACCGACGGCGAAGGCTTCGCCACCGATCCGCGGATCTCGCCGGCGGGCGGGTTCGTGAGCTTCGTGCGCGCGCGCGACCTGTGGGTGATCGACCTGCGCGACGGCGCGCAGGTGCGCCTGACCGCCGACGGCAGCGACACCATCGGCAACGGCGTGGCGGAGTTCGTCGCCGACGAGGAGATGGACCGCCACACCGGCTACTGGTGGGCGCCGGACGACTCGGCCATCGCCTTCGCGCGCATCGACGAATCGCCGGTGCCGCTGGTGCGCCGCTACGAGATGTACGCCGACCGCACCGAAGTGGTCGAGCAGCGCTACCCCGCCGCAGGCGAACGCAACGTGCTGGTGCAGCTGGGCGTGATCGCGCCGCGCGCAGGCGCGAAGCCGCAGTGGATCGACCTCGGCGAGGAACGCGACATCTACCTGGCGCGCGTGGACTGGCGCGACCCGCAGCGGCTGACCTTCCAGCGCCAGTCGCGCGACCAGCAACGCCTCGACCTGGTCGAGACGACGCTGGCCACGGGCGCGCAGCGCGTCCTCGTCACCGAGCCCTCGAAGACCTGGGTGCCGCTGCACAACAGCCTGCGCTTTCTGCCCGATGGCCGCTTCCTGTGGTCGTCCGAGCGCGACGGTTTCGAGCACCTCTACCTGGCCGCCGAGGACGGCGCACGGCTGACCCAGCTCACCCGCGGCGACTGGCCGGTCGACGCCCTGCTGGCGGTGGACCAGGACAAGGGACTGGTCTATTTCAGCGCCGGCATGCGCGTGCCGGCGACCGCAGCCGATGCCGCAGCCGATGCGGCGGCGCCATCGCCCATTGCCGCGCCGACCGAGCGCCACATACACGTGGTCCCGCTCGAAGGCGGCCCGATCGCCACGCTCTCGCGCGAGCCTGGCAGCCACAACGCCAGCTTCGCGGGCAACGCCAGCGTCTATGTCGACAGCTGGTCTAACACCGCGACCCCGCCGCAGATCGAACTCTTCTCCGCCGACGGCACGCGCCTCGCGACCCTGCTGCCCAACGCGCTGGACGACCCCGGGCACCCCTACGCGCCCTACCGCGACGCGCACCAGCCCACCCGTTTCGGCACGCTCACCGCCGCCGACGGCAGCACCCCGCTGCACTACAGCCTGATCACACCGCCCGGCTTCGACCCCGCCCGACGCTATCCGGTGGTGGTCTACGTCTACGGCGGACCGGCCGCGCAGACCGTGCTCGATGCCTGGCCCGGACGCGCCGACGCGTTCTTCAACCAGTACCTCGCGCAGCAGGGCTACGTGGTGTTCTCGCTCGACAATCGCGGCACGCCGCGGCGCGGGCGCGACTTCGGCGGCGCGCTGTACGGCGCGCAGGGCACGGTCGAAGTCGAGGACCAGCGCAAGGGCGTGGAATGGCTGCGCGCGCAGCCCTGGGTCGACGGCGAGCGCATCGGCGTGCATGGCTGGTCCAACGGCGGCTACATGACCCTGATGCTGCTCGGCCGCGCGCCGGACGACTACGCCTGCGGCGTGGCCGGGGCGCCGGTGACCGACTGGGCGCTCTACGACACGCATTACACCGAGCGCTACATGGGCCTGCCCGCGTCCAATCCCGACGGTTATGCGGCCGCGCGCGTGCTGGCGCACTCGGCCAGCATCCGTCCGGGCGCGCTGCTGCTGGTCCACGGCATGGCCGACGACAACGTGCTGTTCAGCAATTCCACCGCGCTGATGAGCGACCTGCAGGGGCGCGGCACGCCATTCGAACTGATGACCTATCCCGGCGCCAAGCACGGGCTGCGCGGCAAGGACGCCCTGCACCGCTACCGGCTGGCCGAATCCTTCCTCGCTCGCTGCCTGCGGCCCTGAGTCGCCTCAGCGCAGCCGCGCAAGCATGCGCTGGTGGCCGATCAGGCGCGCCCAGCGCGCGCCCAGGTCGACCCAGCACACATAGGCCGCCTCGCCGGCCATGCGCCAGAGCGCACTCGGGCGCCAGGACAGCGCGGGTTCGGCCGCGCACAGTTCCCAGCGCAGGCCCAGCTGCCCCGCGAGCAGGGCGCAGCGGGCCAGGTGGTAGCGGCTGCTGAGCAGGGTGACCGGTTCGGCCGGCGCGCCGAGCGGCCACAGCGCGCGGGCATTGCGCAGGTTTTCCAGGGTGTCGCGCGAGCGGTCCTCCAGCACCAGCGACGCATCGGCCGGGATGCCCAGTTCGATCAGCCGGGCCTGCGCCAGCGCGGCCTCGCTGGGCGCACCGGCCGGGCCGCCGCCGAGCAGGAACATGCTGCGCGGCGGCCGCTGCCGCCACAGGCTGGCGGCGCGCTGCAGCCGCGCCTGGAAGTCGGGATCGGGCTGCCCCCGCGGCGCGTGCTTGCCGAACAGCAGCACGGTCTCGCCGCGCGCCGGTTCGCAGGGGGCATTGCGCGCCACCCGGACCACGTGCACCAGGTAGCCCACGTAGACCACGCCGAGGCTGGCCGCGCAGGCCAGCGCGGCCACCGCCAGCGAATGCAGGGCGTCGCGATCGGTCAGCAGCGCCAGCCTGTGCGCGAGTCGCGAGCGGGGCATCGGCGCAGGTCTCCGGGTGACGAGCGCGAAGTCTATCCTCACCAGGCGGTCGCTATACTCGGGCGCCTTTCGCCACCGAGCCGCCGTGCCCGCACCCGACCTGCCCTCACGCATGCCGCCCATCGCCCTGCGCGGCTTCAGCGCGACCACGGCGCTGGGGGCTGGAGTGGCGGCCCAGGCCTCGGCGCTGGCGAACCGTCGCGGCGGCCTGCGCCGCAACGACTTCGGTGACTCGCCCCTGCCCACCTGGATCGGCCGGGTGGACGGCCTGGAAGATGCGCCGTTGCCCGCGCGGTTCGCCGCCTGGGAATGCCGCAACAACCGCCTGGCCTGGCTGGCCCTGCAGCAGGACGGGCTGCCCGACGCACTGCAGGCCCTGGTCGCGCGCCGCGGCGCCGACCGCATCGCCCTCGTGGTCGGCACCTCCACCTCCAGCATCGGTGCCAGCGAGGAAGGCTATGCGCGGGCGCAGGCCGAGGGAGGCGCCAGCTTTCCCCCCGACCTGCAGCGGCCGATCGTGCACACGCCGCATTCGCTGGGCGACTTCCTGCAGCAGGCCACCGGGCTGCGCGGTCCCTGCGTGACCGTGGCCACCGCCTGCTCGTCCAGCGCCAAGGTCTTCGCCCAGGCCGCGCGCCTGATCCACGCCGGCGTGGTCGATGCGGCCCTGGTCGGCGGCGTCGACACGCTGTGCGGCAGCGTGCTGTTCGGCTTCAACGCATTGGGCCTGGTTTCGCAGGAGCCCTGCCGTCCGTTCGATGCCCGTCGCGACGGGCTGTCGCTGGGCGAGGCCGGCGGCTTTGCCCTGCTCGAGCTCGCGGCGCCCGGCGATGACGGCCTGCAGCTGCGCGGCTATGGCGAATCCAGCGACGCCCACCACATGTCCGCGCCGCATCCGGAGGGGCTGGGCGCCACGTTCGCCATGCGCGATGCGCTGGCGCGCGCGGGAATCGAGCCGGGCGAGGTCGGCTATCTGAACCTGCACGGCACCTCCACGCCCGCCAACGACGCGATCGAGGCGCGCGCGGTGGCGGCGCTGTTCCCAGGCCGCCTGCATGCCAGTTCGACCAAGGGGTGGACCGGGCATACCCTGGGGGCGGCCGGCGTCGTCGAATCGGTGGTGGCACTGCTCGCACTGCGCGACGGGGTGCTGCCGGGCATCCTCAACAGCACCACGCCCGACCCGGGCTGCGGACCGCAGATCCGCTTCGACAACGCGCAGCGCGACATCGACTATGCGATGAACAATTCCTTCGGCTTCGGCGGCAACAACTGCTCGCTGGTGTTCGGCCGCGGGGCGACGGCATGAGCACGCTGGCCGCGCGCATCGCCGGTGTCGGCTTCTGGGCCGACGGCCTGCCCGACTGGCAGGCCGCACGCGCCTTCGCCGCTGGCGGCGCCCTGCCGGGCGATGCACCGGGCCGGCCCGCACCCCAGCTGCTGGCGCCCAACGAACGCCGTCGCGCGCCGCCCTCGGTCCTGGTCGCACTCGAAGTCGCGCTGGCCGCCTGCGCCGATGCCGGGCTGGCCGCGGACGGCCTGCCCTCGGTGTTCGCCTCGACCCACGGCGACCTCGGCATCACCGATTACATGTGCGCCACGCTGGCGACCGCGCCCGGCGAGGTCTCGCCCACGAAATTCCACAACTCCGTGCACAACGCCGCCGCCGGCTACTGGACCATCGGCGCCGGCTGCATGCGCACCGCCACGGCCATCAGCGCGCACCGCGCGAGCTTCGCGCAGGGGCTGCTGGAGGCGATGGTGCAGCTGGCCACCGACGCGCCGGCGGTGCTGCTGGTCGGCTACGACACCGCGGCCAGCGGCCTGCTGGGCACGGTGACCCGCAGCGAAGGGCTGCTCGGGGGCGCGCTGGTGCTGGTGCGCGATGGAAACGGGCCGCGGCTCTCGGCGCGGCTCGAGGACGGCGATGCCGGCGAAGGGCCCGGCCCGCTCGCGCGGCACGCGCGCGCCAACGCGATGGCGCCGATGCTGCCGCTGTTCGATGCGCTGGCCAGCGGCGACGACCACGTCGCGCTGCATGCCGGCCCGGGCCGGCGACTGCGGCTGGACATCGGCCATGGCTGAGCAGCCGCATCTGCATCGCGGCAATGTCGCAGCGGTGATCCCCGCGCTCAACGAGGAACTGCGCATCGCCGAGGTGGTCGCCGGCGCGCTCGCGCAATGCGACCTGGTGATCGTGGTCGACGATGGCTCCGACGACGCCACCGCCAGCATCGTGGCATCGACGCCCGCGGTGCTGCTGCGTCACCCGCGGCGCACGGGCAAGGGCGGCGCCCTGCGCGACGGTTTCGCCGAAGCGCTGCGCCGCGGCATGGCCGCGGTGGTGACGATGGATGGCGACGGCCAGCACGACGCGCGCGACATCCCGCGCCTGATCGCGGCAGGCAATGCCCACCCCGGCAACATCGTCAACGGCGCGCGCCTGCGCAAGCGCAGCAGCCAGCCCTGGTACCGGCGCATCGGCAACGACTTCGGCGACTGGGGCATCGCCTGGGGCTGCGGCTTCCAGCTGGTCGACAGCCAGAGCGGGCAGCGGCTGTATCCCGCGCCGGTGCTGGCATTGCGCGACGTGCCGGGCGAAGGCTTCGTGTTCGAGGCGCAGATCCTGATCTCGGCCGCGCGCGAGCTCGGCTTCGGCGTGGTCTCGGTGCCGGTGGAAACCCGGTATGCGGAAGCCGGCAGCCCGCTGCAGTTCCGCAAGAGCCATTTCCGGCTGTTCCGCGACCTCTCGCACATCACCACGCACGTGGTCGGGCAGGTGTTCGCTCACGGCCGCCTGCTGCAGGCCTGGCGGAACAAACGCCGGCGCCCGCCGGTGATCTTCGACCGCGACACCGCCGCGCCCGACGCGCGGCATCCTGAAGCCGGCCGGTGAAGGCGGCCCGCCGCGGCCTGCGCTAGTCTCGCAGTCCCTCCTTCCCCCAGGCCCGCCCATGCCCCAGAGCGACCAGCGCAGCGACGTGATCATCCTCGGCGGCGGACTCGCCGGCCTGACCCTGGCCCTGCAGCTGCGCCAGCGCGCCCCATCGCTCTCGGTCACCGTGATCGAACGGCGTGCGCATCCGGTGCGCGAGGGCGCGTTCAAGGTCGGCGAATCCACGGTGGAGATCGGCGCGCACTATTTCGCCGAGGTGCTGGGCCTGCGCGAGCACCTGGAGACCGAGCAGATCCGCAAGTTCGGCTTCCGCTTCTTCTTCTCCGACGGCAGCCGCGCCATCGACGGCTGCACCGAAGTCGGCGTCAGCCAGCTGCTGCCGACGCCGTCCTGGCAGATCGATCGCGGGCGCTTCGAGAACTTCCTCGGCGAACGCGCCCGCGACGCGGGCGTGGCGTTCCGCGACGGCAGCAGCGTACGCACCTTGGCGCTGGCCGGTGACGACGCCGACCACGTGGTCGGGATCGAACACGATGGGCAGTCGCACGAACTGCGCTGCCGCTGGCTGCTGGACGCGAGCGGCCGCGCCGGCCTGCTCAAGCGCAAGCTCGACCTCGCCAAGCCCAACGACCACGACGCCAACGCGGTGTGGTGGCGGGTGGAAGGCATCCTCGACCCCAACGACTGGTCGCAGGATCCGGCCTGGCTGCAGCGCTGCGATCCGCCCGACCGCTGGCGCTCGACCAACCACATGTGCGGGCCGGGCTACTGGTTCTGGCTGATCCCGCTGTCGTCGGGCGCGCATTCGCTGGGCATCGTGTGCGACGCGAAGATGCATCCGCTCGAGACGATGAACACCCATGCCAAGGCGATGGAGTGGCTGCGCGTCCACCAGCCGCAGGTCGCCGAACGCCTGGACCGCGGCGGGCACGCGGTGCAGGATTTCCTGTTCCTGCGCCACTTCTCCTACAGCGCGCGCCAGGTGTTCTCGGCCCGGCGCTGGGCGCTGACCGGCGAGGCGGGCGTATTCCTCGATCCGTTCTACTCGCCCGGCAGCGACTTCATCGCGATCGCCAACACCTACATCTGCGACCTGGTGGCGCGCGACGCGGCGGGCGAACCGTTCGAGCCCTATGTGGCGCTGTACGAACAGCTGTATTTCTCGTTCTACGAGAACACGCTCACCCTCTACCAGGACCAGTACCCGCTGTTCGGCGACGAGCGGGTGATGCCGGTCAAGGTGATCTGGGACTACACCTACTACTGGGCGCTGCTGGCGCCGCTGTTCTTCGGCGAGCGCCTGACCGACCTGTCGGTGCTCGGGCGGCTGCGGCCGCTGTTCGAGGAGGCCAGCGCGCTCAACCGCGCCATGCAGCCGCTGCTGCGCGAGTGGGGCCTGCGCAACGAAGGGCGCGAAGCGCCGGCGGGACGGCTGCTCGACCAGTTCCGCATCGACTGGTTCCGGCAGATGAACGGCCAGCTCGCGGACAGGCTGGATACGCCGGCCTTCCTGGAACGCATCGCCGACAACGTGGCGCGCATGCGCTGGCTGGCCCTGGAGATCCTGGAACGCGCACGGGCCGACCACCTCGGGATCGACGACCAGGGCCTGGAGACGCTGCTGCAGGCGCACGCCGGCGGTGACCGTTCCCTGCCCGCGACCTGGTACGCCGGGCGCGAGCTCGCCGCCTGAGCGGCGGTCCGATCAGGGCGTTTCCGGCGGGGGATTCTCGACCCAGACCGCGATGCCGCTGGCGTAGGTCTGGGTCGGCGAGATATTGACGCCGACCCCGACGCTGGACGCGCTGCGACCGCCGAACCGGCCGACGCCTCCGCCCACGCTGACCGCGCTGTTGTCCGGCCCCTGGCCGGTGCCCTGCAGCAGCACGCCGTTGGCGCCCAGGCGCGCGGCCTCCTCGCGCAGGTTGCGGATCACCGCATTGGACTTGTTCTGCGCACCGTAGGTGAACGCGCCACTGCGCACGTCCAGGCGCGCGATCTCCTCGTAGCCGCCCGGCGGCGGACCGTAGTAGATCCGCACCTGTGCAGGATCGATGGGCGGACGCGGGGTGCCGGTCAGCACGTGCGAACTGGCGCAGGCGGCCAGCAGGGAGGCGGCGGCGGCGGACAGAAGAAGGGCGGAAAAACGGGCCATGGCGGCGGTTTCCGGTGGGACCGGCGCCAGTCTCCGCTGGCGTCCGTGAACGTTGCGCGACCCCCGCTCAGCTCATGCCGCCGTCGACGCCGATCACCTGGCCGTTGATGTAGCCGGCCTGCTCCGAACACAGGAAAGCCACCAGCGCCGCCACCTCCTGCGGCGTGCCGGCACGCCCGGCCGGCACCATCTGCCTGATCGCAGCGAGGTCGAACACGCCTTCGGTCATGCGCCCGGCAATCACCCCCGGCGCCACCACGTTGACGGTGATGCCGCGCGAGCCCATCTCCCGCGCCAGCGACTTGCTGGCGCCGTGCAGGGCGGCCTTGGCCGCGGCGTAGTTCGCCTGGCCGCGGTTGCCCAGCACCGCCGCCACGCTGGAGACGCTGACGATGCGTCCCCAGCGGGTCCGCGCCATCGGCAGCAGCAGCGGCTGGGTGACGTGGAAGAAGCCGTGCAGCGAGACGTCCACCACCCGTTTCCACTGCGCATCGGACATGCCGGCCATCGGGGCGTCGTCGTGGATGCCGGCGTTGTTGACCACCACCTGCACCGGCCCGGATTCGAGCAATGCATCGATCGCGGCGCGCGTGGCCTCGCCGTCGGCCACGTCGAAGGCCAGCGCCTCGGCGCTGCCGCCGGCGGCGGAGATTGCGGCGACCACCGACTGCGCGCGTGCGAGGTTGCCGTTGGCGTGCACCACCACATGCAGGCCGGCCGCGGCCAGCTGCATGCAGACCGCGCCGCCGAGATCGCCGCTGCCGCCGGTGACGAGGGCCCGTTTCATCGCGTGTCCCGATGGGAATGACCGCCGATTATGCGGACTCGCGCGGGCGGCCGCAGCTGCCGGCGCGCCGCCGTTCGCAGGCCTGCGCCACCGATCAGGGCGCTGCCGGACCCAGCATCACGGTGGCCCGACCCTCGGCCAGCACGCGCCCGGCGTGGACGATGCGGAAGGCGTACAGCTGGCTGTCGTCGCCGGCCGCCACCAGCTGCGCCTCGCACTCGATCGCGCCGGGCAGGTCGTCGATGCGCGCGACGTGCAGCGCCACGTCGCGCAGCGCGACCAGCATGCCCGGGCGCGGCGCGGCGCCGGGGGCGCTGGCCAGCAGGCCGCCGTGCACGGCCATCGCCTGGGCACCGTACTCGCACAGGTGCAGGGCGCGCAGCTGTCCCGCGCTGCGCAGCGGGTGCGCCGGATCGCGATGTCCATCGCTGCGAAGCACGATGCGCTCGGCATTCCAGTCCACCACCTCGTCCCACAGGCACATCGCATGCTTGTGCGGGACCAGCGCCTCGATCCGGTGCCGGTCGATCGTCATGGCGATGGCTCCTGCGCCGAGGGAACCGCTGCGCCGCCGGCCGGTGCACGCGACACCAGCAGCGACAGCACGAAGTTGAACAGCACGCCCAGCGCCACCGTGCTGCCGATCGCGCGCAGCACCGGGATGCTCGACAGCGCGAGCAGGCTGAACACCAGCAGCGTCATCAGACTGCACACGATCACCGCATGCAGGGTGCGCAGCTGGTCGTCGCGCGAATCGCCGGCATGCTCGAAGAACAGCGCGTAGTCCAGGCCCAGCCCTGCGGCCAGGATCAGCGAAATCAGGTGGAACAGGGTCAGTTCGACGCCCGCCGCGCGCAGCACCGCCAGCACCAGCAGCGTGGTCAGGGCCATCGGCAGCAACACCCGCAGCGCGCGGCGCGGACTGCGCAGCGCGATCCAGACCGTCGCCGCGAGCAGCAGCGCGGCCAGCGCCAGGGCGGCGAGGATGCGTCCGCGGTAGTCCGCCACCAGCGATTCGGAGGCCTGCTTCATGTCCAGCAGGCGCGCGCCGCCGACGCAGGCCGCGCGCGCCACTGCCTCCACGTCGCGCAGGCCGCTGAGCGACACCAGCGCGGTCGCGCCGTTGGCGCCCTCCACCAGCAGCCCCTGCACGCTGGACGCCAGCGGTGTGCCGTCCAGGTCGCGCGGCTGCAGCGGTGGGGCGGTGCGCGCGGTCGCCACATCGTCCACGAAGTCCTCGAACGCATCGTCGCGGAACGGCGATCCCTGGAGGGCGCCGGCCAGCGCCGCGCGCAGGGTGTCCGGCGCGGGCAAGGCCTGCTGGCGCGCACGCTGCACCGCGGCGCTGGGCAGGTAGCGGGCCGCCATGTCGTAGCCGTCCAGGGCGCCGGCCGCAACCAGCGCGTCCAGCGCCGGCCGCAGGCGCTCGCTGGCCTGCAGCGCGGACTCGGTCCCGGCCGCATGCACGGTCAGCACGTAGCGCACGTCCGGCGCACCAAGTTCGTCGCGCAGCTGGGCGTCGCGCTCGAGCAGGGGCGCCGGCACCGGCGTCAGCTTGGCCAGGTCGTTCTGCCAGAACGCGCCCGGCCGCCACGCGATCACCGCCAGCGCGACCAAGGCCAGCACCAGCAGCGACCAGCGCGGGCGCGGCAGGCGCTCGATCCGGTTCCACAGGCGATGCAGGCGCGGCGAATCGGCCACGTCGCGACGGGCTGGATCGATCAGCGCCGGCAGCAGGAAGCGCGTGCACAGGGCCGCGGTCGCCAGCGCGGCGATGGTGAACACCGCCAGCTGGCGCAGCCCGTCCACCCCCGAAAACAGGAAGGTGAGGTAGGCGATGCAGGTGGCCACCACGCCCGTGGCCAGGGTCGGCCACAGCGCGCGCACGCTGTGCCAGGGCGACAGGCCCGCGCGCTGCTGGCTGAAGAAGTGGATCGGGTAGTCCTGCACCACGCCGATCAGGGTGAAGCCGAAGGCGATGGTGATGCCGTGAACCCGGTCGCCGAACAGCAGCACCAGGCAGGCCAGCCCGGCGATGCCGGCGCTGGCCAGCGGCAGCGCGCCCAGCAGCGGGATCTTCCAGCTGCGGTAGGCGATCAGCAGCAGCAGTACCAGGCCGATGCTGTCCACGGTGCCGATCCAGCCGGCCTCGCGCGCGGTGCGGCTGCCGATCTCGTCGGCGAACGCGCCCGGGCCGCTGAGCTCGAGCGTGCCCGGGCCATCCCCGCGCGCGTCGGCATGCGCCGCGCGGATCGCTTCCACCGCCTGGCGCTGGCCCTCGGGATCGAATCCGGCCGCGCGCGTTTCCACCAGCAGCAGCGCCTGGGTCCCGCCGCGGTCGAACCAGGCCTCGTGCAGCGTCTGCGGCGCGCGCGCCGGCAGCCAGGCTTCGGCCAGGCGCAGGGTTTCCAGGGTGGGATCGGACGAGAGCAGCGGCTCGACCAGGTCGCCCGCCGGCGAGCCCAGGTCCTGCACGCGCTGGTCGATCTCGGCGCGCAGGAAGTCCGCGTCCAGCGGCTGCGCATCGAGCGTGGACGACAGCAGGTAGCGGTAGGGGCGCAGCCGTTCGGGGATCGCCTCCAGGCCGGCACCCGCGCCGTTGGCCACGAAGCCGAAGCGCGCATCGGCCGACAGCGCCTGCGCCATCGCGTGCGACTGCGCCGCCAGGGTCTGCGCATCGGCGCCGGCGAGCGCGAGCAGCAGCAGGCGCGAGCCCGGGCCTTCGCCCAGTTCGTCGATCAGCAGCTTCTGTTCGGGCGTGCGCGGGTCGGGCAGGAAGCGGCGCAGGTCGCCGCTGAACGACAGCGTCTGCGACAGCCACGCACCGGCCGCGAGCAGCAGCGCCAGCCAGCCCAGCGCCCCGGCCAGGCGTGCGCGGGCACTCATCCGGCGGCGCGGTCGCCGCGGCACAGGGCCGCGATGTCGGCCGCCTCGCCGGCCTCGAGCGCCGCCTGCGCCGCGTCCGCCATCAGCGTGCGCTGCGCCGCGCCCTTGGCCGGGACGGTCTCGATGCAGCGCAGTTCGCCGCCGTCGCCATGCAGGACGATGCCCTGCAGCCGCTCGGCCAGCGCGCGATCGCGCGGGACCAGGCGCAGCGCCCAGTGCGCGGCCGTGCCCTGCGCGTCGACGGTGTAGTGCTGGCGCAACGCCTCGACATCGCCCGACAGCAGCGCGCCGAAGCTGGTCTGCAGCGCCGCCAGCTCCGGCGCGCGCGACAGCGCGAAGCGCCGCTCCGGCTTGCCGGCGCGCGCCAGCACGGCGTGGCCATCGCGGATGGTGGTGGTCTCGGCATAGGGCGCCCGTACCTCGCGCACCAGGGTCTGGGCATCCGGGCGCCGGTACTCTCCGGACAGGCGCAGCGGCGCCTTGAGCATGGGCGACTCGCGCACCTCGACGAACGGGGTGGCGGCGGGCAGCGGACGCGCGAGGCCGCTCAGGATCGCGGCGCTATCGGGGCCGGTCTGCGCCCAGGCCGGCGGCAGCGTCGCCAACAGGGCCAGGCAGGCCGCCAGCCGACGCTCCCGATTGGATGCCCGGCGCGACGGCCTGGGCTGCTTGCTCGTGTTCGTCGACATGCCAGAAATCGTAGAAGTTGAACCAGTTGTAGGGCGCTTGCCGGGCGTGATGTTCCAGCCTCGCCGCGTAACCGGCGATGAGCGTGGCCAGTGCTTCGTCGCGGCGGCCGCGCGGCAGGTCGATGCCGTCGCTGAACTCCTCGAAGGCCAGCCGGTAGCGGTTGCCGCCAAGATACAGGCCGAAGCCCAGCACCACCGGCAGCCGCAGCACCGCCGCCATCTGCCAGGGCGCGAGCGGGAACCGCGCCGGCGCGCCCAGGAAGGGCACCTGCACCGCACGCTGCCCCGGCAGCGTGCGATCGACCAGCAGCGCCACCAGCGCACCTTCGCTGGCGGCCTGCTGGATCTGCAGCATCAGCGCCGGACCGTCCTGGCCGGCGTCGATCACGCCGGCGGCGATCTCCGGCGCCAGCGCGTCGAGCACCTGTGTGATGGCTTTGCTGTGGGCCTTGTCCAGCACCACCCGCAGCTTGAGCCCGGGCCGCTTGCGCGACAGCACGCGCATCACCTCGAAGCTGCCCAGGTGCGAACCGAACAGCAGCACCCCGCGGCCTTCGTCGACCTTGGCCGCCAGCGCCTCCAGGCCGCTGACGTCGATGCTGAAGCGGCTCTCCTTGCCATCGAGCAGGAACAGCCGGTCGAGCGTGACCGAGGCGAAGGCATGCACATGGCGCGCGCCGTCGAACAGCCGGGCCGGACGACCCAGCGCGCGCCCGAGAAAGTCGATCGACGCGCGCCGCTCCGGCCCGCGTCGCAGCAGGAAGTACAGGCTGACCGGATACAGCAGCAGCCGCGCCAGCGGGCGTCCGCCATAGCGGCCCACCGCGCGCATGGTCCAGACGGCGAGCCGTCCGCCGCCCTCCGGGCGCTGTTTCCAGTCCACGCTCATGGCCGCGCCTGCGCCTCCCCCGCGGCGATCTCCCCGCTGGCGATCGTCGTCTCCTCCCGCGAGACGCGGAACCGCCAGCGCGGCGCGGGAGCGGCGGACAGCGGCTCGAGCGCGATCCGCGCCCGCTCGCCGGGCAGCAGCGGCTGCAGGAACTTCACCCGCGGCAGGCGCAGGGCCGGCTGCGGCCCGTGGGCCTGCTCGATGGCCTCCACCACCCGGTCGAGGATCACCACGCCCGGCACCACCGGGCGACCAGGGAAGTGCCCCGGCAGGCAGGGGTGCCCGGGGTCGATCGCGAACTCCAGCACCGCCTACTCCCCGCCGTCGAGCAGCGCCTGGACCCGCGCCTGCGCCTGTCCGGCGAGTGCCTGGCGCGCGACCGGGCGGCCGTCCACGCGGGTCGGCAGCGGCGCACCGAAGGTGACCCGGATCGTGCCCGGTCGCACCCGGAAGAAGCCATCCACCGGCAGCACCTGGCCGGCCCCGTGCAGGGCCACCGGCACCACGTCCACGCCGGCATCGATCGCCGACTGCAGCGAACCGGCCTTGAACGGACCCATGACCCCGTCGCGGCTGCGCGTGCCTTCCGGGAACAGGCACAGGCTCTGGCCGCCGGCCAGCAGCGCGGCGGCCTGGCGGCGGAACAGCGCGCCGGCGCGGGCGCTGTCGCGCACGATGAACAGCATGCCGGTGGCGCAGGCATACCAGCCCACGAACGGAACCCGCTTCATCTCCTGCTTGAGCAGGAAGCGCAGCGGCACCGGGATCGCGCCGAACAGCGCGCAGATGTCGATCACCGACTGGTGGTTGGCGACGAACAGGCAGGGCCGGGAAAAATCGATCCGCTCCCGGCCCTCGACCTGCAGGCGAGCGCCCGCGCCCCACAGCAGCCCGGGTGCCCAACAGCGCGCGGCCATGCGCAGCGGCAGCCGCGCGCCCGGCCCCGACAGCGGCCGCAGCAGCAGCGCCAGGCTGATCCAGCCGGCGGTCCAGGCCAGGGTGAAGGCGAACTGCAGTGCGTTCCAGACGCGCCACGCCGGGCCGTCGCCGCGCGGATCGGGCACGGCCGGGCGTGCCGCCTCGGCGCGGGCGACGGCGGCGAAGCCGGATGCGGAGGCCTCGCGTGCCTCCGCCTGCAGTCCGTGGTCGCTCATGCCATCCATGTCAGCGCAGGAAATCTCGCCAGAACGCGGGACCCAGCCCGCCCAGCCGGCGCAGGAAACCGAGGAAGCCCTGTTCGCGGTCCGGGAAACGGCGTCGCCGGTACTGGAACTCGAGCGCGAAGAAACCGCCCACCAGCCCGTAGTTGAGCAGGTTGGCGAACCACGACCACTGTTCGTGGGTGACCGGCAGCGGCGAGGCGATCCCCGCCTGGGCGAGCAGCCCGCCGGGTTCGGCCAGCAGCGCCAGCACCAGGTTGGCCAGCCCCAGCAGCACCAGCACGCCGGTCCACATCGCGGTCAGCGTGCGCGCGTAGGCGGCCACGTCCGCACGCAACTGCGCCGGAGGCACGCCGTCCAGGCCCGAGACGATGCGGGTGATCAGCGGCACCCGCCCCGCGACGAGGCTGCGGCCGAACACCCAGGCCACCAGCGCCACGAACGCCACCGGCGCGACCAGCAGCGGCAAGGTCGCCAGGCCGGCGCGATACAGCCACCAGCTCCCCGCCGCCAGCGCCAGGCTCACCGGGAATGCCCAGGGCCGCAGCCGCGCCAGCGGCGCGGTCATCACCAGCGCCACCATCACCAGCAGCGCGGCCAGCGCCAGGCGCGCGTCGCCGCCGGCGCTGGCGCCATGCGCCAGCAGCGCGTAAGCCACCGCCAGGACGATCTGGGTTGCGAGGATCAAGTCGTTCGATGTTGCTGGACGTGGTCGGACAGGGCGCGCAGCGAGGCGAAGATGCGCCGGTTCTCGTCCGCATCCGAGCGCAGCTGGAAGCCGTAGCGCTTGCTGATCGCCAGCGCCAGCTCGAGCGCGTCGATCGAATCCAGCCCCAGCCCGGCGTTGAACAGCGGCGCCTCGGGGTCGATGTCGGCCGCGCTCACGCCCTCCAGGTTGAGGCTCTCGACGAGCAGTTCGGCGAGTTCGCGTTCGGCATCGGTTTGCACGGACATGGCAGGGAACACTGGCTGACAGGCCCGCCACGATCCTGCATCGGGCCGCGCGGCGCAAGCGTGGCGCGCTTGGCGGCGCCGGATCGACGACGTCCGGCGGCCCTTCAGGATGCCACCGGGCGGTCCGCTATCATGCGCACCCGTTCAGCGAACCCGCGTCCCGCACGTCCAGGATGGCCAACCCCGCATCGCCCGTCGCCGCCCCAGCAGCGCCCATGGACTGCGACGTCCTGGTGATCGGCGGTGGCCCGGCCGGCAGCACCGCGGCCGCCCTGCTGGCGCGTCGCGGCCGCCGCGTGGTCCTGCTGGAGAAGGACGCGCATCCGCGTTTCCATATCGGCGAGTCCCTGCTGCCGATGAACATGCCGATCCTGGAGGAGCTGGGCGTGCTGGACCGGGTCCGCGCGATCGGCGTGCGCAAGCCCGGCGCCGACTTCCCGCTCACCGAGATGGCCGGCAGGCGCTACGTGTTCCATTTCAGCCGCGCGCTCGACCCGCGCCACGACTACGCCGTGCACGTGCGCCGCGACCAGTTCGACCAACTGCTGTTCGCACACGCGCGCGACTGCGGCGTCGACGCGCGCCAGCGCACGCGTGTTGTGGACGTGACTTTCGGCGCGGACGGCCGCCCCGGCGTGGTCGAGGCCCGCGCCGCCGACGGCGCGACGCTGCGCTGGGCGCCGCGCTACCTGCTCGATGCCAGCGGCCGCGACACCTTCATCGCCACGCGCCGCCGATACAAGCGCAAGGACCCCCGGCACCAGTCGGCGGCGCTGTTCAGCCATTTCCGCGGCGTGGCGCGGCACGAGGGCGAGGACGCGGGCAACATCACCGTGGCGCGCTTCGACCAGGGCTGGTTCTGGCTGATCCCGCTGCCCGACGACATCATGAGCGTGGGCGCGGTGTGCTTCCCGGAATACCTGAAGCAGCGCAGCGCCGATGGCGGGCGCATCGACAACGAGGCCCTGCTGATGCGCACGCTGGACGCCAATCCCGAGGTGCGCGCGCGCATGCGGGGCGCGACCCGGGTGGCGCCGGTGCACGCCACCGGCAACTACTCCTACGGATCCACCCGCATGGCCGGCCCCGGCTGGATGCTGATCGGCGACGCCTATGCCTTCGTCGACCCGATCTTCTCCTCCGGCGTGTATCTGGCCATGGACAGCGCGCGCCAGGCCAGCGAGGTGGTCGACGCCGCGCTGCAGGATCCGGCGCGCGAAGCACCGATGCAGGCGGCGATGCAGGCGCGCCTGCACCGCGGCCTGCGCCACTTCACCTGGTTCATCCACCGCTTCAACACGCCGGTGATGCGGCGCCTGTTCTCCGCGCCGCGCAACGACTGGCAGCTGGAGCAGGCGGTCATCTCGATGCTCGCCGGCGACGTGTTCGACAACGCCGCGGTGCGCAGGCGCCTGCACCTATTCCGGTTGATCTACGCGCTCAACGCGGTGGCGATCGCACCGCGCGCGTTTCGCGGCTGGGTGCAGCGCCGCCGCCAGGCGCGCGTGGGCTTCCGTGGCGACACCCTGCACGAGGGCAATCCGTGAGCCGTCCCGCACCGATCCCGCCCGTCGCCCCGCGGCTGCGCGTCGAATACGTCGACCACGCCGATCCGGCCATCCCGCTGTCCGGCAGGGATGTGCTGGCGGTGCTCGGCTTCGGCGCCGACGCGCCACGCCTGGACGATCCACGCTACCTGCGCGTGCCGCTGCAGCCGCACGGCCGCGCGCCGCTGGAGGTCTGGCACGCGCATGCGCCGGTCCGCAGCGGGCGCAGCGGCGGGATCGCCTGGTCCTGCGACGGCCAGTTGCTGTTCGGCGCCATCGAGATCGACGAACCTGCCGGCCATACCGGGCTGGGCGACAACAGCGGCATCCTGCTGGCCGCCGAACACGCCTATCGCGCACTGACACGTTTCGTCGGCGAGAGCGAGTACCCGCACCTGCTGCGGGTCTGGAACTATCTGGACGCCATCACCCTGGGCGAGGGCGACGCGGAGCGCTACCGCCAGTTCTGCGTCGGTCGCGCGCGGGGCCTCGGCGATTTCGACGCCAGCACGCTGCCGGCGGCCACCGCCATCGGCCGCTGCGACGACGCGCGCACGGTGCAGGTGTACTGGCTGGCCGCCCGGGCGCGCGGAGCGCCGGTGGAAAATCCCCGCCAGGTCAGCGCCTACCGGTATCCGCGCCAGTACGGGCCGCAGCCGCCGAGCTTCGCCCGCGCGATGCTGCCCCCGCCCGGCGGCAGCATGCCGCTGCTGCTCTCGGGCACCGCGGCCGTGGTCGGCCACGCCTCGCATCACGCCGCCGACGAGCTGCTGGCCCAGTTGGACGAGACCTTCGCCAACTTCGACGCCCTGCTGGGCGCCGCGCGTGAACGCGCCCCCGACCTGCCCGCGCATTTCGGCCCGGGCACACGGCTGAAGGTCTACGTGCGCGACCGCGAGGACCTGCCGCTGGTCGAACGCGCGCTCGACGAGCGCTTCGGCGACCGCGTGCCGCGGATTCTCCTGCACGCCGCGATCTGCCGCCGCGAGCTGGCGGTGGAGATCGACGGGGTGCACGACGCGAGCTGAGGCCCGGCCCCTGACGCGTCGCAGCGGGACCAGGGCGAGACCCGGGCGGATCGAGCGCACGGCGAGCAGCGAGCAGCGAGCGGCGAGCATGGTGAATGTTCGGAGAGGCAAGCGGCGGGGGCTTCGGAGAGGGCCGCAGCGCCGCGGGCGGCGAGGGTGCCCCGCTCGGGCACACGTCCCTGTGCGCACTCGCGGCCGCCGCACATCCATGTGCAGCTGGCACCCTCCCCGCCCGCGTCGCTGCGGCTCGCGACGTTGATGTCGTCGCTTCGATGGCCGACCGAGCGCGCGATCGCGATTCCATAGCGCTTGGAGCTACGCTTTCGGCCGGCGCCACACTACCCTGTCATCAGGGATGCCGCCGAAGCCTCGCAGCGGAAAGCGAGGGCCGTTCTCATGGCGGCAGGAACTGCGACCAGGCGAACCGCGTGTTTGCGCGAGCGTCGGCGCGGCGGCGCAATCCGCAGGCATCGGCAGCGCTGCCATGGAGCTGCGACTTCACGCTACCCAAGCAACATCGCCGAAGCCTTATTGGGCAGGAAGCGTAGAGGTGCGTCCTGGCGGCCGGGGATCGCGAGAAGCAGAACATGGATGCTTTGCGCGCGAGTCGGGGCAGGGTGAGCGTGGATGACTTGCGCGGCATGTTGCGCTTACCGCGAACGCCCGGCCCGCTGGGTCGGGCCGGACCATGAAGCGGCCCGGCGGGGCGAAAAGCGATCCCCGATCGACAGGGCGCGGCGTCCGCACGAAGGCATGCTTATGGGCGCTGACGAAGCGGCGGCCATGCGATCGCGGCGCCGCTGGCAGCGACGACACCGCCGCGGACAGGCTTCCCGCAGGACGTCACGGGCCGACGGGGCTGCAGACCGCGGTGGAGCACCGTGCACGGAGCCTCCCCCGAAGCTGCGTCACAATCTCCCCGCAACCGTCGTCCCGTCACCGGGCACACGCCCGCATCTACCGGAGAACACACATGGGAATGATCAGTCTGGTCTGGGGCATCCTGGCCATGGTCTGGATGGTCCTCGCGCTGATTCCGATCATCGGCATCACCAACTGGCTGCTGATCCCGTTCGCCGCGGTGGGCGCGATCGTCGCCGCCATCGGCTTGCTGCTCACCCGCACCGGGCGGCGCGGCCGCGCGAAGGCCGGCCTGATCCTCAACGGGATCGTGATCTTCGTGGCGATCTGGCGCCTGGGCCTGGGCGGCGGCCTGATCTGAGCCGGGGCCGGGACATTCGGTCCCGGCCTACCACCATGGGCGGCGCGTAGAATGCCGCCCATGGCCTACCCCGATACCCGCATGCGGCGGATGCGCTGCGACGACTTCTCGCGCCGGCTGATGCGCGAGACCACCCTCAGCGCCGACGACCTGATCTACCCGGTGTTCGTGCACGAAGCGGACGGGCGCGCGCCGGTGCCGTCGATGCCGGGGGTGGAGCGGCTGTCGATCGACGAACTGCTGCGCGTGGCCGAAACCGCCAGCGAACTGCGCATCCCAGCGCTCGCGCTGTTCCCGGTGACCGCGCCGGAGGCCAAGTCGCTCGACGCCGCCGCGGCCTGGGACGACGAAGGCCTGTGCCAGCGCGCCGTGCGTGCGCTCAAGGCGCGCTTCCCGCAGCTGGGCGTGATCACCGATGTCGCGCTCGATCCCTATACCGCGCACGGCCAGGACGGCCTGCTCGACGCCGACGGCTACGTGATGAACGACGCCACGGTCGAGGCGCTGGTGCAGCAGGCGCTGTCGCATGCGCGCGCAGGCGCCGACGTGGTCGCGCCCAGCGACATGATGGACGGGCGCATCGGCGCGATCCGGCTGGCGCTGGAGGAAGCGGGCTTCATCCACACCCGCATCCTGGCCTACGCGGCCAAGTACGCCTCGGCGTTCTACGGGCCGTTCCGCGACGCCGTGGGCTCGGCATCCGCGCTGGGCAAGGCCGACAAGACCACCTACCAGATGGATCCGGCCAACAGCGACGAGGCCCTGCGCGAGGTCGCGGCCGACCTCGACGAAGGCGCGGACATGGTGATGGTCAAGCCCGGCCTGCCCTACCTCGACATCGTGCGCCGGGTGAAGGACCACTTCGGCGTGCCCACCTTCGCCTACCAGGTCAGCGGCGAGTACGCGATGCTCAAGGCCGCCGCGGCCAACGGCTGGCTGGACGAGCGCGCCTGCGCGCTGGAGGCGCTGCTGGCGTTCCGCCGCGCCGGCGCCGACGGCGTGCTGAGCTACCACGCGCTCGATGCGGCGCGCTGGCTGCGCGGCGGCTGATCGGGCGCATCGCGTCCCGACGCGCCGGGGCGGGGCTCGACCCGCTCCCGCGGCGCACCGTGCAATCGCGCCACCGGGCGTTCTATGCTGGCGGCGGACGCCGCGTCCCGGCCCGCCGCGCGGCGGCCGACTCCCCAGGAGGCTGCATGAGCAAGTTCGCCGTGTTCGGACATCCGGTCGCGCACTCCCTGTCGCCGCGGATCCACCGCGCGTTCGGACGCCAGCTCGGCATCGCGCTGCAGTACGAGGCCGTCGACGCCACGCCCGAACTGTTCTTCGAGGCGCTGGAGGCCTTCGCCGCCTCCGGCGGCGCCGGCGCCAACGTCACCCTGCCGCTGAAGGAGTCGGCGTTCGCGCTCAGCGCCAGCACCACCGAGCGCGCGCGCCGGGCGGGTGCGGTCAATACCCTGGCGCGACTCGACGGCCAGTGGCATGGCGACAACACCGACGGTGCCGGCCTGGTGCGCGATCTCACCGGCCGCCACCAGCTCGACCTGCGCGGCCGCCGCACCCTGCTGATCGGCGCCGGCGGCGCGGCGCGCGGGGTCGCGCCCTCGCTGTTGGACGCCGGCATCGCCGACCTGTTCCTGGTCAACCGCACCGCGCAACGCGCCGATGCGCTGGCCGACGCGCTGGGCGAACCGTCCCGCGTGCATCCGCGCCACCTCGGCGACCTGCGCGAACTGGGCGAGTTCGACCTGGTGATCAATGCCACCTCCGCCGGGCGCGGCGGCACCCTGCCGACGCTGCCGCGCTCGCTGCTGGGCATGCGCAGCGTCACGGTGGACCTGAGCTATGGCGAGGCGGCCATCCCGTTCCTGGCCTGGGCGCGCGCGCACGGCGCCTACCGCGCGATCGACGGCCTGGGCATGCTGGTCGAGCAGGCCGCGGAAAGCTTCGCGCTGTGGCACGGCGTGCGTCCGGAAACCGACGAGGTGTACGCGGAGCTGGACGCGCGGCACGCGGCCCTGGTGACGGCCGACTGAGATCCCGCCCGGGTTCTAGAGCAGGCCCTCGCGCTTGATCGCCAGGTAGCGTTCCACCAGCGCCGCGGGCAGCTGTTCGGCGGTGACATCGAGGACCTGCACGCGATGGCGGCGCAGGGCATCGTGGGCGGCAGCGCGCTGGGCGAGATAACGCGCGGTCGCACCGGCACGGATCGCGGCGTCCACGTCCGCCACGTCCTGCTCCAGTACTTCGTCGAGCGCGCGCTCGCGCAACGAGGCCACCACCACCAGGTGCCGTTTCTGCAGCATCCGCACCGCCGCCAGCACGTCCTCGATGTCCTCGTCGCGCAGGTTGGTGACCAGCATCAGCAGTCCGCGGCGGCGCTGGCGCAGCGACAGCTCGGTGGCGGCGGCGAGGTAGTCGGTGGCCACCGGCGTCGGTTCCAGGTCGTAGCTGGCGCGCAGCAGGGTGTCGATCGCGGCCATGCCGCGACGCGGCGGCACCCAGCGCGATTCGCCGCCGATGGCCAGCAGCCCCACCGCGTCGCCCTGGCGCAGCGCCAGATAGGCCACCAGCAGCGAGGCGTCCAGCGCATGGTCGAAATGCGCCAGCGCAGGCCCGGGACCGCCCGCGGACGGGTCGCGCGCGAGCATGCGCCGCCCGGTGTCGAGCACCACCACCAGTTGCTGGTTCTTCTCGTCCTGGTACTCGCGCGAGATGAGCTTGCGCGCGCGCGAGGTCGCTTTCCAGTCGATCTGGCGCAGGCTGTCGCCCACCCGGTATTCGCGCATCTGGTGGAAGTCGGTGCCCTCGCCACGCCGGCGCTTGATGTGCGCGCCCATCATCCGCGAGGCCTGCTCGGCGCTGACCAGGGCGAACTTGGTCAGCGGGGCGAAGTTGGGAAACACGCGCACGCGCTGCGCGGTGCCGGCCAGGCACAGCCGCCGCCACAGCCGCATCGGCGAGTGCAGCAGCAGGTGCACGCCCTCGAAGGCGAAGCTGCCGCGCGCCTGCGGACGCAGGCGGTAGTCGAACGCCGCCACCGTCCCGGGCGACAGGCGCAGCCGCCGCGGCAGCCCCTCGACCTCCCAGGCGCCGGGGTGCAGGTCGTGCACGTCCACGCGCAGGCCGCGCGGGCCGGATTCGAGTTCCAGCCGCACCTCGCGCTCGACCCCCAGCGCCAGCGCCTCGGGCACGCGCCGCGCCACGTCCGGCAGCGGCAGGCGCAGCAGCAGCGCCAGGTCGAGCAGCACCACCGCCGCCAGCGCGGCACCGGCCAGCGTCCATGCCGAAGCGGGCAGCCAGCCCAGGCTGGAGGGCACGCCCAGCAGCCCCCAGGCCACCGCGGCCACGACCACGCCCGGTGCGGGGCGCGGCAGGTGGCGACGGCGCACCGGCCCGGCATTGGTGGAGGTCGCGCTCACTTGCGCGGCGCGTCCACCTTGGCCAGCAGCGCGCGCAGCACCTGGTCGGCGTCCTGGCCCTCGATCTGCAGTTCCGGCGCCAGCGCGATGCGGTGGCGCAGCGCCGGCAGGGCCACATCGCGCACGTCGTCGGGGGTGACGAAATCGCGCCCGGACAGCACCGCCTGCGCGCGCGCGGTGCGCACCAGCGCCAGGCTGCCGCGCGGCCCCGCGCCGAGCGCGATGCCGGGCCAGCCGCGCGTGGCCGCCGCGATGCGCACGGCGTAATCGATCACTGCCGGGTCCAGCGTGGTCGCAGCCGTGCCCTGCTGCACGGCGACGATGCCTTCGGCGTCGAGTACCTGCCGCACCTGCTCCAGGTCGAAGCCGGCGGCGACGCTGTCGTGGCTGATCGCGGTGACCATCGCGACTTCGTCGGCATGCGCGGGATAGCCGATCAGCACCTTGAGCAGGAAGCGGTCGAGCTGCGCCTCCGGCAGCGGGTAGGTGCCTTCCTGCTCGACCGGGTTCTGCGTGGCCAAGGTCATGAACGGCGGCGGCAGGGCGAAACTCTGGCCCTCGATGGTGACCTGCTGCTCCTGCATCGCCTCGAGCAGCGCCGACTGGGTCTTGGCCGGCGCGCGGTTGATCTCGTCGGCCAGCAGCAGGTTGGTGAAGATCGGGCCGCGGCGCATGCTGAAGGTCTCGCTGCGCGCGTCCCAGACCGCGTGGCCGCTGACGTCGCTGGGCATCAGGTCGGGCGTGAACTGCACGCGCGCATGGCCGCAGCCCAGCGCCCGCGCCAGCGCCCGCACCAGCAGGGTCTTGCCCAGGCCCGGCACGCCCTCGATCAGCACGTGCCCGCCGGCCAGCAGCGCCACCAGGATCTGGTCGAGCACCTCGGCCTGGCCGATGAAGGCCTTGGAGACCTCGTCGCGCACGCGGGCCACGCGCTCGACCAGGGCATCGCCGGTGACCGGCGCGGGCGGGGTGTAGGTCTGGGTCATAGTCGTTTTCTCATCTCGACGAGTCGGGCCACGCGCAGCCGGAAATCGCCGGCATCGCGCGGTCGCGGGGAACGCAGGGCGTGTTCGATGTCGGGCGCGGGCAGGCCGGTGCGCGCGGCGATGGCCTCGGCCTGGGCCACGCCCTCGAGCGCGGCGGCCAGCGGATCGCGGCGCCGCAGGCGCGCCAGGAAGTCCTCGCGCATCGCGGCGTGCAGTAGCGAGGACAGCCCGTGGCGGCGCAGGTGCTCGCCGCTGGCCTGCACGTGTTCGAGCAGGGAACGGCGCTCCTGCGGCGGCGCGGGCATGGCCGGACCGACCCGCTGCACCCGCATCCACAGCCAGGCCAGCAGCGCCAGCAGCAGCGGCAGCCAGGCCATCCAGGCGCGCTCGAGCAGCAGCCGCCACAGCGGCGGCATGTCGGCCGCGTACACCAGGTGCATGCGGCCGTGGCCGTAGTTGGGCGCAAGCAGCTGCCGGGCCAGGGCCAGGTGCGGCACCTCGCGCAGGCCGTCGTTGGTCAGGAAGTCGGCCGAGGCCAGCACATCGACCAGGCCTTCGCCCCGCGCCAGCCGCACATAGGCGAAGCCGGCGCTGAAATCGCCCCAGGACAGCAGCGGATCGACCCGGGGCACGAAGCGGGTGCCGCCGCAGAACTCGGTATGCCGCTCCTGGCCCGGGACGTGCAGTTCCTCGCAGCTGGTCTGGCCCGGGCGCAGGGTCAGGCCCAGCCCATCGAGCAGATCCACCTCGCGCGGCGCCGCCCGGCGCTGGCCGCGCGGCGTGGTCAGCAGCAGGTGGCCGCCAGCATCCACCCAGTCCAGCAGCGCCTCGACGTCGCGTTGCGCCAGGGTGCGCGGGTCGCCCAGCAGCAGCACGGTGTCGCTCCGGTCCGGCCGCGCAACGGCGAAGTCCAGCCGTTGCCGCGACTGCGCCTCGATGCCGTCGGCACGCAGCGCCAGGCGCAGCGCATACAGCGGGTTGTAAGCCGCCTCGCCGGCCGGCGGCAGCGGCCGCGTCTGCACGACCCGCTCGTAGCGATGGTTCCACCACGCCGCCAGCAGCCCGGCGCAGACCAGCCCCAGGGCGACCAGCGCCGATGTGCGCAGACGGCTCACCGCGCCCATCCGAAGCGCTGCGACAGGTCGGCGAGCAGCGATTCGAACTCCTCGTCGCGCGGCAGCCGCTGCGCGTAGGCCGCCAGCTGCCAGACCCGCACCATGCGCGCGAAGCTCTCGCGGTCGGCCGGTTCGGGCATGCGCCGCGAGGCGCGCAGGCATTCGGCCTCGGTGGCGCCGGGCACCAGCGCGCTGCCGATCCGCGCGGCCATCGCCTCGACGCTGCCGCGGTACAGCAGCGCCAGCGCGCGCCGCGGTCGGCCTTCGCGCCACAGCCGCCGCGCCTGCGCGACGAGGTCATCGGGCAGGACGTCGGGCTCCGGCGCGGCACTGACGCTCACCGCGCTGGGCAGTTCCCGCCGTCCGCGCGCGCCGCGCATCCATGGCAGCCAGCGCCGCGCGGTGAGCGCCAGCGCAAGCACCACCAGTCCCAGCAGGATCCACAGCCCGAACTCGCCGACCACCGCCAGCACCTGTCCCAACCCCCGCAGCCAGGGTGGCGGCGTACGCGGCGGGGGCGCGGGCCGCTCCTGGCGCAGCCGCCAGCTGGCCTCGGTGCGGCTGCGGGTCAGCAGCGGATCCTCGTAAGCGCGCTTGACCGCCTGTCGGAAGGGCGCGTGGTCGACCACCGCATCCTTGCCAAACACGCGCGGTAGCGTCGGCCGCCGCGCGCGGTTCTCTTCGGCCGCGATCTCCTTGGCCCGAAGCCGCTGCCTGATCACCTCGCCCGGTTCCTGCACGCCCTGGCCGGCCTGGGCATGCGCCTGCGGCGCCAGCAGCGGCAGCGCGGCCACGGCCAGCAGCAGCACCACCGCCTGCGCCAGGCGCGCGCGCAGGCGGCGCAGCACGATCTCGATGTCCCAGGCCTCGATCCGCACGCGGCGGTTGAGGTACAGCCCGAACCCGGCACCGACATGGAAGGGTTCGACCGCCGAGATCGCCAGCCACAGGGCCGCGTTGAACCCCAGCTGGGCGATGCGCGGGGGATCCTGAATGATCAGGGTGAACATCGCGCGCGCCGATTCCGACAGCAGTTCCTCCGGCACGAACATCATCACCAGCAACAGCAGCGACACCACCAGGACCCCCACGAACAGCAGGCAGGTGCCGGCCAGCAGCGCCGCATGGCCCTGGATGCCGTCGACGATCACCGCGCGGCGGCGCGCCAGGGCCTCGCCCGACACGCCTTCCAGCATTTCCACCGGCATCGCGATCGACCGCCACGGGCTGGGCCGGCGCCAGCCGAGCCGCGCCACCGCCGCCCGCCAGCCGCCACGCCAGGGCGCGGCCAGCGCCTCGCGCGTGCCGGGCACCTCGCCGAACACGGATCGCGACAGCACGAACAGCACCAGGCGGTCGAACAGCGGCAGCAGCCACCACATCGCCAGCGCCGCCAGCCACAGCGCATCGACCGCCCAGGCCGCGGCGTTGAGCAGGACGAACAGCGGCAGCGTGGTCAGCGCCCAGGGGCGCCAGATCGCAGCGGCATGCCGGCGCACCAGCGCGTTGCCCAGCTCCATCGCCTCCCAGGGCGAACGCGGGCGCAACTCGAGGCGGACACGGTCAAGGCGCACGGCCTGGTTCCCTGGGGTGCCGACGCTGCCATCCGTGGCGGGACACCGGCATCTCCGGAACGTCCGGCCCAGCCATCCGTGGCCGCTCGCCCGGCATGGCGGCGCGGCCGTGCCGCGCCAGCGCGTCATGCCCCCGCCCACCCAGCGCCAGCCAGCCCAGCACCAGGCTCCACAGCAGCGCGCCAACGCCGAACTTCACCGGCGCCGGGATCGAGCCGGTCGAGGACCAGAACGCCTCGACGAACGCGGCGAACACCAGCATCGCCAGGATGCCCAGGCACAGCCGCGCGCCCACGCGCCCGGCTTCGGCCAGGGCATCGACCCGGCGCAGCCGCCCCGGCGCCAGCAGCGCCAGGCCCAGGCGCAGGCCGGCCGCACCGGCGATCACGATCGCGACCAGTTCCGGCGCCGAATGCCCGGCCACGAAGCGCCAGAACGGATCGCCGTGGCCGATCACCTGCAGGTGGCCGGCGACCGCCCCGAACACCACGCCGTTGAACACCAGCACGAAGGCCGCGCCCACCCCGGCCAGCAGTCCGGCGGCGAAGCTGCGGAAGGCGATGCTGACGTTGTTGTAGATGTAGTAGCCGAACATCGCCAAGTCAGTGCCGCTCTCGCGGCCCAGGCGATTGCGCGCATCGGCCGGGTCGTACATGGCTTCGAAGCTCGCCAGCTGCTGCTGGCTGAATACGCTGTGGACCAGCTCCGGCCACTGCTGCACGGCCAGGAACAGGGCCAGCGTAGGCAGCGCGAACAGCACCGCGGCCAGCCACAGGCAGCCGCGCTGGGCGCGCACCAGGCGCGGGAAATCGGCCGCCAGGAAGCGCAGCGCGCGTCGCCAGGGCGGCGGCGGCGCGCGATAGAGCACGTCGTGGCCGCGCTGCATCAGCGCCTGCAGCCGCTCGGTCACCTGCGGGCTGTAGCCGCGCCTGCGCGACAGCGCCAGCTGCTGGCACAGGCGCCGGTAGCGGGTGGGGATCTCCTCGTCGCGCGGCACCTCGCCACCGCGCCGGCTCGGACCGCGCGCATCCAGCCAGCGTTCGAACCCGCGCCACTCGGCCTCGTAGCGGGCGATGAATGCTTCCTGCCTCATGCGCGCCGCCCGAGCAGCCACTGGGCGATCGCGGCCAGCCGGTCCACGCCGGCGGCGCCGTGGGTGCCGGTGAGCGCGCTGGCGATGCCGGCCAGTTCTTCCTGGCGCTGCGGGGTGAGCGCATGCGCGCGCTCGGCGAACGCGATCAGGGCGGCCTGCTCGGCCGGCAGCAGCGGCACCATCGGGGCCAGGACCGGGCCCGGCGGCAGCGCCGCGCCATGGCCGCGCGCGGCGGCGTGCACCACCATGGTCCGCGCCACGATGTCGCCCAGGCGCCGGCTCCAGGGATCGGCCAGGCTCGCGGCCAGGCCGAAGGCGTAGCCGAACGGCAGCATGTCCACGGTCCGCATCAGGTTGCGCAGGAACGAGGCCATCCAGCCCACCGGCGCGCCGTCGGCCGAGACCACGCGCAGGCCCAGCGCGCGCTTACCCGGCGTCTGCCCATGCCACAGCGCTTCGAACAGCACCGGATAGCCCCAGACCACCGCGAACAGCAGCACCAGATACAGCCCGGAGCCGGCGCGGCCGAGCAGGGCGAACACGGTCGAGGCCAGCAGCAGCAGGCCGAAGCGGATCGCCAGGTCGATCAGCCAGGCGAAGGCACGCGGCACCGGCCCGGCGGCCGGCAGCCGCAGCGCCACGCCTTCGGGCGTGTGGATCTCGCGCACGGTGTCGAGCATCAGGGCGTCGCGCGCGGACACGCCGCCACCTCCGGCGCGCGCATCCCTGCGTCCAGTCCCACGCCCCCGCCTTGGCCGCGCTGCTCCCCGTGCACGCGGCTACTGTACGCCAGCCCCCGGCTCAGCGGGAGGCGTCGAGCAGGTACTCGTCCTTGAGCCGGACGTAGTGCTGCGCGCTGTAGTACAGCGCCTCGATCTGCGCGTCGTCGAGCTTGCGCACCAGCCGCGCCGGATTGCCCAGCCACAGCTCGCCTTCGCCCACCACCTTGCCCGGTGAGACCAGCGCGTTGGCGCCGACGAAGCCGTGCTTCTTCACCACCGCGCCGTCCATCACCACCGCGCCCATGCCGATCAGGCAGGCGTCCTCGATGCGGCAGGCGTGGATGATGGCGCGGTGGCCGATGGTCACGTCCTCGCCGATCACGGTGGCGAAGCCGCCGTCCTTCAGGTGCGGGCCGTCGTGGCTGACGTGCACCACCACCCCGTCCTGCAGGTTGCTGCGCGCGCCGATGCGGATGTAGTTCACGTCGCCGCGGATCACGGTCATCGGCCAGATCGAGACGTCGTCGTCCAGCACCACGTCGCCGATCACCTGGGCCGATGGATCGATGTACACGCGCTGCCCGGTTTCCGGGCGCTTGCCGCGGTACGGGCGCAGGTTGGGTGGGAGCGTCATGGCGGCATTGTAGGGCCTCGCCCGGCGATGCCCGTCACATGCCGACCGCTGCCGCCGGGCGCGCGCTCCAGAAAACATGGGGAGCGGCCGATACCGCAGCCAGTGGCGCGCCCCCGACAGCCGATCCGACGACCATGACCCTTCCCCCCTCCCGTTTCCGGGCGCCCGCCGGCCGAGCGCCGCATCGTCGCCGGCGCCTGGCCGCCGCACTCGCCCTGCTGTGCAGTGTCGCGCCCGGACTGCATGCCCAGGATGTCGCCGACTTGGCGGCGCTGTCGCTGGAGGACCTGCTGGACCTGGAAATCGTGACCGCTTCGCGCTTCGGGCAGCGCATTTCCCAGGCGCCGTCGGTTGTCCAGGTCATCACCGCCGACGACATCCGCGCCCATGGCTGGCGCACCCTGGGCGAGGCGCTGGACAGCCTGCCCGGCCTGTACGTCAGCGAGACCGGTCTGTACGCCTACCTCGGCGCCCGCGGCCAGCTGCGCGCCGGCGACTACGACACACGTTTCCTGCTACTGGTCAACGGCCACCGGATCAACGACGCGGTCTACAGCCAGGGCCCGGTCGGCGCCGAATTCCCGCTGGACATGGCGCTGGTGGCGCGCATCGAGTACGCGCCCGGCCCGGGCTCGGCGGTGTACGGCTCCAACGCCTTCTTCGGCGTGATCAACGTGATCACCCGCAGCGCCGCCGACTTCGGCGATGGCGAACTGCGCGCCGGCGTCGCCAGCTTCGGCACCCACGACGTACAGGCGACCCTGCCGCTGGCCACTGGCGCCGGCAGCACCCTACTCTCGGTCCGCCAGTCGCGCAGCCGTGGCCGCGACCTGTATTTTCCCGAGTTCGCCGACACCCCGTCGGGAGGCCACGTGCGCGGCCAGGACGGGGAGCGGGTGCGCCAGCTGTTCATCGAGCACCGCCAGGGCAGCCTGGCGCTACAGTTGGTGGCCGGCGACCGCCGCCGCGACGACCCGGTGGCGCCCTACGAGCAGACCTTCGCCGCGCCCGGCGCCGAGGTCCAGGACCGCTGGGTGGATCTCGGTGCGCGCTACGACCGCGCCCTGGGCGAGACGATGCAGGCCAGCGCGCGCCTGGACGTGGTCGATTTCCGCTACCTGGGAGATTACGTCTATGGCGAGGAGGACGACGCCTACGTCAACCGCGACATCGCCACGGGCACGTCGGTGGTGCTGGGCGGCCAGGTCGTCAGCCGCGCCATCGAGGGCCATACCCTGGTCGCGGGCGCCGAGCTGCAGCTCGACCGCTCGGTGGTGCAGCGCAACTTCGACCTCGATCCGCATGCGTCCTACCTGGACTCGCGCGAGGACATGACGAGCTTCGGCGTATTCGTGGACGACGAGATCAGGCTGTCGGACACCTGGCGCTTCAACGGCGGCCTGCGGCTCGACCGCAGCGACCTGGGCACGGTGCGCGCGAGCCCGCGCATGGCGCTGATCGCCGCACGCGCGGCGACGGTGTTCAAGCTGATCGTGGGCCAGTCGTACCGCTCGCCCAATGCCTACGAGCGCTATTACCAGGTCGAGTCCGAGGACAGCACGCAGCTGGCCAACCCCGCCCTCGGCGCGGAGCACGTGCAGACCAGCGAGCTGTACTACAGCGTCGACCTGTCGCCGCGCCATCGCGCCGAAGCGAGCGTCTACCACTACCGCCTGCGCGACCTGGTGACCCTGGTCGAGGTCGACGGCGGCACGCTGATGCTGACCAACGCCGGGCGCGGATCCTCGCGCGGGGCGGAGCTGGCCTATACCCACCACCGCGAGAGCGGCCTGCTGCTGCGCGCCAGCTACGCCTACAGCGAAGTCGCCGACGCGCAGTCGCCGCGGCCGCTCAACGCTCCCCGCGGGATCGCGCGCGTATCGGCCTCGCTGCCGCTGAGCCCAGGGCTGGACCTGGGCCTGGGCGCGCGCCACGTCGGCCGCCGCGCTACCAGGGCAGGTTCGGTGGAGGCCTACACCGTGCTCGACGCGCACCTGGACTGGACCCCGGCCGGCTCGCCGGTCTCCTTCGCCCTGGGACTGCGCAACCTGCTCGACGAGCGCTATGCCGACCCGGTCGGGCCGGAGTTCGCCCAGGATTCGATCCCGCGTCGCGGACGCGAATACCGGCTCGAAGCGACATGGCGCTTCTAGCGGAGGCAACGCAGGGCCGCCAGCGTCGGCGCGCGCCTGCCGCACTGCTCGCCGCGCTCGGGCTCGGCACGGCGGGCGCCGGCCATGCCCAGGTGGACGAGCACGCGCTCAAGGCCGCGTTCGTCTACAACATCGCGGCGTTCGCCGACTGGGGCGGCGCGCCCGACCAGGCCGTGATCCTGTGCGTGCAGACGGGGCCGCAGCTCGATGCCGCGCTTGCCGCGATGGCCGGACGCACGTTCGCCGGCCGCCGCGTCGAGATCGCGCGCACGCCGCCGGCCGCCGGCTGCGACGTGCTGGTGCAGGACGCGCAACTGCCGCCGCCGGCGCCTGCCGCCAGGCTGGTGATCTGCGACGCCTGCCAGCTGCCCGACGGCAGCAGCACCGTGGCCCTGGTGCGCGAAGGCAACCGCATCCGCTTCGACGTCGACGCCGCGCGTGCGCGCGCCGACGGCGTGACCCTGAGCAGCCAGCTGCTGCGCCTGGCCAGGCGCGTGCTGTGAGCCTGCCGACCTCGAAGGCCGCCGACGGCCTGCGCGCCAACGCCATCGGCGCGGCGATGGTGCTGATCCTCGCCGGCAGCGTGCTGCTGCTGCTGCAGTGGCTCGACATCCGCCGCGAGTTTACCTCCGATGCCCAGGCCCAGGCCCGGGTGATCGCCTCCAGCGCCGCCGCCGCAGTGATGTTCGGCGACGTCGAAGGTGCGCGCGAGACGCTGGCGCCGCTGGCCTCGGTGCCGGCGGTGCGCCGGGCCGACATCATCGACGGCCACGGCCGCGTGCTCGCGCACTATCCCGCCGATGCCGAGCGCGAAGCGCCGGCGACCGGACGCGGCTGCGGCCTGGGCTGCACCTGGGTGGCCGCGCCGGTGCTGCTGCGCGAGCAGGAGGTGGGCACGGTGCGGCTGCAGATCAACATGGGCCGCGCCCGCGCGCGCCTGTGGGGCCTGGCGATCGCCTTCCTGATCGCCTCGCTGGTCGCGTTCGCGTTGAGCTACCCGCTGATGCGGCGGATGCGCGAGCGCGTGCGCGGGGTCGAGGCGCAGCTGCGCTACCTGGCGCACTTCGATCCGGTCACGCGCCTGCACAACCGCAACGCCTTCAATGCGCTGCTGGAGGAAGGCCGCGCGCGCGGCGAGCCGATGGCACTGATCCAGCTCGACCTGGACCGCTTCAAGGAGGTCAACGACAAGCTCGGCCACCAGGGCGGCGACGAACTGCTGCGCCAGGTCGGCCTGCGCATTGCCGGCGCCCTGGGCGAGGAGCACCGCCTGTTCCGCCTGGGCGGCGACGAGTTCGCGATCGTGACCAGGGGCGCGGACGCCATCGCCAGGGTGCAGGACACGGCAGGGGCCGTGCTGGCCAGGTTCGCGGCGCCTTTCGCGGTGGACGGCATGAGCCTGGGCATCACCGCCAGCGCCGGCATCAGCCGCTGGCCGGACGATGCGCAGCGGCTGCCGGAGCTGGCCGCCAACGCCGACATCGCGATGTACGCGGCCAAGCGCGCCGGCCGCAACCGCTTCGCGGTGTTCGAGCCGGGCCTGCGCACCGCGCAGCTGGCGCGCATCGGCATTCGCGACGCGCTGGCCGGGGCGATCGCCGGCAACCAGCTGCAGCTGCACTACCAGCCGCAGGTCTGCGCCCAGACCGGCCGCCTGCAGGGGGCCGAGGCGCTGCTGCGCTGGACCCATCCCGAGCTGGGCGCGGTGTCGCCGGCCACCTTCATCCCGATCGCCGAGGAAGGCTCGCTGATCATCGACCTCGGCCGCTGGGTGATCGGCGAGGCATGCCGGCAGATCGCCGCCTGGCAGGCCGAAGGGCGTGGCCTGCTGCGCGTGGCGGTCAACCTCTCCGTGCGCCAGACCCGCGACGAGGCCCTGCCCGGCTTCATCGACCAGACCCTGGCGCACACCGGCATCCCCGCGCGCTGCCTGGAGCTGGAGGTCACCGAAAGCGTGCTGATGGAGGACACCGACAAGGCGGTGGCGCAGCTGGCGCGGCTGCGCGCGCGCGGCCTGCAGCTGTCGATCGACGATTTCGGCACCGGCTACTCGTCGATGGCCTACCTGCGGCGCCTGCCGATCGACAAGCTCAAGATCGACATGGCCTTCGTCCAGGCCGTACCGGGCGAGGGCGAGGCGATCGCCACCGCGATCCTGGCCATGGCCCGCACCTTCGGCCTGAGCGTGGTGGCCGAGGGCGTGGAAACCGTGCAGCAGCGCGATTTCTTCCGCCTGGCCGGATGCCAGCAGCTGCAGGGCTATTTCTTCGGCCGCGCGCTGCCGGCCGATGCCTTTGCCGCGAACTGGCTGGCTGGCGGGGACGGTGGCAACAACAGCGGCGAGGTCGCGGCCGGCGCTTAGCGCGAGCAGCCGCGCCTTGGGCCAGGGCGGCTGCAGCCTTCGATCCCGGCTCCTGTGGGAGCGACCTCGGTCGCGAAAGGCTTCGCGCGCAAGCGCGCTCCCACAGTGGCCGGGCGACGGCTGCTGGTTCAAGCGCATCCGCGCACGGCCGATACCGGAGCTGAGTCCATCCGTTGTGGCCCACCCGCCATGTCCCTGCCTGCGCAGCGCTCCAGTCCTGCCTGCCTCCGCCTGCCAGCGGCGGTCGGGCCGCGGGCGGGCAGAGCAGCCCCGGGCAGCCGACGCGGCGTTCACCCCCGCGCCCGGGACAATCGCCGGCCGATCCCGCCGCGGCCCACGCAAGCACAGGCACGACGATGAGACCGACTCCCGATTCCGGCGTGCCGCCCTGTCTGCCCGCCGCGAGCGGCCAGGAGTCGATCGACCAGGTCTGGATCCGCAACCTGCTCGATGCCTCCGACGAGGTGATCTACTTCAAGGACCTGCACAGCCGCTTCCTGCGCGTGAGCCTGGGCATGTGCAAGCAGCACGGCATGAGCCAGGACGCGATGCGCGGGCTCACCGATTTCGACCTGTTCTCCGAGGACCACGCCGCAGCGGCGCTGGCCGACGAGCGGCAGATCATCCGCAGCGGCGTGCCCATCCTGGACAAGGAGGAATGCGAGAGTTTCCCGGACCGCCCCTTGCGCTGGGTGTCCACCAGCAAGTTTCCGCTGCGCGACGGCGAGGGCCGGATCGTCGGCACCTTCGGCATTTCCCACGACATCACCCGCCGGGTGCTGGCCGAGCAGGAGATGGCGCGCCTGGCCGAAGCCTCGGCCGCGGCCAGCGCCCGGCTGACGCGGATCGAGGCGCAGCTGCGTTCGGTGCTCAATGGTTCGGCCGATGCGATCGCGCAGTACGCGCCGGACCTGCGCTACCGCTACATCAATCCGGCCGGCGAGCGCCTGCGCGGGCGCCCGCTGCACGAGCTGGTGGGCCGCACCGATCGCGAGATCGGCCCCGACCACGAAGCCGCCGACTCCTGGGAAGCCGCGCTGCGCCAGGTGCTGCGCACCGGCCAGCGCTGCGAGCACGAGTTCTCGATGCAGCACCCCGACGGCAGCCAGGGCTGGTTCCATACCACCCTGTCGCCGGAGACCGACGAAACCGGCGAGGTGGTGGGCGTGCTCACCTCCACCCGCGACGTCACCGCCGGCAAGCTGGCCGAACGCGCGCTGGCCCACCAGGCGATGCACGATCCGGTGACCGGGCTGGCCAACCGCTACCTGCTGATGGACCGGCTGGGCCAGGCGCTGCTGCGCCTGGACCGCACTCCGGGGCGGGTGGTGCTGATCTTCGTCGACCTGGACCAGTTCAAGGCGGTCAACGACGGCTACGGCCACGAGGTGGGCGACGAACTGCTGGTGCAGCTGGCGGCGCGACTGTCGGCGCTGCGGCGACGCGAGGACACGGTGGCGCGGCTGGGCGGTGACGAATTCGTGGTGCTGTGCGAGCACGTCCAGTGCGAGGCCAGCGTGCGCGAGATCGCCGCACGGATCGTGGACGCCCTGGCGCAACCCTTCGCCGTCGGCACCGGCCTGCAGGTGCGGTTGTCCGCCAGCCTTGGTGTTGCCGTGACCCACGACCCGGCGACCTGCGCCGCCGAACTGCTGCGCAATGCCGATACCGCGATGTACCGGGTCAAGCAGCAGGGGCGCAACGGTTTCCATGTGTTCGACGGTTCCGACCGCAAGGACGAGGGTCCGCTGCAGTTCGAGGCCGACCTGCAGCACGCGCTCGCGCGCGGAGAGCTGGCGCTGGTTTACCAGCCGATGCTCTCGCTCGGCGACCAGCGCCTGCTCGGCTTCGAGGCCCTGCTGCGCTGGCGCCACCCCGTGCGCGGCACCCTGCTGCCGGGCGACTTCCTGGCCACCGCCGAACGCCTGGGACTGATGGGCCCGATCGGCGAGTGGGTACTCGATACCGCCTGCGCGCGCCTGGCCGCCTGGTCCTCGGGATCGGCCAAGGGGGCCGCCGCCGCGCCGCTGGTGATGGCGGTCAACGTATCGGGCAACCAGCTGCGCGCCATGGGATTCGCCGACCAGGTGCGGCGCGCGCTGGCCGCACGGGAGGTCGCCGCCGCTTCGCTGCGGCTGGAGATCGGCGAGCGCGACCTGGTCCAGGACGATCCGCGGATCGAAGCCGCGCTCGCCGAGCTGGGCGCGCTCGGCGTGCAGCTGGCGGTGGACGATTTCGGTGCATCGGTGACCTCGCTGGCGCGGCTGTCGCGCATCCCGGTGAGCGTGGTCAAGCTCGACCGTTTCGCCGGCCTGCGCCAGCGCGAGATCGTGGCGGCGGTGATCGCGACCGCGCATGGCCTCGGCATGAGCGTGGTCGGGGCCGGCATCGAGGATGCCGGGCAGCTCGCCGAACTCAGCGCGCTGGCCTGCGACGACGGACAGGGCTTCCTGCTCGGACGCCCGCTGGAGGAGCCCGCCGTCGAGCAACTGCTGCGCAGGGATGGCGCCGCGCCGGCTGTGGCATAGTCCCCGGCCGATGGCGGCGGCAGCCGCCCGCGACGAGAACGACCGGAACCCCATGCGCATCGCCAGCTGGAACGTCAATTCGCTCAACGTGCGCCTGCCGCACCTCACGCAGTGGCTGCAGTCCTTCGCACCCGACGTGGTGGGCCTGCAGGAAACCAAGCTCGACGACCTGCGCTTCCCCGACGACGCGCTCGCGGCGCTGGGCTATCGCAGCGTGTTCTGCGGGCAGAAGACCTATAACGGCGTGGCGATCCTCGCGCGCGACCGCGCGATCGGCGAGGTGCAGTACGGGATTCCCGGCTTCGAGGACGAGCAGAAGCGGGTGATCGCGGCCACCGTCGGCGATGTGCGCATCGTCAACCTGTACGTGGTCAATGGCCAGGACGTGGGCACCGACAAGTACGCCTACAAGCTGCGCTGGCTGGAGGCGGTGCGCGCCTGGCTGGCCGACGAACTGGTGCGGCATCCGCGCATGGTGGTGCTGGGCGATTTCAACATCGCTCCGGATGCGCGCGACGTGCACGACCCCACCGTGTGGAACGACGGACACATCCTCACCTCGGCCGCCGAGCGCGATGCGCTGCAGCGGCTGCTGGCGCTGGGGCTGCACGATGCCTTCCGCCTGCACAGCGAGGAGGCCGGCATCTTCAGCTGGTGGGACTACCGGCAGGCGGCATTCCGCCGCAATCTCGGCCTGCGTATCGACCTGACCCTGGTCTCGGACGCGCTGCGCGCGCAGGCGGTTGAGTCCGGCGTCGACCGCGAACCGCGCACTTGGGAGCGGCCGAGCGACCACGCGCCTGCCTGGGTGCGGCTCGCGGGTTGATTGCAGGCCATCTCGTCGCCGCTGGCGCCGCGTGAGACCGCGGCATGATCGATCATCGAAGCGCTAGCCGCCGTTCCGGCTTTCGAGTCCCTCGGCCCGCGTCAGCCTGGGGCGGTGGAGCGGACGACACGCCCGCGCAGGCGGCGGACCGTCAGCGCGCCCCGCCCCTGTCCACCCGCCTCTGGAAGCAATGGGCGCCGGGCGGGTGCGCCCAGCCGCCGGTCGGATCGTATCCGCCGCGGCCCGGACCGCCGGTCGCGAACACGGCGCACAGGCGGTAGCGCTGCGCATCGACGGTGACGTACTCGTAAGGCGTCGCGGTTTCCGGATCGATGAGCGACAGCTGGCCGGCGGTGGCGGGGTCGAGCCGGTCCAGCCCAGCTGGCAGCGCATCGTGCTGGCGCGCATGGGCCTGGATGGCGCTGTCGATCCGCTGCAGGTCCTGCACCCGCCGCTCGTCGATCCGCGCCTGCCGCTGCGCGCCGGGCAGGCCGGTTTGGACCAGGGCGGCCGCGATCGTCGCGGCGACCACCACGCCGGCGACGATGAGCGCGCGCCCGCCAGGGCGGGTCATGCCTCACGCTCCTCGCCGCGCAGGTCGGCGAGATACCAGGCGAAAATCGCGCCGGCGATCGCGCCCGCCACCAGCACCTTGAGCACGAAGCGCAGGCTCAGCTCGCCGCCGAGCAGGTTGTGCACCAGCACGATGACGTCGCCGATGAGCACCGCGGCGGCGATGAACAGGGTCAGATAGGTCAACCAGCGACGCACCGCCGACAGGCGGCGCGAGGCATCGCGCCCGACCTCGCGGCCGATCCGGTGCGCGGTGAACGCAAACACCGGGAATGCCACCAGCAGCGTCGCCACCGACCAGCGCATCGATCGATCGAGGCCCTGCACGCGATAGGCGGGATCGGCCGGGTCGGGCAGCCAGATCTCGATCAGGTCGAACAGCAGGCTGCCCAGGTGCCAGGCCGACAGGTACAGCGTGGTGAACAGCACCAGGTACTGGAAGGCGTCGCGCGCGGACAGATAGGGGCGCGGCCTGGGCACCGGAACCACAAAGGGCATCTCGGCCCAAGCGGCCAGCGGGCCACGGATCTGGCCGGGGTTCCAACCCGCCGCCACCAGGGCCGCCTCGACCTCCTGGCGCGATGCGCCGGCCGCCAGCGCATCGTGGACGAAGCGTTCGAGTTCCTGTGCAGCCGATGTCATGGATCAATCCTGCGTCGGGGTTGGACGGGACGCTGCCCCGTCCCGGTGCCGGCGGTCAAGGCGGCTGCGGCAAGTCGAGGATTTCGCGTCCGCGGGGACAGGAATCCGGCGCGTCACACGGCAAGCATCCCGGGCGGGGTGCAACCGCCCGGGATCCGTGGTGCGGGCGCCAGTGTCCGCTTGAGCACCGCGTCCGCATCGCCTGCGATGGCGTTCGGACGGGCGGACGGGCCTCAGTCGCGGGCCTTGCCGATTACCTCGCCGGTGGTCGGATCCATGCGCAGCTCGACGTCCTTGCCCTGCGCGTCCTCGGCCTCCGCCTTCCACACGCCGTTCTCGAACTCGACGTCGTGGACATTCGCATAGCCGGCGGCGGCGAGCCTGGCCTTGACGTCGTCCTCGCCCAGATTGGCGACCTGCTCGTCGGGATACACGTTGCCGGTCTTGGGATCGATCGACAGTTCGACCCGGTTGCCGTCGGCGCTGCGCGCGTCGGCAGTCCAGACGCCGTCGTCGAACTCGACATCGTTGATATGGGTATAGCCCTGGGCTTCGAGCTTGCTGCGGACCTCGGCAGCGGTCAGCGGCTCCTGCGCCATGGCGGGCGCGCCGGCCAGCAGCATCACGACGGTCGCCAGGGCCAGGGCGGTACGACGGAACGCGGTGGGGCTGGACATGGTTCGACTCCTGTTTCGGGAGTGCGCATCCTGTGCGCTCGGCCTTCAATCGCCGGTGAAGCCAAACGGCGCGGGGCGGCTCCGGTTCATCGATGCATGCGCGACGAGAAGGCCGCCCGGCTTGCATTGGCTCTGCTCCTTCCACGGAGTCCGCCCAGGCTCCACGCAGAAGTTCAACGTTGTGGGAGAGCCGGTCGCCGGGAGTGGCTGCCCGTCGGCTTCGGTCAGCCGGCTACGCGCTCCGGCCCGTCGTCACGGAGACTACCCTCGCCCTCCAGCCAGATGCTGCCGGCCGCGGCGTATTCGAGCGCAAGTGATCAGTGTGGCCAAGGCAGCAGCGCGATGCGCCTGGCGGCGACGATGCTGCTCTGTTTCGAAACCACGCCACTGGCAGGCAGCGGTCGCTCCGGGCCGGGGATTGCGGAGAGCAGCGCATGATGCGCTGCGGCGGCGAGTCGGCCAGGGATGGCGATCGAGCCGAGGAGCAATCCCCGGCCCGGAGCGACCCTCACCGGAGACGGCGGTCCGGATGACTGATGCTGTGGAAGTTCCCAAGCATGGAAACAAAAAAGGCCCGGCATCGGCCGGGCCTCATGCGTCCCTGCATGACGTGGTCGCGTCAGCGGACGCTCCCGCGACGGAACAGGTTGACGATCGCGAGCAGGATCACCGCGCCGATCAGCGACACGATGAAGCTCATGACCGAGATGCCGTCGTTGATCGAACCGGCGCCCACCATCGGGCCGATCAGCCAGCCGCCGATCAGCGCGCCGATGATACCCACGATGATGTTGAGCAGGATCCCCTGCTGCGCGTCGCGCTTCATGATGATGCTCGCCAGCCAGCCGACGATGCCGCCGACGATCAGCCAGATGATGATGCCCATGCGCTGTCTCCCGTGAAGTTGTGGTCACACTCCGTTCGGAGCGGGGCCATGCTGGCAGCGGGATCGTGACGGGGATGTCAGCGGGTCGAGGCCGGGCTGGGGAGGCGCCTGCACGGTTGACCAAGGCCCGTGCCTCGGCCGGATCGCGGGCCCGGCGGCGTCAGGCCTGGCCGTCGCCCGAGTCGAGCAACCGCAGCAGCGCCTCGCGCGGCAGCTTGCCGGTCTCGTTGCGCGGCAGCGCATCCACGCGACGCAATGGCCGCGGCAGGAACACCGGATCGACGCTGCCGCGCAGCGCTTCGCGCACCATCGCCTCGTCGAGGCTGTCGCTGACGAAGACCGCGGCGATGCGGCGCACTCCGGCGGTGCCGGCATCGAGCTGGACCATCGCGCCGTCGCGCACGCCGGGCAGCGCCAGCAGGCGGCGGGTGAGATCGCCGAGCGACGCACGCTTGCCTGCGATCTCCAGCAGATCGGCCTGGCGGCCGTGCAGCACGAAGCGGCCATCCTCCTGCAGCCCGACCAGGTCGGCCAGCAGCACCGGCTGCGCGAGATGCGATGCCGACACCAGGGTCCCGTCGGGACGCGGCTGCAGGCGCACGCCCGGGTAGGGCGTCCACGCCAGGTCTTGCGCGGTGCGGCGGAAGGCGAAGATGCAGGTCTCGGTGGAGCCGAAGGTCTCGCGCACTTCGCAACCGAAGCGGGCCTCGGCCGCGGCAGCGAGTTCGCGCGACAGCGGGGCCGTGGCGGTGACGATGCCGGCCAGCGACGGCAGCGCGACCTCGGATTCGAGCAGCGCACGCAGGTGCACCGGCGTGGTCACCAGCAGCCGCGGCGCGGCCGCATGGTCGAGCGCACGCGCGATATCCGCGGGGAAGAAGGGGCGACCACGGTGCACGGCGGCGCCACCGAGCAGCGGCAGCATCACCGACAGTTCGACGCCGTACATGTGCTGAGGCGGTACGGTCGCGACCACGTCGGGCGTGGTTCCCGCGGGCCACAGGCTGGCCAATGCGGCCAGGTTCTGCGCGGTGCTGGTGCGGAACGAGCCCAGGGTCTTGGCATTGGGCGAAGGCGCGCCGGTGCTGCCGGAGGTGAAGCCGATCGCAACCACGGCCGCATCGTCGACCTGCAGCGGAGCGCCTTCGAGCATCGGCAGCGTGGCCGGCAGGGCCACGAAGTGGCCTTCCGGCCGCAGCGCCGCATCGCAGCCGCAGGCATCGCCGTCGCCGATGCAGTAGCTGTCCGGGTAGCGTGCGCGCACCTCGTCGATGGCCGCACGGGTGCGGCTGGGCGGCAGCAGGTTGGCCTGGCCGCGGATCGCCACCGCGCAGAACGCGACGAGGAAACGGTAGCGGTCCTCGCACAGGTTCACCGCGTATGCGGCATCGGGCAGGCGCGCGGCCAGCGCGCGGACATGGGCGGCGAACTGCGCGCGCGCGGTGGCGCCCTCGCCGTCGAAGGCGAAGCGCGCCGCGCCGTCGCCCGCCGGCAGCGGACCGCTGGAGAGAGGCTGTTGTGAGCTGTGCTGGATGACTGCCGCCATGCGTCCCGACCGGCGGATCCATTCACGCCGCCACGCCGGCTAGCTTACGCTGACGCGTCGTTCCGACGAAGGATCCGGCGCGCGCCGATGCCCCATACCGACCACAGCCTCGCCATCGGACCCGTCCGCTGCGCCTGGTTTCCCTATCGTCGCGGCGAGCCGGCCGAGCCGCAGGCGCGCCGCTGGCTGGCGCAGGCGCTGGCCGCGCCCGAGGCCGCGCTGGGCCTGCAGCGGGACGTGCATGGGCGTCCCCATCTGGACCCGGCCCAGGCCGGCCACGACGCCAACTGGAGCCACAGCGGCGAACGCCTGCTGGTGGCGCTGGCGCAGGGCGCCCGCGTCGGCGCCGATATCGAGTGGCTGCGGCCGAGGCCCAATGCCATGACCCTGGCGCGGCGCTTTTTCACCGCCGCCGAGGCCGAGGCTCTGTCGGCCCTGCCGCACGACCAGGCCGAGCGCTGGTTCGTGCGCCTGTGGTGCGCCAAGGAAGCGGTGCTCAAGGCGCATGGGCGCGGCATCGCCTTCGGCCTGGAGCGGCTGGAATTCAGCCCCGAGGGAGAAGGCTGGCGGCTGAGCGCCTGCGATCCCGCCCTGGGCCTGCCGGCGGAATGGCGCCTGCACGCCTTCAGTCCGGAACCGGACTACCTGGCGACGCTGGCCTGGCGCGCGATGCCCGCCGACGTGCCGGCCCAGGGGCGCTGAGCCGGGCTGCGACCGCTCCGGCACGCAGCGCGACGAGGCGTGTTCGCACCTGCCTGCCTCCATCAGGACAGCGGCATCCGCGCCTCGCGGCAGGGCCGGGTGCTACGACACGCGGCCGGATCGGCGCCAGCCGGCCGCCCCCTACAATGCCGTCATGACAGATCCCAACGTCGCGGCGCTGCGCGCCGATCTGGAAACCGGACTCGACGCGCTCGCCCTCGACCGCGCGCTGGCCTCGCCGCTGCTGGACTACCTGACCTTGCTGCAGCGCTGGAACGCGACCTACAACCTCACCGCCATCCGCGATCCCCGCCAGATGGTCACCCTGCACCTGCTCGACTCGCTGGTCATGCATCCGCACCTGGACGGCCTCGACAACCTCGCCGACCTGGGCACCGGCCCGGGGCTGCCCGGGATTCCGCTGGCGCTGGCCCGCCCCGACCTGCAGGTGACCCTGGTGGAGTCCAGCGGCAAGAAGGCGCGCTTCCTGCGGGAGGCCGTGCGCGCCCTGCGCCTGGGCAATGCGCGCGTGGCCGAGAGCCGCGCCGAAGCGCTGGACGAACCCGGCACCTACGCCGCGATCACCGCCCGCGCGCTGGCCACCCTTCCCGACATCCTGGCCGTGGGCGGGCACCTGCCGCGCCCCGGCGGCCGCCTGCTGGCGATGAAGGGGGTGCGCCCCGACGAGGAGATCGCCGCGCTGCCCGCCGGCTGGCGGCTGCAGGCGGTGCACCCGCTGCAGGTTCCCGGGCTGGCCGCCGAGCGCCACCTGGTGGTGGTCGAACGCCGCGACTGAGCGCGCTGGAGGACCAGGAACGGGCATGCGCCGACCGGATCGGGCACCATCCAAGCCGATCGGCCGCCGGCGCGGCATAATCCCCTGTCCGGGCCGCGCCCTGCGGCCAACCTCCGCCGCTACCAAAGGCTCCCGGACCCATGGCCCGCATCATCGCCATCGCCAACCAGAAGGGCGGCGTCGGCAAGACCACCACCGCCGTCAACCTGGCCGCCGCGCTCGCCGCCACCCCGAAGCGGGTGCTGCTGATCGACCTGGACGCCCAGGGCAACGCCACGATGGGCAGCGGCATCGACAAGCGCGACCTGCCCGCCTCCACCTGCGACGTGCTGCTCGAGGAAGTGCACGCCGAGGACGCGCTGATGGAGACGGCCGAAGGCTACGACCTGCTGCCGGGCAATACCGACCTGACCGCGGCGGAAATCGAGCTGATGGACGAGGAAGGCCGCGAGCAGCGGCTCAAGCGCGCGCTCGAACCGCTGCGCCCGCGCTACGACTACATCATCATCGACTGCCCGCCGGCGCTGTCCCTGCTCACGCTCAATGCGCTGACCGCCGCGGACAGCGTGCTGGTGCCGATGCAGTGCGAGTACTACGCGCTCGAGGGCCTCACCGCGCTGCTGCAGACCATCGACGCGCTCAAGGCCCAGCTCAACCCGCAGCTCGAGATCGAGGGCGTGCTGCGCACCATGTTCGACGTGCGCAACAACCTGGCCAATGCGGTGTCGGCGGAGCTGGTCGAGCATTTCGGCGACAAGGTGTTCCGCACCATCGTGCCGCGCAACGTGCGCCTGGCCGAGGCCCCCAGCCATGGGCAGAGCATCATCGGCTACGACCGCGGCTCCCGGGGCGGCATCGCCTACCTCGGCCTGGCCGGCGAGGTGGAACGCCACCGCCGCGAACGCGAGCAGGCCTCGCGCGAACCCCAGCAGAAGGAAGCGAACGTGACGGAGACCCCGGCATGAGCACCGCCAAGCCCGCGCCAGCGAAGAAGCGCGGCCTCGGCCGCGGCCTGGAGGCCTTGCTCGGGCCAAAGGCGGCCGCCGAAGCGCCGAAACTCGAAGCGGCGCCGGAAGACACGCTGCGCACGCTGCCGATCGACGCGCTGCGCGCCGGCAAGTACCAGCCGCGCCGGCAGTGGGACGCGGGCAAGCTCACCGAGCTGGCCGAATCGATAAAGGCCCAGGGCGTGATCCAGCCAATCGTGGTGCGCGCCCTGCCCGACCGCACCTACGAGATCATCGCCGGCGAACGCCGCTGGCGCGCCTCCAAGGAGGCCGGCCTGGCCGAGATCCCGGTGGTGGTGCGCGAGGTCGACGATCGCACCGTGGTGGCGATGGCGCTGATCGAGAACATCCAGCGCGAGGATCTCAACCCGCTGGAGGAGGCGCAGGCCCTGCAGCGCCTGATCGACGAGTTCGACCTCACCCACGCCGCCGCCGCGGGCGCCGTCGGCCGCTCCCGCGCCGCGGTGTCCAACCTGCTGCGCCTGCTGGAGCTGCCCGCGCCGATCCGCAATCTGGTGGAGACGCGGCGGCTGGAGATGGGCCACGCCCGCGCGCTGCTGACGCTGGCGCCGGAGCTGGCGGTCAAGCTGGCCAACGATGCCGCCGAGCACGGCTGGTCGGTGCGCGAGGTGGAGCACCGCGCGGCGCAGTTCGCGGCGGGCAAGGTGCCCGTCTCGTCGAAGAAGAAGCCGGCCAGCAAGGGCGCCACCGCGCCCGACATCGCCACCCTGGAGAACGAACTGTCCGCCTCCCTGGGCGCGAAGGTCAGCATCCACAATGGCCGCGCCAACAAGGGCAAGCTGGTGATCCACTACGCCAACCTCGACGCGCTGGACGGCGTGCTGGAGCGCCTGCGCAACCGCTGATCCGGCCACCCGCCGCTGCGGCCGACAGACGCGAGGATGCGGGGGGCAGCCTGCCGCGCGCGCCCGCACCAGGTGCAGACCCGGGATGCCCGCCCACGACTGGCATTCGCGGCCAAGGGGCGCTCCCACCAAAGGGGCGCTGCTCCTGGTGGAAGTGCGCTCGCGCGCGAAGGGCATTCGCGACCAAGGTCGCTCCCACGGAACACGCACTGTTCCCGTAGGAGCGCGCTTGCGCGCGAAAGGCGTTCGCGACCCAAGGCCGCTCACGCAGAAGTGGAAACCGCTCTTCGTAGGGGCGCCTCTACCCCGGCTGCACGTAGCAGTTCCACTCTCACCCCTGCGCCGGCCAGCACTCCGCTCATCCAGGTGCAACCACATGCGCGATACTGTGCGGCGATGAGCACCTGGCGCCTGGATTCGGTGTTTTCTCCGGCCTCGATCGCGGTCGTGGGCGGCAGCCCGCGCGAGCGCTCGGCCGGGCGCGCGGTGATGCGCAACCTGCTCATGTCCGGCTATGCGGGACAGGTCGGCTGGGTCACGCCGCGTCACCGCGAGATCGACGGCATCGCCACCGTGCGCCGGCTGCGCGACCTGGGCTGGGTGCCGGAACTGGCGGTCATCACCGCGCCACCGGCAGTGGTGCCCGATCTGGTCGAGGAAGCCGCCGCGCTCGGCGTCGGCGCCGCGGTGCTGCTCACCGCCGAACTCGGCGCGGGCCGCGCCGCGTTCCACGCGCGCATCGAACGCGCCGCGCGGCCACGCGGCATGCGCATTCTCGGTCCGCACTGCCTGGGCATCGTGTCCACCCACGCCCGGCTCAATGCCAGCATCGCCGCCGGCACCCCGCAGCCGGGCGAACTGGCCCTGGTGTCCGAATCCAGCGCGATCGCCGCGGCACTGATCGAGTGGGGCATGGCGCGTTCGGTGGGGTTCTCGAAGGTGGTGTCGCTGGGCGATGCGCTCGACGTCGATTTCGCCGACCTGCTGGACTATCTCGCCACCGATCCGCGCACCCGTTCGATCCTGCTCTACGTCGAGCACATCGGCGATGCGCGCAAGTTCATGTCGGCCGCGCGCGCCGCGGCCCGCGCCAAGCCGGTGGTGGTGGTGAAACCGGCGCGCCCGCAGCCGCCGCAGAGCATCGCGGAAGTGGGATTGCGTGCGCTGGCGCCGGCCGATGCGGTGCACGCTGCGGCGTTCCGGCGCGCCGGCCTGCTGCAGGTCGAGGCGCTGGACGACCTGTTCGCCGCCGCCGAGACGCTCGGCGCCCTGCGCACCTTTCCCGGCCGGCGCCTGGCGATCCTGGGCAATGGCGGCGGTGTCGGCGTGCTAGCCGCCCAGCAGTTGCAGCGGATGGGCGGCACGCTGGCGACGCTGTCGGAGGACACGGTGCACGCGCTCGACCAGCTGTTGCAGGGAGGCTGGTCCCGCGACAACCCGGTCGACATCGTGGTCGATGCCGATGGCGCGCGCTACGCGACGGCGGTCGAAGCCCTGCTCGCCGATCCCGACAACGACGCGCTGCTGGTGGTCAACGTGCCGACCGCGCTGTCCCCGCCCACCGAGTCGGCGCAGGCCCTGGTGGATGCGCTGGCGCGACGCCGGGGCGCGGCCGCGCGCAAGCCCGTGTTCGCGGTCTGGCTGTCGAGCGATGCGCAGGCGCATGCGGCGCTGCACGCCGCGCACCTGCCCAGCTACACCACCGAAACCGAGGCCGTGCACGGCTTCATGCACCTGGTGCGCTATCGCGAGGCGCAGCAGGCGCTGATGGAGACGCCGCCCAGCCTGCCCGCCGATTTCACCGTGGATGCCGCCGCCGCGCGCGCGCTGGTGCAGGCCGCGGTGGCGCGTGGCGAGGTCCAGCTCAACCCGCAGGCCACGGCGCGCATCCTGGCCGCCTACGGCCTGGCCTACGAGGCGCCGCTGGCCGCGGCCGACGCGGACGCCGCGGTCGAGGTCGCGGCGCCCCTGCTCGCGGCGGGGCGCCTGGTGGTGGTGAAGATCGATTCGCCCGACATCGCCCACAAGAGCGTGGTGGACGGCGTGCGCCTGAACCTCGCCAGCCCACGCGCCGTGCGCGATGCCGCCACCGAGGTACTGCGGCTGGCCCGCGAGCGACGCCCGGATGCGCGCATCCGCGGCGTCACCGTGCAGGCGATGGTGGACCGGCCGCACGCGCGCGAACTGATCGCGGCGATCGCCGACGACCCGGTGTTCGGCCCGGTGATCGTGTTCGGACGGGGCGGCACCGCGGTGCGCGTAGTCGACGACCTGGCGCTGGCGCTGCCGCCGCTGGACCTGCGCCTGGCCCATGAACTGATCGGGCGCACCCGCGTTGCGCGCCGGCTCAAGGCGCACCGCAACCAGCCGGCGGCCGACGAACGTGCGATCGCCCTGGCGCTGGTGAAGCTGGCGCAGCTGGCGGCAGACGTGCCGGAGATCCGGCAGATGAGCCTGAATCCGCTGCTCGCGGACGACCGTGGCGCAGTGGCGGTGGACGCGCGGATCCTGGTCGGCCCGGTCGAGGCCCTGCACAAGGGCCGCGGCCATCCGCGGTTCGCGATCTTCCCCTATCCCAGCGAGTGGGAGCGCAGCATCACCCTCGACAGCGGCCAGCCCGCGCAGGTGCGGCCGGTGCGCCCGGAAGACGAGGAACTGTTCCGCGAGTTCTTCCGCCACGTCACCGACGAGGACCTGCGCCTGCGCTTTTTCCAGTCGGTCAAGCACTTCAGCCACGAGTTCATCGCGCGCCTGACCCAAATGGACTACGCGCGCTCGATCGCGCTGCTGGCGGTGGACCCGGCCGGCGCGATGCTCGGCGCGGTACGCCTGCACGCCGACGCCAACTACCAGGCGGGCGAGTACGGGATCCTGGTGCGTTCCGACCTCAAGGGCCAGGGCCTGGGCCGGCAGCTGATGACCATCATGATAGAGGTCGCCGGCTGGCTCGGCCTGCAGGAAGTGGAAGGCCAGGTGCTGCGGCAGAACCGCGGCATGCTGGCGATGTGCGCGCAGCTCGGCTTCGCCATGCAGCCCGACCCGGACGATCCCTCGCTGGTGATCGTGCGCCTGCCGGTGGGGACGACCCCGGCACCCTGATCGCGCCCGCTCGGGACCCGACTTGTCCACAGGCCCGGCTGCGGGCATAATGCCCGGCTCGCTGCGCCCGGACGTTCCGCCGTCCCGGGCACGGACCGGCCGGACACGCGCTTTCCGCCCGCCCCCGCCCAGCGAACCTGAACCCGCAACGCGTGGCAGGCATGGCCTTCGGGCCGCGCCCGCCGGGGCCGCCGCCTCCCTGGCCAAGGGGGGCACCATGACACTTTCGAGGTGTGCAATGTCCCGAGTCTGCCAAGTCACCGGCAAGCGTACGACGACCGGCAACAACGTGTCGCACGCGATGAACAAAACCCGCCGCCGCTTCATGCCGAACCTGCACGAGCGCCGGTTCTGGGTCGCCAGCGAGAACCGCTGGGTGAAGCTGCGCGTTTCCACGGCTGCCCTGCGCACCATCGACAAGAACGGCATCGACGCCGTGCTCGCCGACCTGCGCAAGCGCGGCGAGAAGGTCTGAGGAGTAGAAGGTCATGGCATCCAAGCGCGACAAGATCCGTCTGATTTCGTCGGCCAACACCGGCCACTTCTACACGACGGACAAGAACAAGAAGAACACCCCCGGCAAGATGGAGATCAAGAAGTACGATCCCGTCGTCCGCAAGCACGTGATCTACAAGGAAGGCAAGATCAAGTGACGCAGTTGTCCGCGCTTCGGCGCGGCAACAATTGCGTCATCCCCGCGGCTTTCAACAGACGAACGTCTGGTCAAGCGGGAGCGCCTTTCAACGGACGCATGTCCAGTCATCCAAAGGCCCGCCGCAAGGCGGGCCTTTTGTTTGGTTCTTCTCCAACTCACGAATGTCTTCTCCTCTTGGAGACGATCTGTCCGGACTTCGGACGGACGCCGCGCCCTGCCGACCGGGGGTCGCTCTTCGCTCGGTCAGGACATCCTGTCCTGACTCGCGCGCAAGACATCCATGTCTTGCTTTGCCGCAACCCCCGGCCGTCAGGGCGCGGCTCACTGAGTCTGTTGGTCCGGCACTTCGGCCACTATGCGTTCGCTTTTCTGACGATCGAAGCCAACAGCGAGAGGCCCGTAGCCGTCACGGGCCGGGGGTTGCGGATAGCAGCGCATGGATGCGCTGCGGCGGCGAGTCAGCCATGGATGGCTGACCGAGCCGGGGAGCAAGCCCCGGGCCGGGGCGGCCTCGGTCCGCAAGCCACAGATACGTTCCCCCCCGTCGGCCCGGTTCCGCCATACTGGAGGGCGGAAAGGCGTTAAGCGGTGCGGGCGACATAGAGACGCCCGGCCTCGATGTTGGGGAGGTGAGGGTCGGACAGGGTGGTCGCGCCCGAGCCGCGCCTACTGGGGCCGGGGGCACAGGTGCGCGGCCGCGCTACACTCCGGGGCGCTTCGAACGGGGGAGGCGGGATGCTGCCGGGCTGGGTCCTGCTGCTGGTGTCGGTCGGCTATGCCGCGCTGCTGTTCGCGGTGGCGTGGATCGGCGACCGTTATCCGCTGTACCCGCAGCGGCCCTGGCTGCGCCCGCTGGTCTACAGCCTGGCGCTGGCGGTGTACTGCTCGTCCTGGACCTTCTACGGCGCGGTCGGCACCGCGGTGCGTTCGGGCATCGGTTACGTGCCGATCTACCTGGGCCCGCTGCTGCTGCTGCTGTTCGGCTGGCGCATCCTCGAGCGCATGGCCAAGGTGGCGCAGAGCCAGAACACCGTCTCGATCGCCGACTTCATCGCCTCGCGCTTCGGCCGCTCGCAACCGCTGGCCGCGCTGGTCGCCACCATCGCCCTGATCGCCGCGGTTCCTTACCTCGCCCTGCAGTACAAGGCGGTGGCGATCAGCGTGGTGGTGCTGGCAGGGCAGGATCCCGACGGCCCGGCGCTGGGCGATCCGGCCCTGTACGTGGCCGCGCTGATGGCCCTGTTCGCGATCCTGTTCGGTACCCGCCAGGTCGATGCCACCGAGCACCGGCCGGGCATGATGCTGGCGGTGGCGCTGGAGTCCCTGGTCAAGCTGGTGGCGCTGGTGGCCGTGGGCATGTTCGCGAGCGGCTGGCTCGGCGCGCGCGATGTCGACTACGTGGCCGCCACCCGCGCCCTGGTCGACGTGGCCCCGCCGGTGGGCTTCGCCGCGCAATGCCTGCTCGCGTTCACCGCGATCTTCTGCCTGCCGCGCCAGTTCCACGTGGCCATCGTCGAATGCGGCAACGTCGCCGACATCCGCCGTGCGCGCTGGATGTTCGGCGCCTACCTGGTGATCGTCACTCTGATGGTGGTGCCGATCGCCAGTGCGGGCATGGTGCTGTTCGGCAATGCGCCGCACGTGGCGCCGGACAGCTTCGTGCTGGCGCTGCCCCTGGCCGAGCAGCGTGACACCCTGGCACTGCTGGCCTACGTGGGCGGCTTCTCGGCCGCCACCGGCATGGTGATCGTGGCCAGCGTGGCGCTGGCGACCATGGTCAGCAACGACCTGGTGATGCCGCTGCTGCTGCGCCGCGGCTGGGCCGAACGCCACCGCGGCGATGTCGCCTCGACGGTGCTGTGGATCCGGCGCATCGCCATCGTCTGCATCGCCGGCATGGCCTGGGGCTATTACCGCGCCAGCGGCAGCGATGCCTCGCTGGCCTCGTTCGGGCTGATGTCGTTCGCCGCGGTCGCCCAGTTCGCGCCGGCGCTGATCGGTGGGCTGTACTGGCACGGCGCCAGCCGGCGTGGCGCCGAGGTCGGGCTGGTGCTGGGCTTCGCGGTGTGGCTGTACACGCTGCTGCTGCCGACGCTCACCGACGCCGGCTGGTTCGATCCGGCCTGGGTGCAGGACGGCCCGTTCGGCATCCATTGGCTGCGGCCGCGCCAGCTGTTCGGGCTGTGGGGCTGGGACCCGCTCACCCATGGCACGTTCTGGTCGCTGCTGGCCAACATCGGCGCACTGCTGCTGGTGTCGGCGCGCTGGCGCCCCAACCTCGACGAGCGCCTGCGCGCCGCGCCCTTCCTCGACCCCTACGCCGAGCGCAGCGCGCTGGCGGCCGGCGAATGGAAGGGCAACGTGGCCATCGGCGACCTGTTGGTGCTGGCCAGCCGCATCGTCGGCGAGCGCACCGCGCAGCGCGCGTTCGAGCAGCACGCACACGAACTGGCGCAGGAGCTGCAGCCGCAGGCGCGCGCCGACCGCAACTGGGTGCAGTTCACCGAGCGCCTGCTGGCCGCGGCCGTCGGCGCGGCCTCGGCGCGGCTGGTGGTGACCAGCGTGCTCAAGGGTTCGGGCATGGAGGTCGGCGAGGTGGTCGCCGTGCTCGACGAGGCCGGCCAGGAGCTGCGCTTCAACCGCGAGATCCTGTCCAACACCCTGGAGAACATCGACCAGGGCGTGAGCGTGGTCGACGGCGACATGTGCCTGGTGGCCTGGAACCGCCGCTACCAGCAGCTGTTCGACTATCCCGACGGCATGCTCTACATCGGCCGCCCGGTCGCCGACCTGATCCGCTACAACGCCGAGCGCGGCGAACTCGGTCCGCTGGGCGCCGAGGAGATCGAGGCCGAGGTAGGCAAGCGCATCGAGTACATGCGCGCCGGGTCGCCCCATGTCAGCGAGCGCGTGCGCGCCAATGGCCAGGTGCTGGAGCTGCGCGGCCAGCCGCTGCCGGGCGGCGGCTATGCGACCAGCTACAGCGACGTCACCGACTACAAGCGCGCCGAGCGCGAGCTGCGCGAGATCAACGAGCACCTCGAGCAGCGCGTGGCCGAACGCACGCGCGAGGCCGAAACCGCGCAGGAGTCGCGTTCGCGCTTCCTGACCGCGGTCAGCCACGACGTGCTGCAGCCGCTCAACGCCGCCCGCCTGTTCACTTCGGCGCTGCGCGAAAGCGCCGATCCGCAGGAACAGGCGCACCTGGCCGAACGGGTCGATACCGCCCTGCGCGCGGCCGAGGAACTGCTCGACGGCCTGCTCGACGTCTCGCGCTTGGACGCGGGCAAGCTGCAACCCGAGATCTCCGACTTCGACGCCGGTGCGCTGATGCGGGAACTGGCCGCGCAGTACGCGCCGATGGCCGCCGCGCGTTCGATCGCGATCCGCGTGTATGCGCCGCTGTTGCCGGTACGCAGCGACCGGAGGCTGCTGCGGCGGGTACTGCAGAACTTCATCGCCAACGCGCTGCGCTATACCCCGCGCGGCCGCGTGGTGCTCGCGGCGCGCCCGCGCGGCGACGGCATCGCATTGCAGGTCTGGGACTCGGGACCGGGCATCCCGGAACACCACATGCGCCAGATCTACGACGAGTTCCACCGCTACGAACAGCCCTTCGACTGGGACGGCCGCGGCCTCGGCCTGGGCCTGTCGATCTGCCAGCGCATCTCGCGCCTGCTCGGTCATGCGCTGGACGCGCGCTCGGTGGTCGGACGCGGCAGCATGTTCTCGATCGTCGTGCCGCGCGGCGCAGCCCTGACCGCCAACACCGGCGCCACCCCGCGCATGCACGTCGACCAGGATCTGCACGGGCTGACCGTGCTGTGCGTCGACAACGACCGCGACATCCTGGCGGGCATGGAGGCGCTGCTGTCGCGCTGGCAGGTCACCACGGTGCTCGCCACGACCGTGGACGAGGCGCTGGAGCAGGTGGCGACGGCGCCCGATGTGCTGCTGGTGGATTACCACCTGCACGACCGGCTAGACGGCCTGGACACGCTGGATGAGCTACGCGCCAAGGCCGGACGCGCCATCCCGGGCGCGCTGTTGACCGCCGATGGCAGCGATGCGCTCAAGCAGGCCGCGCGCAAGCGCGGTTACCGGGTCCTGACCAAGCCTGTGAAGCCGGCCTCGCTGCGTGCCTTCCTGACCGCGCAGCACCGGATCGACACCGACGCCTGAGCCTGCGCACCCGCGGCAGGCTCGCCACGGCTAGTCCGCCTCGTCCTCCAGCGGCACCACCTGCTCGGGATCGACCGACAGGCGTCCGGCCATCAGCACCGCCTGGGTGCGGTTGGACGCGCCGAGCTTGCGCAGGATCGCGCTCATGTGCGCCTTGATCGTCGCTTCCGACACGCCCAGCTCGTAGCCGATCTGCTTGTTGAGCTTGCCCGAACCGAGCATCTGCAGCACCCGGAACTGCTGCGGGGTCAGCTCGCGGATGCGCGCGGCGACGTCGTGCTCGTCCTGCGCGGTCTGCGGCGCGGCGCCGGCGATGTCCGGCACGAAGCGGTCGCCGTCGAGCACCCGCCGCAGCGCAGCCCCGAGCGCGTCGGCATTGGAGGACTTGGGAATGAAGCCCATCGCGCCGTGGTCGAGCGCGCGCCGGACCACGGCCGGCTCCTCGCGCGCGGACACCATCACCACCGGCAGCTGCGGGTGCAGCCCGCGCAGGTGCACCAGCGCGCTGAAGCCCTGCGCACCGGGCATGTTGAGGTCGAGCAGCAGCAGGTCGGCGTCGGGGTGGGCGTCGGCCATGGCGTACAGGCCGTCGGCGTTGTCGGCCTCGTGCAACTCGGCGCCGGGGATGTTGCGGCCGACGACGCCGCGCAGGGCTTCGCGGAACAGGGGATGGTCGTCGGCAACCAGGATCGTCGTCATGCGGGGGAGTTCCGCCTCCTGCGGAACGCATCTCCGGCGCCGGCACGATGCCGGCGCCCGTCTTTCTATCGGATCCGCCCCGGCGACTAGGCGCCGTGGCGGTTCTTCACCAGCGAATCGACCACGGAAGGATCGGCCAGCGTGCTGGTGTCGCCCAGCTGGTCGGGCGCATTCTCCGCGATCTTGCGCAGGATGCGGCGCATGATCTTGCCCGAGCGGGTCTTCGGCAGGCCGGGGGCCCACTGCAGGAAGTCCGGAGACGCGATCGGTCCGATTTCCCTGCGCACGTGCGCGACCAGCTCCTTGAGCAGTTCGTCGCTCTCCACCTCGTCGGCCACCAGGGTGACGTAGGCGTAGATACCCTGACCCTTGATGTCGTGCGGGAAACCGACCACGGCCGCCTCGGCCACCTTCGGGTGCGAGACCAGGGCGCTTTCCACTTCCGCGGTGCCGATGCGGTGGCCGGACACGTTGATCACGTCGTCGACGCGGCCGGTGATCCAGTAGTAGCCGTCCTCGTCGCGGCGGCAGCCGTCGCCGCTGAAGTACATGCCCGGATAGGTGCGGAAATAGGTGTCGATGAAGCGCTGGTGGTCGCCATAGACGGTGCGCATCTGTCCCGGCCACGAGTCGAGCATCACCAGGTTGCCCTCGGCCGCGCCCTCCAGCAGCTTGCCCTCCGCATCGACCAGGGCCGGCTGCACGCCGAAGAACGGCAGGGTCGCCGAACCGGGCTTGAGGTCGATCGCGCCGGGCAGCGGTGAGATCAGGATGCCGCCGGTCTCGGTCTGCCACCAGGTGTCGACGATCGGGCAGCGGCTGTCGCCCACCACTTCGTAGTACCAGCGCCAGGCCTCGGGGTTGATCGGCTCGCCGACGCTGCCGAGCAGGCGCAGGGAGGCGCGCGAGGCCGCCTTCACCGGCGCCTCGCCCTCGCGCATCAGCGCACGGATCGCGGTGGGCGCGGTGTAGAAGATCGTCACCTTGTGGCGGTCGATGACGTTCCAGAAGCGCGAGTAGTCCGGGTAGTTCGGCACGCCCTCGAACATCAGAGAGGTTGCGCCGTTGGCCAGCGGCCCGTAGACGATATAGCTGTGCCCGGTGACCCAGCCCACGTCGGCGGTGCACCAGTAGATGTCGTCCTCGCGCAGGTCGAAGACAGCCTCGTGCGTGTAGCTGGCGAACAGCAGGTAGCCGGCGGTGGTGTGCAGCACGCCCTTGGGCTTGCCGGTGGAACCGGAGGTGTAGAGGATGAACAGCGGGTCTTCCGCATTCATCCGCTCGGGCTCGCATTCGACCGGCTGCGAATCGACCACCGCGTCGTACCAGCGGTCGCGGGGCATCTGCATGTCCACCGCGCCCCCGGTGTGGCGCACCACCAGGACCGTATCCACCGTCGTGGTGCCCGGCAGCTTGAGCGCGGCATCCACGTTCGCCTTGAGCGGCACCTTGCGGCCGCCGCGCAGGCCCTCGTCGGCGGTGATGATCAGCTTGCTGCCGCAGTCGGCGACGCGGTCGGCGATCGAGTTGGGCGCGAAGCCACCGAACACCACCGAGTGCACCGCGCCGATGCGCGCGCAGGCCAGCATCGCCACCGCGGCCTCGACGATCATCGGCAGGTAGATGGTCACCCGGTCGCCCTTCTGCACGCCCAGCGCGCGCAGCGCGTTGCCGAGCTTGCAGACGCGCTCGTGCAATTCGCGGTAACTGACATGGCACGGGGCGGTGTCGGGGCTGTCGGACTCCCAGATCAGCGCGGTCTTGTCGCCACGCGTGGCGAGCTGCCGGTCCAGGCAGTTGACGCTGACGTTGAGTTCGCCGTCGGCGAACCAGCGGATCCGGAAGTCGTCCAGGTCGTAGCTGACGTCCTTGATCACGGTCGGCTTGCGGTACCAGTCGAGCCGGCCCGCAGCCTCGCCCCAGAAAGCGTCGGGATCTTGCACCGAGGCGGCGTAGTCGCGCCTGTAGCGCGCCTGATCGATCCGCGTGCCCGCGGCGAAGTCCTGCTTGACGGGATAGATGTCGCTCATGTCGCCCTCCGGAAACGTGTGTCTCTGAACAATGACGTGCCTGGGTCAAGTGTGCCCCATCCACGCATATTGCAATGCAACATCATGCTAGGACTTTGGTCGATGCCGCGCCGACCCCTACCAAAGACGAATAGGCACCGCCGCCCGCCGCGCGCAGCCTCGGCGAGCCAGTGTGCACACATGTTTCTCTGGGAGGGGAAGATCGATGACAAGACGCAGGCCACTGCGGCCCTTGGCGGCCGCGATGATGTTCGCCCTGATCGCGCCAGGGGTCGCGTTCGGGCAGACCACCAAGGAGCGGGAACTGGAGGCCCGCATCGCGCAGCTCGAGGCGCAGGTGCAGGCGCTGCTGCAGTCGCAGCAGCAGACCCAGGCCACGGTGACCGAAACCAAGACCCAGCTCGACGAAGTCCGGGTCGCGCAGGGCGCCGCCGACGGCAAGCCCCGCATCCAGTCCACGCCGATCCTCACCGCCGGCAACCCCGGCAGCACGTTCTCCTACGGCGGATTCATCAAGCTCGACGCCATGACCACCGACACCAGCGACGGCGCGATCGCCGACGGCTCGGCCGGTCGGCTGTTCTACGTTCCGAGCACGATCCCGGTCACCGCCAACGGCGCCGAACCCGACACCGATCCGTACACCGACATCCATGCCGCGTTCTCGCGCTTCTGGCTGGCGGCCGACTGGACCAGCGAGGGCGGCGACAAGTTCCGCGGCTACATCGAGGCCGACATGTTTGGTGGCGGCAGCGCCAACCTCGGCAACGAGGTGTCCACCAATACCCACGGCATCACCATCCGCCAGGCTTTCGTGAGCTGGAACAACTGGCTGGCCGGCCAGACCTGGTCCAACTTCCAGGACACGGCCGCGCTGCCGGAAGCGGTCGACTTCGTCGGCGTCACCGAGGGCACCACCTTCGTGCGCCAGGCGCAGGTCCGCTACACCAGCGGCCCGTTCTCGATCGCGCTGGAGAATCCCACGACGACGGTCAGCAACGTGGTCAACGCAGCGCGCAACAATGCCGGCGGCAGCAATTTCATGCCCGACCTCACCGCCCGCTACGTCACCAAGGGCGACTGGGGCCACTTCAGCATCGCCGGCCTGTTGCGACAGCTCAAGTCGGGCGACGAGAGCGACAGCGGCGCGGCTGTCAGCGTCTCGGGCCGCTTCAACCTCGGCGCCAGCGACGACATCCGCTGGATGGCCAACTATGGTGCCGGCATCGGCCGTTACCTCGCCTTCGGCCTCGGCGCCGATGCGGTGCTCGATGCCAACGGCGAACTGCATGCGCAGGACGGTGCGGGCGGCTTCGTGGCCTGGCGCCACGCCTTCACGCCAAAGCTGCGCAGCAACCTGATGTATTCGGTAGCCGAGTTCGACAACGACCGCAGCCTCGCCGGCTGGGGCCCGGCCAGCTGGGCCGCCGTCGAACGCGCCCAGTCGTTCCACGCCAACCTGATCTATTCCCCGTTCCCGAAGCTCGATATCGGCGCGGAAGTCAGCTGGGGCGAACGCACGCTTGAGGACGACCGCGAGGGCGATCTTCGGCGTATCCATACGACCGTCAAGTACAGCTTCTAAGGGGAGGCGCCGATGTCAACTGCAGCAAGCAATCCCGCCGTCCAGACCGGTGGCATGACCAAGGAACATCGCAAGGTCATTGTCGCCTCGAGCCTGGGCACCGTGTTCGAGTGGTACGACTTCTACCTGTACGGATCACTGGCCGCGGTGATCGCGGTGCACTTCTTCTCGTCCCTCGCACCGGGGCCGGCGTTCATCATGGCGCTGCTGACCTTCGCCGCGGGCTTTGCGGTGCGCCCCTTCGGTGCGCTCGTGTTCGGCCGGCTCGGCGACTTGATCGGCCGCAAGTACACCTTCCTCATCACGATCGTGATCATGGGCGTTTCGACTTTCCTGGTCGGCGTGTTGCCCACTTACGAGAGTATCGGCATCGCCGCACCCATCATCCTGGTCGTCCTGCGATGCCTGCAGGGCCTGGCCCTGGGCGGCGAGTACGGCGGCGCGGCCACCTACGTGGCCGAACACGCGCCGATGGGCAAGCGCGGCCTGTACACCAGCTTCATCCAGACTACCGCCACGGTCGGCCTGTTCCTGTCGCTGCTGGTGATCCTCGGCTGCCGCCTGATCCTGGGCAACGAGGCCTTCGCCGAATGGGGCTGGCGCATTCCGTTCCTGATCTCGTTCGTACTGCTGATCATCTCGATCTGGATCCGCATGCAGCTCAACGAGTCGCCGCTGTTCCAGAAGATGAAGGAAGAGGGCACGCGTTCGAAGGCGCCGCTGACCGAGAGCTTCGGCACCTGGAGCAACGGCAAGATCGTGCTGCTCGCGCTGTTCGGCGCCACCGCCGGCCAGGCCGTGGTGTGGTACGCCGGCCAGTTCTACGCGCTGTTCTTCATGACCCAGACGCTGAAGGTCGATCCGATCACCGCCAACCTGTTCATCGCGGCGGCGCTGGCGATCGCCACCGGCGGGTTCATCTTCTTCGGCTGGCTGTCGGACAAGATCGGCCGCAAGCCGATCATCATGGTCGGCTGCCTGCTGGCGGCGCTGACCTATTTCCCGCTGTTCAAGGGCCTGATGTACTTCGGCAACCCGGCCCTGTACGCGGCCTCGCAGGCCAACCCGGCGGTGGTCGTCGCCGACCCGGCGGACTGTTCGTTCCAGTTCGTGCCGGGTGAGCTGAAGAGCCACGTGAAGTTCAGCAATTCCTGCGACATCGTGAAGAACCTGCTGAACGCCCGCAGCGTCACCTACACCAACGAAGAGGCCGCGGCCGGCACCTTGGCATCGGTGCGTATCGGCGAGACCGAGATCGAGAGCGTGTCGCTCAGCGGCCTGTCCGCCGACGAGGCCGCCGCCGCGCAGGCCAAGCTGCAGGCCGACCTGACGGCAGCGATCGATGCCGCCGGCTATCCGGCCGCCGCCGACAACAGCCAGATGAACAAGCCGATGGTGCTGTTGATCCTCACCATCCTGGTGCTGTACGTGACCATGGTGTACGGGCCGATCGCGGCCTGGCTGGTGGAGCTGTTCCCGACCCGCATCCGCTACACCTCGATGTCGCTGCCCTATCACATCGGCAACGGCTGGTTCGGCGGCTTCCTGCCGACCACGGCCTTCGCCCTGGTGCTGCTGACCGGCAACATCTACGCCGGCCTGTGGTACCCGATCGTGATCGCGGTGATGACCTTCATCATCGGCACCTTCTTCCTGAAGGAAACCAAGGACGTCGACATCAGCAAGTAGCGTCATCGCTCAACGCCGCGACGCAACGCCGGCCCGAAGGGGCCGGCGTTTTTTTATTCTTCTCGCGTGTGCGGGGACGTCTGCCCGCACAAAAGCGACAGCTGCTGGCCGACTCGACCCGGGATGGTGCCGGCTCGGGTCGACCGTTGCCCATTCACTGACGCAGCTTCGATAGAGGCTGCGCATCGGAAGCACCGCGGCACCGGCAGCGGTGAGCCGTGCACTGACGGCCGGAATCGCGGCAAGCAAGACATGCATGTCTTGCTCGCGAGTCAGGGCAGGGTGAGCGTGGCTGGATTGCGCGGCTCTGCCATGTATCCATGCGAACGCCGGCGTGCTGCGCAGGGCCGGACCACGCAGCGGTCCTGATCGAGCGCAGAGCGATCTCCGGCCGACAGGGCGCGGCGACAGCCGGATAGCTGCGCGGGATGTATCACAACCCCGCTCAAGGCCCCCATGGTTGGAGAAGAACCTTTTCCGGACTTCCGCATCGGCGGAAAGCGCCGTGGCGTCACCCCTCGATCCCGGCGGGACATCCGGCGCGCGGCCGTCCCCGTGCTAGGGTGCGCGCCATGCCGCAGCCCCTGTCCTCGATCGCCGCCGCCCGCCACGCGCGTGAGGGCACCGACAGCGCGGGCGTCAACAGCATGCGCCAGCTGGTGCAGCTGCGCTGGATCGCGGTTGTCGGGCAGTTGCTCACCATCTCCCTGGTCCATTCGGGGCTGGGGATCGCCCTGCCGCTGCTGCCGATGTTCGCCGTGCTGGCGGCGCTGGTGGCCTTCAACCTCGTGGCGATGCTGCGGTGGCGCGGGCGCGGACTGGTCACCAATGCCGCGCTGATGCTCGGCCTGGTGGTGGACGTGGCGGCGCTGACCGTGCAGCTCTACCTCAGCGGCGGCATCACCAACCCCTTCGCCTTCCTCTACCTGCTGCAGGTGGGCGTGGCCACGGTGCTGCTGCGGCCCTGGTCGAGCTGGGCGATCGCCGGCCTCACCACGGCCTGCATCATCGGCCTGGCCCTGTTCCCCGGCCCGGTCCATCTGCCCGCGCACCCGGGCCGCGGCCTGCCGGACTACTACGTGCTGGGGCTGCTGCTGTGCTTCGCCCTGATCGCGACCCTGCTGGTGGCGTTCGTGATCCGGATCGGCCGGATCGTGCGTGCGCGCGACGCGCGCCTGGCGGCGCTGCGCCAGCGCGCGGCCGAGGAGGAGCACGTCGTGCGCATGGGGCTGCTGGCCTCCGGGGCCGCGCACGAGCTGGGCACCCCGCTGGCCACCATCGCGGTGATCCTCGGCGACTGGCGCCACCTGCCGCAGTTCCAGTCCGATCCGGAACTGCTTCAGGATATTTCCGAGATGCAGGCGCAGGTGCTGCGCTGCAAGTCCATCGTCTCGGGCATCCTCGCCTCCGCGGGAGAGACGCGGGCGGAGGCCCCGCGCGGCACCACCCTGCGGGCCTTCCTCAACGGCCTGCTGGAGGAATGGCAGCGCAGCCGCGTGGTGCGGGGTTTCGAGTACCACGACGGGGTGGAGGGCGAGTTCGCCATCGTCTCCGACGCCGGCCTGCAGCAGATGCTGTGGAACGTGCTGGACAACGCGCTGGAAGCCTCGCACGCGCGCGTTCGCCTGGAGGCGTCGACCGAGGCGGGCATGCTGGTGCTGCGGGTGACCGACGATGGCCCCGGCTTCGCGCCGGACATCCTCGAGCGTCTCGGCGCCCCCTACAACTCGAGCAAGGATGCGCCCGGGCGCGGCCTGGGCCTGTTCCTGGCCCTGAACGTGGCCCGCACGCTGGGCGGTACCATTGCCGCACGCAACCCGCCTTCCGGTGGCGCCATGGTGACCGTCACCCTGCCGCTGGCGGCGCTGTCGCTGGAGCAGGATGATGATGAACACTGAATCGCGCCGTCTGCTGATCGTCGAGGACGATGCCGCCTTCGCCCGCACGCTGGCGCGCTCGTTCGAGCGCCGCGGCTACCAGGTGCGCGGCGCGAGCAACGTGGACGGCCTGGCGCCGCTGCTGCAGGAGTTCGCTCCCACCCATGCGGTGGTCGACCTCAAGCTGGCGGGGGGCAGCTCCGGGCTGGCCTGCGTCAAGGCACTGCACGCCCACGACCCGGACATGCTGATCGTGGTGCTGACCGGCTACGCCAGCATCGCCACCGCGGTGGAGGCGATCAAGCTCGGTGCCCACCACTACCTGGCCAAGCCCTCGAACACCGACGACATCGAAGCGGCGTTCGCACGCGAGGGCGGCGACGCGGAGGTGGAACTGACCCGGCGCCAGACCTCGATCAAGACGCTGGAGTGGGAACATATCCACGAAGCCCTGGCCGCGGCGGACTTCAACATCTCCGAGGCCGCGCGCCAGCTCGGCATGCACCGGCGCACGCTGGCGCGGAAGCTGGAGAAGCGGCGGGTGAAGTAGGCGCGGTGCGGGCGGACCCAGCTCCGATCGACGGGGAGCGGCGTCCCTATCGGAGCCGACGAAAGGGAACTCGACCTCCCGCAACGGATCGGTCAAACACCCCGTCTACTCCGCTTCCGGCTCCCGGTACACCGTCTCGATGTCATCGCCGCGCGCGCGGCGCACGTTCTCGGCCCAGTGCAACACTTCGGCCACGGCGTCGAAGAATTCGCCTGAAATGTAGTCGTCCAGTTCGACCTGCTCGTTGAGCCCGCGCGCCAGCGGCACGTTCTGCAGGATCGGGATGCCTTCTTCCTCGGCGGTCTTCTTGATCAGTTCGGCGAACGCGCCTTCGCCCTTGGCCACCACCACCGGCAGCTCGGTCTCGCCGGGCTCGTACTGCAGGGCGACGGCGATGTGGGTGGGATTGGTCACGACGACGTTGGACTTGCGCACCGAAGTCAGCATGTTCTGCTGCGCCCACTCCTGATGCAACTGCCGGCGACGCTGCTTGACGTAGGGGTCGCCCTCGTTCTCCTTGAGCTCCTGGCGGATGTCGCGCCGGCTCATGCGCAGCTTCCTGGTGTAGGAGAACTTCTGGTACCACACGTCCAGCGCGGAGACGAGGAAGAACACCGCGATGGTCCAGACCGCGATCCACTTCACGCCATGCCAGAACGCCGCGGCCATCGCCGAGGGCGGGGCGTAGGGCAGCTTCAGCAGCCACTCCATCATGCCGCGCAGCACGATATAGCCGATGCCGATCAAGGCCGCGCACTTGAGCACGGACTTGACCAGTTCGACCAGGTTGTCCATCGAGAACATCCGCTTGACGCCCTCGACCGGGTTCATCTTGTCCATCTTCGGCGTGATCTTCTTGATCGACAGCACCGGGCCGACCTGCAGGAACTCGATCACCACGCCCAGCGCCAGCACCATCGCCAGCAGCGGCAGGCAGATCCACAGCAGGGTTTCGAAGGCGAGCTGGCCGAGCCGCGGCAGCGCCTCGTGGAAATCCTGGCCCACGGCCTGCAGGCTCTGGTTGAACAGCCCGGCCAGGCGCCCGTAGATGAACGAGGCCAGCATCCCGCCCAGCGCGATCCAGCCCAGCAGCAGCACGGTCCCGGTCAGTTCCTTGCTGCGCGCGACATTGCCTTCCTTGCGCGCGTCGCGGATCTTTTTCGGGGTCGGCTTTTCGGTCTTGTCGGCGCCCTGGTCCTTGTCGGCCATGCGAAGGTCCGGTGGCTGGCGTGAACGCGGCCCGAGGCTAGCATGTCGATGGATGCGGGCCGTGGAGACCCGATGATCTCGCCGGCATCCGGATGAACACCCCCTGCGTCGCGCCGCGGCCTAGGGTTGCCCCCGGGATGCGGGCAGATGACAGCCTCGCTACAGTGTGCCTGTCCCCGCCATTGCGGCCCCGGCCCGCCCCCGTCCGACCCCATGAGCAGCATCGGTTCCAACCCTCCCGGCTTCGGCACGACCGGCCTGCCCCAGGCAGGGCAGGTGTCGCTCGACGAGGCCCGCCAGCAGGACCTGCTGCGGGGCGGGATGGAGTTCGCGCCGGACGCGGCCGCGCCTGCGGCGCTGCTCGACCCGGGCGAATCAGTGCTCGAACTCGCGGCCTGGGAAGGCGCGGACGCCCCGCACACCCTGCCCCGTGACGCTGCACTGGTGTCCCGGCTGGCCGCGATGGATCGCGCCGAAGCGGCCAATGCCGGCGTCGACAGCATCCTGGCGGCGCTCTGAGCCGCCGCAGCGCGCGCCATCCCGCTGGCCGATAATGGCCGGGTGAATACCCAGGCTCCCTCGCCCGACCAGCTGCGGCAGGCCGCGGCACGTCTAGTCTCGACGCTGGCGGCGCACGACGATCCCGAGTACCGGCTGGCGGTGCTCAAGCGGCTGTCGCGGCGGCTCGGCGAGGACCACTATCCGATGTTCCTGCGTCTGCTGGGCGTGGTTGCCGAAAGCGACGACGGCGACGCCAAGCGACTGCTCGCCGATACCGTGGTCACCGCGCTGCGCCGCTCCGACCTGCCGGGCGGCGCGCTCAGTTCCTGGGGCGCCACGCGCCTGCCCGAGAACGTGACCGGGATGAGCGCGGGGGCGCTGGCGGGCGGCTTCTTCGGCAGTTCGCCGCGGCGGATGCTCGGCCCGGTCGAATACCTCGTGGTCTGGCACCTGCAGCGCACCCAGCGCACCTCGCTGGGCGCCGACGCGTTCCGCCGCCACCTGGCGCTGCTGGTGGACCTGCTCAACCACAGCAGGGAGGCTGCCACGCTGTACCCGCAGAAGCTGGCGGCCGACGCGCAGAACGAGCTGGAAGGCGCCTACACCCGGGCCACCCGCGAACGCCTGGCGGCCATCGCCCGGGCCTGGCAGGCCGGGCAGCCGCCGCAGGCGGTCGCCCAGGCGGCGATCGATGCCGGCCACGTCGACCTGCCCGCCGGCTGGGTGGTGCGCGACCTGTAGCGCCCGCCGCCCGCGCGTCGAAAGCGCGGACCGCACCTCGTTTCGCTGCCGCCGCGGTTGAACAGCGTCTTCACAGCGGCCAAGATGCGGGCGCAACGAAGTGGAAGGGGCTGCCATGGGGAACCGCACGATCGCGGCACTGTGCGTGCTGCTGGCCGTCCTGGCCGGCTGCAGCCGGCCGGCGGCGGATGTGGCCGCGGCGGCCGCAGCCGCCACCCCCGTCGAAGCCGTGCGCCGGCTCACCGCCGACCTGCGGGCTAACGACCTGGAAGCCTTTGCCCAGCACGCCGTGACCCCCGCCGTCCACGCCCGCCTGCAGGCGGCGTGGGGCGAAGGCCGCACGCGCTGGCCGCTGGACCAGCTGCCGTTCGCGCGCCACCTCCCGCGCGCCATGGCCGCCCTGTCCGCGCCCGACGCCGAACAGGTGCTGGAGCGCGGCTTCGAACGGCAGCTGGCCGATGCCAGCCTGGGCGCGGCGGCCGAGTTCCTGACCCTGTTCACCGTGCAGTACATCCTGCAGCAGGGCGAGTTCAGCGTGTCCGAGCGCGAGCACTATCCGCAGCTGGTGCAGGCCTTCGGCGCCTGGGCCGCGGGCGCGCCGATCGGCGACCGCGATCGTGCGCGGGCCGCGATTACGGCCATGACCGCGGCCGCGCGCGAGGCCGGGCTCGACAGCGACCAGGCGTTCGCGGAGGCCGGGATGACCGATTCGCTACAGCGCATGTCGCGGGTGCTGTCCACCGGCAAGCAGGTGCTGGTGTCCTACGGCTTCGACCTGGATGCCGACCTGGCCGCGATGGATGTGCAGCTGCAGTCGCAGACCGGCGACGTGGCGCGCGTGCGCATGCAGTACGCGCTGGCCGGCACGCCCATCGACACCATCGTCAACCTCGAGCGTCGCGACGGCGTATGGTACGTGAGCGACTTCCTGCGCCACGCCGAGGATGCGTTGGCCAGCGCCGACTGAAGCGGCTCACAGCAGCACGCTGATCCCCACCAGCACCATGAACACCGCGAACACGCGCTTGAGCGCGGCGCCGCTGATCGCGTGCGCCAGGCGCGTGCCCAGGGGCGCGGCCAGCACCGAGGCCAGTGCGATGCCGATCGCCGCCGGCAGGTAGACGTAGCCGAGCGCATGCGCCGGCAGCACGCCCGCCGGCGCATGCAGCGCATAACCGGCCGCGCTCGCCAGGCCGATGAAGATGCCGCAGGCCGAGGAGGTGCCGACCGCGCGCACCGGCACCACGCCGCGCCACACCAGCAGGGGGACGGTCATGCTGCCGCCACCGATGCCGACGATCGCCGAGACCGCGCCGATGCCGCCCCCGGCCGCGATCATGGGCATGCCGCGCGGCACCACATCCGCCAGCGCCACGCCGCCGCGCGGGCCGCCGAAGGCCATCTGCGCCGCGACCAGGAAGCAGTACAGCGCCACGCACCAGCGCAGCACCTCGCCCTGCAGCCCCACCGCGACCAGGCTGCCCAGCCAGCCGCCGAGCAGCAGGCCCGGCACCATCCACGCCACCGTCGGCCACAGCACGCTGCCGCGCTTGTGGTGCGCGCGCGCGGACGAGGATGCGGTGAGCACGATGCTCGCCAGCGAACTGGCCAGCGCGGCGTGCATGGCGGCTTCCTGCGGAACGCCGTAGGCCGGCAGCAGCCACACCAGCGCGCCGATCAGCACCAGCCCGCCGCCGATGCCGAGCAGCCCGGCCAGCACGCCGGCGGCCACGCCCAGCAGCGGGAACACCCACCAGCCTTCGATCATGTGGCGGTACCTTCGCTGCGGGCGTTGTCTGAAAGGATGTTCATCGGGCTCTGGCTATAGTCGGCGGATGTCGAAACGGCCGCCCATCCTACTCGCCGCGCTCATGCTGTCGGTCCTGCCGCTGGTCCAGGCGCAGGACGATTCCGCCCCCCTGCGCGCCGCCCTCGAAGCCGCCGAACGCGGCCTGCCCGCGCCTGCGCTGGCGTCCTCGCACCCGGCGCGGCGCTGGGTCGAGATGGCCAGGCTGCGGCGCGACATCGACACCCTGCCCGCGGCGGAGGCCCAGGGTTTCCTGTCGCGCCACCAGGGCGAAGCCGTGGCCGAAGTGTTCCGCGAGGCCTGGCTGCGCGCCCTGCTCAAGCGCGAGGACTGGCGCGGGCTGCGCGCGGCCTGGTCGCCGTCGATCACCAGCCCCGCGCTGCGCTGCGCCGAGCTGCAGGCGCGTCAGCGCACCGGCGCGATGGACGCGCAGTGGACGCGCGACGCGCAGGCGATGTGGCGCAGCAGCGGCAACTCGCTGCCCGACAGCTGCGATCCGGTGTTCGACGCGCTGGCCGCCAGCGGCGGGCTGGACGCGGCGCTGCGCTGGGAGCGCATCGAACTGGCCGCCACCGAGTGGCAGCCGGGCGTGATGCGCGCAGCCGCGCGCGGCCTGCCCGCCGACCAGCAGGCTTTGGCCAACGACTACGCCGCCTTCATGACCGCGCCGCACGATCGCGCCCTGGGCTGGCCCAAGACCGCGCGCAGTCGCCTGGTGGCGTCGCACGGCCTGGCGAAGTTCGGCAAGGACGACCCGCTGGCGGCGGAAGCGCGGCTGCCCGCGATCGCCGCGGCGCTGGAGTTCGGCGAAGCCGAGCGTGGCCGCGTGCTCTACCAGGCCGCGCTGTGGACGGTCGCCTCCTACCTGCCCGACTCGGCGCGATTGCTCGCGCGCGTGCCCGACAGCGCCTACGACGAACGCCTGCACGAATGGCGCGTGCGCGAGGCGCTGGCGCGCTCGGACTGGAGCGCCGCGCTGGCCGCGCTGCAGAAGATGGGCCCGGCGCAGCGCGCCAGCTCGCGCTGGCAATGGTTCGAGGCGCGCATGCGCGAGCTCACCGGCGATCGCAGCGGCGCGCAGGCCCTGTTCGCGCAGGTGGCCGCGCAGCCGGAGTTCCACGGTTTCCTGGCCGCCGACCGCCTCGACCGGCCCTATGCACTCTGCCCCTGGAACCCCACGCATGAGCCGGCCGACAAGGCAGCGGTCGCCAAGGATCCCGCGATCGTGCGCGCGATGGCCCTGTACCGTGCCGGTCGCAGCGGCTGGGCGACGCGCGAATGGCAGGACGCGCTGTCGCGCTTCGATGACGCGCAGCGCCGCATCGCGGTGGAGGTGGCGCAGGAGCACGGCTGGTTCGACCGCGCCGTGTTCAACCTCGGCAAGGCGCCGGGCGAGACGCGGCTTTATACGCTGCGCTTCCCCATCCACCACGCCGACGTCATCCAGCGCGAGGCCAGGAAGAACGGGCTCGACCCGGCCTGGGTCGCGGCCGAGATCCGCGCCGAGAGCACCTTCAACCCCAACGCCCGTTCGCCCGCCGATGCGCGCGGCCTGATGCAGGTGCTTCCCTCCACCGGCGCGGCGGTGGCGCGACGGCTGGGACTGCCCTGGAACGGCGCGCAGGACCTGTACGACCCGGCCACCAACATCGCGATCGGCACCGCCTACCTGCGCGAGAAGGAAGAGATGTACGGCAAGCCGTATGTCGCCATCGCCGCCTACAACGCGGGGCCCACGCCGACCTCGCGCTGGCTGTCGCAGCGTCCGCAGATGGACCCGGACCTGTGGATCGAGACGATCAGCTATCGCGAGACGCGCGAATACGTCGCCCGCATCCTCGCCTTCAGCGTGCTCTACGACTGGCGCATGTTCGGCAAGGCCACGCCGGTCACCGAGCGCATGCGCGGCGGCACCGGCGCCCCGCGCAAGGCGTTCGCCTGCCCCACGCCGACGGCCACCGGCTGAGCGCCAGGCGCTAAGCTGGCGCCACTTCCTCCACAGGGGCCGCACATGGGTCTGCTCGATGCACTGCTGGGCAACGCCGGCGACGCGCCGATCGACAAGGTCGCCGCGGAACTCGCGCCGCTGCTGGTCGAGGGCGAACGGGTGGAGCGGGGCTTCATCCTGTTCCGCGACCTGTTCGTCTTCACCAGCCATCGCCTCGTCCTGGTCAACAAGCAGGGACTGACCGGCAGCAAGGTCGAGACCCTGTCCATTCCCTACCGCAGCATCGTCAGCTTCTCGGTGGAGAACGCGGGCAGCTTCGACATGGATTCGGAACTGCGGCTGTGGATTTCCGGCCAGGCCACGCCGATCACCAGGACCTTCGGCCGCAAGGTCGACGCGACAGCGCTGCTGGGCCTGCTCAGCGCGCGCGTGCTGGGCTAGGCATGCGGACGTATCTGGTCGGCGGCGCGGTGCGCGACCGGCTGCTCGGCCAGCCGCCGGGCGACCGCGACTGGGTGGTGGTCGGGGAGACGCCCGAATCGATGCTGGCCGCCGGCTTCCGCCCGGTTGGACGCGATTTCCCGGTGTTCCTGCATCCGCGTACCGGCGAGGAACACGCGCTGGCGCGCACCGAACGCAAGAGCGCACGCGGTCACCGCGGCTTCGTGGTGCATGCCGATCCGTCGGTGACGCTGGAACAGGACCTCGTACGGCGCGACTTCACCATCAACGCGATCGCGCAGGACGACGGCGGCGAACTGGTCGACCCGTTCGGCGGCGCCAAGGACATCGAGGCGCGCGTGCTGCGCCATGTCGGCCCGGCCTTCGTCGAGGATCCGCTGCGGGTGCTGCGCGCGGCGCGGTTCATGGCGCGATTGGCGCCGCTGGGCTTCCGCGTGGCGCCGGAGACGATGGCGCTGATGCGACAGATGGCAGACAGCGGCGAACTCGACACCCTGGTGGCCGAGCGCGTCTGGCAGGAGCTGTGCAAGGCGCTGCAGGCGAAGCAGCCATCGGCCTTCCTGCGTACCCTGCGCGGGGCCGGCGCACTGGCGGCCGTGCTGCCCGAGGTCGACGCGCTGTATGGCGTGCCGCAGCGCGCCGAGTACCACCCGGAGGTCGATACCGGCACGCACCAGGAGCTGGTCAGCGACATGGCCGCGAGCCTGGCGCCGGGCGACGCGATGATCGGCTTCGCCGCGCTGACCCACGACCTGGGCAAGGCACTCACCCCCGCCCACGTGCTGCCGCGCCACATCGGCCACGAGCAGGCGGGCGTCGCGCCGCTGCGCGCACTGTGCGAGCGCCTGAAGGTGCCGCTTGAGCACCGCGAGCTTGCGATCATCGCCTGCCGCGAACACCTCAACGTGCATCGCCTGCGCGAACTGCGCGACAGCACCGTGCACGACCTGCTGCAGCGCTGCGATGCGTTCCGCAAACCCGCGCGCATCCCGAAGCTGGCGCTGGTCTGCGAGGCCGACAAGCGTGGCCGCCTCGGCCTGCAGGACGAGCCGTATCCGCAGGGACAGGAACTGCAGCGCCTGCACGCCGCTGCGCTCGCGGTGAACGCGCGCGACATCGTCCACGAAGGCATGGATGGCCCGCAGATCGGCCAGGCGCTGCGCAAGGCGCGCGTCCGTGCCATCCAGGCCGCGCGCGCCCCTGGCGCGGCCGGCGAGCAGCCGGAGCCCAGCGCGGACGCGTCGTAGCGACAGCCGCGTCGGCCCGCGCCGTGCCCGGTGGCAGGCCGGGCCGCACCCGTGTCTGGCCGCTCCGCCGCCCCCCATTCCGGCACCGCTTCCCCGCCGCCATCGCCCGCCGCCACGAACCGCGCACCCACGCACGGATCCGGCACGTGCAGCGTTGAAGGCCGGTCGCGATCGCGCTATTGATACCGCGCGGATCCGTGGAAACAGCGGCCGGCCGCGCAAGGGGTGGCGACATGGACTGGACTCCAGCAGTCGAAGGCAGCGCCGGGCGGGAAGCGGCGATCGCGGCGATCGCGGCCCGGCACTCGGACCTGGTGGCGCGCTATGGCGGCGAGGAGTTCGCCGTGGTGCTGCCGGAGACGCCCGACCCAAGGCCACTGCTCGACAAGTTCATGACCGCCATCGGGGCGCTGGAGATCGCGCACCAGGGTTCGCCCACCGGCCGCCTGACCATCAGCTGCGGCGCGGTGAGCGCCGCGCGCGCGTGCCTGACGATGCCGCAGCTGTTCAAGCTCAGCGACGATGCGCTCTACGAAGCCAAGCACAGCGGCCGCAACCGCTACGTGGTGCGCAGCGCGGGCGAAGGCTAGCGCGCGCCACCGCCGTCGCGCGGCGCGCGCGCGAGAAAACCCAGCAGGGCGGCCTCCCACTGACGGGGACCGCGCAGCCTGGCCGTCCTGCGGTGCAGCCGCCCGTCCCGCCAGCCCTCGAACACGCGCGGATCGACATAGCTCTTGCGACACACCGTCGGCGTATTGCCCAGCATCGCCGCGACCGAGGTCACCACCTCGCGACAGACGCCTGCGGCGGCGGTGTCGGAAGTCGCCGCGTCGGCCGGGATCTCCGCCAGTTGCCGGAAGGCGGCCTCGGTCGCGCCCCAGGTGCGGAAGTCCTTCGCGGTGAAGTCGGCGCCCATGCACTCGCGCAGATAGGCGTTGACGTCGCTCGACTCCACCGGCACCAGGCTGCCGTCCTCGTCGCGATACTGGAACAGGCGCTGCCCCGGCAGTTCGTGCATCGCGCGCACCAGCTTCAGCAGCCGCGCGTCCTGTATGCCGGCCTCGTGCGCGCGGCCGCCCTTGCCGTTGAACTGCAGCCGCAGTTCCTGGCCCAGAAAGCGCGCGTGGCGGGTGCGCAGCGTGGTCAGGCCGAAGGATCCGTTTTGCCGCGCATAGCAGTCGTTGCCCACGCGGATCAGCGTGCAGGCCATGATCGCGACCACGCCGGCCAGCACCTTCTCGCGCGGCAGCCCCGGCCGCGCCAGGTCGGCACGCACGCGCTGGCGCAGCTTCGGCGGCGCACGGCCGAAGGCGACAATGCGGTCGAACTTGTTGGCATCGCGCAGCGGCCGCCAGTCGGGGTGATACCGGTACTGCTTGCGGCCGCGCGCATCGCGGCCGGTGGCCTGGATGTGGCCCAGCGGCGATGCGCAGATCCACACTTGGCGATACGCGGGCGGGATGGCCAGCATGCGGATGCGCTGCAGGGTGTCGGCATCGCGCACGATGGCGCCATCCGGATCGCGGTAGCAGAAGCCGCGTCCGCGTCGCTGGCGCGTGATCCCCGGCGCGGTGTCGCTGACGTAGCGGAGGCCCGCCTCGATCGCGTCGCGTTCGGCGGGCGTGAGGGCGCGCCGGCGCGATGGCCGGCGGGCGGTGGAGGTGCGTGTCGAGGGCATGCGCGCGAGTGTCGCCGCGCGCCGTGATCGGGCAGTGAACCGGCATGGGCGCGGCACGCACGCGTGGCGTTCCCAGGGTGCCGATGCGGCCACCTCATCGCCGCGCGTTGATGTGTCGCGGCTGCCGCCTGCAGATGGGGACGATGCTGGGAATCCTGATCACGACTTCGCAAGCGGGCGGCATCCCAGGCGGACGCGGCCGCATGATTCGCGCGCCCCGCCCACGTACGCGGGGCGGTTGCCCGCCCCGCGCATGCAGCCATCAGGCTGCGGTGTCGACCAGTACCAGTTCCGCATCCTCCAGCGCGGTGACGCGGATGCGTTCCTCGCCGCTGATGGCGGCGCCATCGCGCGCCTCCAGGGTCACGCCCTCCACTTCCACGCGACCGCTGGCCGGCACCAGGTAGCCATAGCGGCCCGCATCGGCGAAGCGGTACTCGGTGCTCTCGCCGGCCTTGAGGCTGGCCCCGAGGACGCGCGCGTTGGTGCGGATCGGCAGCGCATCGCCGTCGCCATCCATGCCGCTGGCCAGGGTCACGAACCGGCCCGAACGCTCGCCCTTGGGGAAGGGCTTGGCCCCCCAGGCCGGCGCCTCGCCCTTGCGATCCGGGAAGATCCAGATCTGGAAGATGCGGGTGACGCCCGGCTCCAGGTTGTACTCGGCGTGGCGGATGCCGCTGCCGGCGCTCATCACCTGCACGTCGCCCGCTTCGGTGCGCCCCTTGTTGCCGAGGCTGTCCTGGTGGGTGATCGCGCCTTCGCGCACGTAGGTGATGATCTCCATGTCGGCGTGCGCATGCGGCGGGAAGCCGGTGCGGGGCTGGATGGTGTCGTCGTTCCACACCCGCAGCGCACCCCAGTGGACGCGGGCCGGATCGTGGTACTCGGCGAACGAGAAATGATGCTTCGCATCGAGCCAGCCGTGGTTGGCTCCACCCAGGCTGTCGAAGGGACGGCGTTCGATCATGGCGGTGCTCCTGCATTCGGGACTGGGGCCAGTCTAGGCAGCGGCCCCTATCACCGGAATAGAATCAATGGAAAATCATTCTTTCCATTTGTGACATGATCCGAGCGCCCGTCCGGAGCTTGCCATGACCCGCCTGCCCGACCTCGAAGCCTGGGCCATCTTCGCCACCGTAGCCGAAGCCGGCTCCTTCGCCCGCGCCGCCGAGTCGCTGTCGCTGTCTCAGGCCACCGTTTCCAAGGCCATCACCCGGCTGGAGGCGCGCATCGGCACCAGCCTGTTCCACCGCACCTCGCGGCGCATGTCGCTGACCGAGAGCGGCGAGGCCGCACTGGAGCGCGCCAGTCGCATCCTCGAGGAAGGCGAGGCGGTGGAGCTCGAAGCGGCCGAACAGTCGGCCAGCCTGCGCGGCCCGATCCGCCTGGCCGCGCCGATGTCGTTCGGCGTCGCGCGACTCGCGCCGATGCTGCCCAGCTTCCTGCAGGCGCATCCGCAGGTGCAGCTCGACATTGCGCTCAGCGACGAGCTGGTCGACCTCGTTGGGCAGCGCTTCGACCTTGCGCTTCGCATCTCCTCGCTGGCCGACTCCAGCCTGCGCGCCCGCCGGCTCTGCACGGTGCGCCTGCTGATGGTCGGCGCGCCGGACTACTTCGCCCGCCACGGCCGCCCGCAGCACCCGCGCGAGCTGGCGCAGCACCGCGCCCTGCACTACGCCCATTCGCGCAGCGGCACCGCCTGGCGCCTGCGCCACGCGCGTCACGGCGAATTCGCCCAGGCCGTGCCCGCGCAACTGCAGGCCAACAACGCCGAAGTCTTCCTCCCCGCCCTGCGCGCCGGCCTCGGCCTCGCGCTGCAACCGGAGTTCCTGGTCTGGCCGGATCTGCGCGAGGGCACGCTCGAAACCGTGCTCGACGACTGGCAACCGGAACCGATTGCCCTGCATATCGTGACCCCTCCGGGGCGACGTCGGCCGGCCAGGGTGCAGGCGCTGATCGATTATCTGGCGGAGCGGCTGGCAGGGGAGCCTTGGGCGAGGTGAATCAAGGGCAGCCCACTGCCTAATACCTGGCTGCACCGAGCATCGCCCCACCCGATATTTCGGTGAGTCCAGCGCAAGAACACGCGCCGACCCAGGTACCGCCGCCTTCCGCTTCGAACAAGGCTGCAAACGCCGCCAAACACCCCGCGCGTGTCTCGCGCGCATGTCACTTCCGTTATCGCAGTACCAGTGCCGCGATAAGACTTATCGCCGCGCCCTCGCCTGATAACGTGCCGACCCCAGCCTTGGCCCGGGCCTGCCCCAAGCGAACAAGATGCTGATCGGCAAAGAAAAGGGCCTAATTGACTGCACGAGTCACTGGGGCAGAGAATCGGTGCTACACGGACCGCATCGGTCTAATAGTAGTTAGGGCGCAGGGACAGATCAGGGGGAACTGATGCTTGATGTCGTAACAACGTCCTTTTACATCAAGTCTCCTGCGTTCGAGAAGGACGAATTCACGCACTATTCCACGCAGCTGTTTGACGAGTGGGACAGCTATGTTGAGAGCCATCTCAACCTACCTGATTACGCGGTTACTCTTGTAGTTGAAGAGGGCTCTATCAAGGGCCTTGGCAAGGTTGCGGCTACTGCGGGAGCGCTCTATATCGCTATTGGCAACTACGGCGGATTTGTGTCTGGGGTTCAAGCGATCCGAGAGCAAGCGTCGTACGTTACGAATGCGCTCTTTGACCAAGCAAAACAACGCTTTGGCTGCGGGAGCGTGCGAGGCAACTCGAAGCAAAGCGGCGGGGAAATCTATTACCTTAAGAATCTCTTTGATCGTGTTCAACGCGGCCAACTCACATCCGACCAGGCGGTAGCTGAGATCCAAGACCGCTGGGGTCAAGAGGTCGCAAACTCGCCAGAACTGCTGAGAGATCTCGCGACAAGCTTAGACAAAGCCCCACGACATCCCGAGCAGCTTCCCATGTCGGACGAGTTCTGGGAGCCGTGCGAAGAAGTTGAAGAGCCCGTGCGCCAACCCAAGCCAAGAACTCCCCGCCGTCCCGAGTTGCCGATCCCGCAGCACTACAGAATCGAAATTTTTCGCCAGCGAAAGGGTGGCGACAAGAAGGTTAAGCTTACAAAGGTCAAGTAGCGGGGCCTTGCGCCCTAACAATTCGTTCAAGCCGAACTTGCTTCGTTACACCAAACACATGGCAGAAAGAGCTTGCCATGTGTTTGGCTCCACTACGCAAGTCGGCTTAACTCAGCAACTGTCTTGAGGCGCGCCGCTCAAGCCAGTGCCAGGGCCTCGCTCCGCAGCTCGTCG
>NZ_JBNWEM010000007.1:0-118118 GCF_051162505.1 Luteimonas campi
GACGGCCTCGGGCTACAACGCCACGGCGACGGCCGACAGCGCGACGGCGGTGGGCGGCAGCCTGTACGTGGAGGATCCGGACACGGGCGCGGTGCTGCTCGACCAGACCACGACAGCCTCGGCGCAGGCCGCCAGTGCGTTCGGCGCGGGTGCGCAGGCCAACGGCGCGTTCAGCACCGCCACCGGTGCGGCGGCCACGGCCGACGGGCTGCAGGCCACGGCGGTCGGCTACAGCAGCACCGCCTCGGGATTGGCGACGACCAGCCTGGGCGGCTTCTCGGAGGCGACCGCCGACTTCGCGACCGCCCTGGGTTATGGCGCGATCGCGAGCAACACCCGCACGACGGCGGTCGGCATTGCGGCCGAGGCCAGCGGCACCAGCGCCACGGCGGTAGGCAACTCCTCCACCGCCAGCGGCAACGCCTCGGCGGCGCTCGGCACCGGTTCCAATGCGACCGGCCTCAACGCGACCGCGCTGGGCGGATCGTCCTGGGCCACGGCCGACAACGCCACCTCGGTGGGCCAGCTGGCGTGGGCGACGACGGCTGGCGGCACGGCGATCGGCCGCGACGCCTATGTCTACGGCGCAGGCGTGAACGCCACGGCGGTGGGCCTGAGCGCATGGGCCAATGGCGCCAGCAGCGTGGCCCTGGGTGCGGGTTCGCGCGCCACCGAGGCCAACGTGGTGTCGGTCGGCAACGGGACGGGCGGCACGCATCCGGCCACGCGCCGGATCGTGAACGTCACCGACGGCGTCGCCGCCAGCGACGCCGCGACGGTCGGGCAGTTGGAAGGCGCGACGCAGCACACCCGTTACTTCGCCGCCAGCGGTGGCGCGGGCAGCGACAGCGCCGCCTACGTGGAAGGCGAGTACGCCACGGCGGCTGGCGAATCGGCATCGGCGGTGGGCGAGGGCGCTTCGGCCTACGGCAGCGGCGCGTTCGCGCTGGCGCCGCAGGCCACCGCGGTGGGCTTCAATGCCTCGGCCAGCGGCCAGTACGCGGTGGCGCTCGGCACGTCGGCGACCGCGGTCGGCGATGGGGCGGTCGTGCTCGGACCGAACGGCGTGGCCTGGGGCTCGGCGGCGGTTGCCGTCGGCTCGGGCGCCACGGCCAATGGCGTGTTCTCCACCGCCGTGGGTGCCTTCACCAATGCGGCAGGCGTCGCCACGGTGGCGGTCGGTCGCAACGCAGTCGCATTGTCGAACTTCTCCTCCTCGTTCGGCTCGGGGGCGTCGGCCACTGCCGAGAACAGCGTCGCGCTGGGCCAGGGCTCGATCGCAGACGAGGCGAACGCGGTGTCGGTCGGCAGCGAAGGCAACGAGCGCCGCATCACCAACGTGGCCGACGGCCGCGTGGTCGCCGGCGGCACCGATGCGGTGACCGGCGGCCAGCTGCATGGCGCGCTCGACAGCACGGCGCAGGCGCTGGGCGGCGGTTCCGAGGTCACCGCCTTCGGCACGGTGTCGGCGCCGGCCTTCATGATCCAGGGCAGCACCTACTTCAGTGTCGGCGACGCCTTCGGTGCAGTGGATGCGCAGATCAGCGTGCTCGACAGCCGCCTGACCGCGCTCGAGGGCGGGACGACGGCGTCGGCGGGCCAGTCCGCCGCTGCTTCGGCCAGCCGCCGGCTCGGCAATGCGGCGGCCGATGTCGCCGCTCCCACCCCTGTGCCCGCTGCGAGTGGCGCCGAGACAGGGGCGCCGGCCGCGAGTGCCGCGACTGCCGTGGTCGTAGGCCAGGGCGCTGTGGCCACGCAGCCGACCGCGACCGCGATCGGCGACGGCGCCACCGCCACCGCCGCCAACGCCGTCGCCCTGGGCCACGGATCGGTCGCCGACCGCGCGAACAGCGTGTCGGTGGGCGCCGCGGGGGCCGAACGCCAGGTCACCAACGTGGCCGCCGGCACCCAGGCGACGGATGCGGTGAACGTGGCCCAGCTGGAGTCCACGGCCACCCAGGCGGTGAGCACCGCCAACGCCTATACCGACGCCAAGTTCGACGCCTGGTCGGACAGCTTCTCGGCCTACCAGACCGAGCTCGAGCAGCGCTTCACGGACCAGGACCGTCGTATCGACCGTCAGGGCGCGATGGGCGCGGCGATGTTGAACATGGCCACCAGCGCGGCCGGCATCCGCACCCCGAACCGGGTTGGCGTCGGCGTCGGCTTCCAAGGCGGGCAGAGCGCCCTGTCGCTGGGCTACCAGCGTGCGATCAGCGATCGGGCGACCCTGACCATCGGCGGCGCGTTCAGCGGCGACGAGAAGTCGGTGGGCGTGGGCGCCGGCTTCGGCTGGTGATCACCGGGCGGGAGCGCCGGTGGCGCTCCCGTCGCAAGGAAACACGGTCCCCGCGGTGCGCAGTGCGCATCCGTCAGCCGCGGGGGCGGCTCCAGCTTGAGACGGTGACTGCGGCGCGCGCGGAGGACCCGCCCGCGTCGTCCCATGCGAATCGATCCATTTCGTCGAGAGAGGGCATCACATGAGCAAGCGCAACATCCTTCCCTGCACCCTGGCCATCGCGGTCATCGCCGCCATCGGTGCGACGGGTGCCACCGCCGCCAAGAAGCCGAAGTTCGGGACGGACACGGCCAACCTGTCTGCCAGCCTCGGCGACCAGCAGCTGTTCCATCGCTTCGTGGTGCAGTATCGCGACGGTACGCGCGAGAAGTCCGACCGCAACGCAGGCGTCGCCGCGATGAACCGCGCGGTGAACCGCTCGGCGCTGGCCAAGAGCCGCGCGGTGAGCGCCAGCCACCTGCGCACGCTGAGCGGCGGCCAGCAGCTGATCAAACTCTCGCGCAGCCTCGACCGCGTGGAAGCCGACGCGCTGCTGCGCCAGCTCCAGGCCGATCCGAACGTCGTGTCGGTGCGCCCCGACCGCCTGCGCCAGATCGCGCGGATGCCCGACGTGCAGCCGGCCTATGTGCCGAACGACCCGCTGTTCCAGGAATACCAGTGGCACATGCGCGCGCCCGACGGCGGCGCGACCTTCGACGGCGGCCCCAACCGCGGCGGCGCCAACGTCCCGGCGGCCTGGGACCTGGCCGACGGCAGCGGCATCACCATCGCCGTGCTCGACACCGGCATCTCCGCGCACCCGGACGTCGATACCTCGCTCGCCGATGCCGGCTACGACTTCATCTCCGACGCCTTCGTCTCCGGCCGCGAGACCGACGACCGCGTGCCCGGCGGCTGGGACCTCGGCGACTGGACCATCGGCTATCCGGGCGCGGAAACCTGCCAGCAGCGCTACAGCTCCTGGCACGGCACCCATGTTGCCGGCACCGCGGGTGCGCAGGCGACCGACAACGGCGTCGGCCTGACCGGTGTGGCCTACAACGCCAACATCCTGCCGATCCGCGTGCTCGGCCACTGCGGCGGCTACGACACCGACATCTCCGACGCGATCGTCTGGGCCGCGGGTGGCGAGGTCGAGGGCATGCCGATCAACGAGAACCCGGCGCACGTCATCAATCTCAGCCTGGGCGGCTCCGGCGCCTGCACCGCCTACGAGGCCGACGCCATCGCCCAGGCCAATGCGCTCGGCGCCGTGGTCGTGGTCGCTGCCGGCAACCAGAACGCCAACACCTCCGGCTACTCGCCGGGCAACTGCCCGGGCGTGATCACCGTGGCTTCCAACGGCGTCACCAGCCGCCGCGCCTACTATTCCAACTACGGCGACGGCATCGAGATCGCGGCGCCCGGCGGCGGCGTCTACGCCAACGACGGCAGCGGCGGCACCCAGATCTACGACGGCTTCATCTGGCAGGCGGTCAATCCCAGCGACACCGAGCCGATGCCGGCCGACGAGATCGCGCCGGACGGCTCGAATGGCGGCTACGGCGGCTCGGCGGGCACCTCGCAGGCGGCACCGCACGTGGCCGGCGTGGTCGCGCTGATGCAGGGCGCGCGCCTGGATGCGGAACTGCCGCTGCTCAGCCCGGCCGAAGTGCTGGAGATCCTCCAGGACACCGCGACGCCGTTCGCCGTGGCGCCCTCGGCCTCGCAGCCGATCGGCGCCGGCATCGTCAATGCCGCTGCCGCCGTGGCCAAGGCGATCGAGCCGCCTTGCGAGGTGGACTGCGCGCCGGACGCGACCCCGATCGTCAATGGCGTGGCCGTCAGCGGACTCGCCGGCACGGCGGGTAGCGAAACGCTCTACAGCATCACCGTGCCGGCCGGTGCACGGGGTCCGTTGAGCGTCACCACCACGGGCGGCAGCGGCGATGTGACCCTGCTGGTCAGCTTCGATGAAGAGCCCACCGATGCCGATGCCGACTTCCGTTCGGCGCGGCCCGGCAACAACGAAACGGTGCGGATCAACGCGCCGCAGACGGGCACGTACTACATCAAGCTGGTGGGCACCCGCGCCTACAGCAACGTGCGCCTGCAGGCCCGCCACAACTGACCGCGGCATTGCGCTGCACAGGAGCCCCGGCCCGCGCCGGGGCTCCTGCTTTTCAGCGGTCGGCCGGAAGCGGGGGCTTTCCAGCCGATCGCACGATCGTGAACCCGTTCTGTCGGGCGGCCGGATCCTGCGGCGCGGCCGGCGCAAGCTGCTAAAGTCGTGGCCCCCGACGGATGCCGAACGTGAACGCGATCCCCGATCCTCCCGTCAGCGAGTCCGTGGCGCAGGACGCGGAGGACCGCATCGTCGCTGCGCTGCTGGAGCGCCAGCAGCTCAAGGAAGTGGACCTGGCGCGTGCGCGCCGCCTGCAGGAAGAAACCGGCGGCGGCATCCTGCCGCTGCTGTCGCGCCTGGGCCTGGTGTCCGAACGCGACCATGCCGAGGCCTGCGCCAGTGCGCTGGGCCTGCGCCTGCTCGCTGCCCGCGACATGCCGGGGGAGCCGCCGGAACTTGCCGACGCCCCCACGCTGAGCGCACGCTTCCTGCGGCAGTTCCACCTGTGCCCGATCGGCGAGCAGGGCGGACGGCTGGTGCTGTGGATGGCCGATCCGCAGGACGGCTACGCGCTGGAGGCGGTGCGGCTGGCGACGGGGCGGGCGATCGAGCCTGCGGTCGGGCTGCGATCGGAAATCGACGACCTGATCGAACGCTGGCATGGCCAGGGCCGCAGCGCGATGGGCGCCATCGTCGAAACCGCGGACGGCGAGGGCAGCGCCGACATGGACGATGTCGAGCACCTGCGCGACCTCGCCAGCGAGGCGCCGGTGATCCGCCTGGTCAACCTTGTCATCCAGCGCGCAGTGGAGCTGCGCGCCTCGGACATCCACATCGAGCCGTTCGAGAACCGGCTCAAGGTGCGCTACCGCATCGACGGCGTGCTCGAGGAGGGCGAGAGCCCGCCCAGCAATCTCACCGCCGCGGTGATCAGCCGCATCAAGATCATGGCCAAGCTCAACATCGCCGAGCGCCGCCTGCCGCAGGACGGCCGCATCATGCTGCGCGTGCAGGGCAAGGAGCTGGACCTGCGCGTGAGCACCGTGCCGACTGCGCACGGCGAGAGCGTGGTGATGCGCCTGCTCGACCGAGAGACGGTGGTGTTCGATTTCGGTCGGCTTGGGTTCACCGGCGATTTCCTGCCGCAGTTCCAGCGCGTGCTCGAACAGCCGCACGGCATCCTGCTGGTGACCGGCCCCACCGGCTCGGGCAAGACGACGACCCTGTACACCGCGCTCTCCAAGCTCAACACGCCGGACGTCAAGATCATCACCGTCGAGGACCCGGTCGAATACCAGATCGAAGGCATCAACCAGATCCAGGCGCGGCCGCAGATCGGGCTGGATTTCGCCAACGCCCTGCGCAGCATCGTGCGCCAGGATCCGGACATCATCATGATCGGCGAGATGCGCGACCTCGAGACCGCGCGCATCGCCATCCAGTCCGCGCTCACCGGCCACCTGGTGCTCAGCACGCTGCATACCAACAACGCAGCGGGCGGCATCACCCGCATGCTCGACATGGGCGTGGAGGACTACCTGCTGACTTCGACCGTCAACGGCATCCTGGCCCAGCGCCTGGTGCGCCGGCTCGAGCCCACGCACGCGGAGAAGTACCCGGCCTCGCCCGAGGAGATCGAGAAGTTCGGCCTGCGCCGCTTCCAGCCCGAGGGCGAGATCTTCCTGTACCGCCCGCGCGGCTCGGCGATCGCGCCCACCGGCTACCTCGGCCGCACTACGATCGTCGAGTTCCTGGTCATGAACGACGAACTGCGCCGCGCGGTGATGCGCCATGCGGGCATGGGCGAACTCGAACAGCTCGCGCGCCAGCACGGCATGCGCACGATGTACGAGGACGGGCTGGCCAAGGCGATGGCCGGCGTGACCACGATCGAGGAAGTGCTGCGGGTGACGGAGGAGGCATGAGCACGCGCGCGACGCCCGCCCCGATGCCGCCAGCGCACCCCGTGTCGCCGCGGTGGGGCCAGACGCATCTCGGCGCCTGCGCCGCTGCGTGCACGGCATCGCGTCTGTCGTCCCGCGCGCGGCATAGGCTATTGCAGGATTGGCGGCCTGGCGCCGCAGGCGCGATCACGGTCGGCCTGGGGCGGGCCGTCCACGGTGCCGGTTCCCCGATGCGCGATTGCTTCCGCTGATGCCTCTGTATCGCTACAAGGCGCTCAACAGCCGCGGCGAGACCCTGGACGGGCAGATGGAGGCCGCGAACGACGCCGAGGTGGCGCTGCGGCTGCAGGAGCAGGGCCACCTGCCGGTGGAGACGCGGCTGGCCAGCGATGCGGGCGGCACCTCGTGGCGCTCGCTGCTGCGGTCCAAGCCGTTCGCCGGCCAGCGCCTGGTGCAGTTCACGCAGCAGCTGGCGACCCTGCTCGGCGCCGGGCAGCCGCTGGACCGCGCCCTGACCATCCTGCTGGAGCTGCCGGAAGAGCCGGCCGCCAAGCGCACGGTGTCGGAGATCCGCGACGCGGTGCGCGGCGGCAGCACGCTGTCGGGCGCGCTGGAGCGCCAGCACGGCACGTTCTCGCGCCTGTACATCAACATGGTGCGGGCCGGCGAGGCGGGCGGCAGCCTCGAGGAGACGCTGCAGCGCCTGGCCGATTACCTCGAGCGCAGCCGCCTGCTGCGCGGCCGCGTGGTCAACGCCCTGATCTATCCGGTGATCCTGCTGGCGATGGTCGGCCTGTCGATGATGTTCCTGCTCGGCTACGTGGTACCGCAGTTCGCGGCGATGTACGAGAGCCTGGACGCGCCGCTGCCGCTGTTCACCAAGATCGTGCTGGCGCTGGGCATGTTCGTGCGCGACTGGTGGATCGTGCTGCTGGCCGTGCCGGCACTGGCGCTGTGGTGGCTGGACCGGCGACTGCGCGACGCGGCGTTCCGCACGCGTTTCGATGGGTGGCTGCTGCGGCAGCGGCTGGTCGGGCCGATGATGGCCCGGCTGGAAACGGCGCGCCTCGCGCGGACCCTCGGTACCCTGCTGCGCAACGGCGTGCCGCTGATGTCGGCGCTGGGGATCGGGCGGACCGTGGTCGGGAACCGGGTCCTCGCCGGCGATGTCGAAGCCGCGGCCGAGGACGTGAAGAACGGCATCGGCCTGTCGGCGGCGCTGGGCAAGGGCAAGCGCTTTCCCCGGCTGGCGCTGCAGATGGTGCAGGTCGGCGAGGAGTCCGGCGCGCTCGATGCGATGCTGCTCAAGACCGCCGACACCTTCGAGCAGGAAACCGGTCAGGCGCTCGACCGCATGCTGGCCGCGCTGGTGCCTGCGGTGACGATGGTGCTTGCGCTGGTGGTGATGGCGGTGATCCTCGCGGTGCTGGTGCCGGTCTACGACCTGACCAGCGTGATCGGCTAGGTGCCGCCTGCAGCCGGATGGATTCGCAATGAAATGGAGGAATGAACATGGGTAATCGACGGTTCCAGGTGAGGCGGGGCGTGGGCGGCCGAGGGCGCGGCGAGCACGACCGGGCGCTTGTCATCGACGTCGGCGGTGGCAGCGGCATCATCGGGGAGAAGTCGTTTGGTGGACGGTGGCGTGAGCGCTTTGCTGGCGGGCGATTCACTGGTGTCAGCCGTGGCGACGGCATCATTGGGGTGAAGCCGTTTGGTGCCTCGCAGCGCGGATTCAGCCTGATCGAGATCATCCTGGTGGTGGTGCTGATCGGCGGCATCGTCGCGTTCGCGGCCACGCGGATCCTGGGTGGCGGCGATCGCGCACGCGTCAACCTGGCGCGCGCGCAGGTGCAGACCCTCGCCGACAAGGTGAGCCAGTTCGAGATGGATACCGGCAGGCTGCCGGCGTCGCTCGACCAGCTGGTGACCCAGCCCGGCGACGGCGTGGGCTGGCTGGGGCCGTACGCGAAGGAAGCCGAACTCCGCGATCCGTGGAATACGCCGCTCGAGTATCGCGCTCCGGGCGATGGCCGCCCCTACGACATCGTCAGCTATGGCGCCGACCGCAAGCCCGGCGGCGACAGCGTCGACGCGGACATCCGCAACGACTGAAGGCGCTCTGGGTGAGGAGGCGGCCAAGTGCCCGGCACCGCGCTGCGCCGCAGCGCGGGATGTCGCTGCTCGAGATCCTGCTGGTGCTCGCGCTGATCGCCGCCACCGGCCTGATGGCCGCCGGTATCCTCACCGGCGGATTCGATCGCATGGAGCTGCGTTCCAGCGCACGTGAACTGGCCGCGCAGCTGCGATTCGCGCGCACCCGCGCGATCGCAACGGGCAGCACGCAGCAGTTCACGGTCGATCCGCGCGCGCGTGTCTGGCAGGGCGCGGAAGGTCACGGCGGCGAGATTCCCCGCTCGCTCGAAGTGCACTTCACCGGCGCGCGCGAAGTGCAGCCCGACGAGGGCGTCGGGGCCATCGTGTTCTTTGCCGACGGCGCCTCCACCGGCGGCCGCGTGCAGCTGCGCGTGCGCGATGCGGCCTGGAACATCGACGTGGCCTGGCTGACCGGCGAGGTCAGCCTGCGACGTTCGGAGGCAACGCGATGAGTGCCCCGGGTGCATGCACGGCGGGAGCCGCGCGCCGCGCACGGTTGCGCGCCGTGCAGCAGCCGCGCGCCCGCCCGGCCCGCGCCCAGCGCGGGTACTCGCTGCTGGAGATCATCGTCGCCTTCGCCGTGCTGGGACTGGCGCTGAGCCTGCTGCTGGGCACGCTGTCGGGCGGCACGCGGCAGGTGCGCTGGGCCGCCGACAGCGGCCGGGCGGTGCTGCACGCCCAGTCGCTGCTGGACCAGGTGGGCGTGGGCGAGGTGCTGGTGCCGGGCCGCCGCGACGGCGAGTTCGAGGCGGGTCGCTATCGCTGGGTGCTGGACGTGGCGCCGTACGTGGATCGTGAGCGGCCGCCCGCGCAGCCCGCCGATCCCTACGCGCCGCAACTGCTGCAGCTGCGGCTGGAGGTGAGCTGGGGCGAAGGGGGGCCGCGCGAGCGCCTGCGGCTGGACACGCTGCGGCTGGTGCAGCCGGATCCGTCGGGGTTGTCGGGATGATCGTCCTGGAGCCCAAGGTCACGCAGCGAAGCCGCCTCGCCGATAGGCGGTTCACTGGCGCCCGCCGGGAGTGTGGCCTCGCTGGTGCGATGGTGGCCGTACGCCATCGGCAGCGTGGATTCACCCTGATCGAGATCCTGCTGGCGACCACCCTGCTGGCCCTGGGGCTGGCGCTGGCCTTCGCCACCCTGCGCGCGGCCACCGCCACGGTGGAGCGCGGCGAGGTGATCGCCGCGCGCAGCGAACGCATGCGCGCGGTCGATGGTTTCCTGCGCCGCCGACTGGCCTCGGCCACGCCGATCGCCTTCGCCATCGACGAAGACACCGGCCGCCTGATCCGCTTCATCGGCGAACCCGACCGCATGCGCTTCGTCGCCGACCTGCCCGACTACCTCGGCCGCGGCGGGCCGCACCTGCACGATGTCGCGGTGCTCGACGGGGAGGCCGGCTCGCGCCTGGCCGTGTCGTTCGCGATGACCATCGGCGGCGGCACCATCGAGGACCGCGACGCGCGTCCGCCCGAGACCCTGGTGCCTGACCTGTCGGATGCCCGCTTCCGCTACCGCGGCCTGGGCGAGGACGGCCTCCTCGGCGAGTGGACGGACACCTGGGAGCAGGTGGACATGCTGCCGCTGCAGGTGTCGGTGGAACTGGCCAGCCGCGATGGCGGAACCTGGCCGCCGCTGGTGGTGATGCTGCCCCAGCGCATGGGCGGGATGGTGCCGTGAATCGCCGGTCGCCTCCTGCCGCGCGCGGTGCCGCGCTGATCCTGGTGCTGTGGCTGATCGCGCTGCTGGCCGCGCTGATCGGCGCCTTCGCGATGACCGCGCGCACCGAGTACCTGCAGGGCCGGACCCTGGGCAGCGGGCTGGTCGCCGCGCAGGCGGCGCGCGCCGGCCTGGAGTACGCCGCCACGCGCGTGTCGGTGCCCGATCCGCGCCTGCAGTGGCTGCCCGATGGCCGCGCCTATCGCACGCGGCTGGCGGGGGCGGAGGTCGAGGTACGGATCGTCGACGAGTCCGGCAAGCTCGATCTCAACGCCGCCGATGCCGCCAGCCTCTCGTCGCTGATGCGGGTGGTCGGTGCCGAGCCGCAGCAGGCCGATGCGCTGGCGGCTGCCATCGTCGACTGGCGCGATGCCGACGACCTCACCCAGGCCCAGGGGGGTGCGGAAGATCCCCAGTACGCGGCCGCAGGCTTGGCCTGGGGCGCCAAGGATGCGCCGTTCGAGACGGTGGCCGAAGTGGAGCAGGTGCTTGGCATGACCCCGGCGCTGTACGCGCGCCTGGCCCCGCACCTCACCATCTACAGCGGCCTGCCGGTGGCCGATGCGCGCTTCGCCACGTCCGCGGTGCTGACCTCGATGGGGGTGGATGCGGCCGCCGTGCTGGCCGGTCGTGAACGCCCCCCGCAGCAGGGCGATGCCTCGTTCGTGGGGGCTGGCAGCGGCACGTATAGTATCGACAGCCTTGCACGGCTCCAGGACGGGCGCGAATCCGTCCTGCGCGCCGTGATCCGGCTGGGGCCCAGCGGCGTGCCCGGATCGGCATTCACCGTCATGAGATGGGAGGAGGGCGCGTCACCGCGATGATGGCCGTGGTCGAACAATCCGTGGACACGCCCTCGGGGCTGCGCGGTGGGCTGGGCCGCGTCGACGGCTCGCTGCGGCCGCGCCTGCGCGGCTTCCGGCAGTGGTGGACGCGCTCGCTGGCGGCTTGGCTGCCGGCCCGGATCCGCGACCTGTTCGGGCTGTCGCCGCAGCGCCTGCTGCTGCAACCGGCCGAGGAGGGGCTGCAGCTGGCGCTGTGGCGCGGCGACCAGCTGCGCACGCTGGCGCATATCCCGGTGCCTCCCGGCGGCGCCGACCCGGGCGACCCGCTGGCCGGACTGCTGTCGCCGGCCATGGCGCGGGTTCCGCGCTGGCTGCTGTTGCCCGGCAGCGCGGTGCTGCGCCGGCGGCTGACCCTGCCCGCCGCGGCTGGAGAACGGCTGCGCGAGGTGCTGGGCTTCGAGATCGACCGGCAGACCCCGTTCTCCGCGGCCGATGTCAGCTACGACGCGCGAGCGCTCGGGCGCCGCGGCGACCAGCTCGAGGCCGAGCTGGTGGTGGTGCCGCGCGCCACGCTGGAGGCGGCGGTGGCCGCGCTGGGGCCGCTGGCGCCCACCCTGGCCGGCGTCGATGTGGCCGAGACCGACGGCACGCCGCTCGGCGTGAACCTCGCCAGCGGCGCCGCGCGCCGGCGTCGCGAGGATCCCGCGCGCGGGCGCAACCTGGTGCTGCTGCTGGTGGCGGTGCTGGCGCTGGCCGCGGGCATGTGGCAGATGCTGGCCAATCGCGAGGCGGCGGCCGAGTTCTTCGCCGCCCAGGTGGAGGCCGAAGTCGAGCGCGCGCGCAGCGCCTCGCTGGAGCGGCGCCAGCTGGTCGACCTGATCGAAGGGGGCGCCTTCCTGCGCGCGGCGCGCGCCGGGCGGCCGACGATGGTCGAGGTGATGGACGAGCTGGCCCGGCGCCTGCCGGACGACACCTTCCTGGAAAAACTGTCGGTCGAAGGCGACCGCATCCTGCTGATCGGCCTCAGTCGGGAGGCCTCGGCCCTGGTCGGCCGGCTGCAGGGTTCGTCGCTCTGGTCCGAGCCGACCCTGTCCGGCGCGCTGCAGCCCGACCCGCGCACCCGCATGGACCGCTTCACCCTGACCGCCACGCTGACCGTGGCCGAACCGCGCCCGGCACCCGCCGCGCCTGCCGCAGAGGCCACGGATGCAGCCGGAGGTCACTAGCCGCGACCGGTGGCTGGCGCTGGCGATCCTTGCCGGCCTGCTGGCGCTCGCCTACCTGCTGCTGGTGCACCCGTGGTGGACGGTGCCGCTGCTGGAGACCAATGCCCGGATCGAAGGCCTGCGCGAGCGCGACCTGCGTGCGCGCACCGGCCTGCAGCAGGCGCCGGAGGTACGCGAACGGCTCGAGGCCGCACGCGCGGCCGCCGGCAGCGCGCCGGGCTTCATGGCCGAGGGCAACGTGCAGCTGGCCACCTCGGCCCTGGTGCAGCGCCTGGAGCAGGCGGTGGCCCAGGCCAGCCCCGGCAACCGCAGCTGCGCGATCAGCAACCGCCAGCCGATGAACGACACCCGCGAACAACGCTTCCCCCGCGCCACCGTGCAGGTGCGGCTGACTTGCGGCAACGCCGAACTGGCCACTGTCCTGCACTCGCTCGAGAGCGGCTCGCCGCGGCTGTTCATCGACAACCTCAACATCCTGGCGCAGCGCTACCAGTTCAGCGGCAACCAAGGCAGCGGCGGCGGCGTGGACGCCAGCTTCGACCTGTACGGCTACCTGCAGCCGGCGACTCCAGCGAGTGCGGCCGATGCGCGCTGAAGACATCGGCGCGCGCACCTGGATGCTCGCCGGCCTGGCCGGCTGGGCCATGTGCGTGTGGCTTCTGGCGATGTTCGGCATGGGCGGCAGCATCGATCGCCTCGACGACGATCCCTCGCTGCGCCAGGCCTTGCCCGAGGCCACGGCGCCGGGACAGGAGCGGCTCGGGCCGCTGACGCAGTACGGCGACATCGGCGCGCGCCCGCTGTTCACCGACAATCGCCGTCCGCAGCCCTTCGTGATCGATCCGATGGGGGAGGCCGAGGGCGCCAGCAACGATTTCGACTACGTGCTCAGCAGCGTGCTGCGCACGCCCGGCCTGCAGATGGTGATCCTGCAGCCGGCTGCTGGCGGCGAGCCGCTGCGGGTGAAGCTGGGCGACGCGCCCGCCACCGCGCCCGGCTGGGTGCTGCAGTCGGTGGAGGCGCGCAGGGCGGTGTTCGCCGGGGCCGAGGGCGAGCGCAGTCTGGATCTCCGGGTCTTCGACGGAACCGGTGGCCAGCCCCCGACGCCGATGGCGGGGCAGCCAGCGGCGTCCGCCGCCAGCGCTGCGGCCCCCGGCGCCACGGCCGAAGCCGTCACGCCGGCCGCCGCGCGCGGCACCGGCGGAGCGCAGCCCGCGCGCAAGGGCGATGCGGCTGCCGACGCTGCGGCGCCGGCGGAGGCCGCGCCCGCCGCGGCCCAGCAGCAGGCGGCGCAGGACCAGGTGGAGATGATCCGCCGCCGTATCGAGGAGCGCCGCGCCCGGCTGCGCCAGGAAGACCGGGCGCGTGCGGCCCAGCCCGTCAACGAGAACCAATAGACTGCGCCGATGACTTCGAGATCCCTGTGCCAATCCGTCGCTGCGGCCTGCCTGTCGGTGCTGCTGGCCGCCTGCGCCTCGATGCCGCCGCCCACGCTGTCGCGCGGCCAGCCGCGGCCGCCAGCTGAGGCCACGCCCGGGCAGCCCGATGTCGCGGTCGCGCCGCTGGAAGAGGACGAGGGGCCGCGTGCGCAGATCCGCCGTGGCAGCGGCCAGGTGATCAACCAGGGCGTGGCCGCCACCTCGCCGCCAAACCTCGGCGGCAGCACGGGCGAGGCCTCGTTCAACTTCGAGGGCGAGCCGCTGCATGCGGTGGTCAAGGCGATCCTCGGCGACATGCTGGGCCAGAACTACACCATCGCGCCCGGCGTGCAGGGCACGGTGACGCTGGCCACGCCCCGCACGGTCAGCCCGGCCCAGGCCTACGTGCTGCTCGAGCGTGCGCTGGCCGACAACAACGCGCGAATGGTCTACAGCGGCGGCATGTACCAGATCGTGCCGGCCGACGCGGCCCTGCCTTCGGGCACGGTGGCGCCGCGCACCGGCGGCGCGGAGGCCGCGCGCGGCTTCGAGGTGCGGGTGGTGCCGCTGCGCTACATCTCGGCCACCGAGATGGAGAAGGTGCTCGAACCCTACGCGCGCCCCAATGCCATCGTCTCGGTCGACAACGGCCGCAACACGATCACCGTGTCCGGCTCGCGGGTGGAACTGGAGAACTACCTGCGCACGATCGAGATCTTCGACGTGGACTGGCTGTCGGGCATGTCGGTGGGCGTGTTCCCGCTGCAGAGCGGCAAGGCCACGCGCGTGGTCGCGGACCTGGAGAAGGTGTTCGGCGAGCAGAGCAAGTCGCCGGTGGCCGGCATGTTCCGCTTCATGCCGCTGGAGGGCGCCAACGCGGTGCTGGTGATCACGCCGCAGCCCGACTACCTCGACGATATCGGCGACTGGCTCGAGCGCATCGACAGCGCCGGTGCCGGTGCGCGCCTGTATTCGTACGAGCTCAAGTACATCCGCGCGCGCGACCTGGCGCAGCGCCTGGCCGAGGTGTTCGGCGGCAGCGCCGGCCGCTCGGGCGGTGGCGACGGCGCACCTTCGCTGATGCCGGGGCTGACGCCAGCGACGATCGGCAGCGGCACCGGCGGCGATGGCGCCAAGTTCGACGGCGGCGATGCGATGTCGTCCACCGACCCCGGCATGGGCGGCAGCGGCTCGGGCAATGGCATGGGGAGCGGTACGGGCGGCGGCTCGCTTTCGCTCACCCGGGACAGTGGCGGTGCCAGCGGCGTTACCCTGGAGGTGGAAGGCGATCGTGTCGGCGTGTCCGCGCTGGACGAGACCAATGCGCTGCTTGTGCGGACCACGCCCTCTGCGTGGAAGTCGATCAAGGAAGTGGTCGAGCGCCTCGACGTCATGCCCCTGCAGGTTCATATCGAGGCGCAGATCGCCGAGGTGGTGCTCGAAGGCGACCTGCGCTACGGGGTGAACTGGTTCTTCGAGCGCGCAGTGACCGATGCCGGCCTGCCCTCTGCGGAGCGGCGCACCACCTGGAGCGCGATCGCCGGGAACGTCACCGGTGCCAACGTCGGCGGCGTCGGCAGCGGGCTGTCGTGGACCTTCCTCGGCCGCAACGCCGCCGCGATCATCAGCGCCCTGGACGAGGTGACCGACCTGCGCGTACTGCAGTCGCCCTCGATCATGACCCGCAACAACGCCGAAGCGACGCTCAACGTCGGCAGCCGGATCCCGATCTCCACCGTCAGCGTCAACCCCATCCTGGGCAGCGACAACAGCTTCACCTCGGTCCAGTACCTGGAGACGGGCACTATCCTCAACGTGCGGCCGCGCGTGACCAGCGACGGCATGGTGTTCCTCGACATCGTCCAGGAAGTCAGTACACCGGGAGACCAGGCGACCGCGGACGAGAACGGCAACGTCCGCATCGACACGCGCAAGATGAAGACCGAAGCTGCCGTGCGCAGCGGCGATACGGTGATGCTGGCCGGTCTGATCCGCGACCAGGTTGGTCGCGGTTCGGCGGGGTTTCCGGGGCTGAGCCGGATTCCGGTCCTGGGCGGCCTGTTCGGCCGCCAGACCTCGAGTACCGCGCGCACCGAAGTCATCATCCTGCTGACCCCGACCATCATCCGCGACGTCAACGAGGCGCGCACCCTGACCGACGAGTACAGCCGCCGCTTCCGCGCGATGGAGCCCCTGAACCGGGCCACGCAGGACTGAATGCGCGTGGATGCGTGTGGGGACGCGCATGGCTGAGGTGCCTGTGGTGCTGCTGCCGGTCGGCGCCGACGACGATGCGCTGGATGCCTGCCTGGCCGCGCTCGACGCCGGCACGCCGGCGGGCACGCGCGTCTGGCTCGCCGACGACGCGCAGGCCGGCCCGCGCGGGCTGGCGATCATCGAGCGCTGGCTGGCGCATACGCCGCTGCAGGCCGACTACACCCGGCGCGAGCGGCGCGTGGGCGAGGTCGCGCACATCGACCAGATGCTGAGCGCCTGCGGCGATGCCGACGCCATCGTGCTCGCCGCCGACGCGATCCCGGCGCCCGGCTGGGCGACGCAGCTGACGGCCTGCTTCGCGCGCGATGCCTCGATCGCCAGCGCCACGCCCTGGTGCAACGCCGGCGAGGTGGCGGCCTGGCCGCGGATCGGCGAGATCTCGCCGGCGCCCGCCGACGCCGGCCGGATCGCCCGCGCCTGCGCGGCGATGCCGCCGCTGCATCCGGAACTGCCTGCCGCGGTCGCGCACGCGGTGCTGCTGCGCGGCAGCGCGCGGCGAAAGGCGGGTGGCCTGGACACGGCCAGCTATGGCTCCTGGTATGCAGCGCTGATCGACCTGTGCCTGCGCCTGTCCGGCCTGGGCTGGCGCAATGTGCTGTGCGAAACCGCCTTCGTCGCGCGTGGCGGCGAGGGCGGTCCGGCCGACGGCGACATGGACGCGCTGGGTGCGCGCTGGCCGGGCTGGCACGCGCGGCTGGCGCTGTTCCTGATGGACGATCCGCTGCGCGCCACGCGCGAGCAGCTCGGCCAGCGCCATGCCGAGGCCGGCGGGCCGCAGCGCCAGCAGGAGTTGTTTCCCGCGCAGGGCGATGCCGCCGACACCGGCGCGCCGGCCCCCGAGACGCCGGAAGGTGCGGCGTGATGTCCAGCGCCGCCGACATCGCCGCCATCGTGGTCACCTACCAGAGCGAAACCACCATCGACGAGTGCCTGGCGCGGTTGCGTGCCGCCGAGGGTGTGCGCCAGATCCGCATCGTGGACAACGGCTCGACCGACGCCACCCTCGCCCTGGTCCAGCGCCATGCCTCGCTCGATCCGCGCCTGCACTTCATCGGAAATCCCGACAATCCCGGCTTCTCGGTGGCCTGCAACCAAGGGGCGCACGACAGCGACGCGCCGTGGCTGGCCTTCGTCAATCCCGACTGCATGCTCGAAGCCGATGCACTGTCGCGCCTGCGCGAAACGGCCGATGACCTGGAGGGCGACTGCCTGCTGGGGGCCGACCTGGTCGACGAGCACGGCCGGCGCGACCTGGCCGCGCGCCGCCGCGATCCCGTCTTCGCGGCGATGCTGCAGGACCCGTCCGCGCGCGAGCTTGGCGTGGCGCCAGACGACACGCTGGCCCTGCAGCCGGTCGAAGCGGTGTCCGGGGCGTTGATGCTGATGCCGCGCGCGCTGTTCGAGCGCATCGGCGGCTTCGACGAAGGCTACCGCCTGCATGCCGAGGATCTCGACCTGAGCCGGCGCGCGCGCCAGGCCGGCGCGCAGGTCGCGGTCGCCAACCAAGTGCGCGTGCTGCACCTGCGCGGCGTGTCGAGCCGCTCGCGGCCGCTGTTCGTGGAATGGCACAAGCATCGCGGCCTGTGGCGCTACTTTCGCAAGTTCGAGGCCGGACAGGTTGGACGTGCCACCCGCGCCGCGGTCTGGGCGGCGATCTGGCTGCGCTTCCCGCTGGTGGTGGCGCGGCATTGGCTGGCGCGTTGAGGCAGCGCCGGAACCCCGACCCGCGCGCGACGCTCAGCGGGCGCGGTTGATGGCGTCGCGCAGACTGCGAGCGGCGTCGGCGGCGGCCTCCGCATAGCCTGCGCCTGCGGAGGCGTACAGGATCCCGCGCGAGGAGTTGATCATCAGCCCGGTGCCGTCGGCGCCCGCGCCGTGGCGCACCACCGCCTCCACGTCGCCACCCTGCGCGCCGACGCCGGGAATCAGCAGCGGCATGTCGCCTACGATGCCCCGGATCACGCCGAGTTCTTCCGGAAAGGTGGCGCCGACCACCAGGGCGCAGTTGCCTGCCGCGTTCCAGTCCTGCGCGATGGTGCGTGCGATGTGCTGGTAAAGCGGTTGCCCGCCGACGTCGAGCTCCTGGAAATCGCGCGCGCCGGGATTGGAGGTGTGGCACAGGAAGATGCAGCCGCGGTCCTCGCGGCGCAGGAACGGTTCGGCCGAATCGCGCCCCATGTAGGGATTGAGCGTAACCGCGTCGGCACCGAAACGATCGAAGGCTTCGGCCGCGTACTGCTCGGCGGTACTGCCGATGTCGCCGCGCTTGGCGTCGAGGATGACCGGCACGTCCGGATGGACGGCGTTGGCGTGTGCGATCAGCCGCTGCAGCGCGGCCTCGCCGCCGTTGTGTGCGGCGAAATAGGCGATCTGGGGCTTGAACGCGCAGGCGAACTCGGCGGTCGCATCGACGATGTCGCGGCAGAAGGTGAACAGCGCGTCGGGATCGTCGACCAGCGCCTCGGGGAACCTGCCCGGATCCGGGTCCAGGCCCACGCAGAGCAGGCTGTCGGCGTCGCGCCAGCGGGCGCGGAGTTTGTCGGCGAAGTGCATGCGCGTTCCGGCTTCAGGTCACGACGATGGGCGCACCCGCGGTCACCACCACGGTGTGCTCGAACTGGGCGGCGTAGCCGCGGCGGCAGGCCAGCGACCAGCCATCGCCGGTTTCCTCCGCCTGGCGGCTGTGCGTGGACAGAAAAGGTTCGACCGTGATCACCAGGCCTTCGTGCAGCCTGCGCGCGTCGCCGGCCACATAGTGGCCGGGGATGTGCCCCGGCTCCTCGTGCAGGGCGCGCCCGACGCCGTGGCTGCCCAGGTTGCGGATCACGCGGAAGCCGCGCCGCGAAGCGGCCGACTCGATGGTGCGGCCGATGCCGTTGAGCCTGTCGCCGGCACGCAGCTGCGCGATCGCGCTGTCGCGGGCCTCGCGGGTGGCATCGAGCAGGCGCTGCTGCGCCGGCGACGCCTGGCCCACCACGAAGCTGGCCCCGGTGTCGGCGAAGTATCCGTCCAGTTCGGCCGAGACATCGATGTTCACCAGGTCGCCCTCGCGAAGCACTGTCCCGTCGGGGATGCCGTGCGCGACCACGCGGTCGATGCTGATGCAGGTGGCGCCGGGAAAGCCGTAGGTCAGCTGCGGCGCGGATCGTGCGCCTGCCTGGCGCATCAGCCCGGCGCCGAACGCATCCAGGTCGCGCGAGCGCACGCCCGGTTCGGCTGCCTCGCGCATCGAGGCGAGGATCGATGCGACCAGGGCGCCGGCGCGGCGCAGGCCTTCGAGATCGCTGGCGTGTTCGATGGTCATCGCATCCTCCGTCCGGTCCTGGTGTGGACCGGCGCACAGCGGGCCGGGAGTCCGCGTCCTTCCAGGCAGCGCGCGTCCGGTTCCCGCGTCGCTGCGGCGGGGGCGGGACATCCGTCCGGATGGCCCGCCGCAGCATGGTCCTGCCTTACTTGAGGGCCTTGAAGCGCAGCCGCTTCGGGCCCGCGTCGTCGCCCATGCGACGCTTCTTGTCTTCCTCGTACTCGCGATAGTTGCCCTGGAAGAACTCCACGTGCGAGTCGCCTTCGAAGGCGAGGATGTGCGTGGCGATGCGGTCCAGGAACCAGCGGTCGTGCGAGATCACGAAGGTGTTGCCGGGGAATTCCAGCAGGGCATCCTCGAGCGCGCGCAGGGTTTCGATGTCCAGGTCGTTGGACGGTTCGTCGAGCAGCAGCACGTTGCCGCCCTGCAGCAGGGTCTTGGCCATGTGCAGTCGGCCGCGCTCGCCGCCCGAGAGCGAACCCACGCGCTTCTGCTGGTCCTGGCCCTTGAAGTTGAAGCGGCCGATGTAGGCGCGCGACTGGATCTCGATGCCGTTGATGTTGAGGATGTCCAGGCCGCCGGACACTTCCTCGAACACGGTCTTGTCGCCTTCGAGCTTGTCGCGGCTCTGGTCGACATAGGCCAGCTGCACGGTCGGCCCCATCTCGATCGTGCCCGAGTCGGGCTTCTCCTGCCCGGTGATCATCTTGAACAGGGTCGACTTGCCCGCGCCGTTGGGGCCGATGATCCCGACGATCGCGCCGGCCGGAACCACGAAGCTCAGGTCGTCGATCAGCAGGCGGTCGCCGAACTTCTTGCTGACGTTCTTGAACTCGATGACCTTGGTGCCCAGGCGCTCGCCCGGCGGAATGAAGATCTCGTTGGTCTCGTTGCGCTTCTGGTAGTCGACCGACTGCAGTTCATCCAGTCGTGCCAGGCGCGCCTTGCCCTTGGAACGGCCGCCCTTGGCATTCTGCCGGGCCCATTCCAGTTCCTTCTGGATCGCCTTCTGGCGGGCCTTTTCCTGGTTCTCTTCCTGCTTGAGGCGCTCTTCCTTCTGCTGCAGCCACTCGGTGTAGTTGCCCTTCCACGGGATGCCGCGGCCGCGGTCGAGCTCGAGGATCCACTCGGCGGCGTTGTCGAGGAAGTAGCGATCATGCGTGACCGCCACCACGGTGCCGGTGTAGCGCGCCAGGAACTGCTCCAGCCACTCCACCGACTCGGCGTCGAGATGGTTGGTCGGTTCGTCGAGCAGCAGCATGTCCGGCTTCTGCAGCAGCAGGCGGCACAGCGCCACGCGGCGCTTCTCGCCGCCCGACAGCTTGCCGATCTTCGCGTCCCACGGCGGCAGGCGCAGCGCATCGGCGGCGACTTCCAGCTGGTTTTCGAGGGTATGCGCGTCGCCGGCGGCGAGGATGGCCTCGAGGCGCTCCTGCTCCTTGGCCAGCGCATCGAAATCGGCGCCTTCCTCGGCATAGGCGGCGTACACCGCGTCCAGCGCGGCCTGCGCCTGCAGGACCTCGCCCACGCCTTCCTCGACCGCCTCGCGCACGGTCTTGTCCGGGTCCAGCTGCGGCTCCTGCTCCAGGTAGCCGACCTTGGTGCCGGGCTGCGGACGCGCCTCGCCCTCGAAGTCGGTGTCCACGCCGGCCATGATCCGCAGCACCGTGGACTTGCCGGCGCCGTTGAGGCCGAGCAGGCCGATCTTGGCGCCCGGGAAGAACGACAGCGAGATGTCCTTGATGATCTGCCGCTTGGGCGGCACCACCTTGGACACGCGGTTCATGGTGTAGATGTACTGCGACGACATGGGGGCTCCGGGTTGCAAGCGGCCGAGACCCGCACCAGGGGCGCGGACCGGCGGATTCGAACGGGATCGGGGGATTATAGCGCCACCCCCGGCGGCCCGGGCCGGCTGAGCAGTCGTTAAACGCGCGTGAGTGTCCTGCCGATGCAATTCGGTTGCAGGCTGGACCTGTTCAGCAGTCGCGGCCGATATTGCCTCCGAGGCCGGCTGGCATGCAGACGGCTCTGATCGGAGGAAGGCATGAACCGCAGACTGAAGTGGGGAACCGCCCTGGTGCTGGCGCTGGCCGCTGCCGCCGCGCCCGCCATTGCCATGGCCGACAACGACCGCCGCGGCGGCTACAGCCATCGTGACCACGACCGTCGCGGGCATGACCGGCATGAGCGTCGCTGGGAAGGCCGGGAACACCGCCGCGACCATCGCCACGCGCGCCGCGACGACCGCCGCGACCATCGCTACGAGCGGCGGGACCACCGGCGCGACGACCGCTACTCGCGCAGCTGGCGGGCGCCCGTGGTGGTCCACCACCGGCCCGTGGTGCGCCACTATCACCCGGCGCCGCGGCACGTGGGTCCGCCGCGCTGGGCGAGGGGTGGCTATGTCCACCACTACCAGCGCCCGATCTACGTGGTGAACGACTACTACGGCCATGGCCTGCGCCACCCGCCGCGTGGCCACCGCTGGATGCGCGACGACCGCGGGGACATGCTGCTGGTCGCCATCGCCACCGGCCTGATCGTGGACATGATCCTGCGCTGATCGCAGGCCATGCCCACCGAAGGCGCGTCTCCGGAAGGGGGCGCGCCTTTTTCGTTGCGCATTGTGATTCGTGCGCTCAACGTCCGAGTCGCCGACGATGGGCGTTCATGCGCCCGGCAGGCGCCCCGAGCCCCTGGCGCGTGCAGGCTCCGACTGGTACCCGAGCCTTCATGAAGCGAGCAGGGTGTCCCTGGCAGGCCGTAGCCTGCCCGGCACGCGAACCGCGTCGGCAGGGCCGGCCCGTGTTGCCGGCGGCGGCCCGATCGCCAGGGCCGGACGATCGGCCAATGCTTGCGGCCGAAACCGGTGGCGCCTCGAACGGAGCGTTCCTTCTGCCCCGCGAGCGGCCCCGGCTGCGGCAGAGGGGTACAATCGCGAGGTCCGCCACCGCCCTGGAGTCCCGATGTTTTCCCGCGCTGCCCGTATCGAAGGCTACGACCCCGAACTCGCCGCGGCGATCGCCGCCGAGGTCGAACGCCAGGAGGACCACGTCGAGCTGATCGCGTCGGAGAACTACTGCAGCCCGCGGGTGATGGAAGCCCAGGGCAGCCAGCTGACCAACAAATACGCCGAGGGCTACCCGGGCAAGCGCTACTACGGCGGCTGCGAGTACGTGGACGTGGCCGAGCAGCTGGCCATCGACCGCCTCAAGCAGCTGTTCGGGGCCGATTACGGCAACGTCCAGCCGCATTCGGGCTCGCAGGCCAACCAGGCGGTCTATTTCGCGCTGCTGCAGCCGGGCGACACCATCCTGGGCATGTCGCTGGCGCACGGCGGCCACCTCACCCACGGCGCCAAGGTCAACGCCTCGGGCAAGCTGTTCAACGCCGTGCAGTACGGCGTGAACGACCAGGGGCTGATCGACTACGACGAGGTCGAGCGGCTGGCGCTGGAGCACAGGCCGAAGATGGTCGTGGCCGGGTTCAGTGCCTACTCGCAGAAGATCGACTGGGCGCGCTTCCGTGCCATCGCCGACAAGATCGGCGCGCTGCTGTTCGTGGACATGGCCCACGTGGCCGGTCTGGTCGCCGCGGGCGTCTATCCCAACCCGGTGCCGCATGCGCACGTGGTCACCTCGACCACCCACAAGACCCTGCGCGGTCCGCGAGGCGGCATCGTCGTCGCCTCGCGCGAGGGTGCGGGCGAGCAGTTCGACGAGATCGTCAAGAAGCTTCAGAGCGTCGTGTTCCCCGGCATCCAGGGCGGTCCGCTGATGCATGTGATCGCGGCCAAGGCGGTGGCGTTCAAGGAAGCGCTGGAGCCGGAGTTCAAGAGCTACCAGCAGCAGGTGGTGAAGAACGCGCAGGCGATGGCGAAGACCATCATCGCGCGCGGCTACAAGATCGTATCCGGCGGCACCGAGAACCACCTGATGCTGGTGGACATGATCGGCAAGCCGGTCACCGGCAAGGCGGCCGAAGAGGCCCTGGGCAAGGCCCATATCACGGTCAACAAGAACGCGGTGCCGAACGATCCGCAGAAGCCCTTCGTCACGTCCGGCCTGCGCATCGGCACCCCCGCCGTGACCACGCGCGGCTACGGCGAGCAGGACTGCATCGACCTGGCCAACTGGATCTGCGATGTGCTCGACGCACCGCAGGACGAGACGGTGCTGGCGCGCGTGCGCGAGCAGGTCACTGCCCAGTGCGGGCGGTTCCCGGTCTATGGCTGAGAGGCGGGGATTCGGAATGACCGGACGTTCGTCCGTTGAAGGCCGGGATTCGGGATTCGAAACAGCATCCCGGACCCCGGCTTTTCCGAATCCCGAATCCCGAATCCAGAATCCCGACGTCTGATGCACTGTCCCTTCTGCCAGCACCAGGACACCAAGGTCATCGACTCGCGCGCGTCCGACGACGGCGCGACCATCCGCCGCCGGCGCGAATGCGAGGCCTGCGGCGAGCGCTTCAGCACGCTGGAGACGATCGAGCTCAAGCTGCCGGCGATCATCAAGGGCGATGGCCGGCGCGAGCCCTTCGATGCGCGCAAGCTGCGCACCAGCATGGACCGCGCGCTGCACAAACGGCCGGTGTCCGAGGAGCAGGTGGAGGCGGCGGTACGCGCGGTGGTGCACCAGTTGCGGATGACCACCGAGCGCGAGCTGCCGTCGCGGCGCGTGGGCGAATTCGTGATCGCGGAACTGCGCAAGCTCGACCACGTCGGTTTCGTGCGCTTCGCCTCGGTGTATCGCTCGTTCGAGGACATCACCGACTTCCGCGAAGAGCTCGACCGGCTCGAGCGCGAGCTGCCGGGCGAAGGGCAGCTGCCGCTGCTGAGCGGTGGCGACGTGGTGCCGTTCGGCAAGCCCGGCAAGGGCAAGAAGCGCTGACGCGGGATGATCCGCACGCACCGGGTCCACCGCTACGATCGCAAGGCGTGGCGGCGGCAGTGGTACCTCGGACCGGGCGCGCGCCTGGCCTCCCTGTCGCCCCTGGCGGCGCTGGCCGCATGGGATCGCGGCGACAGTCCGTTGCTGACGGGACTGCTGCTCCTGGCCTGCGGAAATCGGGCTCTGGCGCGGTTGGCAGGAGTGGCGGCGCGAGCGCGATGGCTGGGCATCCGTCGGGCGCCTCCGGCTGCGGTTCGAGGGCGGCGCGCTCTTCCTGCATGAGGGTGCCGTCCTGCGCGAGTCGCGTGCCCTGGAGTCCGTGGTCGCCATCGATGCGATCGTGTCGCGTCGTCGCGTCGAGCGCATCCTGGTGGACGACCGGGATGGCGCGCGTACCGTCTTCGCCGGCCTGCAGGACATGGGCGCTTTCCTCGCCGACCTGCGCGTGCAGGCGCCGTCCGCGCGCTATCGGCGCATGACCATGGGATTCCCGATGAGGCTCAAGGAGGTGACCGCGTGACGTTCTCAGCCACCGACCACGCGATGATGGCGCGCGCCCTGCGCCTGGCCGAACGCGGGGCCTGGACCACCAAACCCAATCCCCTGGTCGGCTGCGTGATCGCCCATGGCGACGAGGTGGTGGGCGAGGGCTGGCACCAGCGACAGGGCGGGCCGCATGCGGAGGTGTTCGCGCTGCAGGCGGCGGGTGCGCGTGCGCGGGGGGCGACGGCCTACGTGACGCTGGAGCCCTGCAACCACACCGGTCGCACCGGTCCGTGCACGGCCGCGCTGATCGAGGCCGGCGTGGCGCGGGTGGTGGCGGCAATGCGCGATCCGTTCCCGCAGGTGGACGGGACCGGACTGGCCCGCCTGCGCGAAGCCGGCATCGCCGTCGAGGTCGGGTTGATGGAGCCGCAGGCGCGCGAGCTCAACGTCGGTTTCCTGTCGCGCATCGAGCGCGGGCGGCCCTGGGTGCGGGTCAAGCTCGCCTGCAGCCTGGATGGCCGCACCGCCATGGCCAACGGCGAATCGAAGTGGATCACCGGCGAAGCCGCGCGCGCGGACGTGATGCGCTGGCGGGCGCGGGCCGGCGCGATCCTCACCGGCGCCGGCACCGTGCTGGCCGACGATCCCTCGCTGACGGTCCGCCTGGACGAGGTGCGCGAGTTCGTCCCGCCGCTGCGCGTGGTGCTGGATCCGGGCCTGGCCACGATCGCGCGCGGCAAGGTCCGCGAAGGCGACGCGCCCACCCTGTACCTGCACGCGCCCGACATCAAGCCGCCGCGCGACCTGGTGGCCGACCGCGCCGCGGTGCCGGTGGCCTCCGGCATGTTCGACCTGCAGGCCGTCCTGGCCCTGCTGGCGCAGCGTGGCGTCAACGAGGCGCACGTGGAGACCGGCGCGACCCTGGCCGGCGCCCTGCTGAAGGCCGGGCTGGTGGACGAACTGCTGTTATACGTCGCGCCCGTACTGCTCGGCGACAAGGCCCGGCCGCTGTTCGGCGGGCTGGGCTTCACCGAGATGGCGCAGAGCCTGCGCATGCGCACGGTCGACGGTCGTCGCGTCGGCGAGGACCTGCGGCTGCTGCTGCGCCCGGCGGACGCATGAAGCCGTGCGCGCAGGGAAGCGGCGTGTGGAAGGCATGATGCGGGCGCGCCCGGGTCGCGCGGCGGCATGAAGCCGGCGCCGTTCAAGGATCATTTTTCCGCGGTCGCGCAGGACTACGCGCAGTCCAGGCCCGGTTATCCGGACGCGCTGTTCGACTGGATCGCCGCTCGGGCGCCCGCGACGGACCTGGCCTGGGAGCCCGGCTGCGGCAGCGGCCAGGCCACGCGCGGGCTGGCCCGGCGCTTCGCGGCGGTGCACGCCAGCGATCCGAGCGCCGAGCAGGTGGCGCAGGCGCTGGCACCGACCAATGTGCGCTTCGTGGTGGAGCCCGGCGAACGCTGCAGCCTGGCCAGCGCCAGTGCCGACGCGGTCTGCGTGGCCCAGGCCCTGCACTGGTTCGACAGGCCGGCGTTCTTCGCCGAGTGCGCGCGCGTGCTGCGGCCGCGCGGATTGCTGGTGGCCTGGAGCTATGGCGATCTGTGCGTCCCCACATCGCTGGCCGCGGCGATGGGCGCCTTCTCGCGCGAGATCCTGCCCTGGTGGCCGGCAGAGCGCCGCCTGGTATGCGCCGGCTACGCGGACTTCGAATGGCCGTTCGAGGCGGTGGAAGCACCGGCCTTCCCGCTGGAGGCGCAGTGGCCGCTGGCGCGCCTGCTGGGCTATCTGTCCAGCTATTCGGCGACACGTCGCATGCGCGAGGCGACGGGAATCGACCCGGTGGCGGTGCACGCGTCGGCCATAGCCCGCGCCTGGGGCGATCCCGGCGCGATCCAGCGGCTGCACTGGCCGCTGTCGGTGCATGCCAGGCGGAAGCCATGACGGCCTGGGGCATCATCGGCTGCGGCGATGTCACCGAGGTCAAGAGCGGTCCGGCGCTGCAGCAGGCGCGCGGCTCGTCGCTGGTGGCGGTGATGCGCCGCGATGGCGCCAAGGCCGCCGACTACGCGCGTCGCCATGGCGTGCCGCGCTGGTACGACGATGCCGATGCCCTGATCCACGACCCGGGGGTGGAGGCGGTCTACGTGGCCACGCCACCCTCGACCCACGCGCACTACGCGATCGCAGCCATGCGCGCCGGCAAGCCGGTCTATGTCGAGAAGCCGATGGCGCTGGATGGCGCCGAATGCGACGCGATGCTGGCCGTCAGCCGCGCGACCGGCATGCCGCTGTTCGTGGCCTATTACCGGCGCGCGCTGCCGCGTTTCGCGAAGGTGCGCGAATTGCTGGCGGTAGGGGCCATCGGCGCGCCGCGGCGCGTCCGCGTGCAGCTGCACAGGACGGTCGATCCGCGCATGGGCGACCCGTCCGCGCCGGCCTGGCGCGTGCGGCCCGAAATTTCCGGTGGTGGGCTGTTCGTCGACCTGGGCAGCCACACGCTCGACCTGCTCGATTTCCTGCTCGGCCCGATCCGCAACGTGTCGGGCGAGGCGACTTCGGCCGGGCTGTACCCGGCCGAGGACACCGTGCGCATGGCGTTCGGGTTTGCCGGCGGTGTGGAAGGCAGCGGCGACTGGTGCTTTCACAGCGACGCCCGGCGCGACCTGGTCGAGATCGAGGGCGAGGCGGGGCGGCTGCGCTTCGCCACCTTCGACGAAGCGCCGGTGGAACTGGTGCGCGCCGACGGCACGCAGCGTTTCACGATCGCCAATCCCCGCCACATCCAGCTGCCGCTGGTGGAACGGGTGGTGGCGCAGTTGCGCGGGGAGGGCCTGTCTCCATCCACCGGCGAGTCCGCCGCCCGCGCCACGCGCGTCATCGACGCGGCCCTGGCCGGATACCGCCGGGCGCGGGCGCCGCAGGCGCCGCTGGGCTAGAATGCCTGCGCCGGCGCAGGCCGGTATCCACAACAATGCAGATGTCTTCAGGGCGGGGTGCAAGTCCCCACCGGCGGTAGGCGGAACGTCGCGGTTGCGGCGAGCCCGCGAGCCCGCGAGCGCCCGCATGCCGCCGTGCATGCGGGGTCAGCAGACCCGGTCCGAATCCGGGGCCGACGGTCATAGTCCGGATGAAAGAAGACCACCGCGCGCGGCCGTGCCGTGCGTGGCCGCCCTTTGGGCGTTTGCCGCCATTGCGGGAAACGAACCATGTTCACCGGATTGATCCAGGGCGTCGGCACGCTCGCATCGCGCCAGTTCCGCGGCGACGACGCGCGCCTGCGCATCGCGTTCGGCACGCTGGCCGACGACGACATCGTTCTGGGCGAGAGCATCGCGGTCAACGGCGCCTGCCTGACCGTGGTGGCGTTCGACCAGGCGCACTTCGAAGCCGACGTATCGGCCGAAACCCTGTCGCTGACCACGCTGGGCATGCTGGCCGAAGGCCGGGCGCTGAACCTGGAGCGCGCGCTGCGCCTGGGCGACCGGCTGGGCGGACATCTGGTCAGCGGCCACGTCGACGGGATCGGCAGCGTGCGCTCGATCGACGATGCCGGCGAGGGCGCGCAGCGCTGGCGCTTCGGTGCCCCGCAGGAACTGATGAAGTACCTGGCGCGCAAGGGCTCGGTCTGCGTCGACGGGGTCAGCCTGACGGTCAACGGCGTCGAAGGCGACGGATTCGAGGTGACCCTGGTGCCGCACACGATCGCGCACACCGCCTTTGCCCGGAACGCGGCCGGCGATGCGGTCAACCTCGAGGTCGACCTGCTGGCGCGCCACGTCGAGCGCCTGCTGGCCGCACGCACGGAGCAGCCGGCATGAGCTTCGCGCCGATTCCCGAACTGCTGGAAGAGATCCGCAACGGCCGCATGGTGGTGATCGTCGACGACGAGGACCGCGAGAACGAGGGCGACCTGATCATGGCCGCCGAGTTGGTGCGACCTTCGGACATCAATTTCATGGTCACCCATGCGCGCGGCCTGGTCTGCCTGTCGCTCACGCGCGAACGGTGCCGCCAGCTCGGGCTGCCGCCGATGGTGCAGTCCAACACGTCCCGCCACCGCACCAACTTCACGGTCAGCATCGAGGCGGCCGAGGGCGTGAGCACCGGCATCTCCGCCTACGACCGCGCCCATACCATCCGCACCGCGGTGCGGCCCGATGCCAGGCCCGACGACCTGTCGCAGCCGGGCCACATCTTCCCGCTGATGGCCGAACCGGGCGGCGTGCTCGCGCGCAGCGGCCACACCGAAGCGGCGGCCGACCTGTCGCGCCTGGCGGGACTGGAGCCGGCCGGCGTGCTGGTCGAGATCCTCAACCCCGACGGCAGCATGGCGCGGCGCCCGGAGCTGGAGGTGTTCGCGCGCGAGCACGGGCTGAAGATCGGTTCGATCGAGGATCTGATCCGTTACCGCCTGGAGACCGAACACACGGTCGAGCGCGTGGACGAGCGCGACATCGACACGCCGCACGGCGTGTTCCGCCTGGTCTGCTATCGCGACCGGCTGGGTCACGCCCTCCACTTCGCACTGGTGCGGGGCACACCCGACGCCGCGCGCGCCTGCCTGGTGCGGGTGCAGTCGCAGAACCTGCTGGCCGATGCGCTGCACTGGCGGCGCGGCGATTTCGGCCCGGCCACGGGCGAGGTACTGGCGATGCTGGAAGCCGAGGGCGCGGGCGCACTGGTGCTGCTCGACGAACCGCACGATGCCGATGCGCTGCTGGCGCGCATCCGGGGCGAAGACGCCGCGGCGGCTGCAACGGGCCGGGCCGGCTCGGCCGGCGAGTGGCGGCGCAATGGCGCCGGTTCGCAGATCCTGCACGACCTCGGCTTCGGCCGCCTGCGGGTGCTGGGCACGCCGCGGCGGCAGGTGGGCCTGGCCGGCTTCGGCCTGGAGATCGTGGAGTACGTGGCCCCCTGACGCCGGCCACTGCGCAGCCCGCGCTAGAATTGCCGTCCCCTACCGGAACCTTCCCAGGCATGAGCCATTACGAAGGCGACCTGCGCGCCCCCGAAGGCGCGCGCTTCGCGATCATCGCCAGCCGCTGGAACCCGCGCATCACCGATACGCTGGTGGCGGGCGCGCGCAAGGCCTTCGCCGAACACGGCGTGGGCGAGGGCGCGGTGGACGTGGTCCGGGTGCCGGGCGCCTGGGAGATCCCGCTGGCTGCGCGCCAGCTCGCGGCCGGCGGCGCGCATCGCGCCATCGTCGCTCTCGGATGCGTGGTGCGCGGCGACACGCGCCACTTCGAGCAGGTGGCGGACGGCTGCAGCGAGGCGCTGATGCGCGTGGCGCTCGAGCACGGCGTGCCGGTGGCCAATGGCGTGCTCGCCGTGGACGCGCACGAGGACGCGGAGCGCCGCGCCGGCGGCAGCCACGGCAACAAGGGCGAGGAATGCGCACTGGTGGCGATCGAGATGGCCAACCTGCAGGAGAAGCTGCCATGACCCGCACTCCGCAGCGTCGCGACGGGATCGACCCGGTGGCCCGCACGCGCTCGCGCCGGCGCGCGCTGCAGGCGGTGTACGCCATGCAGCTGTCCGGCGTGGATGCGAGCAACGCGATCGCGCAGTTCGCGCACGAGCAGGCCCACGAGGTCGCCGACCTGGAGTACTTCGAGGATCTGGTGCGCGGCGTCGGCCAGCACCGCAGGGCGCTCGACGCTTCGCTGCAGCCGTTCCTCGACCGGGTCATCGACGAGGTCGACCCGATCGAACGCGCGATGCTGCGCATCGCCGCCTACGAACTGCAGCACCGGATCGACGTGCCCTATCGCGTGGTCATCGACGAAGCGCTGAAGACGGTCAAGCGCTTCGGCTCCGAGCATGGGCACACCTACGTCAATGGCGTGCTCGACCACGCCGCGGCGCAGTGGCGCGCGACCGAGGTCCGGTCGCAGCGGCCGTAGGCCGAGCCCCGCTGGGGGGCGCCTCCAGGCGCGACGGTTCACGCCGGGTGCGCCCCGGGCGCGACGCTCCCTGTAGCAGTTCCGCCGCAGGGCGAGGCGCCCGGAGGCTTCCCCACGCCAGGCAGACCGGCAGACCATGGAATTCGACCTGATCGCCCGCATCCGCCAGCGCGCCGCCTCGCGCGACGACGTGGTGCTCGGCATCGGCGACGATGCGGCCCTGCTGCAACCGCCGCCCGGGATGCAGCTGGCGGTCTCGATGGACACGCTCAACAGCGGCGTGCATTTCCCCGCGGCGACCGCCGCTGCCGACATCGGCTGGAAGGCGCTGGCGGTGAACCTGTCCGATCTCGCCGCGATGGGCGCGCAGCCGGCCTGGTGCACCCTGTCGCTGTCGCTGCCCGGGCCGGACGCGGGCCTGGTGGATGGGTTTCTCGATGGATTCCTCGCGCTGGCGGCCGAACATGGCGTGGCGCTGGTCGGTGGCGACACCACGCGCGGGCCGCTGTCGGTGTGCGTGACGGTGCATGGCCTGGTGGCGGCGGGCGCGGCCTTGCGGCGCGATGGCGCGCGCCACGGCGACGATGTCTGGGTGACCGGCAGCCTCGGCGATGCCGCCGCGGCACTGGCCGCGATGCGCGCCGGCGCGGCGAGCGATCGCGCCATGCGCATGCGCCTCGACCGGCCGACGCCGCGGATCGCGGCCGGGCGTGCGCTGGCCGGCCTCGCGCACGCCTGCATCGATGTCTCCGACGGCCTGCTTGCCGATCTCGGACATGTGTGCAGCGCCAGTGGCGTGGGTGCGCGGGTCGAACTGGCGTCGCTGCCCGCATCGCCGGCGCTGGCCCGGTTCGCCACCGCGGTGCGCTGGCCCTGGCAGGCGGGCGGTGGCGACGACTACGAGTTGTGCTTCACCGCGCCCCCGACCGCGCGCGAGCGGGTGCTGGAGGCGCTGGCATCGACGGCCACGCCGGTCAGCCGCATCGGCACGATCACCGACGGCCACGACGTGGTTGCGATCGATCCCGACGGCCAGCCATGGCAGGGGCCGCGCCGGGGCTACGCCCACTTCGCCTGAGGCCGATCGCCCTCAGCCCGTTCCGTCGAGCGCGGCGTGCATCCGCTCCAGCGCCTGCAGCAGCAGGGGCTGCGGCAGGGCGAAGTTCATGCGCACGAAACCCGCTCCGGCCTCGCCGCAGTCGCGGCCGTCGGTCAGCGCGACCCGCGCTTCGCGCAGGAAGAAGCGGGCCGCCGGCGTTGCGGCCGGCACGGGCAGCGCGCGACAGTCGATCCAGGCCAGGTAGGTGCCCTGCGGGGCGGCGAAGTCCGCCTGCGGCCAGTGCGTCGCGATCCAGCCGCTCAGCAGGTCGCGATTGCGCTGCAGGTAGGCCAGCACGTGATCCAGCCAGGACCCGCCATCGCGATAGGCCGCGATCGAACCGATCATGCCGAGCCCCGCAACGCCATGGCCGGCGAGCAGGCCGATGCCGCGCCAGCGCGCGAGGTCGGCGTCGTTGGAGAAGATCAGCTGGGCGCACTTGAGGCCGGCCAGGTTCCAGCCCTTGGACGCGGACACGGCCGTGATCGCATGTCGCGCGGCGGCGTCGCAGACGCTGGCATAGGGCAGATGGCGCCGCTGCGGGTACACCAGCGGGGCGTGGATCTCGTCGGAAAACACCCGCGCGCCGTGCCCGTCGACCAGCGCGGCCAGCGCCCGCAGCTCTTCCGCATCGAACACGCGGCCGGTCGGGTTGTGCGGATTGCACAGCAGGACCAGTCCCGCGCCTTCGCCCAGCGCCCGGCCGATGCCATCGAGGTCCATCGACCAGCCGTCGCCGGCGCGCAGGTGCGGCACTTCGATCACGCGGTGCCCAAGCAGCTCCAGCAGCGGGCGGAACGGCATGTAGGCCGGGGTCGGCAGCACGACCGGAGTGGCGGCCGGCACGAAGTGCCGCAGCACCGCCTCCAGGCCGCCCAGCACGTCGCCGACGGCATGGATGCGGTCGGGGTCCACGTCCCAGTCGCAGCGGTCGTGCAGCCACTGCGCGCAGGCCTGCGAGAGCGCGCGCGCCAGCGCGGGCGTTGGATAGCCGCAGCGGCCCTGGTCGATCGCGCCGCGCAGTGCGGCCGCCACCGGCGGCGGCGTCCCGAAGTCCATTTCCGCGACGAAGGCGCCGATGCTGTCGGGGTACGCGCTCCACTTCAGCCCTCCGGCGGCACGCAGCAGGGCTTCGTCGATCCGGTCGTAGTCGGGGGCCTCAGGCATCGTCGGCGCGGAAGGCATCGCGGATCCAGGTCAGGGCGGGGGCGTCGGGATCGCCGCTGGCTTCGACCACGTCGAAACGGCAGGCTGCTTCGCGATGGCGCGGGTGCGAGGCCAGGAACTGGCGTGCGGCCAGGACCAGGCGCCGGCGCTTGCCTGCATCCACCGACGCGGCGCCGCCGCCGAAGCGGTTCGAGCGGCGGTACCGCACCTCGATGAACACGAGGGTCTCGCCGTCGAGCATCACCAGGTCGAGTTCGCCGACCCGGGCCGAGGCGTTGGCGGCCACCGGACGCAGCCCGGCGGCCGCCAGATGGCGCGCGGCTGCGGCTTCGATGGCCGCGCCGCGGCCGCGCGTGCTGGTCGGTGGAGGCTGCCGCGACGGGGTCATGCGGCTCGCGCGATCAGCCGCCGCTGCCGGCCAGCGGCACCACCATGCCGTTGCGGAAGGTGGCCCAAGCCGGGACGCGCACCACGTTGCCGGCAGGATCGAGGCTGAGCCGGCCCGTCGCCCCCTCGACGCTCGCATCGGGCCGGGTCGCCAGGTGCTGGAGGTAGGCGCTGAGCAGCCAGGCGTCGTGTCCGAAGGCGAACAGGCGCGCCGCCGGGCCGCGCGCCGTGGGCAGGTCCGCCGCCAGGGTCTGCGGCGAGGGCAGGGTGGACAGGCCGCCGGTGGCCCAGGTCTCGCTGGCGAAGGCGATCCCGTCCAGCGCGCGGTCCTCGTCTGGCTTGCCGGTGCCCGAGGTCAGCTGCGAGGTGGCGACCAGCAGCTTCTGGCCGAGGCCCGCGGCGAACAGCTGCGGCGTCAGCAGCCGCGCTTCGCTGCCGCGCAGGGCGATCAGGACCGCGTCGATGCCGCCCTCGCGCGACGCGGCCGCGCGCAGCGCCGGGGTCTGGTCGCCGGGCTGCTCGCCAGTGATCGCCAGGGTGCCCGCGATCGCGCCGCCGCCGGCCTCCAGCCGGGTGCGGAACGTCTCCACGCTGCGGCGCGCATGATCGTCGCCGTTGCTCAGCACCAGGACCTGGCGCGCGTTGCGCGCGAGCAGGTAGGCCGCCGCGGCAGCGCCTTCGTCCTCCGGCGCCAGCGAGAAGTTGGCGGCATTGTCCGGGGGCGGGGCGTTGCCCCGGTTGAGCGCCAGCAGCGGCACGGCCTGGGGCGCGTTGAACAGGGTCGAGACCGCGTCGCGCCCGAGCGGGCCGAGGATCTGGTCGGCGCCTTCGGCGATCGCCCGGACGCGCGCCATGACCGCGCCGGAGGGGGTGCTGGCGGTGTCGTAGAACACCAGTTCCGGCTTCTCGCGACGCTCGGCGTAGTAGGCCGCCAGCAGCCCGTCGCGCACCGACCCGGCTGCGGTCGCGAGCTCGCCGCTCATCGGCAGCAGCACCGCCAGCTTGCGCGGCGGCTGGTAGCCGTCGCCCGCGGCGGCCCCGCGCGTGGCATCGAAGTTCCAGTGCGGATTGATCGCCGGGGCGGCCGGGGCTTCGCTGTCGGGCGCGGGGCCGGTCACCTGCACCGTGGCGCAGCCCGCCAGCGTGGCCGCCATGGCCAGACCGCACATCCATTTCGACATCTGCCGCATCGGCGGGCTCCGCGGTGGACAATAGTCGCCGATTCTAGCGTCCCAGCCCGGGAGAGACGATGTCATCCGCTTCACCGGCGCCGCGCGCAGCGGGCGTGCTGCACGTGGTCGCCACACCGATCGGCAACCTCGGCGACCTGTCGCCGCGTGCGCAGGAGGTGCTGCGCGGCGTGGCCGCCATCTGCGCCGAGGACACCCGACGCAGCGGGCAGCTGCTGTCGCATTTCGGCATCGCCACGCCGCTGCTGGCGCTGCACGAGCACAACGAAGAGGCGATCGCCGAGCGCGTGGTGGCGCGCCTGCTGCGCGGCGAGTCGCTGGCCCTGGTCAGCGATGCCGGCACGCCGCTGGTCAGCGATCCGGGCTATCGGCTGGTGCGCGCGGCCCGTGCGGCCGGCGTCCGGGTCAGTCCGGTGCCGGGCGCGTGCGCGGCGATCGCGGCGCTCAGCGTGGCCGGGCTGGCCAGCGACCGGTTCGCGTTCGAGGGCTTCCTGCCGGCGAAGGCCGCGGCGCGTCGCGAACGCCTGCAGCCGCTGGCGGCCGAGCCGCGCACCCTGGTGTTCTACGAGTCCTCGCACCGCATCCTCGAATCGCTGGAAGACATGGTCGCCGTGTTCGGCGGCGCGCGTCCGGCGGTGCTCGCGCGGGAGCTGACCAAGCTGTTCGAAACCACGCTCGATGGAACGCTCGCCGAGCTGCTGGTCGCGGTGCAGGGCGACGAGAACCAGCGCAGGGGCGAGTTCGTGCTGGTGGTCGAAGGTGCGAGAGACGATGCCGACGCGCAGCTGGCCGAAGGGCGGCGCGTGTATGCCCTGCTCAGCACGCAGCTGCCGCCCTCGGCCGCGGCTCGGCTGGCGGCGGAGATCACCGGCGCGCCGCGCAAGGCGCTCTACGGCAGCTGAGGTGTTCAGCCGGCCGCCGTCGCGCATGCGACAATGCGCGCGGCGGAGTCGGCCGGACAGTCACGTCATCCCTCGTGGATGCCGAGGAAAGTCCGGGCTCCACAGGGCACGGTGCCAGGTAACCCCTGGGCGGCGCGAGCCGACGGAAAGTGCAACAGAAAGATACCGCCGATGGCCCTGTCACCCCTTTGCCGTTGCTGGCCGAAGCGATGGCGTTTCGGCACTTGCCGGCGTAGCCGGCCAAGTGGTCCCGGAGACCGCAAAGGGGTGGCAGGGCACAGGCAAGGGTGAAATGGTGCGGTAAGAGCGCACCGCGAGCCTGGCAACAGGCCGGCACGGCAAACCCCACCGGGAGCAAGACCAAATAGGGAGGCTATGCCGCGGCCCGCGGTGTCTCCGGGTAGGTTGCTTGAGCGTCGCGGTGACGCGGCGCCTAGAGGAATGACTGTCCACGACAGAACCCGGCTTACAGGCCGGCTCCGCCACCTGGACAAAAAATGCGCACGGCCCCAGGGGAGAGAGAGATGGGGGCCGTGCGCAAGACCAGCGGTCTAATGGGCTTCGATGCCCTTGCCGACAGTCTCGCGCCCGACGCCCGCGCAGGCGTGTCCGGCGCTGCGCAGTGAGGTGGCGGAAGTTGCGGTTTCGCGTGGCTCAGCCGGACTTGCGCGTCAGCCGTGAAACGCCGATGTCGCTGCGATCCTCCGTGGCCACCGGCAGCACCAGGCGACGGCGGTCGGCACCGACCTGGAATCCTTCGCCCAGCAGCAGCTGCAGCCCGGGCAAGGTCGCCAGGCGCTGCGAGTCGCCGTCCTCGCGCAACGAGTGCGCGACCAGCACCAGCTGCCCCGCATCGCCCGGCTCCAGCGCCCAGACCGCATCGTCGACCACGCGCCACGGCTCCTCGACCGAAAATGGCGCCATGGGCAGCGGGCGCAGGTCGTCTTCGGCCACCGCCGCGATGCGGCCACGGTCGCTGCCTTCGGTCAGCAGGAGCGCAGCCCTGCCCTGCACCGTGGCGCGCTCGACCCGGAAAGCCGGCAGCGGTGTCGGCTGGCCACGGCAGCCGGATTCGCCGCTCGCGCGGCGGCAGGCGTGCAGCCGCCAGCCATCGACATGCCAGCCGGTGTACCAGATCGAGCGGTCGTCGCTGGCATAGGTGGCATTGCGCAGCGACGCGCCCGCCGCCGCGACGCGATGCGATACGCCCTGTTCCAGGTCGAATTCGTGCAGTTCGTGTCGACCCTCGATCCGCAGTACGTACAGCACCCGGCGGCCATCGGCAGAGAGGACCGGCGCTTCCGCGCGCCCCGATTCGTGCCGGGTCAGGCGCATGGTCTTGCCGTCGCCACGGTCCAGCAGCCAGAGCTGCGAACTGCCGTCGCGGTCGCTGGCGAATACCACGCGGGCATCGTCGGCCGACATCGCCGCCGAGAAATCGCGTCCCGAGGAGGGCGCCAGCCAGCGGACGTCCCCCGCGTCGAGCGCGACTTCGGCCAGCGCCGACCGCCAGGATTCCAGCTGGAACGCGAGGGTCCAGTCGCGCTGGGCGATGTCCGGCGAACTGGCCCCGCGGATCCCCAGCGCGGTGATCCTGCCCCCCGCCGATTCGACCGTATACAGGGCGCGATCGCCCTGGTGATTGGAGGAGAACACCAGACCGCTGCCGTCGGGCAGCCAGTCGAAGCCGCTGATCTCCGAGCGCAGGGTCGTCAGGCGCACGGCCTCGCCGCCGGCGCTGGAGACCCAGTACAGGTCGGACGTGGGGTTGGAGCCACGGCGGAACGCGATGCGGCTGCCATCCGGCGAGAAGCGCGGGTACAGATCGACCGGCGTTTCCATCGGACCGTATTCGAAAGGCTCGGCTGCCCAGCCTCCGGCACGGCGCAGCAGCTGGATGCGCGTGCTGCCGGGGCTCCCCGGAAGGATGGTCGAGTACGCGATCTGGTCGGGGTCGGCCGGGTTCCAGTCGAGGTAGACCACGCTGTGCGGCGGACAGTCGGCGAGTTTCAGATGCCCGCCGCCATCGATGCTGGTGGTGCGGATCTCGCAGCGGGTCTCGTCGGCGGGCCGCCACACGTAGGCGATCTCGCGACCATTGGGCGACCACGCCGGCCGCTCCGCATGGTCGCCGTCGGCCAGCGCGATCGGCTCGGTGCCGTGCAACGATTGCAGGAACAGGCCCGGAGCACCCCCCAGGCGATCACGGCGCGTGTACACCAGCCAGTCGCCGCCGGGACTCAGTCGTGGGGAGGCTTCGCTGCCGGGCGCGAAGGTGATCCGTCGCGCGGGTTCGGCGACCAGGCTGGCCTGCGCCGGAGGCTGCGACGCGTAACGCCAGGCGATGGCCGCGAGCGCGACCAGCAGCGCTGACAGCACCAGCACCAGCGCCATGGGCGACGACCACCAGGGCCGCGACCTGCCGGGCCTGGCCTCGCCAGGAAGGGGGAACGCCAGCGATGGGCTGCTGGCCTGCGGCTCCGGAAGTGCGCCAGTCTCCCGCGTCGTCGCGACCGAGACGCTTTCCGTGCCCGTGGCCGGAACGTCCGGGCCCGCCGGTTCGCCGACGCCGTCGGTGACTGCCTCGTCTTCGGGCCCGGTCTCAGCGCCTGTCAGAGCCCGCACCGGCGCCACCAGCCGGTATCCGATGCGGGGGATGGTCTCGATATACGCAGGCCGCCCGGGATCGTCGCCGAAGGCGCGGCGCAGTGCGGTGACGGCGTGGCCGACCACCCCGGGCGTGACATGGGCGCTGCCCCACACTTCGTCCAGAAGTTCGTCGCGCGAGAGGGTCACGCCAGGTGCGCGCGCCAGGGCCAGAAGCACGCCCATCGCCTTGGGCGTCAGGCGCGTGGTCTGCCCGTCGGCCTCCACCTGCAGCGCGCCGGCGTCGATGCGGAACGCACCGACGCGCAGCTGCTGACGGTGGCTGCCGTCGCGGCCGCGTTCGTCTGTAGCTCGGGGCAAGGGTCACCTGTGGCCGGACCGCGGTGCGCATCCGCGGGGCGAGAACGCCAGCGGACCGCCCGGATCGCGGCAGAACTTCCTGGGGTGGCCATTCTACCGCTGCGCCGCCGGCCCAGCCGTAGGCCCGTTCAGGCGGCGTCGGGCAGCTCCTGCCGGAATCGCGTGGCGGTGAGGCCGACACGCTTCTTGAACGACCGCGCGAATGCGAACCGGCTCTCGTAGCCGACGCTGGCCGCGACCTCGGAGATGGCCAGGTCGCTGTGCGCGATCAGGTGCTTGGCAAGATCCATCCGCGCCTGGATGAGCAGTTCGTGGGGGGTGCTCCCGAATACGTCGCGGAAGCTGCGCAGGAAGTGGGACTTCGAATAGCGAGCCGCCGCGGCGAGGGTGGTGAGGTCATTGGCATCGAACGGCGCGTTCAGGATGCGGTTGCGCGCGCTGAGCAGACGCTGCACGGTCAGGCGCCGGTGACCTTCGGTGCGGCCGCTGGCGCGCGCCACCCAGTCGAGGGTCGGCGCCTGGGCGTGCCGGGCGGCCAGCAGGACGTTGCCCAGCAGGATGTCCATCACGGGCGTGCCGGTCCCGGCTTGCCGCGCGACGGCGGTCACGGCGCGCAGCAGGTCGCGATCGACCGGCAGCACGGTGGAGAACAGCAGCGGCCCCCGGCCGCGCCGGACGCTGACGCTGCGCAGGATCGCGACCACTGCGGGCACCGGCAAGGCCAGCGCCATCCAGTCGGCGCCGTCGCGGCCGACGGCGCGCACCACGGCACCCGCGGGCAGGGCCAGGAACTGGCGCGGGCCGACCCTGAACGGGCCGTCGGCCCCGGCGACCTCCAGGCTGCCGCGCAGGACGCACCATAGGGACGGCATTCCGGCGGGAACTACCGCATAGCTGCCGCGCCCCGCGCCCCGGATGCAGTGCACGCCCGCCAGTTCCGACAGGTCGATGCCGCTGCCCTGTCCGATGCGCCGGAATTCCACGTCCACCACGACCTCGTCTCCTCTCGTCCAATACGGGAGGGAAGGGTGGGGAGGGGGCGTGCCCGAAGTCGCGAAACCGCGTGCACGTTTCCGCGCCGAGGCGAGGAGGTTTCGACGAGGTTTCCATGAAGAACCGCATGGCACCGCGGTTCTCGGCGTGTTTGCCGATGCGCGCCTCGCCGGCGAATCCCGATCGAGCGGTGACGCCTGTGGCCACAGAAGCGGGGCTGACAGTCGGCAGCCAGATGCGCCGACGTGTCCGGATGGCGATTTCGGGCACGCCGAAGCGATACCGCGAGCACCCGATGTGGAGTCGGCGTCCCTAATGTCCGCCGACCGGACTTTTAACGACGCGTTAACCGTCCGCATCCACCAACGATCTTGGAGTATTCATGAAGACAAGTTTGCTGCGGGACGCCATCCGCACGGCGCTGGTCACGGGCGCCGCCATGGCGGTATCGCTGCCCGCGCTCGCGCAGGACGCCGCCGAAGGCGCCGCCACCAACCTCGACCGCATCGAGGTCACCGGCTCGCGCATCCGCCAGGTGGACATGGAAACCGCCCAGCCGGTCCTGACCATCAGCCGGCAGGACATCGAAGGGCAGGGCTTCAGCACGGTCTCCGACATCCTGCAGAACATGACGGCCGCCGGCTCGCCGGCCATCAGCCGTTCCGACGCGCTGGCCTCGGGCGAGGCGGTGGGCGGCCAGTACATCGACCTGCGCAACCTCGGCCCCAACCGCACCCTGGTGCTGGTCAACGGCAAGCGCCTGGGCATCACCACCGACGGCCTGCAGGACGTGGCCTCGATCCCCTCGGTCATGGTCGAGCGCATCGAGATCCTGAAGGACGGCGCCTCGTCGATCTATGGTTCTGACGCGATGGCCGGCGTGGTCAACATCATCACCCGCAAGAACTTCGAAGGCCTCGAGACCAACGCGTACTACGGCCAGTACGGCGAGGGCGACGGCGCCAAGGAAAACTACGACTTCATCATGGGCTTCGCGGGCGATCGCGGTTCGATCACCATCGCCGGCGAGTACCACAACGAAGACGGCGTCTGGGCGCGCGACCGCTGGTTCAGCCGCGACAGCTACCCGGGCTTCCCCGAGTACAGCCGGTCGCCGGTCGGCCAGTGGGGCAACTACAACGCCAATACCGGGCTGATCGAACGCGATGCCAGCGGCGCGCCCGTGCTGGACGAGGACGGCAACCCCACGCCGCTCGATCCGGCCTGGTATGCCCCGGACCGCGGCGGCAACGCCCTGGGCGGCGCCTTCCATCCGCAGAACGACGACGACACCAGCAACAGCGCCGACCAGATGCACGTGCTGACGCCGGTCGAACGCCGCTCGCTGTATGTGAACGGCCAATACGACATCAGCGAGAACGTCCGCTTCTCGACCGACCTCGGCTACAACAACCGCGTCTCCACGGCCCAGCTCGCCGGCTATCCGGCGCAGACGGCGACGACCGACGTGCTGCTGTCGGCCGACAGCTACTTCAATCCGCTGAAGGACGGGCGCGACCTGGAATGGCGTCGCCGCGCCTGGGAAAACCCGCGCGTCACCCGCTCGGAACTGACCACCTGGCGCTTCACCGCGGCCCTGGAAGGCATGTTCCAGGTCGGCGAGCGCTATTTCGACTGGGACGCGGGCTACCTGTACAACAAGAACGAGCTGAGCAAGATCGGCACGGGCGACCTGTACAAGCCCAACCTGCGCAACGCGCTGGGCGCCTCGTTCCTGGACACGACCACCGGCCAGATCGTCTGCGGCACGCCGGGCAACGTGATCGCCGGCTGCACGCCGTGGAATCCCTTTGCCGGCTTCGGCACCGGCGCGGTCGCCAACTCGCTGGATGACGAAGCCGTGCGCGCCTACCTGTTCAGGCAGGAGCACGCGCTGGGCGAGACCGAGACCACCAGCTACTTCGCCAACCTGGCCGGTTCGATCATGACCCTGCCCGCCGGCGACCTCGGCTTCGCGGTCGGCTACGAATACCGCGAGGAGAAGGGCGGCTACACCCCGGACGCGATCGCGCAGTCGGGCGAGTCGACCAACCTCGCCGCAGGCCCGACCTATGGCGAATACTCGGTCGACGAGTTCTACGCCGAGCTCAACATCCCGGTGCTGGCCGACATGCCGTTCGCGCGGGAACTGAGCTTCAACGTCGCCAGCCGCTATTCGGACTTCGACACCTTCGGCGACACCACCAACAGCAAGGCCGGCCTCAAGTGGCGTCCGACCGACGACCTGCTGGTGCGCGCGACCTGGGCCGAGGGCTTCCGTGCCCCGACCATTTCCGACCTGTACGGCGGTGGTTCGCAGACTTTCACCCAGGGCTTCCGCGACCCCTGCGACAGCGTGTACGGCACCGCCGCCGGCACCGCGCGCTGCCTGCAGGACGTCTCGGCCAGCTACCGCCAGCTGCAGCAGGGCTTCATCCCGACCGACGGTCCGGGCGCGCAGACCCCGCTGCCGTTCACCAGCGGCTCCAACCCGCTGCTCGAGCCGGAGACCTCCAAGTCCAAGACCGTGGGCCTGGTGTACAGCCCGTCCTACGTCGACGGCCTGAGCATGGCGCTGGACTGGTGGAACATCACCATCGACAACACGCTGGTGTCCGACAGCCCGAACCAGATGCTGAGCGACTGCTATGTCGCGCTCGTCGAGTCGCGCTGTGCCGGCTTCAGCCGTGATCCGGTGACCGGCATCGTCAACGATCTCACCTACGGCCTGCGCAATGCCGGCTACCAGGAGACCGAGGGCTTCGACTTCGACGTGTCCTACCGCTTCGGTACCGACTACGGCAACTTCGCGGCGACGTTGCAGAACACCTACGTCTCCAAGAACAACCTGAAGACGACCAACGAGGAGACCACGCCCGAGTCGGTGTACGTCAGTTTCGGCGGAAACTTCCGCCTGCGTTCGAACCTGAACCTGAACTGGGAGAACGGTCCGTACGCGGTGAACTGGGGCATGCGCTACTACTCGGCGGCCAAGGAAGAGTGCTACTTCGACTCGATCTGCAACATCCCGGACTACGCGGCGCCTGATACCCAGGGCCAGAACGTCCCGATGAACCGCACCGGGTCGAACACCTTCCACGACGTCCAGTTCTCGGTGAAGACCCCGTGGAACGCGACCGTGGCGGTGGGTGCGAACAACGTGTTCAACCACTACGCGGCGCCGTCGTACGACCAGGCCAACTCGAGCTTCGCCTACTACGGCGGCTACGACATCGGTCGTTTCGTGTTCATGAAGTACCAGCAGCGCTTCTGATCCCGGCGCCTGCTGTTCCGGCCGCGGTCCCTTCGGGGGGGCCGCGGCTTTTTTCTGGTTCTTCTCCCAAGTGTGGGGATGTTGGGCGTCGTCGGAGCGTTCCGATCGGGGCTCCCGACGGACGCCGCGCCCTGCCGGCCGGGGATCGCTCTCCGCTCGGACGGGGCATCCTGCCCCGACTCGCGCGCAGAACATCCCTGTTTTGCTTGCCGCGATCCCCGGCCGGCAGGGCGCGGCTCACCGCTGCTGTTCGTTCGGTGCTCCGGCAGCTGGAAGTGTCCTGCTGATCGAAGCCGCGACAGAGACAGGCCCAGGGCCGTCCCGCTCCGGGGGTGCGGACAGCAGCACATGGATGTGCTGCGGCGGCGAGTGCGGCCATGGATGGCCGCCCAGGCCGGGGAGCAGCCCCCGGAGCGGGGCGGCCTCGGTCCGCAAGCCCCGATCCAACCCATCCCGGTCGACAGGTTCCCCTCAGATAGGAGAAGAACCTTTCTTGATCTGTCCCTCTTGGGTCGGGGTACTTCTGAATGGGGTCCGATCCAGGCTGGCGGATCGAGGCCGTCCTGGTCCGGTGATCGCTCGTTATCCACGACCCCGTGCGACAGGGCGCAGCGTCCGTCAGCAGGAAATGGCAGTCCGCGCTGCCCATGGCTGGCGCTCTGGCGCGCCTGACCGGTCGGCGCGGGCCGGTCGGGGTCTGAAGCCCTTCGCTGGACGGGGGCCAGTCCAAAAAACGGGCCATTCTCAAAATTTGAGACTAATCAGCAGCTTGTGGATAAGGCTTGAACAAGTCTGTGAACTATCGCGCAAGTCATTGACCGGATTAATGAAATTTCCACATCAAAGCTGTTGACATCGCTTTGACCCGTCCATAAGGTGGCGCTTCGTGGGGAAACCGGGAATTTCGTGGTTTTCCGATGCTGAAGCCCGCCGCAGACGGGCACCTCCGGGCAGGAAGTGGTGTTCCAGGGCGAGACCGCCATCACGATCGACGACAAGGGCCGGCTGGCGATTCCGACCAGCTACCGGGACCTTGTGGCGTCCGAGTGCGGCAACCGCCTGGTGGTCACCTACAACCCGTTCGAGAAGGGCTCGCTCTACATCTACCCCTACGCCACCTGGGAAAAGGTGCGCGACGGGGTCAATGCCCTGCCGAGGGTCAAGGAAGCCAACCGCCGCCTGCAGCTGAAGCTGGTGGGCGCGGCGGCCATCGTCGAACCCGACGGCAGCGGCCGCATCTCCATCCCCGCCAGCCAGCGCGCGGCCATCGGCATCGAGAAGAAGGCCGTGCTGCTGGGCATGGGCGACAAGTTCGAGCTCTGGAGCGAGCAGGCCCACCGCGCGCAGATCGAGACGCCGCTAGGCGACGACGACTTCGGCGACGAACTGGTCGGACTGCAGTTGTGAGCGGGGGTGCTGCGGACGCCCGCGCCGCGCACCTTCCGGTGATGTTCGAGCAGGTCATGGAAGGGCTGCGCGTGGCCGAGGACGGGACGTACCTCGACGGCACGTTCGGGCGCGGTGGGCATGCGCGCGGCGTGCTGGAACGGTTGGCAGGCGGAGGCAGGCTGCTGCTGATGGACAAGGATCCCGAAGCGATTGCGGTGGCCGAACGCGAGTTCGGCGCCGACGCGCGCGTCGCGATCCGCCGCGGCAGCTTCGCCGACCTCGGTCGCTGGGACGCTGCCGGCGCCGGTCTGGACGGCGTGTTGCTCGACCTGGGCGTGTCCTCGCCGCAGCTCGACGTGGCCGGGCGCGGCTTCAGCTTCGGCAAGGATGGTCCGCTGGACATGCGCATGGATCCCGACAGCGGCGAGAGCGCGGCGCAGTGGCTGGCGCGCGCCGACGAGCGCGAGATCGCCGACGTGCTGTGGACCTACGGCGAGGAACGGATGAGCCGGCGCATCGCGCGCGCCATCATCGCCCGCCGCGCGGAACAGCCGCTCACGCGGACTACGCAGCTGGCCGAGCTGATCGCCTCGGTGATGCCGCGCGGGCGCCATGACATCCATCCGGCGACGCGCTCGTTCCAGGCCATCCGCATCCACGTCAACCGCGAACTCGAGGATCTCGAGCGTGGCCTGGCGGCCGCGCACGATGCGCTCCGCCCCGGCGGGCGGCTCGCGGTGATCAGTTTCCATTCGCTCGAGGACCGCATCGTCAAACGCTTCATCGCCGCGCGCGCCAAGGCGCCGCCCGGCAACCGCCGCCTGCCCGAGGCCAGCGGCTTCGTGCCCAGCCTGCTGGCGGTCGGCGCCGCCGGCAAGGCGCGCCCGGCCGAGCTGGCCGCCAATCCCCGCGCGCGCAGCGCGGTGCTGCGCGTGGCCGAGAAGCTGGCCCCCGCGGAGGCGCGCGCATGACCCGCCTGGCCGTGGCCCTGCTGGTGATCGGATGCGTGATCTCGTCGATCGGCGTGGTCTATGCGCGCCACCAGCATCGCGAGCTGTACGTGCAGCTGACCCGGCTGGAGCGCGAGCGCGACGAACTCAACATCGAGTTCGGCCGGCTGCAGCTCGAGCAGGCCACCTGGGCCGAAAGCAACCGCATCGACCAGGTGGCGCGCACGCGACTGGGCATGAAGTTCCCGGCCACCGGCGAGATCGTGGTGGTGCAGCCATGAGGTTCGTCCGCACGACCGGCGGTTCGGGCAAGAAGCCGCGCCCGCGCGCGCAGTTCAACCTGCGCGGCCGGCTCATGCTCGTGGGTGGGGCGATGGCGTTGTGCGCGGTCGCGCTGGTGGTGCGCGCGGTGGACCTGCAGCTGGTGGACAACGCCTTCTACCAGCAGAAGGCCGACGCGCGCTTCCTGCGCGAGGTGCCGATCCCGACCTCGCGCGGCATGATCACCGACCGCAACGGCGAGCCGCTGGCGGTGTCCTCGCCGGTGGAGTCGCTGTACGCCAATCCGCAGGAGCTGGCCAACAACCCGGCCGCGATCGCGCGCCTGGCCGAAGCCACCGACCTGCCACTGGACTACCTGACGCGCTATGTTTCGCAGCGCAAGGACAAGGAGTTCATGTACGTGCCGCGGCATCGCCGGATCAACCCGGCGATCGCGCAGAAGATCCTGGCGCTGAAGATCCCCGGCGTGTTCTCGCAGCGCGAGTTCCGCCGCTTCTACCCGCAGGGCGAAGCGGTCGCGCACGTGCTGGGTTTCACCAACATCGACGACCAGGGCCAGGAGGGCGTGGAGCTGGCGTTCGACGAGTGGCTGCGCGGCACGCCGGGCGCGCAGAAGGTGATCCGCGATCGCCATGGCCGTATCGTCGAGCACGTCGACCTGATCCGTCCCGCCGAACCGGGCAAGGACCTGGTGCTGAGCATCGACCGCCGCATCCAGTTCCTGGCGTATCGCGAACTCAAGCGCACCCTGCTCGAGACCGGCGCGGCCAGCGGTTCGGTGGTGATCCTGGACGTGGCCACCGGCGAAGTGCTGGCGATGGCCAACCTGCCGTCCTACAACAACAACCGGGTGAGCGGCGAGAACCGCGACGCCTACCGCAACCGCGCGGTCACCGACCTGCTCGAGCCGGGCTCGACCATGAAGCCGCTGACCGTGGCGGCCGGACTCGAGGCCGGCGTGATCACGCCGGCCACCCGGTTCGATACCAGCCCCGGCTGGATCGCAAACGGCCGCTATCGCACCAGCGACTTCCGCAACTACGGTGTGCTCGACACCACGGGCGTGATCACCAAGAGCTCCAACGTGGGCGTGTCGAAGATCGTCAAGCTGCTCCCCGACAGCAGTTTCGACGCCTTCCTGCGCCGCTTCGGGTTCGGCAGCAGCACCGGCAGCGGCTTCCCCGGCGAGGCGCCGGGCACCTTCCCGACGCCCGAACGCTGGAGCGGCACCACCAAGCAGACGCTGTCCTACGGCTACGGGCTGTCGGTGACGCCGTTGCAGATCGCGCGTGCCTACGCTGCGCTCGGCAACGGCGGGCGTCTGGTCACGCCGACCTTCGTCAAGGGCGGACACAGCGGCGAGACCCAGCAGGCGCTGGACCCTGCGGTAGCCGCGCAGGTGATGCAGATGATGCAGACCGTGACCGAGCCTGGCGGAACCGCCACGCGCGCGGCGATCCTGGGCTACCACGTGGCCGGCAAGACCGGCACGGCGCGCAAGTCCTCCGGTGGCGGCTACGCGCGGCGCTACATCGCCTACTTCGCCGGCCTGGTGCCGGTCGACCGTCCGCGCTTCTCGGTGACCGTGGTGGTGAACGATCCGGATACCTCCGGCGGCGGCTCGACCTACGGCGGCGGCTGGATCTCCGCGCCGCTGTTCGCGCGGGTGATGGAGGGCGCGCTGCGGCTGATGGACGTGCCGCCGGACGACATCGACACCTGGCTGGCCGCGCAGTCGGCGGAAGAGGCCAAGCGTGCGCGCGCGCTGGCCGCGGCCGCGCGGACAGCACCCGCCGCGCAGCGGGGTGCGGCGCCATGAGCCGCGTCCTGCCGTTGGCGCAACTGTTGCCCGACGTGGCTGGCGTTCCCGCCACGCTCGAGGTCTCGGGCCTGGTGCTCGACAGCCGCGACGTGCGGCCCGGCGACGCCTTCGTCGCGATCGGCGGATTCGGCACGCACGGGCTGCACTTCACCGCACAGGCCGCCGAGGCCGGTGCGGCCGCGATCCTGTTCGAGCCGCCGGCGCCAGCGGACGTCCCCGCGCCGCCGGCAGGCGCCATCGCCGTGCCGGGCCTGCGCACGCGCATGGGCGCGATGGCCGACACCTTCCACGGCCAGCCGTCCGCGCGCATGGCCACGATCGGCGTCACCGGCACCAGCGGCAAGACGTCCACCGTGCAACTGCTGGCGCAGGCGCTGGAGCTGTGCGGAACCCGCGCCGGCACCATCGGCACGCTGGGCGCCGGCCTCTATGGCCAGGCGCGCGCGACCGGTTTCACCACCCCGCTGGTGCTGCAGACCCACGCGCTGCTTGCGCAGCTGCACGACGAGGGCGCGCAAGCGGTGGCGATGGAGGTCAGCTCGCACGCGCTCGACCAGGGGCGCGTGGATGCGGTGCACTTCGCCGTGGGCGTGTTCACCAACCTCAGCCGCGACCATCTCGACTACCACGGCGACATGGAGACCTATGGCGCGGCCAAGGCCCGCCTGTTCCGGACGCCGGGCCTGCGGGCGGCCGTCGTGAACCTCGACGATGCCTACGGTCGTCGCCTGGCCCTGGACCTGCCCGACTCCCTGCAGGCCATCGGCACCAGCGCGCGCGGCGCGGACGACGCCGACGTGCGCGCCACCGCCATCGCACTGGATGCGGACGGCATCGCGTTCGACCTGCACCTGGGTGGGCGCAGCGCACGCGTGCAGTCGCCGCTGCTGGGCCGCTTCAACATCGACAACCTGCTGGCCGTGGCCGGCGTGCTGCACGCGCTGGGCCACGACACCGACGCCATTGCTGGCGTGCTGGGTCGGCTGCAGCCGATCCCGGGGCGCATGAATCGTCTGGGCGGCGGCGACAGGCCGCTGGTGGTGGTCGACTATTCGCACAAGCCCGATCCGCTGGAACAGGCGCTCGAGTCGTTGCGTGGCCACCTGCGCGGGCGCCTGGTCTGCGTGTTCGGCTGCGGCGGCGAGCGCGACACCGGCAAGCGCCCGCAGATGGCGGCGATCGCCGAACGCCTGGCGGACGAGGTCGTGGTCACCGACGACAATCCGCGCGGCGAGGACGGCGACGCCATCGTCGCCGGTATCCTCGCCGGCTTTGCCGAGCCCGCGCGCGTGATCGTGCAGCGCGACCGTCGCGCCGCGATCGCGGGCGCAATCGCCCGCGCGCGCGCCGGCGACATCGTCCTGGTCGCGGGCAAGGGTCACGAGTCCTACCAGGAAGTGGCCGGCGTCAAGCATCCGTTCGACGACAGCGTGGTCGCGCGCGAAGCCCTGGGAGGCGGCGCATGAACCCGATCCCGCTGGCACGCATCGCACAGTGGACCCAGGGCCGCCTCCAGGGCGATGACCTGACGGTCGACGCGGTCGCCACCGATACCCGCACGCTCGACATCCGCGACGGGGCCGCCACCCTGTTCGTCGCGCTCAAGGGCGCCACCTTCGACGGGCACGACCACGTCGCCACGGCCGCCGCGTCCGGTGCGCGTGCGGCGCTGGTCTCGCGCGCGGTGGGCGCGTCGCTGCCGCAGGTGGTGGTGGCCGACACCGAGCGCGCGCTGGCGGCGCTGGCCACGGCGCTGCAGCGCACCCGCGCGGGCAAGGTGGTCGGCATCACCGGCAGCAACGGCAAGACCAGCGTCAAGCAGCTGGTCCATGGCATCGCGTCGCGCGCGCTGCGCGCCTACGCCAACCCCGGCAACCGCAACAACGAGATCGGGCTGCCGCTGGCGGTGATCGACGCGCCCGACGACGCCGAGGTGGCGATCTACGAGATGGGCGCCGGCAAGCCCGGCGACATCGCCTACCTGACCGCGATCGCGCGACCGGACGTGGCGTTGGTCAACAATATCGCGCCCGCCCACCTGGAGCGGATGCGCAGCCTGCTCGGGATCGCCGACACCAAGGCCGCGATCTACGATGCGCTGACCCACGATGGCGTGGCGGTGATCAATGCCGACGACGCCTTCGCACCGTACTTCGCCGAGCGCGCGCACGGCCGGCGGCTGCTCCGCTTCGGCCTCGAGGCCAGCGCCGACGTGACCGCGCGCGCCGTATCCAGCGATGCGGACGGGTCGCGCTTCGTGCTCGTCGCGCCCACCGGCGAGGTCGACGTGGTCCTGCCGCTGCCCGGCCGGCACAACGTCTCCAACGCCCTGGCCGCCGCCTCGGTCGCGTTGGCGCTCGGCATCGGGCTCGAGGAGATCGGTGCGGCGCTCGGCGCCGCGCAGCCGGTGCGAGGGCGGCAGGTGCAGCACCACCTGGGCGGCGGCGCGACCCTGATCGACGACAGCTACAACGCCAACCCCGGCTCGCTCAACGCCGCGATCGACACGCTGGCCGCCGGCGGTGGCGAGGGCTGGCTGGTGCTTGGCGACATGCGCGAACTGGGCGACGACGCGCTCGATCTGCATGCCGAGGCCGGCCGACGCGCGCGCCGCGCCGGCATCGCGCGCGTGTACGCGCTGGGCGCGCTGAGTGCCGCCGCCGCCGGGGCCTTCGGCGAGGGCGGCCGCCATTTCGACAATCACGACGCGCTGGCCGCCGCACTGGCGGCGGACCTGCATCCGGGCGTCCGGGTGCTGGTCAAGGGCTCGCGCGGCAGTGCCATGGACCGCATCGTCGATGCGCTGCTGGCGCGTGCAACCGGGGAACACGATGCTGCTTGAACTCACCCGCTGGCTGCAGCAGGTCGAGGGGCTGTTCGGCCTGTTCGGCTACCTGACCTTCCGCGGCATCCTCGCCGCGCTCACCGCGCTGCTGCTGTCGCTGTGGTGGGGCCCGGCTGTGATCCGCCGCCTGGCCCAGTACAAGGGCGGCCAGCCGATCCGGCAGGACGGCCCGCAGACGCACTTCTCCAAGGCCGGCACGCCGACCATGGGCGGCGCGCTGATCCTGTTCACCATCACCGCCTCGGTGCTGCTGTGGGGCGACCTGCGCAACAAGTATGTGTGGGTGGTGCTGCTGGTGATGCTGTGCTTCGGCGCGATCGGCTGGTACGACGACTGGATCAAGATCGTCAAGCGCGATCCCAACGGCCTGAAGTCGCGCTGGAAGTACCTGCTGCAGTCGATCTTCGGCCTCGCCGCCGGCCTGTACCTGTACCTGTACGCCGACGTGCCGGCGGCGACCACCTTCTACGTGCCGCTGTTCAAGTCGGTGGCGCTGCCGCTGGCCGGGATCAGCTTCGTGGCGATCGCCTACTTCTGGATCGTCGGCTTCTCCAACGCGGTCAACCTCACCGACGGCCTGGACGGGCTGGCGATCATGCCCACCGTGCTGGTGGCCGGCGGCATCGCGGTGTTCGCCTATGCCTCGGGCCATGCCGAGTTCTCGCGCTATCTGCAGATCCCGCCGGTGCCGGGCGCGGGCGAGCTGATCATCATCTGCGCGGCCATCGCCGGGGCGGGCCTGGGCTTCTTGTGGTTCAACACCTATCCGGCGATGGTGTTCATGGGCGACATCGGCGCGCTGGCGCTGGGCGCGGTGCTGGGCACCATGGCCGTGATCGTGCGCCAGGAACTGGTGCTGGTGATCATGGGCGGCATCTTCGTCATCGAGACGCTGTCGGTGATGATCCAGGTGGCCAGCTTCAAGCTCACCGGAAAACGCGTGTTCCGGATGGCGCCGATCCACCACCACTTCGAGCTCAAGGGCTGGCCCGAGCCGCGCGTGATCGTGCGCTTCTGGATCATCTCGGTGATCCTGGTCCTGGTCGGCCTCGCCACGCTGAAGGTGCGCTGATGGCCGTGACCGCCGACTCCCGCGCCTTCGACAACGCCCGCCAGGCCACCAGGCTGGACGCCATCGACGGCCGCTACGACGGCTGGCTGATGGCCATCGCCGCGGCCATCGCCGCGTTCGGGGTGGTCATGGTCGCCTCCAGTTCGATCGCCGTGGCCGTGAACCATGGCGAAGGCCCGTTCTACTACCTGGTCCGCCACATCGTCTTCCTCGTCGTGGGCATCGGCCTGTGCGGGCTGGTGATGCGCACCGACCTGAAGCTGGCGGACAAGTACTCGCGCGCCCTGCTCGGGCTGTCCGCGCTGCTGCTGGCGATGGTGTTCATGCCGGGCCTGGGCCATACGGTCAATGGCGCGCGCCGCTGGATCAACCTGGGCGTATCGAACTTCCAGGTGGTCGAAGCGGTGAAGATCCTCTACCTGATCTGGCTGGCCAGCTATCTGGTGCGCTTCCGCGACGAGGTCAACGCCGGCTGGGGCGCGATGCTCAAGCCCATCGGCGTGGCGATCGCGCTGGTGGCGCTGCTGCTGCTGCAGCCGGACTTCGGGTCGGCCACGATGCTGCTGGCGGTCACCGCCGGCATGCTCGTGCTCGGCGGTGGTCACCTCAAGCGCATGATGCTGCCGGTCGCGGCCCTGCTGCCCGCGCTGGTCGCGATCGCGGTGATCGAGCCCTACCGCCTGCGCCGCATCACCTCGTTCTGGAATCCCTGGGAAGACCAGCTAGGCGCCGGCTACCAGCTCAGCAACGCGCTGATGGCGATCGGGCGCGGCGAGCTGGCCGGGGTGGGGCTGGGCGGCTCGATCCAGAAACTGTCCTACCTGCCCGAGGCGCATACCGACTTCATCTTCAGCGTGATCGGCGAGGAGCTGGGCTTCATGGGCCTGCTGCTGGTGATCGGGCTGTTCGCCGCCCTGGTCGGGCGCGCGCTGTGGATCGGCTACCGCTGCGTGGAGATGCGTCGCCACTTCGCCGGCTACATCGCCTTCGGCGTGGCGTTGATGATCGGCCTGCAGGCCCTGGTGTCGATGGGGGTGAACCTCGGCCTGCTGCCGACCAAGGGCCTGACCCTGCCGCTGATCTCTTCCGGCGGCTCCAGCGTGATGATGACCTGTGTGGCGATCGGGCTGCTGCTGCGCGTCTCCTTCGAACTCGATCGCGCCCAGCGACAGGTCGCGCGGCTGCGCGGCGCGGGCGCGCCCCCGGGCGGGGAACCCGCGTCGCCACCGCCGCCCACCACCCAGCCGCCGCCGTCCGCGGTGGCCGCCGCACGCGGCACCAGTCGCCTGCGTCCACGCATCGAGCCGACCCTCGGCGGCCTCGGGAGCAACGCATGATCCGCCGCCTGCTCGCCGCCAGCGAGCTCACCAAGGAAAGCATCGCCCGTGCGTTCTCGCGCGTGCACTTCGTCGGCATCGGCGGGGCCGGCATGAGCGGCATCGCGGAAGTGCTGTGCACGCTCGGCTACCAGGTTTCGGGTTCGGACACGGCCGACAACGCAACCACGCAGCGACTCACGCACATGGGCGCGACCGTGCATCGCGGGCATTCGGCCGCCAACGTGCTGGGCACCGACTGCGTGGTGGTGTCGAGCGCGATCCGTCCCGACAATCCGGAGCTGATGGAGGCGCGTTCGCAGCGTATTCCGATCGTGCCGCGCGCCGAGATGCTGGCCGAGCTGATGCGCTTCCGACGCGGCATCGCCGTCGCCGGTACCCATGGCAAGACCACCACCACCTCGCTCACGGCCAGCGTGCTGGGCGAGGGCGGCCTCGATCCGACGTTCGTGATCGGCGGCCAGCTGCTCGCGGCGGGCGCGAATGCGCGCCTGGGCGGCGGCCAGTGGCTGGTGGCCGAGGCCGATGAAAGCGACGGGAGCTTCCTGCGCCTGAATCCGCTGATCGCGGTGGTCACCAACATCGACGCCGACCATCTGGAGAACTACGGCGGCGATTTCGCACGCGTGCAGGCGGCGTTCTCCGAGTTCCTCCACAGGCTGCCGTTCTACGGGCTGGCGGTGCTGTGCGTGGACGATCCGGAGGTCGCCAGGTTGGCCCAGGACATGCCGCGCCACGCGATGACCTACGGATTCTCCCAAGGCGCGGACGTGCGCGCGGAGGAAGTCGAGCAGCACGGCACCGCGATGCGCTTCACCCTGTGCCTGCCGGACGGTTCGCGCACCCCGGTGACCCTGGCGCTGCCCGGCCGCCACAACGTGCTCAACGCGCTGGCGGCCTCGTCGATCGGCTGGCAGCTGGGCGTGGAGCCTGCCGCGATCGCCGCGGCGCTGGAGAAGTTCCAGGGCATCGGCCGCCGCTTCAACCTGCTGGCTGAACTGCGCACCGCGCAGGGCGCGCGGGTGCAGCTGGTGGACGACTACGGCCACCACCCCAGGGAACTGGCCGCCGTGTTCGAGGCAGCGCGGGGCGGCTGGCCGGACCGCCGCCTCGTGGTCGCGTTCCAGCCCCATCGCTACACCCGCACCCGCGACCAGTTCGACGATTTCGCCTCGGTGCTGTCGGACGTGGATGCGCTGGTGCTGACCGAAGTGTATCCGGCCGGCGAAGCGGCGATCGCCGGGGCCGACGCCAAGGCGCTGGCGCGCGCAATCCGCGCACGCGGCCGCATCGATCCGGTCGTGGTCAACGGTGCGCAGGAGCTCGCCAGCGTGCTGCCCGACGTCCTGCAGGACGGCGACCTGCTGCTGATGATGGGCGCCGGCGACATCGGCCACGCAGCGCAGCTGCTGGCGCGCGAAGGTTTCCCGGAGGTGTCGCGATGAGTCCGGCCGTGCCCGCGCTGCGCATCACCGATCCGGCCGCGTTCGGTCGCGTGGCCGTGTTGATGGGCGGCACCAGCGCCGAGCGCGAGGTGTCGCTGGATTCGGGCAACGGCGTGCTCGCGGCGCTGCGCTCGCGCGGCGTGGACGCCGCGGCCGTGGACGGCATTCCGGCCCTGGTCGAGGCCATCCGCGCCGGCAGCGTGGATCGCGTGTTCAATATCCTGCACGGCAACCGCGGCGGCGGCGAGGATGGCGTGGTCCAGGGCCTGCTGCAGGCCCTGGGCGTGCCTTGCACCGGTCCGGGCGTGCTCGGCAGCGCGCTGACCATGGACAAGATCCGCACCAAGCAGGTGTGGATCGCCGAAGGCCTGCCGACCCCGCGCTTCGCCCGCGTGCCGGCTGGCGGCGACCTGGCGGCCGCGATCGCGAAGGTGGGCCTGCCCGCGTTCGTGAAGCCCTCGTGCGAGGGCTCGAGCGTGGGCGCCGCGCGCGTGGTGGCCGAATCCGACATCGCCCGCGCGATCGAGGTCGCACGTGCGTACGGCGGCGAGATGCTGGTCGAGGAGATGGTGGTGGGCGACGAACTGACCGTCGCCATCCTCGGCGACATGGCGCTGCCCTCGATCCGGATCGTGCCGGCGGGCGAGTGGTACGACTACAACGCCAAGTACCTCGCCGACGACACCCAGTACCTGTGCCCGGGCCTGGACGAGGCGGGCGAGCGCGCCATCGGCGAACTCTCGCGCGCCGCGTTCGATGCCGCCGGCTGCAGCGGCTGGGGCCGCGTCGACCTGATGCGAGAGCGCGCGAGCGGACGCCTGCTGCTGCTGGAGATCAATACCGCCCCGGGCATGACCAGTCATTCGCTGGTGCCCAAGGCCGCCGCGCAGCTCGGCATCGACTACGCCGAACTGTGCTGGCGCGTGCTGGAGCAGACGCTGTGAGGCCGGAATTCGGGATTCGGGAGTCGGGATTCGGAAGCGCGAACGTGCCTGCGCGCGCGGGCGCTCGTGTCCACGCTTTCCCGAATCCCGAATCCCGGCTTCCAACAGACGCACGTCTGGTCATCCCCAATCCCGTCGCCTCCGCAGGAGGCGAACCATGAACGCCGCACTGCGCCGCGGCCTGCAGGTCGGCACCTGGGCGATCGCCATCGCCCTGGTGGCGCTCCCCGTGGTCGCAGTGCTCAACGGCTGGATCGGCGCGGAGCGCTGGCCGCTGCGCACGCTGCGGGTGAACGACGGCCTGGAGCGCGTGGACGCCGCACGCCTGCGCGAGACGCTGCTGCCGTATGCGACCTCCGGCTTCTTCGCGGTCAAGCTCGACCATGCGCGCGCGGCCATCGCGCAGCTGCCGTGGGTGGAGCATGCCGAAGTGCGGAAGCGCTGGCCCGACGTGCTGGAGGTCCGGATCGTCGAGCACCGTCCGTTTGCGCGATGGGGCGAGGACAGGCTGCTGTCGGAACAGGGCAGGTTGTTCCCGGTCGCCGGCATCGACGTGCCGGAAGGACTGCCGCAACTCTCGGCCGCCGACGCGCGGGTGCCCGACGTGGTCGCGCTCTACAACGAATCGCGCGAGATGTTCGCGCCCGGCGGCCATGCCGTCGCGCGCCTCGCCCTGGACAGCCGCGACAGTTGGTCCCTGACCCTCGACAACGGCGTCGAAGTGGTGGTCGGCAGCCAGGAGGCGCGGCTTCGCCTGAAGCGCTTCGCCCGGGTGCTGCCGCAGCTGCTCGCCCGCAGTCCGCAGGCGCTCGAGCGCGCGGACCTGCGCTACACCAACGGTTTCGCCCTGACCTGGGGCGAAGCCGTCGAACCCTCCGTATCCCCCACGAATTCCGGCTCCTCGACATGAACCGCAAAGGCGACAAGGCCCTGATCGTCGGCCTCGACATCGGCACCTCCAAGGTGGTGGCCCTGGTCGGCGAATATTCGCCGGGCAACCCGATCGAGGTGATCGGCATCGGCTCCCACGAGTCGCGCGGGCTCAAGCGCGGCGTGGTGGTCGACATCGAATCGACCGTGCAGTCGATCCAGCGCGCGGTGGAGGAAGCCGAGCTGATGGCCGGCTGCGAGATCCGCAGCGTCTATGCCTCGATCAGCGGCAACCACGTGCAGTGCCGCAATTCCAACGGCATCGTGCCGATCCGCGACGGCGAGGTGACCTGGGCGGATCTCGACCGCGTCCTCGACGCCGCCAAGGCCGTGGCGATCCCCGCCGACCAGAAGATCCTGCACGCGATCCCGCGCGAGTACGTGCTCGACGATTCGCAGGAAGGCATCCGCAACCCGGTCGGCATGACCGGCGTGCGCCTGGAGGTGCATGCGCACCTGGTGGTGTGCGCGCAGTCGGCCGCGGCCAACATCAGCAAGTGCGTGCAGCGCTGCGGCCTGTCGATCGACGACCTGGTGCTGTCCTCGCTGGCCTCGAGCACCGCGGTGCTCACCGGCGACGAGCGCGAACTCGGGGTGGTGCTGGTCGACATGGGCGCGGGCACGACGGACCTCGCCGTGTTCGTGCAGGGCGCGATCTGCCACACCGCCTCGCTGCCGATCGCCGGCGACAAGGTCACCGAGGACATCGCGCACATGCTGCGCACGCCCACGCCCGAGGCCGAGCAGATCAAGGTGCGTTACGCCTGCGCGCTGGCGCAGCTGGCCACCAGCGAGGAATCGATCCAGGTGCCGAGCGTGGGCGACCGCCCGCCGCGGCGCCTGCCGCGCCAGTCGCTGGCGCAGGCGGTGCAGGCCCGCTACGAGGAGATCTTCGAGATGGTGCAGGCCGAGCTGCGTCGCTCGGGATTCGAGCAGCACGTGCGCGCCGGCATGGTGCTCACCGGCGGCGCCGCGAAGATGGAAGGCGTGGTCGAGCTGGCCGAGGAAATGCTGCAGATGCCGGTACGTGTGGGCATCCCGCAGCACGTCACCGGACTCGGCGAAGTGGTGAACAACCCGGTGCACGCCACCGGCGTGGGCCTGCTGCTGATGGGCAGCCAGATCGAGAACCCGAGGCGTCCTTCGCTGCCGACCGGCAAGGCCGGCAGCCTGCTGAAGAAGGTCAGCACCTGGTTCCGGGGGGAGTTCTGATGCCGGGGATCGGGAAGGGGGAATGGGGAATGGGGAATCGGAAGGGCGACAAGCAGGATTGAAGGCGAAGCAGACAGAAAAAGGCGGATGCAGGCAGTTGCAGCACAGCGGCGATGGCACACACATAAACGCCGGTAGCAGGCGAGTTGAAGGCGGATGGAACCAGCTGTTCCGATTCCCCATTCCCGACTCCCGATTCCCGGCTCTAACTAGAGAGGACAAGGACATGGCACATTTCGAACTGGTCGAGAAGATGGCTCCCAACGCCGTCATCAAGGTGATCGGCGTGGGCGGCGGCGGCGGCAACGCGGTCGCGCACATGGTCAACAGCAGCGTGGACGGCGTGGAGTTCATCACCGCCAACACCGACTCGCAGGCGATCCGCAACTGCGGCGCCAAGCTGCAGCTGCAGCTCGGCGGCAACGTCACCAAGGGCCTGGGCGCCGGCGCCAACCCGGAAGTCGGTCGCCAGGCCGCGCTCGAGGACCGCGAGATCATCATGGACGCGCTGCAGGGCGCGGACATGGTCTTCATCACCGCCGGCATGGGCGGCGGCACCGGCACCGGCGCCGCGCCGGTCGTCGCGCAGCTGGCCAAGGAGATGGGCATCCTCACCGTGGCGGTGGTCACCAAGCCGTTCCCGTTCGAGGGTCGCCGCCGCATGCAGGTCGCGCTCAAGGGCATCGAGGACCTGTCCTCGCACTGCGACTCGCTGATCACCATCCCCAACGAGAAGCTGATCACCGTGCTCGGCCGCAACGCCACCATGGTGCAGGCCTTCCGCGCCGCCAACGACGTGCTGCTGGGCGCCGTGCAGGGCATCGCCGACCTGATCGTGCGCCCGGGCCTGATCAACGTCGACTTCGCCGACGTGCGCACCGTGATGTCCGAGATGGGCCTGGCGATGATGGGCACCGGCCACGCCCGCGGCGACGACCGCGCCCAGGCTGCGGCCGAGTCGGCGATCCAGAACCCGCTGCTGGACGATGTGAACCTGGCCGGCGCCAACGGCATCCTGGTCAACATCACCGCCGGCCCGGACTTCACCATGAGCGAGTTCGACGAAGTCGGCCGCACCGTGGAGAACTTCGCCAGCGAGGACGCGACCATCGTCATCGGCACCGTGCTCGACCCGGACATGCAGGACGACGTGCGCGTGACCGTGGTGGCCACCGGCCTGAACCGCGGCGTGGCGCGCAGCAACGGCCGCGGCAGCGACCATGGCGCGTTCGAGACCGCCCGTCGCCCGCACGTGCAGCTGATCAACACCGGCAAGCGCGACGGCACCACCGGCATGTTCATCGACGACGGCAACGAGGGCTTCGCGTCCGGCAGCAGCATCGCCTCGGGCCTGCGCGGCCGCAGCGTGGCCGCCGATGCCGCGCCGTCCACCCCGCCGGTGGCGGACTTCGGCAACGACAGCTACCTAGACATCCCGGCCTTCCTGCGCCGTCAGGCGGACTGAGCCAGCGATGGGCGGGTTGCCCCGCCCGCGTGGAGACCGGGCGCCGCAAGGCCCCGGTCGGCACCCGCAGCAGGGCCGGCTCCGGCTCTGGCAGGCACATCGGTGCCGCATTCCGCGTGGGGGGCGGGGCGGCGGCTGGATGTCGGCTGCGTGCGCGGCTGCGTCCGGGCCGACGTGTGCGGACAGGCCGGGTCCATTCGTTCGGGTCCGGCACGGTCCGTGCCGGCCTTCACTCCCGTTCAGTTCAGCGGGTGGAGTGATAATCTGCGCCGTTGCCCCGCGTCCGGGGCCGCCACCATCATGGACGTCCACAGGCTCCGAAGATGCCGCAGCAACGCACCATCAAGAACGTGATCCGCGCCACCGGCGTGGGCCTCCACAGCGGCGACAAGGTGTTCCTGACCCTGCGCCCGGCGGCTCCCGACACCGGGATCGTGTTCCGTCGCGTCGACCTGGACCCGGTGGTCGAGATTCCCGCGTCCGGCGAACTGGTCAGCGAGACCACGCTGTGCACCGGCCTGTCGTGCGACGGCGCAAAGGTGCAGACCGTGGAACACCTGATGTCCGCGCTGGCCGGCCTCGGCATCGACAACCTGTATGTCGAACTGTCGGCGGCCGAAGTGCCGATCATGGACGGCTCGTCGGGTCCGTTCGTGTTCCTGCTGCAGTCGGCGGGCATCGTCGAGCAGGACGCGCCCAAGCGCTTCATCCGCATCAAGCGCCCGATCGAGGTGCGCGAGGGCGACAAGATCGCGCGTTTCGAACCGTATGACGGGTTCCGCCTCGGCTTCACCGTGCAGTTCGACCATCCGGCGATCCCGCAGTCGCAGTCCCGCGCCCAGGTGGAGTTCTCCACCGGCAACTACATTCGCGAGGTCAGCCGCGCCCGCACCTTCGGCTTCATGCGCGATCTGGAGTACATGCGCGAGCGCAACCTCGGCCTCGGCGGCTCGATGGACAATGCCATCGTGCTCGACGAGTTCCGTGTGCTCAACGACGACGGGCTGCGCTACGCCAACGAGTTCGTGCGGCACAAGATCCTCGATGCGGTGGGCGACCTCTACCTGGCCGGGCGCCCGATCCTCGGTGCGTTCGAGGGCTACAAGTCGGGGCATGCGCTCAACAACAAGCTGGTGCGCGCGCTGCTGGCCGAGCGCGACGCCTGGGAAGAGGTCACTTTCCCGCGCACGGCCCCGGCTCCGGTCGTTTACGGCGAACCGGTCGCCGCCTGAGCCTGCACTTCGCCCCCCGCGGCGCGAACAAGTCTCGACGCGGGCGCCTGGCTTGAACGGGGCCGCGGGACGGATCCGGCCCCCGCCCTGTGAGCCCCACGCGGCTCACTGCCCCTCAGCGGGGCGCGCAGCCTTCACAAGATGCCCTCGACGCTGAACGCCTTGGACAAGGCCTTCACGCCGACGCGCCCCCGTTTTTCGCCGAAACTGCGGACGGGTAACGTTTGTTTAACGAAAAATAAACCTATGTGAAGCGAGGGGTTAACGTCTCGCCGGCGGGTGGCCGCTAGCATGCGCTGTCCGCGTGGACGGCCGGGACCCCTGGCCGAACACCTCGCTGGAAGCCGAAGCCCCCTTAGCGGCGGGCCTTGGGCCCTTCCGGTTCGGGTTCGACTAGAGCTTCGAGGGCGGCGCGGAAGGCTTCCTGGGCCGCAGGACCGGGTCCAGCGGAGCGGGAAACGGTCTGCACGGGAGGGGTTGCGGGCCGGATCGGTTGCGAGGTCATCCGGATGGCGACTTCGCGCACTTGCAGTCCGACGGATCGGGCGGCGTCGAGCAGTTCGTCGGCCGCCAGGCGCAGCCTGGCATGCCAGACGGGGGAATCGACGAGGAACACCAGCTTGTCGTCGACGACATTGGCCAGGCGCGCATGCGCAGCCAGTCCCGGCGGCAGGAGGGGACGCAGTTGGCGGTCCAGCGCATCGAGTCCCAGTGCATGGCGCACCGGGTCGCGCGCGTTGCCGGACAGCAGTGCATCGAGCGCTGTCTGCATGGTCGCGGAGCGATCCGCAGCAGGCGGCACCTTTGGCGAACTGGACCGCCGCGATCGGAATTCAGACATACACCTATGACTTTACACACAATCTCCGTGCAGGCGCTGTCGACGCTCAGGAACCTGGGCCAACGTGCGCACAAGCGACTGCACGAACGCCCGATGGCCGCCGCCGTGGTGTTGTTGGGCGCCGGCCTGGTCATCGGCGCCGGGCTCAACGCGTCCGCCATGACCCGCCTGCAGCGCCAGGTCGCCAGCCAGGAGCAGGCGCTGGAAACCACCCGCCGCGAGGCGCAGCGGGAAGTCAACGCACTGGCCGCGCGGCTGGGCGAGCTTCAGGCCCAGGCCAACCGCCTCAATGCGCTGGGCGACCGCCTGACCCGGATCGCCAAGCTCGGCGATGGTGAGTTCGATTTCGAGCGCCCGGTGGGTGTCGGCGGCGCCGAACCCAGCCAGGACATGCCGGCGCGGCAGCTGGTCGGCGGACTCGAGGCGGTCGGCACCGAATTCGCCACTGCCGGCCAGCAGCTCTCGGTGCTGGAGGCGCTGCTGTTCGACCAGGAGCTGGAACGCAACGCGGTGCCATCGCGCTCGCCGGTGGCCAACAGCTACATCACCTCGCGCTACGGCGGCCGCGCCGACCCGTTCGGCGGCGGCAGCCAGTTCCACAAGGGCATCGACTTCGATGCCCGCACCGGCGACACGGTGATGACTGTCGCCGACGGCGTGGTCAGCTACTCGGGCGTGCGCAGTGGCTACGGCAACGTGGTCGAGGTCGACCATGGCAATGGCTACGTCACCCGCTACGCGCACAACTCGCGCAACACGGTGAAGGTGGGCGACCTGGTGCGTGTCGGCCAGGAGATCGCCAAGGCCGGCTCCACTGGCCGTTCCACCGGGGCGCATGTGCATTTCGAGGTCTGGGAGAACGGGCGCGTGCACAACCCGCGCAAGTTCCTGGGCGAGATGGGCGCCAAGCGCGGCTGAGGACTTCGGCCGGTCGGCCTTCGGAGCGAGTCGCCTCTGCGGTGGCGCCTGCGCTCCGGGGAGGACGCAAGGCGCTGGGGAGCGGACAAGGGTCGGTGGGCCGCTGCAGGCGCGGTCCCGGGCCAGCACCAAAGGGCGGTCGAGCGTCTGCGGCCGGGTCGTTCACCGAGGTCGCGCGTGGCGACGCGTTCCGCATCGCGGGGCGCGTGGGAGACGTCTGGCGCCCCTTGCAAACGCTCCCGGCCGCCACCACGGTACAATGCGCGTTGCCATCGAAAAGGGCGCCACTGCGCCCTTTTTCATTGCCGGCGCGCCTCCCCGGCGCAGCAGCCGGCCCCGCCACAGCTTCCGGTAAACCCATGCTCAATCGCCTGCTCACCAGCGTCTTCGGCAGCCGCAACGACCGCCTGATCAAGCAGCTCGGCGGCCTCGTCAAGAAGATCAATGCCCTCGAACCGCAGATGCAGGCGCTGTCCGACGCCGAACTCCAGGCCAAGACGCCCGAACTGCGCGAGCGCGTGGCCAAGGGCGAGTCGCTGGACAAGGTGCTGCCGGAAGCGTTCGCCGTGTGCCGCGAGGCCAGCGTGCGCGTGCTGGGCATGCGCCACTACGACGTGCAGCTGATCGGCGGCATGGTGCTGCACCTGGGCAAGATCGCCGAGATGCGCACCGGCGAGGGCAAGACCCTGGTCGCGACCCTGCCGTGCTACCTCAACGCGCTCGAGGGCAAGGGCGTGCACGTGGTCACGGTCAACGACTACTTGGCCCGCCGCGACGCCGCGCAGATGGGCAGGCTCTACAACTGGCTGGGCCTGAGCGTGGGCGTGGTCTATCCGGGCATGAACCACGGCGACAAGCACGCCGCCTACCGCGCCGACATCACCTACGGCACCAACAACGAGTTCGGCTTCGACTACCTGCGCGACAACATGGCGATGTCCAAGGGTGACCGCTTCCAGCGCGGGCTCAACTACGCCATCGTCGACGAGGTCGACTCGATCCTGATCGACGAGGCGCGCACCCCGCTGATCATCTCCGGCCCGGCCGACGAGTCGCCGGAGCTGTACATCAAGGTCAACCGCATCGTGCCCTCGCTCAAGCGCCAGGAGGTCGAGGACGGCGTGGGCGATTACTGGGTGGACGAGAAGGGCAAGCAGGTACACCTGTCCGAAGCCGGGCAGGAGCATGCCGAGACGCTGCTGCACCGCGCCGGCATCCTGGAGGAGGGCGACGATCTGTACGCCCCGCACAACATCCACGTCGTCCACCATCTCAACGCCGCGATGCGCGCGCACGCGCTCTACCAGCGCGACGTCGATTACATCGTGCGCGACGGCGAGGTGGTGATCGTCGACGAGTTCACCGGCCGCACGCTCACCGGGCGCCGCTGGTCCGACGGCCTGCACCAGGCGGTCGAGGCCAAGGAAGGCGTGCCGGTGCAGCGCGAGAACCAGACGCTGGCCAGCATCACCTTCCAGAACCTGTTCCGCATGTACGGCAAGCTCTCGGGCATGACCGGCACCGCGGATACCGAGGCCTTCGAGTTCAACAGCATCTACGGCCTCGAAGTGGTGGTGATCCCGACCCACCGGCCGATGATCCGCGTCGACCATCCCGACGCCGTGTTCCTCAACCGCAACGGCAAGTACCGCGCGGTCTGCAACGAGATCAAGGACTGCTTTGATCGCGGCCAGCCGGTGCTGGTGGGTACCACCTCGATCGAAGTGTCCGAGCTGCTCTCGCAGTTCCTGCGCAGCGAGAAGATCCCGCACGAGGTGCTCAACGCCAAGCAGCACGAGCGCGAGGCGCAGATCATCGCCAATGCCGGCCGCCCCAAGGCGGTGACCATCGCCACCAACATGGCCGGCCGCGGCACCGACATCGTGCTGGGCGGTTCGCTGGAAGCCGAACTGCAGACGCTGGGCGAGGACGCCAGCGACGCCGACAAGACGCGCATGCGCGAAGAGTGGCAGAAGCGGCACGACGAGGTGGTCGCGCTGGGCGGCCTGCATATCCTCGGCACCGAACGCCACGAGTCGCGCCGCATCGACAACCAGCTGCGCGGCCGCTCCGGCCGTCAGGGCGACCCGGGTTCGAGCCGCTTCTACCTGTCGCTCGAAGACAACCTGATGCGCATCTTCGCCGCCGACTGGGTGCAGAAGGTGATGGCGCGCATGGGCCTGAAGGAAGACGACATCATCGAATCGCCGCTGGTGTCCAAGCAGATCGCCAACGCGCAGCGCAAGGTCGAGGCCCACAACTTCGACATCCGCAAGAACCTGCTGGATTTCGACGACGTCAACAACGACCAGCGCAAGGTGATCTACGGCCAGCGCGACGAGCTGCTGGACGCCGAGAGCGTGAAGGAGAACATCGACGGCATCCGCGGCGACGTGGTGGCCGAGACGGTCGAACGCTTCGTGCCGCCCGATTCCATCGACGACCAGTGGGACCTGCCGGGCCTGGAGGCCACGCTGGAGCAGGAATTCGGCCTGCGCGTCGACCTGCAGGGCATGGCGCAGGCACGCAAGGAGCTCGATGCCGAAGGCATCCAGGACCACGTGCGCGAGGCGCTCGACCGGGTGTTCGCCGAGAAGGAGGCCCAGGTCGGCAACGACACGATGCGCGCGCTCGAGAAGCACATCATGCTCAACGTGCTCGACGACAACTGGAAGCAGCACCTGGGCCGCATGGACTACCTGCGCCAGGGCATCCACCTGCGCGGCTATGCGCAGAAGCAGCCCAAGCAGGAGTACAAGAAGGAAGCGTTCGAGCTGTTCAGCGAGATGCTGGACAAGGTCAAGCGCGAGGTCGTGACCCTGCTGGCGCGCGTGCGCGTGCGCAGCGAGGAGGAAGTGGCCGCGATCGAAGCGCAGGAGCGCGCGCAGATGGAGGCTCGCCTGCGCCAGGCGCAGTTCCAGCATGCCGATGCCGGCGGCTACGGCGCCGACGAGGAGGCCGCGCAGCCGGACTACCAGCAGGGTGCGCAGGCCCCGATCGTCCGCGATGGCGCCAAGATCGGCCGCAACGATCCCTGCCCCTGCGGCAGCGGCAAGAAGTACAAGCACTGCCACGGCCAGCTGGCCTGAGGTCCGGACAGGCGCCGCGGCGGCCGGTGCTTGCGGGTCGGGCGTCGCGTCCAGCAGGACGCGGGCGCTGAAGCCCCCGCGCTGGCCGGGCCCTGCCGGGTGCCCGGGGCAGGGTAGCGGCGCGATGCTGGTCCAGCATCGACCGGATGAAGCGCCGCGGCGCTCACGGCGGTGTCCGCACCCGGTCGAGCGGGGATCCGGGCGGTCCTGGGGCGCTCCGCTCCTGGCGTCGCGCCCACACCAGTCGGGAACGACGGACGTCCGACACGGGCGCGGCAAACGCAGGCCTGACCGCCTCACCGAGGGGGCGGTTCGACGGGTCCAGTCTCCGGCCCTGCCACTGCGGCATCGGTCTTTCCTGCGTCGCCGGCCCCGCGCTTTGCTACGCTGACGCCCTGCGCATCACCACGCCGCTCCGTGCCCGTCGCCCAGCCGCTCCAGCCCGATCCAGCCGCGCCGTCCGCCCCCGCGATCCACGTCATGGCCGGGGTGATCACCGACGCACGCGGACGCGTGCTGCTGGCGCGGCGCAGCGCCGGGCGCGAACTGGCCGGACTGTGGGAGTTCCCCGGCGGCAAGGTGGAGCCCGGCGAGGCGCCGGAAGCGGCGCTCGCCCGCGAGCTCGCGGAGGAGCTCGGCATCGAGGTCGACGTCGGCGCGCCGCTGATGGTCGTCCCGCACCAGACCCCCAGCCGCCTGCTGCGCCTGGACGTGCGGCACATCAAGGCCTGGCGTGGAAAGCCCAAGGGTTGCGAGGGCCAAGGGCTGGCCTGGGTGCAGCCGGAGAAGCTGCAGCGCTACGACATGCCGGCTCCGGACCGGCCCGTGGTCGCGGCCATGCTGCAGCCCGACCATTGCCTGGTGACGCCGCCCCCCGACGCCGACGACGCGGCCTGGTGCGCCGCGCTCGAGGCGGCGCTGGCGCGGGGCGTGCGCCGCGTGCAGGTCCGCCTGCCGGGAATCGCGCCGGAGCGCAGGCAGCGCCTGCTGGCGCAGGCCGTGGCCCTGTGCAGGACGGTCGAGGCGGAGGTCCTGGTGAACGGCGCGGTCGACCTGGCGCTCCAGCATGGCATTGGCCTGCATCTGCCCGCCGCGATGCTCCGCGCGCAGCGCGAGCGGCCCGTGCCGCCCGACCAGCTGCTGTCCGCTTCCTGCCACGACGCCGGGGAACTCGACCTGGCCCAGGCGCTGGGCTGCGACTTCGCCGTCGTCGGGCCGGTGCTCCCCACGCCCAGCCACCCCGGCCAGCCCGGAATCGGCTGGGCGAGATTCGAGATCCTGCGCGCGCGCGCCTCGCTGCCGCTGTACGCGATCGGTGGCCTGGCCCCCGACGATCTCGCGGCCGCGCGCAGCCACGGTGCCCAGGGCATCGCGGCGATCCGCGGCCTCTGGCAGGCGTAGCGGGCCTTGGCGTTACGCGCGCTGGCAGCCGCCACCGCCCCCCGCGGCCGCGCTGCAGCCCACGTTAGAACCAGGCGCCCTTAATGCGGCGACGCGCCGGAGTCCTGCGACTGCAGCGCCAAGGTCCGGTAGAGCTCGTCCAGCGCAGCCACATGGGCGGGCAGGGCGTCGATCGGGCCGTCGTTGACCACCACGTCGTCGGCGATCGCGAGCCGCTGCTCGCGCGTGGCCTGCGCGGCGATCATCCGGTCGGCGAGCGCGCCGTCGATCCCGTCGCGCGCCAGCAGCCGCGTGCGCTGCACCGCGACCGGTACGTCGATCACCAGTACCCGCCGTAGCCAGGGATACACCGCACGGCCGCCCGCGCCGCCGTCCGCGCCGGGCAGGGCCTCGGCCAGCAGCGGGATCGCCGCGATCGCATAGGGGCCGGGTGCCGCCTCGCACTGGCCCCGCAGCAGGGCGCGCACACGCGGATGCACGATCGCCTCCAGACGCAGCCGCGCTGCGGTATCGGCGAACACGTGCCGGCGCATCGCCGGCCGGTCCAGCGAGCCGTCGGGCGCAAGCACGCCGGGCCCGAAGGCGGCCACGACCTCGGCCAGGCCTTCGCTGCCCACGGCCACGGCATCGCGGGCGGCCACGTCGGCGTCGGCCACGGCCACGCCCAGCGCTTCGAACAGGCGGGTGATCTCGCTCTTGCCGGAGGCCACGCCGCCGGTGAGTCCCACGATGTAGTCGGCCATGGCGCGATTGTGCATGCACGGCGGGCCGGCGCGCAGCGGGCCGGCCCGCCGCTACAGCCCTGCGTAGCCCCGGTAGGCGCCCACCAGTTGCTCACCCCACATGAAGACGATCCAGCCGGCTACGGCGAGATAGGGGCCGAACGGGATCGGCGTCGCCCGGTCGCGGCCCTTCATCGCCAGCCAGACCGAACCCACCACTGCGCCCACCACCGATGAGAGCAGGATGATCGGCAGCACGCCGGCAAGCCCCACCCACGCGCCCAGCGCGGCCAGCAGCTTGAAATCGCCGTGGCCCATGCCTTCCTTGCCGGTGACCTGCTTGAACACCCACCACACCGACCACAGGCTCACGTAGCCGGCGATGGCGCCGAGCAGCGCCGGTTTGGCCGGCATGTACAGATTGTCGAGCGAGGCCACCAGCCCCAGCCACATCAACGGCAGGGTGAGCGAGTCGGGCAGCAGCTGCGTGCGCAGGTCGATGCCCGACAGCGCGACCAGGAAGCAGGTCAGCAGGCAGGCGCCGAAGCCCTGCCAGCCGAAGCCGAACTGCCAGACGCAGGCCACGCACAGCAGCGCCGTGACCAGTTCCACCAGCGGGTACTGCGGCGAGATCGGCGCCTTGCAGCTGCGGCAGCGCCCGCGCAGCGCCAGCCAGCTCAGGACCGGGATGTTCTCGTACCACGACAGCTGGTGGCCGCAGTGGGGGCAGTGCGAGCGCTCCACCACGATGCCGGGTGGAGGCGGGTCATAGAGTTCGGGTTCGCCCAGCGCCTCGCGCGCGTCGCGCTTCCATTCCCATTCCATCCGCCGCGGGAGGCGCAGGATCACCACATTGAGGAAGCTGCCCACCAGCAGGCCAAGCCCGGCGACGAGCGGGTAGCCGAGGGCGGGGTTCTGGTCGAGAAAGGCCATCAGGCTCCGTCCGGCAAAATCGGGTCGATCCAGGCTGCGCGCAGCAGGCACGCAGCCCTGTGCTGAAACATCTCGCGCCGGGCCCGCCTCCGGCGGCCCGGCCCATGGCCACGGTCGGTCAGATCGTCGCGGCCAGCTTGAAGATCGGCAGGTACATGCCGATCACCATCGCGCCGACGACACCGCCGATCACCACCATGATCAGCGGCTCGAGCAGGCTGCTCAATGCATCGACCGCGTTGTTCACTTCTTCCTCGTAGAACTCCGCGACCTTGAACAGCATCGTGTCCAGGGCGCCGGCTTCCTCGCCGATGGCGGTCATCTGCACCACCATATGCGGAAACAGGTTGACCTGCTTCATCGCCATGTTGACCTGGTAGCCCACCGACACGTCGTCGCGCATCCGCAGCACGGCCTGCTCGTAGACCTTGCTGCCGGTGGCGCCGGCGACGATGCCCATCGCCTCCACCAGCGGCACGCCGGCCTTGAAGGTCACCGCCAGGGTGCGGGCGAAGCGCGCAATGGCGGCGTTGTGCAGGATCTGGCCGATTACCGGAACCTTCAGGCTCAACCGGTCCATGGTGTGCTGCAGGGCCGGCGAGCGCTTGAGCGCGAAGATGAAGCCCACCACGCTGCCCACCGTCACCAGCAGGATCATCCACCACCACTTCAGGATGAACTTGCTCGCCCCGATGATCAGCTGGGTGAAGGCGGGGAGTTCCGCGCCAAAACTGGCGAACGTGCTCTCGAACTGCGGCACCACCACGATCAGCAGCAGGGCGCTGACCAGGATCGCCACAATTACCACCATTGCCGGGTAGAACAGGGCCTTCTTGATCTTGCCCTTCAGGGTCTCGATGTTTTCCTTGTAGGTGGCGATGGTGTCGAGCACTGTCTCCAGCACGCCCGCGCCTTCGCCCGCCTTCACCAGGTTGCGGTACAGCTCGTCGAACTGCACCGGGTGCTTGCTCATCGCCTCGTAGATCGACGAGCCGCCCTCGATGTCCAGGCGCAGGTCGTCGACCAGCTTCTTCATCCGTACGTTCTTGTTGCCGTTGCCGATGATCTCCAGCGCCATCACCAGCGGCACGCCGGACTTGATCATCGTCGCCAGCTGGCGGCTGAAGACCGCGATTTCCTTGGGCGTGATCGGCTTGCCGGTGTTGCCGAACAGCGGCTTGGACTTGGTCTTGACGACGGTCGGCTGGATGCCGCGGCGGCGCAGTTCCGCGCGCAGCATGTTGGCGTTCTTGGACGATTCCTCGCCCTTCATCTTGACACCGCGCTTGTCGGTGCCTTCCCAGACAAAGGTATCCAGCGTCACCCCGGCGCGGGTGGGCTTGCTGCGGGCGGTCTTGGCGGCGGAACGTGTCACGGCCATCGGCATTCCCCTGGTGTCCGCCGGCCTCCCCAGCCGGACGAATTCCCCTTGGATGTTAGCCGTTTACAGGCCAAAGTGAAATTCAAGTATGTGACGGCGGGCCGGTTTCGGCCCTCCGTCGGCCGCTGACGCGGCGGATGGCCGAGTGATCGGACGCGGACATCGGGGTCATGCCGATCTCAGCCGCACGAGCGATATGGTCTGCGCCCGGGCCAGCCTGGCGCCACGAACGGATCGCCAACCCGGCCGGCGCGCTTGACCCCCGGGCGGACGCCGCGAAATCTTGGTCGGATCAGTCCTTGGTGACTCGATTGATCTCCGCCAGGCTGGTCAGGCCCTTGCGTACCTTGAGCAGGGCCGACTGACGCAGGTCGCGCACGCCCGAGCTGCTGGCTGCCTTGGCGATCTCGATCGCGTTGCCGCCCTGCAGCACGATGGCGGCGATCTCGTCGCTCATCGGCATCACCTGGTAAAGGCCAGTGCGGCCCTTGTAGCCGCTGGTGCACTCGTCGCAGCCGACCGCTTCGTACACGGCGAAGCCTTCGGCGATCTCCGCCTCGGTAAAGCCTTCCGCCAGCAGCGCATTGTCCGGCAGGTCGACCTTGCGCTTGCAGCGTTCACACAGCCGCCGCGCCAGCCGCTGGGCGATGACCAGGGTCACCGAGCTGGTGATGTTGTAGGGCGCGATGCCCATGTTCATCAGGCGGGCGATGGTCTGCGGCGCATCGTTGGTGTGCAGGGTCGAGAGCACCATGTGGCCGGTCTGCGCGGCCTTGATCGCGATTTCCGCGGTCTCCAGGTCGCGGATCTCGCCGACCATGATGATGTCCGGGTCCTGGCGCAGGAAGCTGCGCAGCGCAGCGGCAAAGGTCATGCCGCGCTTCTCGTTCTGCTGCACCTGGTTGACGCCGGGCAGGCGGATTTCGACCGGATCCTCGGCGGTGGAGATGTTGCGCGTCTCGTCGTTCAGGATACCCAGCGCCGTATACAGGCTGACCGTCTTGCCCGAGCCGGTGGGACCCGTGACCAGCACCATGCCGTAGGGCTTGTGGATCGCGTCCAGGAACAGCTGCTGCTGGTCGGGCTCGTAGCCGAGCTTGTCGATGCCGAGCTTGGCGGCGCTGGCGTCGAGGATACGCAGCACCACCTTCTCGCCGAACAGCGTAGGCAGGGTGCTCACGCGGAAGTCGATCTGCTTGGTCTTGCTCAGGTTCAGCTTGATGCGGCCGTCCTGCGGCACGCGCTTCTCGGCGATGTCCAGCTGCGCCATCACCTTCAGGCGCGCGGTGATGCGCTGGTTGAGCTTGACCGGCATCTTCGCCGTCTGCTTCAGGATGCCGTCGATGCGCAGCCGTACCCGGTAGTCGGTTTCGTAGGGTTCGAAGTGGATGTCGGAGGCGCCGCGCTTGATCGCGTCGATCAGCACCTTGTTGACGAACTTCACGACCGGCGTGTCGTCGCCCTTACCGTCCACGCCGGTGTCGCGCCCCTCGTCGTCCCCGGCTTCGATGTCCAGGTTCTCGAGGTCGTCGCTGTCGCCGAGCGCATCGCCGAAGGAATCGTGGCTCTGCAGCCAGAGCTCCAGGGTGCGGCGGATGCTGTCCTCGTCGATCAGGATCGGCTCCACCACCAGGTTGGTCTGGAACTTGATCTCGTCCAGCGCGGCGCTGTTGGTGGGATCGGCCAGGCCGACGAACAGCTTGCCGCCACGCTTGTACAGCGGCAGCACCTGGTGCTTGGACAGCAGTTCCTCGCTGACCAGTTTGATGGCGCTCTGGGCCGGGTCCATCGCCGTGGGATCGACCACCGGCATGCCGAACTCCATCGAGTTGGCGGCGGCCATCTGCGCGGCCGTGACCAGCTTGTGCTCGCGCAGGTACAGCGCGATCTGCTTGCGCTCGGCGGTAGCCTTATCCAGTGCTTCCCGGGCCGCGGACTCGTCCAGCGCGCCATCCAGGACCAGTCGGCGGGCAATGCCGGTAATGCCGAGGAGATTGGCGTTGGAGGCTGTATTCATGTGTCGATCCCGTTGAGAGGCCTGGCAGGGAGGAAACCGCTGTGGCCGGCAGAATGGCCCAACTCTATCGCAAGGGCCGGTGCCGGACCACGCCAGGTGCCGGAATTGCTGCGTGCTATTTCACCTGGCCGGGGCAGCCGGTACCCTCTGCACAGGAAAGGGGAACCGAATGAAAATCACAGTCGTCCTGCCCGCCAAGAACGAGGCTGCCGGCCTGCGCCTCACGCTTCCAGCCCTGCGTCAGCGGATGCCCGAGGCGGAGCTCATCGTGGTCGACGACGGGTCCACCGACGACACCGCCGTCGTGGCCGTCGCGCATGGCGCCCGGGTGCTGTCTTCCCCCTATTCGATGGGGAATGGCGCCGCGATCAAGCGCGGTGCGCGCGCAGCGAGTGGCGATATCCTCGTGTTCATGGATGCCGACGGCCAGCACGATCCAGCCTGCATCGCCCCGCTGCTGGCCAAGCTGGACGAAGGCTACGACATGGTGGTGGGCGCGCGGGACTGGTCCGGTCAGGCGGGGGCCAGTCGTGGTGCCGCCAATGCCTTCTACAACTGGCTGGCCAGCCGAATGACCGGCTTCGCGGTCAAGGATCTGACTTCGGGATTCCGGGTGGTGCGCGCAGGCAGGTTCCGCGAGTTCCTGCACCTGTTGCCGAACGGGTTCAGCTATCCCACCACCAGCACCATGGCGTTCTTCCGCAGCGCATACCCGGTGGCGTACGTGCCGATCCCCGTGGCCAAGCGAATCGGCCGCAGCCATATCCGGCCTTTGCGTGATGGTGTCCGGTTCCTGCTGATCATCTTCAAGATCGCTACCCTCTACTCACCGCTGAAGCTGTTCGCGCCGACGGCGATGACGTTCTTCCTCATCGGCTTGGGCTACTACGGCTATACGTTCGCGACATATGGTCGCTTCACCAACATGAGCGCGCTCTTGTTGAGTGCCGCTGTCATCGTGTTTCTTATCGGCTTGATCTCGGAGCAGGTCACGTCGCTCAGCTACAAGGTGGATCGGGACTGACATGCGCCCCGACATGGATTCCGCCCACGACGACTCAGAGTTCACTGGCAAGTACGAAGAAGCTGGACGGATCGGTGGGTGGCTTATCGACCGCTTCTATGCGCGAGTTAGGGCTTTGGTGCTACCGCATGTATCTGCGGGCGATACGGTGCTTGAGGTAGGGTGTGGCGCAGGCTACTCCTCGCAGCGGCTTCTGGATTGGCTCCCGTTGGGAACGTCCTATCTCGGCTCCGATGTGGGCGAATCGCTTCTGCAGAAGGCGCGTGCCCGGAATCCTTCGGCGAGCTTCGTTCGCCAGTCCGTTTACGACCTCGCGTTGACAGACAAGTCAGTGGACGTAATCGTGATGCTGGAAGTGCTCGAGCACCTTGAGCATCCTGCACGTGCGTTATCCGAGCTGGCGAGAGTGGCCAGGAAGGCAGTGATCCTCTCCACGCCGCGCGAGCCCCTGTGGCGGATGCTGAACATGGCCCGCGGCAAGTACTTGCTAGACCTGGGGAATACCCCCGGACACGTCCAGCATTGGTCGAGCCGCGCCCTGGTGGAAATGACGACTCCGTATTTCGGGCTGATTGGCCGATTCAACCCGATCCCCTGGACCGTGCTTTCGCTTGCGCCAAGGACATGACCACGCAGCGCGCGCGCCTGTTGTTCGCACTGAAAGTCCTGTACCTGGTCGCCGTTGCTTCGGTCGTGACATGGGCCGTCCTTAACATCGACACCCCGTGGTCCAGGGTTGCCGAACTGATGCGGCGACCGCAGAGCTACGTCTTCATCGTCGCCTGGACGGTGATGGTGGTCCTCCTGGGCATGTTGTGGGCGACGTGGCTCAAATGGGCCTGTGGGCTGGTGCTGCCCGCCCGGTACTGGCTGCCGCTGCAGTTTATCGCCTGGTCAGGCCGCTACTTGCCGGGCAAGGTTGGTTTGCTGGCCGGCAAGCTCTCGGTCACGGAGCGAGGCGCGGCGCTGCGGACAGTTGCCATCTCTGTTGCCGTCGAGCAACTCGGCTTCGTCGTGGCGGGATTCGCGGTGGGGACGACCCTGCTTCCGCTCGCAGAAGTTCGCCGCTTCCTGCCTGTTGAACTGCAGCCTGGTGCGGTCGGCGTCATTGCCAAGCTGCTCGTTCTCGCGGCATGCCTTGGAATCTTCGTTGGCGCGATTCGCCTAGCGGGACGATTGCTCGATGGGCGCTGGAATGCGGAGGCCACCGGCCCCACCAGGCTGGCTGGATTACTCACCTGCTACGCGGTCCCGCATCTGACTGTCGGCGTGGCCTTCTACGCGTTGGTGACCAGCGGCACGGAGATGTCGAGGGAGCTGCCGCTCGCATACGCCGTGGCGCTGCTGGCGCTGGCCCATGTCGGCGGTGCCGTGGCGGTCTTCGCGCCCGCAGGGATTGGCGTCCGCGAAGGTATCATCGTTGCCGGTCTTGCCGGATTCATGGGCCTGGGAGAGGCGCTTCTGGTGGCGGCGTGGCTCCGCGTCCTGTCGCTGATCGCAGATGCGGCGATTCTCGTGCTTGGAGTGGGCCTGGTGCGCAGGACCCGGGCGGCACCCACCTTCCGGCCGTAGGTTAGTCGGGCATGCGTTCGATCTGTTCGCGAATCAGGGTGAGCTCCCGGTTGGCGACCACTTCATAAGAGCGCGTTCTGCGCTTCACCTCGGCCCATGTGCGAAGCGCTTCCGGCTTCATGCCCGCGGCGATATAGAGCCTGGTGAGAAACGCTCCGATGCCGGTGTCGGCATTTGTCTGCCATGCCATTTCGGCCTGCGTGATAGCCTCGCGATAGCGTCGGTCCCGCATGTACAGCTCTGCTGCCAGCGTGCGCAGCAGCCATTTCGGCTTGGACGTGTCCGGCTGCCCCTCGGCCTTGTCGAGCAAGGCGATGACGGTGGTCGCCACGCGGCTCGATGAAATGCCCGTGCAGCGACCTTCAGCCAAGGCCTTCGACAAGGGGCGTAGCGTCAGGACCTCCGTCAGGGTGACCCGCTGGAGCGGCACCGCTTCGGCCTGCGACAATCCGCTTTCGGTCGTCTGGCCATGCTGCAGGCAGTCGATGACGATGCTGCTGATGATCCCGGTGAGCCTCTGGCTGGCATCGGCGCTCGTCGTCAGTCGCTGCATCCGCACTCTCGCGTCATCCCAGCGTCCGAGGTGAATCTCCTGGGATGCCATTTCCAGGTTGGCGCGGAAGGACGTCGGCCTGTGTTCCAGGGCCTGCGCGACAATCGTCGGCATTCCCCGCCAGACCTGCACTTGTTGCCAGGTGATTGCCGCCAGACTGATTGCTGCCACTGCGACTGGAACGACGATCAGCAGTCTGCTTCCCCCGCGGAGCTTGTCTCTGGCGAGGGCAATGAGTCCGCATAGCGCGAGCAACAGGCCGAAGCCGGGCAGGTAGTTCCTGTGCTCGAAATAGAGTTCAAGGGGCAGGATCGAACTCTCGACCGATTGTGCGGCCAGGAAGAAGAACCATCCGGCAAATACCGACGGAGCGAGTCGGCGGACTCTCCAGGCGCCGACGCTGATCGCGAGAAGCGCCACCAGCGCCGCGAACGTGGACGGCGGGGCCAGCAGGCCCCTGGAGATGGCGAAGTCGTCGACGTAGACGCCCATCATCCCGCCCCGCGGCCACACGTACAGGCCGAGGTACTCCATCAGGGCGCGCGGCTGGCTCAGCAGGCGTTCTGCGAGGGTGAAGTCCCGGGTCGCATACAGCCCCAGCAGTGTCTCCGGGCTTGCCGCCAGCAGCCACAACGCCATGGCGCCAGGAACAAGCAGGAACAAGGCGTAGAACGGAACCAGTATGCGCCGCTCGGACGGATTGGGCCGGAAGTAGGCGATTTCGACGACGAGGCAAAGCAGCGGGATGACCGCGGCATTTTCCTTGCTGAAGATGCCCAGCAGCAGGATGGATGGAAACACCAGGAACAGGTTGACTGCCGCGGAGCGTCTTTGCCGTGCGGCCAGTTGCGTCCTCGCCAGGACGTACAGCCACACCGCCACCAGGGCGAAGAAGGTGCTGAGCTGGGCCATGCGCTGCACCGAGTACAGCACGGTGCTGACGTTGATGGGATGCAGCAGCCAGAGCGCAGCCAGGGTGGCGGCCAGTACGGTGGAGTGGCGTTCCAGCGTCGCGTCGGCCGAAAGCAGGCGTCGCAGCATCTGCCATCCGACGAGGCCGCAGGCCAGGTGGATCAGCAGGTTGCCGAATTTGAACGGGAACGGGTGCATTCCGCCCGTCGCCAGGCTCAGCCACAGGCTGGCCATGGAAACCGGCCTGCCGAGGACCCCGGAACTGTTGCCGAAGAACAGCTCGAGCGCAGATGCCCGTCCGTCCAGCCAGTCCTGCAGCGGCGCGAGGTTATAGGGATCGTCGAGGATGAACGGGCCCTTCAGCCCGGGCCAGTAGACCGCAATGGTCGCAAGTACCGCGGCGTAGATGAGCAGGCGGGCTGCGAGGGCAGGGCTGAACCGCGCGCCGGGTGCGTCCCCTGGATCGGGCAGGTTGTGCTGGGCCAAGCTCATCCGGGCGGGACGCCAACTACCGGCATTCGGCAGGTGAGTGGGCCGGGTTGGAGAAGCTGTGTCCGCAGGTCCATTCGATCCGGCCACTGTTCGCAGGCGTCGCTGGCGCAAGCGTGAAGGCACCCGTTGCGCCGGTGTCGGTCACCGTCGCCGTGATCGATCCATCGGTGATCCGGATCGAGGCGCAGTACTTGCTCGCCGAGAAGCTGTAGCCTGCGTCCGTATTGTCGTTCGGGAAGCCGACGGCCGCGTTATAGGACTCGACGACCGCGACTTTCGCAGACGCCGCGAGGTTCAGGCACTCGCTGTTCTTCGTGCGGATCGCATAGTCCTGATACGCCGGCAGTGCGATCGCGATGAGAATGCCAAGAATCGCGATGACAATCATCAATTCGATGAGCGTGAATCCGCGCGCGGCTGTGCGTTTCATCGAATTTCTCCGTTTGTAAGAGTGCGGTGGCACACCGGTACGTCGCAACTGTCATGCCAATCGGTACGACAGGTGAAACAAAGAAGCCCCGGCGCGGGCGCCGGGGCTTCTTTGGGATGCTTCGTGCGCCTAGATCAGCGGCACTCGGCGGGCTCGTGCGCGGTGTTGGTGAAGTTGCCCGAGCAGGTCCAGTCCACGCGACCGCTATTCGCCGGAGAATCAGGGGTCAGCGTGAACGCGCCCGCGGCGCCAGTGTTGGTCACCGTGGCCGTGATCACACCGCTCGCGCCAATCGCGACGCTCGCGCAGTAGCTGCTGGCGCTGAAGGCATAGCCCGCTGCGGAATTGGAGGCCGGCCAGGCATTGTTCGACTGGAAGGTTTCCGAGACGGCAAGCTTGGCCGCGGCGGCCACGTTGAGGCACTCGGCGTTCTTGGTGCGGATCGTGTAGTCCTGGTAGGCCGGCAGCGCGATGGCGATCAGGATGCCGAGGATGGCGATCACGATCATCAGTTCGATGAGCGTGAAGCCCTTCTGGATGTTGCGAACGTTCTTCATGGTGTATCCCCTAGGAGTGGTTGATCTCACGCGCCCCGCCGACCCGCCGTACCGGGGTCCTGTGGACGCCAGGCCGGCAATGCACGTGCGCGGTATTGTCACGCAGGGAGCGTGCCAATGACGGAATCCCGACACCGGCCTGTCGCGAGTTCGACCGCAGTCACGATTCGCCTGGCCATCCGCCACCGGGTTTGGGGTACAGAATGCGACCTTCAGCGTCACTGTGTGACCCGATGTGTCAGTTCGCGCGAATAACCTGGAGCGGTCGGCCATCGCGTGCGTCGATCAGCATCCTGCCCCGGCCGTTCCGGGACGCCACCGGGTGCCAGTGCAGGTGTTCGGCCGGGACCCCGGTCGCACGCGCATAGGAGCTGGCCGACTGGCCCGCTCCCAAGGGCCGGGCGTTGCGCGCGATTTCCTGCGCGAGTTCGTCGTAGGGCATATACCAGCGCGGGCTGTGCTCGATGCCCGCACCGCCCGCAAACAGGGCTTCGATGGCGCGGCTGCGCCCCACGGGGTCGCTTGGCATGCGCGTGGCCGCCAGCAGCGGCCCGGACCAGGACAGCTTGCGCCATTCGGGGCGGGCGGCTATGCCCAGCGCCGCTGGCGCGATCTCGTCGGCCAGCACCAGGGTGAACTGGTCGGGCTGGCCCAGCAGGAAGACGGGGCGCGACTGCGCCAGGGCGTGCAGTCCATACGCCAGGAAGCCGAACTGGCACAGGGCGATCACCGCCAGGTCGAATGTCAGCCCGCGCTTGCCCTTCCTGTAGATGATCAAGGTCAGCAGTGGGCCGGCCGCCAGGTCGATGAACAGCATCAGCTGCAGGATGCGATCCAGCCCGGACACGCGATAAAGCCCGTCGGGGTACCAGAGCAGCACCGCGCCGATGGCGATGCCGCCGATGACGAGGATGCTCAGGAGCAGGTGGGCGGCAGCGGCTTTCCAGCGGTTCATGGCTCGGCGTCGGAGGGAAGGCGGCCGATTCTTCCGGCCGATGGTGAAGATGGCAAGCGGTCCGCGTGCAGTCGTTCGCGGTCGGCCCGACGCATCCGGCGTGATGCGCGCAGTGTCTGGAGTCGCGCTGCTTCCGGCCGGCTGTGCGGCCGATCCATGCGTCCGCAGGCTGCAGCGGGTGACCGCTGCCATCGCGTGATCCCCTGCAGGAGGGCGGACGCGGCCGGCGTCGCCACGCGAGCCCTTCTGATGCGGCTCAAGGTTTCCATGGAAACCGCCGGCAGGGCAGCGCTTGACGTCGCCACCGGGACGGGATTATGTTCGGCCCAAGCGCTGCAGGAGCAGCGCCGGATAGCACAGCCAGGTTGCGGTGCCTATCCACGGGGAACTCAAGGAGCGTCACGCAATGGAATCTGCACCCGGGGCCGGAGCCCGAATCCGGCGTTCGTCCGTCATCGATCCGTCGAACGCGTCCGCAAGCGGCATCGCGTGGCATCGTCATGTCCGGTTTTCGCCTGCGGCGTTTGCCCTGGCGCGATCCGGTCGTAGCCGACGCGGGCTGCCTGTGCGGCAGCCGCTGCGGGCCATGACGCGTGGCCTCGCATTGCTGGCGGTCTGCCTGCTGTGCGCCTGCGCCACGCCGCAGGCGGCCGATATCGGCGGGCGCTGGCGCCCGCTGAACCGGTTTGCCGATGCGCCGCAGGCGATCCCGCTGCAGCAGGCCTATGTGTACCAGGCGTCTCCGGCCGACGGCACGCTCAAGGCGATGCTCGCGCGCTGGGCACGCGATGCGCGGATGACGCTGTCCTACCAGCATCCCAACGATTACACCCTGCACGGTCCGGTGGGCGGCATCCGCACCACCAGCCTCGAGCAGGCGGCCGCAGCACTGTCTTCGGCCTATGGGGATCACGGCGTGCACGTGGCCGTGGACCGCGCGCAGATCGTGGTCAGCCAGCGAACGCCGGGGGATGCAGCCGCGGCAGTGGGTCGGGACGGATAGGAGCGCCCCTCCCATGTTCGGCAAACGGAATGCCGCCTCGCCCGGGATCGAAAGGGCCATCGAGCAGGGCGTCAGCTTCGAGCTGACGCTGGCCGAGTGCATGCGCCGCAGCGAACGCCGCGCGTGGATCGTCGCGGGCTGCGCGGTGGCGATGTCCCTGGTGCTGGCGGGTGGCTACCTCCTGTTCCTGCCGCTGAAGGAGCGGGTGCCCTATCTGGTGATGGCCGACCCGTACACGGGTACCGCCACGGTGGCGCGGCTGGTGGGCGACTTCCACGACCGGGATGTCACCACCGAGGAGGCGATCAACAAGAGCAACGTCGCGCAGTTCGTGCTCGCGCGGGAGGCCTACGACTCGGGCCTGGTCGGGCAACGCAACTGGCGCAGCACCCTGGCGATGGCGGGCAGCGAGGTGGCGCCGGCCTATATCGCGGTGCATTCGGAGAGCAATCCGGAGCGGCCCGGGCGTCTCTATGGTTCGGCGCGGGCGGTGCGCGTGCGCATCCTCAGCATCGTGCTGATCGGCGCCGGGCCCGGCCGCCGTCCGACCGGGGCGACCGTGCGCTTCCAGCGCAGCCTCTTTGACAAGGGGCGGGGCCGGGCCGAACCGCTGGACAGCAGGATCGCCACGCTCGAATTCCGCTACGACCCGGACCTGAGGCTCAGCGAGGAAGACAGGCTTCTCAATCCGCTGGGTTTCCGCGTGACCAGCTATCGGGTCGACAACGACTACGCGCCGGCGCCGCCTCCGCCACCGGAGTTCCCGCTTCCTTCCGCGGCGCAGCCGCCAGCGGACGCGTCGCCCGCGCACGCGGCGGATGCACTGCCGGCCTCGGCCGGAATCCCGCACCCACCGCCGGCCGATGAGCAGGCCGAGGCGACCGCCCCATGAGGACCATGCCCACGATGATCCGCCAACCAGTCTGGCTGCCGCTGCTGCTCCTGGCGTTGCTGTCGTGCGCGGGCACGGCGCGCACGCAGGTGATCGAGGAGTACGAGTACCGCCCCGACCAGGTGTATCCGGTGCGCACCGGGCTGGGCATCACCACCCAGATCGAGCTCAGCCCGCACGAGGAGATCCTGGACTACAGCACCGGATTCAGCGGTGGCTGGGAGCTGAGCCGCCGCGACAACGTGTTCTACCTCAAGCCCAGGAACGTGGACGTGGACACCAACCTGATGGTGCGCACCGCGGCGCATGCCTACATCTTCGAGCTCAAGGTGGTGGCCACCGACTGGCGCCGCCTGGAACAGGCCAAGGCGGCCGGCGTGCAGTACCGGATCCGGTTCCGCTATCCGGGCGACACCGCCTTCGTGCCGAAGCAGGCGGAGGTGGCGGAGCAGGAGCCGGCGCACGAACTCAGCACGCGGTTGCATCCGGATCGGCAGTACTACTTCAACTACGAGTACGCGCACCGCAAACGCGGTCCCGGCTGGCTGGTTCCCGCGACTGTCTATGACGATCGCCGCTTCACCTACATCCGGATGGGCGACCGCACGCGCTTTCCCAGCGGCAACTTTCCCGCGGTGTTCGCCCGCGACAGCGAGGCCGGAGAGGAATTCGTCGTGAACTCGACGGTGGAGGGCGACATGATCGTCGTGCACGGCACCTATCCCTATCTCGTCATCCGCCACGGCGACCACGTCGTCGGCCTGCGCAGGAGCCCCGAGCCGTGATGCACGAATCCCATGACGACGACGGGCAGGCGCCCCGCGCGCGGCCAGGCGCCAACCCCTATTACGAGCGGCAGCGCGGCGGCGATCCGGCCCTGGATGCGGACGCGCCGCAGTTCCAGGCCGTGGAGATGCAGCGCCTGAACCGCAAGGCGCTGCTGTTCCTGGGCGGCATCGTGCTTCTGCTGCTGTGCGCGGCATTCTGGATCTTCAGCGGGGCGATGTCGCAGGCCGACGAGCGCGGCCCGAGGCCGCGCAGCGATGAGGTGGTGATTCCCGCCGCGCCGCGGGACCTGCCCGAGCTGCCGCCCGAGCGTCCACTGCCGCCGATGCCGCAGGAACCGGAACTGCCGCCGCTGCCGGTCTACCAGGAGACGGCCGCGGCGCCGCAACCCGCGTCCCTGCCGGTTGCCGACTGGACCGAGCGTCGCGGTCTCTCGCTGCAGGAGCGCCGCATGCAGGACGTGGCGGGCTCGCCCATGCCCGGCGTCGGCACCGGTAGCGAGGTGCCGGGCATGCTCCCGCCCGACGAGTACGCGCGCCTGATGATGGCCGCGGGCAACCCGCAGCCGGGCGCGGTGGAGCAGGCGCCGCAGGGCGAGGCGAGCGCGAAGCCGCTGTACAACCCCGACACTCTGCTGCTGCGCGGCACCTATATCCGCTGCGTGCTGCAGTCCCGCGTGATCTCCGACTTTCCGGGCTTCACCTCCTGCATCGTTACCGAGCCGGTGTACTCGGTTACCGGCAGGCGCCTGCTGCTGCCGCGGGGGTCGAAGGTGTCGGGCAGCTACGAGAAGGACGCCATTGTCGGCGACCGCGTGGCGGTTGTCTGGGACCGCGTCACCACTCCCACCGGACTCGACGTCAACATGCGCAGCCCCGGCGTGGACATGCTGGGCGCGGCCGGCAATCCCGGCCACTACACGGCCCACTGGGGACAGCGGGTCGGGTCGGCCCTGCTGATCAGCCTGCTCAGCGACGCATTCAAATATGCGGGCGCCAAGCATGGTCCGCAGGAGACCTCGATCGCCAACGGCGTCGTGGTGCAGAGCCCTTACGAGAGCAGTACCGCGCGCACCATGGAGCGCCTGGCCAACATGGCGCTGGAGCGCAACATGACGCGGCCGCCCACCGTGACGATCAACCAGGGCGCGGTGGTGAACGTCTACGTGGCCCGCGACGTGGATTTCTCCGCGGTACTGCGGCAGGGCATGCAATGAGCGCTGCCCCCGCCGTCGCCGCCGTGTCCAGCGAGTTCCTGGACTACCAGTACCGCCTGCTCGGCATCGGCCAGCACATGGATTCCAGCGACGTCACCGAGATCTGCATCAACCGTCCCGGCGAGTTGTATGTGGAAAGGCGCGGGGGCTGGCGGCGCGACGACGTGCCGATGCTGACCTTCGAACGGGCACGGCAGTTCTGTACGGCCGTGGTCAACGAAAGCAATACCGGCCAGCGCATCACGGACGCAGATCCGATGGTCTCGCTGACCTTCCCGACCGGGCAACGCGCACAGTTCGTGATCCCGCCTGCCTGCGATGCCGGGCGGGTGTCCATCACCATCCGGCTGCCGGCGAAGTTCGGCCAGAGCCTGGACGAGTACGAGGCCGACGGCTTCTTCGACGAGATCCTGGAGCAGGCCGAAGACCTCGGCGAGCACGACCGCGAGCTCCTGCAGCTGCAGCACGGGCGCCAGTACGCCGAGTTCTTCCGCAAGGCGGTGCGCTACCGGAAGAACATCGTGGTGGCGGGCGCCACCGGCAGCGGCAAGACCACCTTCATGAAGTCGCTGGTGAACCACATCCCCGAAGACGAGCGCCTGGTCACCATCGAGGATGCGCGCGAGCTGTTCCTGCGCCAGCCCAACGTCGTGCACCTGCTGTACTCCAAGGGCGGGCAGTCGACGAGCAGCGTCACCGCGCGCAGCTGCATGGAGGCCTGCCTGCGGATGAAGCCGGACAGGATCATCCTGGCCGAGCTGCGTGGCGACGAATCGTTCTACTTCATCCGCAACTGCGCATCCGGGCACCCGGGTTCGATCACCAGCTGCCATGCCGGAAGCACGGTCCAGGCCTGGGACCAGCTGGCGCTGATGGTGAAGGCGTCGGCGGAAGGGGCGGGCCTGGAGTTCGAGGTGATCAAGCGCCTGCTGCGCATGACCATCGACATCGTCGTCCACATCAAGGCGCATGCCGGGCGCCGCTACATCACCGCGATCGACTTCGATCCTGCGAGGGCGCGCGCATGAACGCTGCCGCGCGCCGGGATCGCCTGCGGTCGTGGCCGGTCGCATTGCCGGCTGCCTCCACCGGGCCGGGGAGGGGTTGACGAGATGCTGCCCGGCATGGAGCTCATGGGCTGCGCCGAACTCGCCGTGCCTGCGGACGTGATGCAGCACGTGGTACGCGTGGAATCCTCGTTCAACCCCTACGCGATCGGCGTGGTCGACGGCCGGCTGGCACGGCAGCCGCGCAGCCTGCCCGAGGCCGTATCCACGGCGCGGATGCTGGAGCGCGAGGGCTACAACTTCTCGCTGGGGCTGGCCCAGGTGAACCGGCACAACCTGGCCAGCCAGGGGCTGGATTCGTACGAGCGCGCGTTCGATGTCTGCCCCAACCTGCGTGCCGGCGCCCGGATCCTGGCCGACTGCCACCGGCGCGCGGGGCAGGACTGGGGCAAGGCCCTGAGCTGCTACTACTCGGGCAACTTCGTCACCGGCTTCCGGCACGGTTACGTGCAGAAGGTGCTGGCCTCCTGGGGCGCGGCGCCTGCAGTCGCGGCAGCACGTCCGATCGACCTGGTGCAGCGTCGCGCGCGCGATGCCGCTGCCGCGGTGGCGGACCTGGGATCGCTGCTGCAGCGACGGACGCGGGAAGTGGCGGACCGGGCAGGGCCGGCGCCCGGCCCCGAGATCGCGAATGCTGCCCTGCCGCCCCCCGCAGGTGCGGAAGTTCCATCGGCGCCCGCCGCGGCCACGACGCCGCACGACGCCGGACCCGTGATCGTCCAGTCCATGCAGGCCGCCGTACCCAACCGCGTCCCCGCAAGCCCGCTGCAGCACGGGGCGCCGCATGCGGATGCCGCCTTCGTGTTCGAGCAGTAAGCGCGCCCAACGGTGCGTGGCAGTCCCGTCAACCCAGTCCAAAACCCCAGCCGGAGTCCGACATGAAGCACATCTCAACCCAACGCCCCCGCAACGCGTCCACCGTCCCCGCCGCCGCCGGCAGCCGCGTCCTGATCGCCTGCCTGGCATTCGCCATGCCCCTGCTGGCATGGGCCCAGGACGGGACCGGCGCGCGCGGCCGAGTCGAAACCTTCTTCACCAACATCAATTCGCTGCTCAACGTGGCGTCGATCGCGGTGGTCACCATCGCGGTGATCTTCGCCGGCTACCAGATCGCCTTCAACCACAAGCGCATCGGCGACGTGGCCCCGGTGCTGATCGGTGGCTTCCTGATCGGCGCGGCCGGGCAGATCGCGAAGATGCTGCTGCCGGACGACGTGACCTCGACGGCGATGCTCATCGGCCAGGCACTGCTGCAACATGCATAAGGACGTCCTGTTCAGGGGCTGCACGCGTCCGGCCATGTTCATGGGCGTGCCCTACATGCCGTTCGCGATCGGCGCCGGCGCGTGCCTCCTGATGACCTTCTACTTCAACATGTTCTTCCTGGCCCTGCTGCCGGTCGTGATCTTCGTCATGCGCCAGATGGCGCGGCGCGACGAGATGATCTTCCGCCTGCTGGGGCTGCGCTGGCAGTTCCGGAGCAAGGTCCGCAACCTCCGCCACCATGGAGGCACATGGGCCTTCTCCCAGAACGGCTACCGGAAGGACCTGCAGGACCCGATGCAGGACGGATGACGCCATGGTGGTCGCGGACACTTCCATCGCCGAGTTCATTCCGCTCTCCTCGCATGTCGCCGACAGCGTGGTGAAGACGACCGGCGGGGATTTCCTGCTCACATGGCGACTGGACGGGCTGCCCTTCGTGGGGCGCGAGGACTGGGATCTGGAGCACCGGCACGGCACCTTGAACCGCATGCTGCAGACGTTGCGGGCGCCGGATTTCGTCAACGTGGCGTTCTGGGTCCACGACGTGCGCCGTCGTGGCGGCGTGCGCGTGCCCGGCACCTACGCCCAGGCCTTCAACCAGCAGCTGTCGGACGACTACTACGCAGCCCTGTCCGCGCAGAAGATCATGCGCAACGAGCTCTATCTCACCCTGGTCTACCGTCCGGTGGTGGGTGGCAAGCGGTTCGTGGAACGATCGACCAGCATCGCGCGGCTGCAGGCCGAACAGGATCAGGCCGTGGCGCGGCTGCTGGAACTGGCGGACAACCTCGAGGCGGTTCTGCGGGACCACGCGCCGGTCCGGCTGGGGATGTACGAGGGTACGAACGGGGTGGTGTTTTCGCAGACGCTGGAATTCTTCGGCTTCCTGCTCAATCGCCTGTGCGAACCGGTCCCGGTGTTGCGCGCGCCGGTCTGCGACTACCTGCCGGTCAGCCGCCACACCTTCTCCGCGCGCGGCGGCGACTTCGCCATCACCGAGCCGGACGGCGCCCATCATTTCGGCGCGATCCTCAACATCAAGGAGTACGCCGAGGCGACCTCGCCCGGCGTGCTCAACGGGCTCAAGTACCTCGATTTCGAGTACGTGATCACGCACTCGTTCAGCCCGATGGGCAGGCAGGACGCGCTGAAGGTCCTGGACCGCACCAAGGGCATGATGATCTCGTCCGGCGACAAGGCGGTCAGCCAGATTGCCGAGCTCGACCAGGCCATGGACCAGGTGGCCTCCGGCAACTTCGTGCTGGGCGAATACCACTTCATCATGGCGCTGTACGCGGACGACCAGCAGCAGCTCTCGCGCAACCTCGCCACCGCACGCGCGGAGCTGTCCAATGCCGGGTTCGTCTCGGCCAAGGAAGACCTGGCCGTGTGTGCCTCGTTCTATTCGCAGCTGCCCGGCAACTGGAAGTACCGCACGCGGCTGGCGAACGTGAGTTCGCTCAACTTCCTCGGGCTTTCCCCGTTGCACAACTTTGCGGTCGGAAAGCGCAGCAACAATCCCTGGGGCGATTGCGTCACCGCCCTGCAGACCACGAACGGACAGCCCTACTACTTCAACTTCCATGCGACCCATCCGGCCGAAAACTCGCTCGGAGAGAAGGCCATCGCCAACACCATGGTCATCGGCAAGTCCGGCACCGGGAAGACCGCGCTGATCAACTTCCTGCTCAGCCAGGTGCAAAAGTTCGATCCCGTGCCTACGATCTTCTTCTTCGACAAGGATCGAGGCGCCGAGATCTTCGTCCGCGCCTGCGGCGGCAACTACCTCGCGCTGGCCAACGGCGAACCGACCGGCTTCAACCCGTTCCAGTGCGAGAACAGCGAGACCAACCTCCAGTTCCTGGGCAATCTGGTGAAGGTGCTCGCCGCCAAGTCGCACTACACCGCGCGCGAGGACGAGGACATCCATCGCGCCGTGGCCGCGATGCTGGACATGCCGCCGCAGCTGCGGTCGATGACCAACTTCCAGAAGAGCCTGCCCAACATGGGCGACGACGGGCTGTACGCGCGCCTGCGCAAATGGACGGCGGGCAACGCCCTGGGCTGGGTGTTCGATAATCCGGTGGACATCATCGACCTGGATCGGGCCAGCATCATCGGGTTCGATTACACCGACGTGATCGACAACGCCGAGGTCCGCGTGCCGGTGGTGAGCTACCTCCTGCACCGCCTGGAAGGGCTGATCGACGGGCGCCCCCTGGTCTACGTGATGGACGAGTTCTGGAAGATCCTGGCCGGCGGCGGCGAGCTGAAGGAATTCGCGCGCAACAAGCAGAAGACCATCCGCAAGCAGAACGGCTTCGGAATCTTCGCCACCCAGAGTCCGGAGGACGCGCTGGGCAGCGACATCTCCGCGGCCCTGATCGAGCAGACCGCCACGCTGATCCTGCTGCCCAATCCCAGCGCCTCGCGTGAGGACTATGTCGAGGGGCTGAAGCTGACCGAGGCCGAGTACCAGGTGGTGAAGGGCCTGGACGAGCGCTCGCGCAGTTTTCTGGTCAAGCAGGGCCACGTGTCGACGGTGTGCCAGCTCAACCTCCGAGGCCTCGAGGATGCGCTGGCGGTGATCTCCGCCAGCACCGACAACATCGCGGTCATGCATCGCGTGCTTGCCGAGGAGGCCGAGCGCCTAGGTGTCGCCGTGGACGCGCTGGCGCCCGAGCAGTGGCTGTCGCGATTCCAGCGGGAGCGGAAAGGCGCGAGAAGCAGCGGGGAGGGTGCGCGGCCCGCGCCTTTACGGGGAGCGGGCGAGGCCCGCGGCGCCACGGCGCACGGAAACCAGTACGGGCTCCGGCCCGCCATCAAGGAGCAATCGAGATGAGCAGAAGGAACATGCGTCGCCTCGCCCGGATCCCCGCTTCGGCTGCGCTGATCGCGGGGCTGGCGGTCTCCGGCTCGGCGTTCGGACAGACGATCGTCGCCGACCCGGGGCACACCATCACCAACAAGCTGGCCTGGATCGCGCAGTACCAGCAGAAGTACGACCAGTTGCGGCGACAGATCCAGCAATACGAGGCCCAGCTCCGCGACCTCGAGCAGAAGTACGTGAAAGGCAAGGCCTTCAAGGGCGGATCGGGCTATCGCGAAACGCTGGCCGAGCGGCGGGTGAACGATTTCGTGGAGGAGCGCTGCGGGGATGCATCCGACCTGCCCAGGGCGCCGCAGAGGATCGCGCAGATTTCGCTGCGACAACACCAGACCTGCACCGCCATCGTGCAGACCGAGAACACCCGCTACAACGTCATGGTCAAGATCCTTAACCGCCTCGCCGAGCGCGATCGCGAGATGGACGAGATCCGGCGCCAGGCCGAAAGCGTGCCGGAAGACCAGCCCGGCGCGCTCGACCGGGTGGACAACAACATCGCGCAGCTGGAAGCCAGGCTGGCGACCGACGTGCAGAACGCCAGCACCCTGCTGGGCGCATACGACGCGGCCCTGCAGGCGCTGCACACCGAGCAGGTCTGGCTGGGACAGGCGGCATTCAGCGACGATGCGGCCCGCAAGGGCGGAATCGCCGGACTGCTGGACAGCGCGATCCAGTACGGAACCCTGAAGGCGGCGCTCGGCGTGGCGCGGCGCCGCGATCGCTGACGGGGCCTCGACTGCCGCGGACGGGCCTGCAGGAACAGCAACAGGAACAGGAACAGGACAGGAAGGCAAAGCACATGGACGTTGTGGGCCTGGCATCGGCGAGCGCGCTGTGGGACTGGATTCCCGCCCGGGCGGGACTGCCCAACATGATCTTCTTCAGCGAGATCAGCAGTTTCCTGGACGACGAACTGATCGGGGAGTACCTCCCCAACCTCGGTGCCCGCGTCGTCCGGGTGCTGGGCGGCCTCGGCATCACCCTGCTCACGCTCTGGATCATGCTGCAGGGCTACCGGGTCGTGACCGGGCAGTCGCGCGAATCGATGATGGCGCTGGTGGTCAGCTCGCTGCGCGCGACCTTCATCATCGGCATCGCGCTCGGGGTGGCGGTGTCGTGGGGGCCGATCTACCAGACGCTGACCGACGGGCTGAGCCGCACGATCAGCGAGACCATGACCGGGGAGGAGGACGGGGAAGGCGCATACGAGGACATCGACCGCACGCTGGCCATCATGCAGGTCGCGCTGGAGGCGATCGACGCGGTGGACGTGCGCGACAACGTGGTGACCCAGTCGCAGAAGGAGCGGGCCCTCCTGCTGACGGGCGTCGGGCTGGGCGCACCGGCGATGATGGCGGCGACCGCGATGCTGCTGAACAAGATCGCGATCGGCCTGATCGTCGCGCTCGGTCCCCTGTTCATCCTGTGCCTGCTGTTCGAGCCGACCCGGTCGCTGTTCCAGCGCTGGCTGTTCTACGGCATCGGCACCCTGTTCTCGATGGCGCTGTTGAGCGTGATGGTGACGCTGGCCCTGGATATGGTGATCGCAGTGGGAATGGCGTTCTGGGTCACGTCGTTCTTCGGGGTCGGCAACGAGAGCGTGACCGGGATGGCCATGCAGCAGGGCGGCCTGGGCGTCATCCTGACCGCGCTGATCGTCAGCGCACCACCCATGGCCGCGATGCTGTTCCAGGGCACGCTCGGCCAGTTCAATCCCTACAGCGCGTTCAACCAGCCGCAATACGGCGCTCCCGGCCAGCCGGGGTCCGCCGGCGCGGGAGGGATGCGGTGATGCGGATGCACCGACGGCGTGGCCGGTTACCCAGAGGCCGACGCAGTCCTTGTGGACGATCGGCCGAACTTGCCGGACGCGGTCGGTCGGCCTTTCTGTCTGAGGTCACGTCCCTGGGCAGGCCCACGCAGGGCATGTCTCGATGAAAGGAATCACCCTTGTACGCAACACGGGGGAGGAGATGCGAAACGCAGCGTTGATCGCGGCGGTAATGGTGGCGGGCTGTGGACCAGTGATGGCCCAGACGGCATGCCCGCAGGGCGTTGCAATAGGCTCCGCTCGCTGCGGCCCGGGCGGCAGTGGAATACCGTGGAGCATCGGCTTCCTCAAGCCTAAGCCGACATGGCGCCGTGGATGGGGTGCGTTTGCCAGAAACGACGCCCAATCCATTATCGGCGTCTCGACAGGGACCCGATCCCCCGAAGCGGCTGCTCGCGGGGCCATCAGGGGATGCCGGTCGGCCGGGGGTGAGGGCTGCGAGGTGTTCTTCACCTATCGCGACAGTTGCGCGGCCATCGCCAAACCAGGCGGGACCGACGCGATCCAGCCGACCTACCACGAGGAGGCCCGATCCGAGGAAGAGGCCAGCAGCCTGGTGCTGGAAACCTGCAGCCAGGCCCACGAAGGGCTCGCCTGCGAGGTCATCTACAGCAACTGTTCGACCGGATTCCACAGATACTGACGCCGGGCGGCCCCGCTGCGTCAGGCAGGCGCATGCGGCCCGGTCCCGCTCACGTCAGGACATCGTTGAGCAGGTGCGCCAGCCGGGCTCCACCCAGCTGCACCTGGCGCTCGGCGGTCGGCCGATGACGGTCCAGATAGCCGGCTTCAATCTTCGCCTGCTCCGGGTACACGCCGGGCGTGGTGGCGATGCGGCAGGATTGTTCGGCCCAGACGGCGGGGGACGAAGGCGTATAGGGCCCGACGTCAGCGGGCAACCGGTCTGCCGCGAGCTGCAGCCTGTCTGCGTATTCGGCTTCGTCCAGCCCGGCCGAACCCAAAAGGTCGTCGTCCCACAGGGCGTGCAGGTTGCTGCCTTTGCCGTGCACGTGCACCTGTACCCGGTTGCCGCCGCGATCGTGGCCGTAGCCGGCGTGCATGGGCTGGTGGGCGTCGCCTACGAAATGGATCACGAACTTGAGCGCCTGCAGGCGCTCGGCGTCGGGGCGGCTGCGGTCGGCCAGGATGTCCGCCTGCTCGCGGATCGCGGCCACCACGCAGTCGCCACCGGCACAGTGGCGGGCGGCATCGAAGGCGCAGCCGTCCTCGGCCATGTTGACGAAGTGCCAGCGGGTGCTGCGCCGCGCAAGCTCGCTGTCGGTGTTGCGCAGCTCGTCGGCCCAGCTGGCCACGTCGGCCATCCTGGACGCTCCTCCCAGCGCCAGCAGGCGCTGCACCTCGGCGCGCGCCTCCGGCTGCAGATGGGGCTCGGCCAGCTTGGCCACCAGGCGGTGGCCGTAGCCGTTCCAGGCATGGGAGACGCTGGAGCAGGCCAACAGGCCCAGCAGGAGCAGGGGAGTCGAAAAACGCATGGCCGGCACTGTACCCGATGCGATGCAGGCCACGGCAGGCGTGCCCGCGGGTCCGCAATCGAGGGCACGTCCTGCCGCGGTGCGCGCCATGGCAGGCTCGCGATGGGCCGCGTCCGGCGGGGATGGGATACTGGCGCGATGCCGAGCCGCTCCAGCCGCCTTCCATCCCGCGGGGTCCTGCCTTGAAGGCGCGGCTGGTCGCCGTGGGCGAACGTGCCCCCGCGTGGGTGGCGGAAGGCTTTGCCGAGTACCGCAAGCGCCTGTCGCACTGGCTGCCGCTCGAGCTGGTGGAAGTCGAGCCGGGTGTGCGCGGCAAGGGCCGCGATGCCGCGCGGGCCATGCAGGACGAAGGCGCGCGCGTGCTGGCGGCGATCCCGCGCAACAGCCTGGTGGTGGCGCTCGACGGGCGCGGCCACGCGCATTCGTCCGAGCAGCTGGCGCAGCGCATGGAGCACTGGCGCGGGCAGGGGCGCGATCTTGCATTCCTGATCGGCGGCCCGGAAGGCCATGCCGCCGACGTGCTGGCGCGGGCCGACGAACACTGGTCGCTCGGCCCGCTCACCTTGCCGCACATGCTGGTGCGGCTGGTGCTCGCCGAACAGCTGTATCGCGCCGCCAGCCTGCTCGCCAATCACCCTTACCACCGCAGCTGAACAACGCGCCGCGTTGGACATGTTTGTGAGGGGCGCTTCACCATCGGAAATGTCGGCTGAAGGCTTTTCGCGCAACGCGGAACAGGCACATTCTTCATCGCCGCTTAAGGCGTAGGTTGCGCTCGCCTGGCGTCGCGTTTGCCATGCAGATGCGGAGGCGCGCCGTTCCCCCAGGCGAGAGGAGAGCCCCCATGTCTCGTCGCACCCCCCTGCATACCGCCCTGCGCTGCGCCATCGCCGCCAGCGCCCTTGGCCTTGCCTGTGCGCATGCGCAGGACGTTCCGGCCACGACTACCGAAGACACCACCACCCTCGACCGGATCGAGGTCACCGGGTCGCGCATCCGCCGCGTCGATACCGAGACCGCCTCGCCGGTGCAGACCATCCAGCGCGAGGACATCGACCGCACCGGCAAGGCCACGCTCGGCGAGTTCCTGCAGACGTTGGCCGTCGACGGCTCGGGCTCGGTGCCCAAGAGCTTCGGCGCCGGATTCGCTTCCGGCGCGTCGGGCGTGTCCCTGCGGGGCCTCGGCGCCGGCTCGACCCTGGTGCTGGTCAACGGTCGCCGCATCGCGCCCTACGGCATGGCCGACGATGGGCAGAAGGTGTTCACCGACCTGAGCATCATCCCGATGGAGGCGGTCGAGCGCGTGGACATCCTCAAGGATGGCGCTTCGTCGATCTACGGTTCGGACGCCATTGCCGGCGTGGTCAACGTGATCCTGCGCAAGGATTTCGACGGTCTGGTGGCGCGCGCGTCGTATGGCCAGTCGGGCGACAGCGACGGCGACGAGCGCAAGCTGTCGGCCACCTGGGGCCTCGGCAGCCTCGCCGACGACGGATTCAACTTCTTCTTCAGCGCCGAGGTGGGCAAGAGCGACGAGATCTTCGTGCGCGACCGCGCGGACCGCGACTGGATCGGCACCGGCGACCTCACCGCCTGGGGCTACGACCCCACCAGTTTCGGCGGCCTGGCCGGCTACATCCCGGACGGCGGCATCTCGCAGAACACGCCGGTGGGGGCCATCGAGTACGGGCCCGGCGACTGGCGCTCGCTGGAGGGGCCGGAGGCCTGCGCGCAGCTGTCGACCCACAGCGTGGCGCAGGATCCAAATCCCAATCCGCTCAACCGTGGCTGCATCTGGGACGTGGTGCAGTTCACCAGCCTGCAGCCGGAGCAGCAGTACGCGAACTTCTTCGCCCGCGCGGCGTTCGCGCTGTCCGAATCGGCCACGCTCTACCACGAGTTCGCCCTGGGCCAGAAGGAGAGCGCGTTCACCAACACGCCCAGCGGCGTCTCCGGTGCCTGGGCCTCGCCGCTGGGCGGGGCGGTGAATGCCAGCAGCGGCCCGGGCGCGACCGTGCTCGGCGCCGACCATCCCGACAACCCGCTCGGCACCGATGCGCGGCTGCGCTACTCGGCCTTCGACGTGGGCCCGCGCCGTACCGTCACCGACAACCGGTTCTTCCGTTTCCTCGTCGGCGTCGAGGGCGCGATGGGTGAGTGGGACTACGACGTCGCCTACCTGCATTCGTCCACCGACCTGGACCAGTCGCGCACCGGTTTCCTGCACTACGGGCGCGTGCGCGAGGTGCTGGCCGACGGCGACAGCAGCCCGGTGGGCTGGTGGCGCCTGGGCACCGGCGCTGCGGCCAACAGCCAGGCCCTGTACGACTACATCTCGCCCACCATCGGCGCCCGCGCCGAAACCCAGCTCGATTCGCTGGAACTCGCCTTCACCCGCAGCCTGTTCGACCTGTCGGGCGGGCCGCTGGGGCTGGCGCTGGGCGCGGAATGGCGCCGCCTGAGCGCGCGCCTGACGCCGGTGACGTTCACCGACGAGAGCAACGTCATCGGCCTGGGCTATTCGGCCTACGACGGCGACGAGACGGTGGCCTCGGCCTATGTCGAGCTGAGCGCGCCGGTGCTCGAGACGCTGGAGGTTTCGGGGGCCCTGCGCGTGGACAGCTACCGCGACGGCGAAACATCGGTCACGCCCAAGGTCGGCGCGAAGTGGACGCCGGCGCGCTGGATCGCGCTGCGCGGCACCTATGCCGAAGGCTTCCGCGCGCCCAACCCGGCCGAGACGGCGGGTTCGTCGGTCGGCTTCGCCACGGTCAACGATCCGGTCCGCTGCAGCATCGAGCCGACCCCGAGCAACTGCCCCAGCGCCGTGGCCTTCATGAACCAGCCCAACCCCGACCTGGAGCCGGAGGAGTCCACGAGCTACACGGTGGGGCTGGTGCTGCAGCCCACCGACCGCACCACGGTGGCGCTGGACGCCTGGCGGATCGAGCGCGAGAACGAGATCACCACCATGAGCCTGAGCCAGGCGATGGCCGACCCGGCCAACGTGATCCGCAGCGACGACGACGTGCCCGGCTTCCCCGGCAGCGGCACCCTGCTGGCGGTGCTGACCAACTACATCAACGCCAGCTCGACCCTGGTGCAGGGCGTGGACCTGGACGCGCGGCACGTGTTCCCGTTCGACAGCGGACGGCTGTCGCTGGACCTGCAGTGGAGCCACATCGACAAATACGAGATCGACGACGGCGACCGCTACGAGATCGCCGGCACCCACGACAACTGCAACGTCACCAACTGCATCGGCACGCCGAAGGACCGCGCCAACTTCGGCGCCACCTGGACCACGGAGGTCTGGAGCCTGAGCAGCGTGGTGAACTACCGCGGTGCGTTCGACAACACCGTCCCGTACTCCAGCGGGAGCGGCGACGAGTGTGCGGCGGTGTTCGCCGATGGCACCGAGGCCCCGGAGGGATGCGAGATCCCGTCGTTCCACAGCATCGACCTGTCGGGCACCTGGCAGCTCACCGATGCGCTGCAGCTGTTCGGCTCGGTGCAGAACGTGACCGACCGGGTCGCGCCGCTGGACCCCACCACCTACGGCGCGCTCAACTTCAATCCGCTCGACTTCAGCGGCGCGATGGGGCGCTTCTACACCCTGGGCCTGCGCATCGAACTCTGATGCAGGGGACGGTGGGGCCGCGCGGCCATCGCGGGCCCCGCCGCTTCGGTCAGTGCCGGTCGAGGCGGAACTCGATCGGCACCAGTCCCACCGCCTGCACCGGCAGGCCGTCGCGCAGGGCCGGCTGGAAACGCCAGTGACGCTGCACGTGCCGCAGCGCCTCGCGATCCAGGACGGCATGGCCGCTGCTCTGCTCGATCCGCACCTCCAGCGGGCGCCCGTCGGTATCCACCAGGATCCGCAGCAGCACCACCCCTTCCATCCCGCGCTGGACGGCCAGGCGCGGGTACTCCGGCGAGGGCGCGCGTGCGTACTGCAACTGCATGCCGGTGAGCGGGGCGGAGGATTCGACCGTTGCGGCCGTGTCCTGCGTCGGCGTCTGCGGCGCGGACTCGACGAACACGCCCTGGTCGACCAGTACCGGGACGTCCGCCGCCGGCGGCGCCACGGCGACATCGCGCATCGCGGGCCGCGGCTGGACGCGGGGCGGGACGACGGGCACCACCTCCGGCGGAGGCGGCGTGACGCGCCGTTCCACCGGCACGATCGGCACCAGCTGCAGTTCGGGTACGGTCTCGGCCGGCGCGGGCGGGGCCGGCAAGGTCATCGGCGACAGCAGCATGGCCAGGGCCAGCACGTTGAGCGCGAGCGTGCTGCTGATGCCGAGGATGCGATTGACGTCCAGGCGCGGGGCCTGCGCGCCGTGCCGGGCTGAGTGGGTCTGCTGCAACACCATGGTCCACCTCCGCGATTGCCGGCGGCCGGGAAGGCCGTCGTCTGGGCTGTGAACGCGCCGCTGGCGGGAGCGGGGTTGCGGTGGAGCCCGGCGTCCCGCGTGGCGCGCGACCTCGACTGCAGTTCGACGCTACGCCCGCGGTCGTCGGGAAGGCAATGCGACGGAAGTCGAAGGGCGCGATCGCGCTACGGACGGCACGGAGCGTGCGGGTCTCGCGTCGGGCTAGGCCGGCTGTGGGGGATCGTGGGGCGTGTGCAGCCTGGCCGTTGCCGGCGCGCGCGAGGTGGCGCGACAGCAGGTTCGGGACGCCGGATCAGTGCACTTTCCTCCGGACCGGAACGAGATGCACCGGCGCTGCGGCCGGTGCGGTCGGTACGGCCGCAGCCCCCGCGGGGTGCGGCTGGAAGCGGAGGCGCAACACACCCGGGCGCCGCCGGCAGCGACGGCGCGGGGCGCTGGCGTCAGCCGCCCTGGTGGGTGCCGTCCCCCTCGGGCTCGCGGTCGAGGCCACCCGCATCCGGGTTGGGCTGCTTCTTCGCGCCGGGCTCGCGCGCTTCCTCCTGGTCGCGCGGTTCCTGCTCGCGGTAGCCGGAGCGGTCGTCGGGCTTGCGTGGATCCTTGGGCATGGTCAATTCCCCAGTTCGAAGACGACGTCGAGGTTGGCCGAGAGCGTGGTTTCGCCCGGCGAAACCGGTGCCGACTCCATGCGCGCGTCCATCGCCATGGCCTTCATCATCGGCATCGGCGGCTGGAAGCCGCCACCCTCGCTGATGCTCACGATGCGGCGCACGCGCATGCCCAGCGTCTTGGCGTAGGTCTCGGCCCGCGCCTGCGCCTGCTTGAGGGCGGCCTGGCGGGCCTCGTCGTAGACGGCCTCCGGCTGGTCGATGCCGAAGCTCGGACCATGCACCTGGTTGGCGCCGCTGGCGACCAGCGCGTCCAGCACCTGGCCCAGCTTGCCGATGTCGCGCACCTTGACGTCGACGGTGTTGCTGGCCTGGTAGCCGGTGATGGTGGGTGGCTGGTTCTCGGCGTGGCGGTACTGGGGATGGATGTTGATGCCGCTGGTCTGGATGTCGCGCTCGGCCACGCCGGCGGCGCGGAGCGTTGACACCACCTTGGCCATCTGTGCGGAGTTGGCCTGGAGCGCGGCATTGGCATCGGCGGCCTGGGTCACCACGCCGGTCGAGAGGGTGGCGATGTCGGGCGTGCGGCTGGCTTCGGCGCGTGCGCTCACCGACAGCAGGGTGCCGTCGCTGGAGACGGCGGCAGGGTGTTGCTGGGCGTGGCTCATGGTGAAGGGCCCCAGGGCAAGGAGTCCGGCGAGCAGGAGGCGCGCGGAGGTGGATCGGAACATGATGGTCTCCGGTTTGGCGAGGAAAGGGTCGTCAGGATCCGGTGAACGGTCCGTGAGCCTGAACGGGGTTGACCGTGCCGCTCCGGCCGGCGGCGGGCCGCCGCGGGTATCCTTTCCCGATGCTGCATCTTGCCTCCCAATCCCCGCGCCGGCGCGAGCTTCTGGCACGCCTCGGCGTGGCCTTCGGCATCGTCGATGTCGATGTTCCTGAACAGCGTGCGCCCGGCGAGCCGCCGGAGGATTACGTGCGCCGGGTCGCCCGCGAGAAGGCGGGCGCCGGCCTGCTCGAGGTGGTGGCGGTGCCGGGTGCGCTGGTGCTCGGCGCCGACACCGAGGTGGTGCTCGACGACGAAGTCTTCGGCAAGCCCCGCGACGGCGCCGACGCCGCGGCGATGCTGCGGCGGCTCTCGGGGCGCACGCACGAGGTGATCTCGGCGGTGAGCCTGGTGTCGGCCGGGCGCGAGGCGCAGGTGGCCTGCATTTCGCGGGTGGAGTTCGCGCCGCTGGACGCGCGCGACATCGACGCCTACGTGGCCAGCGGCGAGCCCATGGGCCGCGCCGGCGCATACGCGATCCAGGGGGGCGCCGAGTGCTTCGTGCGCCGCCTCGATGGCAGCTATTCGGGCGTGATGGGCCTGCCCCTGCATGAAACCGCCACGCTGCTACGGCAGTTCGGGGTCGAGACCGGCTTCGTGCCGGCGACCGGGGGAGCGAGCGCCTGATGTCCGAGGAGATCCTGGTCAACGTCACCCCGCGCGAAACGCGCGTGGCCGTGGTCGAGAACGGCATGCTGCAGGAGCTGCACATCGAGCGCGGCTGGCGACGCGGCGTGGTGGGCAATATCTACAAGGGCCGGGTGCAGCGGGTGATGCCGGGCATGCAGGCGGCGTTCGTCGACATCGGCCTGGAGCGCACCGCCTTCCTGCACGCCAACGACGTGGTGCGCCCGGCCCAGCCCGAGGCGGTGGACGACACGCTGCCACCGGTGCCGCAGCCGGTGCGTCCGGTGACCGAACTGCTGCGCGACGGGCAGGAAGTGATCGTGCAGGTGGTCAAGGACCCGATCGGCAGCAAGGGCGCGCGCCTGACCACCCAGCTGAGTATTCCCTCGCGCTACCTGGTGCTGCTGCCGCAGTCGCGGGTGATCGGTGTGTCGGCGCGGATCGAGGACGAGGCCGAGCGTACGCGGCTGAAGTCGCTGGTGGCCGAGGCTTCGCCCGCGGACGAGCCGCTCGGCTACATCGTGCGCACCAATGCCGAAGGCCAGCCGGCCGAGGCGCTGGCCGAGGACCTGGCCTACCTGTCGCGGGTGTGGAACATCGTCGGCAAGCGCTCGCGCGAGGCGCCGGTGCAGACCTGCATCTACGAGGACCTGAGCCTGCCGCTGCGCGCGGTGCGCGACCTGATCCGCAAGGACGTGGAAAAGGTGAAGGTCGACTCGCGCGAGACCTACGAGCGCCTGCAGGCCTTCGTCGCCAAGTACATGCCGGTACTGGCCGAACGCATCGAGCTATACACCGGCAACCGCCCGATCTTCGACCTGTACGGGGTCGAGGACGAGATCCAGCGCGCGCTGGACAAGGAAGTGCCGCTGAAGTCCGGCGGCTACCTGGTGATCGACCAGACCGAGGCCATGACCACGGTCGACGTGAATACCGGCTCCTTCGTCGGCCAGCGCAACCTCGAGGAAACGGTGTACCGCACCAACCTGGAGGCCGCGCAGGCGGTGGCGCGCCAGCTGCGGCTGCGCAACCTGGGCGGGATCATCATCATCGACTTCATCGACATGGTCGACGAGGAACACCGCCGCCAGGTGTTGCGCACGCTGGAGAAGTCGCTGGCCAAGGACCACGCCAAGACCACGGTCTACGATTTCTCGCCGCTGGGCCTGGTGGAGATGACGCGGAAGCGCACCGTCGAGAGCCTGCAGCGCCAGCTCAGCGAGACCTGCAATGCCTGCGGCGGGCGCGGCATGGTGAAGACGCCGGAAACGGTGACCTACGAGATCTTCCGCGAGATCGTGCGCGCCGTGCGCCAGTTCGAGGCAGAGCGCCTGCTGGTGATCGCCTCGCCCAAGGTGGTGGCGCGCATCACCGAGGACGAGTCGACGGCGGTGGCCGAGCTGGAGGAATTTCTCGGCAAGAGCATCCGCTTCCAGGCCGACGAGCAGTACCTGCAGGAACAGTTCGATGTCGTTTTGTTGTGACGCCGGGATTCGTGATTCGGGATACGGGATTCGGGAAGGCAGGCGCGTCCCAATCCCTAATCCCCAATCCCCAATCCCTGCGGCGCGCGGAGCGTCCCGCCCATGACCACGCCCTTGCGTCGCCGGCTGCGGCTGGCGCGGCGCGGCGCGTGGTATGCCGTCGCTGCCGCGCTGGTGCTGCTGGCCCTGGTGGCGGGTGCGGTGAGCCGGCTGCTGCCGCTGGCCGAGCAGCATCCCGACCGGGTGGCGGCCTGGCTGGCGGAGCGGGCGGGGCGGCCGGTGGCCTTCGACCGGCTGCGCACCGACTGGACGCGACGCGGGCCGCTGTTGCGCTTCGACGGCCTGCGGATCGGCGCGGGCGAGGATGCGGTGCGGATCGGCGCCGCCGAAATGCTGGTCTCCCAGTACGCGGGGTTGCTGCCGGGCCGGGCCTTCACCGAGCTGCGCCTGCGCGGCCTGCAGCTGACCCTGGAGCGCGCCGACGACGGGCGCTGGCAGGTGCGCGGCCTGCCGGGCGCGGATCGGGCCGATGGCGATCCACTGGCCGTGCTCGAGCGGCTCGGCGAGCTGCAGGTCATCGGCGGCCGCCTGGGCGTGCATGCGCCCGGGCTGGGGCTGGACGCGACCCTGCCGCGCATCGACCTGCGCCTGCAGGTGGACGGCGCGCGCGTGCGCGCGGCGGCCCGCGCCTGGATGGACGCGTCCGCCCCGCCGTTGGACCTGGCGCTGGATCTCGACCGCCATGAGGGCGACGGCCGGGCCTACGCCGCGGCCCTGCGCGCCGACCTGGAGGCCTGGGCCCCGCTGCTGCAGGCGGCGGGAGCCAGCGTCCAGTCCGGCCAGGGGCGCGCCCAGCTGTGGCTGCAACTGCAGGGCATGCGCGTGACCGCAGCGACGCTCGACGCCGCGCTGACCGGTGTCGGACTGCGCGGTGCGGCCCTGGCCGGAGCGCGCGAGCCGCCGAGCCGCGCGTTCGAGCGCGTGGAGGCGCGCGCGCGCTGGCGCCAGACCGGGGAGGGCTGGCGGCTGGACGCGCCGCTGCTGCGTCTGGGCGAGGCGGGTGCGCCGCAGGTGCTCGATGGCCTGGCCGCGACCGGCGGCGGCGGGCGCTTCGCCCTGCGCGCAGGGGAGATCGATGCCGGCCCGCTGCTGGCCCTGCTGGCCTTGGGCGACCGCCTCGATCCGGGGCTGCGGAACTGGCTGCTCGCTGCCGCGCCCCAGGCCGGGATCCAGGCGCTCGAACTGGCGCGCGACGAGCGCGGCCGCCTGCAGGCCCGCGCCAGCGTGCAGGCGCTGCGTTTCGACAGCGTGGCCGATACCCCCGGACTCGACGGGCTCGCGGGCACGCTCTCGGGCGACGCCCAGGGGTTCCGTTTCGTACCCGATGCCGACGCCGTCGTGCGCTTCCACTGGCCGTCAGGCTTCGGTGAGCCGCATCCGGTGACCCTGCGCGGCGATGTGGTGGGCTGGCGCGAGGGCGAAGGCCTGCGGATCGGCACGCCGTCGCTGCGCCTGCAGGGCGACGCCTACGCAGCCGACGTGCGCGGCGGAATCTGGTTCCAGAACGACGGCACGCGCCCGGTGCTGGACCTGGCGGCCACGCTCGACGATGCGCAGATACCCGTTGCCCGCCGCTTCTGGGTGCGCCACCTGATGCCCGATTCCGCCGAGCGCTGGCTGGACGAGGCGCTGGTCGCCGGCACCGTGCGAGACGGCCAGGCGGTCCTGCGCGGCGACCTGGACGACTGGCCTTTCAGTACCCGCCAGGACCGTCAGCACCATGGGATCTTCCATGCCCAGGCGCGGCTGCAGGATGCCACCGTGCGCTTCCAGCAGACGTGGCCGGCGCTGGAGCAGCTCGATGCGGAGGTGGCCTTCGTCAACGACGGCTTCAGGGTGCAGGGTGCGGGCGAGATCGCCGGAGTGGAAGTGCGCGACCTGCAGGCGCGCCTGGACCATTACTCGCAGGCGTCGCTCCAGGTGCGGGCGCGCCCGGCCGGCGATGCCGGCGACGTGCTGGCGCTGCTGCGGCGCAGTCCGCTGCGCGTTGGCATCGAGGACACGCTCGACAGCCTGTCCGCGTCCGGGCCGCTGGCCGCGACTTTCGCCCTCTCGCTGCCGCTGGACGGCAGCGGCGCCGCCCCGGCCGTCGACGGCGAGGTCGACCTGCGCGGGGTGGCCCTGGGCGACGCGCGCTGGCAGCTCGAGCTGCAGCGGGTGCGTGGCGTGGCGCGCTACGACCGGCACGGCTTCCGCGGCGACGGCCTGGCGGCGGCGCGCGACGGGCGCCCGGCGACGCTCTCGCTGCGTGCCGGACGCGGCCATGTGCGCGATGCCGGGGCGGCGTTCGAGGCCGAGCTCGAGGCGCCGCTGTCCACCGACGAACTCTTGCGGCAGGCGCCACGCCTGGCCTGGCTGGCGCCGCACATGGAGGGTCGGTCGCAGTGGCGGGTCGGGGTGACGGTGCCGCGCAGCGGGCGCGCCGGCGCGGCCGTGGCCACCCGGCTGCAGTTGCGCTCGGACCTCGTCGGCACCGCGCTGGACCTGCCCGAACCGCTGCGCAAGCCGGCCGCGGAGCTGTTGCCGACCACCGTCACCGCGACCCTGCCGATGGAGGATGCGGACATCGCGGTGGCGGTGGGCAACCGCCTCGCGCTGCGTGCCCGCGCCGGCCCCGCAGGCACGGGCATCCGCGTGCAGCTGGGCGCTTCGGCAGTGCGCGAGCCACCGCCCGCGAACGGGCTGGTGGTGGCGGGTCGCACTCCGGAACTGGATCTGCTCGGCTGGACCGGCCTGGCCGGTGGCGATAGCGGCGAGGATGGCGTGGCCCTGCGCGGCATCGACGTGGACGTCGCCGCCCTGCGTCTGCTGGGCACCCGGTTCGCCGAGACCCGCGTGCAGGTCTCGCAGGATGCGGCGCTGACCCACGTCCACTTCGACGGGCCGGCGCTGGCCGGGACGCTGCAGGTCCCGCGCGGGCCGCGCGGCGCGGTCGACGGCCGTTTCGCCCGCCTGCACTGGCAGCCCGGTGCGCTGCTGTCGACGTCGTCCGGTGCGGTTGCCGCGGCCGACGCGGGCGCGACGCCGGCGCCAGGCCCGGCAGGGCGCGTCGCGGAGACGGAAGTGGACCCCTCGCAGGTGCCGCCGCTGCAACTGCAGGTGGATGATTTCCGTTTCGGTATCCTGGCCCTGGGCGCGCTCGAGCTGCGGACCCGTCCCACCGCGAGCGGCCTGGAAATCGAACGGCTGCAGACCCGGGCCGACAGCCAGCGCCTGGACGCGGGCGGCAGCTGGACGGGTCGCGGCGCAGCCGCGCGCACCCAGCTGCGCGTGGATGCCGACAGCCGCGATTTCGGCGAGCTGATGGCTGGCCTGGGCTTCGGCAACAGCATCGACGGCGGCGAGGGGCGCCTGCGCTTCCAGGCCGAATGGCCGCGCAGCCCGGGCGATTTCGCATTGGGCGCGGTGCGCGGCGAACTGTCGGTGGCGATCGCCGATGGTCGGCTGGTGGAGGTCGAGCCCGGCGCCGGGCGCGTGCTGGGCCTGCTCGGCGTCGCGCAGCTGCCTCGGCGGCTGATGCTCGACTTCCGCGACTTCTTCTCCAAGGGCTTCGCGTTCGACCGGATCGACGGCACCGTGCAGTTCGCGGGCGGTACCGCGCGCAGCGACGAGCTGGCGATCGACGGCCCGGCGGCCGAGATCCGCATGCGCGGTCGCAGCGACCTGCGCGAGCAGACCCACGACCAGACCATCGAAGTGCACCCGCGCACCGGCAACCTCCTGCCCGCGGTCGGCGCGATCGCCGGCGGCCCGGTCGGGGCGGCGGTCGGCGCGGTGGCCAATGCCGTGCTCAAGCGCCCGCTCGGCGAGATGAACGCCCGCACCTATCGCGTGACCGGACCGTGGAAGGATCCGAAGGTCGAGGTGGTCGAGGCCGCGTCGACGCCGCAGGCTGCCGCCGGCCGGCCACCGCATATCCACTGAGGCTTCACGGCCCGGGGCTTGCGCTCGGCGTCGCAGCCCCCAGACTGCGCGCATGGAAAACACCGAATCCGCACTGACCCTCGCCCAGTCGCGCCTGTTGCTGCCGGCCGGCCTCGACGCACCGCAGCTGGAGCGCATGTTCGGCACCCTGCTGGGGCCGGGCATCGATTTCGGCGATCTCTACTTCCAGCACAGCCGGCGCGAAAGCTGGAGCGTGGAGGACGGCATCGTCAAGGATGGCGCGCACTCGATCGAACAGGGGGTCGGGGTGCGCGCGATCAGCGGCGAGAAGACCGGATTCGCATATTCCGACGACATCAACGGCGACGCCCTGCTGGAAGCCGCGCATTCGGCGCGTGCCATCGCGCGCGACGGCGCCACGCGCCTGCCGCAGGGCCTGGCGGTGGCGCGTCGCGGCACGGGCGGCCTGTATCCGGCCGCCGATCCGGTCGATGCGATGGACAATGCCGACAAGGTCGAAGCCTTGCGCCGCGTCGACCGCGTGCTGCGCGCGGCCGATCCGCGCGTGAAGCAGGTGGTCGTCAGCCTGACCGGCGGCGTGGACACGGTGCTGGTCGCGCGCAGCGACGGGATCCTGGCCGGCGACGTGCGCCCGCTGGTCCGGCTCAACGTGCAGGTGATCGTCGAGCAGGGCGGCCGCCGCGAGAGCGGCTATGCCGGCTACGGCGGACGCTACGGCTACGACGTGCTGCTGGGCGGCGGCCGGCCGGAGGAGTTCGCGCGCGAGGCGCTGCGCCAGGCCCTGGTCAACCTCGAGGCCATCGACGCGCCCGCCGGCAACATGCCCGTGGTGCTGGGCAACGGCTGGCCGGGCGTGCTGCTGCACGAGGCCGTGGGCCACGGTCTGGAGGGCGACTTCAACCGCAAGGGCACCAGCACCTACGCCGGTCGTATGGGCCAGCGCGTGGCCGCGCCAGGCGTGACCATCGTCGACGACGGCACGCTCGACGGCCGTCGCGGCTCGCTCAACGTCGACGACGAGGGCATGCCCACCCAGTGCACCACCCTGATCGAGGACGGCGTGCTCACCGGCTACATGCAGGATTCGCTCAACGCGCGCCTGATGGGCGTGGCGCCGACCGGCAACGGGCGCCGCGAATCGTTCGCGCACCTGGTGATGCCGCGGATGACCAATACCTACATGCTGGCCGGCACGCACGAGCGCGAGGAAATGATCCGTTCGGTGAAGAAGGGCCTGTATGCGGTCAACTTCGGCGGTGGCCAGGTCGACATCACCAGCGGCAAGTACGTGTTCTCCGCCACCGAGGCCTACCTGATCGAGGATGGTCGCATCACCGCGCCGGTGAAGGGCGCGACCCTGATCGGCAACGGGCCGGAAACCATGCAGCGAGTGAGCATGATCGGAAACGACCTGGCGCTGGACGAGGGCGTGGGCACCTGCGGCAAGGACGGCCAGAGCGTGCCGGTCGGTGTCGGCCAGCCCTCGCTGCTGGTGTCGCAGATCACCGTGGGCGGAACCAGGGCCTGAGCGCCGTGACAGGTGCGCAGGAAGCGGCGGGTTCGCCGGCGCGCCCGCGCGCCGCGCGGGCACGGCCTGCCTCAGTCGTCTTCGGCTGCCGCGCCGTCCCCGTCGCCGGACGCTTCGCCGCCGGCAATGGTCAGCAGGTCGCGGATTTCGCGGAACAGGTCGCGGAACGCCCGCGGCGGCTTGTTGCGCGCACGCTCGTCCAGTGCGTTGCGCACCAGTTGGCGCAGCTTCTGCCGGTCGGCCTGCGGGAATTCCGCCAGCAGTTCGCCCAGCGCGGCATCGCCTTCGTCCAGCAGCCGCTCGCGCCAGCGCTCGGCGCGATGCAGCAGGGCGGTTTCCTGCCGCGCCGCTTCGCCGCCGGCATCGAGCGCGTCGCGGATCGCGTCCAGCACCTCGTCGTCCTCGCGCCGCATCTGCTTGGCCAGGAAGGCCAGCTGGCGCTTGCGCGCGATGTGCGAGCTGATCCGCCGCGCCTCGGCGACGTGCGGCAGCAGGTGCTCGGGCAACGGCAGCTTCGCCAGCCGGCCCGGCTCCAGTTCCGCCAGCGTTCCGGCCAGCGCCAGCACATCCAGCGCCTCGCGGCGCTGCTGGCTGCGGCTGGGCGACAGGAAGTCGCCGGTCTCTTCGTCCTTTCCTCTCATCGCATCAGGATAAGCCATTGAACAGCGTTGCCGTGCCCGTGAACGAAGACGACAGCCCCGAGCGGCTGCAGCGCCTGGAGGGACTGGCCGCGCGCCTGCTCGAGGCCTGCCGTGCGCAGGGCGCCAGCCAGGCGGAGGTCTCGTGCTCGGAAGAGCGCGGGCTGAGCGTGGGCGTGCGCATGGGCGAGGTCGAGACGGTCGAATCCACGCGCGACCGCGGCATCGGCGTGACCGTGTATTTCGGCCAGCGCAAGGGCAGCGCCAGCACTGCCGACCTGCGCGAGTCCAGTCTCGAGGCGACGGTGGCGCAGGCCTGCGCCATCGCGCGGTTCACCGAGGACGATCCGGCTGCCGGCCTGGCCGACGCCGGGCTGATGGCGCGCCCCGGTCCCGCGGGCTGGCCGGACTTCGACGACTGGCATCCCTGGGCGCTCGATGCCGACCGTGCGGTGGACCTGGCCTTGGCCTGCGAGGCGGCCGGCCGCGAGGCCGACCCGCGCATCGGCAATTCCGACGGCGCCTCGGTCAGTTCCAGCGCGTCGCTGAGCGTGTACGCCAACTCGCATGGCTTCGTCGGCAGCGAGCGCGGTACGCACCACAGCATCGGTTGTGCGCTGATCGCGGGCAGCGGCGATGACATGCAGCGCGATGGCTGGTACAGCTTCGCCCTGGCGGCGGATGATCTGGAGGCGCCGGCGTCGATCGGTCGCAAGGCGGCGCAGCGTGCGCTGGCGCGGCTGCAACCCAGGCCGGTTCCCACCGGCGAGTACCCGGTGCTGTTCCAGGCCGAGGTCGCGCGTTCGCTCGTCGGCCACCTGCTCGGCGCCGTCTCGGGCGGCGCGCTGTACCGGCGCGCCAGCTTCCTGCTCGACAGCGCCGGCACGCGCCTGTTCCCCGACTGGTTCTGCATCCATGAGGATCCGTTCCTGCGGCGCGGCATGCGCTCGGCCGCCTGGGACAGCGAAGGCGTGGCCACCCGCGCATCGGCCCTGGTTGAGGGCGGGGTGCTGCAGCGCTACGTGCTGGGCAGCTATTCGGCGCGCAAGCTGGGGCTCCAGAGCACCGGCAACGCCGGCGGCGTGCACAACGTGCAGGTCGGCGCCAACGCGGGCGGCTTCGATGCGCTACTCTCGGGCATGGGCCGCGGCCTGGTGGTGACCGAACTGATGGGCCAGGGCGTCAACACCGTCACCGGCGACTATTCGCGCGGTGCGGCGGGTTTCTTTGTCGAAAATGGCGAGATCGCCTACCCGGTGGACGGCATCACCATCGCCGGCAACCTGCGCGGGATGTTCGAGTCCATCGAGGCGGTGGGCAGCGATGTCGACCCGCGTTCGCACATCCGCAGCGGGTCGATCCTGCTGGGACGGATGACGGTAGCGGGCTCGGATTGACGGTATGCTTGGCCGCGGCCGCGCAGGGGAGCGTTCGGCGTGACGCGGCCATCGATCCAGCCCACCCACCAGCCAGGGGAGACGACATGAGCGACACCAATCCGGTCCACGGCGGCGCCAGCCAGGACGACCGCACCATTGCGATGCTGACCCACCTGTCGGGGATCATCCTCGGCTTCATCGTGCCGCTGGTGGTGTGGCTGATCAACAAGGACAAGAGCGACCGGGGCTTTCTCATCAGCCAGTCCAAGGAAGCGCTGAACTTCCAGATCACCCTGCTGTTCGGCTACATCATCGGCATGGTGCTTTCGATCATCCTGATCGGCGCGCTGCTGAACTTCCTGCTGTGGATCGTCTGCATCATCTTCAGCGTCATCGCCGGACTGGCCGCGAACAGGGGCGAGCACTATCGCTATCCGTTCGCCATCCGCCTGATCAACTGATCGGGCGGGCCGCGCTGCGGGAAACCGTTCCCGCGGCGCGGCGGTTCGCTGCGCCCTAGTGCTTCAGTTGGGTTGAGTTCGGCGCCTGCGGGCGCAACATCGTTCCCGTGCCGGACTGTTTCCGGCGGGAGGCGGACGATGACTGCCATCACTGACCGTGACAACGCGTCGCTGGCCGAGCGCCAGTGGGCGGCGGGAGTCCATGCAGGCGCCCTGGTCCTGGCGCTGCTCACCAGCTGGACCGCCGGCTTTGCCGGCATGCTTGCCGCCGGCGCGATCTACCTGCTCAAGCGCGACGACTCGCCCTTCGTCGCCGCCCACGCGCGCGAGGCGTTCAATTTCAACCTGAGCATGTTCCTGTACGCCTGCGCGGTGTGCGTGATCGGCGTGTTGCTGCTGGGCGCCACGGTGCTGACCCTGGGCCTCGGCCTGATCCTCACCCTGCCGGCGGGCATGCTGCTGCTGGTGGCCGTGGGCGCGATCGCGGTGATGTGGCTGGTCTGCGGCGTGATCGCCGCGGTCAGGGCCTGGAATGGCGAGGAATACCGCTATCCGCTGACGCTGCGCCTGCTCTGAGCGGGTGCAGGCGGGCGCGCCGCCCGCCTCAGTGATCGCGTTCGATGGCGTGACGCGCCAGTGCGGCCAGCGCGGCGGTGTCGCCGGGCAGGCCCTGCAGTGCCTGCGCCATCTGTCGGGCCAGCGCATCCAGACGGGCGCGCGAGGCCTCGGCACCGAGGAGGGCGGGGAAGGTGGCCTTGTCCTGGGCGATGTCCTTGCCGGCGGTCTTGCCCAGCGTGGCGCTGTCGCCTTCGATGTCGAGCAGGTCGTCGCGGATCTGGAAGGCCAGCCCGAGCGCCTGCGCGAACGCGTCCAGCGTGGTGCGCGCGGTCGGCTCCGCGTCGGCCGCCATCGCACCCAGGCGCAGGGCGGCGCGCAGCAGGGCGCCTGTCTTGAGCGCATGCAGCCGCTCCAGCGCGTCCAGCGGGATCGCGCTGCCGGTGGCGGCCAGGTCGAAGGCCTGGCCGCCGCACATGCCGGCGGCACCGGCGGCGCCCGCCAGCTCGGCGAGCATCGCCACGCGCGCGGCGTCGGGCACCGGTGCCGCGGCGAGCAGGGTGAACGCCAGCGACTGCAGCGCGTCGCCGGCCAGGATCGCGGTGGCTTCGTCGAAGGCGACGTGCACGGTGGGCTGCCCGCGGCGCAGGGCATCGTCGTCCATGGCCGGCAGGTCGTCGTGCACCAGCGAATAGGCGTGGACCAGTTCCACCGCGGCGGCGGCCGCGTCCAGTTGCGCGCTGTCCGCGCCGCAGGCCTGGCCGGTGGCGTAGGTCAGCAGCGGGCGCATGCGCTTGCCGCCGAGCAGCGCCGCATGGCGCATGGCGGCGAGCAGGCGCGGCTCGGTCCGGCCCTCGAGTGCGTCGAATGCGGCCGCGAGGGTGGCGTCGGTGCGACGGCGCCAGTCGGCGAGGCGGGCCTGGAGCTCAGGCCCGCCCGGATCAGGCCTCGCCATCGAGGCCGGGGAAGGGTTCGACGCGTTCGGGCGCGTCGGGGTCTGCGAGCAGGCGCACCCGCAGTTCGGCCTGTTCCAGGGCCTGCTGGCAGTGGCGGTACAGGCCCACGCCGCGCTCGTAGGCGGCGAGGGATTCCTCCAGGCTCATCTCGCCGTGTTCCATCTTCTCCACCAGCTGTTCGAGCTGGTCGAGCGAGGATTCGAAATCGGCCACGGGAGAGGCGCTTGCGTTGCTGGTATCGGCTTTCTGGCCCATGCGTGCAGTGTAAGCCAGCCGCCCGCGGCCGGCATGGCCGGAATGCTCAGTCCCGGTCGCGCCAGCGCAGGCTCCGGCAGGTCCGGCGCAACCAGGCGTCGAACCGCGCCGACAGCGCGACATCGCCCGCGGCAAGCAGGGCACCCTGGCGGTCGAACAGCAGCGGCAGCCGGGTACGGCACCAGGGCGGCACGCCCAGGTCCTGCAGCACGTGCTTGAGCGCGTGCGAATGCCGGCGCCCGGGCAGGGTGATGCGTTCGCCGCCTTGGCGCGGTCGCACCACGAACGCGGGCGCGTCCGCCTCGGCCGAAACGTCGCAGGTCTCGCGGGGGCCCATCGCTGGCGTCAGGACCAGTTCGCCGCCGTTCCAGCGCAATGGCGCACGGCCGTCCCAGTCCTGCGGCATGGCATCGGCGGGCGGAGGCTGCGTGCCGGCGTGGAGCAGGGCGCGCCAGCGGCGGATCGTGGCGCCGTGCCAGGCGAACTCCGCGCGCACGTCCGGGCCTTCGGCCAGCAGCGGAGCGAGTGCGGCCATGGCGCAGGAGGGCAGCGGCGGCAGGCCGGTCTCGCCGATCCAGCGGCGCAGCACGCGTGCGCGCCGCGGGGCCGGCAGCGCGGCCAGCGGCGCGACGTGCAGGCAGCGCGGGTCGACCGTGCGCACTGTGGCCAGCGCCTGCGCGTCGCCTTCGTCCAGCAGCGCCGCCGCTTCACGCTGCAGCTCTGCGGCGCGCGCGAAGGCCGCGTCGGCCTGCGGCCAGCGCGCCTGCAGCAGCGGCATCACGCGGTGGCGCAGGAAGTTGCGGTCGTGCGCGTCGCCAGCGTTGGACGGGTCCTCGATCCAGCGCAGCCCATGCCGCTGCGCATGCGCCAGCAGCGCAGCGCGCGGCAGTTCGAGCAGCGGACGCCACATCCAGCCAGGCCCGAAGCGCCGCCATGCACGCATCGCCGCAAGGCCGTCGGTCCCGGAAGCGCGCAATGCGCGCAGGAGGAAGGTCTCGGCCTGGTCGTCGCGATGGTGGGCCAGGGCGAGGATCGCGTCGTCGGCGAGCGCGCCGGCGAAGGCGGCGTGGCGCGCCGCACGCGCGGCGGCCTCGAGGCCGTGGCCGCTGTCGCGCGCCACGCGGACGCGCACCACGTCCAGATGCACGTCCAGGTCGCGACAGGCATGCGTGCAGTGCCGCGCCCAGGCATCGGCCTCCGGATGCAGGCCATGGTGGACGTGGACGGCGCGCAGCCCGCGTCGGCGCAGGTCGCCGTCCGCGGCGAGCAGATGCAGCAGGACGGTGGAGTCCAGCCCGCCGCTGTAGCCCAGCAGCAGCGCGCCTCGCCCCGGCGGAGCGGGGAGCGCGATCGGGATCGCGCGGGGCGTGCCGGGCTCGGATCGGGTCACCGCATCCCCCTGTGGATCGCGCCGTCGCCGGCGCCTGGCTCAGGCGTTCTCGTAGGCGCCGTAGCCGCGCAGGCGCCTATAGCGGGCGGCGACCAGTTCATCCAGCGGCAGCTGTTCGAGTGCGTCGAGCTCGTTCATCAACACCGTCTTGAGCCGGATCGCGGTCTGGCGCGGATTGCGGTGGGCGCCGCCGATGGGCTCGCGCACCACCTTGTCCACCAGCCCCAGGCCGCGCAGGCGGCGCGCGGTCAGGCCCAGTTGCTCGGCGGCGTCGCGCGCCTTGGCCGCGTCCTTCCACAGGATCGAGGCGCAGCCCTCGGGCGAGATCACCGAGTAGGTGCTGTACTCGAGCATGATGGTGCGGTCGCCGACGCCGATCGCCAGCGCGCCGCCGGAGCCGCCCTCGCCGATCACCGTGCAGATGATCGGGGTCTTGAGCTCGGCCATCTCCATCAGGTTGCGGGCGATGGCCTCGGACTGGCCGCGCTCCTCCGCGCCGATGCCGGGATAGGCGCCGGGCGTGTCGATGAAGGTCAGCAGCGGCAGCCGGAAGCGCTCGGCCATCTTCATCAGGCGCAGCGCCTTGCGGTAGCCCTCCGGGCGCGGCATGCCGAAGTTGCGGCGCACCTTGGACTTGGTGTCGCGGCCCTTCTGGTGGCCGATGATCACCACGGCGCGGCCATTGATGCGGCCCAGGCCGCCCACGATCGCCGCGTCGTCGGCATAGGCGCGGTCGCCGGCCAGTTCCTCGAACTCGTCGCAGAACACCTTGATGTAGTCCAGCGTGTACGGACGCATCGGGTGCCGCGCCAGCTGCGAGACCTGCCAGGGGCTGAGGTCGCGGAAGATATGCGCGGTACGCTTGCGCAGCTTGTCCTGCAGCGCGTGGATCTCGGTGTCGATGTTGACCGCCGGGCCGTTGCTGGCCTGGCGCAGTTCGTGGATCTTGGCCTCGAGGTCCGCGATCGGCTGTTCGAAGTCGAGGTAGTTGGGATTCATGCCCGGGACTGCTGCAGGGAAGCGGAAAGTCTAGCCGACTGGACCCCGGGCCACCGTACCGGGGCGTCCGGAACGTATGGTCGCCCGGCCTCAGCCGACCCAGGGGCGCTGCAGCGACAGCCGCACCTGGCGTACGCCGGGCAGGCTGCGCAGGGTGGACGGCAGGTCCGCCGCCACGCGCACGCCGTGGGCGCCGTTCACGTCCAGCTTGCCGGTCGAACCCGAGGGCAGCAGCAGCTCGTAGCGCAGCGGGGTGCTGCCGGGCCGGTGCTGGGCGAACAGCGACTCCACCCGCTCCAGCGCGCCGGCCACGCGCAAGTCCAGGCGCAGCGACAGGCCCTGCGCGTTCTGCGCGCAGACCTGCTCGAAATCCCAGCAGCGCCGGGCGCGCAGGGCGAAGCCGCCGCTGAACTCGTCCTCGCGCAGTCCGCCCTCGATCACCAGGATGCGGTCGCGCGTGAGCAGGGAGGCGTAGCTGAAGTACTCCTCGGCGAAGAACGCGCATTCCAGCCGTCCGCGCCCGTCCTCGATCTGCACGAAGGCCTGCGAATCGCCGCGCTTGCGCATCGCCAGCACCTGGCCGGCGACGACCACCGTGGTCTCCGGGCGCCAGCCGCGCGACTCCGACTCCGAGCGCCCGGCCCAGAGCTGGTCGAGCTGGCCGAGGTCGTGGCCGACCAGGCCCTTGAGTTCGGCGCGATAGGGATCGAGCGGATGGCCGCTGAGGTAATGGCCCAGCGTGTCGCGTTCGCCGTCGAGCTTCTGCTTGAGCGGCCACTCGTCGCAGGTCGGCAGCTCGATCTGGATGTCGGCCTCGCCGCCGCCGCCGAACATGTCGAACATGCCCGCGGCGCGGTTGCGCGCGATCTGGTCGGTGGCCTTGAGCACCTCGGGCAGCTGCAGCATCAGCGAGGCGCGGTTGCCCGCCAGCGCGTCCAGCGCGCCGGCCTGGATCAGCGCCTCGAGCGTGCGCCGGTTGAGCCGCCCCGAATCGACGCGCTTGCAGAACTCGTACAGGTCGGCATAACCGCCGCCACGCGCCTCGATGATCGCCTCGCAGGCGCCGCGGCCCACGCCCTTCACCGCGCCCAGGCCATAGCGGATGGTGGTGCGGCGACCCTGCGCGTCCTCGTCGCCTTCGATGGCCTCGAACATGTAGGCCGAGGCGTTGACGTCCGGCGGCAGCACGGTCAGGCCCATGGCCTTGGCTTCGTTGAGGAAGCCGACCACCTTGTCGGTGTTGTCCATGTCCGAGGACATCACCGCGGCCATGAACTCGGCCGGGTAGTGCACCTTCAACCACGCGGTCTGGTAGGCCACCAGCGCGTAGGCGGCCGAGTGCGACTTGTTGAAGCCGTACTCGGCGAACTTCTCCATCAGGTCGAAGATCTGGGTCGCGGTCTTCGCGTCGACCCCGTTCGCCGCCGCGCCCGTCTCGAACTTGGCGCGCTCCTTGGCCATCTCCTCGGGCTTCTTCTTGCCCATCGCGCGGCGCAGCAGGTCGGCGCCGCCCAGCGAATAGCCGGCCAGGACCTGGGCGATCTGCATCACCTGTTCCTGGTAGACGATCACGCCGTAGGTCGGCTTGAGCACCGGCTCCAGCGCCGGGTGCGGATAGCTCACCTCGGCGATGCCGTGCTTGCGGTCGCACCATTCCTTGTCCATCCCCGAGCTCAGCGGCCCGGGGCGGAACAGCGCCGCCAGCGCGATGATGTCTTCGAAGGTATCGGGCTTGGCGCGCTTGAGCAGCTCGCGCATGCCGCGCGATTCGAACTGGAAGACCGCGACCGTGTCGCCGCGCGCCATCAGCTCGTAGCTGGCCTTGTCGTCCAGCGGCAGTGCGCCGATATCGAGCAGTTCCTCGCCCCGGGCCGCGCGGCGCGCGTTGATCGCCTTCACCGCCCAGTCGATGATGGTCAGCGTGCGCAGGCCGAGGAAGTCGAACTTCACCAGGCCGACGGCTTCCACGTCGTCCTTGTCGAACTGGGTGACCGGGTTGCGGCCGCGCCCGCCCTCGTCGTGTTCGGCGAACAGCGGGCAGAAGTCCGATAGCGGCGAAGGCGCGATCACCACGCCGCCGGCGTGCTTGCCGGCGTTGCGGGTCAGGTCCTCGAGCTGCAGCGCGAGGTCGACCAGGTCGCGGACCTCGTCCTCCTCCTCGTAGCGCTGCTTGAACTCGGCCACGACATAGCTGCTGTCCTTCTGCGAGCGCTTGCTGCGCCCGATCGCGTCCTCCAGCGACAGCGGATCGGCCGGCTGCAGCGGGATCAGCTTCGACAGCCCGTCGACGAAGCCATAGGGGTGGCCCAGCACGCGGCCGGCGTCGCGCAGCACCGCCTTGGCGGCCATGGTGCCGTAAGTGATGATCTGGCTGACGCGGTCGCGGCCGTACTTGGCGGCGACGTAGTCGATCACCTCGTCGCGCCGGTCCATGCAGAAGTCGATGTCGAAGTCGGGCATCGACACGCGTTCGGGGTTGAGGAAGCGCTCGAACAGCAGGTCGTAGGGCAGCGGGTCGAGGTCGGTGATCTCCAGTGCCCAGGCCACCAGCGAGCCGGCGCCCGAACCGCGGCCCGGCCCGACCGGGATCCCGTGTTCCTTGGCCCACTTGATGAAGTCCGAGACGATCAGGAAGTAGCCCGGGAACCCCATCTTGATGATGACGCCCAGCTCGACGTCGAGCCGCTCGAAGTAGCTTTCGCGGGTATGGCCCGGCGCCAGCGGATACTTGGCCAGGCGTCGCTCCAGGCCCTCGCGCGCCTGCACGGTGATCCAGGTGTCGAGCGTCTCGTCGTCCGGCACCGGGTAGGCGGGCAGGTAGTACGTGCCCAGCCGCAGCTCGAGGTTGCAGCGCTGCGCCAGCGCGACCGTGTTGTCGATCGCGTCGGGAACGTCCGCGAACAGCGCGGCCATCTCCTCGCTGGACTTGAGGTACTGGCCCGGCGCGTAGTCCTTCGGCCGCTTGGGGTCGTCCAGCACGCGCCCGGAGGCGATGCATACGCGCGCCTCGTGGGCCTCGAAGCCGTCGGCGTCCAGGAAGCGCACGTCGTTGCTGGCCAGCACGGGGATGCCGCGCGCGGACGAGGCCTGCAGCGCGAAACCGTTGAAGTCGTCCTCGCCCGGCAGGCCGCAACGGGTCAGTTCGAGGAAGCAGTCCTCGCCATAGACGCGCTGCAGGTCGGCCAGGGCCTGGCCGGCGAGGTCGTCGCGGCCGCCGGCCAGCTGCTGGCCGGCGAGGCTGTGGCGTCCCGCCAGGGCAAACAGCCCGGTGGCGTCGTCGGCCAGCCATTCCGGGCGGACCACCACGCCGTCGTTGCGATGGCCCTGCATCCAGGCCCGGCTGAGCAGGCGGGAGAGCGACAGGTAGCCGTCGTGATCGCGGACCAGCAGGGTCAGGAGCCAGGCCGGCTCGTTGCCGTCGGCGACCAGCACGTCGGCGCCGGCCAACGGCTTGATCCCCGCGCCTTCCGCCGCCCGGTAGAACTTCACCAGTGAAAACAGGTTGTTGCGATCGGTGATCGCGACCGACGGCTGCCCGAGCGCGGCACAGCGCTTGACCAGATCCGGAATCCGGATCGTGGAGTCGGCCAGCGAGTACTCGCTGCGGAGATGGAGATGGACGAAGCGGGACATCGCAGCGGGGCCAGGCGGGCAGGGGCAGGGTAGGTGCGGGAGACGGGCGGAACAAGGCTTGACACCCCCTCCGCGGCCCGCCCCGCAGCGCCGCGCCCGGGTCCGGCGACGGGGGAACCAGGTCCGGGTCTTGCCCGCACGCAGGCGGGATCGCCGAAACGGTGACATCCGCAACCTGGTTTGCCATCGCCTGGCGATCCCGGCACTCTTGATAGCGCTATCACGCCGTACCGCTCCACAGCCGCCGGTCATCGGCCAGACGGGAGGAACATGGTCCAGCCAGCAGCCATCAGTGCGGACGGCAGCGCGCGCGCGCGCCTGCGCTTTCGCGAGAAGGCCGGCTACGGCATCGGCGACTTCGGCTTCAACCTGTACTGGGCCAACATCTCGGCCTTCCTGCTGATCTTCTATACCGACGTGATGGGCCTGGCCGCGGCCGCGGTCGGCACGATGATGCTGGTGACCAAGATCATCGATGCGATCACCGACCCGCTGATCGGTGCGCTGGCCGACCGGACCCGCACCCGCTGGGGCCGGTTCCGTCCCTACATGCTGTGGGGCGCGCTGCCGCTGGCCGTCACCGGCGTACTGACCTGGACCGTTCCCGACCTCGACCAGGGCGGCAAGCTGCTCTGGGCCTACGCCAGCTTCAGCCTGATGATGCTGGCCTACACCGTGCTGTCGATGCCGTACTCGGCGCTCTCGGGGGTGATGACCGCCGACAGCCAGCAGCGCACCACCCTGATCAGCTTCCGCTTCATCGCCGCGTTCGCCGGCACCACCCTGGTGAGCTGGCTGACGCTGGACCTGGTGCAATGGCTGGGGCGCGGCGACGAGGCACTGGGCTGGCAGCTGACCCTGGCGCTGTACGGCGTGATCGCCACGGCCACCTTCGCCACCGTGTTCCTGAGCACGCGCGAGCGCATCGCGCCCTCGCCGACGCAGCGCAGCGCGGTCCGCCAGGACATCGTCGACCTGCTGCACAACCGGCCCTGGCTTGTGCTGTTCGTGCTGGCGCTGGTGATCATGGTGACGATCGTGATGCGTAGCGGCTCGCTGGTGTACTACCTCAAGTACTACGTCGGACAACCCGGACTCACCGGCACCTTCCTCGGCATCTATTCGGTCGCGCTGGCGGTGGGCGCCGCGCTGACTCCGCTGATGACGCGCTACGTGGACAAGCGGCGCCTGATGATGTGGCTGATGGCGGCCGTGGGCGTGCTCAGCTGCGCCATGTACCTGGTGCCGCCCGACCAGATCTGGCTGCTGCTGGGCATCAATACCCTGATCGGCCTGCTGCTGGGGCCGAAGTCGCCACTGGCGTTCTCGATGTACGCCGACTGCGCCGATTACACCGAATGGAAGACCGGCCGCCGCGCCACCGCGATGACCTTCTCGGCCGCGACCTTCTCGCAGAAGCTGGGCGGCGCGCTGGCCTCGGCGCTGATCGCCTGGGTGCTGGCGGGTCTGGGCTACGTGGCCAACGAAGCGCAGAGCGACGCTTCCCGCCAAGGTATCGCCCTGCTGCTGACGGTCATTCCCGGCGCCGTGGCGCTGATGGCGGCCTGGGTGATGCGGTTCTATCCGCTCGACGATCGCGCGCTGGAGCAAGTGCAGGCCGAATTGCAGGCGCGGCGGGAACCGGCCGCGTGAGCGCGTCGCCGTGCGAGTTCGAGGACGGCGGCCGGCGCTGCGTGCTGACCAGCCCCACGGCGATGCCCCAGGCCTCCACCTTCCTGTGGAACCGGCGCATGCTGCTGCAGCTCAACTGCCGCGGCTACGCGACCGCGCAGTTCATGCAGCCGGAGCCGGCCAAGTATGCGCATGCCCCGGCGCTGGAGGCGAAAACCTTCATGCAGCCCGAGCAGCCGTACTACGCCCACCACCCCGGCCGCTTCTGCTACGTCAAGGACGAGGACAGCGGCGCGCTGTTCTCCGCGCCGCACGCGCCCGTCAACCGCGTGCCCGACAGCTTCCGCTTCTCAGTGGGCGCCGCGGACGTGGCCTGGACCGTGCGGTGCGACGACATCGAGGTGGAGCTGGCGGTGTGCCTGCCGCCGGACGAGGTGGCCGAACTGTGGACGCTGCGCGTGCGCAATGTCTCCGGACGGGCGCGGCGGCTGAGCCTGTACCCCTACTTCCCGGTCGGTTACATGTCGTGGATGAACCAGTCCGCTCGCTATCGCACGGACCTCGGCGGCATCGTTTGCGACAGCGTCACGCCGTACCAGAAGGTCGAGGACTGGTTCCGGCAGCGCGACTTCAAGGACCGCACCGTGCTGCTGCACGACCGCGTTCCCGATGGCTGGGAGGCCAACCAGGCCGCGTTCGAAGGTGCCGGCGGACTGCACGCGCCCGACGCGGTGATGGCAGGGTCGCTCGCCGGCGGCGATGCGCTGTACGAAACCCCGGTGGCCGCGCTGCAGTACCGCATCGCGCTCGAGGATGGGGCGCAGGAGACGTTCCGCTTCGTCTTCGCGCCGGCGAAGGACGATGGCGAGGTCGCGGCATTGCGCCGGCGCTACCTCGCGGCGGAAAGCTTCACGGCCGCGTCCGCCGCGTCCGCCAAGCGGCTGGAGCAGGCGCGCGGCTGCATCGAGATCGAAACGCCCGATCCCTGGTTCGACGCATTCGCCAACCACTGGCTGCCGCGCCAGGTCTACTACCACGGCGATTCGAACCGGCTCACCACCGACCCGCAGACGCGCAACTACCTGCAGGACCAGATGGGCATGGCCTACCTGGAGCCGGCGGTCGCGCGCGCGGCCTTCCTGCTCGCCTTGTCCCAGCAGGAAGCCAGCGGCGCCATGCCCGACGGCATCCTGCTGGCCGAGGGTGCGCAGCTGAAGTACATCAACCAGGTGCCGCACACCGATCACTGCGTCTGGCTGCCGATCTGCCTGCAGGCCTACCTCGACGAGACCGGCGACGATGCACTGCTCGATGTGCCCGTCGCCGATGCCGCCGGGCAGGTCGCAACCGTCTCCGCGCGCATCGACCGCGCGATGGAATGGCTGCTCGCCCAACGCGACGCGCGTGGCCTGAACTGGATCGCGCAGGGCGACTGGTGCGATCCGATGAACATGGTCGGATGGAAAGGGCGCGGCGTGTCCGGCTGGCTGTCGCTGGCCAGCGCCCATGCGCTGGACCTGTGGGCGGGCATCTGCGAACGCGGTGGCCGCCAGGAACAGGCGCTGGCGTTCCGCGAAGGCGCGGCATCGTTCAATGCGGCGGTCGATGCGCATCTCTGGGATGGCGACTGGTATGCGCGCGGCATCACCGACGAGGGTGATGTGTTCGGCGGCGCGCATGATGCCGAAGGCCGCATCTATCTCAATCCCCAGAGCTGGGCGATGCTCAGCGGCGCCGCGGACCCGGCGCGACGGCAGCGGATGATCGCCGCCGTGGAAGCAGAACTGGCCTCGCCGCACGGCATGGCGATGCTCGGGCCGCCGTACACCCGCATGCGCGAGGATGTCGGCAGGCTGACCCAGAAGTTCCCCGGCTCGGCCGAGAACGGCGCCGTCTACAACCACGCCGCGGCGTTCTGGATGCATGCCCTTTATGGCGCAGGGGAAGCCGATCGCGCCTGGTGGACCCTGCGCACGATGCTCACCGGCCCGGATGCGGACGAGTGTCGCCAGCGCGGGCAGTTGCCGGTATTCGTGCCCAACTACTACCGTGGCGCATGGCGGCTGCATCCGCGTACCGCTGGGCGCTCCAGCCAGCTGTTCAACACCGGTACGGCCGCCTGGCTGTACCGCTGCATCGTGGAATCCCTGCTGGGCCTGCGGGGCGACGGCGACGGGTTGCGCATCCAGCCGCAGCTGCCGTCGCACTGGCCGCGCGCGCGCGCGCGCCGGCGTTTCCGCGGCGCCGAGTTCGAGGTCGAAATCGTGCGCATGGCCGGCATCGGCTCGCAGCGCATCGTCCTGGATGGCAGGCCACTGGCTGGCAACCGCATCGCGGGCATCGAGCCGGGCCGTCGTTACGAGGTGCGCGTGGAGCTGCCCGCGTGAGCGCGCCAAAGGCCAGCGTCGCGGTGGTGATGGGCGTGTCGGGCAGCGGCAAGACCACGATCGCTCGCGCGCTGGCGGACGCCTGGCCGGCCACGTTCCTCGACGCCGACGATTTCCACAGTCCCCAGGCCCGCGCGCACATGGCCAGCGGCCGTCCGTTGACCGATGAGATGCGCGTGCCCTGGGTGGAGCGGATCGCCGCCGATCTCCAGCGCCGGGTCGCGGACGGCGAGCGGGTTGCGCTGGCCTTCTCCGGCCTGCGCCGACGCCACCGCGACATGCTGCGCGAGACGGGCCTCTCGCTGCGTTTCGTATTCCTGCAGGGCGAACGCGATCTGGTCGCCACGCGCATGGCCGAGCGGGTGGGCCACTACATGCCGGTGGCCCTGCTCGACAGCCAGTTCGCCGCGCTGGAAACGCCGTCCGGCGAGCCGGACGTGTTCGCGATCGGTATCCAGCTCCCGCCGGCGCGCATCCTGAATCAGGCGCTCGCGGCCCTGGGGTGAGCCGCGCGCCGCTTGGGTGCGCGATTCGTCGTTCGCCCCGCGGGGGAGGGTGACAGCCGGTCTGCACCGGCCTATCATTCGCGCCCCGCACGCAGGTCCTCCGGCCGATGAACGGTTCTCGGGAACGACTTTTCACAAGGCGTTGACGAATTCGAAAAGCGCGCTAGGATATGCGGCTCCCTTCGACGAAACGCCCACTTCGGGCCGGACTTGAAGGGAGGTCGAGACCCCTCACGGGGTGTTGACGAAGCGAGAAGGCCGTGACAGAATGTGCG
>NZ_JBNWEM010000008.1:0-50919 GCF_051162505.1 Luteimonas campi
TTCGGGATTCGGGATTCGGGATTCGGGATTCGGGATTCGGGATTCGGGATTCGGGAGTCGGGAGTCGGGAGTCGGGAGTCGGGAGTCGGGATTCGGGATTCGGGATTCGGAATCTGGAAAAGCACGGCGGCAGCAGACGACCGAAAACGAGAAAGCCCCGCCGAAGCGGGGCTCCTGCCGGCATCGTGGATGCGGGAGGACGGGCGCTGTTGCGAATCCCGAGTCCCGACTCCCGAATCCCGGCTGCTACAGGTCGTCGCCCTTCATGTCGTCGTCGCCGGCGACCACTTCGGCCGCGGCCCACTCCAGCGCCTCGCGTTCCTTGCGTTCGCGCTCGGCCTTGTCGACCGCGTCGATGAACGGCTGGTCGATCCGGCGTGCCGCGATCTCGCGCAGCGCCAGCACGGTCGGCTTGTCCTGCGCGTCGGCATTGTCGATCTGGGGCTCGACGCCGTTGGCGAGCTGGCGGGCGCGCTTGGCGGCCATCATGACGAGCTCGAAGCGGTTGTCGACGACTTCCAGGCAATCTTCAACGGTGATGCGGGCCATAAATCTCCCGGCGGCCCTGCGGCCGTCGATCAGTAGTCGGAAAGGACCGGAAATTCTAGGGAAGCCGTCAGCGAAAAGCAAGCGTTCGCTTGTGAAATCAGCGGGTTACGCCCTTCCCGAGGCCGATTTTCCTTTGCCATGGCCCCGGCGGGACCGGCCAGCGCCCGACGACCCATCGCCACCAGGGCCCGGGGCTGCGCCCCTCAGGCCTCGGCCAGGAGCGTGTCGATCAGGCCCCCGTGCCGCAGCCGCTGCTGGGCCACGCGCAGGCGGCTGGCGAGGAAGATCGCGCACATCTCGTCGACCGCCACCTCGAAGTCCTCGTTGACGATGACGTAGTCGAACTCGGCGTGGTGCGACATCTCTTCGCGGGCATTGGCCATGCGCCGTGCGATCACGTCCTCGCTGTCCTGGCCGCGCTTGCGCATGCGTTCCTCGAGCGCGTCGCGCGACGGCGGCAGGATGAACACGCTCACCGCGTCGGGAACCTGCGCCTTCACCTGCTGCGCGCCCTGCCAGTCGATCTCCAGCAGCACATCGCGACCGGCCGCGAGCTGCGGCTCGACCGACTGCTTCGCCGTCCCCTTCCAGTCGCCGTGGACCTGCGCGTACTCGAAGAAATCGCCCGCGTCGATCATCGCGCGGAACTCCTCGGCGCCGACGAAGTGGTAGTGCTCGGCGTGACGCTCGCCCGGCCTCGGCGCGCGCGAGGTGAACGAGATCGACAGGCAGATGTTGCGATCGCGCCCCAGGCAGGCGTTGACGATGCTGGACTTGCCCGCGCCCGAGGGCGCCGCCACGATGAAGAGGGTGCCTCGAAGGCCGGGATTCGGGATTGGGGATTCGCGATTCGACAAGGCAGGTTCCCGGGTGTCGGCTACTGGGGCGCCATCGTACCGCTTCGGCTTTTCCGGCCCTACAACAGCCGAAGGCTGGTCATCCCGAATCCCCAATCCCGAATCCCGGCTCCTATTCAATGTTCTGCACCTGCTCGCGGATCTGGTCGATCAGCACCTTCAGCTCGACCGCGGCATTGCTGGTGCGGGCGTCGACCGACTTGGAGCCGAGCGTGTTGGCCTCGCGGTTGAATTCCTGCAGCAGGAAGTCCAGGCGCCGTCCCACCGGCTCCTTCTGCCGGAACACCCGGCGGATCTCGTCGATATGGCTGCCCAGGCGGTCGAGCTCCTCGTCCACGTCGAGCTTCTGCAGCGACAGCACCAGTTCCTGCTCCACGCGCGCCGGATCGGCGCCCTGGGCCAGTTCGGCCAGGCGCGACTGCAGCTTCGCCCGCTGGCCGTCGCGGATCTGCGGCACCATGCCGCGCACTTCTCCGGCGATGCGCTCGATGCCATCGACACGCTCGAGGATCGCCGCCACCAGCTTGCCGCCCTCGCGCTCGCGCGCGGCAATGAAGTCGGCCAGCACCGCGTCGAGCAAGGCCAGGGCCTGGGCCTGCAGTTCGGACGGATCGGCCGCCTGCGACTGCAGCACGCCGGGAAACTGCAGCAGTTCGACCAGGCCCACGCGCAGTTCCGGAAAGCGGCCGCGCAGCCCGCCGGCCAGTTCGCCCAGCCGGTCGACCAGCGCCTGGTCCACCTGCAGGGAAACGGCGCCCTCGCTCGGGCGCAGGCGCAGGGTCAGGTCGACCTTGCCGCGCGAGACGCGCGCGGACACGCGCTCGCGCAGCGCGGGCTCCAGCGCGCGCAGCTCGTCGGGCAGGCGCGCGGCCAGCTCGAGGAAGCGGTGGTTCACCGCGCGCAGCTCGCAGCCGAGCGTGCCCCACGGAGTACTGCGCTCGCCCGAGGCGTAGGCGGTCATGCTGCGGATCGACATCGGGCATCCCGTGCGTGAGGGGAGGCAATGGTAATCTGGCGCCCCGTTTTCTGCCGGAAATCCCGCACATGAGCATTGCCCGCCCCAGCGGCCGCGCGCCCGACCAGCTGCGCGAGGTCCGCATCGAGCGCGGCTACACCCGCCACGCGGAGGGCTCGGTGCTGGTGTCTTTCGGCCAGACCCGCGTCCTGTGCAACGCCAGCGTCGACAACAAGGTGCCGGGCTTCCTGCGCGGCAAGGGCGAGGGCTGGGTGACCGCCGAGTACGGCATGCTGCCGCGCGCGACCCACACCCGCAGCGATCGCGAGGCCTCGCGCGGCAAGCAGGGCGGGCGCACGCTCGAGATCCAGCGCCTGATCGGCCGCACGCTGCGGGCCTGCATCGACCGCAGCGCCCTGGGCGAACGCACCATCACCCTGGACTGCGACGTGCTGCAGGCCGATGGCGGCACCCGCACCGCCGCGATCACCGGCGCCTATGTCGCGCTCGTCGATGCCGTGCGCTGGCTGCAGAAGCGCCGCGAGATCAGCCGCGACCCGGTGTTCGGCGCGGTGGCCGCGGTGTCGGTGGGCGTGTATCGCGGCGTGCCGGTGCTGGACCTCGACTACGCCGAGGACAGCGCCTGTGACACCGACATGAACGTGGTGATGAACGACGGCGGCGGCTTCATCGAACTGCAGGGCACGGCAGAAGGCCACGCCTTCCGCCGCGACGAACTCGATGCCCTGCTCGGCCTGGCCGAAGGCGGCATCGCGACGCTGCTGGAGCGGCAGCGGGAGGCGCTGGCGCAATGAGCCTCGCGTCGCAGACGCTGGTGCTCGCCTCCGGCAACGCGGGCAAGCTCGATGAATTCCGCGCCCTGCTCTCCGGCACCGGTTTCGATGTGCGCGTGCAGTCCGAGTTCGGCGTCGTGGACGCCGAGGAGACCGGACTCACCTTCATCGAGAACGCCATCCTCAAGGCGCGCCACGCCTGCCGTGCCACCGGGCTGCCCGCGCTGGCGGACGATTCGGGCCTGTGCGTGGACGCGCTCGACGGCGCACCGGGCCTGTATTCGGCCCGCTATGCCGGGGGCCACGGCGATGCCGACCGCAACATCGACCGGCTGCTGGCGGAACTGGAGCGGGTCGAGGACGCGCGACGCGGCGCCCATTTCGTCTGCGCGCTGGCGCTGTTGCGCAGCGAGCACGACCCACAGCCGGTCGTGGTCGAAGGCCGCTGGCAGGGCCGCATCCTGCGGGAGAGACGCGGTCAAGGCGGGCACGGCTACGATCCGGTGTTCCTCGATCCCCAGCATGGCCAGACCGCCGCGGAAATGCCGCTGGCCTTCAAGAACCGCATCAGCCACCGCGGCCAGGCGCTCGCGCAGCTTCGCGAGCGCCTGTCGCCGCGTTGACGGCGCGGCTTGCCGCACGACCCGGCGACACGGGCCGCGTCATCCTTGAGCGGCGCATGATCGCCCCCGCCCCGCATGCCGGACGCGCGGCGGCGGAGTTGCCGAAAGCCCATCCATGAATACGCCACTCCAGCCGCCGCCGCTCTCGCTCTACGTGCACCTGCCCTGGTGCGTGCGCAAGTGTCCGTACTGCGATTTCAATTCGCATCAGGCGCGCGGCCCCCTGCCGTTCGAGCCTTATGTGGACGCACTGCTGGCCGACCTGGACCACGACCTGCCGCTGGTCTGGGGCCGCACCGTGCATTCGGTGTTCTTCGGCGGCGGCACGCCCAGCCTGTTCCCGGCCGCGGCGATCGACCGCTTCCTGCAGGCCGCCTCAGCGCGCCTGCGCTTCGCGCCCGGCCTCGAGATCACCCTGGAGACCAATCCGGGTACGGCCGAACACGGCCGCTTCAACGACTACCTCGCCGCCGGGGTGAACCGGATCAGCTTCGGCATCCAGAGCTTCGACGACGGCTGCCTGCAGCGGCTGGGCCGCATCCACGACGCGGCGCAGGCGGAAGCCGCGGTGAAGCTGGCCCAGGACGCCGGCTACGACAATCTCAACCTCGACCTGATGTACGCCCTGCCCGGCCAGTCGCTGCCGATGGCGCTGGCCGACGTCGAACGTGCGCTCGCGCTGGCGCCGGCCCACCTGTCCCACTACCAGCTCACGCTCGAACCCAATACCGTGTTCGCCGCGCGGCCGCCCGAAGACGTGCCCGATGAGGACCTGGCCTGGGACATGCAGGAGCATTGCCAGGCCCTGCTGGCGCAGGCCGGCTACGCGCAGTACGAGGTCTCGGCCTATGCGCGGCCCGGCCGGCAATGCGCGCACAACCTCAACTACTGGCGCTACGGCGACTACCTGGGCATCGGCGCGGGCGCGCACGGCAAGCTGACCCTGGGCGCGGAGCAGGCGATCCTGCGGCGCTGGAAGGTCCGCCATCCCACCGCCTGGCTGGCGTCCGCGGGCAACGCCGCGGCCATCGGCGGCGACGAGCGCGTCGCCGCGGCGCAGCGGCCGTTCGAATTCATGCTCAACGCGCTGCGGCTGGTGGACGGCTTTGCGCTGACGGATTTCCAGGCGCGCTGTGGCCTGCCCGTGGCCGCGATCGAGGAGCCGCTGGCGCAGGCGGTGGCCCGGGGATGGCTGCTGGTGGACGGCGAGCGAGTGGTTCCCACCGCGCTCGGGCGCCGTTTCGGCAACGACGTCATCGCGCTGTTCCTGGCCGATGGGGCCGCGCCCGGAACTGGCTGATCCGCGTCCGGCGTGTAAGTATTCCGGCACCTCCGGCCGGTCCTTCGCAATGCCGACTGTTCCTTCCCGAGAATCCGCAACGCCGAGGTCCCTGGCCACCGCTGGCCTGCCGCGCCGCGTGCAGAAGGCGCTGGAGGCGGCATTGACCCTGGTCACCGACACCATCGAGCCGCAACTGGCCGCGATGCTCGGCGAGTTCGAGGAAGAACTGTTCCGGCTGGCCGACCAGGCCCGGAATCCGGGGGTCGAGTCGGGCTACATGCAGACGCTGCGCGCGTTCCGGCTCAACCGCTCGGACCTGGTGCCGCGCTTCATCCTCGAGATCGAGGCGGCCACCGCGGGCATCCGGAGCCCGGCCACGGCGCCGCTGCAGTCCGGCGGCCAGGACGATGGGCGGCCGGCCCAGTCGGGCTTCGGCCGGCTCAGCCTGGTCGACGAGGCGGTGATGGACGAGGGCATGGTGCTGCGCGAGATCGCCAGCCGGCAGGAGGGCCGCGCCAGCCTGCCGCTGCACCTGCTCGGCCAGCGCTTCGGCGTGCTGGCGGGCACACCGGCCTACGACGCCGAACGCCTGCCGCTGGGCCCGCACGCGATCTGCCGTGCGATGGGCGCCGTGGCCAAGGCGCTCGACATCGAACACGATTCGCGCCTGCTGCTCTACCGGATCTTCGACCGCCACGTGATGTCGGGCTACACCAAGGTGCTGGAGCGCCTCGACCAGTTGCTCGACCAGCAAGGCATCCTGCCGGGGCTGACCCACGTGCCGGTGCGCGTGCGGCCATCGCCGCAGCCTTCCAGCGACGCAGCTGGCACGGGTGCGGGAAGCCGCCACGGCAGTGGCGATGGCATGGCCTCCCCCGGCACCGGGCCGGGGGGCGCTGGCGCTTCCGGCGGATCGTCGACGGCGGCGCCGGACCCGCAGCGCCCCCACACCGGCTGGCTCGGCGATCCCCTCGAAGAACACGGGGACGAGGACGAACGGCGCGCCACCGAACAGCTGCAACAACTCCTGCACAGCCGCCGGGAACTGCTGGGCAAGCTGCGTCCCGCCGGGCGCCAGCCCGCCGGCGCGGTCATCGGCACCGAAGAGGTCTCCGCCGCGCTCGGCCACCTCCAGGCGCAGCCGCTGTCGATCGGCGGCGCGCCGCAGACCCTGGCCGACATCAAGCAGACGCTGCTGGCGCAGGCGCGCCAGCGTGGCGGCGTGCATGTCGAGCTGTCGGCGCGTGACAACGACACCTTCGAACTGCTGGGCATGCTGTTCGGCAACCTCGAGGAAGAGATCCGCGCCGAAGCCCCCGCCGCCGCCCTGGTCAAGCGCCTGCAGGTGCCTCTGCTCCGGGTCGCGCTCAAGGATCGCGCCTTCTTCGTGCGCAGCCGTCACCCGGCGCGGCAACTGCTGAACACGGTCGCCGAAAGCGCGGCCAAGTGGCTGGACGAGGCCGATTACGACCCGCATTTCCTGGCGCCGCTGCAGGGCGCGGTCAACCATGTCGTGGAGAAATACGACGGCGACGTCGAAGTCTTCAGCGCCTCCAACGAACAGCTGCAGACGCATCTGCAGGCGCAGGTCCGCAAGGCCGAACTGTTGGAGAAGCGCCACGCCGAAGCCGCCCGCGGCAAGGAGAAGCTGGAGGTCGCCAAGCTGCGCGCCGCCGAGGTGATGGCCGACGTCATCGGCGAACAGCGCCTGCCGCACTTCACCCGTGCGCTGCTCAACCAGGCCTGGGCCGACGTGTTGACCCTGACCCTGCTGCGCCAGGGCGAGGGCTCGGAAGCCTGGAACCGCCAGCTCGACGCCACCCGCCGCATCGCCGAGGCCTGTACCCGCGAGGATGCGCCGCGCGATCCGGAACTGGTCGCGCACATCGAGTCGGCGCTGGGCCAGGTCGGCTACCACGGCGACGAGGCCAGCGTCATCGCGCAGCGCCTGACCAGCAACCGGCCCGAGGAGGCGGACGGGGATCCGGCCTCGCGTACCGAGCTGGCGATGAAGCTCAAGGCGCGCACCCGCCTGGGCGAGGACGCCGAGCGCAAGAAGCCCGCCCTGCCGCCGCGCACGCCCGAGGAGCAGGCGCGCTACGAGCAGTTGCGGGTGTTGCCCTTCGGGACCTGGATCGAGTTCACCACCAACCAGCAGGGCGATGTGGTGCGCCGGCGCCTGTCCTGGTACAGCCTGCTCACCGGCAACGCCCTGTTCGTCAACCAGCGCGGGCAGCGCATGGGCGAACAGTCGCTCGACAGCGTGGCGCGGCTGCTCGCCTCAGGCCAGGCGCGCATCGTGACCAGCGGCCAGGCGCGGCTGGTCGATCGCGCCTGGCAGGCCGCGATGCACGCCTTGCGCAGCTTCGCAGGGCTGGGCGATCGCGGCGATGGCGCGGAGGCGCAGGCATGAACCAGGAATTCCGTCGCGCCAAGCGGCGCAAGGCCTCCGACACCATTCCGGTGACGGACACGATGACCGAGCACGTGATCGGCCGGATCGGCAACCTGTCGCAGACCGGGCTGCTGCTGATCGCCAGCGAGCCGCTGATGGACGATGCACTGTACCAGCTGCAGTTCGCCCTGCCCCACGAGCAGGGCGCGTTGGAGGTCGAAGTGGGCGCGCACCTGCTGTGGATGGACAACGCCAGCGCGCGCTCGCAGCTGTGGGCGGGATTCCGTTTCATCGCCCTGGGCGCCGAGCAGTCGCGTCGCCTGCGCAGCTGGATCGAGGCACCGGGCAGCCACTACGAGTAGCCGGGCCGACCGGCGATCGGTTGGGGCCGAGCCGCGCGGGCGCGGGTCGCCCGCGGCCAGTTCCGGCCAGGATGCGCCACCGCCCGCCTGCAGTGCACCGGGGCTTGCGGCAGAATGACGCCACGTTCTCGCGCGGAATTCCCCCGTCATGTCCACTGCCGCTTCCCTCTACGCCGACCACCTCGCCACCCTGCAGGCACGCACCGCAACGGCGCTCGAGCGCGGCGGTTTCGACCATCTGGTGGTGCCCAGCGGCACCGCGCACTACCAGGTCTTCGACGATCGCGACTATCCCTACGCGGTCAACCCGCAGTTCAAGCACTGGCTGCCGCTGACGCGCAATCCGGGCAGCTGGATCGTGGCCACGCCCGGCCGGAAGCCGAAGCTGGTCTACCTGCAGCCGCGCGACTACTGGCACGTGGTGCCGCAGGCGCCGGAGGGCTACTGGGTGGAGCACTTCGAGATCGTGGTGATCCGCAAGCCCGAGGAAGCGCTCAAGCACCTGCCGCGCAACGCCCAGCGCTGCGCCGTGCTGGGCGAGGCGCAGAGTGCGCTCGGCAAGTACGGCGCGTTCGGGCCCAACAATCCGCGGCCGGTGCTCGACTATCTCGAATACCACCGGGCATTCAAGACGCCCTACGAGATCGAAATGCTGCGCGAGGCGACCCGCCGCGGCGTGCGCGCCCACCAGGCCGCCGAGCGCGCCTTCCGCAGCGGCGCCAGCGAGTTCGGCATCCACCTGTCCTATTGCCAGGCCGCGGGCCAGGACGCGGGCGAACTGCCCTATTCCAATATCGTGGCGCTCAACGAGCACGGCGCTGTGCTGCACTACACCGAGCTCGACCGGGTGCCGCCCCGCCCCGCGCGCAGCTTCCTGCTCGACGCAGGCGCCAGCCACGGCGGCTATGCCTGCGACATCACCCGCACCCACGCCCACGACACCTCCGGCGAGTTCCAGGCCCTGATCGACGCGGTCGATCGCGCACAGCAGGCCATGTGCGCGCAGGTACGGGCCGGCGTCGACTATCGCCAGCTGCACCTGGACGCGCACCTGGCGCTGGCCGGCATCCTCGCGGAGGCAGGCATCATCACGGTGAAGCCCGAGGAGGCGGTGGCCACCGGCGTCAGCAGCGCCTTCTTCCCGCATGGCATCGGCCATGGCCTGGGCCTGCAGGTGCACGATGTCGCCGGCTTTGCCGCCTCCGACCGCGGCGGCACGATTCCCAAACCCGAGGGTCATCCGTATCTGCGCCTGACCCGCACGCTGGAGCCCGGCTTCGTGGTCACGATCGAGCCCGGGATCTACTTCGTGGACATGCTGCTGGAAGACCTCCAGGCCGCAGGTCGCGGCGGCAGCGTGGACTGGGGCCGGGTGGATGCGCTGCGCCCCTACGGCGGCATCCGCATCGAGGACAACGTGGTCTGCACCGGTGCCGACCCGATCAACCTCACCCGCGAGGCCTTCGCCGCCGCCGGCTGAGCCACGCTGTCCGGCGCCCCACCCGCGCGTGCGGGACGCCGGCCGGATTGGCTGGCCACAACGTCGCCTGCGCCCGAAACCGCCTCCTGTTGCCGTGCTGCAACATGGGGTTCGGCCAAAATCGGTAAGAATCGACCCACCGGCCGGGCCGGTGGAGCATTGCCGCGCCCAGCCGGATTTCCGTGTCTCTTCACGCTCCACTTCTTCCGGGGGAGGGTTCATGCTCGAGCAGTACGGTTTGGCGCTGGCACTGGTGTGCGCAGCAGTGGCGATCGTCTACGGCATCATCCAGACGCGGTGGATCAACCGGCAGCCTGCCGGCAACGCGCGCATGCAGGAAATCGCAGGCGCCATCCAGGAAGGCGCCCGCGCCTATCTCAACCGCCAGTACCTGACGATCTCGATCGCGGGTGCCGTGCTGTTCGTGCTGGTGGGCTTCTTCCTCGACTGGTACACCGCCATCGGCTTCCTGCTCGGCGCCGTGCTCTCCGGTGCCGCCGGCTACATCGGCATGAACGTCTCGGTGCGCGCCAACGTGCGTACCGCCGAGGCCGCGCGCCAGGGCATCGGCCCGGCGATGGACGTCGCGTTCAAGGGCGGCGCGATCACCGGCATGCTGGTGGTGGGGCTGGGCCTGCTGGGCGTCGCCGGCTACTGGGCCGTGCTCAACCTGGGGCTGAAACTGCCGACCTCCGACGTGCTGCACGCCCTGGTCGGCGTGGCCTTCGGTTCCTCGCTGATCTCGATCTTCGCGCGCCTGGGCGGCGGCATCTTCACCAAGGGCGCGGATGTCGGCGCGGATCTCGTGGGCAAGGTCGAGGCCGGCATCCCCGAGGACGATCCGCGCAACCCGGCGGTGATCGCCGACAACGTCGGCGACAACGTCGGCGACTGCGCCGGCATGGCGGCCGACCTGTTCGAGACCTATGCGGTGACGGTGATCGCGACCATGCTGCTGGGCTACCTCATGGTCACCGAGGTCGGCAGCAACGGCGTGCTCTACCCGCTGGTGCTGGGCGGCGTGTCGATCATCGCCTCGATCATCGGCGCCTTCTTTGTCAAGGTGAAGGCAGGCGGTTCGATCATGGGCGCGCTGTACAAGGGCGTGATCGTCTCCGGCGTGCTGGCGGCGATCGCCTACTACCCGATCACCAGCGAGCTGATGGCCAGCAACAGCCACGGCGCCATGAACATCTACTGGTGCGCGTTGATCGGCCTGGCGCTGACCGGGGCGATCGTGTGGATCACCGAGTACTACACCGGCACGCAGTACGGGCCGGTCAAGCACGTGGCGCAGGCCTCGACCACCGGCCACGGCACCAACATCATTGCCGGCCTGGGCGTGTCGATGAAGTCGACCGCGTTGCCGGTGGTGGCGGTGTGCCTGGCGATCTGGGCCTGCTATGCGCTGGGCGGGCTGTACGGCATCGCCATCGCCGCGACCGCGATGCTGTCGATGGCAGGCATGATCGTGGCGCTGGACGCCTACGGCCCGATCACCGACAACGCCGGCGGCATCGCCGAGATGTCCGAGCTTCCGCCGGACGTGCGCGACGTGACCGATCCGCTCGACGCGGTGGGCAACACCACCAAGGCGGTGACCAAGGGCTATGCGATCGGTTCGGCGGCGCTGGCCGCGCTGGTGCTGTTCGCCGACTACACCCACAACCTCGAGGCCGCCAACCCCGGCGTGGTCTACGCCTTCGACCTGTCCGACCACCGCGTGATCATTGGCCTGCTGATCGGCGGCCTGATCCCCTACCTGTTCGGCGCGATGGCGATGGAAGCGGTGGGCCGCGCAGCGGGCAGCGTGGTGGAGGAAGTGCGCCGCCAGTTCCGCGAGATCAAGGGCATCATGACCGGCGAAGCCAAGCCGCAGTACGACCGCGCGGTGGACATGCTGACGCGCTCGGCGATCAAGGAAATGATCGTGCCCTCGCTGCTGCCGGTGGTGGTGCCGGTGATCGTGGGCCTGCTGCTCGGGCCCGAGGCGCTGGGTGGCCTGCTGATCGGCACCATCGTCACCGGCCTGTTTGTCGCGATCTCGATGACCACCGGCGGCGGCGCCTGGGACAACGCCAAGAAGTACATCGAGGACGGCAACTTCGGCGGCAAGGGCTCCGAGGCGCACAAGGCTTCGGTCACCGGCGACACCGTGGGCGATCCCTACAAGGACACCGCCGGCCCGGCGATCAACCCGCTGATCAAGATCATCAACATCGTGGCGCTGCTGATGGTGCCGCTGCTGTAGCGTTCAGCGCCGGCATGCACGAAGGGGCGGCCGATGGCCGCCCCTTTTCTTTATCCGCGCATTGCCCGACGTCCGCCCCGCACTGGCCCGCGGCCTCCCGGTGCCAACGGGCGCAACAGCGTTAGCGGTCGACGAACCGCCCCTGCCCACGATCGAACCAGGGCGTGCACAGTTCGCGCTGGCCGCCGATGTCCAGTACCTGCCAGACCTCGCCTGCAGCGGTCTGCTCCGGTGCGGCGAACCGCTCCGGATCGAACGGCGCCACGCCCAGGCACCAGCGCAGCCGCGCGGGCGAGACCGAAGCCGGGACCGCGAAGCGGAAATCGCCTTCCAGCGTCGCGCCCGCCGCGAGGCGCAGGGCCAGCGGCGTGGGCGGGCTCGTCGGCCCGGTGGGCCCTGCCGGCAATGGACGGGCGACATGGCGCAACACCACGGCGCCATCGTCGAGTTCCTCGACCGTCGGTGCCCCGATCGCGCCTGGCACCTGGCGTCCGGCGAGCACCGCATGCCGATCGCCGCGATCGAACACGGCCAGGGCATCCGGGCCACCATTGCGCAGGCGGTAGCGGACCTGCACCACGTCGCCCTCGGACATCGACAGCGTCGCTTCCAGTGCGATCGCTCCATCCTGGATGCGGGTAGTCGTCGGGTTGGGCTGCATGGAATCGCTCGGGGGCGGAGGTGGCGCTGCATCGTAGGCGGCCGGCAGCGGACCGGCCAATAGCGCCAGGGTCAGCAGGCTGCAGAGGGTAGCGGCGCGCATGCGTGGGGGCGCTGGCGTGGAGTGCGAAAAAAAAGGACAGCCTGCGTCTGCAGGCTGTCCCCTCCATCCCTGGAGCATGCGACCGTGGCTCCCTGCCCTGGTCACAACCTGTAGCTGGGACGATCCGGCAGACCCAGTTCCTCGCGCAGCCCGTTCTCGGTGAGGTGATCGGGATTGGCGGTGGTCGGCGGCGTCGACGGATCGCCGTCGAAGTCGAACGGTGCCGCCGTGGTCTCCAGGCCCACGGCCTGGCGTTCCGAATTGGAGATACCGCGGTCGGCCGCATCCGGGCCGCTATAGTTGCCCGGCTGCAGCGTGCCGTTGGCGAAGTTGTAGGCGTGCGACATCTCGTGGTAGAGCACCACCACCGGCGCCGGGAACGCCTCCATATGGAAGGACGGGTTGTAGCGGATGTCGGTCTGCACGCCAGGGCCGGCGACGCCGTTGGTGATCTGCACATCGGGCCAGGTGGCGTCGTCGTTGGCCGGCATGGCGTAGCCGTTGTGCTCGTTCGACAGTTCCTTGATCGTGACCACGTTGCCCTTGCTGGCCGCGGTCGCATCGAACTCGGCCAGCATGCGCTGCCCGTTGGGCGAACTGCGCAGGAAATCGATCTCGGCCTGCACGCGCTGCACGAACGCCTCGGACCCCTCGATCCTCACACTGCTGCCTGCCTGCGGGTCGATCTCGACATTGACGACGGTCGGACGCGCGCCGGTGGCGGCGTTGATCACGTCGCCGATCTCGGCGTACACCGTGCTGCGATTGCCGGCACCCTCGATGGTGTCCTGCCCGGCGCCGGCATAGATGCTGCTGGCGCCGCTGGCCGCGTGGATGGTGTCGTCGCCCACGCCGCCGGACACCATGTCGCCGGCGCCACGGCTGCGGATGGTGTCGTTGCCGGCGCCGCCCTCCAGGAAGTTGCGGCCGGCGCCGCCATCGATGCTGTCGTTGCCGTCGCCGCCAAGGATCACGTCGACGCCGCTGCCACCCTGCAGGGTATCGTCGCCACTGCCGCCGAACACATCATTGCGGCCGCTGCCGGACAGGGTCACCCGGTCGTTGCCGGCGCCGGCGTCGACACGGTTGTCGCCACTGCCGGCGATCGCCACTTGGTCGTCGCCCTCTCCGGTATCGGCGACGATGTTCACGCTGACGTTGGAAGCCACCTCGATGACGTCGTCGCCGCCGCCGGTGCGGATGGTGAGCTCCTGCCCCTGGGCCGTGGTCACGGCGAAGGACTGGCCGTTGACACTGACGTCCAACGTGCCGTCATCGCGCTGGCTGACGCCGACGCGGTCGTTGGCGCCGCCGGTGGTGATGACCAGCTGGTCGGCGCTGACGTAGGTCTGGCCGAAGCCGGCGTCGCCCAGGGTACGTTCGCGCGCGATCTGCAGGTCGCCGTCGCGATGCAGCGGATCGACCTGGATGGTTTTTCCGTCCGGGGTCTGGCCGAGGCTGCGGTCGACCGGGTTGCTGCGGGTGCCGTCGATCTCGGTGACCCCCAGGCGCGGCAGCAGCGACAGCAGCGCGGGGCGCTCCACCTGTCCGGGGTCGATCGGGTCCTGGTCCAGGTCCGCCGGCGACGCCAGGCGGTTGCCGTCGACGGCCGGATCCTCCCAGTAGCCCTCGCTGCGGAGCGGGGCGGCGTCGGCAATCCGGGAAGCGTCGGTGATCGACATGTCGGCATCTCGCTGGGGACGGGGAACAGGCGCCATATGTACGCCTGCGTATGGACCGCGCCCAGCTGGGGCGTACCCTGCCTCGGGCCGACCCTAGGCCCGGGCCGGCCGGGCATCGCCCCCGATTTCTGCAATGCAGCATCGGTCGCGTAGAATGCGCACCCCACCCCTGCGGGCCCTGCCCGCGCCGCCGGAGTTGCCACCCCATGGGTCTCGACCACGTCTCCACCGGGAAGAATCCCCCGGACGAAATCAACGTCATCATCGAGATCCCGAAGGATGCCGAGCCGGTGAAGTACGAAGTGGACAAGGAGAGCGGGGCGATCTTCGTCGACCGCGTGCTGTCCACGCCGATGCGGTATCCCTGCAACTACGGTTACGTACCCCATACCCTGTGCGGCGACGGCGACCCGGCCGACGTGCTGGTGGTGCTGCCGTTGCCGCTGGTGCCCGGTTCGGTCATCCGCTGCCGCCCCGTCGGCGTGCTGAAGATGACCGACGAGGCCGGCAGCGACGAGAAGCTGTTGGCCGTGCCGGTGGACAAGGTGTTCCAGGGCTATGCCCACGTCGACAACATCGACAAGGTCAGCACCCATTGGCTCGAGCGCATCGGCCACTTCTTCGAGCACTACAAGGATCTCGAGAAGGGCAAGTGGGTCAAGCTCGAGGGCTGGGGCGGCGCCGAGGAAGCGAAGAAGATCCTGGTCTACGCCATCGAGCGCCACAACGCGCAGAAGGCGGCGGCTGCGGCCTGAGGCCGCATTCGGGCCGCCCGGCGCCGTTACGGCGACGCAGGCGGCCGGCGCAGGATCGTCAGTCCGATCAGGCGCGACACCACCAGGGCGATGTACATCACCCCGGCGAACGCCTCCAGCATGACCAGCGCGCGCGCCTGCGGGCTGACCGGCAGGATGTCGGTCAGCCCCACGCCCGACAGCGTGCTGAAGCTCAGGAACAGCAGTTCCGTCCACGTGCGCGGCGCTTGCGGGTCGATCGCGGCCAGGAAGCTGCCGGGAAACCAGTACTGGCAGGCCGCATAGGCGAAGGCGAAGCCCCAGGCCAGCAGGGTGAAGGTCGCGCCCGCGGCGTACAGCTCGTCGCTGGTGACCTTGTGGTCGTGCAGCATGTAGGCGATCAGCGCCGCCGCCGTGTAGAAATACAGCGCGCCTTCCAGCAGGTAGGCGTAGACCAGCGCTTCGGGCTTCCCCGCCAGCACCGACCAGAGCGACAGCAGCACCGCCGCGGCGGCAAGCGCGCCGGCGATACTGTTGCTGGCGGCACTGCGGTTGACCACCCACAGCGCCAGCACCAGCACCAGGATGCCGAACGCGCCGAAGACCGCCCTTCCCGCGGCCGTGCCCTCCATCGCCGGGTACAGCAGCACGCCGGCCAGTTGCACCAACAGCAGCCACCCCGAAGGGTGGCGCTTGGCGGCCACCAGCCATCGCAGCGACTGGAAGGAGGCCATGGCCGGCGTCAGGCGGGCGAATGATCCCGGGGGCGCGCAGGCGGCCGCCGGCGACCCGCCAACGCCCGACGGCTCATTGCAGTCGCGCGCTTACTGCGTCCAGCGACCGGGCTCGCTGGATTCCGGCAGCACCTGGGCCGACAGACGACGGTCGTGGTTGAGCAGGCGCACCGCATCGGCCAGGATCGCCGCCGATTCGCGCAGCAGCGGGTCGGGACGCTCCTCGGCGGCCTTTTCGCGCGCCGCGTCCTCGGCCACGTTGCGCTCGCTGGCCTGCAGGCCATCGTCGGTGCTGCTGTCGGCCAGCGGATCGAGTGCCAGGCCCAGCGCCTTGCGCTCTTCCTGGCGGCGCGTGCGCTTGGCTTCGTCGCGGTCGCGCTCGGCGCGACGCTCGGCCTCGTTGAGCGAGACGTACTTCTTCTCGCGCTCGGCGCGGAACTCGGCCACATCCTCCGACCACCAGCGGAACTCGTGGTCGCTGGCCACGCGCCGCTCGTGCAGCTGCTGCAGTTTGGGAAGCAGCGGCGAGAAGTCGCCGTAGCGCTGATGTGGCACGGCCGCGATCTGGCGCCATTCCAGCGCATTGTCGTAGGTGCTCTCGCCGAACTCGCTGGCATCCACCGTCACCGGGAAGGCCAGGTCGGGGACGATGCCGCGGTTCTGGGTGCTGCTGCCGCCGGGCAGGAAGAACTGGGCGATCGTCAGCTTGACGTGGCCGTAGCGATCGCCTTCCGACGAGGGCCAGCGGTCGAGCGGCACGATGTTCTGCACGGTGCCCTTGCCGAACGAGGTCTCGCCGATGACCAGGCCACGGCCATAGTCCTGGATCGCGCCAGCGAAGATCTCCGAGGCGGAGGCGGAGCCGCGATTGATCAGCACGGCGAGCGGACCATCCCAGGAAACGCCCGCGGTGCGGTCGCTTTCCACGCTGACGCGGCCGCCGGATTCGCGCACCTGCACCACCGGCCCCTTGTCGATGAACAGGCCGGTCAACTCGATCGCCTCGTTGAGCGAACCGCCGCCGTTGCTGCGCAGGTCCAGCACCACGCCATCGATCCCGTCGGCGCGGAATTCGCCGAGCAGCCGGGCAACATCGCGGGTGGCGGAGGTGTACTCGCCGTTGCGGGTGCGGCGTCCCTCGAAATCCTGGTAGAACGCGGGCAGCTTGATCACGCCGATGCGCTTTTCGACCCCGCCATCGACGGCCGGGAGGGTGATGATCTCCGACTTGGCGGCCTGCTCCTCGAGCTTGATCCGCGCGCGGGTCAGCACCACGCGCACCGGCGTGCTGTCCAGCGTGGCCTCTCCCGGAATCACGTCCAGGCGCACCTGGCTCTCCTTCGGGCCCTTGATCTTCTCCACCACGTCGTCCAGACGCCAGCCGACCACGTCCTCCATGGGGCCGCTGGTGCCCTGGCCCACGCCGACGATGCGATCGCCCGGCTTGAACTTGCCGCTGAGCGCGGCCGGCCCGCCGGCGATGAGTTCGCGGATCACCACCACGTCGTCCTGCTTCTGCAGCTGCGCGCCGATGCCCTCGAGCGAGAGCGACATGCTCTGCGTGAACAGCTTGGCGGTGCGCGGGCTCATGTAGTCGGTATGCGGATCGACCGTCGAGGTGTAGGCGTTGAGGAAGGTCTGGAACGCATCCTCCTGGTTGAGCGCCGCCACGTTGTTGGCGAGGTTGAGATAGCGCCGGTCGAGCGTCTTGCGGATCTCGTCGGGCTTCTTGCCCGCGAGCTTGAGCCGCAGCCAGTCGTTGCGCACCGACTGCTTCCACAAAGCGTCCAGCGCCGCGGCGTCGCGCGCCCACGGCGCGTCCTCGCGGTCGTATTCCCAGCGATCCTCGCCGGTGAAGTCGAAGATGTCCTGGTTGAGCAGTTCGCGCGCGGACGCCACGCGGTCGGCCACGCGCTGCTTGTAGACGGCGAAGATCGCGTACGCCGGCTCCAGCTTGCCGCTGCGCACGTTTTCGCCCATCTGCGGCTTGTAGGCCTCGAACCTGGCGATGTCCTGCGCGGTGAAGAACAGCTTGGAGCCGTCCAGCGCCTCGAGGTAATGGTCGAAGATCTCGCTCGACATCGTCGCGTCGAGCGGCCGCGGACGATAGGCGTAGCGGCTGTCCGACAGCAGGCCGTAGACCAGCTTGGAGGTGGTGGCCTGTTCGGCGGTCGGCGCGCCGGGCAGCGCATCGCCGCCGGTACGCGCCATCAGCCCCACCGGCACGGCCAGGACCAGGGCGATCAGGGAAACGGTGGCGAGGCGGTTCAATCTCATCGGGAACGATCCTGGAAAGGGCGGTCCGTGGGCGCTGCGACCACGATGCCGCCATGTTCTGACCTTACGCCAGTGCACAAAGTTGCGCGACGGCCCACTCTATCGGCCGGGGCTGCAGGCAACGTGAATGCGGGCGGCCGCGGCCGGATCGGGCCTGCCGGCCCGCCAATCGCGGCCAATCCCGGGATTCACGCGACGCGCCGGCTCAGGCGGCCACGCCGGCCTCTTGCGCCTGCCGGTCGGCATGGTAGGACGAGCGCACCAGGGGCCCGGACGCCACGTGGCTGAAGCCCAGCGACATGCCGTAGTCCTCCAGCGCCTCGAACTCGTCGGGCGTCCAGTAGCGCAGCACCGGATGGTGGTGGGCGGACGGCTGCAGGTACTGGCCGATGGTGACCATGTCCACGTCGTGCGCGCGCAGGTCGCGCAGGGTGCCCTGGACCTGCTCCATGGTCTCGCCCAGGCCGAGCATGATCCCGGACTTGGTCGGCACGTCCGGATGCTGGGCCTTGAACTTCTGCAGCAGGGTCAGCGACCACTGGTAGTCGGCGCCGGGGCGGACGTTGCGGTAGAGCTCCGGCACGGTCTCGACGTTGTGGTTGAACACGTCCGGCGGCGCGGTGGCCAGAATTTCCAGCGCGCGCTCCATGCGGCCGCGGCCGCGGAAGTCGGGGGTGAGGATCTCGATGCGGATCGCAGGCGACTGCGCGCGCACCTCGCGGATGCAGTCGACGAAATGCTGGGCGCCGCCGTCGCGCAGGTCGTCGCGGTCCACCGAGGTGATGACCACGTACTTGAGCCCCATGTCGGCGATGGTGCTGGCGAGGTTGAGCGGCTCGGACGCATCCGGCGGCTTCGGCCGGCCGTGGGCGACATCGCAGAAACTGCAGCGGCGCGTGCACACTTCGCCGAGGATCATGAAGGTCGCGGTGCCATGGCCGAAACATTCGTGGATGTTCGGGCAGCTGGCTTCCTCGCAGACGGTCACCAGGCGGTTGGCGCGCAGCTTGGACTTGAGCGCGGCCACCGCGCCGTTGGACGGGATGCGCACCCGGATCCACGACGGCTTGCGCAGCACCGGCGCATCGACGAATTCCACCGGCGAGCGCGCGATCTTGTCGCCGGCCACCTGCTTCGCCCCGGCCTCCAACGACGCCGGGGCGGCCGACTGCATCACCTGCAGCGGGATCGAACGCGGGCTGGACTCGGACATGTCGGCTCAGGCGGCCTGCGCCGCGGCAATGGGAAGGGGATTGGCCAGGTCGGGCGCGGGCGCTTCGTGCAGCGCCAGCCCGAACTGCCGGGCCAGTTCGTCCAGCAGGACGGGTTTGACCGCATCCATGCCCGACGGACCGCCCAAGTCTAGCATCGAGGTCACCTGCAGCCCGGCGTAGCCGCAGGGATTGATGCGGCCGAACGGTTCCAGGTCCATGGCGATATTGAAGGCCAGGCCATGGAAGCAGCGGCCGTGCCGCACGCGGATGCCGAGCGCGGCGACCTTGGCGTCGCCGACATAGACGCCCGGCGCGCCCTCCCGACGCGCGCCGAGGATGTTCCATTCCAGCAGCGTGTCGATGATCGCCTGCTCGATGCGGCAGACGTAGTCGCGCACGCCCACGCCGAGCCGGCGGATGTCGAGCAGCGGATACACCACCAGCTGGCCGGGACCGTGGTAGGTCACCTGGCCGCCGCGGTCGACACGCACCACCGGGATGTCGCCCGGCATCAGCACGTGCTCGGGCTTTCCGGCCTGGCCCAGGGTGAACACCGGATCGTGCTCCACCACCCACAGCTCATCGAGGGAAGCGGCATCGCGCGCATCGGTGAAACGCTGCATTGCATGCCAGACCGGCTCGTACGGCTGCCGGCCAAGATCGCGGACCACGCAGCGGGCCCGGACATTTTCCGACAGCGCATTGGCGCCAGGCCGATCGGGCGTGGCCGAGGTGTCGCTCACCGCAGCCCCCTGCCCCGGGGTCGCTCCGCGGGCGCGGGCAGGAAGACGGACGTCACAGCGTCCATTTCACCTCGGGATGGTTGCGCAGGGCCTCGTGCGCGGCCTCGTACTGGCCGCGATCGAGCGCGCGGAAGCCCAGTTTCACCGAGACGTATCGCCCTCCGCTGCTCTCGCGCCACTGCACGGTCTCTTCCAGCACGGTCAGGCCGGCCTCGCCGAGCAGACGCGGAATCTCGCCCTCCAGGCCGATGCCGGCGGGTCCCATCGCGGTGATCTCGAACACGCCCGGAAACTGGAAGCCGTGGTCGGGGTTGTCGGATTTGATTTCCATGCGCCGATTATGGGGGCGGACGACGCGATCCCAAATGCCGGTCCTCCAAACGCAGAACGGCCGCCTTGCGGCGGCCGTCCTTCCCGACGAACGAAGCCTCAGCGCGACAGCTGCAGCAGGCTCGAGGACACCCAGCCCTTGTTGCCGAGCTCGTCCTCGACCTCCCACATCACGCCCTCCTTGGCGCCGGTGGGATACAGCATCATCCCCACCTCGAGGTCGCGCACCACGCCCTTGCCGTCGGCGCCGGTGAACAGCCGCGCGGGCTTGGTCACGGTCACGGCCTGCTGGGCATTCGCCGCAGAGGCGTTTTCGGGCAGGCCGCCGAGCTGGGCGACCAGATCGGTATAGGCCTGCAGGTAGGCCAGGGTGATCACCTGGCCGAGTTCGGTATTGGCGTAGCCGCCGACGCCCGCGGCACCCAGGCCGCCACCGCCGAACAGGCCGCCGCCCGCGCCCCAGCCGATGTCGGTCTTCTTGGCGTGGCCCTCGGCCATCGCCACCTGCTCGGACGAGCGCACGTCGGTGACCGTCAGCACCACGTCGGCGGTCTTGCTGCGGAAGTTGAGGCCGCCGACGAGGGCACCGGCGCGGCCGCCGATCAGCCCGCCGAGCAGGCCACCCACGGCGTTGCCGCCGGAATTGTTGTTGGCGCCGATCAGGTCGGGAACCATCACGTAGTCGGCGGCCTTGATCTGGCCCTTGCCGATGTTGGAACGGTTGCGCAGCTCGCCGCTGGCGCCCAGGTCGCGCTCGCGCATGGCCGCATCGAGACCCGAGCCGCGATCGACCAGGGTGAAGCAGCGCGACTTGTTGACGAACACCTTGATCAGGCGCGACGGCGCCGGCAACTGCTGGCCGGTCCACCAGTGTTCGCCGTCCTCGGGTTCGATCACCGAGATGGCGCCCAGCGGCTCCGCGCACACCGGGATCTGCGCCACCTGCTCCTTGCGCCGGTCCTGCGCGCTCTGGCGCTGCGCCAGCGCCGGTGTGGCGACCGCCAGCATGGCGACCGTCGAAAGCGCGACCGCGAAGGCGCGCCTGCCGTTGAATACGGGCATCTGTTCCCTCTCCCTGAAGTTGTCTGTGCGGGCGCGCCGCGGCGCGCCCGTTCCCCACGCACGCGATACTTCCCGCATCGCGCGCGCCGGGATCTTAACAGACACGCTACCGGCGCCGGAGGGCGGACACCGGGCGGCGCGGCCAGCTCAGGCCGCGCCAGTCAGGGGGATCAGACCGACTTCCACCACATCAGGAACTCGTGCCACAGGCGCTTGAAGAAGCCTGCCTCCTCGACCGCCTGCAGCGCCACCAGCGGGCGCTCGGCCACCACCTTGCCATCCAGGGTCACCCGCACCTTGCCGATGGCCTGGCCCTTGGCGATCGGCGCCACCAGGGTTTCGGGCACGTCCATCGAAGGCTTGAGCTGGTCGTACTTGCCTCGCGGCAGGCTGACCAGCAGCGGCGCGGCCACGCCAAGCTGCACTTCGTTCACCGAGCCCTTCCAGACCTGCTGGGTGGACACGGGCTTGGACGCGTCGTACAGGCGGTGGGTCTCGTGGAAGCGGAAGCCCCAGTTGAGCAACGCCAGCGAATCGGTGGCGCGCTGCGCTTCGCTGGTCGAACCCATCACCACCGAGATCAGCCGCTGGTCGCCGCGCTTGGCCGAAGCCAGCAGGCAGTAGCCGGCGCCGGAATGGTGGCCGGTCTTGATTCCGTCCACGCTCGAATCGCGCCACAGCAGCAGGTTGCGGTTGCGCTGGGTGATCGGGCCGACGGTGAACTCCTTGATCGCGTTGTAGCCGTACTCCTCTGGGAAGTCGCGCACCATCGCGCGCCCGAGCAGGGCCAGGTCGCGCGCCGTCGAGTAGTGCTCGGGCTCGGACAGGCCGTGCGAGTTGACGAAGTTGGAGTTGGTCATGCCGATGCGCTTGGCGTACGCGTTCATCAGCGCGGCGAAGGCATCCTCGCTGCCTGCCACGTGCTCGGCCAGGGCGATGGCGGCGTCGTTGCCCGACTGCACCACCATGCCCTTTTCCATCTCCAGCAGCGTCGCGGTCTGGTTGACCGGGAAGCCGCTGTAGCTGCCGTCGGTGCCGGCCCCGCCCTTGCGCCAGGCGTTCTCGGACATCATCACCTGGTCGTCGGGCTTGACCTTGCCGGCCTTCATTTCCGCGGCGATCACGTAGCTGGTCATCACCTTGGTGATGCTGGCCGGCTCGACGCGCGCGTCGATGTTCTCCCCGGCCAGGACCTGGCCGCTGGCGTAGTCCATCAGCAGCCAGGCGTTGCCCGCGACCGCCGGCGGCGGCGGCGTGGGCAGCGCATCGCTCAGCGCGGCCGGCGCGGATGCCGGCTGGGGTGCAGGCTGCGGCGTGTCCTGGGCCGTCGCCAGGCCGACGACGAGCAGTGCGGCCAGCGCGGCCACGGCGAAACGACGGGAAAGGACAGCGGATTTCATCGGGTGGCGGACTCCGGTGGGCCGGACATCCCTGGCCGGACGGAATATGGAATGCGCAGGGAATATCCCGGCGGCGAATGGGAACAGTCTACTCGCGAACGATCTGCGGCACGCCCAGGCCAAGGCCCGACACGCGCGAGCTCAGCTCGGCCAGGGCCACCGTGGCGATCGGGCCGACCCGCAGCCGCCACAGTTGCCGGTCGGCCACCGTCACGTCCTGCAGGTGGGCGCCAACGATGCCCGCGCCCCGCAACGCGGCAAGCGCGCGCTCGGCATTGTCGCGGACCGAGAACACCCCGACCTGCAGGGTGACCGGGCGTTCGCCCGGGCCGGCGGCGGGCACGGCAACCTGTGCCGACGCATCCAGCGGCGCGGACGCACGCGCCGCCGGCGTCGCGGCGACAGGCACAGTCGCGGCCGCGGCGGCGCCCTCGCCGTCCAGGCGCGCCTGGCGCGCGCGCATCCAGGCCTCGAATTGATCGGCGCTGCGCACGCGGCCGTCCTCGGCTACCAGGCGGAAGCGGTTCTCGGCGCGCCCGTAGCCCGGATGGTCGGCCATCCGCGACGAGGCGGCGGTGGCCGCGGCCATCGGCCCTGTCGTCGAGGCCGGCGCCGCGGCTGTGGAGGCGGCGACCGGCGGCACGCCAGCGGGCGCCGCGGCAGGCAGCTGGCCGACGAGGGTGTCCATGCCGCTGGTCGGAGCGGTCGGAGCGGTCGGAGCGGCCTGGGCCGTCATCGTCCCCGCCTCGCCCGGCCGCAGCGCGCGCACTTCGACGCGGCCCGTGCCGCGGCGGTGGATATCCAGCTTCACCGCCGCGGCGTAGCTCAGGTCGATCACGCGGCCCTCGTGGAACGGCCCGCGGTCGTTGACCCGCACCACCACGCTGCGACCGTTGTCCAGGTTGGTGACCCGCGCGAAGCTCGGCAGCGGCAGCGACTTGTGCGCCGCGGTGAACGCGTACATGTCGTAGACCTCCTGGTTGGAGGTGCGCCGGCCGTGGAACTTGTTGCCGTAATACGAGGCCACGCCGGTCTCGACGAAGCCCTCGGTCGAATCGAGCACGCGGTAGGACCGGCCGAGGACGCTGTAGGGCGAGCGGTTGCCGTAGGGCGAACGCGGTTCGTCGACCACCGTCGGCTCGGGAATGCAGTCCACCTTGGGCAGGTAGTCGGGCGTGGTGTCGCGGACGCCCGGCTTGTACAGGCCGCCGGCGACGTAGTCGCCCCGGGTCCGCGGGTCTTCCTGCGCGGCAGGATAGGGAGTGAAGTCGCTGCAGTCCGGGGGCGGCCCTGCGTCGGCGACCCTCGGCGGCATCGACGGCGCCGCTGCGGAGGGTTTCTTCTGGGTTCCGGCGCAGCCGGCCAGCAGGGCGATCGCCAGCAGCGGCAGCAGCCGCCTCACCGCGCCTGCCCTGCCCCGGCGCGGATCGCCTGCGCTAGCTGGTACACCGACAGCGAATACATCGGAGAACGGTTGTAGCGGGTGATCACGTAGAAGTTGCGATACGCCAGCCAGTATTCCGGGCCGGCATCGCCCTGCAGCGTGAGCAGGGTCGCACCTTCGGCAACCGGCTCACCCGGCTGCGGGCGGTAGCCGCGCGCCGCCAGCGCCGACAGCGGATACACCGGATCCCAGTTGTCCGGCGTGAAGTCCTGCGCGACTTCCCCGCGCATGGCACGCGCCACCACGGGGGCATCGCGCTCCCAGCCGTGTACTACGAAATAGTTGGCGATCGAGGCGAACACGTCCGGCAGGTGGGTGAGCAGGTCGCGTCGTCCATCGCCGTCGCCATCCTTCGCCCACAGCCGATAGCTGGAGGGCATGAACTGGCCCAGCCCCATCGCGCCGGCATAGCTGCCCTTGAGCGCCAGCAGGTCGAGCTGGGGCTCATCCTTCTTCAGCGCGAACAGCTGCGCCAGTTCGCCGGCGAAGAACGGCGCGCGCTTGGGATAGTCGAACGCCAGGGTGTAGAGCGCATCGACCACGCGGAAGTTGCCGGTGACCCGGCCGTAGCTGGTCTCCACGCCGATGATGGCCACGATGATCTCGGCCGGGACGCCGGTATCGGCCGCCACGCGGTCGAGCGCGGCGCGATGGCGGTTGTAGAACGCGATGCCGCCGTCGATGCGGGCCTGGTTGAGGAAGATCGGCCGGTATTCGTGCCACTGCCTCACCGCTTCGGCGGGCCGGTTCATCGCATCGATGATGCTCTGGCGCACTTCCGCCTGGGCGAGCACGTCGCGGATCTGCGCGCGATCGACGCCATAGGTGGTGGCGGTGTAGTCGACGAAGGCGTCGATGCGCTGCGCACGCGGGATCGCCGGATCGGTCACCGAGGCGGCCGCCACGGGACGCTCCGGCGGCTGCGGCACCTTGGGCAGCAATCCGTCGTCGGAAGCGTGCGCGGCAGGCGCCTCGGTCACGGGCGATGCGGGCGCCTGCGCCTCGACACTGGCGGTGGATGGCGTCGGCGTGGCACAGGCGCACAGGGCCGCCGGCAACAGGAAGACAGCAAGACGGAAAGCGCGCGCTCGGATCATCGGCGCGAGGTTAGCACGCAGGTGCATGCGCAAAGATTTGCAGAACGTGAACGGCGACAGCGGCGCAGAGCCCGCGACGAACAGCCTGCGCCGCGCTCGCTGCCCCAGTGCGCGTCTTGTCGCGGCGAGCCGCTCAGCGCTTGCCCTGTCCGTGCGCGCCGACGGCCATCACCACGCCCATGCCGGCCAGCAGCGAGACGGCTGCCGTGCCGCCGAAGCTCAGCAGCGGCATCGGCACGCCCACCACCGGCAGCAGGCCGGAGATCATGCCGCCGTTGACCACCACATAGACCGACAGCGCCAGGCCGAAGCTGCCGGCCACGATGCGGGCGAAGGGCTCGCGCGCGCCCGCCGCGATCCACAGGCAGCGGCCGATCACGAACGCATAGAGCGCCAGCACGGTCGCAACGCCCAGCCAGCCGAACTCTTCGGCGAGCACCGCGAAGATGAAGTCGGTGGTGTGCTCGGGCACGTAGTTCAGATGCGACTGCGTGCCCTCGCCCCAGCCCTGCCCCCTGACTCCGCCCGAACCGATCGCGATCTTGGACTGGATGATGTTCCAGCCTGCGCCGAGCGGGTCGTTCTGTGGATCGCGGAAGGTGAGGATGCGGTCCTGCTGGTAGGGCCTCAGGAACGAGAACCAACCGATCGGCGCGAACAGCGCGAACCCGGCCGCGCCCGCGGCACCGATGCCGGCGGCGATGAACCACCACAGCCGCAGGCCCGCCAGGTAGAGCGCGAACACGCCGCTGGCCGCCACCAGCATCGCGGTGCCGAAGTCCGGCTGCAGCAGGATCAGCCCGGTGGGCACGCCGATGACCGCCACCGCGGCCAGCAGGATATCGATACGCGGCGGAGGCGCGCTCTGCGCCAGCACCCAGGCCGCCATCATCGGCAGGCTCAGCTTCATCAGCTCGGCCGGCTGGAAATAGAACACGCCCAGGTCGATCCAGTGCGCGCCGCTGCGTCCGGTGCCGATGAACAGCACCACCAGCAGCGGCAGCAGCGAGACGGCGTAGAACGCCGGCGTCGCGCGACGCAGCGGCCCGGGCGGCACCCGCGACAGCAGCCACATCACGCCCAGCCCGACCACGTAGCGCGCACCCTGCGACTGCACCAGCGCGGGGTTCTGTCCGCCGGCGCTGTGCAGCACCGCCAGGCCGATGCCCATCAGGGCCAGCAGCGCCGCCAGCAACGGCCAGTCGAGCGTGCGCAGGAAGCGCCCCACCAGGTCCAGCAGCCAGCGCAGGATCGTGTTCATGCCGAAGGCCGGGATTGGGGATTGGGGAGCCGGGATTCGGACAGCGCCTTCTGGCGCAGGGCAGCCGGCGGGCCGGATCCGGTCGTCACGTTGCCGAAATCGGGCTGTGCCTGCTCGCCGGGCACCCCGATTCCCGATTCCCCATTCCCGATTCCCGGCTCCTCGGGCATCACGCCCAGCAGCCAGGCGTCGAACACCTTGCGCGCGATCGGGGCCGCCGCGCTGCCGCCGTAGCCGCCGCCTTCCACCGCGATCGCCACCGCGATGGTCGGCGCGTCGGCCGGCGCGAAGCCGATGAACAAGGCACGGTGCCGCAGGTGCATCGGCAGGCTGCGGGGGTCCACCGCGCCGGTGCCACGGCGGCTCACCACCTGCGCGGTGCCGGTCTTGCCGGCCATCAGGTAGCCCGCGCCGCTGGCGACGCGCCAGCCGGTACCGCCGGGCTGCATGGTGTCCATCATGCCCTGGCGCACGACCTCCAGGTGCTCGCGGCTGGAACTGATCGGCGTGGGTGCGGGCTGCGGCACGGCGGTCCACTCGGCATCGAAGCCCGTGCGCGTTTCGGCCACCAGGTGCGGGCGCCGCAGCATGCCGTCGGCCAGCCCCGCGGTGGCCCGCGCCAGCTGCAGCGGGGTCACCTTCCAGTCGCCCTGTCCGATGCTGGCGTTCACGGTGTCGCCCGGATACCAGCGCTCGCCGCGCGCGATGCGCTTGGCTTCCGGCGAGGGCAGGATGCCGTCGATCTCGCCGACCAGATCGATGCCGGTCGGCGCGCCGAAGCCGTAGTCGCGCATGTACTGCGCGAATCGCTCGATCCCCATGTCCAGCGCGAGGCGATAGTAATAGGTGTTCACCGAGGCCGAGATCGACTTGCGCAGGTCGGTCCAGCCATGGCCGCCGCGGGCGGCGTCGCCCCAGCCGCGACGGGTGCCGGGGAGGTAGAACATGCCGGTCGACAGCACCCGGTCCTCCGGCCTGCGCAGCCCGCTGTCGAGGCCCGCCAGGGCCAGCAGCGGCTTGAGCGTGGAACCTGGTGCCACCCCGCCCAGCACCAGGCGGTTGAACAGGGGCCGCGACGGCGCATCCATCAGCCGCCGGTAGTCGGTGCTGGAAATGCCGTTGACGAACAGGTTCGGGTCGAAGGCCGGCAGGCTGACCATGGCCAGCACCTCTCCGCTGCGCGGATCCAGCGCGATCGCCGAGCCCTCCTGTTCGCCGAATGCGGCCACCATCGCCCGCTGCAGGTCCAGGTCGATGCCCAGGCGCAGGTCGGCGCCGGCCTGGGCCGGCACCATGCCGATGCGGCGCAGCGCGCGGCCCTCGACGTTGGTCTCGACCTGCTCGTAGCCGACCCGTCCGCGCAGCTGCTCGTCGTAGGCGCGCTCCAGGCCGGTGCGGCCGGTATGCGGGAACAGGATCTGGTCGCGGCCGAACCGCTCCACGTCGCCCTCGTCGGTACGGCCGACGTAGCCGATCACGTGCGCGAACAGGTCGCCGTGCAGGTAGCGGCGGTTGAGATAGGGCACCACCTCGACGCCGGGGAAGCGCCAGCGGTCGACCGCGAAGCGGGCCACCTCCTCGTCGCTCACCCGCGCCTTGAGCGTGATCGAGCGGAAGCTGCGGGTCGCCTTGCGGGCGGCCTCGAAGCGCGCGATCTCCTCGGGCGTGAGCGTCACCACCTGCGAGAGCTGCGCGAGCATGCGCGGGATGTCGCCGGCGTCCTCCGGGGTGACGTCGATCCGGTAGGCCGGCACGTTGTCGGCCAGCAGCCGACCCTGGCGGTCGTAGATCAGCCCGCGCGCCGGCACCACCGGATGCGGCTTGATCCGGTTGGCCTCCGACAGGCGGGCATACTCCTCGTGGTCGACGACCTGCAGGCGGAAATACCAGGCGGCCAGGCCCAGCAGGCCCAGCACCACCAGGCCGAAGCCGACCAGCGCCCGCAGCCGGAACTGGGCGGCCTCGACCGAGGCGTTGCGGATGCGCTGGCGCCGCTCGCGCATCAGCGCGGTCTCCGCACCTGCCGCAAGGCATCGAAGCCGAGGAACAGCGGCACCCACAGGGCCATGCCCACCACCGGCGCCAGCCAGTACAGCCAGGGCCACTGCGGCAGCCCGAGCACCAGGTGCAGCGCGGCTGCGACCACCCGGTCGTTGAGCAGCAGGCCGCCGATCGCCAGCGCCTGCTGCGGCAGCGGGAAGAAGCGCAACTGGGTGCGGAAGCGCTGCAGGATGAAGGCCATGATCACCAGGCGCAGCGCCTGCTCGCCGAGCAGGGCGCCGAAGACCAGGTCGGCGAGCAGGCCCGCGCCAAAGGCCAGGCCCAGGCCGGCGCGCTCGGGCTCTTCGATCACCCAGTACGCCACCACCAGCGCCAGCCAGTAGGGACGCAGGCCCTGCACTGCATCCGGCAGCGGCAACAGGCCCAGCACCAGCGCGACCAGCACGCTTACGGGCAGCAGCCACAGGCGACCGCGGCGGTTCATGGCGTGGTCTCGCGCAGGGGCGGCGTCGCGGGTGCGGGCGTCTCAGGCCGCGGCGCCGCGACCGGCGCCGGCACGGCGATGGCGCCCTCGGCGGTTGCGGCGGGCGGCGCGACCGCCGCGTCGCCAGTCTCGCCCTGGGCCGTCGGCGGCGCGGCCGCAGCCGGGCCGGTCGACGCTGCGGCGGCGTCCGCCGATGCCGCGGCCGGCAGCGCGGACGGCACCTCGCGCAGCAGCAGCACGTCGCGGCCACGATCCAGCTGTGCCGCCGGCGCCAGTTCGCCGACCAGGAAGGCCTGGCTGTCGTCTGGACGCAGATCCACCAGGGTCCCGACCGGGAAGCCCGGCGGGAAGCGCCCACCCAGGCCCGAGGTCACCACCACGTCGCCCGCCTTCACGTCGCTGGACACCGGGATGTTGCGCACCTCCAGCCTGTCGCTGCGGCCGACGCCGTAAGCCACCAGGCGCACGCCGGTGCGGGAGATCGACACCGGCACCGCATGGTCGAGGTCGGTGAGCAGCAGCACGGTCGCCGTGCCCGGCGTTACCGCGATGATCTGCCCCACCAGGCCGCCCGCATCGATCACGCTCTGGCCCTGGCGCACCCCGTCGCGGCTGCCGGCGTTGAGCAGCAGGCGCTGCCGCGAGGGGTCCAGGTCCACGTCCAGGATCGGCGCCAGCTGCACGTCCAGTCCATGCCGGGTGGCCGCGCCCAGCAGGCCGCGCAGGCGCGCATTCTCGTCGGCCTCGACCTGCAGCCGCGCCTGGCGCGCACCCATCATCAGCAGTTCGTTGCGCAGCCGGCGGTTGTCGTCGGCCAGCAGCGAGCGGGTCACCGCGTCGTCGCGCACGGTCTGCCCCAGCCGCGCAGGCAGGCCGGCCAGTTGCCACAGCGGCTGCACCGCCACCCCGGCAGTCGAACGCACCCGCTCCAGCCAGCCGCCGCGATGGTCGAGCACGATCAGCAGCACCGACAGGCCCAGAAAGGCCAGCAGCCGCAGCGTGCCGGCGACATCGCCGGGTCGTTGGGCAGCCGGGCTGGCGAAGGAGGACACAGTCAGGAGCCGGGAATGGGGAATCGGGAAGACCGGACATGCGTCCGTTGAAGACCGGGAATGGGAAAAGCGCCGGGCGCAACCGGCCGGCGGCGGCCACGCGCCGCGAGAGGACAATGGGAAGCGAAGGGGTGGACAGGCAGGGGGCCCGGGCCCGGCGCCTCAGATTGGCAACTGCGCGCCTCCAACCCAGGCATCAGGCGATCCGGTTGCGCTGAGACTCCGGCGATTCCCGGTTCCCCATTCCCTGTTCCCCGCCCCATCACTCCGACGCGAAGAACTCGTTTCCGTGCAGGTCCAGCAGTTCCAGCGCGCGTCCGCCACCGCGGGCGACGCAGGTCAGCGGGTCGTCGGCGACCTGCACGTGCAGTCCGGTTTCCTCGCTGATCAGGCGGTCCAGGTCGCGCAGCAGCGCGCCGCCACCGGTGAGCACGATCCCGCGTTCGGCGACGTCGGCGCACAGTTCCGGCGGCGTCTGCTCCAGCGCCTGGCGCACCGCGGCCACGATGCCGGACAGCGGCTCGCGCAGCGCGTCGAGCACCTCGCTGGAGGTGATCGAGACCACCTTCGGCACGCCCTCGGCCAGGTGGCGGCCGGAGATTTCCATCGAGGCCACCTTCTCCTGCGGATAGGCGCAGCCCAGTTCGATCTTGATCTTCTCGGCGGTGGTCTCGCCGATCAGCATGCCGTGGTTGCGGCGCACGTAGTTGATGATCGACTCGTCGAAGCGGTCGCCGCCGATGCGCGCGGACTGCGAATAGACGATGCCGTTGAGCGCGATCACCGCCACCTCGGTGGTGCCGCCGCCCACGTCCACCACCATCGAGCCGCGTGCCTCGGTGACCGGCATGCCGGCGCCGATCGCGGCGGCCATGGGCTCCTCGATCAACGACACGTCGCGGGCGCCGGCTTCCATGGCCGAATCGCGGATGGCGCGCTTTTCCACCTGGGTGGAGCCCGCCGGCACGCAGATCAGCACCCGCGGGCTGGGGCGCAGGAAGCGGCTCTTGTGCACCTTGCGGATGAAGTGCTTGAGCATTTCCTCGGTATAGGTGAAATCGGCGATCACGCCGTCCTTCATCGGCCGGTGCGTGGTGATGTTGCCGGGGGTGCGGCCGAGCATCATCTTGGCCTCGCTGCCCACCGCCGCCACCGCCTTCTGGCCGCCGCTGCGGTCCTGGCGCACGGCGACCACCGATGGCTCGTTCAGGACGATGCCCTGGCCGCGGACGAAGATCAAAGTATTGGCCGTGCCCAGGTCGATGGACAGGTCGTTGGAGAACATGCCGCGGAACTTCTTGAACATCGGGGGGCTGGGTCCGGTCTCGGCGCTGGCGCACAGGGGCGGCTAGCCTAGCAAAAAAGCGCATTCCGGCGACCTCGAGCCGGGCGGAACGGGCGCTCGGGCACATCCCGGCCCGATGACGGCCGCAGCCGTGCCCGAAAGCGCCCGCGCAGCGGTGCGGCTGGCCTCGCTGTGCCTGCCCGGCTACCCTATCGGCCCATTTTCCAGCCGAGACACCTGATGTCCGCACTGATCTGCGGTTCCCTGGCCTACGACACCATCATGGTGTTCCCCGACCAGTTCAAGAACCACATCCTGCCGGACAAGGTGCACATCCTGAACGTCTCGTTCCTGGTGCCGCGGATGCGCCGCGAGTTCGGCGGCTGCGCCGGCAACATCGCCTACAACCTCAAGCTGCTGGGCGGCGACCCGATTCCGATGGCCACGGTCGGCCAGGATTTCGGACCCTATCGCGAGTGGTTCGAGGAAAACGGGATCACCCTCGAGCGGGTCAAGGTGATCGACGAGCTGTTCACCCCGCAGGCCTTCATCACGACCGACCACGACAACAACCAGATCACCGCCTTCCACCCGGGGGCGATGATGCGCAGCTACGAGAACCACGTGAAGGACGTGCCGGGCGTCACCATCGGCATCGTCAGCCCGGACGGCTACGAGGGCATGATCCAGAACGCGAAGGAGTTCGCCGAGTCCGGCATCCCCTTCATCTTCGACCCCGGCCAGGCGATGCCGCTGTTCAACGGCGAGGAATTGCGCGCCTTCATCGAGCAGGCCGACTACGTGACGGTCAACGACTACGAGTCGAACCTGCTGCAGGAGCGCACCGGCTGGAGCGAGAAGGACATCGTGCAGCGGGTGAAGGCCTACATCATCACCCAGGGTCCGCGCGGCGCCCTGATCCACACTCCTGGCCAGCTCTACACCGTGCCGCCGGCGCACGAGCGCCGCATCACCGACCCGACCGGCTGCGGCGACGCGTTCCGCGCCGGCCTGATCTTCGGCATCGAGAAGGGCTGCGACTGGCAGACCATCGGCCGCATCGGCAACCTGATGGGCGCGCTCAAGGTCGAACACCCCGGCACCCAGAACCAGCGCTTCGACTACGACGATTTCGCCAACCAGTTCCGCCAGCAGTTCGGCTACGCCCTGTAACCGGGCACCCCGGCCAGGCACGCGCCGGTTTAGCGGGCGCTGGCCCCGGTGCCCGGACCGGAAGCCGCGGGATACGCCCGCGCCGCGGTCTCGAGCCAGGTAGGCAGCGCGCGCCGGCGCACCCGCTCGCGACGCGCGCGTTCCAGGCAGGCCAGCATGTAGGCGCGCATGCCGGCATCGTCGCCGGCGAACGACAGCGCCAGGTCGCGATCCATCCAGCGCCGGATCAGCACGAACAGCGCCACGTGCAGGGCCACGGCCAGGGCGCTGACCGCGGCGACGATGAGCACGTCCATCCGGATTTGCGCCGGCTCAGGCCGAGGCCGAGGCCGGGGTCAATCCCACTTCGGCAGCTTGGCGCGATCCAGGCCAGCGACCTCGAACTCGGCCACCTTGTCGCCCACGTCGCGGGTGGGGAATTCGATGCGCATGCGTTCGGCATCGCGGGTCAGCCGCCACAGCGTCTTCTCATCGTCGATGAACATGGCGATGGCCTCGTCCGTCTTCGGGCGGTTGGCCGACATCTTCTTCGGTGGCTGGTCGTCGATGGTGACCGTCACGCTGCAGCTGCGATAGCAGGCTTTCGCGAAGTCGCCGCCGGGCAGGACCAGGTAGCTGCTGCGGCCCCAGTCGGGGTGGTCGCGGAAGATCAGCCGGACAGGCTTGGCGCCACTGCCATCCACGTCCAGCGGCTCCCTGGCGTAGATGGCGGCCGACAGCTGGTTGCCGCCGTCCACCGCCTGGCTCTGGTAACTCCACAGCGCGGCCACGCGACGCGCCTCGTTCTCGGCAGCGCCCTTGGCCCGCGCTTCCTCGTGCCGGGGACGCACGCGTTCGGCTGCGTCGGTGGTCGGCCACTTCGCCAGGAGGATGTCGCCCTGGGCCTTGGCCAGCGACCAGTTGCCGTCGGCGACGGCCGCCTCGAAGGCGCGTTCGGCTTCGGCAGCCGCCTGTTCGTTGGCCTGCGCCAGCGCGGCGGACTGGGCCGCGGCCTCGGCTTCGCGGTCCTTGCAGCCGGCCAGCAGCGCCAGGGACAACAGCAGCGCGGCGGGCGCGGGTTTCATGAGGGACATGGGCCAGCTCCTGATCGATGGTGGTCTTCCGTCTCGGCACCAGCGCCATGGCCGAAGATCGAGGCGCGGTGCACGGCCACGCCCGGGGACGACGGCGCATCGCCTGGGACCGTACCAGCCCGACCTCAGCCGGCCGGCGGCGTCTCCGGCACCGGATTGCCGGCAGGCGCGTCCATCGCAGGCGCTTCCGCATCCTGCGCGGGCGTCGGCCGAGGCGATGCCGCCGGCCTGGCCTGGGCAATCACCTTCTCCACCGACGCCGTGGTGATGGGATGGTAGCCGGGGCGGGCCTGCTCGAAAGCCGCGCGCGCCAGCGCCAGGCCCTCGGGCGTTTCCACCAGCGCCTCGTACACCGGAATGATCAGCTTGCGGCGGCCGATGCCGCGCACGAATTCGACGATGGCGTCATTGGCCTGGGCGTAGCCGCTGCGGATCGCCAGCGGATACCAGCGCATCGCGATTTCCCCGTTGGCGGTGCCGGTGAAGCGGTAGGCGCGATCGAGCTGTTCGAGTTCGGCCACCGGCAGCGTCGCCGGCATGCCTTCGAGGAAGTGCAGCCACTCCTGCGTGCTCCACTGGCTGGTGATCTGGGTCGGCGGCAGCTGCTTGCTGCCGCGCCAGCCCAGGCGCGCGGAGTCGACGATGCCCATCCGCGGCGAAAGCACCTGCGGCGCGTCGGCGGGGATGCCGGGCCCATAGATCCATGCGTCGAGTTCGGTCTCGGTCACCACGCCCGGATGGGCATCGAACAGGTGCTGCCGGGCGTACTCGAGGAAGGTCTCGGTGGCGATGCTCTGGAAGGCGAAATGATCGAAGTAGCCGCGCAGGAACGGATCGAAGACCTCGCGGCCGTAGCGCTCCTCCAGGAACTGCAGGAACCAGGCGCCCTTGTCATAGGACACCTGGCTCAGCGCATCGTCGGCATCGAGCGGGGTGCCAGGGCGGATCGCCAGCGCCTGGGTGGCCTCGGGCATGCCGCCGATGTCGCGCTTGAGCGCCTCGCGCGAGATCACCCACTCCATGTCGCTGAACTCCTCGCCGTACAGCGCCTCGACGATGCGGTTCTCGACGTAGCTGGTCATGCCCTCGTTGAGCCAGCCGTGCTTGGCGCTGGAGAAGGTCACCAGGTTGCCCGACCAGCTGTGGGCCAGCTCGTGCGCGATCAGCGACACCAGCGACTTGTCGCCCACGATCACCGTGGGGGTGATGAAGGACAGGCGCGGGTTCTCCATGCCGCCGAACGGGAACGAGGGCGGCAGCACCAGCAGATCGTAGCGTTCCCACCGGTAGGGGCCGTACAGCGCCTCGGTGGCCACGATCATCTTCTCGGTGTCGGCGAACTCGACGGTGGCGCGTTCCACCATCGACGGCTCGGCCCAGACGCCCGAGCGCGCGGAGATCGGCTTGAACACCAGGTCGCCCGCCGCGATCGCCATCAGATAGGACGGGATCGGCTGCGGCATGGTGAAGCTGTACTCGCCGTCGCGCGCGGCCGCCGGATCGTTGTCGGCGCTCATCAGCACCATCACGTCCGGACGCGTGGTCACGCGGGCGCTGTAGGTGTAGCGCACCTGCGGCGTGTCCTGCAGCGGCACCCAGGAGCGCGCGTGGATCTGCTGCGACTGGCTGAACATGAAAGGCAGTTGCCCGCCGGCGGTCATGCCCGGTTCCAGCCACTGCAGGCCCGAGGCGTCCGGCGAGGTGCGATAGGACACGCGCAGCTTCTGCGGCCGCTGCGGCGCCTGGATCGTGAGGCGGCTGCCCAAGCTGCCGTCGGCCTCGGCCAGTTCGAACTGCAGCGGCTGCCAGGCGCCATCGACCTCGGCTTCGGCCTTGGCGATGGCCAGGTCGCGGGTATCGAGCACCAGCTGCGTGGCGCCGTCGTCCTTCCACTCCAGGGTGTAGGTGGCGGTGCCCGACAGGGTTCTGGCGTCGAAATCGAGCGCGAGGTCCAGCGCCAGGTCGTCGATGACCACCTTGGCGGGTTCGGCGAAGGAATGCTCGTCGGTATCGGCCATGGCGGCAGGGGCGGGCGAAGGCGCGGGAGTGGCATCGGCATCCGCGGCGTCGCGTTTGCAGGCCGACAGCGCGAGCAGGACGGGGAACAGCAGCAGCAGGGCGCGCAACGCGCGCACGCGGGGATGGCGCATGGCCGGGGGACGCCTCTGGCGGAAAACAGGCCGCAATTCTAGTCCCGATGGCGCGGGGTCGCATGCGCGGCGACTGCACCCTGCCCGTCCCGCCGTTCCAGGCAGCCGGGCCGCCCCACCCTGCCCTCCGGCGTGACGACCGAAGCCGCGCCGGGCCGGGCCGGTGACACGACCGCCGTCACATCCGCGCGCGGCGCGGTCAGGCCTTCCAGCCGTCGTGGATCGCGACGATGCCGCCCGACAGGTTGCGGAAGCGGGTCCGGGCGAATCCGGCCGCCTCCATCATCGCGCGCAGCTGTTCCTGCGGCGGGTGCTGGCGGATCGACTCGGCCAGGTACTGGTAGCTGTCGGCATCGCCGGCGAACAGCCGCCCCAGGCGCGGCAACACCTTGAACGAGTGGAAGTCGTACAGGGGCTTGAACCAGTCGGCCTTGACCTCGGAGAACTCGAGCACGCGCGCCTGGCCGCCCACCTTCAGCACGCGCAGCATCTCGCGCAGCGCCGCGTCCTTGTCGGTCACGTTGCGCAGGCCGAAGGCGATCGTGACCAGGTCGAAGCTGGCGTCCGGGAAGGGCAGCTTCTCGGCGTTGCACTGCACGTACTCGAAGCCGCGCACATTGCCGCGGTCGGTCATGCGGTCGCGCCCTACGCGCAGCATTTCGCCGTTGATGTCGCCCAGCACCAGCTCGCCCGACTCGCCCACCCGATCCTTGAGCAGCGCCGCGATGTCGCCGGTGCCGCCGGCCAGGTCGAGAACGCGTGCACCGCGCCTGACCTGGGCGGTCGCGACGAAATAGCGCTTCCAGATCCGATGGATGCCCATCGACATCAGGTCGTTCATCAGGTCGTAATTGCCGGCGACCGAGGAAAAGACCTCGCCGACCAGCTTCTGCTTCTCGCCAACCGGTACCTCGCGGTAGCCGAAGTGGGTGGTGCCGCGGTCGTCGGATGCGCTCATGCGCGCATTATCGCACCGCCGCGCGGGCCCGGCATCCCGGTCCGTTCACCTGCGGCGGCGCGGGCCTTCGCCGCCGGTCACGCGGCCACGGTCGCCGACGATGACGGTGAACCCGTTCGCGTTCGCCGCTTCGACGTACAGGGTGAACAGGCCGTCGGGCGAGATCCAGGCTTCGCCCGGCTTGAACATCGATCCTTCGTTGTTGGCCACGTCGGCGGGCGGACGGTCGGCATCCTGGCTCTCGGCCTCGTAGCGATAGCCGCTGCCGACCCGGTGGATGATCACCGCATCGCCGGCCAGTTCGCCTTCGTAGGCGCCGCCGCGCCGGCGCGCCTCGACCGTGTAGAACGCGCCGCTGTACGGGTCTGGCGAGGATGGCGTCTGCAGCACCAGCATCTGCGCGGCCCCCGCGTCGGGCAGGCTGGCGAAATCCAGCTGCAGGCGCGTGCGCGGGCCGTCGACCTGGAACGTCTGCTTGCGTGCCGCGTCGACCCAGCCCAGGCGGTCGCGCTGGAGCATGTTGACGTGCTTGGGCAGCGCGCCGTAGGTCGGACTGCGGACGGCATTGTTCCAGCTGTCGCTCATCACGTCCCAGGGATTGTCGTAGGTGTCGTCGTCGCCGTCGGAGTTGTCCGAATGCGGCAGGCCATAGCCATGCCCCATCTCATGCGCCAGCGGGGCGAGGTTGTTGAACGACCACGGCGGGTTCCAGGTCGCCGACCAGCAACGGTTGCGGCCATCCAGCGTGGCGCAGCGTCCGCCACCCCATGCGTAGCCGTCCAGGTCGCCGTTGAACATCAGGTTGATGCCGACTACATCGCTGAAATCGACGTCCGCATCGGCAGCCGCGGTGCAGTCGTCGAACAGCGTGTTGAGGTCGGCCTTGTCCTTGTCGCCCTCGCGGGTCACATAGTGCGAACGCGGCTGCGGCAGCGCGTACCAGCCCACCGCGTCGCTGCCGGCGAGGTTGATGCGGCCGTAGGACACCTCGCGCCAGTAGTGGCCCAACTGGCCGGCCGCCTCCCCATACTGGCCGCGGAAGAATTCCACCGGCTTCTGCTCGTCGGCCACGTCGCCGAAGCGGCAGGCCACCGTGATCCAGCGGGTCGGGCCGAGCGTGGCCTTGGCGATCCCGTCGGCGCGGCCGCTGCGTACGTGGACGAGGCTGTCGTCCGCACCGTCGACGGGCACGATCGCATCGATCGCCCGTCCGCCCCCCGACTTGGCGCGGCCGAACGCCACCGCGACGCGCCGATTGGCCAGCGCGTAGAGATCGCCTGCACCGCGCCGCGCCTGCCCGGCGTCCAGCACGATGCGGGCGCCGCCATCCACCACCAGCGCCGCTTCGAACCTGGGGGCCAGACGTGCGGCCGGCGCCGGAGCACTGTCGCCCCAGCGCAGCTCGAGACCACCCTGCACCACCTCGCCACGGGCCGCCCCGCCCGCCAGCAGGGCCATCGCGAACAGCGCCATCCGCATCGTGGCCATCGTCCATCCCCTTGTTCCCCGGTGACGATTCTCGGCGACCGCCTGCCGCCGGACAACTCGTGACACCCATCACGCACCGCGGCGGCGGGCAATCGCGCTATCGTGCACAACGGTTTCCCCCGTGCCCATTGCCATGTCCACGCCCGACTACCGCGCCATGCTCGCCACCGCGATCGAAGAAGCCCGACTGGGCCTGGACGAAGGCGGCATCCCGATCGGCGCGGCCCTGTATTCGTCCACCGGGGAGCTGCTCGGACGCGGCCACAACCGGCGGGTCCAGGAAGGCGACCCTTCCGTCCACGGCGAAACCGACGCCTTCCGCAAGGCCGGCTGCCAGCGCTCCTACCGCGACACCATCATGGTCACCACGCTCTCGCCGTGCTGGTACTGCAGCGGCCTGGTGAAGCAGTTCGGCATCGGCACCGTGGTGATGGGCGAGTCGGTCAACTTCCAGGGCGGACACGACTGGCTGCGCGAACAGGGGGTCAAGGTCGTCGACCTGGCCGACCCCGAATGCATCGCCCTGCTCGGCGACTGGATCGCCGCGAATCCGTCGGTGTGGAACGAAGACATCGGCGAGGACGACGGTTGCCACGGCTGATCACGGCCTCGCGCGGGATGGCCGACGCCTCGATCCGACGCGACATTCGTCGTCGCCTCGCGCCATCGTCCGGGCCTCGCCGGCTCCCGCCTGGCCGCGGAATGCGGCCGCAGCGCCACGCCACCATCCTGGCCGCCGCAGCCTGAGCGGCCACCCGTCCATGACGGATTCGACCATGCCCGCAAATCCCATGTCCCTGCAGCACGAAACGCTCGTCTTCCGCGACACGCCCTGCATCCGCCTGCGCGCCAACGGCGCCACCGCGCTGGTCTCGCTGCGCGGCGCGCAGCTGCTGTCCTGGATCCCGTCCGACGGCCGCGAACGCCTGTTCCTTGCCCAGCGTGCCGGCTTCGCCAGCGGCGCCGCCGCCCGCGGCGGCATTCCGGTGATCTTTCCGCAGTTCGGCGAACGCGGAACGCTGCGCAAACACGGCTTCGCGCGGCTGCTGGACTGGTCGTTCGCCGGCATCGCCGACGGGGCCGCGAGCTTCGAACTGCACGACCGCCCCGCCACCGCGGAATGGCCGCATGCGTTCGCCTGCCGTCTCTCTGTCGCACTTGCCGACCGTACGCTCGCCATCGCGCTGCAGGTCCAAAACCGCGGCGACGACCGCATCGCCCTCACCACCGCCCTGCACACCTACCTGCGCGTGGACGACATCGGGCATGCGGCGGTCGAAGGCCTGCAGGGCTGCGACTACGAGGACAGCGCCAACGGCGGCACCCTGCATCGCGAGGACGCCCACCAGGTCCTTTTTGATGGCGAAGTGGACCGCATCTATGGCGATGTCGTCGCCCCGTTGCGGCTGATCGACGGCCAGCACCATGTCGACATCGAACAGGACGGCTTCAGCGATTGCGTCCTATGGAACCCGGGCCAGGCGCTGGCGGCCCGCATGCCCGACCTCACCGCCGGCGAGTACCGCCGGTTCGTCTGCGTGGAAGCCGGGCAGGTGCTGCAGCCGGCGGTGCTGGCCCCGGGCGAGCGCTGGTGCGGAAGCCAGCGCCTGGGCTAAGCCGGGCGATCCCTCAGCGCGCCTGGATGGTGAACGCGCCGAAGGCCACGCCCAGGTCCCAGCCCTTGCCGGTGCCGGCCAGGGCCAGCGACACGTCGCCCTTGGTCATCGCCTGCGCCTTGCTCGACTTCACGGCGCCGGCGTGTGCCTCCGCGGCGACATAGGTACCGAGCAGTTCGCGGATGTCGTCGACAGCGGAGAAATCCCCGCGGCCATCGCGGATCTCCGACTTGCCCACGCTCAGCCCACCGCCCCGCGCCTCGATCCGCACGGCCATGGCCTGGCCGTTGCTGCAGCTGACCCGGCCCGTGCCGGATGCGGTCTTGTAGAAGGCCGACCAGCCGCTCATGTCGAAGGCCAGACGGCAGGACACGTCGCCGGCGGCCGCCGGCGCGGCGGCGCACAGGGCCGCAAGCGCGGCGGCGGTCAGCAGTATGCGGTGGCGCATCGTGGAACTCTCCTCGTGTGGCCGGCGCAGCCGGCGGCTCAACCGGTGTCCCGGCCCCGCGGCCTGATGCGCCGGTCGAACGTCGGCACGGTACGCGGCATCACGGCGGCCCGGCCCCATATGATGCCTCGCGATCGGCTGGCCGCGCGCGGAAGCCGACGGTAGGCGCTTGCGTTCGAGCGGTGCCGCAACCTTGCCGGAGCGGCGCGGCCCGGGAGCGGTTCCTCACGATCGCCCTGCAGCGCGTCGCGGCGCATCCGCCGCGCCGCGCCCCGCCCCGGGTCAGAGGATGTAGCGGCTCAGATCCGGGTCCTGCACCAGGTCGCCCAGATGCGCGTCGACATAGGCCCGGTCGATCACAACGCGACTGCCGTCCTTGTCCGGCGCCTCGTAGCTGAGCGTATCCAGCAGGCGCTCGAGCACGGTGTGCAGCCGCCGCGCGCCGATGTTTTCCTGGCGCTCGTTCACCTGCGCAGCGATCTCCGCCAGACGCTCGACCGCATCATCGGCGAACGAAAGGGTCACGCCCTCGGTCTTGAGCAGTTCGACGTACTGGCGGGTGAGCGCCGCCCTGGGCTCGGTGAGGATGCGCACGAAGTCGTCCTTGCTCAGTGCCGAGAGCTCCACCCGGATCGGAAACCGGCCCTGCATCTCCGGAATCAGGTCGCTGGGCTTGGCCAGGTGGAATGCGCCCGAGGCGATGAACAGGATGTGGTCGGTCTTGACCGCGCCGTACTTGGTGCTGACCGTGCTGCCTTCCACCAGCGGCAGCAGGTCGCGCTGCACGCCTTCGCGGCTGACGTCCGCACCCACGCCCTCGCCGCGCTTGGCGACCTTGTCGATCTCGTCGATGAACACGATGCCGTGCTGCTCGCAAGCCTCGATCGCCGCCTCGCGCACGTCGTCCTCGTTGACCAGCTTCGCGGCTTCCTCCTCCACCAGCTGCGGGCGCGCGGCCTTGATCGTGAGCTTGCGCGCATGCGTCTTGGCGCCGCCGAGGTTGGCGAACATCTGCCGCAGCTGCTGGCCCATCTCCTCCATGCCCGGCGGGGTCATGATGTCCACGCCGACGTTGGCCGCCAGTTCCAGTTCGATCTCGCGCTCGTCCAGCTCGCCGGCGCGCAGCTGGCGACGCAGCTTCTGCCGGGTTTCGGATTCCTTCGACGACGGTTCCGCGCCGATGTCGACGGTGGTCTGGCTGCCGAAACCGAAGCCGGGCTGCGGGGCCTCGCGCCGCGGCAGCAGGGCATCGAGGATGCGGTCCTCGGCGCGCTCCTCGGCCTGGGTACGCACCTTCTTCTTGGCCTGCTCGCGATGCAGCTTGACCGCAGTGTCGGCCAGGTCGCGGATGATTTGCTCGACGTCCTTGCCGACGTAGCCGACCTCGGTGAAGCGCGTCGCCTCCACCTTCACGAAGGGCGCGTTCGCCAGCGTCGCCAGGCGCCGCGCGATCTCGGTCTTGCCCACGCCGGTGGGCCCGATCATCAGGATGTTCTTGGGCATCACCTCGTTGCGCAGCTCATCGGGCAGCTGCGCGCGGCGCCAGCGGTTGCGCAGCGCGATCGCGACCGCACGCTTGGCCGATTGCTGGCCGATGATGTGGCGATCGAGTTCCTGCACGATCTCGCGCGGGGTCATGGTGGAAGAGCCGGGATTCGTCATTTGGATTCGGGATTCGGGAAGGGCTGGGATCGGCGGGTTGGCGGGAACGGGTCGGGACTGCTTCCGAATCCCGAACCCCCAATCCCGGCTCAGAGTTCCTCAACCACCACGTTGCGGTTGGTGTAGATGCAGATGTCGCCGGCGATGGCCAGCGCTTCGGTGGCGATGCTGCGCGCGTCGAGCGCGGTGTGCGCGAGCAGGGCCCGCGCGGCCGACAGCGCGTAGGAGCCGCCCGAGCCGATCGCGATGATGCCGTCCTCCGGCTCGATCACATCGCCCGTGCCGCTGATGATCAGCGAGGTGTCCTTGTCGGCCACCGCAAGCAGGGCCTCGAGCTTGCCGAAGCGCCGTTCGGTCCGCCAGTCCTTGGCCATCTCCACGGCCGCGCGCTGCAGCTGGCCGTGCTTCTCGAGCTTGGATTCGAACAGTTCGAACAGGGTGAAGGCATCGGCCGCGGCACCGGCGAAGCCGGCCAGCACCTGGCCGTCCTTGCCCAGGCGCCGCACCTTGCGCGCGTTGCCCTTCATCACCGTGTGCCCCAGCGTGACCTGGCCGTCGCCGGCGACGGCCACCTTGCCGTCGCGGCGCACCGACAGAATGGTGGTGGCGTGGAATACGTTCGGGTTCTGGCTGGGGTCCATGCGGCCTCCGGGGCGGGTCCGACAGACATAGGGGCGCGCCCGGCCCGATCAAGCCCGCCGCATCCGTGGCTTCAGGCCCGATGCGCCACGCAGGAGTAGCAGCCACGGCGGGCGTTGTGCAGGTGGACGAAGGAGACGGCCGCATCGTCCAGCAAGCGCGTCAGTTCGCCGGCCACGTCCCCGCCCTCGCACACGCAGGCATCCACCATCGCGCTGGCCGCGTCGTAGGCGCGCAGGGACATCAGACGCCGGCTGACATACGGCGGCACCTCACCGGGCGCGAGCACGCGCCGCCGGGCGTGGCGGCGCACGAAGATCGGCCCCGACGCACGATAGGGCGTGGCGCCGGGCACGTGTTCCCAGTGCAGCAGGAGCAGTTCGTCGCCCACCAGGGCATCGGCAAGGCCGACGCGGCAGGGGTAACCCGAATCGCGGTCGGCCAGCACGCGGCGCGCGCCGTGCCGTGCGAGGCTGGCGTCGTCGAGCGCGAACAGCGGGGCGAACGGGGCCGGATCGAGGCCTGAAAGGCGAAAGGTCATGGCAGCTCCTGCGGGGACGGGTTCCAGAGCCTGGCGCAGGACGCCGATCGATACGCGCCGTTTCCGGACACGCAGTTCCACCGGATCGACCGCACGGACGCGGCCTGGGAGGAGCGCTCAGTCCTTGCGGCGGCGCGCGCGGGGATGCGCGGCGTCGTAGACCTTGGCGAGGTGGACGAAATCCAGGTGCGTGTAGATCTGCGTGGTCGAGATGTCGGCATGGCCCAGCAGTTCCTGCACGCCGCGCAGGTCGCCGGAAGACTCGAGCACGTGGCTGGCGAACGAATGCCGCAGCAGGTGCGGATGCACCCGCTTGAACAGCCCTTGCCGCTGGGCCAGCAGGCGCATCCGCATCTGCACCGCACGCGGACTGATCGGCTTGCCTCCCCGGCCGGGAAAGACCGGGGACGCATCGCGGCCGCCACTGTCGCGGCGCCATTCGCGCAGCGCTTCGCACGCGAACGAGCCCACCGGCACGATGCGCTCCTTGCCGCCCTTGCCCACCACGTTGACCAGGCCCTGCTCCAGGTGCAGGTCGCCCCAGCGCAGCGTGCACAGTTCGCTCAGGCGCAGTCCCGAGGAATAGAACAGTTCCAGCATCGCGCGGTCGCGTAGTCCGAGCGGCGCGTCGGTCGGCACTTCGACCAGGGACTTGGCCTCGTCGGCATCGAGTACCTGCGGCAGCTTGCGCGGCGCCTTCGGGGCACGCACGCCTGCCGCGGGATTGGCCGCGATGCGCTCGTGCCGGAGCAGCCACTGGTAGAAGCCGCGCACCGCCGACAGGCGCCGCTGCAGGCTCTTGGGCGACAGTCCACGGCGGTGCTCGGCGGCGATGAAGGCGCGGACATCGGCCTCGCCCAGCGCGATGACGCCCGCCTGCGCCTCGGCCCAGGCCGACAGCGCCTCAAGGTCGCGGCGATAGCCGTCCAGGGTATGCGGCGAGACGCGGCGCTCCACCTGCAGGTAATCCAGGAACGCCTGGACGTGGGTCACCGCAGTTCACCGCCGGCGTGCGCCCGCGCGCTCGGCCCGGGCCATGCATGGCCCGCCTGCGGCCGCGCGGTGGCGGGATCAGGCATCGAACCGGCGCAAGGCCGCTTCGAAGGCCTCGCCCATCATGCGCAGGAACAGGGTGCCCATGCCCGGATAGAACCGGTTGGGATCGGCGCTGCCCACCGCGACCAGGCCCGCGCCTTCCAGCGCCAGCAGCGCGCTCGACTGCACATCGTCGATGCGCGCTCCGTACAACAGCGCCTGCTTGTCCGGATGCAGGCGTCCGCACAGCGGCTCCCCGTCCTTGAGCGCATCCGCGAACGGCGCGAGCACGGCGGCATCCCGATCGATCACCTGCAGCCAGGGCTGCTCGCCCAGCCCCTCGACCGGCTTGAACAGCACGATGCGCACCAGGTCGCCGGCGAAATCCTCCTCCAGCGTCGCGGCCATCGCGCTCACCACGCCAGCGCGATCGGATTGCCGCATCAGCGCCAGCGTCAGCTGATGGGTGCGCACGGCCAGGCGTTCGTTCTCCTGCGAAATCGCGTACAGGTCGTGCAGCCGGCGCGAGAGTTCGCGGTTCTTGTCGCGCAGCACTTCGAGCTGGTAACTGGCCAGCGACGCCGCCGGGCCATCCTCGCGCGGCACCACCAGGCTCAGCGCCAGGTCCGGGAACTGCTGCAGGAACTTCGGCTGCCGGCGCAGCCATGCCGCTACTTCGTGCGCGCCGAGTTTCTCGGTACTGCTCATCGGGTCCATTCCCCTTCGAAAACAAATGCGGCGGGCCCGGCCATCGCGACCTGGGCCGCGTCTTCGGGCCAGCTGATGCGCAGTTCGCCGCCCGGCAACTGCACGGTCACGTCGCGGTCCAGGCGGCCGGCCCGCACCAGCACCGCCACTGCCGCACAGGCGCCGCTGCCGCAGGCGAGGGTCTCGCCGGCGCCGCGCTCGTACACGCGCAGGCGGATACGGTCGCGGTCGATCACCTGCGCGAAGCCGACGTTGGCCGACGCCGGGAATATGGCTGCGGCCTGCAGCGCCGGGCCGATGCGGGCGACATCCGCTGCCGCCACGTCGTCCACTTCGATCAACACGTGCGGGTTGCCCATCGACACCGCGCCGAAGCGCAGCGGGCCGATGCCGCTCAGGTCGATTCCGTACCAGGGCTGGGCTTGGGCGACCCCGGTCATCGGCACCTGCGCGGGCTCGAAGCGCGGCACGCCCATCGCGATGCGATAGCGGCCGTCGCCCAGCGCCTCGACCGCGTGCCTGCCTGCGGGACTCTCCAGCGTGAAGCGCGCATCGCGGGTGGCGCCATCGCGCACCAGCCATGCCGCGACGCAGCGGGCGCCATTGCCGCACTGGGCCGATGGCGAGCCATCCGAGTTCCAGATGCCGTAGCTGGCGAGCGATCCCGGGCCAGCCGGCGGCCCGATGGTCAGGATCTGGTCGCAGCCGACACCGGTGTGGCGATCGGCCAGGGCACGGCAAAGCTCGGGATCGGGCGGCGGTGCGCCGTCGCGCAGGTCGAGCACGACGAAGTCGTTGCCCGCGCCGTGCATCTTGCTGAAGCGCAGCGGCTGCATCGACAGGTCCTGCCGGAGCGCCTGCGGGGTGTTCGCGCCCACCGGATCAACCGTTGCCGGGATCCGCCGGCGGTGGCGGCACCTCGACCGGATCCTCGGCGTCTTCCACCGGATCGGCATCCACCTCGTCCACGGCCGCGTCGTCGTCGGCCGCGTCGTCGTCCGCAACGTCCCCATCGACGTCGACGTCCTCCTCGACCTCAGCCTCCTCCATCTGCTCGGCGTCGGAAGCCCGCACCAGCGGCCCCTTGTTGCCGCAGGCGGCGAGGTTCAGGGCGACCAGCAGCGCCAGTGGCGCCAGGAATATGGAGAATCTGCGCATGCCGGCAGTGTAGCCCGGCCCGCAGGGCAGGACGAGTCCCGCGGCGGGGGGCGTTCGGGTCCGCTCAGCGTCCGCGCCCGTCGCCCTCCACGGGCGGTTCCGGCCGCAGCCAGAGCCAGGTCCCTACCGCGCCCATGCAGCCCAGCGGCAGCACCAGCAGCCACCAGCGCTCCCCGCCTCCAGCCAGCACCAGCACGACCAGGATCAGCGCCGACGCCAGCATCGTGCCCGTGGCCATCCATTTGGCGCGCCGCGCGACGGTGCGGCCCGCCTGCCAGTCCTGGATCATCGGTCCGAACCGCGGATCCGCGAGCAGCCTGCGGTGCAGGCGTTCGGACCCCCGCGCCGCGGCGACCGCCGACAGCAGCACGAACGGCACCGTCGGCAGTCCCGGCAGGAACATGCCCAACAGGCCGAGTCCGAGGCTGGCGTAAGCCAGCAGCCACCAGGCCCAGCGGAAGCGGTGCGCAGGACGCATGGCGCCATGATATCGGCTGCATGGCGGCGGATCGTGCGCGCCGCCCGCTGGAACTTCCTGGCTGCGTTTCCCGGCGCCCTTCACCTTGCCTGTATCCCTGCGCCCGGCAGACATCGGCTCCAGAAATGCAGAGGCCGCCCCGGGGGGCGGCCTTCTGTGGCGATCCTGGCTACTTCACGCCGAGCTGGTCGAGCATGAAGGCATACATCTCGGCCTGTTCGCGGAAACGGCGGAATCGCCCCGACTTGCCACCGTGCCCCGCCTCCATGTTGGTACGGAACACGATCGGGCCGTCGCCGGTGTCCAGATCGCGCAGCCGCGCCACGAATTTGGCCGGCTCCCAGTACTGCACCTGCGAGTCCCACAGACCGGTCCCGACGAACATCGCCGGATAGGCCTGCGCCTTGAGATTGTCGTAGGGCGAGTAGGTGACCATGTAGTCGTAGAACCGCTTCTGCTCGGGATTGCCCCACTCGTCGTATTCGTTGGTGGTCAGCGGAATGCTCGGGTCGAGCATCGTCGTCACCACGTCCACGAACGGCACCTGCGACAGGATCACCCGGTAGCGGTCCGGCGCCATGTTCGACACCGCGCCCATCAGCAGGCCGCCGGCGCTGCCGCCGTAGGCGGCCACGCGATCCTTCGACGCATAGCCTTCCCCGACGAGGAAGTCGGTCACGTCGATGAAATCGGTGAACGTGTTGATCTTGTTCAGCAGCTTGCCGTCCTCGTACCAGTGGCGGCCCATCTCCTGGCCGCCGCGGATATGCGCCAGCGCGTACACCATTCCGCGGTCGAGCAGGCTCACCGTGGTGGCGCTGAAGCCGGGATCCATCGACATACCGTAGCTGCCATAGGCGTACTGCAGCATCGCTGCGGTGCCAGCCTTCGCGAAGCCCTTGCGGTACACGAGCGAGACCGGGATCTTCACTCCGTCGCGCGCAGTGGCCCAGACGCGCTCGGTCACGTACTGCGTCGGATCGTAGCCGATCACCGGCTGCTGCTTGAGCAGCACGCGCTCGCCGGTCTCGGTGTCGAGTTCGTAGGTGGTCGCCGGCGTTGTGAGCGACGTGTAGGTGTAGCGCAGCTTGGTGGTATCCGGCTCGGTATTGGCCGACAGCCCCATCGAATAGGCAGGTTCATCGGCCTTCACATAGTCGGCCCGGCCGTCTGCACGCAGGATCCGCACGCGTTCGAGCCCGTCGGAACGCTCGCCCACGGCGATAAAGTCGTTGAACAGCTCGAAGGTTTCCAGGAACACCGACTCGTCGTGCGCGACCAGGTCCTTCCAGTCGCCGCGCGATGTCGATGTCGATGGCGCCTCGGAGATCTTGAAGTTCTTCGCGCCATCGGCGTTGGTCAGGATGACCCAGCGGTCGCCCAGATGGTCGACTGTGTACTCCAGATCCCGCTCACGCGGGGCGAGGACGGCGAACGCCTTCGGATCGTCCGCCGGCGCATACCGGATCTCGTCGGAAACAGTGCTGCCCAGCCCGATGACGATGTAGCGATCGTCGCGGCTGCGCTCGATGCCCATGTAGAAGCTGTCGTCTTCCTCTTCGTAGACGACTGCGTCATCCTTTGGATCGGTGCCGATCACGTGCCGCTTCACCCGCTTGGTCAGCAGCGTCTCGGGATCGTTTTCGATGTAGAACACGGTGCGGTTGTCGTCGGCGAACACCAGGTCGCCCGAGGTCCCCGTGATCTGTTCCGGATAGTCTTCGCCGGTGGCGAGGTTGCGGAAGCGGAAGGTGTACTGGCGGCGGCCGTTGGTGTCGTCCGCCCAGGCCATGATGCTGTTGTCCTGGCTGATCTCGTAGGCCCCGACCGCGTAATAGTCCTTGCCATCGGCCAGCGCGTTCACGTCGAGGAGCACCTCCTCGCCCTCGAAGTCGCCGGCTTCGTTCGCCCGCTGGATCGAGAGTGCATCCATCCCGGCGGCATCCTTGCGGCGGGCGTGGATCGGATAGTCCTTGCCGGTCTCGAACCGCGCGTAGTACCAGCAACCGCGCTCACGCGCCGGGATCGAGCTGTCGTCCTGCTTGATGCGGCCCACGATCTCTTCGTAGAGCCTGTCCTGCACCGGCTTGAGCGGTGCCATCACCCGGTCGACGTAGGCGTTCTCGGCCTCCAGGTAGGCCAGCATGGCCGGGTTCTCGCGCTTGTCGTCGCGCAGCCAGTAATACTCGTCCTGCCGCTCGGCACCATGTGGGGCCTTGACCACGTAGGGACGCTTTTCGGCGTCGGGCGGCGTGGCATCGGCGGCGAGCGTGGAAGTATGCGGAAGCGTCATCAGGATCGTGGTCGCAAGCAGGAGGGCGTTCTTCATCGGAAAGGCGCCTGGAAGTGGAGAATGCGGCGCCCGGACCAGCGGCCGGGCGCCGGCCGGTCATTCGCGGCCGAGCTGCTGCCAGAGGAAGGTCAGGTACAACGCATCCATGTGCGCGGCCTGGCGGTTGTCCGCCGCGCCGCCGTGCCCGCCCTCGATGTTCTCGTAGTAGCGCACGTCCTTGCCGGCCTCCGACATCCTGGCGAACATCTTGCGCGCATGGCCAGGGTGTACGCGGTCGTCGCGCGTGGAGGTCAGCAGGATCGTGGCCGGGTAGTCCTTCGCCGGGTCGAACAGATGGTAGGGCGAGAACTTCTGGATGAAGGCCCACTCCTCCGGCTTGTCGGGATCGCCGTACTCGGCCATCCAGGAGGCGCCGGCCAGCAGCTTGTTGTAGCGCTGCATGTCGAGCAGCGGCACCTGGATCACCACCGCACCGAACAGCTCCGGGTACTGCACCAGCATGTTGCCGGTGAGCAGGCCGCCATTGCTGCCGCCGCGGATCCCGAGGTGCCTGGGCGAGGTGATCTTCCGCGCGATCATGTCCTGTGCGACCGCGGCAAAGTCCTCGTAGGCCTTGTGGCGGTTGGCCTTGAGCGCGGCCTGGTGCCAGCGCGGTCCGTATTCGCCGCCACCGCGGATATTGGCGACCGCGTACACGCCGCCCTTCTCCAGCCAGCCCTTGCCCACACCGCCGGAATAACCCGGCGTCAGCGAGATCTCGAAGCCGCCGTAGCCGTACAGCAGGGTCGGGTTGCTGCCGTCGAGCACGATGTCCTTCGGGCGCACCAGGAAGTACGGCACGCGGGTACCGTCCTTGGATGTGGCGAAATGCTGTTCGACCTCATGCGTCGAGGCGTCGAAGAACGCCGGCTGCGTCTTCAAGACCTCCGGAGCCGTCGCATCCACGCCGGCATCGCCGAGCATCAGCGTGGTCGGCGTCAGGTAGTCGGCGACCGTGAGCCAGAGCGCATCGGACTCGTCGCGGTCCACCGCACCGGCGCTGATCGTTCCGAACTCCGGCACGCCCGACAGCGGACGCCTGGTCCAGCCCTCGGCGCCAGGCGTCAGCACGAACAAGCGATTCTTCACGTCATCGAGCACGTTGATCACCAGATGGTTCCTGGTGAACGTGGTGCCCGCCAGCGAGGTCGTCTCGGTCGGCTCGAACAGCACCTCGAACTCGCGCTTGCCGGCCATGAACTCGTCGAACTTGGCCGCCAGCAGCGAACCGGCCGCATAGGTGCGGCCGCCCACCGTCCAGGGTTCGCGCAGCTCGAGGCCGATCCATTCGCGGTAGGCCGACTTCTGCGCCGAGTTGGGCGCATCGATCTTCGTCAGCGAGCCGTCGGCATCGCGCAGGTACAGCTCGTCGTTGTAGAAGGCCAGCGTGCGGCTCACGAAGTCGCGCTCGAACCCCGGGGTATCGTCGCGCATCGCGGCGATGTACATGTCGCCGGGCTGGCCTTCGTAGACCACCCTGGCCTGCGCCAGGGGTGTGCCGCGCTTCCATTCCTTGACGATGCGCGGGTAGCCCGAACTGGTCAGCGAGCCCTCGCCAAAGTCCGTATAGACGTACACGGTATCGCGGTCGATCCAGCTCAGGGCGCCCTTCGCCTCTTCGCGGAAGAAGCCGCCATCCACCCAGGATCGGGTCGACAGGTCGAACTCGCGGGTGACGTCCGCATCCGCGCCACCGCGCGAAAGCGCCACCAGGCAGCGGCTGTAATCCGGACGCAGGCAGTCCGCGCCGTGCCACACCCAGTTCTCGCCCTCGGCCTTGTTCAGCGCGTCGAGGTCGATCAACACATCCCACTGCGGCTTGGGCTTGCGGTACTCCTCCAGCGTGGTCCTGCGCCACAGCCCGCGAGGATTCTGCTTGTCCTTCCAGAAGTTGTAGTACCACTCGCCCTGCTTGTAGACGCCGGGAATCTTCTCGTCGGAGTCGTAGATCGCAAGCAGGTCGGCTTCGAGCTGCTTGAATGCCGGCGTGCTCGCCAGTTGCTGCTCGGCCTTGGCGTTCTGCGCCTTGACCCACTCCAGCGCCTTGGGATCCTCCACGCCTTCAAGCCACTGGTAGGGATCGGACACCTTCGCCTCCTCGTTCGCGTGGACGGCACCGGCCGCAAGGCCGATCGCGAGCGCGAGCGTCGCGGCGGAAATGGGATTCGCCATCACTGGTTTCCTGTGCAAATGATGGCGCACGCTACCACGGAGCATGCGCAGGCCGCAGCTGTCGAAAGTCGGAAACTGCATTCCGACGCGAATGCCCATGGATTTCCAGCGGCACAATAAAAAACCCCCAGCCTTGTGGGCTGGGGGTTTGGGGTAAAGACCCTGGCGATGACCTAC
>NZ_JBNWEM010000009.1:0-37166 GCF_051162505.1 Luteimonas campi
CGCCGTCGCGTTGTAGCCCGAGGCCGTGCTCCAGCTGCCGACCGACGTGCTGTTGAAGCCCGAAGCTTCCGCGCGCGCACCGACTGCCGTGGCGTAGTGACCCGACGCCTCCGACAACACGCCGAATGCCGAGGATTCGTTGCCGGAGGCCGTGCTCTCCGCACCGTTCGCCGTGGCGAGGTCGCCGGAGGCTTCCGCCAGCGCGCCCGAGGCCGTGCTGCTTTCCCCGCTGGCCACGCTTTCGCTGCCCACCGCCGTGGCGTACTCGCCCAGCGCCGCGGCCGCCGCGCCCACCGCCACCGCATTGGCCTGCTCGGCCACCGCATTGAAGCCCACCGCCGTGGCCTGGTCGGCCAGCGCGAACGCGCCGCTGCCCAGCGCCGAGGCGCCCTGGCCCAGCGCCGTGGCCGACTCGCCCGCCGCCGTGGCGTACTCGCCTTCCACATAGGCCGCGTTGTCCGCGCCCTCGCCGCCGCTCGCCGCGAAGTAGCGCGTGTGCTCGGTCGCACCTTCCAGCTGCGCCAGGTTCACCGCATCGGTCGCCTCGGTGCCCGCCGCCACGTTGGTGATCTGGCGCTCCGCGCCCGCGTCGCCCACCGACACGCTGTTCTCGCGGTCGGCCTGCGAACCCGCACCCAGCGCAACGCTGTTGGCCGCAGCGGCCGTCGCGCTCTCGCCCAGCGCCGTGGCGCCCTCGGCATCGGCCCAGCTGTTCCAGCCGATCGCCGTGCCGTAGTCGCCGGTCGCCCAGGCGCCGGCGCCGACCGCCGTCGCACCCGTGCCCGAGGCCTGCGCCGGGATGAAGCCGAAGAACGTCGAACCGCCGACCACCACGCTCTCGTCACCCGTGGCCTCGCTGAACTCGCCCACCGCCACGCTGCTCACGCCGCTGGCCGTGGCCACCACACCCACCGCGGTGGCGTAGTCGCCTGCCGCCTCGGCCCCGTAGCCCAGCGCGCTGGCCGCGTAGCCGCCGGCGTTGCTGAAGGCACCGGCCGCCGTGGTGAAGTCGTTGCCGGCGCTGCTGCTATAGCCAGAAGCGCTCGCCTGCAGCCCGTCGGCCGTGGCGGCCGCACCGGTGGCGGTGCTGAACGCACCGTTGGCCTGCGCACCCGCGCCGAACGCGCTCGCGCCCTGCGCCGAGGCCGTCGTGGTCTGGTCGAGCAGCACCGCGCCGGTGTTCGGATCCTCCACGTACAGGCTGCCACCCACCGCCGTCGCGCTGTCGGCCGTCGCCGTGGCGTTGTAGCCCGAGGCCGTCGCGTTCTGGCCATCGGCATAGGCGCCCGAGCCGTAGGCCGACGCGCCCTGGCCGTAGGCGTTCGCCGCCTCGCCCGAGGCCGTCGCATACGCGCCTTCCGCGTACGCACCCACGTCGTCGCTCTGGTCCTCGTCGTTGCCCGTGGCCTGGAAGTAACGGTTGTCCGCCGTCGCCTCTTCCAGCTGGTCCAGGTTCACCGCGTCGGTGCCCTCGGTGCCCGCCGCTACGTTGGTGATCTGGCGCTCGCTACCCGCCACGCCCACCGACACGCTGTCCTCGCGGTCCGCGACGGAACCCGATCCCAGCGCCACTGCATTCGCCGCGCCCTCCTCGACGGTCGCGCCAGCACCAATCGCGATCGCGCTCTCGGCATTGGCCAGCGAATTGGTGCCGACGGCGATCGCATGGATATCGTTGGCGAGCGCCTGCGTGCCCAGCGCAACGCTGTAGTCGGAGTAGCCGAATGCGCCGCGGCCCACGGCCACGGAATTCGCACCCGGCGACCAGCTGCCCGAGCCGATCGACACCGAACGCCGGCCCGAGGCATAGGAGTCGATGCCCAGCGCCGTGGCTTCCTCGCCGGTCGCCCAGGCGAAGCTGCCGTAAGCGGTGGCGCCATAGGCGGTGGCCCAGGCGTAGGAGCCCGAGGCCGTGCCCTGCTCAGCCGCACGGCTCTCGTCGCCGAGGGCGACGCTGTAGTCGCCGGAGGCGTGCGCTTTGTTGCCGGCGGCCAGCGAATGCGCACCCGTGGCGCGGGCGTTGTAACCCAGCGCCGCCGACAGTTCGCCGGTAGCCTGCGCGCCCGCACCGACGGCCGTCGCGTAATCGGCGGCAGTCGCGGCCACCGCGATCGGATTGCCGTCCTCGTCCTCGATCGGCCAGCCGAACTCGTCGAGCGCCACGCCCTCGCCGCCGATCGCCACGCTGGACACGCCGGCCGCGTTGGCGGAGTTGCCGAACGCCGCGCTGTTCTCGGAAGCCGCGGTGGCATTGAAGCCCACCGCCGTGGCCTGGCCGGCCAGCGCGAACGCGCCGCTGCCCAGCGCCGAGGCGCCCTGGCCCAGCGCCGTGGCCGACTCGCCCGCCGCCGTGGCGTACTCGCCTTCCACATAGGCCGCGTTGTCCGCGCCCTCGCCGCCGCTCGCCGCGAAGTAGCGCGTGTGCTCGGTCGCGCCTTCCAGCTGCGCCAGGTTCACCGCGTCGGTCGCCTCGGTGCCCGCCGCCACGTTGGTGATCTGGCGCTCCGCGCCCGACGCACCCACCGACACGCTGTTGTCGCGGTCCGCTTCCGAACCGGCGCCCAGGGCCACGCTGTTGGTGGCGCTGGCATCGGCCAGGAAGCCCACCGCGGTCGAGTCCTCACCGCTGGCCGACGAGCCGCTGCCCAGCGCGCTCGCACCGTCCGCCGTCGCATAGGCCAGCGTGCCCAGCGTCGTGGCCTGCACGCCCGTCGCTTCGGCCAGCGTGCCCACCGAGGTCGCACCCAGCCCTGTTGCCCAGGCACCGTTGCCGATCGCAGTGGAGGCGATGCCGCTGGCTTCTGTCGCCTGCAGGATGAACCCCGGGAACCCGATCAGCAGGTCGCCGTAGTCGGCGATGCCGCCGACCGCCAGGCCGTAGTCGCCGCTGGCCACGCTGCCGTAGCCCACCGCCGTCGCGAACCCGCCGGTCGCTTCGCTGAAGCTGCCCAGTGCGCTCGAGTAGTCGCTCGCCGCATTGCTGCTGTAGCCGAACGCCGAGGACTGCACGCCGTCGGCGCTGGCCGCGGCGCCGGTCGCGGTGCTGAACGCGCCGTTGGCCTGCGCACCCGCGCCGAACGCGCTCGCGCCCACCTCCGACGCCGTCGTGGTCTGGTCGAGCAGCACCTCGCCCGTATCCGGATCCTCGTAGTACAGGCTGCCACCCACCGCCGTCGCGCTGTCGGCCGTCGCCGTGGCGTTGTAGCCCGACGCCGTCGCGTTCTGGCCGTCTGCATAGGCGCCCGAGCCGTAGGCCGACGCGCCCTGGCCGTAGGCGTTCGCCGCCTCGCCCGAGGCCGTCGCATACGCGCCTTCCGCGTACGCACCCACGTCGTCGCTCTGGTCCTCGTCGTTGCCCGTGGCCTGGAAGTAACGGTTGTCCGCCGTCGCCTCTTCCAGCTGGTCCAGGTTCACCGCATCGGTGCCTTCGGTGCCCGCCGCCACGTTCGTGATCTGGCGCTCGGCGCCTTCAGCACCCACCGACACGCTGTTGTCGCGGTCGGCTTCCGAACCCACGCCCAGCGCCACGCTGTTGTCCGCGCTGGCGATGCTGCCCGCACCCAGCGCCGTGCTGTCCTCGCCCGCGGCGGTGCTGAAGTTGCCCAGCGCCGTGGCGTTGGTGCCGGTCGCCCACGAACCTGCGCCCACCGCGGTCGAGTAGTCGCCCGAAGCCTCGGTCGGGAAGAAGCCCAGGAACGAGCTGCCGCCGATCGCCACGCTCTCCGCGCCCGTCGCCTGCGCCGCCTGGCCCACCGCCACGCTGTCGTCGCCCGCGGCCACGCTGTCGGCGCCCAGCGCCGTCGCGTTGTAGCCCGAGGCCGCGCTCCAGCTGCCGATCGAGGTGCTGTTGAAGCCCGAGGCTTCCGCACGCCCGCCCACCGCCGTGCCGTAGTCGCCGGACGCATTGGCCAGCCCGCCGAAGGCCGAGGACTCCTCGCCCGTGGCCGCGCTCTGTGCGCCGACCGCCGTGGCGTTGGCAGCGGCCGCCTGCGCGCCGGCGCCGTAGGCGGCAGCGCCGTCGCCGTCCGCCACCGCACTCGCGCCTGCAGCGACTGCGCCTTCGCCCCCGACGCTCGCATCGTCGCTGCCGTCGTCGGCACCGTCGGCCTTGAAGTAGCGGTCGGTGTGCTCGGCGACGTCGGCCACCGCGTCCACCGTTTCGGCCACCGCCTCAACCTGTCTAACGGTCGCGGCGTCGCTGTCGGCAATACCGTCGCTGACGTTGGTGATGCGGCGCGTCGCCGGGCCCACCGTGCCGGCGCCACCACCATTGCCCACCGAAAGCACACCCGCTTCGGTCGCCCGCGCCCCATAGCCGAGCGCCACGCTGCCGGCTGCAGCCGGGCTCGAGTAGGCGTTGAAGCCCATCGCGACGGCCCCTTCCGCGTGCGCCTGCGCGCCCTGGCCCACGGCCGTGCTGCGCGACCCCAGGGCCTGGGTGGAACTGCCCAGCGCCGTGGACGCCGTGCCCGAGGCCAGGGCATTGGACCCAGCGGCGGTCGCGTTCGACTGCAGCGCGCGCGCGTTGTTGCCCAGTGCCGAGGCACTGGTGTGCGTGGCGCGCGCGGCATTGCCGAGCGCCGTCGATCCGGCGCCACTGGCGACCGCGCCCTCACCGCAGGCCAGCGCCCCGGTCGCCGTCGCCGTCGCCGAGCCGCAGACCTCGGCCTTGGCATCGCCCTTCGCGGGAGGCTGGCCCTTGCCCGCATGCTGCGGCGCCTTGCCGGGCTGGCCGTGCCCGTGGCCAGGACCCTGCGCGACCGCGGCCCCGGCGAGCGCCAGCGCCCCCGCCACGACGGCAGCCTGCAGCAGACGTCCGCCCTTGCCCTTGCCTTTCGCCTTGGCCAATTCCGACGCGACGCTGACCTGACCGGTGGACTGGTTCCAGACCTTGGAGTAGATGCGGTTCATCGAATGGCCCCTCGTGGTGGATGTGGCGAACGGAAAACCCCTGGAGCGCGGGCACTGGGCTCGCGGTCCGGCTGCGATTGCGTGAGAGGGAAGGCAGGCGTGCGGGTCGCAATGAGATTCGGCAGGAGCCGTCCATGTGCGGGCCGATAGCGCTGTTCCTGAACGCCCCTCGAATTGCTTGCAACTGGGACCGATACTCGCCGCGACTGACAATTTTCGTCAAGCGTTTAGACGCATTTCGTCATAAGTTGACGTGATCAGGCAGAATTAATCGACTGGAATCAGCTGCTTACGGACGTCGAGCGGAAACAACGTGATGTTTCTCACAAAACGGGCTGAGCTGAACAGGAAACGAACCCATTCGCAGTCGAGCCGGGCTTTGCCGACACGGCCGGGATGACGGGAGGTGGGAGCGGGCTCGGCTGGCGCGAGCCGACGCGCTGCGCTGCAGCACGGGCGGGCGCTAAGGAGCACCGCCAGCGAGCGGCTGGCGGTCGCGCGGGGGGCACAGCGTCCCGGCCGGCGCCGGGGACGCGGATGCGGTCACGCCGCGGACGCTCCGCGGCGCGCCGGGGTCAACCGAGGCTGGCCCGGGCGTTGCGGAACATCCGCAACCAGGGCGAGTCGTCGGGCCACTGGGCGGGCGCCCAGCTGAAGTTCACACGGCGCAGCGTGCGCTCGGGATGCGGCATCAGGATCGTGGCGCGACCATCGCTGCTGGACAGGCCGGCAATGGCATCGACCGAGCCATTGGGGTTGGCCGGGTAGGTCGTGGCCGCGCTGCCGTCGCCGTCGACATAGCGCACCGCGACCGTGGCGGCCGCGCGATCGCCCTCGGTCGCGAAGCTGGCGCGCCCTTCGCCGTGGGCGACCACCACCGGGATGCGCGAGCCGGCCATGCCCGAGAGGAACAGCGATGGCGAGGCCAGCACTTCCAGCATCCCGACGCGACCCTCGAACTGTTCGCTGCGGTTGCGCAGGAAGTGCGGCCAGTGCTCCGCGCCCGGAATGATCTCGCGCAACTGCGACATCATCTGGCAGCCGTTGCACACACCGAGCGAGAAGGTGGTCGCACGTTCGAAGAAGGCGCCGAACTGCTCGCGCAGCGCGGTGCGTTCCAGGATCGAGGTGGCCCAGCCGCGGCCCGCGCCCAGCACGTCGCCGTAGCTGAAGCCGCCGCAGGCCGCCAGGCCGTCGAAGCCCTCCAGCGAAACGCGGCCTGCGATGAGATCGCTCATGTGCACGTCGACCGCGGTGAATCCGGCGCGATCGAAGCCCAGCGCCATCTCGACATGGCTGTTGACGCCCTGCTCGCGCAGGATCGCGACCTTCGGCCTGGCGCCGGTGCCGATGTGCGGCGCGGCCACGTCCTCCGACGGATCGAAACTCAGGACGGGCTGCAGCCCCGGCGCGTCGAAGCGCCGCGCCACGGCCCGCTCCTCGTCGGCGCAATCTGGATTGTCGCGCAGCCGCTGCATCGCATGGCTCACCGACCACCATGCGTCGAACAGCTCCTCCCAGCGCCACTCGGCCAGGGCCTGCTCGCCATGCAGCACGCGGATGCGGCCACTGGAATTCGGGCGGGCGATGCGCTGCGCGCACTCGACCAGTCCGTGCCGGGCGACGAGATCGGCGAACTCGGCGCGGTCCTCGCTGGCGATCTGCACCACCGCCCCCAGTTCCTCGGTGAACAAGGTGCGGAAAGCATCTTCGGCGCGATCCTCGCCCCAGCCGTCGAGGTCGATGTCCAGGCCACGATGCGAACAGAACGCCATCTCGCACAGCGCGGCGAAGGTGCCGCCGTCGGAACGGTCGTGATAGGCACGCAGCAGGCCGGCCTCGCGCGCGTCCCGGACCAGTTCGAAGAACGCGCGCAGCCGGGCCGGATCGTCCAGGTCTGGACAGGCGCCGCCGAAAGCATCGAAGCACTGCGCCAGGATCGAACCGCCCAGCCGCTGCTTGCCGGCGCCCAGGCCGATCAGCCACAGCTCGCTGTCGATGCCGTCCTCCATCAGCGGGGTCAGCTGGCCGGTCACATCCGGCACCGGCGCGAACGCGGTGACGATCAACGACACCGGCGAGACCGACTTGTGCGCCTGCGGGGCCGCATCGTCGCCGTTCGCCGGGGCGCTCCACTGCACCTGCATCGACAGCGAATCCTTGCCGACGGGAATGCTCAGCCCGAGTTCCGGACAGAGCTCCATGCCGACCGCGTGGACGGCGTCGAACAGCTTGGCGTCCTCGCCCGCATGACCGGCGGCGGCCATCCAGTTGGCCGAGAGCTTGACCCGCTCCAGAGCGTCGACCGGGGCGGCGCAGAGGTTGGTGATCGCTTCGCCCACGGCCATGCGCGCGGCCGCGGCCGCATCGATCAGTGCCAGGGGGGTGCGCTCGCCGATCGCCATCGCCTCGCCGACCAACCCGTCGTATCCGGCCAGCGTGAGCGCGCAGTCGGCGACCGGCAGCTGCCAGGGTCCGACCAGCTGGTCACGCGCGGTCAGTCCACCGACGGCGCGGTCGCCGATGGTGACCAGGAACTGCTTGGACGCGACCGTCGGATGCGCGAGCACGCGCAACCCGGCCTCATGCAGGTCGATGGCATTGGTGTTCAGCCCACGCCAGCGGACCGGCGCGGGGCGCTGCGCGTCGCGGTGCATCTTCGGCGCCTTGCCGAACAGCACGTCCATCGGGAGGTCGATCGGCAGATCGCGCCGGCCCGGCTCACCCTCGGCAGCGGCGCCGTCCAGCACCCCGTAGCCGACCGTCAGATGCTGCTCGGCAGTAGCCACGCCCACGGCCGCGAACGGGCAGCGCTCGCGCTCGCACAGCGCGGCGAACTCGGCCATCCGCGCCTGCGGCACGCCCAGCACATAACGCTCCTGCGATTCGTTGCACCACAGCTGCATCGGCGAGAGCGAGGGATCGTCGCTGGGCACGCGATCGAGGTCGATCACGCCGCCGACGTTCGAATCGTGCAGCAGTTCGGGGATCGCATTCGACAGGCCGCCGGCCCCGACGTCGTGGATCGAGACGATCGGGTTGGCCTCGCCCAGCGCCACGCAGCTGTCGATCACTTCCTGGCAGCGGCGCTCCATCTCCGGGTTCTCGCGCTGCACCGAGGCGAAGTCCAGGTCCTCGGCGCTTTCGCCGGAGGCCACCGAACTCGCCGCGCCGCCGCCCAGGCCGATCAGCATGGCGGGGCCGCCCAGCACCACCACCGCGTCGCCGGGCTGCAGCATGCGCTTGGCCACCATCGGGCGGTCCACGGCGCCCAGGCCGCCGGCGAGCATGATCGGCTTGTCGTAGGCGCGCGCCGGCTCGTCCTCGTGCTGGAGTTCGAAGCTGCGGAAATAGCCCAGCAGGTTCGGCCGGCCGAACTCGTTGTTGAACGCGGCACCGCCGAGTGGACCGTCGAGCATGATCTCCAGCGCCGGCGCCATGCGCGGATTGAGCGCGCGCTCGCGCTCCCAGGGCTGCGGCAGCGTGGGAATGCGCAGGTGCGAGACGCTGAAGCCGGTCAGCCCGGCCTTGGGCTTGCCGCCGCGACCGGTCGCGCCCTCGTCGCGGATCTCGCCACCGGCGCCGGTGCTGGCGCCCGAGAACGGCGAGATGGCGGTGGGATGGTTGTGGGTCTCGACCTTGATGCAGAACGCGCTGTCGGCCAGCGGTTCGGCGCGATAGGTCTTGCTGGACGGGTCGGGCCGGAAGCGGCTGGCCGGATAGCCGGCCACCACGGCGGCGTTGTCGCTGTAGGCCGACAGCGTGTGCTGCGGCGTGCGCGCATGCGTGTTGCGGATCATGCCGAACAGGGAGCGCGGCTGTTCCTCGCCGTCCACCGTCCACGACGCGTTGAAGATCTTGTGCCGGCAGTGCTCGGAGTTGGCCTGCGCGAACATCATCAGTTCGACATCGGACGGGTCGCGGCCGAGCGCTGCATAGCGCTCGCGCAGGTATTCGATCTCGTCCGCGGCCAGGGCCAGGCCGAGCCGAAGGTTGGCCTGTTCCAGCCCGGCCAGGGCGATGCGCTCGACCGAGCCCCGCGAGGGCGTGGCGAACAGTCCGGCGGCCGCCTCATGCGAGGCCAGCAGCGATTGGGTCATCGGGTCGTGCAGGATGCGCCCCAGCGCGGCCTCGACCGGATCCGGGCGATGGGTCGTTGCCGGCAGCCCCGATTCCGCAGCGGACGCCTGCCCCGGACCGGGCCATCCGGCCAGGTCGATGCGGGTGCCGCGCTCCACGCGGCGTACCGGCTGCCGCGCCCCGCGCAGGATCTCGCTGGCCTTGCTGGCCCAGGGCGAGATCGTGCCCAGTCGCGGCGCGACGAAGCGCGAGACCACGCCTGCGGCGGCCGGGGCCTGGTGCTCCCCGGTCTGCAGCACGCGCCGCAGCACCGCGGGATCCGGTTGGGCGCCGGGCTCGGGATCGACCCAGTACACATGCCAGGCGCCGACGATGCGCACGCCGGGGGAAATGGACTGGAGGCGGAACTCAAGCCGTTCGCGGCGGAACGGCGACAGGGCCGGGAGGCCCTCGAGGACGATCATGTCCGGGAGAACACCTGGGAGCGGGCCGCCTATTGTAAGCCGCTTCGCTGCCGCCGGCCGGCGCCCGGGGCCACGGCGCGACCGGCATGACGCCCACCCCGCGGTCCTGCCTGGGCAGGATCCATCGGGTGGGACCGCATCAGCCGCCGGCGGCGTCCGCGGCCTCCATCTCCTGCAGGGCCGACAGCAGGGCGTCGGGCGGCAGGTAGCCGGGCATCGACACGCCGCTGGCGGTCACGATCATCGGCGTGCCGGTCAGCCCCACGCGCTGGCCGAGCTCGTAGTGGCGCGCCACCGGGTTGTCGCAGGTGGCCTGGGCAACCTTGTTGCCCTCCTTCGCGTCGGTCAGCGCCTTGCGGCGGTCCTTCGCGCACCACACCGAGACCATCAGCCGGTAATCCGGGCTGTCGATGCCCATCCGCGGAAACGCCAGGTACTCCACCGCGATCCCGCGCTTGTTGTACTCGGCGATGTCCTGGTGCAGGCGACGGCAATAGCCGCACTCCACGTCGGTGAACACGCTGACGGTGTACTTCGGATCGGCCGGCGCGAACACGATGCGCTCGCTGGCGGGCACGGCGGCCACCAGGCGCCGGCGCACTTCGGCCACGCCGGCCTGGCTGACGTCGCGCCGGGCCTGGATGTCGAACAGGCTGCCCTGCAGCAGGTATTTGCCGTCGTCGCTCACGTACAGCGCCTGTCCACCGACGATCACTTCCTGGAAGCCGGCCAGCGGCGCGGCCGAGATGGCGTCGATGCGGATGTCCGGATTGATCGACTCGATCGCCCGGCGTGCGCGATCCTCGGGCGTGCCGGGAACGGTCTGCACCTGCTCGACCGGGTCGGCAGCGGCCTCGGCGGCTTCGGCGGCCGGCTCCGCGGCGTCGGTGGGCGCCTGCGCGCAGGCGGACAGGCTGGCGGCGCAGAGGACGGAGATCAGCAGGCTTCGCATCACGGACATGGGCTCGGCACGGGGCGCATTCGCAGGAACCCGGGATTGTCGCACGCCCCGTCGCACCGCCCCGCCCTCGCGGGCGCGCGCGGTGCGGGGCCGTTCAACCCGCCCGATGCGCAGCGCGCATCAGGACGAGGGCAGCGCCTGTTCGTGCACGCCGGCCACCGCGCGCCCGGACGGATCGGCCATGGCCGCGAAACTCGCGTCCCAGGCGATCGCCGCTGGCGATGAGCAGGCGATCGACTTGCCGCCCGGCACGGTCTCGGCGCAGGCGCTTCCCGGATAGCACTGCTCGAACAGCGTGCGGTAGAAATAGGCCTCCTTGGTCTGCGGCGGATTGACCGGGAAGCGGCGCCCGGCCGCGGCGAGTTCGCGATCGCTGACCTGCGCCTCGGCGTGCGCCTTGAGCCCGTCGATCCAGCCATAGCCCACGCCGTCGCTGAACTGCTCCTTCTGCCGCCACAGGATCGACTCGGGCAGATAGCCGTCGAAGGCCTCGCGCAGCACGCCCTTCTCCATCCGCTGCGGCCCGGCCTCGCCGCGACGGACCATCTTGTGGCTGGCGTCCATGCGCATCGCCACGTCCATGAACTCGCGGTCCAGGAACGGCACGCGCGGCTCCACGCCCCAGGCCATCATCGACTTGTTGGCGCGCAGGCAGTCGTAGTTGTGCAGGGCGTCGATCTTGCGCACCAGCTCCTCGTGGAACTGGCGCGCGTCGGGCGCCTTGTGGAAGTAGAGGTAGCCGCCGAAGATCTCGTCGCTGCCCTCGCCCGAGAGCACCATCTTCACCCCCATGGCCTTGATCCGCCGCGCCAGCAGGTACATCGGCGTCGAGGCGCGGATGGTGGTGACATCGTAGGTCTCGATATGGCGGACGACCTCCGGCAGGGCATCCAGCCCTTCCTGCAGGGTGTAGGTGAAGCCGTGGTGCACCGTGCCCAGCCTGCCCGCGGCGATCTCGGCGGCAGCCAGGTCGGGCGAGCCCTCCAGGCCGATGGCGAAGGAGTGCAGGCGCGGCCACCAGGCTTCGCTGGCATCGTTGTCCTCGATGCGGTGCCGGGCATAGCGGGCCGCCACGGCGGCGACCAGCGAAGAATCCAGGCCGCCGGACAGCAGCACGCCGTAGGGCACGTCGGTCATGAGCTGGCGATGCACCGCGGCCTCGAACGCTTCGCGCAGTTCCTGCGCGGGCACCTGCACGCCTTCGACCGCCGCATAGTCGCGCCAGGGGCGTTCGTAATAGCGGTGCAGCGCGCCCTGGGGCTGTCCTTCGGCAGCGTCGGCCGACCACTCGTACCAGTGTCCGGGCGGGAACTGCGCCACGTCCGCGCAGATCGGCGCCAGCGCCTTCATCTCCGAAGCCACGCACAGGCGTCCCTCGCGGTCGTGCCCCCAGTACAGTGGGACCACGCCGATGGGATCGCGGGCGATCAGCACGCGGCGCCGGCCGGCGTCCCACAGCGCGAAGGCGAAGATGCCGTTGAGCCGGTTGAGGAAGGAGCCTGGTTCGTCTTCGCGGTACAGCGCGTTGATCACCTCGCAGTCCGAGCCGGTCTGGAATTCATAGGCCTGGCCCAGCTCGGCCTTGAGCTCGCGATGGTTGTAGATCTCGCCGTTGACCGCCAGCACCTGGTTGCCGTCGGCCGACCGCAGCGGCTGCGAGCCGCCGGCCGGGTCGACGATCGCCAGGCGCTCGTGCACCAGGATCGCGCCGTCGTCGTGGTGGATGCCGCTCCAGTCCGGGCCGCGGTGGCGCTGGCGCTGGGACAGCTCGAGCGACTGGCGGCGCAGGGCCGCGATGTCGTCGCCGGGCTGCAGCCCGAAGATGCCGAAGATCGAACACATGGAGGAAAACGCTCCTGTCGAAGGGGAAGGCCGCAGCCGGTCCTGGAACGAAAAAAGCCCGCATCCTGCGATGCGGGCTTTTGCGTTCCGGGCGAAGGCCCCGGAGGGTTACGCCTGGCTGCAGCCCGCTGCGCGCGCACGATTGTTCGCCGCATTGGAATTGCGGTTGCGAATCTGCGCGTTGCGGAAGGACTGCGTTGCCATGGCGCGACCGTAAAGGAGCGCCCCGCCCTTTGCAACGGTTGCAGACACAACCGTCACCGGGGCGTCGGAATACTCGCGGCGGGCTGGCCCGGTGCCGGCGGACAGCTGAGGGGCGAGCACACGTGAACGACACCATGCAGCGGCTATCGCGGACTTCGCAGGTCATCGCCATGTTCGCGCGATACCGGCGCGCCGGCATCCTGACCGGCTTCGATCTGGGCGAGACGCCCCCGGAAGACGTGGCCGCTGGCGAAACCGACGCGCTCGCGGAGCGGTTCGTCGCCGACCTCGAGGCCATGGGCCCGGCCTTCGTCAAGCTTGGCCAGGCGCTGTCGACCCGCCCCGACCTGGTGCCGGCCAGTTGGATCGCCGCGCTTGAGCGCATCCAGGACAACGCCACGCCGGCGCCCGTGGGCGACATCGAACTGCTGCTGGAGAACGAACTGGGCGTGCGCGCGAGCAAGGTGTTCGCCGAGATCGACCCCCAGCCCATGGCCGCCGCCTCGCTGGCGCAGGTGCATCGCGCCGTGCTGCACGACGGCCGGGTGGTGGCGCTGAAGATCCAGCGACCGGACGTAGCCGGTTCGGTGCGCAGCGACCTGGACGTGCTGGCCCGCCTGGCAGGGACCGCCGACACCCTGACCGATGCCGGCCGCCGCCTGCGCCTGGCCGACTGGATCGGCGAGTTCCGCAAGGCCATGATCAACGAGCTCGACTACCGCATCGAGGCCGAGAACCTGGATCGCTTCGGCCGGCACCTGTCGGGCTATCCGCTGCTGCGGGTGCCCACGCCGCTGTGGGACTACGTGACCCCGCGCCTGCTGGTGATGGACTGGATCGAGGGCATCAACGTCACCCGCATCACCGGCCTGCGTCGCACCGAACTGGACACGGTGCCGGTGACCAGCCAGCTGCTGCGCGCCTACCTCGACCAGGTATTCGTGCATGGCGACATCCACGCCGATCCGCACCCCGGCAACGTGCTGCTCGGCCCGGACGGGCGGATCGCCCTGATCGACCTGGGCATGGTGGCCACGATCCCGCCGCGCCAGCGCGAGCACCTGCTCAAGCTGGTGTTCGCCGCGGTCGACGGGCGCGGCGAGGACGTGGCGCGTCAGCTGGTGGTGCTGGGCACGCGCCTGGAGGATTTCGACGAGGCCGCCTATGTGCGCGAGATCTCGCAGGTCGTGGCCCGCTACGCCAGCACCACGCGCCGGGCATCGGAAGGGCGCATGGTGCTGGACCTGGTGCGTCGCGCCACCGAATGCGGCCTGCGCACCCCGCCGGAGATCAGCCTGCTCGGCAAGACCCTGCTCAACCTGGAGCGCGTGGTCGACGCGCTCGCGCCCGAACTCGATGTGCGCGAGCAGATCGAGTCGCACCTGCAGTCGCTGATGCGCGAGCGCATGCGCAAGGCGTTCTCGCCGGCCAGCCTGGCCACCGAGGCGCTGGAGCTCCAGGAACTGGTGCGCGACGCGCCCCGCAAGCTGTCCGACACCCTGTCGCTGGTGGCGGCCAACCGCCTTCAGGTGCGGCTGGCGGGTCTGGACGACTCGCGGTTGATGGAGAACCTGCAGAAGATCGCCAACCGGATCGCCTCGGCGGTGGTGATCGCCGCGCTGCTGTTGTCCTCCACCCAGCTGATGCGCCTGGACGTGGGGCCCACGATGTTCGGGTATCCCGCGCTGGCGGTGCTGATGTTCCTGATCGCGGCGGTGCTCGGCGTGATCCTGGTGATCAGCGCCTTGCGCTACGACCATCGCGCGCGGCCGATGGAGCGGACAGGGGCGGAATAGGCCCACTCCAACGGATCTGCCGCTGCGGCCGTCGGCCATGGCGATGCGGTTGCCGGCCCGGCCATCCCGGCGCCGGCCCGCGCCCCCGCCCCGCGGTGCTTCGCGCTTGCGCCGGCTCAGCCCGCGGGCGTGTCGACCAGCAGCCGCTCGACGAGGCGCAGGTACAGGCCGGGCAACGCCTCCAGGTCGGCCAGGCGCACGTGCTCATCGACCTGGTGGATGCTGGCGTTGACCGGGCCGACCTCGATGCACTGCGCGCCCAGGGGTGCGATGAAGCGCGCATCGGAGGTGCCTCCGCCCGTGCTCTCCTCGGGCGCGGCGCCGGCGAACTCCGCCAGCACGTCGCGTGCGACCGCGCGCAGCGGTCCTTCGGGGGTGTAGAAGGGCTCGCCGCTGCGATGCCAGCGCAGGCTGTGGTCCAGGCCGTGGCGGTCGAGCGTTGCCGCCACTTCCGCCTCCAGCGCGGGCGCGGTCCAGTGCGGGTTGTAGCGCAGGTTGAACAGCACCTGCAGCTCGCCGGGGATCACGTTGGTCGCGCCCGTGCCGGCCTGGATGTTGGAGATCTGGAGGCTGGTGGGCGGAAAGCTTTCGTAACCGGCATCCCAGACGCGCGCCGTCAGTTCGGCCAGCGCAGGCGCGGCCAGGTGCACGGGATTGCGCGCCTTGTCCGGATACGCCACGTGGCCCTGCACGCCGTGCACGGTGAGCGTGGCAGAGAGGCTGCCACGACGGCCCACGCGCAGCAGATCGCCCAGGCGCTCGCTCGAGGACGGTTCGCCGGTGATGCACCAGTCGATGCGCGTGCCGCGTTTGCGGAAGGTCTCCGCTACCCGGCGTACGCCCTCGATGGCATCGCCTTCCTCGTCCGAGGTCAGCAGCAAGGCGACGGTCCCCGCGTGCCCGGGATGCGCGGCCACGAAGCGTTCCAGTGCGATCACGAAGGCGGCCACGCTGCCCTTCATGTCGGCGGCGCCGCGGCCGTACAGCGCGCCGTCGCGCAGGGTGGGCACGAAGGGATCGCTGCGCCAGGCCGCGGTCGGACCGGGCGGCACCACATCGGTGTGGCCGAGCAGCACCAGCACCGGGCCACCGCTGCCGTGCGTGGCCCACAGATTGTCGACCTCGCCATGGCGCAGCGACTCGACGCGGAAGCCCGCGCGCGCAAGGCGGGCCGCGATCAGTGCCTGACAGCCGGCATCGTCGGGGGTCACCGACGGCCGCGCGATCAGCGCGCTGGCAAGTTCGAGGACATCGCTCATGGGTCGCCTCCAGACCAATTCAGTCGATCAACCGTCGCGGCCGGGCCGCGATCTCCCCGCTCCCGCGCGCGTCGCACGACGACTCCGCCAGTAGCGACTCTCGAACTCCACACCGTGCATGGCGGGCCGCAGGCGCGAGACGGCTGGCACCGTCCAACGTCGCAGCGCGGCGGCCGATCGGATGCTGCCCCAGGTGCCGGTCCCGCAGGGCTCAGAGCCCGAACCGCTGCTTGAAGCCATTGTCGGTGAATCCCTGCGTGACCTGGCCATCCTCGGTCACCACCACCGGGCGCCGGATCAGCTGCGGATACTCGCGCAGCAGCAGCTTCCACTCCGCATCGCTGGCGGCGCCCTTGCGGTTGTCCGGCAACTGCCGCCAGGTGGTGGACGACTTGTTGACCATCGCAGGAAAGCCGCCCAGCTTGCCCGCCCATTCGACCAGGGTGTCGGGCGAGGGCTTGTGGTCGCGGTAGTCGACGAAGCTGTGGGCGACGCCAAAGCGGTCGAGCCACCTGGCGGCCTTGCGGCAGGTATCGCAGTTCTTCAGTCCGTACAGCGTGGTCATGCTTGCATTCCTGTTCGATCGGCGCCTGGCGCCCATCCGCGCGCGCCGCCGCCTCGACGACGTCGCGCCTTGCCCCGGCTCAGTCCGCCAGTCCGCGCAGCAGGTCGTTGACGCTGGTCTTGCTGCGCGTCTTCTCGTCGACCTGCTTGACGATCACCGCGCAGTACAGCGAATGCGATCCGTCCTTAGCAGGCAACTGCCCGGAGACCACCACGCTGCCCGGCGGCACGTAGCCGTAGCTGACCTCGCCGGTGGCGCGGTTGTAGATGCGCGTGGACTGGCCGAGGAACACGCCCATGCCGATCACGCTGTGGTGGCCGACGACCACGCCCTCGACCACTTCCGAGCGCGCGCCGATGAAGCAGTGGTCTTCGATGATCGTGGGGCTGGCCTGCAGCGGCTCGAGTACCCCGCCGATGCCGGCGCCACCGGACAGATGCACGTGCCGGCCGATCTGCGCGCAGGAACCGACCGTCGCCCAGGTATCGACCATCGTGCCCTCGCCAACGTAGGCGCCGATGTTGACGAAGCTGGGCATCAGCACCACGTCGCGGCCGAAATAGGTGCCCCGACGCGCCACCGCGCCCGGCACCACGCGCACGCCCATGGCCTTGAACCGCGCGGCATCGAAGCCGGCGAAGCGCGCTTCGACCTTGTCCCAGTACGGCGCCGGCTGCGCCTCGACCACGGCCATGTCGTTGACCCGGAAGTACAGCAGCACCGCCTTCTTCAACCATTCGTTGACCTGCCAGCCACCCTCGGCCCCGGGCTCGGCCACGCGCAGTTCGCCGCTCTCCAGCCCCTGCATCGCCGCTTCGACGGCAGGCCGGACACGATCCTCGGTCTCCTCGCCCGTCAGCGTGGCGCGACGCTCCCAGGCGTCCTCGATCGTGCGCTGGATCTCGCTTCCCTGTGCCGCTGGGGTCATGCCGTGGTGTCTCCGTCGATGCCAATCTGGAGCGCGTCGCGCAGGGCGTCGCGCTGGGTGTCGTTCAATGCGTGGTCTTCGCGATCGCTCACCAGGAACACGTCCTCGGCGCGCGCGCCGAAGGTGGCGATGCGCGCATCATGCACGCGGATGCGCTGCTGGCGCAGCACCTGGGCGATATCGGCCAGCAGGCCGGGCCGGTCTGTGCAGACCAGGCTCATCAGCGTGTGGCGGCCCTCGGCGGTCGCGTCGAAATCGATCTGCGGCACCACCCGGAAATGGCGCAGGTGGCGCGGCTGCGTGCGCCGCGCCGGGCGCACGTCCAGCGACCCGGACAGTACCGTCGCCAGCTTCCGCTCGATGGCCGCGATGTCGGGCGCCTGGCGCTGGTCGATCGACAGCACCTGGAAGGTGTCGAAGATCGTGCGCTGCGGCCCGTCCAGCGCGCGCGCCTGCTGGATCGCCAGTCCCAGGCGGTCCAGGGTGATGACGATGGCGGCGAACAGGCCGTCGCGGTCGGGCGCGTGCACGAATACTTCCAGTGCCTCGCCGGCCCCGGCCACCCGGCGCACGCGCACCACCGAATCGCCCGGCCCGGCATCGCGCAGGGCCAGCGCCTGCCACACCACCTGGTCGGCCCGCGCGCGCAGGAAGCCGGTGTCCGGCATCCGCGCGAACAGCGCATCGACGTCGTCCACGCCCTCGGCCGCCAGCAGGCCGCGGGCCTTGTCGCGGGTTTCGGCGATGCGGTCGGCGGCGCCGACGCGATGTTCCAGTCCGCGCCGAAGCGCGTAGCGCGTGGCGGTGCGCAGGTCGGCCAGCAGCCGGTCCTTCCAGGCGTTCCACAGTTGCGGCGAGGTGCCGGCGATGTCGGCGCAGGTGAGCAGGTACAGATAGTCCAGGCGCTCGCGGTCGGCGACCTCGACCGCGAAACGGTGGATCACCGCCGGATCGGAGATGTCCTGCTTCTGCGCGGTCACCGACATCAGCAGGTGCTTGAGCACCAACCATTCGACCAGGGCGGTGTCGCCCGCGCCGTAGCCGTGCGCCTGGCAGAACACGCGCGCGTCGACCGCACCCAGCTCGGAATGGTCGCCGCCGCGGCCCTTGGCGATGTCGTGGAACAGCCCGGCCAGCAGCAGTAGCTCCGGCTTGCGCAGCTGCGGCCAGACCTCGTGCGCATCGGAAAACCGCTCGTCGGCGATGCCAGTGGAGAACGAGGCCAGGTTGCGCAGCACCGCCAGCGTGTGCTGGTCGACCGTGTACACGTGGAACAGGTCGAACTGCATCCGCCCCGACACCTGCGCGAACGCGGGAATCCAGCGCCCGAGCACGCCCAGCCTGGCCATGCGCTCGAGCGTGCGCACCGGGCCCGGGCCGCGCAGCAGCTCCAGGAAAGCCTCGCGCATCTCCGGCTTGGCCGCGTCGTAGGCGGGCAGCGCGTGCAGCGACTCGGCCAGCGCGCGCGCGGTCCTGGAATGCAGGCCCTTGGCTTCGGGGTGGTCGGCCCAGAGCGCGAACAGCGCCAGCACGCGCGCCATGTCGCCACCGGGCCAGAACTCGTCGCGCGCCACCAGGTAGCCGCGCTTCATCGCGAATTCGGCGTCCAGCGGCACCGCCTCGACGTCGCCCTCGATTTGCTCCTCGTAGCGCTGCAGCAGGCGTTCGCCGATCCGCAGCAGGATCGCCGCGCTGCGGTAGAAGCCCTGCATCATGCGCTCGACCGCGGCGTTGTCGGCATCGTCCAGGTGCTGCAACCGGGCCGCCAGCGTCTTCTGGTAGTCGAAGCGCAGCCGCTCCTCGCGCTTGCCGGCCACCAGGTGCAGGCCGTAGCGCAACCGCGACAGCACGCGCCATTCGCGCTCCAGCGCCGAGTACTCGTCCAGGCCGAGGTGCCCCAGCGGGATCAGCGATTCGATGTCGCGGGTGCCGAACACGCGCCGCGCCATCCAGCGCAGGGTATGGATGTCGCGCAGCCCCCCGGGGCCTTCCTTGATGTTGGGTTCGAGGTTGTCGGCGGTGTCGCCGAAGCGCGCGTGGCGCTGACGCAGTTCCTCGCGCTTGGCGTAGAAGAACTCCCGCGCCGGCCAGACCCGGTCGACCGACACCGCCGCCTCCAGGCGCGCGGCCATGTCCGGCGTGGCCACCAGCGGCCGCGCCTCGATCAGCGAGGTCATCACGGTCAGGTCGTCGGCCGCGGCCTGGGTGCACTGGGCCAGGGTGCGGACCGCGTGCCCCACCGGCAGGCCGGCATCCCACAGCAGCGCGAACAGTCGCGACAGGCCGGCGGTATCGGCCTCGCCGGCATCGTCGCCGACCAGCACCAGCAGGTCGATGTCCGAGCGCGGGAACAGTTCGCCGCGGCCGTAGCCGCCGATCGCGAACAGGGTCAAGGCCGCATCCGGTGGAACCGTCCGCGACCAGGCCTGGCGGACCAGCGCATCGACCGCGATCACCCGCGCCATCAGCAGCCGCTCGATATCGCCGTCGGCGTCGAAGCGCGCGGCGAAGCCGGCGTCCTGCACGCGCAGCTGTTCGGCCGCGGCCGCGGCCCAGGCCGCGTCGTCGTCGCCCGCCTGGGACTCCACCTCAGCCATTGGCATCAACCCCGCGCAGAGCTGCCGTCCGCGGCGAACCGTTGGCGGGCATCCGCGGCATCGGGCTACAGATCGTTGTCGTCGCCGGACAGGCGGGTCAGGATCTCCACGCCATCGGCGGTCACCACCACGGTGTGTTCCCACTGCGCCGAGAGCTTGCGGTCCTTGGTGACCACGGTCCAGCCGTCGGGCAGCAGGCGGGTGAAGCGCGTGCCCTCGTTGATCATCGGCTCGATGGTGAAGGTCATCCCGGGCTGCAGGACAACCCCCTCACCCGGCCGGCCGTAGTGCAGGATCTGCGGGTCCTCGTGGTAGACCTTGCCGATGCCGTGTCCGCAGTACTCGCGCACCACGCTGAAACGCTGGCCCTCGGCGAACTCCTGGATGGCATGCCCGATATCGCCCAGGGTGGCGCCCGGGCGCACCACGCGGATGCCGCGGAACAGCGCCTCGCGGGTGGTCTCCACCAGCCGCCGCGCCATCACCGACGGCGTGCCGACGTAGTACATCCGGCTGGTGTCGCCATGCCAGCCGTCCTTGATGACGGTGACGTCGATATTGATGATGTCCCCGTCCTTCAGCACCTTGGCCTCGTTGGGGATGCCGTGGCAGATGACGTTGTTGGCCGAGATGCAGGTGGTCTTGGGATAGCCCTTGTAGCCGAGGTTGGCCGGCGTGGCCTTCTGCACGTTGACGATGTGGTCGTGACAGATGCGGTCGAGCTCGTCGGTGCTGACGCCGGGCTTCACATGGGGCGCGACGACCTGCAGCACCTCGGCCGCCAGGCGCCCGGCCACGCGCATCTTCTCGATCTCGTCGGGAGTCTTGAGGGAGATGGTCATGCGGGCATTATCGCCGAGCCCGCGCCGCTCTGCCGGCCCGGTGCTCCACGGACCTCGCAAGGCGCCGTCGGCGAGGCCCGGATCCCGGCGGACGCCGAGCCGGCCCGGGCAGCCCGGCACGGCCCACCGTAGCGCCCCGCCGCCGGTTTGCCTGGGACGCCGCCGCGAGCTATCATTCCGCGGCTGTGCCTGGCCCTGCCGCCAGCCAGCCGCCCACGCCGGGCGTGGCGTCCCCCAAGACGCAGGCGAATACACACCTGCCGCAGACACCCGTGCCGGGGTGTCCCGCTCCGCGAGGACCGGGATCTGGCCACGGAGGCGGCAGGGAGGCCCAACCCCGGAACCACGCGGCCCGCCTAGCGGGCGCGCACCGCCCATCACAGACCCGGGCGGCGGTTCCCCTGTCAGGAGTGTCCTGCAATGCCCCAGATCACCATGCGCCAGATGCTGGAAGCCGGCGTCCATTTCGGCCACCAGACGCGCTACTGGAACCCCAAGATGGCGCCGTACATCTTCGGCGCCCGCGGCAAGATCCACATCATCAACCTCGAGAAGACGGTTCCGCTGTTCAACGACGCGATGAACTTCATCTCGGGCATCGCCCAGAAGCGCGGCATCGTGCTGTTCGTCGGCACCAAGCGCAGCGCGCGCGAGGCGGTGAAGGAAGAGGCCGAGCGTTGCGGCATGCCCTACATGACCCAGCGCTGGCTGGGCGGCACGCTGACCAACTTCCGCACCGTCAAGCAGTCGGTGGCGCGCCTGAAGGAACTGGAAGCGGCCGAGACCGATGGCACCTTCGAAAAGCTGGTCAAGCACGAAGTGCTGGGCCTGCGCCGCGAGCGCGAGAAGCTGCTGGCCTCGCTGGGGGGCCTCAAGGACCTCAACCGCCTGCCCGACGCGCTGTTCGTGATCGACATCGGCCATGAGGACATCGCGGTCAAGGAAGCCAAGAAGCTCGGCATCCCGGTGATCGCGGTGGTCGACACCAATTACGACCCGGCCCTGGTCGACTACGCCATCCCCGGCAACGACGACGCCATCCGCGCCGTGCAGCTGTACGCCCGCGCCGCGGCCGATGCCGTGCTCGAGGGCAAGGCCTCCGCCCCGAACGCCGCCAGCGTGCGCGAAGAGGACTTCAGCGAGTCCGAAGGCAAGCCCGCCCGCCGCGCCCCGGCGAAGAAGGACGCCGGCGAAGCCGCCGCGACCGAGTAATCGCGTCGCAACGCGACCGCGGCAGGCTGCCGCGGTTGCGTTCCCGGGCCTGCGGCCCCATCCAATGCCGCATTGAATCCCACGGCGGGCTGCGCCCCGCCCGTCTTTCTTCGAATCGAGGTCCCCATGGAAATCACCGCATCCCTGGTCAAGGAACTGCGCGAGCGCACCGGCGCCGGCATGATGGAGTGCAAGAAGGCGCTCACCGAACACAACGGCGACGTCGATGCCGCGGCCGAGGGCCTGCGCAAGTCCGGCCTGGCCAAGGCCGACAAGAAGGCCAGCCGCGTCGCGGCCGAAGGCCGGATCGTCAGCGCCCAGGATGGCGGCAAGGCCGTGCTGGTCGAGATCAATTCCGAGACCGACTTCGTCGCCAACGACGACAACTTCAAGGGCTTCGCCGAGGCCGTGGCCCAGGCCGCCCTGGCCGCCGGCGCCAGCGATGCCGAGGCCCTCAAGTCCGCGAAGCTGGGCTCGGGCGAGACCGTCGAGGAAGCCCGCGCCGCCGTCATCGCCAAGGTCGGCGAGAACGTGCAGGTGCGCCGCGTCGCGGCGATCGACAGCGCCAATACCGTCGCGGCCTACGTGCACGGCGGCAAGATCGGCGTGCTGGTCGAACTCAAGGGCGGCGACGCCGAGCTGGCCCGTGGCCTGGCGATGCATGTCGCGGCGATGAACCCGCCGCACAACAAGCAGAGCGACGTGCCGGCCGAATTCGTGGCCAAGGAAAAGGAAATCGAACTGGCCAAGATGTCCGAGAAGGACCGCTCGAAGCCGGCCGAGATCCTGGAGAAGATCATCGGCGGCAAGATCGCCAAGATCGTCAACGAGGTCAGCCTGTACGGCCAGCCCTACGTGCTCGACACCGACAAGACCGTCGAGGCCGTGCTCAAGGCCGCCGGCGCGGAAGTCGTCGGCTTCCAGCGCCTGGCCGTCGGCGAGGGCATCGAGAAGGTGGTCGAGGACTACGCGGCCGAAGTGATGAAGCAGGCCGGCCTGGCCTGAGGCCGGGGCGACACGCGATACCGGAAGAAGCCGCGGGAAACCGCGGCTTCTTCCGTTTCGGCCTCGCGGCACCGCCGGTTTGGGCTAAGGTATCGGCCGCCCGCGCCGATATCCGTCCCGGGTACTCCTGGCCAGGCCGCATGCATCCCGAACTCGAAGCCGCGCTGAGCCACTGCCGCACCCTGCCCTCGCCGCCCGCGATCGCGCTGCGCATCATCGACCTGGCGCAGCAGCCGGATGCCGACCTGGACGCCACGGCCCGGATCATCGCCCAGGACAGCGCATTGAGCGCGCGCATGCTGCGCATCGCCAATTCGCCGCTCTACGCCAACCGCCGGCAGGTTGCCACCCTCGGCCAGGCACTGACCCTGCTCGGCCTCAACGCCACCTTGAGCCTGGCCCTGGGGCTGTCGCTGAGTCGCAGCATGCGCAGCACGCAGCCGGGCGACGAGCAGGCGCTGCTCTGGCGGCGCAGCGCGCTCGCCGCCATGGCGGCGCGGCTGCTGGGCGAGGAGCTGGGCGTGACCCGGCCGGAAGAGCTGATGCTGGCCGGCCTGCTGCAGGACATCGGCGCGCTGGCCCTGCTGCAGGTGCGGCCGGAGCTCTACCGGGAGCTGCTGCGCGCCGCCGCGGATCCGGGCGACAGGCTGCGGCGCGAACGCGAAGCGCTGGGCAGCGACCACGCCGAGATCGGCGCCTGGATCGCCGCCCGCTGGAACCTCCCGGCCTATCTGCAGCAGGCCATCGGCGCCAGCGAGTCCGTTGCCGCTGGCGACAGCCGCTTCCACGACTGCGTCGCCGCCTCCGGACTGCTCGCCGACCTGTGGCTGGCCGATGGCGACGACAGCGCCCACGACGCACGCCGGCGCGCGCTGGCGGCCACCCGCGAGCGCCTGGGCCTCGACCTGGCCCGGTTCGACCTCCTGGTCACCCGCATGGCCGATGCGCTACCGGACATCGCATCGCTGTTCGACGTCCACATCGTGCAGCCGGAGCATCTGGACGCGATCGTCGAGCACGCACGCGAGCTCCTGCTCCTGCGCAACCTGCAGCAGCTGCAGGACGCCATGCAGGCGCGCAGCGAGGCGGACGGCGCGGCCGAACGCGTGAGGCAGCTGGAGGAGCTGGCGCTGCGCGACCCGCTGACCGGCATGTACAACCGGCTGCAGCTGGAGAACGTGCTGGAACGGGAGTTCGAGGCCTCGGTCCGGCTCGGCCAGCCCCTGACCCTGGCGTTCATCGACCTGGACGATTTCAAGCGGGTCAACGACCGCCACGGCCACCTCGTCGGCGACCAGGTGCTGAGCGAGTTCGCCCGGATGCTGTCGCGCCGGTTGCGCAGCGCCGACCTGATCGCGCGCTACGGCGGCGAGGAGTTCCTGGTGGTGCTGGGCAACTCCGGCATCGATGCCGCGTCCGCGGTGATCCGGCGCATCCTCGAGGAAGTCGCGCGGACGCCGATGGCGATCGTCGAGAGCATCCCGCTGTACGTGACCTTCTCTGCCGGGCTGGCCACCCACGGCGAGCACGAGCGCTTCGGCAACGCGCGCGAACTGCTGAACGCGGCCGACCAGGCCCTGTACGGAGCCAAGCGCCAGGGTCGCAACCGGGTCGCGCCCCACGGCGCCGACCCCGGGGCCTGATCCGCGGCAGCGACGCTACGGGCGCGCGCCCCCGTGCCACGGCTGGACCGACCTGGCCGCCCGCCAGCACGCCATCGCCTGCACGGATCCTTCGCCTGTACCTGTGATCCGCTAGAATCCCCGCGTTTGCCCGCCTCCCCCCGAGATCCCCATGTCGCAACTCGCCTATCGCCGCATCCTGCTCAAACTTTCCGGCGAGGCGCTGATGGGCGACGAGGATTACGGCATCGACCCGAAGGTGATCGGCCGCCTGGCGCGCGAGATCATCGAAGCCCAGCAGGCCGGGGCCGAGGTCGGCGTGGTGATCGGTGGCGGCAACATCTTCCGTGGCGCCGGCCTGGCCGCCGGCGGCATGGACCGGGTGACCGGCGACCAGATGGGCATGCTCGCCACGGTGATCAACGCGCTGGCCATGCAGGATGCGCTGGAAAAGCTCGGCGGCAAGGTCCGGGTGATGAGCGCGATCAAGATCAACGACGTCTGCGAGGACTACATCCGCCGGCGCGCCATCCGCCACCTGGAAAAGGGCCGGATCGCGATCTTCGCCGCCGGCACCGGCAACCCCTTCTTCACCACCGACTCGGGCGCGGCCCTGCGCGCGATCGAGATCGGCGCGGACCTGCTGCTCAAGGCCACCAAGGTGGACGGCGTCTACGACCGCGACCCGAAGAAGCACGCCGACGCGGTGCGCTACGACAGCCTGAGCTACGACGAGGTGCTCTCGCGCGATCTGCAGGTGATGGACACCGCCGCCTTCGCGCTGTGCCGCGACAGCGACCTGCCGCTGCGGATCTTCGATATGTCCCAGCCCGGCATGCTGCTGCGCATCCTCAAGGGCGAGCCGATCGGCACCCTGGTCCGCGGCCGCCGCTGACGCGGCCCCCGGCCCGCCGGAGCTCCGGGGGCGCCGGTTGCGGGGCGGCACGGTCCGCCGCCGGACTCTGGCCGCGCGCGCAGTCCCCCCGGCCGCCGGGCGTCCAGCGGCCCTGCGGACCCCACACCGCCTATAATCCGCGGTCTAGCCTCAAGCAGACCAACCGGAGCCGGTGATGCTCAATGAAATCAAGAAGGACGCCCAGACCCGCATGGCCAAGAGCATCGAGTCTCTGCGCCACAGCCTGGTGAAGGTGCGCACCGGACGGGCCTCGACCGGCCTGGTCGACAGCATCCGGGTCAGCGCCTACGGCAGCGACGTGCCGCTGTCGCAGGTGGCGGCGGTGTCGGTGTCCGACTCGCGCTCGCTGGTCATCCAGCCCTGGGACAAGGCCATGGTGGGCGCGGTCGAGAAGGCCATCCTCGCCTCCGACCTGGGACTGACCCCGAACACCGCCGGCACCACCATCCGGCTCAACCTGCCCGCGCTCACCGAGGAACGCCGCCGCGACCTGACCAAGGTCGTCCATTCCGAGGGTGAGGACGCCAAGGTCGCGATCCGCAACATCCGCCGCGACGCCAACCAGCAGGTCAAGGAATTGCTGAAGGACAAGTCGGTCACCGAGGACGACGTGCGCCGCAGCGAAGAAGAGATCCAGAAGATCACCGACAAGGCGATCAAGGACGTCGACGAGGTGGTCAAGGCCAAGGAGCAGGAGCTGATGGCGGTCTAAGGGCGCCGGCACGGGAATGGCGTATCGCACGCCCGCCAGCCACGCCATGCAGCAGGCAGCGAGACATACGGACCGCCCTTGAACGCTTCCAGATTCACGACGCCCGCCTCCGGCACCCCCCGGCACCTGGCCGTCATCATGGACGGCAACGGGCGCTGGGCCGCGCGCCGGCGCCGCCCGCGCGCGATCGGCCATCGCGCCGGCGCCAGGGCGGTGAATGCCTGCATCGACTTCTGTCTGGAGCAGGAGATCGGCGCGCTGACCCTGTTCGCGTTCTCCAGCGAGAACTGGGGGCGGCCGCAGGAGGAAGTCGGCGCGCTGATGAAGCTGTTCATCGCCGCGCTCGACCGCGAGGTCGAGGAACTGCATCGCCGCGGCGTGCGCGTGCGCTTCATCGGCGAGCGCGCGCGCTTCGCGCCCGGCATCCGCGCGCGCATGCAGGCCACAGAAACCCTGACCGCCGGCAATACCCGGCTGTCGCTCAACATCGCCGCCAGCTACGGCGGACGCCAGGACATCGCCGCCGCCGCGCGCTCGCTGGCCGAGGATGTCGCCGCCGGCCGGCTGCGCCCCGACCAGATCGACGAAGCGGCGGTCGACGCCCGCGTCGCTCTGGCCGACCTGCCGCCGCCCGACCTGTTCATCCGCACCGGCGGCGACTACAGGATCAGCAACTTCCTGCTGTGGCAGCTGGCCTACACCGAACTTTGGTTCACCGAGACGCTCTGGCCCGAGGTCGACGCGGCGGTCCTGCATGAGGCGCTACGCGCCTACGCCGGCCGCGAGCGACGCTTCGGCCTGACCGGCGACCAGGTGGCCGACCTCCAGGGGAGTCCAGCATCTTGACCCGTACCCGCGTGCTTGCCGCGCTGATCATGGCGCCGGCCGCCATCGGCGGCGTGCTCCTGCTGCCTACGCCCTGGCTGGTGGCCCTGTCGGCGATCGTGTTCCTGGTCGCGCTCTGGGAATGGTTCCGCCTGTCCGAGATCGACGACACCCTGCAGCGCACCGTGCTGCTGCTGGCCAACCTGCTGTTGATGGCCGCGCTCGTCTGGGCATCGCCCAACGACAGCGGCGGCTCGCTCGTGCTGTTCAAGCTGGTGGCGATGCTGGGCGTGGTCTGGTGGTTGCTCGCGATCCTGTGGCTGCGGCACTACAGCTTCGCTTCCGACCACGACACCCATGCCCGGGTATTCAAGCTGGCCGGGGGCACGGCGGCCGTGGTACCGGCCTGGTGTGCGCTGGCGGTGATCCATGCCGGCGACCCGACGCCCACCGCCTGGCCGCTGGTCAGCCAGGGCCATGTTTGGCTGCTGGCCGCACTGATGATCGTCTGGGCGACCGACACCGGCGCCTACTTCGCCGGCCGCAGGTTCGGCAAGCGCAAGCTGGCGCCGCGGATCAGCCCGAACAAGACCGTCGAGGGCCTGCTGGGCGGCGTGGCCGCTGGCGTGGCGGTCGCGCTGGTCATGGCGCCGCTGGCGGGCGCGAGCCTGGCCCAGCTGCCCCTGGTCGCGGTCGCGGCCCTGGCCACGGTCGTGTTCTCGGTGGTCGGCGACCTGTTCGAGAGCCTGCTCAAGCGCCACGTCGGCGCCAAGGATTCGGGCACCCTGATCCCCGGCCACGGCGGTGTCCTCGATCGCCTCGACAGCGTGCTGGCGGCCCTGCCCGTGTTCGCCGTGGCGAAGATCTGGCTGGGTTTCTGATGCAGCGCGTCGCCGTCCTCGGCGCCACCGGATCGATCGGCGGCTCGGCGCTCGACGTCATCGCCCGCCATCCCGACGCGATGCGCGCCAGCGTGCTCGCCGCGGGCGCCAACGTGGAGGCGCTGGTCGCGCTGTGCATCGCGCATCGTCCCGACCATGGAGTCGTCGGCGACGTCGCGCGCCTGCCGTTGCTGCGCGACGGCTTGCGTTCGGCCGGCCTGCCCACCGAGGCCCACGCCGGAGACGCCGCGCTGTCGGCGCTGGTCGCCGGCGACGCCTGCGATACCGTGGTGGCGGCGATCGTGGGCGCGGCGGGGCTGGAATCCACCCTTTCGGCCGCCCGCGCCGGCAAGCGCCTGCTGCTGGCCAACAAGGAGTCGCTGGTGCTGGCCGGCGAACTGCTGATCGATGCGGCAGCCGCGGCTGGCGCGACCATCGTCCCGATCGACAGCGAGCACAACGCCATCTTCCAGTGCCTGCACGGCCGCGGCGCCGGCGCCGAGGTCCGTCGCATCACCCTGACCGCGTCGGGCGGGCCGTTCCGCGGATGGAACCGGGCCCGGCTGGCGGCGGTGACCCCTGCCCAGGCCGTCGCCCATCCCCGCTGGTCGATGGGGCCGAAGATCTCGGTCGACTCGGCGACGCTGATGAACAAGGGGCTGGAACTGATCGAGGCCCACCACCTGTTCGGGCTGCCGGACGCGCGGCTGGACGTGCTGGTGCACCCGCAGAGCCTGGTGCACTCGCTGGTGGAATTCATCGACGGCTCCACGCTGGCCCAGCTCGGCCTGCCCGACATGCGGACCTCGCTGGCGGTGGGCCTGGGGTGGCCGGCGCGCATCGCATCGGGGGTCGGGCCGCTGGACCTGGCCAGCCAGGGCCGGCTCGAGTTCGAACCCCCGGACATGGACACCTTCCCCTGCCTGCGCCTGGCCCGCGAGGCGCTGCGCGCCGGCGGCACGGCGCCGGCGGTACTCAATGCCGCCAACGAAGTGGCTGTTTCAGCCTTTCTTCAGGGCCGCATCGGTTTCCTGTCGATCGCGGCGCTGGTCGAAGCGGCCCTCGCCGCGATCGCGACGGAACCGGCACAATCGCTGGCGGCGCTGGGCGAGGCAGACGCCCGCGCGCGCCACCACGTCAGCCACGCCATCGCCACAGGTGCCATCGGATGATCCGCCGCCATGACTGAGTTCCTCGGCGCTGCCTGGTGGCTGCTGGTCAGCCTCGGCATCCTGGTGACCATCCACGAATTCGGCCATTTCTGGGTCGCGCGCCGGTGCGGCGTGCGCGTGCTGCGCTTCTCCATCGGGTTCGGCGGCGCCCTGTGGCAGCGCACGGCCCGGGACGGGACCGAATACCGGATCGCCGCGATTCCGCTGGGCGGCTACGTCAAGATGCTCGACGAGCGCGAGGTCGACGTGCCCCCGGCCGAAGCCGGCCGCGCCTTCAACCGCCAGTCGGTGTGGAAGCGCATCGCGATCGTGGCCGCAGGCCCGGCCGCCAACCTGCTGCTCTGCTTCGGCCTGCTGTGGGCGATGTTCGTGATCGGGCGGCCGGACTACGCGCCGGTGCTGGGGCCGTCCACCGGCATCGCCGCCCAGTCCGGGCTGCACAGCGACGATCGCGTGCTGGCGCTCGGCGACCGCGAGACGCCCACCTGGATGGAGCTGCAGATGGCGCTGCTGCCGGCCGCGCTGGACCGCAAGGATGTGCCGCTGCGCGTGGTCGACAGCGACGGCCGCGAGCGCCAGGTGACCCTGGCCCTCTCTGCCCTGCCCGAGGATTTCGACCAGCGCCAGGTGCTGCACAGCATCGGCCTGGTCCCGCGCCACTTCACGGTGCCTGCCGACGTGGGCCGGGTGCTGCCCGACGGCGCGGCTTGGGGCACCCTGGCCGAAGGCGACCGCATCACCGCCATCGATGGCCGACCGGTGGAACGTTTCGACGACATCGGCCCGCTGGTCCAGGCGCTGGGCGAGCGCGGGGGCGACGCGATGATCGAAGTCACCCGCGACGGCGAGCGCCTGGCGTTCCCGCTCAGTCCGCGCGAGGTCGAGGGCGGCGAGGCCGGGCGACGCTGGGTGCTGGGCATCGAGGCGCCGCGCCGGATCGAACTGCCGCCCAAGGACGCCCTCCAGCAATACGGGCCGCTGGCGGCGATCCCGGTGGCCGCGCGCGAGGTCGGCCACCTCAGCGGGCAGCTGCTTGGCATGATCCAGCGCGCCTTCACCGGCCGGCTGGCCCTCGAGAATACGGTGGCCGGCCCGCTGACCATCGCCCGGGCCACCAATGCCTACGCCAGCCAGGGCGTGGCCTGGTACCTGACTATTCTGGCGCTGCTTTCGCTGAGCATCGCCATCCTCAACCTGCTGCCGATCCCGCTCTTGGACGGGGGACACCTGTTGTATTACCTTATCGAGTTGGTCAAGGGCAGTCCGTTAAGCGAACGTGCGATGGCTGCCGGGCAGTATGTCGGCCTGGTGCTGCTCGCTGGCCTGATGGGCCTGGCGTTCTACAACGACATTCTCCAGCTGGTGCGCTGATGCCCCGCCTCCCGACCGCCATTGCGTCAGCAATGGAGCACTTCCCCAATCCGGATCGATCGATGACGCGTACCCCCGCCCGCCGCCTGCTTGCACTCGCCCTCGCGACCGCGATCGCACCCGCCTGGGCCCAGCAGGCCGTCGATCCGCAGGCGGCATTCGCGGTGCCGCAGCCGGCGGCGGTGCAACCGGCCGGCGCCTTCACGGTCAGCGACATCCGCATCGACGGCCTGCAGCGCATCGGCGCGGGCACGGTGTTCACCTACCTGCCGATCGAACGCGGCGACACGATCAGCCAGACCCGCGTCGCCGAGGCGGTGCGTGCGCTGTACCGCACCGGCTTCTTCGAGGACATCCAGGTCGGCCGCCAGGGCGACATCCTGGTGATCACCGTGACCGAGCGCCCGGCGATCAACAAGCTGACCCTGACCGGCAACAAGGACATCAAGACCGAGGACCTGACCAAGGGCCTCAACGACATCGGGCTGTCGGAAGGCGAGACCTTCGACCGCCTCGCCCTGGACCGCGTGACCCAGGAACTGACCCGGCAGTACAACAACCGCGGCAAGTACAACGTCGAGATCAAGCCCACGGTCTCGCGCCTGGATCGCAACCGCGTCGACGTCACGATCGACGTCAACGAGGGCAAGGCCGCCAAGATCCGCCACATCAACCTGATCGGCAACGAGATCTTCGAACAGGAAGACCTGACCGACTCCTGGGAATCGGGCGAGAGCAACTGGCTCAGCTGGTACCGCCGCGACGACCAGTATTCGAAGGAAAAGCTGTCGGGCGACCTCGAAAAACTGCACAACTACTACCTGGACCGCGGCTACGTCGATTTCAGCATCGACAACACCCAGGTTTCGATCAGCCCCGACAAGCGCGACATGTTCATCACCGCCGGCCTGACCGAGGGCGAGATCTACACCATCTCGTCGGTGGAGGTCACCGGCGACACGATCCTGCCCAAGGAAGACATCCAGGGGCTGGTCATGACCCGCGAGGGCATGGTGTTCTCCCGCGCCCTGCTGGAACTGTCGTCCGACGCGATCACCGCCACGCTCGGCAACATCGGCTACGCCTTCGCCCAGGTCAACACGATTCCCGAGATCGACCGCGAGAAGCGCACGGTCGGCGTCAAGCTGCAGGTGGTCCCGGGTCCGCGCGTGAACGTGCGCCGCATCGTGTTCCGCGGCAACTCCCGCACCTCCGATGAGGTGATGCGGCGCGAGATGCGCCAGTTCGAGGGCTCCTGGTATTCGCAGGCCGCCATCGACCGCTCCAAGGTCCGCCTGCAGCGCCTGGGCTACTTCGAATCAGGGAGCGTGAACGTCGAAACCCAGCCCGTGCCGGGCAGCAACGACGAGGTCGACGTGGTGTTCAGCGTCACCGAAACCACCTCCGGCAGCTTCGTGTTCGGCGTCGGTTATTCGCAGCTGGCGGGCCTGACCACCTCGGTGCAGCTGTCGCAGAACAACTTCCTCGGCAGCGGCAACCGGGTTTCGGTGGAAGCGCAGCGCAACGTCTACCTGCAGCGCTATTCGTTCTCGTTCCTCAATCCCTACTTCACCGACGAGGGCCTGTCGCTCGGCTACAACCTCTGGTGGCGCGAGTTCGACAACTCCGAGTTCAATACCGCGCAGTTCTCCTCGACCAACGCGGCCGGCCAGATGATCCTGGGCCTGCCGATCACCGAATCGGACACGATCTCGGCGCTGGTCGGCATCGACCGCAACCAGATCTTCGCCTGGCGCGGCTCCTCGCCGCAGTCGATCGTCGATTACATCGACGCGGTCGGCGTGCGCACCTTCCATGCATGGCGGACCGAGCTGGCCTGGGCGCGCGATTCGCGCAACGATTTCCTGCAGCCCACCCGCGGCACCATGCAGCGCGTGTCGCTGGAAACCACCCTGCCCGGCTCCACGGTCGAGTATTACAAGCTCAACTACGAGTTCTCCAAGTACTGGCCGATCAACCGCGCGCTGGTGCTCAACACCCGTTTCGAGCTCGGCTACGGCGACAGCTACGGCGACGACGTCTATCGCACGTTCTGCCGCCGGCTGGGCGACCAGCCGCTACCGCCGGGCGGCGGCGCGGCGCCCACGCCGGTGCCGACCATCGATGGCGAGTGCGGCGAAGGCTCGGTCTACGACAAGACCCTGATCGCTACCGGCCTCCCGTTCTTCGAGAACTTCTATGCCGGTGGCGCGCGTTCGGTCCGCGGCTTCCGCGACAACACGCTGGGCCCGCGCGAGGCCGCGTTCAACAGCAGCTTCCTGCAGCCGGTCGGCGGTTCGCTCAAGACGGTGGGCTCGCTGGAGATGTTCTTCCCGCAGCTGATCAAGTCGCCGGCCGCGCGCGTGTCGGCGTTCGTCGACTTCGGCAACGTGTTCCGCAACGTCGACGCGTTCGAAAGCAGCGACCTGCGCGCCTCCGCCGGCATCGCGCTGATGTGGCGCGCGCCCGTGGGCCCGATCTCGATCAGCTACGCGTTCCCGATCCGCAGTCAGGATGCGATCCGCGACAGCAACGGACGGGTGCTGGTGGAGGGCGACGAGCTCGAGCGCCTGCAGTTCACCTTCGGCGGCGCGTTCTAGCCGCCAGCCGGACCCATGCCCCGCCCCGGCATCACGATCACCGCGGGAGAGCTCGCCGAACGCTTCGGGCTCGCCCTGCAGGGCGACGCCTCGAAACCGGTCGAGGGCGTCGGGACGCTGGCCGCGGCCGGCCCGTCGCAATTGTCGTTCCTGGCCAACTCGAAGTATCGGGGCCAGCTGGCGCAGTCCCGCGCCGGCGTGGTCGTGGTGCGCGCGGCCGACGCCGAGGGCGCCACGCGCGACCTGCTGATCGCGCGCGATCCCTACGTGGCCTTTGCCAGGATCGCGGCGCTGTTCGAGCCGGCCAGGCCGGTCGAGGCCGGCGTGCACCCGAGCGCCTTTGTCCATCCCGACGCCGAGGTCGACGCCGACGCGTCGGTCGGGCCACACGCGAGCATCGGGCCCCGCAGCAGGATCGCGGCCGGCGCTGCCATCGGACCCGGCTGCGTGATCGGTGAGGGTTGCACGGTCGGCTCCGGCAGCGTCCTGGTCGCGCGCGTGACGCTGGTCCGCCGCGTGCATCTGGGCCAGCGCGTCCTGGTGCACCCGGGCGCGGTGCTCGGCGCGGACGGGTTCGGGCTCGCGCTCGACCGGGAAGGCGACGAACCGCACTGGATCAAGGTGCCGCAGCTGGGCGGCGTGCGCATCGGGGACGACTGCGAAATCGGCGCCAATACCACCATCGACCGCGGCGCGATCGAGGACACGGTGCTCGAGCACGACGTCCGCCTCGACAACCAGATCCAGATCGCGCACAACGTTCGCATCGGCGCGCATACCGCGATGGCCGGCTGCGTGGCCGTGGCCGGCAGCACTACGGTCGGGCGATACTGCATGATCGGCGGCGCCGCTGGCATCGCCGGCCACCTTGAAATCTGCGACCGGGTGATGGTCACGGCCATGAGCCTGGTGACGCATTCGATCCGCGAACCGGGGGAGTATTCTTCCGGCACACCACTCATGGACAGCCGCAGTTGGCGCCGCAATGCGGTCCGCTTCAAGCAGCTCGACGCACTGGCCCGGCGCCTGCGCCTGCCGACAAAGGGAAACGAATGAACCAGCAGGTCAAGCTACCGATCGACCTCAACGGCATCCACGAACTGTTGCCCCACCGCTTTCCGTTCCTGCTCATCGACCGGGTGGTGGAGTTCGAACACGGCAAGCGCGTGCGCGCCTACAAGAACGTCAGCGGCAACGAGCACTTCTTCCAGGGCCACTTTCCGGATCGCCCGGTGATGCCCGGCGTGCTGGTGATCGAGTCCCTTGCCCAGGCTGGCGGCGTGCTCTCCCAGCTCACCCACGGCGGCAGCATGAGCGGGCGCCTGTCGGTGCTGGTCAAGGTCGACAACGCCAAGTTCTCGCGCATGGTGGTCCCGGGGGACCGGCTCGAGCTCGAGGTCGAGATCCGTCGCGAGATCCGCAACATGACGCTGTACTGCGGGATCGCGCGCGTGGAAGGCGAGCAGGTCGCCTGCGCCGACATCCTGTGCGCCGAGGTGCGCAGCTGACATGAAGCAGTCCGGCATCCATCCGACCGCGGTGGTGGATCCAGCCGCTCGCCTCGGCGAAGGGGTGTCGATCGGCGCGTTCACCCTGGTCGGTCCCGAAGTGGAGATCGGCGACGGGACCGAGGTGGGCCCGCATTGCAGTCTGCACGGCCCCACGCGCATCGGGCGTGAGAACCGGATCGTCGGCCACGCCGCCATCGGCGGCGATCCGCAGGACAAGAAGTACGGTGGCGAGCGGGTGTCGCTGGAAATCGGCGATCGCAACCTGATCCGCGAGTTCGTCACCCTCAATCGTGGCACCGGCGACGGCGGCGGCGTGACCCGCATCGGCAGCGACAACTGGCTGCTGGCATACACGCACGTCGCCCACGACTGCATCGTCGGCAACCACTGCGTGTTTTCCAACAACGCCTCGCTCGCCGGCCACGTGGTGGTCGAGGACCACGTCATCCTGAGCGGTTTCGCCGGCGTACACCAGTTCTGCCGGATCGGCGCGCATGCCTTCATCGGCATGGGAGCCTTCGTCAACGGCGACGTACCGCCCTTCCTGATGGTGGCGCAGGACAAGTACGCGCGCCCGCGCGGTATCAACGCCGAGGGCCTGAAGCGGCGCGGCTTCGACGCGCAGCGCATCTCCGCGATCCGTCGCGCCTACCGCGCGCTCTACATGGGCGACGCCAAGCTCGACGAAGCGCGCGTCGAGCTCGAGGAAATCGCCGCCGCCGGCAGCAGCGAGGTGCGTGCGATGCTCGATTTCATCGAGAGCGGCGAGCGGCCGCTGCTGCGCTGAGCGCGCGGGCGGCGCATGAGCCAGGTCAGTTCCAGTCCAGGAATCCAGAGTCTCGACACGGTGGGCGCATCTGGACCCGCTCTGACCGCGGCGGAGGCACAGCCGCGGCTCCGGATAGCGCTGTGTGCAGGCGAAGCGTCCGGGGACCAGCTCGGTGCCGGCCTGGTGGAAGCGCTGCGCGGCCGGTTCCCGCATGCCGAGTTCGCCGGCGTGGGCGGAGCTGCGATGCGCGACGCCGGCGTCGACACCTGGCACGACGCGTCGGAACTTGCGGTGATGGGCCTGAGCGAAGTGCTGCGCCACCTGGCGCGATTGCTGCGGCTGCGCCGCGCCCTGCGCCGGCGCATCCTCGACTGGCGGGCGGACGTGTTTGTCGGCATCGACGCACCCGACTTCAACCTGGGGCTCGAGCGCGCGCTCAAGCGGCGCGGCATGCCGACGGTCCACTACGTCAGCCCCTCGGTCTGGGCCTGGCGGCAGGGGCGCGCGGCGAAGATCGGCCGCAGTGCCGATCGCGTGCTGTGCCTGTTCCCAATGGAGCCGGAGATCTACGCCAGGCACGGGGTGGACGCGCGCTTCGTCGGGCACCCCATGGCCGACGCGATGCCGCTCAATCCCGACCGCCGGCGCGCACGCGCCGAACTCGGCCTGCCCGACGACGTCCCCGTGCTGGCCGTCTTGCCCGGCTCTCGGTTGGGCGAAATCGAACGGCTGGGCGCCGTGTTCCTCGAAGCTGCGCAGCGCGTCGCAGCGCAGATACCGGGCCTGCGGGTGCTGGTCCCGGCCGCGACGCCGGCCTGTGCGGAGGCGATCCGGGCGCTGCTGGCCGCCTCGCCGCTACCGGCAGGCTGCGCCATGCTGCTTGACGGCCGCGCGCGCGATGCCATGGTCGCTTCGGATGTGGTCCTGCTGGCCTCGGGCACCGCGACGCTCGAGGCCATGCTGGCCAAGCGTCCCATGGTGGTCGGGTACCGCATCGCAGCCAGCACCTACCGGATCGTCCGCGCACTCGGGCTGCTCAAGGTCGACCGCTACGCCCTGCCCAACGTGCTCGCCGGCCAGACCATCGCCCCGGAACTGATGCAGGACGACTGCACGCCGCAGAAGTTGGCCGATGCCGTCCTGCAATGGTTCGGCGATCCGGCCGCCGGCGCGGCCCTGGAGCCGATCTACCGCGACCTGCATCTCGAACTGCGTCGCGACGCCTCCGCCTCTTCGGCCGAGGCGATCGCCGCATTGCTGGAGCCGCGGCGATGAAGCGACTGGTCGCCGGCGTGGACGAGGCCGGCTGCGGCCCCCTTGCCGGGCCTGTGGTCGTGGCGGCGGTGATCCTGCATCCACGCCGCAGGATCGACGGCCTCGACGATTCGAAGAAGCTCACTGCGGCCAGGCGCGAGGCGCTGTATCCGCTGATTACCGCGCGTGCCATCGCCTGGCGCGTCGAGTTCGTGCCTGTCGACGAGATCGACGCCATCAATATCCTGCAGGCGCGGCTGACCGGCATGCGCCGCGCCCTGTGCGCGCTGGATCCGGCGGCCACGCATGCCCGCATCGACGGCAACCGGCTGCCGACCGGCCTGCCCTGCCCGGCCGAAGCCTTGGTTGGAGGCGACGGATTGGAGCCGGCCATCATGGCAGCCTCCATCCTGGCCAAGGTCGCGCGCGACCGGGCAATGGTGGAACTGCATACGCAGTTTCCGCAGTACGGCTTCGACCAGCACAAGGGCTACCCTTCGCCGCTGCACCTGGCCGCACTGCGCGAACACGGCCCGTGTCCGCACCACCGGCGCAGCTTCTCGCCGGTACAGCAGCAGTTGCTGTTCGCCTGATCCCTTGCGCCTCGCGGCGCACCGCGCCGACACCATCCAGTTGCGTGCGGCAGCACCGCTGCAGCGCGAGGCATGGGCTAGAGCAGCCCTCCTGCCTGCCGGAAGGGTAGCGCCGTCGATATCTGGAGCCCGAAGCTGGCTGTCAGCCTCGGTCGATTTCCTCAGGCAGTACATAACGGCTTGGACGAAGCAGGTCGCGCGCAGTCGCGCCCAATAAAAAACCCCCAGCCTTGTGGGCTGGGGGTTTGGGGTAAAGACCCTGGCGATGACCTAC
>NZ_JBNWEM010000010.1:0-5525 GCF_051162505.1 Luteimonas campi
GAAGGGAGGTCGAGACCCCTCACGGGGTGTTGACGAAGCGAGAAGGCCGTGACAGAATGTGCGGCTTCCTGGAGCGAAACGCTTCGGGGCGGAACCCAGGCGCTGAGGCCGGTGTTTCGAAGATCTTTGACAGTGTGCGCAGGTGACTTGTGCGGGCGTCTGGCGGGTGGATGACTGTCCATCTTGCAGACGTTCGTAACAGAGCAACAAGTCAATTCAAATGCATGCAGATGCAAGCGAGTAATTGGGGCTCAGGAGCGACGACTGCACTCAAGCGATTAGGTTGGATCTTCGGATCTGGCCGAAAAATTTAAGTGAAGAGTTTGATCCTGGCTCAGAGTGAACGCTGGCGGCAGGCCTAACACATGCAAGTCGAACGGCAGCACAGGAGAGCTTGCTCTCTGGGTGGCGAGTGGCGGACGGGTGAGGAATACATCGGAATCTGCCTATACGTGGGGGATAACGTAGGGAAACTTACGCTAATACCGCATACGTCCTACGGGAGAAAGCGGGGGATCGCAAGACCTCGCGCGGATAGATGAGCCGATGTCCGATTAGCTAGTTGGCGGGGTAAAGGCCCACCAAGGCGACGATCGGTAGCTGGTCTGAGAGGATGATCAGCCACACTGGAACTGAGACACGGTCCAGACTCCTACGGGAGGCAGCAGTGGGGAATATTGGACAATGGGCGCAAGCCTGATCCAGCCATGCCGCGTGGGTGAAGAAGGCCTTCGGGTTGTAAAGCCCTTTTGTTGGGAAAGAAATCCTGTCGATTAATACCCGACGGGGATGACGGTACCCAAAGAATAAGCACCGGCTAACTTCGTGCCAGCAGCCGCGGTAATACGAAGGGTGCAAGCGTTACTCGGAATTACTGGGCGTAAAGCGTGCGTAGGTGGTTCGTTAAGTCTGATGTGAAAGCCCTGGGCTCAACCTGGGAATTGCATTGGAAACTGGCGGGCTAGAGTACGGTAGAGGGTAGTGGAATTCCTGGTGTAGCAGTGAAATGCGTAGAGATCAGGAGGAACATCCGTGGCGAAGGCGACTACCTGGACCAGTACTGACACTGAGGCACGAAAGCGTGGGGAGCAAACAGGATTAGATACCCTGGTAGTCCACGCCCTAAACGATGCGAACTGGATGTTGGGTGCAATTTGGCACTCAGTATCGAAGCTAACGCGTTAAGTTCGCCGCCTGGGGAGTACGGTCGCAAGACTGAAACTCAAAGGAATTGACGGGGGCCCGCACAAGCGGTGGAGTATGTGGTTTAATTCGATGCAACGCGAAGAACCTTACCTGGCCTTGACATGTCCGGAACCCTTGAGAGATCGAGGGGTGCCTTCGGGAACCGGAACACAGGTGCTGCATGGCTGTCGTCAGCTCGTGTCGTGAGATGTTGGGTTAAGTCCCGCAACGAGCGCAACCCTTGTCCTTAGTTGCCAGCACGTAATGGTGGGAACTCTAAGGAGACCGCCGGTGACAAACCGGAGGAAGGTGGGGATGACGTCAAGTCATCATGGCCCTTACGGCCAGGGCTACACACGTACTACAATGGGAAGGACAGAGGGCTGCGAACCCGCGAGGGCAAGCCAATCCCAGAAACCTTCTCTCAGTCCGGATCGGAGTCTGCAACTCGACTCCGTGAAGTCGGAATCGCTAGTAATCGCAGATCAGCATTGCTGCGGTGAATACGTTCCCGGGCCTTGTACACACCGCCCGTCACACCATGGGAGTTTGTTGCACCAGAAGCAGGTAGCCTAACCGCAAGGAGGGCGCTTGCCACGGTGTGGCCGATGACTGGGGTGAAGTCGTAACAAGGTAGCCGTATCGGAAGGTGCGGCTGGATCACCTCCTTTAGAGACTAAAGACAGCTAATTGCCTGTCCAGACGTCCGCACAAGTAACCTGCACAATCCGCACAAACAGACTGGGTCTGTAGCTCAGGTGGTTAGAGCGCACCCCTGATAAGGGTGAGGCCGGTGGTTCGAGTCCTCCCAGACCCACCACTCGGGCCCAGGCTCGGTCGGGAAACCTGATTCTGGTTTTCTACGGGGCCTTAGCTCAGCTGGGAGAGCACCTGCTTTGCAAGCAGGGGGTCGTCGGTTCGATCCCGACAGGCTCCACCAGGTTTGGAAGCGGATTGTGTCTGCGCACACACAAAGTTTAGAAGCCCATCGGCGCTGAAGCCGGTGAGCGTTCTTTGACAACAAGGGAAGTAGCGAGCGTTTGAGACGAAGCTGTCCAGACGTGTCGTAGAGGCTAAGGCGGGAATCGAAAGATTCCTTATTTGAGTCGTTGCAATATTCGCGTCGGTGGCTTGTAACCACCGGCACTGCAAACTCCGAGGCGACTTGGGGTTATATGGTCAAGCGAATAAGCGCACACGGTGGATGCCTTGGCGGTCAGAGGCGATGAAGGACGTGGCAGCCTGCGAAAAGTGTCGGGGAGCTGGCAACAAGCTTTGATCCGGCAATGTCCGAATGGGGAAACCCACTCCGCAAGGAGTATTGCATGGTGAATACATAGCCATGCAAGGCGAACGCGGTGAACTGAAATATCTAAGTAACCGTAGGAAAAGAAATCAACCGAGATTCCCTGAGTAGTGACGAGCGAACGGGGAACAGCCCAAAAGTCTGTGTAGTTCTAGCAAAGCGGTCTGGAAAGGCCGGCCATAGAAGGTGACAGCCCTGTATGCGAAAGGGCTATGCAGATGAAATTGAGTAGGGCGGGGCACGTGAAACCCTGTCTGAACATGGGGGGACCATCCTCCAAGGCTAAATACTCCTGACCGACCGATAGTGAACCAGTACCGTGAGGGAAAGGCGAAAAGAACCCTGGTGAAGGGAGTGAAATAGACCCTGAAACCGTGTGCGTACAAGCAGTAGGAGCCCTTCGGGGTGACTGCGTACCTTTTGTATAATGGGTCAGCGACTTATTGTCTGTGGCGAGCTTAACCGTATAGGGGAGGCGAAGGGAAACCGAGTCTGAACAGGGCGCATAGTCGCAGGCAATAGACCCGAAACCGGGTGATCTAGTCATGCCCAGGGTGAAGGTACCGTAACAGGTACTGGAGGCCCGAACCCACTCCCGTTGCAAAGGTAGGGGATGAGGTGTGATTAGGAGTGAAAAGCTAATCGAACCCGGAGATAGCTGGTTCTCCTCGAAAGCTATTTAGGTAGCGCCTCATGTGAATCCTCTCGGGGGTAGAGCACTGTCATGGCTAGGGGGTCATCGCGACTTACCAAACCATTGCAAACTCCGAATACCGAGACGGAATGCATGGGAGACACACGGCGGGTGCTAACGTCCGTCGTGAAAAGGGAAACAACCCAGACCCACAGCTAAGGTCCCAAATTTTGTGCTAAGTGGGAAACGATGTGGAAAGGCACAGACAGCCAGGAGGTTGGCTTAGAAGCAGCCACCCTTTAAAGAAAGCGTAATAGCTCACTGGTCGAGTCGGTCTGCGCGGAAGATTTAACGGGGCTAAGCACAGAACCGAAGCTTGGGGTGCATATATTTATATATGCGCGGTAGAGGAGCGTTCCGTAAGCCTGCGAAGCGGGATTGAGAAGTCCCGTGGAGGTATCGGAAGTGCGAATGCTGACATGAGTAACGATAATGCGGGTGAAAAGCCCGCACGCCGAAAGCCCAAGGTTTCCTTGCGCAACGTTAATCGACGCAGGGTGAGTCGGCCCCTAAGGCGAGGCAGAAATGCGTAGTCGATGGGAAGCTGGTTAATATTCCAGCACCTCGCGTAAGTGCGATGGAGGGACGGAGAAGGTTAGGCAGGCCGGGCGTTGGTTGTCCCGGTGAGAGAGTTGAGGCGGTGCCCTTAGGCAAATCCGGGGGCGCAACGTTGAGACTAAGGACGAGTCCATTAGGACGAAGCTGCTGATATCACGCTTCCAGGAAAAGCTCCTAAGCTTCAGCTTACGCAGACCGTACCGTAAACCGACACAGGTGGGTAGGATGAGAATTCTCAGGCGCTTGAGAGAACTCGGGTGAAGGAACTAGGCAAAATAGCACCGTAACTTCGGGAGAAGGTGCGCCTCTTCTGGTGAATAGCTGGGGGAGGCCGAAGTGACCAGGCCGCTGCGACTGTTTATCAAAAACACAGCACTCTGCAAACACGAAAGTGGACGTATAGGGTGTGACGCCTGCCCGGTGCCGGAAGGTTAATTGATGGGGTCAGCCGCAAGGCGAAGCTCTTGATCGAAGCCCCGGTAAACGGCGGCCGTAACTATAACGGTCCTAAGGTAGCGAAATTCCTTGTCGGGTAAGTTCCGACCTGCACGAATGGCGTAACGACAGCGGCGCTGTCTCCACCCGAGACTCAGTGAAATTGAAATCGCTGTGAAGATGCAGCGTTCCCGTGGCAAGACGGAAAGACCCCGTGAACCTTTACTATAGCTTCACACTGAACGTTGAGTTCGTCTGTGTAGGATAGGTGGGAGGCTGTGAAACCCTGGCGCCAGCTGGGGTGGAGCCATCCTTGAAATACCACCCTGTCGTGCTTGACGTTCTAACCTGGGCCCGTAATCCGGGTCGGGGACCGTGTGTGGTGGGTAGTTTGACTGGGGCGGTCTCCTCCCAAAGAGTAACGGAGGAGCTCGAAGGTACGCTCAGCGCGGTCGGACATCGCGCACTGTGTGCAAAGGCATAAGCGTGCTTGACTGCAAGATCGACGGATCAAGCAGGTACGAAAGTAGGACTTAGTGATCCGGTGGTTCTGTATGGAAGGGCCATCGCTCAACGGATAAAAGGTACTCCGGGGATAACAGGCTGATACCGCCCAAGCGTCCATAGCGACGGCGGTGTTTGGCACCTCGATGTCGGCTCATCACATCCTGGGGCTGTAGTCGGTCCCAAGGGTATGGCTGTTCGCCATTTAAAGTGGTACGCGAGCTGGGTTCAGAACGTCGTGAGACAGTTCGGTCCCTATCTGCCATGGGCGTTGGAGATTTGAGAGGGGCTGCTCCTAGTACGAGAGGACCGGAGTGGACGAACCTCTGGTGTTCCGGTTGTCACGCCAGTGGCACTGCCGGGTAGCTATGTTCGGAAGCGATAACCGCTGAAAGCATCTAAGCGGGAAGCGCGCCTCAAGATGAGATCTCCCGGGGCACAAGCCCCCTGAAGGAACCATCAAGACCAGGTGGTTGATAGGCTGGGTGTGTAAGCGCAGTAATGCGTTGAGCTAACCAGTACTAATGATCCGTGTGGCTTGACCATATAACCTCAAGTGGCCTTGGACTCTGCGATCATGTCGCGACAGTCAAGACCAACCCGTTCGCTACTTCCCCCCTCTGAGAGCGTGTGCGCTGCACATCCGTGGACCCCACCGATGCGCTGGCGACCCTCCACCCTCTCCCTGGTGACAATAGCTTTGTGGAACCACCCGATCCCATTCCGAACTCGGAAGTGAAACGCAAACGCGCCGATGGTAGTGTGCAGCCGCATGCGAGAGTAGGTCATCGCCAGGGTCTTTACCCCAAACCCCCAGCCCACAAGGCTGGGGGTTTTTTATTG
>NZ_JBNWEM010000011.1:0-1375 GCF_051162505.1 Luteimonas campi
GACGGCCTCGGGCTACAACGCCACGGCGACGGCCGACAGCGCGACGGCGGTGGGCGGCAGCCTCTACGTGGAGGATCCGGACACGGGCGCGGTGCTGCTCGACCAGACCACGACGGCCTCGGCGCAGGCCGCGAGTGCGTTCGGCGCAGGTGCGCAGGCCAACGGCGCGTTCAGCACCGCGACCGGTGCCGGCTCTGTTGCCGACGGCGTGCAGTCCTCGGCCTACGGCTACCGCAGCAATGCCGCGACCGATGGCTCGAGTGCCCTGGGCAGCTTCAGCCAGGCGACGGGCGGGTTCGCGACGGCGGTGGGCTACGGCAGCGAAGCCACCGGCGACTACGGCCTGGCGGTGGGCGGCATTGCCGACTACGGCGATCTGGTGATCGGGTTCCCCGGGTTCATCCTGCAGACCACGGAAGCCAGCGGCATCGCCTCGACGGCGATCGGCAACGGTGCCTGGGCGACGGGACTGGGCGCGACCTCGGTGGGCACGCTGGCCGAAGCGACGGGCGTGCAGGCCACGACGCTGGGCACGCTCGCCTACGCGACGGCGGACGGTGCGAGCGCGCTGGGCAGCGGCTCGTCGGCCAGCGGCGAGGACTCGACCGCGGTGGGCTTCCTGGCCGATGCCAGCGCCACCAATAGCGTGGCCCTGGGCGCGGGTTCGGAAGCGGACCGCGACAACAGCGTGTCGGTGGGTGCGGCGGGCGCGGAGCGCCAGATCACCAACGTGGCGGCGGGCACCGAGGCGACCGATGCGGTGAACCTGGCGCAGCTGGAAGGTGCGACCGAGCACACGCGCTACTTCGCGGCGAGCGGCGGCGAGGGCGCGGACAACGCGGCCTATGTGGAAGGCGAGTACGCCACGGCGGCGGGCGAGTCGGCGACGGCGCTGGGCGAAGGCGCTTCGGCGCTGGGCAGCGGCGCGTTCGCGCTGGCCGACCAGGCGACGGCGGTGGGCTTCAACGCGGTGGCCGAGCAGGCCAATGCGTTGGCGGTGGGCGCGGCGGCCGCGGCGCTCGGCGAGTACGCCACGGCGGTGGGCAGCGAGAGCGTGGCCGAAGGCTTCGCGGCAACGGCGTCGGGTGCGGGCGCCCTGGCCAGCGGCGATGGCGCGACGGCCTCGGGTGCGCTGGCCACGGCCACGGGCATCGAGTCCACGGCGGTGGGCGCGTTCGCCGAAGCGACGGGCGACCTGTCGACGGCGGTGGGCGGCGAGAGCGCGGCCACGGGCGAGGAGTCCTCGGCCTTCGGCGGGCTGGCCACGGCCTCGGGCGATTTCGGCACGGCGGTGGGCGGGCGTGCGGACGCCTCGGGCTTCAACAGCACGTCGGTCGGCAGCTGGAGCACGGCCTCGGGCTACAACGCGACGGCG
>NZ_JBNWEM010000012.1:0-1163 GCF_051162505.1 Luteimonas campi
CCTTATGTCTTGAGTTTCCCCTAGCCTAAGAGCCGAGAGCCCGACGTGCGCGCCCGATAACGCCTCGGTGTCAGCACCACCGTAATTCAGCAGGGGCCGCACGCCGGATCTCGCGCCCTGCGCCCGAACAGTTGATCGAGGTTGCACTCGAACTGATAAGCGTGGGCCTCGGGCGCGATGCTCTCGGCCACTCGACTGTAACGGAGAATCGGGATGACGGCAGCAGGGATAGACGTGGGCAAGGCCAGCCTGGACCTGGCCCTGGATGGACACGCAGGCGTGGCCAGGTTTTCCAACGACCGCATCGGGATCGTCAAGTTGATCAAGAGGTTGCGGGCAGCTGCGACGACTCGGATCGTGGTCGAAGCGACCGGCGGCTACGAAGAGCCGCTGCTCGAGGCCTGTTGCGATGCTGGCTTGTGGGTCGCCCGGGTCAACCCGCGGCAAGCCCGTGCCTTTGCCAGCGCCACCGGCGAGCTGGCCAAGACCGATGACATCGATGCGCGGATGCTCGCGCTCATGGCCCGGCTGTTCGCCGATCGGCTGCGCCCGTACGTCGCGCCACCGCCTTGGCAACGTGAGCTGCGTGACTGGCTGCGTCGGCGCGGCCAGGTCGTGATCGCCCTTCAAGCCCACAAGCAGCAGGCGGCCATGGCGCCGCCTCCGGTCAAGAAGCTCGTAGCTCGCACCGTAGCGGCCTTGGCTCGCGAGCTGGCGACGATCGAGAAGACGATGAAGGCGCTGATCAACGAGCACGCCACGCCGGCGCTCCGCTCTAGCAAAGGGTTGGGGCCCGTGTTCCAGGCCACTGTGCTCGCACTGCTGCCAGAGCTCGGGCATCTGGACCGCAGGCAGATCGCCAAGCTCACCGGCGTGGCACCGATGAACCACGACAGCGGACAAGGGCAAGGCAAGCGCCGCATACGGGGCGGCCGTGCCCCAGTCCGCGTTGCCCTGTACATGGCCACGCTCTCTGCCGTGCGCTGGGATCCGGTGATGAAGGCGCACTACCAGCAGCTTAGGGCGCGCGGAAAGCTCGGCAAAGTGGCGCTGGTCGCGTGCATGCGGAAGCTGCTGGGAATCATCAACGCCAGGCGGCGCGACGAGCTGCGGAGCGAGGCCCTGGCACTGGCTTGAGCGGCGCGCCTCAAGACAGTTGCTGA
>NZ_JBNWEM010000013.1:0-842 GCF_051162505.1 Luteimonas campi
TTGCGCTCGATGCAGGGGATCTGCACCAGGCCGCCGATCGGGTCGCAGGTCAGGCCGAGGTTGTGCTCCATGCCGATCTCGGCGGCGTTCTCGATCTGCCCGGGCGTGCCGCCCAGCGCGGCGGTGAGGCCGGCCGCCGCCATCGAGCAGGCCACGCCGACCTCGCCCTGGCAGCCGACCTCGGCGCCGGAAATGCTGGCGTTTTCCTTGTAGAGGATGCCCACCGCCGCGGCGGTGAGCAGGAAGTCGAACACGCCCTGCTCGCTGCTGGCCGGACAGAAGCGGTCGTAGTAGTGCAGCACCGCCGGGATGATGCCCGCCGCGCCGTTGGTCGGCGCGGTGACCACGCGCCCGCCGGCGGCGTTCTCCTCGTTCACCGCCAGTGCGTACAGGTTGACCCAGTCGAGCACGGTCAACGGGTCGCGCATCGCCGCCTCGGGGCGCGAGAGCAGTTCCTTGTACATCGTCGGCGCGCGACGCGGGACGTGCAGCCCTCCGGGCAGGGTGCCTTCCTCGCGCATGCCGCGGGCCACGCAGGCCTGCATCGCCGACCACAGTTCGCGCAGGCCCTGCACGATCTCGGTCTCGCTGCGCCAGCTCTTCTCGTTCTCCAGCATGATCTGGGCGATGGTCAGGCCGTGCTGCTGCGCCTGCGCCAGCAGCTCGTCGCCGCTGTGGAAGGGATAAGGCAGCGGCGTGGTGTCGGCGACGATGCGGTCTTCGGCCGCCTCGTCCTGGTTGACCACGAAGCCGCCGCCGACCGAGTAGTAGTCGCGCGTGGCCAGCACCTGGCCGGCCGCGTCGAAGGCGGTGAAGCGCATGCCGTTGGTGTGGTGCGGCAG
>NZ_JBNWEM010000014.1:0-585 GCF_051162505.1 Luteimonas campi
GGGCCTTCGCAGCGAAATCAAGGAGGAGGCCTGCGCCACCGGCGCAGGCCGGGGGACATTCGCGGAGAAGGCCCGCTGGCCCCGGCAGGCCCATCAGATCGCGATCCAGCACATCGAAGACGTTACGCATGACGTAGTGCCGTCGCCACTACTGTCGATCACGCCACGCGAGCCCGATCGACCCACCTGGCTTCTCCGCCCTGCTTCCCCCGACCGACCTACCTACATCTCCCGCCCTGCTTCCCCCGAATCCGGTCAGGCGCAGCCTGTCGGGGTCAGCGGGCCTTCGCAGCGAAATCAAGGAGGAGGCCTGCGCCACCGGCGCAGGCCGGGGGACATTCGCGGAGAAGGCCCGCTGGCCCCGGCAGGCCCATCAGATCGCGATGCAGCACATCGAAGACGTTACGCATGACGTATTGCCGTCGCCGCTACTGTCGATCACGACACGCGAGGCCGATCGACCTACCTAGCTTCTCCTGCCCTGCCGATTGACCTACCTGCATCTCCCGCCCTGCTTCCTCCGAATCCGGTCAGGCGCAGCCTGTCGGGGTCAGCGGGCCTTCGCAGCGAAATCAAGGAGGAGGC